>NZ_KQ130528.1 GCF_001050375.1 Catenovulum maritimum | reverse complement strand
GGCTATGTTGTAGTCTAGTGTTGGCGGGCTATACTTTATGTAATGAAACTTAATAAAGGTAGGTGCATCATGGCTTCTAAACAGTTTCAATACATATTACAAAACGTTACTTCTCTTGATTACACTCAGCTTAAAAAGCTTCGCCATGAAGTTGAATTGAATATTGCTAATAATCAACTCGGTCAAGCTATTGCAGACCACGAAGAAACCATATCTCACTGTATTCATTGCCAATCACTCGAGATAAATCGTTGGGGAATGACCAAGCAAGGCATTCAACGGTTTAGATGCAAATCATGTGAAAAAACATTTAATGCGCTTGCTGATTCCTCACTTTATCGTATGAAAAAGCCAGAAAAGTGGATTGAATATACTAAGTTAATGTGGGATGGCGTATCACTTAGAAAAGCAGCAAAAATATTAGATATCAGCCTTAGAACATCATTCCATTGGCGTCACCAATTCCTTAAATCGCCCACTCACTTTCAACCACTTGGACTACACGGTGTGATTGAAGCTGATGAATGTTTTTTACCCGAATCCTTTAAAGGGAAAAGAAAAATAAATAGACCTTCACGTAAACGTGGTGGTGGCCGAATTAACAAAATACCTATTTTTATTGCGCTAGAACGCAGTGGTACTGTATCTCACAAAGTTTTAGAACGCGATACTAAAGAAAACATCCGAGCAGCTTTAACACCACTTTTAACATCTGGCTCAGTTCTTTGTACTGATGGCAATGTTTCATATAAAGGTATCGTAAATAATTTAGAAATCGATCATAAGCGATTGATTGGTTTTGATAATCAACGAGTTATTGATGGTATTTACCATATTCAGACACTAAACAATTATATAAAGCGTTGGAAAGGTTGGCTAAAACGCTTCAATGGAATAGGAACAGCATATATTGAAAATTATTTGAGCTGGTTTAGATTTATGGAGACTAATACGAATCATTTAGAGCAAACGTGGATAAAAGAGGCCTTATGTTACCAACACCAAACCACAACA
>NZ_KQ130527.1 GCF_001050375.1 Catenovulum maritimum | reverse complement strand
AATGCCGCACTTAAACAAGGTGCTGGAATACCATTCGCCACTGCAGTACCGACTACACGTCTCCAACCTGCTTGTGCACTAACAACAGAATCTTTGAAGTAAGGGTCTAACAATAAGTTTGATAACTCAGGGTTAGTATCGTATGCATCTTTAATCTTGCCTAAGAATGCACTGCGGATAATACAACCGCCACGCCACATTAGCGCGATACCGCCGTAGTTTAAGTCCCAGCTATATTCTTTAGCTGCTTCACGCATTAATACATAACCTTGCGCGTAAGAAACCATCTTAGCGGCAAGTAAAGCTTGGCGTAAATCTTCAATAAATGCTGCTTTGTCGCCAGTGAAGCTAATTTCAGGACCTGAAATCACTTTAGCTGCTTCAACACGCTCTGCTTTTTGTGCAGAAATACAACGAGCGAATACAGATTCAGCGATAAGGGTTAATGGCACACCTAAATCAAGCGCAACGACACCAGTCCATTTACCAGTTCCTTTTTGGCCAGCTGTATCTAAGATTTTCTCAACTAATGGCTCACCGTCTTCATCTTTATAAGCAAAGATGTCACGTGTGATTTCGATTAAGTAGCTGTCTAATTCAGTTTCATTCCACTGCTTGAATACTTGATGAATTTCATCAGCAGATAAACCTAATACGGTTTTCATTAATTGATAAGCTTCGCAAATTAATTGCATGTCGCCGTATTCAATACCGTTGTGAACCATTTTTACGAAGTGACCTGCGCCAGCATCGCCAACCCAATCACAACAAGGAACCGTTAAATCACCATTTTCGTCAGCGACTTTAGCTGAGATACCTTGGAAGATATCTTTAACGAAAGGCCATGCAGCTTTAGCACCGCCAGGCATGATAGATGGGCCTTTTAATGCGCCTTCTTCACCACCAGAAACACCAGTACCTATGTAATGTAAGCCTTTGCTTGCTAAGTATTCAGTACGACGATTTGAATCAGGGAAGTGAGTATTACCACCATCGATAATAATATCGCCTTCTTCTAGGTGTGGGATAAGTTGCTCGATGAAATCATCAACGACTTGACCCGCTTTAACCATAAGCATAACTTTACGTGGTTTTTCTAATGAAGCGACTAATTCTTCAACACTTGCAGCACCACGGATGTTTTTACCCGCCGCACGGCCATTAATGAATTTTTCAACTTTGTCGTAGCTACGGTTGTAAGCAGTGACAGTAAAGCCTTTTGATTCCATATTAAGAACCAAGTTTTCGCCCATAACGGC
>NZ_KQ130526.1:1376-1903 GCF_001050375.1 Catenovulum maritimum | reverse complement strand
ATTAACGTTGGCGTTGATACCGGTAAATTTCAACTCGACATTTATATTCGCCCTCTCGATATCTATTTCTCCGTTTCAAACAACGAAAAAGGCATTGACGAAGCGGTTAAGACATTAAAACAACACAAGCCCGAGCGCATCATTATAGAAGCAACTGGTCGTCTAGAAATGCCATTTATCATGGCTTGTGCAAAAGCAAATTTACCCTTTGTGATTGCGAATCCAATACACATCAAACGCTTCGCTGGCGCAATAGGGCAACGAGCTAAAACGGATAGGTTGGATGCCCAGTTAATTGCGCATTATGGTGAAGCAATAAAACCAAACCTATCTCAGTTAAAGCCAGATACCATGCAGACTATGAGTGATTTAGTCGCAAGACGTAACCAGTTGTTAGTCATGCAAACGATGGAAAAGAATCGCTTACAAATTCTGCCAAAAAACTTAGCCATGACCATTAAACCAATCCTGACTGCGTTTAAAAATCAAATAACAAAAATAGAAAATAAAATCCTAGAGTTAATTGA
>NZ_KQ130526.1:0-1356 GCF_001050375.1 Catenovulum maritimum | reverse complement strand
CCCGAGCGCATCATTATAGAAGCAACTGGTCGTCTAGAAATGCCATTTATCATGGCTTGTGCAAAAGCAAATTTACCCTTTGTGATTGCGAATCCAATACACATCAAACGCTTCGCTGGCGCAATAGGGCAACGAGCTAAAACGGATAGGTTGGATGCCCAGTTAATTGCGCATTATGGTGAAGCAATAAAACCAAACCTATCTCAGTTAAAGCCAGATACCATGCAGACTATGAGTGATTTAGTCGCAAGACGTAACCAGTTGTTAGTCATGCAAACGATGGAAAAGAATCGCTTACAAATTCTGCCAAAAAACTTAGCCATGACCATTAAACCAATCCTGACTGCGTTTAAAAATCAAATAACAAAAATAGAAAATAAAATCCTAGAGTTAATTGAACGTTGTCCTGACTATCAAGCGAAAAATACCATATTGCAAAGCATGAACGGAATCGGAAAAATAGCTTCTGCTTCACTCATCAGTAACCTGCCAGAATTAGGTTACATGACCAATAAACAAGCCTCTGCTTTAGTCGGCGTTGCACCTATGAATCGAGAAAGCGGACGATTTAAAGGTCATCGGAAAATACAAGGTGGGCGGCATCAAGTTCGCACCGTTTTATACATGGCAATGATGTCTGCAATACAATCTAATCCAGTGTTTAAGGAAACATATCAACGATTAGTAGCCGCAGGAAAACCTAAGAAAGTAGCAATCATTGCCTGTGTAAGAAAGATGGTTGTTATCTTAAATTCGATGCTTAGGGATGGCGTTTTATGGGAAGCGCCAAAAGCTTAAATTTACTTATTGACACCATAGTCTCTTGTTATGTTTTGATTTCTCGTATTTTTTTATAATATCGTATAAAAACTAAGGGGATAACTAGTAATACGAAAAATTGCAAAAAATCCCCATCAGATAACCCGAGATTACTTTTTATAGCCTCCCAGAATAATATAAACATATAAAAAGTAAATAAAACGCCAATCATGCCTATTAAATGAAACAGTTTTATTTCGCTAAAGAAAAACTTTTTATTTTCTTCTTTGTTATTTAGAAATACCCAATCTGCAAACGTCATTACCATAAACAATGGAAAGATGAATTTTTCATTAGGATTTAAAAAGATTGTTATTAAGCAACTTAAGGTAATGATTAGCCAAGTTGAAAACTTTACAAAGCTGATAGTCCATTCATTAAAAGTTTGCATGATCCCTCAAAAAAACATAACGCTTTGCTAAGGGGCGCACGATTTGGTGGTTGGTTTGGCATAAAATTGGCGAAGCCAATGCCAAACCAAACGCCGAAACGGGCGTCCCGTGGAGGCCGCTTGCGGCCGGAACAACCTTGAGCAAC
>NZ_KQ130525.1 GCF_001050375.1 Catenovulum maritimum | reverse complement strand
CTAATTAGTGATATCAATGCCCAATTATCTAAAATCGAATGGTATATCGAAAAACAAGCTAAACAACATAACCCCGTTGATTTTCACTTGCTCAAATCCATTCCTGGTGTCGGGCAAATTCTCGCGCTAACCATTATTTATGAAATTGGCGACATCGCTCGTTTTGAATCGGTGCAAAAATTTGCTTCTTATTGTCGATTAGTTAAATGCAAAGCTGAATCAGCTGGTAAATCTTACGGTACTCAAGGCAATAAAATTGGGAACCAACATCTTAAGTGGGCATTCTCTGAAGCTGCCGTTCTGTATTTACGTGGTAATGAGAAAGCACAACAATATTTAGTTAAATTACAAAAGAAAATGAGCAAAGCAAAAGCCTTATCGGCATTGGCTCACAAGTTAGGACGCTGTGTCTATTTTATGCTTAAGAACAAAAAGGTATTCGATGAAACCCGATTATTAGGTTAAGTCAGTCACGCAATCGGATGAGCTGAACGTCTAACTGGAAGCTTAAGCTGAAAACACGTTAAATCCTGCGTTAATTCGTAACTAACCTAACTAGGTTTAACAGGGTTTATGTTTCATCGCTCGCTAGCCTCTTGGTCTTGATTAGACATCCGATTGGCGTGCATTTAATTTAATCAGCAAAATCGTTTACACCTTCTTTGAGCCTGCTACTAACTGGGTAATTTATTAAACCCGTCTTTTGAATAGTGCCATATGAGGGTTAACCGATGAATGTCTAGTGCCCCTGTTTATTTTAAAGGATTAAGTCCAAACAGGCATGTGGTGAGACCACGATAAGAGAGCCTCTATATGTGTTTGCTGTAGGCGATTGAGACCTGACAGCTAAAATGACAAGCGAAGTAGATTATTTTGCTGATTAACTAGGATTCGACAACCGAAAAGTTGCCGAAAAGATCACTATTACCTATTGACCAACGGGAGGCTCATATGTGTTATATGGCAATTACGCCATGAATTAACTTTGAAAAATACAGAGGGTTACTTTGCACAATGAAGTGACCTCCTGTTGCATTAACTATATTGATATTTACAAATAACTCATTAAATAAGTGTACTGATTTTTTAGATACAAGGTAATCACTTTTTGCATTCACATAAGTACATGGTACTGAAACTTGCTTTACTGGGGCGACTAAATTAGAAATGATTTTTAGCCTTTGTTTTAATGTCGAGTTATCAATTAACTTTAATGCTGAAAGAAATAGGCTAACAAGGTATTTATTATTACTTTGAGCGAACAAAAAACGACTTAAAATAAAGCTTGGAATGAAGCCGTTTCGGATTAAATTTAGAGGTAGCAAACTACTTAGTTTTGATAGTTTGGAAGGGTTCTCTAAAAAGCTAGCCGCGAAAATTATATGTTTAATATTTACGGTGGGTATTAAAGATAAATGATAAGCGATAAAACCAGAATAAGATTCAGCAAGAATAATAATCTCATCTTCGCCTATTAAGGAAGTTATTTCAAAAGCTTGTTCTTCAGGTTTTTGCGAACACAATGAATTTAAACATATGACTTGTAGCTCAAGATATTGAGGTAGTAACTTCAATAACGGATTAAACAGCTCTCCAGTTCCGTCCATACCAGGAATAAGTAGAAGTTTGATCAGACTACCCTCTTGCCATATAACGCCTCATTAAGAGGCAAATAATTGTTGGCTAAAATAAGCGACGCAGGAGCAAAAGCCAACTGTTATTTGTCCTGCTTGAATGACTTGTATGGATAATAAACCCATCTTTTTAATTTTAAAACCTGTTTTGGTAAAGTGAGACCCAAGCCTTAGCTGCAACTAAGGCCTTCTTTTACAGTAGTTCGATTGAGCGATGGCTCCTCTATTGAGAGACCGATAACAAGAACGAACGCTGTAAAAGACTCCAAGCAAAATACTCGAATAGTCTACTGGGTCTCGAACCCGCATTACGCAAGCAAGGGTTAGCTTATTATGAATACTAAAACAAATCAAAAT
>NZ_KQ130524.1:1063-2027 GCF_001050375.1 Catenovulum maritimum | reverse complement strand
CACCTAACACATATGAGCCTCCCGTTGGTCAATAGGTAATAGTGATCTTTTCGGCAACTTTTCGGTTGTCGAATCCAAGTTAATCAGCAAAATAATCTACTTCGCTTGTCATTTTAGCTGTCAGGTCTCAATCGCCTACAGCAAACACATATAGAGGCTCTCTTATTGTGGTCTCACCACATGCCTGTTTGGACTTAATCCTTTAAAATAAACAGGGGCACTAGACATTCATCGGTTAACCCACATATGGCACTATTCAAGGTGGCGGGTTTAATAAATTACCCAGTTAGCAGCAGGCTCAAAGAAGGTGTAAACGATTTTGCTGATTAAATTAAATGCACGCCAATCGGATGTCTAATCAAGACCAAGAGGCTAGCGAGCGATGAAACATAAACCCTGTTAAACCTAGTTTGGTTAGTTACGAATTAACGCAGGATTTAATGTGTTTTCAGCTTAAGCTTCCAGTTAGACGTTCAGCTCATCCGATTGCGTGACTGACTTAACCTAATAATCGGGTTTCATCGAATACCTTTTTGTTCTTAAGCATAAAATAGACACAGCGTCCTAACTTGTGAGCCAATGCAGATAAGGCTTTTGCTTTGCTCATTTTCTTTTGTAATTTAACTAAATATTGTTGTGCTTTCTCATTACCACGTAAATACAGAACGGCAGCTTCAGAGAATGCCCACTTAAGATGTTGGTTCCCAATTTTATTGCCTTGAGTGCCATATGTTTTACCAGCTGATTCAGCTTTGCATTTAACTAATCGACAATAAGAAGCAAATTTTTGCACCGATTCAAAACGAGCGATGTCGCCAATTTCATAAATAATGGTTAGCGCGAGAATTTGCCCGACACCGGGAATGGATTTGAGCAAGTGAAAATCAACGGGGTTATGTTGTTTAGCTTGTTTTTCGATATACCATTCGATTTTAGATAGTTGAGCATTGATATCACTAATTAA
>NZ_KQ130524.1:0-1043 GCF_001050375.1 Catenovulum maritimum | reverse complement strand
CAATGCAGATAAGGCTTTTGCTTTGCTCATTTTCTTTTGTAATTTAACTAAATATTGTTGTGCTTTCTCATTACCACGTAAATACAGAACGGCAGCTTCAGAGAATGCCCACTTAAGATGTTGGTTCCCAATTTTATTGCCTTGAGTGCCATATGTTTTACCAGCTGATTCAGCTTTGCATTTAACTAATCGACAATAAGAAGCAAATTTTTGCACCGATTCAAAACGAGCGATGTCGCCAATTTCATAAATAATGGTTAGCGCGAGAATTTGCCCGACACCGGGAATGGATTTGAGCAAGTGAAAATCAACGGGGTTATGTTGTTTAGCTTGTTTTTCGATATACCATTCGATTTTAGATAGTTGAGCATTGATATCACTAATTAAGTTTAAATCTAAATCAATATTGGTTTGAATGGTTTTATCTTCAAATAACCCACGCATTTTCTCTCTGGCATTGGGATAGCGCAGATTTAAATTATTAGGGGGTAGGTTGTATTGGCCAGTGGTATTTTTGACATGAGCTTTTAAATCAGCACCAAAGCGCATTATTCGCATTCGACGGCGAAGTAAATCGCGAGTTGCACGCATGTGAGTTGGGTAGACATAAGCTAAGGGAAAAGTACCACCGCGTATAAGAGAAGCAATTTTAAATGAATCGATTTTATCGTTTTTAGCTTTACCACCATGAATGGCTTTCATGTAGAGTGCGTGACCTAAAATAAAGTCAATATCGTGTTCAGCACAAAAGTCAGAAACCCAATACCAGCAGTGCATGCATTCAACACCGACGACGATATTACCAATGTAGGGTTCGAGTAATTGTAAGAGTTTTTCAGGTGAGGCTTTAATTTCTTTGTGTAGCACTTTATGACCATTTTGGTCTAGAATACAGACATATAAAGAACGAGTATGTAAATCTATTCCACAGTAATAGGGATGCATGTTATTGTAAAAATTCATTGAGTCTTCTCCTAGTAGTTGGCGCTTTTTAGCTTAGTCGATTTGACAAGCTAAAGAGGAGGCTCAATGAGTATCAAGTC
>NZ_KQ130523.1 GCF_001050375.1 Catenovulum maritimum | reverse complement strand
ATTCATATCACACCAAATGGTGATTATGTTTACGCATCAGAAAGAAACTCAAGCTCGCTGTCTGCTTTTAGAGTAGACCCAGAGACAGGTAAGTTAACTTATATAGATTCATTTGAAACCGACACTCAGCCTAGAGGCTTCTCAATTGACCCTAGTGGCCAGTTTTTAATCTCAGCAGGACAAGTATCAAATACAATTTCGGTTTACAAAATTGAGCAGAATACGGGTAGGTTAACTTCACGAAAGACTTACCCTGTAGGCGAAAATCCAAATTGGGTAGAAATAATTAATCTAAATTAATCCTACCCGAACAATAAAAAAGGCCACGACTAGTGGCCTTTAGCAAGTATCAATAACCTAACAATGGTTATTTTAATGCAGCTAATGCCGCAGCATAATCAGGCTCGTTAGCAATTTCACCCACTAATTCAACATGAGTAACTTGGCCTTCAGTATCCAAAACGATCACAGCTCTAGCAGTCAAACCAACTAGTGGTCCATTAATAATTTCAACACCATAGTCCTTCGCAAAAGTCGAGCGGAAACCAGACAAAGAAACAACATTGTCTAAACCTTCAGCACCACAAAAACGAGCTTGTGCAAAAGGTAAATCTTGTGAAACACAAGCTACGACAGTGTTTTCCATCGCACTCGCTTGGCTATTAAAAGTGCGAACTGATTGCGCACATGTTGGCGTATCTATACTAGGGAAGATATTTAATACTAAACGCTTGCCGCTAAATTCTGCTAAGTTTGCTTCAGATAAATCTGTTTTTACTAGGGTAAATTCTGGTGCTTTAGTACCTACTGAAGGTAAATCTGCATTAGTATCAACTGGATTACCTTTAAGTGCTGTTTTAGCCATTTTGTTTTTTCCTTTAGGTTATAAATTTAAAAGCTTACATTGATTTAGCTCTAGCTAATATGCCAGCAATATAAATGAATTAATAGCTTAATATTTTATGGGTTTATTATAAGAGATTCTTTTCCATTAATTGACCGCGTTCAGTCGTTTCACCTTTAGCTACCCAGCCATTTTTCAAATAAAACTTTTCAGCTGCAGTATTAAATAAATGATAGCGTAGATGCACTTTTTAGCAGTTATCCGCTTGCATTTTTTGAATAACAAAATCATGTATCTGCTGCCCTATTCCTCGGCCTCTATAATCTGGTTTCAAATAAAATAGGTAAACATAGCCCCAATAACTACCATCAGCTTGTTTGATAGGCGTGGTAAATTCTACTTGACCAATAATTTCATCGCCAAGCCAAACGTGTAATAAACCTAGAGGCCAGTCTTGCTGAAATAAATGAAACACTTTAGCTTGTCGAGCGGTATCAAAATCCTTGGTGTGGCCGAAGCTAACCAAATGGGTGTCTTTTCTAAATTGAACTGCTAAGTCTATATCTCGAGCGAGATCAGCGGGTAAATAGCTTAAATCCATTTATCTTACCTACAATTGAATATAAGAAAATTTTGCCAGTTTCAGTTTTTGCGATTACGCTTAAACTAGAGCGAGCAATTTGGCTAACATATTGGCAAATAATGAAGAATAAATCTACGAAAACCATAGCGTTACTATTAACTGAACTAACCAGAAATAATAACTGCCGTATCTTTGCCGAGTTAAAAAAAGAAGCGACCAAACAAAAAGTAAATTTAATTACCTTTGAAGGCCGAACCTTACAAAGCAAATCATACGCGGATAAACAGAGAAACTTTGCTTATCAACTGATTAATAAGGCAAGAGTCGATCATATCATTACCACCTCAGCGGCCGTGCCTGATAGTTTAACCAGCAAGCAATTTGATAATTTTTTTAACGGCAAAACCGAACAGCTCATCATAAATTACTATTTAAAGCGACCAAAACAACATTCGATAAGAGTTAATAACTCTACTGGCTCTGCTCAACTAGTCGAGCATTTAGTCAACCACCATAAATATGAAAAGTTTATTGTGATCCGAGGACCAGTCAGGGATGCCAATGCAAATCAAAGATTTGCAACAACCATTAGCTCTCTTGAAAAATACAATATAACGCCAGTAGAGCTCCAAGCGACTTGGGATTCTCAAGCAAGTATTCAGGTCATAAAAAACATAATCAAAGACTACCCGGATTATCAAGCCGTTATTTTCCCAAATGATGAAACTGCAATTGCAGCTTTAGATTACATTAATAACTTCAAACCTGAATTTAAAGGTCGCTTTGCTATTGTAGGTTTTGATAATTCTGAAAATGCCAAAAACATCTCACCTCAGTTAACAACGGTAGATCATCCTCATGCTGCCATGGCGCAAAAAGCATTGGAGTTAATAAACACCCAACCAAGCGAATATGTCGACGCTATTTTCAATACCACTGCGGTTTTTAGAGGCTCATGTGGCTGCCATGGACATATAGAAGATACCTGTCCAACACAAAGGCTTTTTACCGGTAATTATAATATTGAAGAAAACATTCAGGCTTTAAGCCATGACGAGTATTTTGAAAAGCTAAGCATAGCGCTATCAGAACGAGATATATTAAGTTGCTCTATCTGTTTATATCAAAGCGAGCCTTTTAAATTAGAAGCGACAACTGAAGTCCCCCAAGTATCTAAACTTGCTTTTCAATATTATAACGGCACCAGACAAACAGAATACGAGAACCAAGCTTTTGATACTGCGCTGATTCTGCCAGATGACGTTTATCAGCAAAAACAGCCTCAGTGCCTGTTAGTGAAAAATTTATTCTACAATGATGCACATTTTGGTTATGTTGTTTTCGATTTATGCCAAGGCAGAATTCAAGATATTGAAGATTTAATAGTTAATATTTCAACCACTCTAAATATCATCTATTTATTCGAAAAAATGCAAAGCGCATTAAAAGAAAATGAGCGTTTAGTCGCAAGCTTAGCCAAAGATAACACCAACTTAAAAGCCATCTCAGCAACTGATGAGATGACTGAGCTACTCAACCGAAGAGGCTTTTACCAAGCTATATGTCAGCGCATTGAAAATACAGAGCTAACTGAATTTAGTCTGATCTATGCAGATATGGATAAGCTCAAGTATGTAAACGACACCTTTGGCCATCAAGCTGGCGACCTAGCGATAGAAAAAATGGCAAATGTGTTGAAAAGTGTCTTCCGTGCGACAGATATTATATGCAGAATTGGAGGGGATGAATTTGTAATATGTGCATTTATTGCTGACGAAAATATAGTCCAACAGATGACACAAAGAGTAAACTCTGAACTTGCCAAGCTAACCGATCTAGAATTTAAAATCAGCATGAGTTTTGGTATCTACCTATGTAAATTATCCGAAGATTTTGACCTAGAAAATGCCATTAAGCAGGCAGATAAAAAACTCTATCAGCAAAAGCAGCTTAAAAAGCACGGTTTGATACTATGAGAAAAAAGCTAACTTAGTCATTTATTAATAGTTATGACTAAATCAGCCACACTAAATTAACAAAATATTTAATGTATACATACCTCTTTAAGAACGCACCAAAATAAACCTATTTTCTAGCACAAAGTCACCAATAAAGTGCTTACCCAAATGTAAATAAGTGTTAATATGATCGGACGCCTGAAAAATGGCACAACAATTTAAAAATTTATTCTTAGGAGATATTTTGAAAAATTTATCTGATATTGGTTTAGTCGGCCTT
>NZ_KQ130522.1:0-2979 GCF_001050375.1 Catenovulum maritimum | reverse complement strand
AACTTTACCTCACGCTTAGGCGGTGAGATAAATATTCGGGTTGTATGGTTAAGTGACTAAGCGTATACGGTGGATGCCTTGGCAATTGGAGGCGATGAAGGACGTGTTAATCTGCGATAAGCTTAGACGAGCTGATAAAAAGCGTTATAGTCTAAGATTTCCGAATGGGGCAACCCACCTTTTTTAAGGTATCTTGCACTGAATACATAGGTGTAAGAAGCAAACCCGGAGAACTGAAACATCTAAGTACCCGGAGGAAGAGAAATCAACCGAGATTCCCTAAGTAGCGGCGAGCGAAAGGGGAACAGCCGATGATGATGAAAATAGTGGAGCATTCTGGAAAGTTTGGCCATAGCGAGTGATAGCCTCATACACGAAGTTTTCATCATCACGTATTAAGTAGGTCGGGACACGTGTTATCTTGACTGAAGACGGGGGGACCATCCTCCAAGGCTAAATACTCCCAATTGACCGATAGTGAACCAGTACCGTGAGGGAAAGGCGAAAAGAACCCCTGTGAGGGGAGTGAAATAGAACCTGAAACCGTATACGTACAAGCAGTGGGAGCAGACTTGTTCTGTGACTGCGTACCTTTTGTATAATGGGTCAGCGACTTATATTTAGTAGCAAGGTTAACCGAATAGGGGAGCCGTAGCGAAAGCGAGTGTTAACTGCGCGTTTAGTTGCTAGGTATAGACCCGAAACCCGGCGATCTACCCATGGGCAGGTTGAAGGTTGAGTAACATCAACTGGAGGACCGAACCGACTTATGTTGAAAAATGAGCGGATGACTTGTGGGTCGGAGTGAAAGGCTAATCAAGCCGGGAGATAGCTGGTTCTCCCCGAAAGCTATTTAGGTAGCGCCTCGGACGAATACCTCAGGGGGTAGAGCACTGTTAAGGCTAGGGGGTCATCCCGACTTACCAACCCTTTGCAAACTCCGAATACCTGAGAGTACTATCCGGGAGACACACGGCGGGTGCTAACGTCCGTCGTGAAGAGGGCAACAACCCAGACCGCCAGCTAAGGTCCCAAATACTAATTAAGTGGGAAACGATGTGGGAAGGCTTAGACAGCTAGGAGGTTGGCTTAGAAGCAGCCACCCTTTAAAGAAAGCGTAATAGCTCACTAGTCGAGTCGGCCTGCGCGGAAGATGTAACGGGGCTAAATTAGTAACCGAAGCTGCGGATTTGTGATTTATCACAAGTGGTAGGGGAGCGTTCTGTAAGCGGTTGAAGGTGTGCTGTAAGGCATGCTGGACGTATCAGAAGTGCGAATGCTGACATGAGTAACGATAATGGGGGTGAAAAACCCCCACGCCGGAAGACCAAGGTTTCCTGTCCCATGCTAATCAGGGCAGGGTAAGTCGGCCCCTAAGGTGAGACCGAGAGGTGTAATCGATGGGAAACGGGTTAATATTCCCGTACTTTTTATAACTGCGACGGAGAGACGGAGCAGGCTAGGCTAGCATGGCGTTGGTAGTCCATGTGAAAGGTTGTAGGTTGTGTGTTTAGGCAAATCCGGACACACCTCTTAAGTGAGAGACTGAGAACTGAGACGAGTCACTAAGGTGATGAAGTAGTTGATGCCATACTTCCAGGAAAATCTTCTAAGCTTCAGGTTATAAAGAACCGTACCCCAAACCGACACAGGTGGTCAGGTAGAGAATACTAAGGCGCTTGAGAGAACTCGGGTGAAGGAACTAGGCAAAATAGTACCGTAACTTCGGGAGAAGGTACGCTCCCTAGTGTGAAGTCCTTGCGACGTAAGCACAGGGGAGTCGAAGTAACCAGGTGGCTGGAACTGTTTATTAAAAACACAGCACTGTGCAAACACGAAAGTGGACGTATACGGTGTGACACCTGCCCGGTGCCGGAAGGTTAATTGATGGGGTTAGTTTTCGGACGAAGCTCTTGATCGAAGCCCCGGTAAACGGCGGCCGTAACTATAACGGTCCTAAGGTAGCGAAATTCCTTGTCGGGTAAGTTCCGACCTGCACGAATGGTGTAATCATGGCCACGCTGTCTCCACCCGAGACTCAGTGAAATTG
Source organism: Catenovulum maritimum (assembly GCF_001050375.1). Taxonomy (GTDB): domain Bacteria; phylum Pseudomonadota; class Gammaproteobacteria; order Enterobacterales; family Alteromonadaceae; genus Catenovulum; species Catenovulum maritimum. The sequence goes on along the minus strand of NZ_KQ130522.1, from coordinate 929 downwards.
AAATCGCAGTGAAGATGCTGTGTACCCGCGGCTAGACGGAAAGACCCCGTGAACCTTTACTACAGCTTGGCAGTGAACATTGAACCTACATGTGTAGGATAGGTGGGAGGCTTTGAAGCGTTGTCGCCAGATAGCGTGGAGCCATCCTTGAAATACCACCCTTGTATGTTTGATGTTCTAACCTAGGTCCCTTATCGGGATTAGGGACATTGCCTGGTGGGTAGTTTGACTGGGGCGGTCTCCTCCCAAAGAGTAACGGAGGAGCACGAAGGTTGGCTAAGTACGGTCGGACATCGTACGGTTAGTGTAATGGCATAAGCCAGCTTAACTGCGAGACAGACACGTCGAGCAGGTACGAAAGTAGGTCATAGTGATCCGGTGGTTCTGAATGGAAGGGCCATCGCTCAACGGATAAAAGGTACTCCGGGGATAACAGGCTGATACCGCCCAAGAGTTCATATCGACGGCGGTGTTTGGCACCTCGATGTCGGCTCATCACATCCTGGGGCTGAAGTCGGTCCCAAGGGTATGGCTGTTCGCCATTTAAAGTGGTACGCGAGCTGGGTTTAGAACGTCGTGAGACAGTTCGGTCCCTATCTGCCGTGGGCGTTTGAGAATTGAGGGGGGCTTCTCCTAGTACGAGAGGACCGGAGTGGACGAACCTCTGGTGTTCGGGTTGTCATGCCAATGGCATTGCCCGGTAGCTAAGTTCGGAATCGATAACCGCTGAAAGCATCTAAGCGGGAAGCGAGCCCCGAGATGAGTTCTCACAGAGCCTTGAGCTCCTGTAGGGTCCTTATAGACTATGAGGTTGATAGGTAGGGTGTGTAAGTGCTGCGAGGCATTGAGCTAACCTATACTAATTACCCGTGCGGCTTAACCATACAACGCCGAATGTTTATTGGTTGATTTGATTGAACGATAAGATT
>NZ_KQ130521.1 GCF_001050375.1 Catenovulum maritimum | reverse complement strand
TCCTACATTCCTGCAATGATAAGCCTTGAATTGAACTGTCTGTGATGGCTCTGATACTCGCAATTTATATTGATTTAGCTCTATTGCTCAATTTTACGGGTTAAAAAGCACGCAAACTGGGTTATGAATTTTGCTATTAGTTTACTAGTAGCGGCAATTCATACCTTGTTAGCGCACTTTTTTTCTACATAAAATATAGATCAAAAAATTTAGGTGAACTGGTATTAATCTAGAGCAAAAAAGCAAGATTCAAATTATCCAGCTAGCTGTGGCTAACCACGATTAACCTAATCGCATCTAATTTAATTCGAGCTTGGTTCATGTGCTCAAGTAATTCAACTTGTTGCTGTTTCAGTACGTCGAGTTCTACTGTACGTATACTTGGGTTCACTTTGCTTAGGGCTTCTAGTCGGGTGAGTTCGTCGCCTAATTCTTGTTTCACTTTTTGTAACGCTTGTTCAACAATAGTATCTCGTTGCGCTTGTGCAATCTCTGCCGATTTTTCAATCAGTTGGTGTACTTCTGATTGAAGTGCTGTGGCAAGTTGTGAGGCGACTTGGCGTTTAACCGGTTTAAGCTGTTTGTTTAAGCCGTTAAATGTGACTTTGCTGTTTAGGTCGTTGCCCGCTTTGTCTAGTAATAATCTAACTGGGGTTGGTGGTAAAAAACGTCCCGGTTGGATTTTTTTAGGCGCGCTGGTTTCAACTACATAGATAAGTTCAACTAAGTAGGTACCTTCTGGTAGCGCTTTGTTTGGTAGTACAGCGACGGCGCAGTTACCAACTTCGCCTGAATTGATCATTTCAAAACAGCCTTGAACCATTGGGTGATCCCAGCTTAAAAATCTGACGTCTTCTCGACTCAGTGCGGTTTCTCGATCAAAACTAATTGTCATGCCGTCGTCTGTTAGTTCCGGAAAGTGCGGCTCTAACATGTGTTCGGTTGGGTTAATGGCTAAACACTGTTCGCCTCTATCGTCTTGTTGCACGCCATATACGTCAAACACTTGAAACATGTAGGCCACTAACGAGGTGTCGTCGTCCATTTCGAGCACTTCTTGTGCAATTGCTTCGCCGTCAAATCCTTTGGAGTTTAGCTCAAGGAGTATGTCTCGGCCTTGTTCCATTTGTTGGTTTAGTTCGTCTATCGCTGTTTTTGCATGTGAAATTAGCGGTACTAGCGATACGTCTTGCGGACTCGATTTTGCCAGTATTTCGAGTAGTTCTGAGCTTTGCTCTTCGTATACTTTTATGCCTCCCGGACAGGTATCGGCGTAGGCATTAATGCCGTGGTGTTGCCATTTAAATATGGTTTCGCTGGCTGAGCTGGCAAAATATGGGACGTGAATTTGGATGTCGTGTTTTTGACCTATGCGGTCTAGTCGGCCAATTCGCTGTTCTAATAAATCTGGGTTAAGCGGTATGTCAAATAGCACTAAGTTACGTGAGAATTGGAAGTTTCGTCCTTCTGAACCAATTTCTGAACATATTAGTAGTTGGCAACCTTCTTCTAAATCGGCAAACCATGCTGCAGCTCGGTCGCGTTCTACTATGGTCATGCCTTCGTGGAATACGGCTGAACTTAGGCCGTGTTTAACTCGGACTGCAAGTTCTAGCGCCAGTGCCGTTGAGGCATGGGCACAGATAATTAAGAATTTTTCATGTTTGTTTTGTTTAACCAGTTCGGTTAGCCATTCTACTCTTGGGTCGACCTTCCACCATTCGATGTCGTTGCTAATTGCAGATTGGTATAAAAATTCAGGCGTTAGTAGTGGTTTGATGGCTTTTTCGGATAAGTCGTCTTCGTGACGCGATAACCACCATTCGACCGATGATTGGTATTCTGCTGGCATTTCTAGTTCAACTGGCAGCACGCATCTTTTCGGGAAGCCTTTAACCGATGCTCGGGTATTTCTAAATAGCACTCGACCCGTTCCATGACGATCGATTAGCGTTTTGATTAGGCTTTGACGCGCTGCGGTTCGGCTAGCTTCGTCTGTGTCGTTGGCTTGTAACACTAAGCGTTGTTCTGTGCCTTCTAAGCTGCCAAGGACAGTGAGGTCGGTTGCCGATAGGTCAAGGTTGCCTGAGAGCTTTTTCGCGATTTCGGCTATGCCTTGGTATTCTGATTCTTCGGCGACAAATTTTTCGTAATCGTAAAAACGTTCTGGATCGAGTAAACGTAAACGAGCAAAGTGGCTTTGGTGACCGAGTTGGTCAGGTGTTGCCGTTAGCAGAAGTAGTCCGGCACACACTTTCGCTAAAGCTTCTACTGCTAGGTAGTCTTGACTTGGGGCGTCTTCGCTCCATTTTAGGTGGTGCGCTTCGTCAACTATGACTAAGTCCCATTGTGCTGATTGGGCTTGTTTTAGTCTGACTTCTGATTCTGAAACTAGGCTCAGTGGGCAGATGATAAGTTGTTCGGTTTCGAACGGGTTTTCGTCTGTGTCTTTGTATTCTGCACATCTGGCTTCGTCAAAGATCGCAAATTTAAGATTAAAGCGACGCAACATTTCAACTAGCCATTGGTATTGCAGCGCTTCTGGCAACAAAATTAATACGCGTGATGCGCGCCCTGTCAGCAGTTGTTGATGCAGTATCATGCCTGCTTCAATGGTTTTACCTAATCCGACTTCGTCCGACAGTAATACCCGCGGAGCAACCCTTTGTGCGGTTTCTTTGGCGATATGGAGTTGGTGTGGGATAAGTGAGGTACGCGCACCTGCTAGCCCAACCAGTGGATGCGTTTGGTATTTGTGCTGGTGTTGAAGTGATTCGTATCTGAGTGAGAACCAGTCGTTACGGTCGACTTGACCAGTAAATAGTCTGTCTTGCGGTTTGTTAAATTTAAGGTGATGGTTGATTCGTGTTTCCATTAACTGGGTTAATTCACCCGTTTCTTCATGAGTACCTGTGTAGACAATTAGGCCATCTATTTGATCGACTTCTGTGACGGCTAAACTCCATCCGTCTGCACTTTCTACTTTGTCCCCTATGTTAAAAATAACTCGGGTTAAAGGCGCACTACCGATAACGTATTCTCTTTGTTCACCGGTTGCCGGAAATAACATTGAAATTCGTCTCTGGTTGACCACAACCACAGTTCCTAACCCAAGATCTGACTCTGAATCACTAATCCAACGTTGCCCTAATGCAAATTCACTCATGTTTTTTCTCACTTTCAATTTAGGCGGCGTATGTTACCCAAAGCTAAACCGGCTTTCACGGCCTAAATACAAGATTGGCTCAGTTTTTTGTTCACTTGGTTAATTAAAGTTCAGCTTTAGTAAAAAATGCACTTTTTTTTAAAGTTTTTTCTCCAATTTTTAAAAATCTCAATTTTTTTAGTGGTTTAAATTTAATCATCCCTGCTCTGACTTTATTTTTAACTTATTCAAAAAACATCAAAATTATACTTGCTCTTATGCGCTTTTAGTTTAATAGTAAATACATGGGTATTAGGAAAGTGCCTATCTGGTGAACACTGGTTAATTAGTCTTAGGGGGCATAATGACAAAATCAGCTACCAAAATTTACATCCTCGACACCAATATTCTACTCCACGAACCTTTCGCTTTTTTGAACTTTGAAGAACACGACGTGTTTATTCCAATGACTGTTTTGGAAGAGTTAGATGCGATTAAAGACCGTAAGAAAGATGTCAGCCGAGATGCTCGAATTGCCATTCGCGCATTAGAAGATGCTTTAGTCGATGCCACTCCGGAGCAAATTGCCGAAGGGGTTGATATGTCTCAGTACACAGCTGATCATGGTTCGACCGGTAAGCTTGCGATTTATCCAGACCATTTGCTCAACCAGAAAAATTTAACCTTACCCGGCCCTGAAAACGATAATCGAATTATCAACGCCGCACTCCACTTACAACGAGAGAAAAAGCCCCGCGAAGTGGTGTTAGTGACCAAAGATATTAATATGCGCCTAAAAGCCAAAGGCGCAGGGATGAATAAGGTTGAGGATTATAGAACCGATCAGCTTATCTCTGATATTAAATATTTAAGCACTGGCTATGTCGAAATTGATGGCAGCTTTTGGGATAAGGTCACGAATTGTGAAAGTAAAACCGAAGGCCGAGATGCGGTGCATTCGGTTGAACGGAGTTTATTCACCCAGCCTGTGTTTATTAATCAGTATATTTTTGATAGTTCGCACAGTTTTGCCGGTAAAGTAGTTGCTCACGATGAAAGTAAGGTCGAGCTAGCCGATATTGGCTATGAGCGCTTAATGGGCCGCGAAGCTTGGGGAATTTCACCTAAGAATATTCATCAGGCGATGGCGTTGGATGCTTTGTTAGATACCAGTATTGATTTGGTGTTATTAACTGGCCCAGCAGGTAGTGGTAAAACCCTGTTAGCTTTGGCCGCAGCGCTTGAGATGATAGTTGAAAAAGGGATTTATGAGAAAATCATTGTGACGCGAAATACGCCAGAAATTGCTGAGTCGATTGGTTTTTTACCCGGCACAGAGGAAGAAAAAATGGCACCTTGGTTAGGCGCGATTAATGATTCTCTGGATTTTTTGCATAAGCATGATGAGTGCCGCGACAGCAGCATGAAGTACATAATGGAAAAAGCCAATATTCAGTTTAAGTCAGTTAATTTTATGCGTGGCCGTAGTATTCAAAATTCGATTGTGATTTTGGATGAGTGTCAAAATATGACGTCGTCACAATTAAAAACCATTATTACTCGTGCAGGTGAAGGCACTAAGTTGATTTGTTGCGGTAATTTAGCGCAAATTGATAGTAATTATTTGTCGCCTTTAACTTCGGGTTTAACTTATATAGTTGAACGCTTTAAAGATTTTGAAGGTAGTGCCACTATACATATTGCCGGTGTTATGCGCTCTAAACTCGCTTCTTTTGCTGAGAAGAATTTGTAACAAGCGCGTGTCTCTTGGTTTTCATTTGGGCAAATAGAAAATTTGCTTTAAGCCAAAGTAAGTCTGTTTAGGCTTACTTTTCGGCTTGTTTTATTTCTGCTAAGCGTTTTTCTGAATTTTCTATAATCGTTAATTTTTCGTCATTATTAAGAAAGATCCAATCGGTTCTTTCATCTTTGGTTCGTCCACAGCCACCACAAATATTATCTTGGTTTAATAGGCAGTAGCCGATGCATGGGTTTTTTATATGTTCTGTCATTTAATTTTTTACCACTGGTAAGGGCGCAATGCGATATTTGTAATA
>NZ_KQ130520.1 GCF_001050375.1 Catenovulum maritimum | reverse complement strand
AAACAAAGGGAACAACTGACTAACACTGACTTGACATTTATTTACAAATCAGACGAGTCAGGCATAAAGAAATAATAATGATAAAGTGATCGGAAAGTTCACTAACCCGAAAGCGTAAATAATTGATTATGCTGAAACTTATTTCAAAATAAAGAAATAAGCATTAAAGCAGGTGACAAAATTGGCGTATCGCCTATGGCTGTTACTAACAGTAAAATACCTGAAAATGATGAATCAGCCTATGCTAGAGGCAGGTGGAGAGCCATAGTCTTACAATAAAAAAGACTAACCACAAACAAAAAAGCCCCAGTAATAGAGTTACTGAGGCTTTAAAATTACTTAACTAAATAGTATTACAACTATTCGTCTAAGAAACTCTTTAATTGTTCAGAGCGAGATGGATGACGAAGTTTACGTAACGCTTTCGCTTCAATTTGTCGAATACGCTCACGTGTTACATCAAACTGCTTACCAACTTCTTCTAAAGTATGGTCAGTATTCATATCAATACCAAAACGCATTCTAAGTACTTTAGATTCTCTTGCAGTTAAGCCTGCTAATACATCACGAGTTGCATTTTGAAGATTTTCTGACGTTGCAGAATCAACTGGAGAGCTAATTGTCGTATCTTCAATAAAGTCACCTAAGTGCGAATCTTCATCGTCACCGATTGGCGTCTCCATTGAGATTGGCTCTTTAGCTATCTTCATTACCTTACGGATCTTATCTTCAGGCATTTGCATTTGCTCTGCCAATTCTTCAGGCGTAGGTTCACGTCCCTTTTCTTGTAGCATTTGACGAGAAATACGATTCAATTTATTGATCGTTTCTATCATATGAACAGGAATACGAATTGTTCTTGCTTGGTCAGCAATTGAGCGCGTTATCGCCTGACGGATCCACCAAGTTGCATAAGTTGAAAACTTATAACCTCGACGGTATTCAAACTTGTCTACCGCTTTCATCAAACCGATATTACCTTCTTGAATTAAATCTAAGAACTGTAAACCACGGTTGGTGTATTTTTTAGCGATAGAGATAACAAGACGTAAGTTAGCTTCAACCATTTCTTTTTTCGCTCGGCGAGCTTTTGCTTCACCAATTGACATACGACGGTTGATATCTTTAATGCTCACAACACTTAATTTTGTCTCTTCTTCAACTTGCTTAAGTTTTTGAATTGCACGCAGAATGTCGTCTTTAAATTCACTTAATTTAGCTGAATAAGGCTGATTTGAAGAAATCGCTTCTTCGAACCATGCTGTAGAAGTCTCATCACCGGCAAATGCTTTGGTGAACTCTTTCTTCGGCATTTTTGCATATTCAACTGAGTATTTCATGATGATACGTTCTTGCGTACGTACTTTGTTCATCATGCTACGCATGTTGTTTACTAAGCGGTCAAACTGTTTAGGGATCAAACGGAATAGTTTGAAAACTTCACTTAATTCTTCAATCGCAGCGCGCGCTTTAGGATGGCTTCTACCATGCTCATCAATAACAGTCATCACTTTTGAATAAACTGTTCTTAACTCACCAAATTTCTCGCGAGCTAATTCTGGATCAATGCCTGTATCTTCTTCTTCTTCTTCATCGTCATCTTCATCATCAAGTTCTTCTTGAGATAATTCTGAACCTATATGAGAACCACTGCTAGGTGCAAGTACATCAGGTTCATTTGGATCGATAAATCCAGAAACGATATCCGTTAAGCGGATTTCTTCAGCTTCAACTTTGTCGTACTGATCTAGTAAATACGTGATCGCTTCAGGGAATTCTGCAACAGAGCATTGAACTTGGTTAACACCGTCTTCAATACGCTTAGCAATTTCAATCTCACCTTCACGAGTTAATAATTCAACTGTGCCCATTTCACGCATATACATACGTACTGGGTCAGTTGTTCTACCTATTTCACTTTCAACTGTTGCAAGTGCTTGAGCTGCAGCTTCTGCTGCATCTTCATCGGCAGCGTTAGTTTCGCCTGACATTAATAATTCATCGGCATCAGGTGCACTTTCGAACACTTGAATACCCATATCATTAATCATGCTAATGATATCTTCAATTTGATCTGAATCTACAATTTCTTGTGGAAGATGATCATTAACCTCGGCGTAAGTTAAATAGCCTTGCTCTTTACCTTTAGTAACGAGTAATTTGAGTTGTGACTGACGGTTTTGCTCCATACAGACTTCCGCTTACCTATCTATTACGATTAAAATTACGATACAGTGAACTCGCCATTATAGCAGAATTTCTGTAATTATATATAAGTTGGTTAAATATTAGTTATAACTAACTTACTGAGGCCAAATTTTAGCTTTTCAAGTTATTTATGCTGACCTATGGATAATAACTTGAGCTTAGTCACTAATAGCGCTAATACCAAACGTTACTTAAGGTTTTGCCTTAATAGCGCCAAATACTCTTGCTTTTCAGCCGCTGTGATTAAATTCATTTTTGCCTTTGTTTGTAACATTTCTTTTCTCTTAGTAACAAACAAGGTCAATATTTTTTCCATTGTATCTAAAAATACAACTTCAAAGTTATCTTCTTGCACATGGTGTTCCCACAACATAAGTTGTGACAATATCTGAGCAGTTTCAGTTCCACGCCAATTTTCAAGCATTTGCGCCGCGTTCGAGTTCGGATTAGAAATACAAAATTGAATAACCTCAACTAATAAACTCATGCCTGGCTCAGCCATTTCAGCAAGTGATTTTAGTTGAGCAGGACTCATATGCGCTAAATTTGTAGCTAAACTTGGCCGCTCGAGCAAGATAGCTATTGCAATTCGCACTGGCGTTATCTTTTTAGACGTTTGCGATTTTAACAATGCGCTTTTATTTTTTGCCTGCGTAACCCTGTCGACACTTTTTACGTCAATTTTTCGTTTTAATTTAACCGACAAAGTATCCGCGATCGCATTTTTATATTCACTATCAGGCATTTGTTCTAACAAGGGTTGAGCTAGCTGACTTAATTTAGATCGTGCAAATTCGCCTTCAGTTTGCCCGATTTCATCATATAGGTGCTCATAGAAAAAGCTAACCATATCTTTAGCTTGGGCAATTTGAGCTTCAAAAGCCTCTTTCCCATATTGCTTGACGTAAGTATCAGGATCTTCACCATCCGGCAAAAACACAAATCGAATTTGAATGCCATCTACTAAACTAGGTAAAGCATTTTCGAGCGTACGCCAAGCCGCTTTTCTGCCGGCTTTATCGCCATCGTAACAACATACGATCTCACTAGTGCTACGCAGCATTAACTTAATTTGTTCTGTAGTAGTAGATGTACCTAAAGAAGCAACTGCATAAGTCACCCCAGCTTGAAATAAAGCGACAACGTCCATATAGCCTTCAACAACGAGCAAACGTTCTAAGCCGCGGTTCGCTTGCCTAGCTTGATACAAGCCATACAACTCTCGGCCTTTAGAGTAAATTCTTGTTTCTGGTGAGTTCAGATATTTTGGTGTACCGTCACCAATAATACGCCCACCAAATGCAATGCACTTACCTCGACGATCCAGAATGGGGAACATCACCCGATCACGAAATCTATCATATAAAGACTTTGTGGTTTCTTTCTCGATCACCATGCCTAAATCTCTAAGCTGATGTGCCGATTGCTTGCTCTGGCCTAAGGACTTCATCAAACCATCCCATTCGGATGGTGCATAGCCTATTTGAAATTGTTTTACGGTTTCGCCGGTGAGGCCTCTAGATTTCAAATAATCTATAACTTGTTCAGAATTAGCATGCTGTTTCAGCTGTTGCTGATAAAACACAGCAGCCTGTGCCATAACGTCATAATCTTGCTTAGCTTGAACTTGTTTCTCTGGTGAAAATTCAGGTCCTCCGTCTTCACGAGGTACCTCAAGACCTTGAGCTGCAGCCAATTCCTCGATTGCATCAACAAATTCTAAGTTGTCATATTCCATTAAAAAAGAAATAGCATTTCCTTTCGCGCCACACCCAAAGCAATAATAAAATTGTTTATCAGGGGCAACGGTAAAAGAAGGAGATTTTTCGTTATGGAAAGGACAACAGGCTGAGTAGTTTTTACCCGTTTTTTTTAATTTCACTCTAGCATCGATTAAATCGACAATATCGCTGCGCGCGATCAAATCATCAATAAAATATCTAGGTATTTTGCCAGCCATGAGTTACTCAATAATAAAATGGTAGAAACAACAAAACCGCACAGAGTGCGGTTTTGTTACAGAAAAGCAAAATATTACGCAGTTAGTTTAGCTTTAACAACTTGGCTAACTAAACCCATGTCCGCTCGTCCTTGGACTTGCGGTTTTACTACGGCCATCACTTTACCCATATCTTGCATACCTTGAGCACCAGTATCAGCAACCGCTTTAGCAATTAAAGCTTCTACTTCTTCTTGTGCCATAGCAGCAGGCAAAAAGGTTTCGATTACCGCTATTTCTGCAATTTCTATATCCGCTAAATCTTGACGCCCACCTTCAATGTACTGAGTAACTGAATCTTTGCGTTGCTTAACCATTTTAGTAAGCACCGCAAGAACTTCATCATCACCTAAGGTTTTCTGACCATCCACTTCTAACTGCTTTACAGCAGATAGAGCTAAACGGATGGTCCCCAAGCGTACTTTATCTTTAGCACGCATGGCGTCTTTCATTGATTCTTTCAGTTGTTCAATGAGCGTCATAAAAATTCTTAGTAAAGACGAACTCTACGTGCGTTTTCACGCGAAACTTTTTTAGCATGACGCTTAACAGCTGCTGCTTTTTTACGCTTACGCTCAGCAGTTGGTTTTTCATAGAATTCACGGCTACGTACGTCCGCTAAGATTCCTGCTTTTTCACAAGAACGTTTAAAACGACGTAAAGCTACGTCAAATGGTTCGTTTTCTCTTACCTTAACAATTGGCATTCAGTATCACCTCAGGATAATAATTTTCCCGCTCTGTATAAAATATGAACGGACTCACTAAAAAATGGTGCGCAATTCTAATCTAATTAACTAACTAATGTAAAGTTCCTGACGTTAAAAACTGGTGAAATTAATCTAACCTAGTTAAAATGCGCGCCAATTCATTCATTAATGGGGTTCTGATGAGAATTTTAGGCTTAGAAACATCGTGTGACGAGACAGGTGTTGCTATTTATGATGACGAAAAAGGGTTAATGGCACATCAGCTTTACAGCCAAGTAAAACTGCATGCGGATTATGGTGGGGTTGTGCCCGAATTAGCATCACGAGATCACATCAGAAAAACGATCCCATTAATTGAAGCATGTCTTAAACAGGCCAAGTGTACAAAAGATGACATCGACGGAATCGCTTTTACTTCAGGTCCGGGGCTAATTGGCGCACTATTAGTAGGGTCAACAACCGCTAGAGGCTTAGCTTATGCTTGGCAAAAGCCTGTGATTGGCGTTCATCATATGGAAGGTCATCTACTTGCCCCTATGCTAGAAGAAAAGGTGCCCGAGTTTCCGTTTATTGCCCTACTGGTTTCTGGCGGTCATTCGTTATTGGTCGAAGTGAAAGGCATTGGTCAATATCAAATATTAGGCGAAAGCATAGATGATGCAATAGGTGAAGCATTTGATAAGACCGCCAAAATCATGGGGCTCGATTACCCTGGTGGACCTAGACTGGCTAAATTAGCCGAACAAGGAACCGCGGGCCGATACAAATTTCCTCGTCCTATGACAGATAGACCTGGCTTTGATTTTTCATTTTCTGGATTAAAAACTTTTGCTGCCAATACCTTAAGAGATAGTGACCAATCTGAGCAGACCAAAGCAGATATCGCCTATGCTTTTCAAGAAGCCGCCGTTGCAACTTTGATTATCAAAGCTAAACGCGCACTCAAGCACACAGGGCTTAAACGCTTAGTTATTGCCGGTGGTGTCAGCGCCAATCAGCATCTAAGAGAAGAAGTGGGTAAATTGATGGAATCACTTAGAGGTGAGATATTCTACCCTAGACTAGAATTTTGTACCGATAACGGTGCCATGATAGCGTACGCAGGCTTACAACGACTCAAGGCTGGTCAGATCAATACCAATCTTGATGTGAAGCCTAGATGGCCTATTACAGAATTAGACGCCGTATAAGCGATTATACGAACTTTGGGGTAACATTGTCTGATTCAGCTTACGCATGATTCAAACCAAAATAAGTCTAGAGCAAGTTGCTCTAGACTTATTAAAAAACCAAAAAATAAACACGGCCTAGAAAGGTATTTTTTCTTAGAACAAGGCGAATTCGCTAGTAATAGCTGGCTATTACTAGCGAATTCAACGCAGTTATCAGGAAAAAGGCCCTCAAGAAAGCAAGTTGTTATCCCGAATTGAGGTTAGTTACCTTTGGTTAAATCTGTTCTGATATGTAAATCGCGTTGTGGGAATGGAATTTCGATTTTATGACGACGCAGCGCATCATCTATTGCCCAAAGATAATCAGAGGTTAATGCAGTCGGCCGTTTTACTTGCTCATGCCCGACCCAAACGCCTAGGGTAAAGTTTAAACTACTATCGCCAAATCCAGTCATCCAGACAATCGGCTCCCTTCCCTTTTCATTCAAGGTATATGGCACTGAGTTTGCTGCTTCAAGTACAGCTTGCTTAACTAAGTTTTTATCGCTGCCATAAGCCACACCGAATGGGATACGAAAACGTCGAGTATTTTCTTCTAAGGTCCAATTTGTCACTAAACCATTCGTTAGTTCAGCATTTGGAATGAGAATATCAACATTATCATTGGTTCTGATTAAGGTCGCACGCATATTAACCTCGATCACTTCACCCGTTAATCCAGAAGCAAGTTCTATAAAATCTCCGACTTTAAGGCTTTTCTCCAATAAAATAGCTAAGCCAGATACAAAGTTATTAACAATGCCCTGTAAACCCAGACCTATGCCTATTCCTAATGCACTCGCAATTAAGGCTAACTTACTAAAATTAATCCCCAATGCAGATAAAGCAATGACAAAGCCAACCACAATAATGATGTAATGGAGAATTCGATTAATAATGTAGATTTGCACTGTGCTAATAACAGCTTCCGACTTGGCCACTCTAACTAGAATTTTTCGTAATACCGCAGAAAAAATAAAAGTAAAAATGACAATGCATACAGCTAAAATCAGCTGACTTAACTCTAAGCTAAACTCGCCTATGTTTAATATTTTGTAATGCCACCATTCAGTATTCATAACTACCTAGATTTAAAACCATTTTTTAAATTTAAAGAAAGCCACTAACCCAACCGCAGTCGTTAACATACTGGCCAATAAATAAAAATAAGCATTTTGAAATTTCAATTCCGGCATATACTCAAAATTCATTCCATAAAGGCCAGCCATAAAGCTTAATGGAACAAATATAGCCGTGATTACAGTTAAGACTCGCATTGTATTATTCAATTGGTGCGAGGTAATCGAAATGTAACCTTCTATCAAGTCACTGGCGATATCGTAATGCATTTGAACCAAACTATGCAGCCGCTCAAACCTTTCGTGTAAATCATTAATGGAGTGAATCGACTCAGAAATATCAAAAGGAACATCTGTCGATTTAAGTAATTGTTCAGTAATATTTTGATGATAATTAAATGAACGCTTTATCTTAATTAATTTAGATTTATCAGCCGTTAATTCAGCAAGCAAGACATCATTCCCGTCTGATAACAATTGATCTTCTTTGTCACTTAACACAGCCTCAAAATTTAATACTTGTTCTAAATAAGTATTCGCAGATTGATGCATAATAGCTGAAGCCAAAGATATTGGCTTAGCAATGAGCTCAGCTAAGTTAGATAACTTAGTCACTAAGTTAATCCCGATAGACTGAGCTTTATGGACTGTGATTAAGTAATTTTTGCCAATAAAAAATGCTATCTGCTGATGTTCAAAGTTTAAATAGTTCTCAACCGAAATAATACCTCGGTATAAAATAAATACTTGTTCATCAAACACCTCTATTTTTGGTGGGTGTCTTTTACGTAAAGTATCTTGAATCGCCAAAGGATGGCAATTCAAATCCAATAACTGAGTTTCGATTAACTTAGCGTCCCGGGTCGAAATATCAATCCAGATAAAATCGCTGTCTGATTCTCGCCATTGCTGAATTAATGACTCATCCGAGGATTGAATCGTATTGTCTTGAGACACTAAATAAGTGGTTATCATCAGTAAATTGTTACCTATATTTTAATCTTCATTGCCACATAAAAAACTAGCAGAAGGATCGACCAATAACTGGCCTTGCATAGCTTCTCGACCTAATAACATCAAATAGGTCATATCTGAACGATCAGTCAGAGTAATCTGAATGCTCCAAGATCGCCCACCTAATTTAATCGGTGTCGATACGACATATCTTTGCTGACGAGTGCCATTTGAGCTTTTAACCCAACGAATATCAATTAGCTTAGCAGTGGTCGAGACTACGTCCTCTACATGATAAATATCCGGGTGAATATCAAAAGTAACCCATGGCTTACCATTTTTTTTAATTGTCTTGATATTATCAACATGCAAAGATGACGTTTGAGCACCAGTATCAATTCTCACTTTTAAATCGAAAATACCTAATTCAGGTAAACTGCACTGCTCTAATACGCCCACTAACATTTTGTCATTGTTCATTTTCAATTTTCACCTGATTTTCATCTAACTCAGTTTTCACCGCATTTCTAGAAGCAGTGATAATCACAGCTTTTTGAAATACCATACTATTTGGGTACGTAATAATTTGAGAGCTGTCATCTGACAAAATCACATGAAAAAGGCTTATCTCTTTAATTTTACCCTGAATTGAATTTTCACCATCGACCACCTTTACATCGTCTCCCACTCGATAAGGGAAGAAGAAGTAAACAATGATACTTGCTGTTACATTACTCAAAATTGACCATTGAGCAAAAAAAGCAACGCCTAACACAGCCAAAGCTGAAGACAAAAATATAAAAATATGGCTGTAATCAATCCCAAGCATGAAGGTAAATGCGATTAAACCGCCTAACCCGAGAACTAGCCTGCACACTCGCTTAACTGAGGAAACCCTAGCTTCAGAGATGCTCTTTTCTAGGCCTGTCTTTGCAATTAATGTTTCTGAAGCATTAATTGCAAACCAAGTTAATCCAAATATAACAATAGATAATAAAAGCTCTTGCATTATATGGGCAACCCTAAGTTTTGAGAGCCTAAAAACTCATCTTGCATTAACTCAACTTCGCCCGTGACATCACTAATATCATCAAAACTCGCAATATGGAACATAGCTTCACCTTCGTGGACAAGTGGAATATTGGTTTTTCCGATAATAACCCCAGAGCATGTTGCAAAAACGGCCTGCGGGTTATGACCTAGCGGATCCGCAATTTCAGCTAAAACGTCCCCTTTTCTAACACGGTCACCTAATACTTTTTTATCTCTCACAATACCGCTCGAACCAGCCCTAACCCAACGGCTGGTATGGGCAATATAAGGTTCTAATTTTTTTGCCTTGCCATAACGACGAATCATACCAAGATGTGATAGAACATTCATAACGCCTGCAACACCAGCTTGAATCGAAAGTTCATTAAACCTCAGCGCTTCTCCCGCTTCATAAAGTAAAACTTTAACGCCTAAATCACCTGCGGCTTCCCTCAAAGAACCGTCTCGTAAATTAGAGTTTAATACAACAGGTACACCAAAAGCTTCAGCTAAATTCTGAATTTCAGGATCATCTAAGTTAGCTCTAATTTGCGGTAAGTTAGAACGATGAATTGCGCCTGTATGCAAATCTATTCCGTATTTACATTTAGCCACTATTTCATTCAAAAACAAATGGGCAAGCCGATTAGCTAGAGGGCCTTTAGCCGAACCCGGAAAACAGCGGTTTAAATCTCGTCTATCTGGTAAATAACGGCTTTGATTTAGCACACCATAAACATTAACCATAGGCACAGTAATTAAAGTACCTTTTATCGATTTTAATGTTTTTTTCTCAAGTAAACGGCGAATGATTTCAATGCCGTTTAACTCATCACCATGGACTGCTGCACTGATAAAAACCGTCGGTCCAGGCTTTTTACCTCTATGTACATGAACAGGGATGGATAATGCCACATCTGTGTACAATTTAGCCGCAGGTAAATCAATTGTTTTAGTTTCACCCGGCTTAACCTCAACACCACCAATAGAAAATGTTTCCATTTAATTAACCTTTGCCTCGAGTACGCGTTGAATTATTTTTCGCATTTTTTTCAATAAACTCAATAATAATACCTGCAACATCTTTACCTGTTGAATTCTCAATCCCTTCTAAACCAGGAGAAGAATTAACTTCCATCACTACAGGGCCACGTGCCGACCTTAAAATATCGACACCACAAACATTTAACCCCATAGCTTTAGCAGCACTAACCGCTGTTGCACGCTCATCTTTAGATAATTTGACTAACTCAGCTGTACCACCTCGGTGCAGGTTTGAGCGAAACTCACCAGCCGGCGCTTGGCGTTTCATAGCTGCAACTACTTTATCTCCAACAACAAAACAACGAATGTCAGCTCCGCCAGCTTCCTTAATGTATTCTTGAACTAAAATATTACTTTTAACCCCCATAAAAGCTTCGATAATGCTTGATGCTGCTTTTTCCGTATCTGCCAAAACAACGCCAATACCTTGTGTGCCTTCTAATAACTTAATGACTAATGGCGCACCACCAACATTAGCAATCAAATCACTAATATTATCTGGGTGTTTAGCGAATCCAGTTTTAGGTAAGCCGATACCTTTTCTAGACAATAATTGCATTGAACGTAACTTATCTCTAGAACGGCTAATAGCAACAGACTCATTGACACTGAAAGTATTCATCATCTCAAATTGTCTAACAACAGCTGTACCATAAAAGGTAATTGAAGCACCTATTCGTGGAATAACAGCATCATAATGTGGTAGTTGTTCACCATAGTACCTAACCGTTGGAGAGTTACTGGTTATGTCCATATAACAATGGGTTGTATCTATTACATCTATTTCATGGCCTCTTTCTAAACCAGCTTCTTTTAAACGACGAGTGGAATATAAATTTTCATTACGAGACAAAATAGCAATTTTCATGGGTTTTCCAAATAAGAATATAGGGCTAAATTAAACATAGCAGAATAAGGGTAAATAACAGGCTAATTTAGATATAACGTAGCGAAATTAAGCCGTGTTGAAATTGGCGCTAAAATGCCACAAAAATAAATTTACACAACAAAAATATTTAATAATTTTTTTACCACTATAAACATAAAAAAACTAATGAATAAGTATCAATAAATTAATCGATATCAAGCCGAATAAAGGGTGTTATAATTTAGAAAAATTACACGCTGAGTAACTGCTTTGGACCAACTTCTCCAACCTATAAATCAATTTTTACACTGCCAAACCCCAGATGCATGGATATCAGAAGCAGTTAAAGAAGAAAATTTAACGATTCTATTAATTGATCATCTAATCTGCGAATTAAAAGCTGCCCAAAGCGCGATGTTTTTAATTCGTAAATATGCAGTCGATAAAGACAGTGGGGATGCATTACTGGAATGGTTAAAACCTTTCGAAACGTTGATTTATAAAAGAGAAGGCAACTGGCGTGACCTAGCGGCAAAAAATAAATTGTCTAAAGCCGTTATTCCAAAATCTAATTCGCCTTATGGCCAAGAGCTAATAGACAAAATGGTGGTTTTGATAAAAGAAGAATTACACCACTTTTATCAAGTATTAGAAATAATGGATGAATACGAGATTGAATATAAAAGTATCACACCCTGTCGATATGCTAAAGGTATGCTACGGAATGTTAAAACCTATGAGCCAGATGCACTGGTCGATAAGCTAATAGTAGGTGCTTACATAGAAGCGAGATCATGTGAACGTTTTGCCAAATTAGCACCTCACTTAGATAAGCGGTTAAGTGATTTTTATGTCTCACTGCTCAGATCTGAAGCAAGACACTATCAGGATTATTTAGCGCTAGCTTCAGAGATATCAACAACAGATATTACTGCTAGAGTAGACTTTTTTGGTAAAGTTGAAGCTGAGTTAATTACCTCTGACGATAATGATTTTAAGTTTCATAGCGGTAAACCTAACTTTTAGCTTTGCTGCAAGCCTTTTTGATATTGAATACATTGATTACGGCCTGCAGATTTAGCCTGATATAAAGCTAAATCTGCGTTTGCTACCGCATCATCTAAATCTTTATTTGCGACTAACTCAAGTTTGCTGATACCAACACTGATCGAGTTATAGACTTTTTCACCATTAAAATCTTTAGCTGAATTACTAAACTTAATACGAATTCTATCTGCAATAGCCAAAGCAGAATCAGCACCATCGACTTTAATCAAAAGTAAGAATTCTTCACCGCCCCAACGTATTGCTAAATCGTCCGAACGGCACGCCTTGCTCATTAATTTGGATAATTGAACAAGTACCTCATCACCAAATCCATGGCCATATTTATCGTTGACCTGCTTAAAATGATCAATGTCTATCAATAAAATCCAATAGTCTTCACATCTTATATCAGTATTTTTTAAAGATAAAATATGTTCCTCAAGCAAGCGCCGATTACCTAATTTAGTTAATGGATCTTGAACAGATAACAACTCTAACTTTTTAGCTCGAAACTTCATCTTACTTAAAGTTGCAATGATAAGAAGAAGACACTCAAATAAAATAGAGAATTGAATAAGCAGTACTGCATTGAAATCGATAGCCAAATAAGAAGTTAACAAAAACAACATAATACTCAGGCAATATGGCAGCCAGGCAACCGCATATAAAACTAAATAGGTTGCTTTATTTTGCTTATAACAATACCAAGCCAACAAAGGTTGAACCAATAAACTTAACAAGCTGAAATAAGCTAGGTACAAAACTAAATCATAAGCAATACCAAATACTCTGAACACAACTGCTGCCGCATATGTGCAAACTAATAATAATAAAACACGATCATGTTTTTTAGACACTTGGCTTAAGTTTAGAATTTCACGTGCGAATAAAATAGCAAAACTAGACAGGAGCAAATAAAAAGCATGTAAACTTTGGTTATGTAACTCAGGGTTATTAGGCCAGATAAACTGAAAACCAAAGCCATTCACTGCGAGCCAGGTCATAATGTTTGCAGCTAAATAACCAATAAAGTAGAAATAGTATTGGTAGTTATAAGCTGGTGCATATAGCCAAATACTGACGATCAATAAAGCAAGTGCCAAGAACAAACCGTAATAAACACCATATAGCATATACTCAATAGCTAAAATATCACGCAAGTTACTTTGGCCTGATACAAATACATTGAGCTTTTTTAATTCAAGGTTAGTCGATGTTAACCTGACATAAACTTCAGCAGATTGCCTACTTCTCGTTTTAAAAGCAGAATTAATGAAGCGGTAATTGATATCTCGTGCTGAAAATACTTCTAGATCCGTTTTTTTCTTATATTCCCAAGCTGTCGTGTCACTATTTTTTACCCATACCTCTAAAGCATCTATATGTGTACTTGATGGATATATGACCCAAGTTACACCATTCCCTCTAGGGTTATAAACACTGAACTTAAACCAATAACTAGATTGATCTATGCCCTGAGCAACATCATCAACATCAAACCGTTGAAAGTTTAGTTTTAAACTAGGATCTGATATCTGTTCAAATGTAAGTGTATTTTCATGGTCAACCAAATATTCAGCGTAACCAGTAATTGCTTCACTACTTTTGTACCATTTAAGTTCCAATTGCTCAGCAAAGAGTTGGTTAGAACATACAGCCATAATCAGTATTAGTAGTAAATGAATATAAGAAAACATTAAGGCTCGAATATAAGAAATGATAAATGTAATTTTAGTCAGGAACTCAAGTCTTGTCAGTTTAATTTGTCAAATGAGTCAGTAATGATGCTGTTATCAGATTTTAAATTTACGTGCTAAGTTTATTTTCTTCTGAAACGAAAAAAGCCCTTA
>NZ_KQ130519.1 GCF_001050375.1 Catenovulum maritimum | reverse complement strand
TGAGTAATAATTAACTCAAAGTAAATAAAAGCCCCGATGAGGGGCTTTTGTGTTTTTGTAAAATACAGATTTAGGGGTGTAGTTCCAATTGGTAGAACAGCGGTCTCCAAAACCGATGGTTGGGGGTTCGAGTCCCTCCACCCCTGCCAAATTTTAAAACCTCGCCTCGGCGGGGCTTTGTTGTCTGTTACTCTTAGAAAGGTAAGAATATGAGCGTTGATGTAGAAAAACAAGGAGCACCACTAGATATAGTTAAGTGGGTTTTAACTATTGGTATTTTAGGTGCTGCTATATATGGTAACTTGCATTATACCGATCAAGTGTCTGTTTTATGGCGTGCTCTGGGTGTTGTTTTTGCTGTTGCAGTAGCAGGTTTAATTGCCTTTCAAACAACAAAAGGTAAAGACGCATTAAGTTTTGCAAAAGAATCTCGAATTGAAGTCCGTAAGGTTATATGGCCATCTCGTGATGAAACTGTTCGTACGACACTTATTGTATTAGTCGCAACTGTATTCATGGCATTGTTACTTTGGCTTATTGATGGCGGATTAATGTATGTCGTTAAATTTATAACTGGATTGGAAATATAATCAATGTCAGAAGCAAAGTTACGTTGGTATGTTGTTCAAGCGTTCTCTGGATATGAAGGACGTGTAGAAACAACTCTAAAAGAACATATTGCATTAAACAACATGGAAGAATTCTTTGGTGAAATTTTAGTACCTAAAGAAGAAGTTGTTGAAATGCGTGGTGGCCAAAAACGCAAGAGTGAACGTAAGTTTTTCCCTGGTTACGTTTTAGTTCAAATGATCATGAATGATCAATCTTGGCACTTAGTTAAAAGCACACCGCGCGTATTAGGGTTTATCGGCGGGACAAGTGATCGTCCAGCACCTATTTCTGAAAAAGAAGCAATGGCGATTTTAAATCGTCTTGAAGAAACACATGACAAGCCACGTCCTAAAACTTTATTCGAACCGGGTGAAGTTGTACGAGTTTGTGATGGACCATTTGCTGACTTTAATGGCGTAGTTGAAGAAGTTGACTACGAAAAAAGTCGCTTAAAAGTATCAGTTCTAATCTTTGGTCGTTCTACGCCTGTTGAATTAGAATTTGTACAAGTTGAAAAGGCGTAAAGATTAATCTATAATCCGCGTCCTTTATTTCTGGGAAGCCAATTGAGTAGGTGTCCTCGCACTTACAAGGCGTTTGACCCTTTATTTTGAGGTAATATTAAGATGGCTAAAAAAGTACAAGCCCTAGTTAAGTTGCAAGTTGCAGCTGGTATGGCAAATCCGAGTCCACCAGTGGGTCCAGCTCTTGGTGCTCAAGGTGTTAACATCATGGAATTCTGTAAAGCGTTCAACGCAAAAACAGATAGCATTGAAAAAGGCTCACCAGTTCCTGTTGTTATTACAGTTTATGCTGATAAATCATTCACGTTTGAAACTAAAACTCCGCCAGCGTCTTTCTTATTAAAGAAAGCAGCAGGTATTAAGAGTGGTTCTGGTACTCCAAACACTAAAAAAGTTGGTACGGTTACTCGCGCTCAGCTTGAAGAAATCGTTAAAACTAAAGAGCCAGATCTAACTGCAGTTGATATGGATGCAGCGGTACGTACTATCGAAGGTACGGCACGCAGCATGGGCTTAACGGTAGAGGGATAAGAAATGGCTAAGTTATCTAAAAAAGCACGTTTAATTCGTGAAAAAGTAAATCCTGAATCAGTATACGGCATCGAAGAAGCTGTAAGCTTATTGCAAGAATTTGCGACTGCTAAATTTGTTGAAAGTGTTGATGTTGCTGTTAATTTAGGCATAGATGCACGTAAATCTGACCAAAACGTTCGTGGTGCAACTGTATTACCAAATGGTACAGGCCGTACAGTTCGTGTTGCTGTATTCACTCAAGGTGCAAATGCAGAAGCTGCTAAAGAAGCTGGTGCTGATTTAGTTGGTATGGAAGATTTAGCTGAACAAGTTAAGAAAGGCGAAATGAACTTTGACGTAGTTGTTGCTTCTCCTGATGCAATGCGCGTTGTTGGTCAATTAGGTACTATCTTAGGTCCACGTGGTTTAATGCCTAACCCTAAGACAGGTACAGTTACACCTAACGTTGCAGAAGCTGTTAAACAAGCTAAAGCAGGTCAAGTACGTTACCGTAACGACAAGAATGGTATTATCCATTCTACAATTGGTAAAGCAGATTTCACAGCTGAAGCGCTTAAGCAAAACTTAGAAGCATTATTAGTTGCGTTGAAAAAAGCTAAGCCAACTCAAGCTAAAGGCCAGTACATCCAAAAAGTTAGTTTATCAACTACTATGGGTGCAGGCGTAGAAGTTGATCAAGCAACGCTTGATACAACTGTAGCTTAAGAAATAAACTAAAGCTTTACTTGGTCGCATAGTTTAGTTAAACTGCGCGACCAAATTTAAGGTCGTGCCGCAAGGCTCACGTCCGAGACCGTAGGGGCAGATTAGTAAGTTTTTGATTTGCTTAATAAACCTACGTAGACGGTGAAGGAACCTCGAAGAATTTAAAATCTTCTGGACCTAATCCGTAAATCATGCCCAACTTGTATTAGATTGGGGTAATTTAGAAATCTAGATTTATCTAGGAATTCCAGGAGTAACACTAATGGCATTAGGACTCGCAGGCAAGAAAGAAATTGTCGCTCAGGTCAATGAAGCTGCCAAAGGTGCACTTTCTGCTGTAGTAGCTGACGCACGTGGCGTTGCTGTAGGTAATATGACTGCTTTGCGTAAACAAGCTCGCGAAGCAGGTGTACAACTTCAAGTTGTCCGTAATACTTTAGCAAAACGTGCTGTTGAAGGTACTGACTTTGAATGTTTGAAAGAAGCATTCGTTGGTCCTACTTTAATTGCATTTTCTACTGAGCACCCAGGTGCTGCTGCGCGTATCTTAAAAGATTTCGCAAAAGCAAATAAAGAATTTGAAATTAAATCTGCGGCATTTGAAGGTGCTGTAGCTGATGTTGAATTATTAGCATCACTACCAACGTACGAAGAAGGTTTAGCGAAGTTGATGAACTGCATGAAAGAAGCAGCAGCTGGCAAACTTGTACGTACTATCGCAGCAGTTCGCGATCAAAAAGAAGAAGCAGCAGCTTAATAATTTTATTAGCCGCAGCTTAGCTCATTATTGTTAAAAATTTAATATATTAGGATTAGAGTCATGTCTATCACTAAAGACCAAATCATTGAAGCAATTGCAGAAATGTCTGTAATGGATGTTGTAGAATTAGTATCTGCAATGGAAGAAAAATTCGGCGTATCTGCTGCAGCTGTTGCTGTTGCTGGTCCTGCTGGCGCTGGTGAAGCTGCTGAAGAGCAAACAGAATTCGACGTAATTCTTAAAGCTCCAGGCGGTAACAAAGTTGCAGCTATCAAAGCTGTACGTGGCGCAACAGGCTTAGGCTTAAAAGAAGCTAAAGCAGTAGTTGACGGTGCACCTGCTCCAATTAAAGAAGGTGTATCTAAAGAAGAAGCAGAAGCACTTAAAGCAGCTTTAGAAGAAGCTGGTGCTGAAGTTGAAGTTAAATAAGCTGATTTTTTCAGTTTATTCGCCTTTGTAAAAAGGCATAGGCTGGTACTTTTTAGTACCGGCCTTTTTGCGCTATGGAGCTCTGCGCAAATTGAGCTCAAATATAGTCGACCATGATTGTAGATCGACAAACAATAAAGATGTGTTTGATAGATCTTTTAATCAGCAAGCTGAGGAACCCCATGGCTTATTCTTATACCGAAAAGAAACGCATTCGTAAGGATTTTGGTAAGCGTCCGCAGGTTCTGGATGTCCCGTATTTACTTTCCATCCAGTTAGACTCTTTCCGAAAATTCATTGACGCTGACCCTGAAGGTCAGTATGGGCTGGAAGCTGCATTCCGCTCAGTATTTCCAATTGCTAGTTATTCTGGTAGTTCGGAACTTCAATATGTTAGCTACAAACTAGGTGAACCCGTATTTGATGTTAAAGAATGTCAAATCCGAGGTGTTACATATTCTGCGCCATTGCGTGTAAAACTCAGACTTGTTTTGTATGATAAAGATGCGCCAGCTGGCACAATCAAAGACATCAAAGAACAAGAAGTTTACATGGGCGAAATTCCGCTTATGACGGACAACGGTACTTTTGTTATCAATGGTACTGAGCGTGTAATTGTATCTCAATTGCATCGTTCTCCTGGTGTGTTCTTTGATCATGATAAAGGTAAAACACACTCGTCTGGTAAAGTTTTATATAATGCTCGCGTTATCCCTTACCGTGGTTCTTGGTTAGATTTCGAGTTTGATCCAAAAGACAATTTATTTGTCCGAATCGATAGACGTCGTAAATTACCTGCCACTATCATTTTGAGAGCGTTAGAGTATTCAACAGAAGAAATCCTTGAGATGTTCTTCGACTCAGTTACTTTTGAAATTAAAGCTGGTGAATGTTCAATGGAATTAATTCCAGAGCGTTTATTGGGTGAAACAGCAGCTTTCGATTTGAAAGGTGCAGATGGTGATGTAATTGTAGAACAAGGTAGACGTATTACGGCTCGCCATGTTCGTCAGTTAACAAAATCAAATGTAACTGAAATTCAAGTACCTATTGAATACTTAGTGGGTAAAGTAACTCGCAAAACTTATGTTGATGAATCAACTGGTGAAGTGGTTGCAGAAGCAAACTCTGAAATTACACTAGAGTTACTAGCTGAACTAAGTAAAGCCGGCCACAAAGTTATTGAAACATTATATATCAATGATTTAGAGCATGGTTCATATATTTCAGATACTTTGCGTGTAGACTCTACAACAAACCGTTTAGAAGCATTAGTTGAAATCTATCGTATGATGCGTCCTGGTGAGCCACCAACAAAAGATGCAGCTGAAGGTTTATTTGAGAATTTATTCTTCAACGGTGAGCGTTATGATTTATCTAGCGTAGGTCGTATGAAGTTTAATCGTCGTGTTAATCGTGAAGACGAGACAGGCGAAGGCACTTTATCAAACCAAGATATTATAGACGTAATGAAAACCTTGATCGACATTCGTGACGGTAAAGGTGAAGTTGATGATATCGATCACTTAGGTAACAGACGTATCCGAAGTGTTGGTGAAATGGCTGAAAACCAATTCCGCGTTGGTTTAGTTCGTGTTGAACGTGCAGTTAAAGAGCGTTTAAGCTTAGGTGATTTAGATAATATTACACCTCAAGATTTAATTAACGCTAAGCCTATTTCTGCTGCAGTTAAAGAATACTTTGGCTCGAGCCAGTTATCTCAGTTCATGGATCAAAATAATCCATTATCTGAAGTAACTCATAAACGTCGTATCTCAGCATTAGGTCCGGGCGGTTTAACTCGTGAGCGAGCTGGTTTCGAAGTACGTGACGTACATCCAACTCACTACGGTCGTTTATGTCCAATCGAAACGCCAGAGGGACCAAACATCGGTTTGATCAACTCATTGGCAAGCTATGCGCGTACTAATGACTATGGTTTCTTAGAAACACCGTATAGAAAAGTAGTAGATGGTTTAGTAACTGAAGAGATTGAGTACTTATCTGCGATTGAAGAAGGTAACTATGTTATCGCTCAATCAAATGTACCAGTTGATGAAAATAACCATTTATTAGGTGACTTAGTTGATTGTCGTTATAAAAATGACTTTACAGCTATGAGCTCTGAATCTGTGCAATATATGGATGTTGCACCACAACAAATCGTTTCTGTTGCTGCTAGCTTAATCCCATTCTTAGAACACGATGATGCTAACCGTGCATTAATGGGTTCAAACATGCAACGTCAAGCTGTACCTACTTTAAAAGCTGATAAGCCTTTAGTTGGTACTGGTGTTGAGAAAACCGTTGCGGTTGACTCAGGTGTAACTGTTGTTGCTAAACGTGGTGGTGTTATCGACTACGTAGATGCAAGCCGCATTGTTGTTAAAGTTAATGAAGAAGAGACTGTACCTGGTGAAGCCGGTATTGATATCTACAACTTAACTAAATACACGCGTTCAAACCAAAATACATGTATCAACCAAAAACCAACGGTTGAAATGGGTATTCCAGTTGTTCGTGGTGACGTGTTAGCTGATGGTCCATCTACAGATTTAGGTGAACTAGCACTTGGTCAAAACATGCGTATCGCATTCATGCCTTGGAATGGTTACAACTTCGAGGATTCGATGTTGGTTTCTGAGCGTGTTGTTCAAGAAGACAGATTAACAACGATTCACATTCAAGAATTAAGTTGTATTGCTCGTGATACTAAATTAGGTCCAGAAGAGATTACTTCTGATATCCCTAATGTTGGTGAGTCTGCATTATCTAAATTAGATGAATCAGGTGTTGTTTATATTGGTGCTGAAGTTAAAGGCGGCGATATATTAGTTGGTAAAGTAACCCCTAAAGGTGAAACCCAATTAACACCTGAAGAGAAACTACTAAGAGCTATCTTCGGTGAGAAAGCTTCTGACGTTAAAGACAGTTCATTACGCGTACCAAACTCAGTTGTCGGTACAGTAATTGACGTTCAAGTATTTACACGTGATGGTGTTGAAAAAGACAAACGTGCTAAAGAAATTGAACATATGCAAGTTGCAGAAGTTAAGAAAGATTTAGCAACTGAAATGTCTATGTTTGAAGAAGGTGTATTCTCAAGAGCTCGCAGTGTGTTAATTCGTGCTGGTTTTGATGACGCAACTTTAGACTCTTTAGATAAAGCAAGATGGTTAACTCAAAACTTAGCTGATGAAGATCAACAAGCTGAGTTAGAGCAAATTGCTGAACAGTATGAAGAGTTAAAAGCTGAATTCGACAAGAAACTTGAAATTAAACGTAACAAGATTATCCAAGGTGATGATCTAGCACCAGGCGTGTTAAAAATTGTTAAGGTTTATTTAGCGGTTAAACGTCATATTCAACCTGGTGATAAAATGGCTGGTCGTCATGGTAATAAGGGTGTTATCTCTACAATATTACCAGTTGAAGACATGCCTTACGATGAAAACGGTGATCCGGTAGATATCGTATTGAATCCATTAGGTGTACCATCTCGAATGAACGTGGGACAAATCTTGGAAACTCACTTAGGTGCGGCTGCACGTGGCGTTGGTCATAAGATCAACAAAATGTTACAGCAACAACGTGAAATACATGAGTTAAGAAACTACTTACAAGATGTATATAACGTTGGTGATTCAAGACAAAATGTTGATATTGCAAGCTTTACAGATGAAGAAGTTATTCGTTTAGCGACTCATCTTAAGAAAGGTTTACCAATTGCGACACCTGTATTTGATGGTGCTGTTGAAAGTGAAATTAAAGCATTATTAGAATTAGCTGATTTACCAGCAAGCGGTCAAGTTCAATTATTTGACGGTCGTACTGGTAATGAATTTGAACGTAAAGTAACTGTTGGTTACATGTACATGCTTAAACTAAATCACTTAGTTGATGACAAAATGCATGCACGTTCTACTGGTTCTTACAGCTTAGTTACACAGCAACCGTTAGGTGGTAAAGCACAATTCGGTGGTCAACGCTTCGGTGAGATGGAAGTTTGGGCACTAGAAGCTTACGGTGCTTCTTATACTCTACAAGAAATGTTAACTGTTAAGTCTGATGACGTTAATGGTCGTACTAAGATGTATAAGAACATTGTTGATGGTAACCATACAATGGAACCTGGAATGCCAGAATCATTCAACGTATTGTTGAAAGAGATTCGCTCTTTAGGCATCAACATAGAGTTAGAAGAAGAGTAAAACCTTCAACGGCTTAGGCGAGTACCGCAACTTAGTTTGCGGTACTATATTTTAACTCCTAGTGAGGATATAGCGTGAAAGACTTACTAAAGTTTCTCAAGCAGCAGAACAAAACTGAAGAATTTGACAATATTCGTATCGGCTTAGCATCGCCAGATATGATTAGATCATGGTCTTTTGGTGAAGTTAAAAAGCCAGAAACAATTAACTATCGTACATTTAAACCAGAACGTGATGGTCTTTTCTGTGCTCGTATTTTCGGCCCAGTTAAAGATTACGAATGTTTGTGTGGTAAATACAAGCGTTTAAAACATCGTGGTGTTATTTGTGAAAAATGTGGCGTTGAAGTTACATTAACTAAAGTTCGTCGTGAACGTATGGGTCACATCGAACTAGCTAGCCCAGTTGCACATATTTGGTTCTTAAAATCATTACCGTCAAGAATTGGCTTAATGTTAGATATGACATTACGTGATATTGAACGTGTACTTTATTTCGAATCATTCGTTGTAACAGAGCCTGGTATGACTTCTTTAGAGCGTAGCTCATTATTAAATGAAGAAGCTTACCTAGACGCACTTGAAGAATACGGTGACGAATTTGAAGCTAAAATGGGTGCTGAAGCTATTTTAGACTTATTACGCGAAATTGATCTTGCTGAGCAAATCAAAATTATGCGTGAAGAATTGCCAGAAATTAACTCTGAAACAAAACGTAAAAAAATAACAAAACGTTTGAAGTTAATGGAAGCATTCCATGAGTCAGGCAACAACCCAGAGTGGATGATATTAACAGTTTTACCTGTATTACCACCTGATTTACGTCCGTTAGTACCTCTAGATGGTGGCCGTTTCGCGACTTCAGATCTGAATGATTTATATCGTCGTGTTATCAACCGTAACAACCGTTTAAAACGTCTATTAGACTTAGCAGCGCCTGATATTATCGTACGTAATGAAAAACGTATGCTACAAGAGTCTGTTGATGCATTATTAGATAACGGTCGTCGTGGTCGAGCTATTACAGGTTCAAACAAGCGTCCATTAAAATCACTTGCTGACATGATCAAAGGTAAGCAAGGTCGATTCCGTCAAAACTTACTTGGTAAGCGTGTTGACTACTCTGGCCGTTCTGTTATCACTGTTGGTCCTACTTTACGTTTACACCAATGTGGTTTACCTAAGAAAATGGCTTTAGAGTTATTCAAGCCATTCATCTACGGTAAACTAGAATTACGTGGTCTAGCGACAACGATTAAAGCAGCTAAGAAATTAGTTGAGCGTGAAGCGGCAGAAGTATGGGATGTATTAGACGAAGTAATTCGTGAACATCCAGTATTACTTAACCGTGCACCTACACTTCACAGATTAGGTATTCAAGCATTTGAACCTGTTCTAATTGAAGGTAAAGCTATCCATTTACACCCATTAGTTTGTGCGGCTTATAACGCTGACTTCGATGGTGACCAAATGGCGGTTCACGTACCATTAACTCTAGAAGCTCAATTAGAAGCTCGTGCGTTAATGATGTCGACAAACAATATCTTATCACCTGCGAATGGTGAGCCGATTATTGTTCCATCTCAAGACGTTGTCTTGGGTCTATATTATATGACTCGCGACAAAATAAACGGCTTAGGTGAAGGCACAGTATTTAAAGATCCGAAAGAAGCTGAAAAAGCATACAGAACCGGCAATGTAGAATTACACAGCCGAGTTAAAGTAAGAATCACTGAAACGTCAACGAACGAAGCTGGCGAAAAAGAAGTTGCTACTCGCATCGTCGATACGACTGCTGGTCGTGCAATTCTTTCTTTGATTTTACCAGAAGGTATGTCTTTCGATATTATCAACCAAGCTATGGGTAAGAAACAAATTTCACGTTTGTTAAATACTTCATATCGTCAACTTGGTTTGAAACCGACAGTTATCTTTGCTGACCAAATCATGTATACAGGTTTCCACTACGCTATGTTATCTGGTGCGTCAGTTGGTATTGATGACATGGTTATCCCTGATGCGAAGAAAGAAATTGTAGCTGAAGCAGAAGCCGAAGTTTCTGAAATTCAAGAGCAATTCCAATCGGGTCTTGTTACGGCTGGTGAGAAATACAATAAAATCATTGATATTTGGTCAAATGCAAACGAACGTGTTGCTAAATCAATGATGGACAATTTGTCTAAAGAAACGGTTGTAAACGCTAAAGGTGAAGAGGAAGAGCAACCAAGCTTCAACTCTATCTACATGATGGCCGATTCCGGTGCTCGTGGTAGCCCGGCTCAGATTCGTCAGTTAGCTGGTATGCGTGGTCTAATGGCTAAGCCAGATGGTTCAATCATCGAAACGCCAATTATCGCAAACTTCCGTGAAGGCTTGAACGTACTTCAGTACTTCATCTCAACTCACGGTGCGCGTAAAGGTTTGGCTGATACGGCACTTAAAACAGCTAACTCGGGTTATCTAACTCGTCGTTTAGTTGACGTTGCACAAGATATGGTTGTAATGGGTGTTGATTGTGGTACTGAAAACGGTACTGTGATGCGTCCATTAGTTGAAGGTGGTGACGTTGTAGAACCATTACGCGAACGAGTTCTAGGTCGTGTTGTTGCGGAAGACGTATTAAAACCAGGTACTGAAGAAGTATTGGTTGAGCGTAACGTAATGATCGACGAAGGCTTGTGTGATGTGTTAGAAGCTAACTCAGTTGATGAAGTTAAAGTTCGCTCTGTAATCACTTGTGATAATGACTTTGGTGTTTGTGCTAACTGTTACGGACGTGACTTAGCGCGCGGTCACTTGATTAACCAAGGTGAAGCAGTTGGTGTTATCGCTGCTCAATCGATTGGTGAACCAGGTACACAGTTAACCATGCGTACATTCCACATCGGTGGTGCGGCATCTAGAGCGTCAGCTGAAAACAGCATCCAAGTTAAAACTGATGGTTCTGTTAAGTTAAATAAAGCTAAATATGTAACAAACTCAGACGGCAACCTAGTAATTACTTCTCGTTCAAGTGAATTAGTGGTAATTGATGAGCAAGGTCGTCAAAAAGAGCGTTACAAATTACCTTATGGTGCAGTCTTAAATAAAGCTGATAATGATGCGGTTAAAGGTGGCGACATAGTTGCTAACTGGGATCCGCACACGCATCCAATCATCACAGAGGTTGCGGGTAAAGTTCAATTCACAGATATGATTGAAGGTGTGACTATCACACGTCAAACTGATGAATTAACTGGTTTATCAAGCTTAGTAGTTATCGATCCTAAAGATCGTACGTCTGCTGGTAAAGAGATGCGTCCTGCAATTCGTCTATTAGACGACAAAGGCAACGCGGTAAATATGAGTGGTACTGATATGCCAGCTCAATATTTATTACCAGGTAGTGCTTTAGTTAATATCGAAGATGGTTCAACGGTAAATAGTGGTGACTCGATAGCACGTATCCCACAAGAGAGTTCAAAAACTCGTGATATTACCGGTGGTCTTCCTCGAGTTGCTGACTTATTTGAAGCTCGTAAGCCAAAAGATCCAGCTATTCTTGCTGAAAAATCTGGTGCAGTTAGTTTCGGTAAAGAAACTAAAGGTAAGCGTCGTTTAATCATCACAGGTGAAGATGGCGTACAACATGAAGAGATGATCCCTAAATGGCGTCAACTTAACGTGTTCGAAGGTGAGCAAGTATACAAAGGTGAAGTTATCGCGGATGGCCCTGAGTCTCCACATGATATCTTACGCTTGCGTGGTACATTAGAAGTTTGTAACTACATAGTTAACGAAGTTCAAGATGTATACCGTCTACAAGGTGTAAAAATTAATGATAAGCACATTGAAGCAATTGTTCGTCAAATGCTTCGTAAGTGTGAAATCACATCAAGTGGCGATACGTCATTCTTAGCTGGTGAGCAAGCAGAAGTTGCTTCTGTAAATATTGCTAACCGTGAGTTAATTGCTCAAGACAAGCAACCTGCTACATATGAATACCAATTACTTGGTATTACTAAAGCATCGCTTTCTACTGAGTCATTTATCTCAGCAGCATCTTTCCAAGAAACGACTCGTGTCTTAACAGAAGCTGCGGTTGGTGGTAAGAAAGATGAGCTTAGAGGCTTGAAAGAAAATGTAATTGTTGGTCGATTAATTCCAGCAGGTACAGGTTTCGCGTATCACCAAAAACGTTTTGAAAAACGCATTAAAGCAGCACAAGGTTTTGCAGAAACATCAGTTACCGCTGATGATGCTGAAAAAGCACTTACTGATGCATTAAATGCCGATATTTCATCAAACGAAGACTAAGCTCAAAGCAAAAAGTTAGTAGTTTTAGACTACTAACTCACTCTTTGATTGACAGTTTAATCTTTGACCTATAAAATTCCGCGGCTTCGAATTTTCGGAGCGCGGATTTTTCATTTTACAGCTAAAAAAACTGGAGCAGTTAATGGCAACTATTAACCAG
The DNA here is from genome assembly GCF_001050375.1 of Catenovulum maritimum. Taxonomy (GTDB): domain Bacteria; phylum Pseudomonadota; class Gammaproteobacteria; order Enterobacterales; family Alteromonadaceae; genus Catenovulum; species Catenovulum maritimum. Next base: position 3,499 of record NZ_KQ130519.1, on the reverse strand, counting down.
CTCGTGCGTAAGCCTCGTGTAAAGCAGATCGTTAAAAGTAACGTTCCTGCATTAGAAGCTTGCCCACAGCGTCGCGGTGTATGTACTCGTGTTTATACTACTACACCAAAAAAACCTAACTCAGCATTACGTAAAGTATGTCGTGTTCGTTTAACTAATGGCTTTGAAGTTACTTCATACATTGGTGGTGAAGGTCACAACTTGCAAGAGCACAGTGTTGTTCTTATTCGTGGTGGTCGTGTTAAAGATTTACCAGGTGTGCGTTATCACACTGTTCGTGGTTCTCTAGATTGCGCTGGCGTAACTAAGCGTAGACAAGGCCGTTCTAAATACGGTGCTAAGAGACCAAAAGCTTAACTCACTCCGATAAGAGTAAGGCCAAGCAAATTTAAATTTTAAGTTTTGGGTAACCCCTGAAAAATTGGAGAATTGAGATGCCAAGAAGAAGAGTCGTAGGACAGCGCAAAATCCTACCAGATCCTAAGTTCAAAAGTGAACTATTAGCAAAATTCGTCAATATCGTCATGTTAGACGGTAAAAAATCAACTGCCGAAGCAATCGTTTATGGCGCACTTGATATCGCTGCAGAAAAATCAACTAAAGAGCATTTAGATGTTTTTGAAGTTGCATTAGACAATGTTCGTCCTTCTGTAGAGGTTAAATCTCGTCGTGTTGGTGGTTCTACTTATCAAGTTCCTGTAGAAGTACGCCCAGTGCGTCGTAACGCGTTAGGTATGCGTTGGTTGGTTGATGCTGCTCGTAAGCGTGGTGAAAAATCAATGGCTGCTCGCCTTGCTGCTGAAATTATTGATGCAGCAGAAAACAAAGGCTCTGCGGTTAAGAAACGTGAAGACGTTCACCGTATGGCTGAAGCTAATAAAGCATTCGCACATTACCGTTGGTAAGAATAATCTAAGAGGATATTTATTGTGGCTCGTAAAACGCCTATTGAGCGTTATCGTAATATCGGAATATGTGCACACGTAGATGCAGGTAAAACTACAACTACTGAGCGGGTATTATTTTATACTGGTCTATCACACCGAATTGGTGAAGTTCATGATGGCGCTGCCACTATGGACTGGATGGAACAAGAGCAAGAACGTGGTATTACAATTACATCAGCAGCTACAACAACCTTTTGGCGTGGGATGGATGCCCAGTTTGATGAGCACAGAATTAACATAATCGATACCCCTGGACACGTAGACTTTACGATTGAAGTAGAGCGTTCATTACGTGTGCTAGATGGTGCGGTTGTGGTTTTTTGTGCTTCTTCAGGTGTTCAACCGCAATCAGAAACTGTTTGGCGTCAAGCTGACAAATACCAGGTTCCTAGAATCGTATTTGTCAATAAGATGGATAGAACAGGCGCTGATTTTTTAGCGGTTGTACAACAAATTGAAGACCGCCTAAATGCGACTCCAGTCCCAATTCAGCTACCTATAGGTGCTGAAGATAATTTCGCTGGTGTTGTTGATTTAATTAAGATGAAAGCGATTAATTGGAGTGAAGCCGATCAAGGTACTTCATTCGAATATCAGGAAATTCCGGCAGATATGCAGGATGAAGCTGAAGAATGGCGTGAAAAATTAATTGAAGCAGCGGCTGAAGCTGATGATGCCTTAATGGATAAATACCTCGAAGGCGATGTTTTAACTGAACAAGAAATAAAAGCTGCATTACGTCAACGTACGTTGGCAAATGAAATCGTTTTGTGTACGGTTGGTTCTGCATTTAAGAACAAAGGTGTACAAGCGGTTTTAGATGCGGTTGTAGAATATATGCCTGCACCTATTGATGTGCCAGCTATTAAAGGTATCAATGAAGATGAAAGTGAAGGTGAGCGTCCTGCGGACGATAACGAACCTTTTGCTGCGCTTGCATTCAAAATTGCAACTGATCCATTTGTTGGTACTTTAACTTTCTTTAGAGTCTATTCTGGTTTGGTAAATACAGGTGATGCTGTTTATAACCCAGTTAAATCTAAGCGTGAACGTTTTGGACGTATCGTTCAAATGCATGCTAATAACCGTGAAGAAATTAAAGAAGTTAGAGCTGGTGATATCGCTGCCGCAGTTGGCCTTAAAGATGTGACAACAGGTGATACTTTGTGTGATCCGAGTCGTATTATTACGCTTGAACGCATGGAGTTTCCAGAGCCTGTTATTTCTGTTGCTGTTGAACCTAAAACTCAAGCAGACCAAGAAAAAATGGGTATTGCTTTAGGTAAATTAGCTGCAGAAGATCCTTCATTTAAAGTTGAAACCGATCAAGAAACGGGTCAAACCATCATTTCTGGTATGGGTGAATTGCACTTAGATATTATTGTCGACCGCATGAAACGCGAGTTCAAAGTAGATGCTAATGTGGGTAACCCGCAAGTAGCTTACCGTGAAACGATTCGTTCAAGTGTTGAAGTCGAAGGTAAATTTGTGCGCCAATCTGGTGGCCGTGGCCAATATGGTCATGTATGGTTAAGGGTAGAGCCGCTTGAAGAAGGGGCTGGATATCAGTTTGTCAACGAAGTTGTTGGTGGTGCTATTCCAAAAGAATACATCCCATCTGTAGACAAAGGTATTCAAGAACAAATGCAATCGGGTGTTTTAGCTGGATATCCAGTACTCGATGTAAAAGCAACATTATTTGATGGTTCTTTCCATGATGTTGACTCTAACGAAATGGCGTTTAAAATTGCAGGGTCGATTGGTTTTAGAAACGGTTGTGAACAAGCATCACCTGTTTTATTAGAACCGACTATGAAAGTTGAGGTGACAACACCTGAAGACTTCATGGGTGACGTTGTTGGTGATTTAAATCGTCGTCGCGGTATGATAGATGGCATGGATGATGGTATTGGCGGCATTAAAATTGTTAAAGCCAAAGTTCCATTAGCCGAAATGTTTGGGTATGCAACTGATTTGCGTTCACAAACACAAGGTCGAGCATCTTATTCTATGGAGTTTTTGAATTACTCAGAAGCTTCTAAGAGTGTTGCAGACAAAATAATCGAATCTCGTAAATAGTAAATTTGGTCTTTGTGTGACCATTCTAAAAAAGGTACTTTAAAGTGGCTAAAGAAAAATTTGAACGTACGAAACCGCACGTCAACGTTGGTACAATTGGACACGTTGACCACGGTAAAACAACTTTAACAGCAGCAATCTCTACTGTACTTGCAAAAGTACACGGTGGTGAAGCTAAAGATTTCGCATCAATCGATAATGCTCCAGAAGAGCGTGAGCGCGGTATCACAATCAATACTTCACACGTTGAGTATGACACGCCAATCCGTCACTACGCACACGTAGATTGTCCTGGACACGCGGATTATGTTAAAAACATGATTACTGGTGCTGCTCAAATGGATGGTGCTATCTTAGTAGTATCAGCTGCAGACGGCCCAATGCCACAAACACGTGAGCACATCTTGTTATCACGTCAGGTTGGTGTACCTTACATCATCGTATTCATGAACAAATGTGACATGGTAGATGAT
>NZ_KQ130518.1:15668-16339 GCF_001050375.1 Catenovulum maritimum | reverse complement strand
CTAGAGCCATGTCATTTATAGATCATTTTGAAACACTTGAAGATACTCGTTCGCATATCAATAAAAAGCATGAGTTGCTTGATGTCATATTTCTCACAGTGGTTGCGATTCTGTCAGGTGCGGAAGGTTGGAAAGACATTAAACAGTTTGGTGATAATAAATTAGATTGGTTACGTAAATTTAGACAGTTCGAAAACGGTATTCCAGTTGACGATACCATTGCTAGAATAATCAGTGTATTAGAGCCTACAGCCCTCTTAACTTGCTTTGTAAGTTGGGTTAATGAAATGCGAGATAGCCAAGGTCAATCAGTTATTAATTTTGACGGAAAAACACTTAGGCATTCATTTGATGGTGACCGAAAAACGGCAATTCACAGCGTGTCAGCTTATGCTGTAGAACAAGGACTCGTTTTAGCTCAAAGTAAATCCCTAGGGAAAAAGAATGAGGTATCCACGGTCATGGAACTTATTGAATTACTAGAAATTAAAGGGAATATCATTACAGCTGATGCAATGCATTGCCTTAAAAAAGTAGCGACAGCAATTGACAAAAAGGGCGGTGATTATGTGCTACAGGTTAAAAATAACCAAGGTAAATTATCGAACGAAATTAAAGCTTACTTTCATAAAGAACGCAGAGACAATAAAGAACTAATTTCGTCACACTCG
>NZ_KQ130518.1:0-15648 GCF_001050375.1 Catenovulum maritimum | reverse complement strand
CATTGCCTTAAAAAAGTAGCGACAGCAATTGACAAAAAGGGCGGTGATTATGTGCTACAGGTTAAAAATAACCAAGGTAAATTATCGAACGAAATTAAAGCTTACTTTCATAAAGAACGCAGAGACAATAAAGAACTAATTTCGTCACACTCGTTTTCGATAACAAACGATGGTCATGGTCGAATTGAACAGCGAACGTATGTTCAATTACCTGTGTCATCATGGATAGAGCAAAGAGAAGGCTGGGCAAATTTACGCTCAGTGATAGAAGTTACAAGAGTACGTTATTTAAACGGCAAGCACAGCTCAGAGACGACATATTACATCAGTTCACTCGGTGTTAATTTACCACTGATTGCAAAAACGATAAGAAGCCACTGGGCAATTGAAAATTCATCGCATTGGGTATTAGATATGACATTCAAAGAAGACGAATCAAGAATTCGTCGCGGTGATGCCCCTGAAAATATGGCGACGTTTAGACGTTTTGCCATGAATTTAGCTCGTCTAAGCCCCATAAAAGATAGCGTAAAGGGTAAACTCAAACAAGCTGCATGGTCTGACGATGTCAGGCAGCAAATTATATTTGGTTAAAAATCATTCGAGTATGATTTTGCCCTGCTTAGTTTAGCTCTACTAAGCTAGTAAATCTTTTATAGGCTTGCTAAGCAAGTTTATTAATCCTCACTGTATATTTTAAACATATACATCAAAAGAACTCTTATATATACAACTTCATTTTTCTGTAATTAACATGTAGTAAATACTTGTTTATATGAATATTCGCTATTTTTCCGAGAATAAACATCTCACAAACCTCAGTAAATACAGCTTAAAAGTCTGGTTTAATATTATAGGAGATTAAATGCGATACTTTGATGGCTTGTTACCTGAGCTAAAGCAGATTCAATATATTATTGATACTCATCAGGAGTTTATTCATTTAGAGAAAATAGCAACCGTTAACATTAATCAAAGTGAATTACCCATCTATGCCATCAGTTTAGGTAATCAATCTTCAGAAGCACCCGTTATTACATTTGTCGGTGGTGTGCATGGGTTAGAAAGGATAGGGACACAAGTTGTTATTTCATTTCTTGAAACTTTGTTAGGACGAATAAAATGGGATAAAGGGCTTAAACATCTATTAAGCCAAGTTCGAGTTAATTTTATCCCGTTATTAAATCCTGTTGGTATGGCACTACATAAACGATCAAACTTTAATAGTGTTGATCTAATGCGAAATTCACCAACAGAGAGTCACGAAAAAACGGCATTTTTGGTTGGTGGACACAGAATATCTCCTATTATTCCTTGGTACAGAGGCCCTGAAGACAGTGACATGGAAACAGAGTCTAAGGCATTGGTTAATTTTATAAAAACTAACTGTTTTCAATCACCATTTTCATTAGTACTCGATTGTCATTCTGGTTTTGGATTGAGAGACAGACTTTGGTTTCCATACGCAAAAAGTAAACTGGAGCCGATACCACATATAGGCGAAATATATCATTTAAGAGACTTATTATTTCAAACCTATCCACATCAAAATTATGTATTTGAACCCCAATCCAAACACTATCTTTGCCATGGAGATCTTTGGGACCATCTATATGACCTATCACTAGAACATACTGGCACTTTTTTACCGCTAACGTTAGAAATGGGCTCATGGCGCTGGGTTAAGAAAAATCCATTACAGGTACTAAAATCTTTAGGTTTGTTCCACCCTATGAAACCACATAGAGTTAAACGAGTTCTTCGCAGTCATCTGATTTTAATGGATTTTCTAATGTCCGCTACCGCTTCTTATCAAAACTGGCTAGAAGATGGAAAAACGCTTAACATGGCACAGCGCGCAACTAGGAAGTGGTATGACAACTAGTACTGATACCTGTATTTTAATGCTTAGAGGTTTAATGAGGGAACAGGCGCACTGGAAATCATTTATAGAAAAGCTATCGATCCAGCAAAAGCTATACCCAGTAATTGCAATTGATATTGCTGGTAATGGTACTGAGTGTAAGCGGAATTCATTCACGACAATTTCTGCTTGTCGGCAAGATATACAAGTTAGATTTAATACAAAATATCCTAACTGTAAAAAAATAATTTTAATCGGAATATCTATGGGGGGTATGATTGCGTTAGATTGGGCTAAAAATGAACCTAATAAAATTATTAAATTATGCGTTTTGAATACGAGTGCAGCTAATTTAGTCCCGTTTTATCTAAGGTTAAACTTAGCAAAAATAACCGATTTAATTAAAATTATTATAGATCACAAAAGCAGAGAAAAGACGATTTTAAATCTAACTTCAAATGTATATAAAAATAATGACTGTATAATTGAATGTTGGAATAAAATTCAAGATAGAAGACCGGTTTCTCGCTTAAATATTTTTAGACAAATATACGCGGCAGCTAGGTTCAAAGCTGACTCAGTCAATGTCGACTGTTTGATAATTGCATGCAGAAAAGATAAATTAGTCGATTACCAAGCCAGCGTAAAGCTGGCTAAGTTGTTATCTTGTAAATTAGTCATAAACGATACAGCCGGGCATGACATTGCACTGGATGCACCTGATTTTCTACTAGATCAGATAACGGAGTGGTTAGCGAATTAATTTTACATAAATACTTTATATGCTTTGTCTAGGCTTATAAATTCATATTGTTATTTAACATAACATATATTATAGGTCTCATATTCAGAGTGCTAATTTTGCTCAATAATAATATTCTTATAAAGTGAATATTAATCTGCTGTTTAGACATAACTTCTAGCTCGATTTAAGTTTAAATTTTTCATGATGAGCAGAAAATAAAAACTTTATTGCTATACTTTTATTAGATTAATAATGCTCTGGATTTATTATGGTTAGCTTAAAGTTATTCTTTATAGCTTTTCTTTTTGTTGGCAGTTCGTATGCTAATGACCTTAGAATTATTATGGTCAATGAACCTCCTGCAAATTACATCAACAAGCAAGGTATAGTGGATGGATTTGCAACAGACATAGTTCAAGCGATACAACTTGAGATTGGTGACAATACTAAAATTGAAGTTATGCCAGAAGCTCGTGCACTATTTACTGCAGAGCGTGAGCCTAATATATTGATCTACAGTTTTTCTAGAACTAGAGAAAGAGAAAATAAATTTCATTGGATACAAAAAGTTCAAATTAAAAATTGGTCTGTATTTTCGTTAACTGAAAATAAGTTAAAAATAACTTCTTTGAATGATCTTAAACAACTAAAATCAATTGCTGTAGTTCGGGGTGACATTAGGACTAACTGGCTCAAAAAACAAGACTTCGAAAACTTAAGCTTATTTACAACTGCAGTTCAAAGCTTAAACTCTTTATATAAGAAACGAGTTGAAGCTGTCGTCTACGAGCAACAAGGCATAAATTATCTAATGGAAACTTATAACCTAAACCATCTTGAGATTGAAAAGGTTTATGACATAAACCAATCGGATGTCTATATTATGATGTCTAAAAATGGGACAAATAAGGATATTGTTAATAAATGGAAAAACGCTGCAAACAACATTTATTTAAATGGAATTGTTGAAAAAATATCTCGACGCTGGTCTATATTACTTAAATCAAACTCCGAAGATAACTATCAAGTTGAAATAAATGATGGCATATTGATGCTTTAATGAAACCCCTATAATTATTTCTTAACGTTAATATCTTCCATATTTTATATGATTCTGTAAGTTCCTAATTCATCTTCAGTGCTAAACTTTAATTCTCGATAAAAACTCTCAAAAAACATACAACTGTTATTTAAATGTAAATAAAAATTAAATAATCGGTTTACACCACGACTCTCTGTTGATAACATTCACCCAACCACAAACATCCTACGTTTGTACAGGTTAGTCAAATAAGCACAAAGGAATAACAATGAATAATAATAAATTTAAATTACTACCTGTTAGTTTCGCTATTTCATGTGTACTAACAACAATACCAAGCATATCGATAGCTGCTGATGAAGAAGAGACGGAGATCATTCAAGTTAGCGGTATTAGAAGTAGTCTTGCCCACTCAATGGAATTGAAAAAAAATGCACCTTCAATCCAAGACAGTATAGTTGCTGAAGATATTGGTAAATTTCCAGACCAGAATGTTGCAGAATCATTGCAGCGAATTTCTGGTGTTATGATTTCTAGAACTAACGGTGAAGGTGCTCAAGTATCAGTTCGCGGTATGGGCCCAAAGTTTAATGCGGTAAAAGTTAATAATAGAACGGTTGCAACAACTGAACGCGGCCGTGAGTTTGACTTTCAATCTATTCCTTCAGAGTTAATATCTGGTGCTGATGTAATCAAAGCCTCTAGAGCAAACATTGCCGAAGGTAGTTTAGGGGCTTATGTTAATGTAAATACGGCTCGTCCTTTGAGTAAACCAGGTTTTCACGCTGTAGGCTCAATTCATGCTTTATATAATGATTTAGCTGGAGAAACGGGTACTAAATTATCTGGTATCGTTAGTAATACATTTGCCGATGGCACACTTGGTGTGGTTGTTGGAGTTTCGAAGCAAACATCTACAAATAGAATCGACGCAGCAGGTACGACGCATTGGGCTTCTTTCGACGCTGATGGTTCTAGTGTAATTGGCGATGTTAGAAATACAGCAGGTGCAGTTGTCCCAACTGGTAGCATTTATTACCCAGGAAGAGCTACCTATACGCTAGATCAAGAAGATCGAGAACGTACGAGTTTAAACACGACTCTACAATGGTCTCCGACTGAAGATTTTGTTAATACAGTCGATTTTTTATACTCTGAGTTATCTAGACAGGCTAGAAGTAGTGGTATTCAAGTCCCGATGCAAGGTGCTGGTTGGGAAGATCTTGTTGTAACTGATAATAATACAGTTTTAACGGGTATAAGGCGTAGCCGCCCTATTGATACATTATTACAAGAACGTGGCCAGGACTCTGAAACTTTTGCTTTCGGTTACAATGGTAAATTATATTTAAATGAATTAACGCTAACAGCCGATGTAGCATACTCTAAAGCAGAATCTACCCCAAGAGGAAACACTTTAGTAGCGCATGCAACTAACCCTAATTACGATAATACTCTAGATATTAACCATCCTGATTATATTGATGGTCAAATCAAAGGTGTGACGGAAAACGACTATATCAACTTTGATAATAGTGGTGATATCATGACTTTAGATACAAGTATTGAATTTGGAAATCCTGCAGCCATTCGCTCTCATTGGAATGATATTCAACATAAAGAATTAGAAGATACAGTTTTTGAAGCCAAATTTGATGCGAACTATGAATTAGATTCAGGCGTATTTAGATCTGTTGATATGGGCCTAGCTTATACTGATAGAGAAAAATCTCAAGACACATATCAAATAGCCAACGGTTGTTTAAATAGAGATAAATGGGTCGCTCCAACAGGCGACACTGACGAAGAAATCTACACTAACAGAAACACTATTTTCCCTTACAACACTTGTGGTCAAAGACATGATTTTGAAGATAGCTTATTTAGTTTCAATAAAGAAGCGTTTTTAGAAGATGAAGCTGGTAACTTCCCTAGAACATTTGTTTTAGTTAATGATTTTGATGCATATAAACAAGCCGTTGCCGATATTCGTGATGAAGATGACTGGACAACAGAAATCCATAAGCCAGCTTCATCAGTTGCAAATACAGAAAAAGTAACCGCGCTATATACTCAGCTAAATTTAGAGGGAGATAGCTCTAGCTTCAATTGGACTGGTAATTTTGGTGTACGTTATGTAAAAACTGAAACGAGCTCTACAGGCCATAGAAAGTTCTTGGACAAAGATAATATTACAGAGTCTCCAGATACAGGTGAAGGCATTATTCTTGGACTAGAATATACACCTGAAGAAGCAGTTACTGCAGTTAAAGAATATAGCCATGTACTCCCTAGCTTTAACTTGAACTTAGACTTTAATAATGGTTTCTTTATTAAAACTGCGGCTGCAAAAGTAATCACACGCCCTGCTCTTGAAGATACTGGGGTTAACAGCACCTATCCTGCTAATATTCGTGTCAATCAGTACAATACTAAAGGGGGTAATCCAGATTTAGACCCATATGAAGCGACACAATATGATTTATCATTCGAGTATTATAGTGATGGTGGTGATTCTTATTCTGTTGGATTATTCCACAAAGCAATTGATACTTTCATCTCTCAGAAAACGGTTCTCAAAGATACTGGCTATATCATTCAAAGTGACCCAGACTACGGCTCATTTTACGAAATTAGACAGGAACAAACAAATAGAACAGGTGGCTCTGTTACTGGTATCGAATTAGCTGCTCTTCATAATTTTGATTATTTACCAGGTCTTTTAAGTGGTTTTGGCGTACAAGCTAACTTTACTTATACTGACACTAAAGATGATGAAGCTGCGTCTGATGAGATTAAAAGAGACAGTGTAAAAAGTGGTGGTAGCGGATTAGAAGGTTTCTCAAAAACAGCTTATAACTTAATCGGTTTTTATGACAAAGATAATTTCCAAGCTCGTTTAGCGTACAACTGGCGAGATGATTATTTAAAACATAGAAGTGGACCTGTTATTGGCAGTAATGGCTTGCCACAGCATGTAGAAGCATACGGTCAATTTGATTTTAGTGCATCTTATGACTTATCTGAGAACATGACTATTAGTGCCGAAGCAATCAATTTAACCAACGAGAATATATTGGAGTACGCTGACATTCGTGAACGTGTTACATTATTGCAATACTCTGGTCGTCGATTCCAAGTTGGCTTTACGACCAAATTTTAAGTTAAGTTTAATTAAATAACTTGAATAAAACCTAATTGCTTTAATCAGCAATTAGGTTTTTATTATTAACCATTTCATAAGCTTGACTAAAATTATTTATTAGGAAAACCATGGAAAATCCAGACCATATCAACTCTTATGTAATACTAGGCGGTGGTACTGCCGGTTGGATGTCTGCAGCAATTTTAGCTAGGGCGCTAGAGCATACTGATGCTCAAATAACAGTTATTGAATCTCCACATGTACCTAGTGTCGGTGTTGGCGAAGCAACAATCCCTTCTATAATTGACTTATTAAATTATTTGAACATATCTCAAATAGATTTTGTTAGCCAAACTGATGCGACTTTTAAGCTTGCAATTAGGTTTGTAGATTGGTTAAAACAAGGTACTGAATATTGGCATCCTTTCGGTAAAATAGGCAGTCAAATTGATGGTATTCCTTTTTATCAGCATTGGCTCAAACAGCAAAAAATTGATCCTAGTTTTGAATTTACAGACTTTTCACCAGCGGTCGCTTTATCAAAACAAAATAAATTTTTCATCCCTGATCCTAAAAATCCCACCAATTTATCGAGCACTTCTCATGCGCTTCATTTTGACGCTAGTAAAGTTGCTCAATACTTACAAAAATATTGTTTAAATAAAAATGTAAACATAATTACTGATCATTTAGTTGAAACAGATCTTAGTATTGAAGGCAATATTAAAACCCTACACCTGGAATCAGGTAGGCAATTAGATGCTGATTTTTTTATTGACTGTTCAGGACAAAAAGCTCTACTGATTGGTAAAGCGCTTAGAGTGGGATACGATAGTTGGCAAGATTTTTTACCCGTGGATTCTGCTGTAGCTATGCAAACTGAAAAGTTAGATATAATCCCGCCCTACACTTTATCTACAGCAGCAGAACATGGTTGGAGATGGCAGATACCGTTACAAAATCGGACTGGAAACGGATACGTATATGCGAGTGACTATTGTAATAACGAAGAAGCCATTGAATCATTAATAAAACATGCTTGTACTAACTCTAAAGCTATTACAGATCCTAAAGTGATTAAGTTTGTTACTGGTAAAAGAAAAAAAATGTGGCACAGGAACTGTTTATCCGTTGGTCTCTCGACAGGTTTTTTAGAACCATTAGAGTCGACTAGTATTTATTTAATTATGCGTGCGATGCTCAATTTCGTGCAAGTATTACCAAGTAAGAGTATTTGTGAACCCAGTATAAAAGAGTACAACCGTTTAATAGACGACGAGTATAACTCGATCAGAGATTTCATCGTTTTGCATTATTGTGTTACACAGCGAAAAGATACTAAATTTTGGAGGATGTGGCAGAATTTATCAATCCCAGATAGCTTATCTGAGAAACTTGCTCTATTTAAGTCGCATGGTCGTTTATATAAGAATCCATCAGATTTGTTTTCTCAAGATAGCTGGTATGCTGTACTAGAAGGTATGAAGGTAAGACCTACTAGCTATGATCCTCTAGTAGATAGATCAAATTTTAATTTAATTAAACAATCCTTTATTCAAACTAAACAAGCACTATGGTTTAACGCTTCCGAAACATTGAATCATGAAGACTATCTAAAAAGAATCAAGCGTGCTCGGATGGTTAATTAAGGAAAACTACTCCATGACCCTGTGAGTCATTATTATTTCTCCGTCCTTAGTCATTTGTTCTAATTGAGCTGTAATAAGAGGTATTAAAGTTTGATGTTGTTTGTGCAAATAGTGGTAAAGATAAATATCTCTATTTAAGCCTTCTATTATTTTATACTGGTCACCGTCTGGACTATTTAAAATTTTATGCGCATCGTCAGTAGTTAAAAATATAAGATCAACACGCTTATGCAGGAGTAATTCTATTAATATTTCATTTTTATATGCTCGAGTGGCTTTTAAATTATACTCTCGAACCAACTTTTCTTGATCAATAAAGCCGGTAGTAATCCCTATAGAATAATTTTTTAAATCTTCAAACCTATCTGCTTTCACTGTTTTTTTCCCAATTAAAACAGACTCGACACTGCACAGTGGAACAGGTACTCGAATCAGATTGGGGTATTCTATTTCTAGCCCTGCAACTCTTAATAGTTCCCCATCAGATTGGCCTGAATTTGATTCTTTTAAAGCTCTTTTATTCGGTAGTGTTCGGTAATAAACATCATATCCCAACTTTTTATAAGCGGTTGATAATGCTCTTTGAGCGCAAACGAATGTATCACCCAAACTATTTTGAGCAAAGATGAGTGTTGAGTTTGGTAATTCAGCAAATACAGGTGTGCTAATTAAGACAAACAAACAAAGAGTTCTTTTATAAAAATTAGTGCTGATTAATTGACCCATACTCACAATACCAGTAATTTAAAACTATCGATTTAGTTTCAATTGTTTACAATTTCAATTTTATCACAGTTAACTAATAGCTTGAAACTTGTTACAATTAAGTAATTTACTCATTAATTATATTTTACTTTTTTAAAGAAAGGTAAAATAACTCGGTTTTTATTCAAATATTGTATATATAACGAGTGTAGTAGAAAAACCTAAAGGCTGTAAAATGCACAACACGACTATCATCAAGCAAAATTTTCAAGTTTCATATAATTACCCTATATATTTCTCTACATCATGTTTTGCACCAGAGAATAACCTGATTATTGATTTAATCGATAACCTTGATGAAAATCCAAAGATCTTGCCTGTAATAGATTCTGCTGTTTTGGACACGAATCCTAAACTCAATCAACAACTCCTTCATTATTTTAAATATCATCAGCTTGATATATTAGAAACCGAAATTGTGCCTGGTGGTGAAGCTGTAAAAAATGACCCTAGCATTATAAATCGGATCCATTCTAGAGTAGAAACCGATGCGATAGATAGGCACTCATACATACTCGTTATTGGAGGTGGAGCCGTTGTCGATGCAATAGGATATGCTGCGGCAACTGCACATAGAGGCATACGTTTAATTAGAATGCCTTCAACTGTATTAGGTCAAAATGATGCAGGGGTTGGAGTAAAAAATGCGGTGAATTTTAATGGTCGCAAAAATTTCTTGGGTACTTTTGTACCACCTCACGCAGTCGTAAACGATTTTAGTTTACTCAATACATTGCAAGAAAGGGATAAGCGTTCGGGTATCTCAGAAGCAATAAAAGTTGCCTTAATTAAAGATACCCTATTCTTTAATCAACTCTATCAAGAAAGGTATCGCCTTGCAGGTTTTGAGGAAAAGGCAATGCAACAAATGATAATTAAAGGGGCTCAATGGCACCTTAATCATATTGCAACTAACGGAGATCCATTTGAATATGGATCTGCACGACCGCTAGATTTTGGCCATTGGTCTGCACATAAATTAGAAGAACTTTCTAATAATGAATTAAGGCATGGAGAAGCTGTTGCGATAGGTATTGCGCTTGATAGTATCTATTCAAATAAAATGAATCTAATTAGCGAAAATGACTTAATTAAAATTTTAACGCTGTTAATTGATTTAGGCTTTGAGTTAAATCCGGCGGTCTTAACAAAGTTAAACATTAAAACGGCCTTATGCGAATTTAAAGAACATTTAGGCGGTAATTTATGCATCACTTTATTGAACAAAATTGGTGAAGGCTTTGAAGTAAATGAGATTGACGAAGCAGTAATGCAGCTCTCGTTGCTCGCAATCCCAGAATATTTAAATAAGTTATCAAATTTGAAAAATAAATCTGCATAACACTAATACAGTACAATAGACTCATTCTTTAGGCTGCTAGACATACACCCATATCAATACAGCTTAAAGCATGAGTATTAAAATATCACATAGCTAGGTTCAGTTATTAACTAAGCGACTTGCCCAATTACCATCATGCTGCTTTTCACAATCCTCTTCTGTATCGTAAAAAACATGATGCTTTATATTTTTAATTTTAATACCCATATTTTTAAATTCATTTTGAATAAGTGAGTTTAAATTATTATTCAAGTTTGATTTAATATAAATATCTAAATTTTGGTTAGTATCAAATACACAAATAACCTTCAAACTTTGGGGATACTGATCATAATTGACGATGTGGGTTAGCCACTGAAAACCCGTAATCTGTTTTAATGCTTTTTCACAAACATCCGTTAGCACTAACCTAAGTTGATTATCTAACTTTTTATCTGACTTACGCATAATTTATCCATTAGCTTTTTAGTAAAGTTGTCATATATAGGTAAATTGAAATACCTATCGTTATTCATTGATACATTGTAAAGCAAATGAATAATCCTTTTCTAAAGGATTCAAAGTTTAAATTTAGGCAAACAAATTCTATAGTCTATAGAACACCTAAGTTTTTTTAACTCTATAGCTTTGTTTAATAAACCAATAGCAAGCTCCTAGTGCGGTTATAATTATCCCTAAGCCAATAATTGCGATAGGGTCATATTTTTCTAGATCAAGTAAAATAACTTTTCGTGCAACGGCTATAACTGCAACTAATAAAACAACCTCTGCATGTATAACGTTATCTTTGAAATACATTTCAACAGTTTCAACAAGTTCAAAGCCAATTAGAATAATAAAAAAGAAACCAAATATTTTAAATAACTCATCAATCTCAAGAAAAAGTACATCATCAGTTGGATCAAATAAATCTAAATAAAGAATAATACCTAACTCAACTATTGCGATACCAACAATCAAGGTCATCAAGAGTAGAACTATAAAAGACATCCATTTTTTAGATGTGTTAACGACTGATACGGCCTTATCAATATGTTTCCCCATTAATTTGTTCCCCTATGAAAACTTGTTCAGAAAACCAATCTATATATACGGTAAAAGTTAAAATAAGTTCATTTCAATTTTAAATAAATATTACGGGTTCCAATGCAAGCATAAGAATAATGAAAATAAGGTCTCATCATAATTGATATTCAGTTGTGAATTAATCAGCGACGTTTACAAATTTACCCACACTTAGCTGATAGTAAAATATCTAATTTTATTTAGGATACTAGAAAGTTGTTGATTGGTATAAAACATAAACTAGTTAGGGAAGAACAATATAGATACTACATGTGCATAAACAAGCTATTGCATTTGTGATTTAACCTCCCATTTCACCACTACAAATTTAAGTGGCGTTTTACCCGTATTGAATATGCCATGTAAATCACCTGGTGCAGCATATAAAATATCTCCGATTTGAGCTTTTGATTTAATACCATTTAATAACCAAGTCCCCTCGCCGGCTAAAATCATTAAAAATTCTTCTTCTTGATGCTGATGAGGTGGATGTATTTCGTGATTTGGCTCTATTACCGCCACACCTGTAATCACATTTTTACTCGTTTTAGTTTGTCCTAAAAAGTAAGTATTAAAAACAGATCCAACGTATTGATTTACTGCAGCATCTTGAGCAGAAACAATGCTAGATTCTAATAATTTTTGATCATCCGCTTTCAACACAAAGCTTATGCTAAACAACAGTGTCACGAATAAAGTGAAATGTTTTACATTTGTCATAATATGGAAAAATTTCTATATAAAGTTAGCCGCTCGAAACAATGCTTGTGATGAGCGGCGAATCCAGTGTCAGTTTTATTTCGCTAAGCTTTTTTTATACTCAACTAAATCTAATAAAACTTGCTTAGCTTGGTTATTTCTATCAAACATAAGTGGGTAATCTGTTCTACCTTTCATTGGCCAGTCGTTACGCCAAGTTTGGCCATCATTTACACCCCAAAAAGTGATACGCGATATGCTAGATTTATATTTTAAAAACAACTTAAATAAATCTAGATAATGATCTGAAAATTGCTTAGAGATTTCTGCATCCATACCATTTGGATACGGATTCAACCTTTCTTGTAGTGCTAAATCAATCGATATATCAGCGCCTTGATTTTCTGCTTCTGGGAAAGGTAACACGGATACATCTAACTCGGTAATCATAACGTCAACATCTAGGGCTGAAAACGCTTTGATAGAATCTTCAAGCTGAGTTAAATCCGGATAACCTATGCCGTAATGTCCCTGAATACCAATTCCGTCAATTCTCAACCCTTTTGCTTGTAAAGATTTAACGATTTTAACTGCACCGTCACGCTTTTCAGGTTTGAATAAATTGTAATCATTGTAATATAACTCAGCATTTGGCGCAGCTGCCGCAGCAAACTCAAAGGCTTTATGAATATAGTCTTCACCTAAAATTTTATACCAGGGCGACTCTCTCCAGCTGCCATCTTCATTTAAGGCTTCATTGACCACATCCCAACCTTGAATTCGCCCTTTATATCGACCTGCAACCGTATCTATATGAGTTTTTAAACGTGATAATAACAAGTCTCGACTAGCTGGTTGGCCCTTGTCATCTTGAAAAACCCATTCTGGCGTTTGGTGATGCCAAAGTAAGGTATGACCCACGAGAAATATGTCGTTTTGTTCACTAAAAGCGACTAAGGTATCTGAAACATCAAAGTTGAATTGACCTTCTCGCGGCTGCATCGCTTCCCACTTCATTTCATTTTCAGCTGTAAGTGTATTGAAATGCTTTTGTATGACTTGAGTAGTACCGGCTTCTTGCTGATAAATCTGTGCTTTATTGATTGCAGCACCTATGGTGAAACTGTCTCTAAAGGCATCTTTCATGCCTATACTATGATCATCCTGTTTAGTTGCAGTCGATGAACAGGCCGAAATAGCAAAAATGCTTGAAAAGGTAAGTGTTTTCCAAATCTTCATCATTATTTTTCTCTATAAGATTGACTGCTGGGCTAATCTGTCTTAACCCAGCTAAAAATTTACTTAGCGACGACTGAGATATTATCTATATAGTAATCGACACCACTCGCTGGACCTTCAATATAAACATAGGTGCCTAAATCATTCCCACTTACTGTATGTGTATATTCACCTGTTAGTTTAGTCCAATTATCATTACTAACCTCTACTTGATAAGCAGCAGAGTTGTAATGATCGCCAGCATCATCAGTTAATTTAATACTCAATGAGGCTTTGTCGGCAGCTGCATTAGCCAGTTTTATCCAAGCCGTGACTAGATAAGTTTCACCTGGCGTTAAGTTAATATTATGGGCGATGCCATTCCAACTATCAGTACGAGCTGAAGCTTTGGCAGCATACTGACCTGCATTAACTTCACTAGATTCAATTTCAACCGAGGTCGGGCCATGGCCAAACCAATTATGAGTGTTACCTGATTCAAAATCAGAATTAGTCACTAAATTGGCCGCTGGAGTCGTTGTATTATCTTGATTATCTTCTAGGTTAGGCTCATCAGCTCGTGGATCCGCAGCTAACGCGTCTGCGAACCCTTGCAATGCTGGTTTGGGATTAAAATTATCATCAAATAATAATGGCCAATCGGTATTTCCCGTTAAACCCTGAATCCAACTATCTGCATCACCAATGCCCCAAACCGTAATCCCACCTCTTTGGTTTTTAGGTACAACTGCTAGATAAGTACTGACAATGTCAAAATATCTTTGCTTTTGTTTTTCAGCTACAAATGGCGTAAAGGTGTCAAGATCGCCAGAAGAATTCATCTGTATATCAAGCTCAGTTAGTTTCACTTTTAACCCTAAATCAACCACTTTTTTAAGTTGCTTAGCAAAATGAGCTTTATCTGGGCCATTGCTATTAATGTGCATTTGAAAACCAATGCCGTCTATTGGCACATTGTTATCAATAAAATTAGCAGCCATATTAACAATGGCATCTAATTTAGCTTCATTCCACGAGATATTGTAATCGTTGTAGTACAAATCAACATTGGCATCCGCTTCACGCGCTTTTTTAAACGCAAGCGCAATAAATTCATCACCAATATTTTGATGCCAAATTGACGCTTGGCGTTGATCTGCACCATGACCATTATCTACTGCGATAGAGCGATAACTACCATCTTCATTAAATGCTTCATTTACTACATCCCAACTCGCGAGCTTACCTGAAAAGTGACTTGCGACTTGATATACATGATCTTCCATCATTGCAATCCACTGGGATTTATCGCCATTAAATGACTGCATCCAATTTGGAACTTGGCTGTGCCAAACCAACACATGGCCATGTACTGACATACCATTATTTGCTGCATAGTTAACTAAAGCATCTGCATCAGCAAAAGTAAAATTACCTTGGCTAGGTTGAATAGCATTCATCTTCATTATGTTTTCAGCTGACAACTGATTAAAATGATTTTGACTAGCCGTCTGTCTCGCCGTACTGCTTAAAATACTATTCGATGCATTACCAGCAGGTACAGCAACACCTATGTTCATACCTGTAAGTGATTTTAAACTTTGTGCCGTCACAGGCGTAAAATCAGTTAAATTTGAAATTGGATCTAATTTAACTGAGATATCATCGATATAATAGTCAACACCTGCATCAGGCCCTTCAATATAAATCGCGATATCAGATTGATTTGCTATGTTATTTGAATAGTTTCCAGATAACGCAACCCAATCAGAACTGTTAGCCTCAGCACTGGCGATACCTAAATATTGAGTGTCATTACCAGAAGTGACTCTAATACTAAGTTTGACTTGCGCGTTATCAGCATTCGCTAGTTTAACCCTAGCAGAAACTAGATAAGATTTATCTTGGTCTAATTTACCAACTAAACTCTGGATTGGTGCGTTCCAGCTTGCCGTTCTACCTGTAATTTTGCCACTATATGTACCTGTATAAGCTTGTTCACTTGATATGACGATACTCGAAGTTCCATCATTTGTGCTCCAAGCGGTTACATCCCCCAGTTCAAAGTCCGGATTTTCTAATAGCTCAACACTTGTTGAGTCGTCGCCACCTGA
>NZ_KQ130517.1 GCF_001050375.1 Catenovulum maritimum | reverse complement strand
GTAAGATCAAAGATGCCATAATTAATAAATTATTGGTGTGCAAAATGTGTTAAAAAATTAACGAGTTTTAAACGCGGCACCGTGTTATAAATACAAACCTGATTATATTTTTTATTTAACTGGTGTCGTGTCTAAAAAAAATAAGATTCCTTCGAAAAGCAGTGTAGTAAGGGTTACAACAGAGCCGTGTCAAACCGATTTGCCCAAAATAAGGCAGTTTGAGCAGTTGCTTGAAGTCGATAAAAGCCGCCTTTATGCATATATCCATGCATTTGTAGGTGATCCCAGCGCAGCAGATGATATTTTTCAAGAAACCTGTCTAACGCTTTGGCAAGAGTTTGATAAATTTGAGTTGGGGACAAATTTTTCAAAATGGGCCAATGTCATCGCTTACTATCGCATAGAAAATTTCCGCCGCAGTAACAAACGCTATCAACTTGGCTTAAGTGAAGATTTTTTAAATGAATTTAGTCACAACATCAGCGTTTTTGAAAGTAATCGGGACAACTGGGAACAGAAGTGGCGACATCTAGAACATTGTCGTTCATTACTATCTGCGCCCCTAAAAGAGGTTTACCAAAGCTTTTACCTAGAGAGCTTAACCGCTAAACAAATAGCAACTAATACCGGTAGATCTGTGCATGCAATTCGTAAAGTAATACATAAGATACGCACTCAGTTACTAGCTTGTGTCAACAAAAAACAACAAGAGGCATCTTCATGACGCAACAAGAGCAATTTCCAGAGGTAAGCGCCATTGCTGATGCTGTCTGTTCAGGCAATGCCACCCCAGAGCAAATGAAAAAACTTGAGCAATTGTTACAAGGCAATGTTGAAGCTCAGCAATTTTATTACGACTATATCAATATTCATGCTCGGTTAAGCGCAACACCTAAGCAGGGTACAGCAGTTGTGTACCGCCGAATAACGGAAGAGTTGGTGATAAAAGCCGATGAGCCAACCTGCCCTGAAGAACAGCCAAGCAAAGTGCTTGAACACCAACAGCCAAAAGAGAACAAGAACAATATCACCACCAAAAACATGCTGTTATCGCTACTGGCATTCATTGTTATTGTCGCTAGTTTATTTTGGATTTTTGCTCAGCGTACATCACCGTTAATTATTGCAAATATTATTGACGGTAAGGTGACGGTTGTTGGGCAGGGGGATATTCAAGATAACGCCTTGCTGGCAGGGGTATATCTCACTGAGCAACAAGTAATAATTAAACTACTTGATGGAGACATTTTACGCCTAGGTCCGAACTCCCTGATTAAACTCTTTAATAATAGAGAGGTAAGATTAAGGGCAGGAACACTAAGTCTTGAAGCTACAACAAAAACAAGCACCCTAATTCATACTCCGGCAGGCATGTTGCACTCGAACGGTAGTGATCTAACCGTAGATTTAAGGTACACCGCCCCTCGAGTAACCAGCGGCAAAAATACCGTATTAGTACCTGCTCGTTGGCGACCTAAACACTTTTGGCCTTTTAACACTAACAGCGATCGCGTTGTTGATAGCGCCGGTAGTGCCGACGGCGTGATGGCGACAGGTGCCATACGAGTGCAAGGTCTTGTAGGACAAGGAGCAATCAAGTTTGATAATAGCGACAATGCACGCATTGATTTAGGCAATGGCGGTAGTACCGTACGAGGTACGGGCTCATTTTCTGCACCTGACGGGGTGACTATTGAAACACTGATCCGTCCAGAGCTGTCAGGTGCATCGGGGAAAATACAACAAATATTTCGCAAAGATAGTGGCGGTGGCCGTATACAACTGAGTTTTGAGCGGCAAGCCGACCACAGCAGATTAAGTTTTGGGTTATTTACTTTAGGGCACGGGTATGATGAATTAACACTGCAGCTTGATGGCCGTGACGGCCGTTTCAGTCTCGCTGATTTAACCGACGGCAATTATCATCATATCGCTGCTACTTATAACGCGGACACCGGCGAAAAAGCAATTTACATAAATGGTAAAAAACAAATATTTTACCAATACCCTCCCGGTTCAAAAATGGTAAGCGGAGGTCCAGGATCTGCGATGATCGGCAATACGCCGCGAAAAAGATTTTGGGATAAAGAAGCATTTTCTGGCGTTATTGATGAGGTTGCTTTCTACGACTTTGCTTTAACAGAGTATGCGATTAATCTGCACTTAAACAATATTAAACAAGGCTTTAACTATTATGGTTTGCCAGCCAATACCTCGGCTAATAATATTACATTACCAGAACGGCCTCGCATTAATTTAATGCCCAACACCACCTATGAACTATCACCTACTTCAGGCTTACCGAAAAAAATAATCGCTAATTAGCAATTTAGCTTTTAGTTTGCCCATGCGCTTGTTAACGAGCGCGGGCTCGTTGTCGACGCTTTTAAGGTGGTTTTTGACTCTACTCGCCAAAAACCAACTTTATCTAATTCAATGTCATCTACAATAAGCTGACCTCTTATTTTTCATTTTTATCCTTACTAGGGGGTAGTAATCATTGGTCAATACGACTTTACGTTATAGACCAATTCTTTTTATAACCAAACTAGTGGTCGTTAAAAAAGCCGTTTTGAGCAATAAATTGCCCAGCGCTTACCATAATGCTGGGGCAGTAAGTCAATGAATATCGTAGAGTGAATGTCTGTTTAGACAACAAGACGCAACGCTACTAGTTATTTAACGTTGTCAATAACTGCTCAGTTTACAGGGATAATAACCACTACAACAAAAAAGCAGAGCAAAAAAATGTACAAAAACATATTTACACTATCGGCATTAACCCTTGCTTTAGCAGCATGTGGCGGAAGTGGCGATAGCGATCAAACAATTAAAGATAAAGAAAATGACCAACGAGGCGCGCTCAGTATCTCAGGTAAGGCAAGCTACGGTGAAACGCTGGTGGTTTCGATTAATGATCCTGATGGTTTATCCAATGTAAATAGCATTTCTTATCAATGGCGGCGCAATGCCATCAGTATACCGGGTGCAGATAGTAAAAGTTATCTTATTCAAAAAGCCGATCTAAACGCTACGCTCGGGGTTGCCGTCAATTATGTTGATGATAAAGGCTTTAGTAGTAGCTTAACTGCCGAGCAAACAACTAAAGTGCCTTTGGTAAACTTCGGCGGCGTACTAAACATTGAAGGAATTGCCAAACAAGGACAAACCCTTGAAGCAATACTGGCTGATGATAATGGCGTAAAAACCTCAGCTACGACATTTATTTGGTTTGCCGATGGCGAAGCAATTTTAAATCAGCACAGTAGCGCCCTCACACTTAAACGAGCGCAGGTCGGAACAAAAATTACCGTTCAAGCCAGTTATACCGATAGCCATGGCTATGAGGAAACGCTAACGTCTACAGGCACAGCGGCAGTTGCCAAAATAGATAATTATCAAGGGGTAATATCCATTACCGATAGCAACGGTGGAAGCCCTGAGATGAAAGTAGGTGCCACTCTGAGAGCTAGTATTGACGATTTAAATACAGTTACGGGCACGGTTGAATATTTTTGGTATCTTGATGGCGATTTAATTAGTGACCAAAGTCAAGCTAGCTATACCCTTATAGAAGCAGATAAGGGTAAAAAAGTATCCGTGAAAGCAGAATATACCGATGCAGATGGTTATGCGGAATCCGTTGTTTTCGACAGCAGTGACATTATCACCTCAAGTTCAGTAATTCCTAACGGACAAGATTTCGCTGTTGGTGCAAGCCTTGTCGGAAATGATCCTATTGCACGCAATAGCGCTGTCACCTACGAAACCTTTGCTGGCGGAGGCTGGAATTCACAATCTTTTTTACAAACTTATCATCCAGGATTTGACCCAAGCCTACCTAAATTTTTTCTATTCACTCAATTTCAGGGGCCGCATTCATTTGTCGCAGAAACGGATATCGTCCGTTTAGGTAATTATTCAGCAAAATTACATTGGAAACATGAAAACCCAGAGCAGTGGAATGGCGACCCGAATAAACTTGATAACACCGACAGAAAAGCCATGTTTCATGGCAAAACCGCAAGCAGTAATAGCACTACACTTTGGTATGGCTTTAGTACCTACTTCTCAAGTGAAGAATTTACCTTAACCGGCGAGCAAAGCGCACTTTTTTTTCAGCTTCATGGCGCTAAAGATAAGGGCGAACCAAGCCGGATCCCTCCCATCGCATTAACCGTCAGTTCAGAGGGCTTTAAAGTCGGCTATTCTTGGGATGCGTCCGCATTGAGTACCAGCACGCAAGGTGAGGGACAATTACATGTTGATGTGCCAGTAACCTTATCCAAATACCGAAATCGTTGGGTTGATTTTGTTCTACAAGTTAAAACCAACCCATTTGAACAAAAGGGCTTTATTAAGCTGTGGATTGACGGTAAACAAATGGTTAACCATCACAATATCCAGTTAGGTTATAACGATAAAACAGGACTTTATCCTTCTTATGGTTGGTACATTTACGGCGATAACTGGAACCGTGACTCTGACGCGATTATTTATATGGATGAGTTTCGTCAGGCAGAAGGCGAAAACATCAATTATTATGATATTGCACCAGGTTATTTTGCTAATTAACGTACGATTGAAATAGCGAGATTTTTAGCCATTAATCAAACTAGGTAACGACCTAGGTGTAAATTTAGCTTACACCCAATCCACTTGAAGATACATGGTTCAGCAAGTGGACTGGCTATATAAGCAATCCAGTTATTTTTCTATAATCCTAATAATTTTTTGATGTTAGGGGTAGTAATTAGAAGCCGTTATGACTCTACCGTTGTAAGACAAGATATTGTGTGATTTTTGCGCAAAAAAGTTTACTTGTTGGTCAGGACAGAAGTTAAATCAACTATCTGTTGAAAGCCCTCTTAACGACAATTCATATTAAATAAAGTGGTACCAAACTGTTTAAGTGAAATGGAGTAAGAGATCAGATAATAATAATTGGAAATATCAATATGATACATCAATATACAAAATCGATAGTTAAAATGGCAGTAATGTTGGGGAGTCTCAGTATCAGTGCTTTTAGTTACGCTCAAGATTATCCCGTGGGGCAAAACCAGGCAGGTAATGGCGGAATTGAACGCCTTACACCACGTATACAGGAATCATTTGAGGGAGGCGGTTGGAATGCCCACAATTTAATGGGTACCTATTCACCAGGCCTTGATGAGAGCTTACCTAAAAGTTTTAAATTCAAACAATTTCAAGGGCCGCATTCTTTTAGCGCTGAAAACACCATCGCTCGCGCGGGTGGATATTCTGCTAAATTGCACTGGAAACATGATAATCCTGCACAGTGGAATGGTGATATAAATATAATTAATAACACCGATCGCAAAGCGATGTTTCATGGCCCAAATGCCAGTGGTAATACGGCAACTGTTTGGCATGGTTTTAGCGTTTACTTCCCAAGTAACTCAACTAAATTAACGGGCGAACAAGGCGCATTGTTTTTCCAATTGCACGGTGACCCTGAGCGAGGTGTTGGTGAGCCCAGTCGAGTACCTCCTATCGCACTAACAATGCATCAACATGGTTTTAAAGTTGGCTATTCTTGGGACTCTAATCGTGTCAGTACCAGTGTGTTTGGTGAAGGTACCGGAAGTTTTGAAGTTCCTGCCAATATGGATAATTATAAAGACCGCTGGGTTGACGTTGTGATTCAAGTTAAAACTAACCCATTTACGCCAACAGGTTTTGTGAAAGTCTGGTTGGATGGTAAACAAGTACTAAGTCGTGACCAAATTCAACTTGGTTATAATGACGAACGTGGCCTGTACCCATCTTATGGTTGGTATTTATATGACAGCAATGTGAATCGGAATAACGACATGGTTATGTATTTAGATGACATTCGCCAAGTAGAACATGTAGATGCTGATTATTTTGATGTTGCACCAGGTTATTTCCCGCATAAATCTAAGGGGGCTGTAGATTATTGCCCAAATACTGACTTGAACCCTGCGGCTGAAACGTTTGGTTTTGAATATGCCGTAATAGAAAGAAGCGAGCTTGCCATTAACGAGCCGACAGATATTGCGTACGGTGCTGATGGTCAATTTTCGTATTTATACAATCAAACATCTGATATCACCTGTAATAATTCAACATTTGGCGGTGATCCTATAAGTGGTCATCCTAAACATTGTTATGTTCGTCCTGCACAAACTCCGAATGGGCCGCAAGGATATACTTTTGCAACTGAAGCTAAAACTGAATTTACTGTAACAGGTACAGTAAATATTGCCTATGGTGCAAATGGCCAATACAAATATAAGTATAATATTTACAACAATTCAGTATGCGGTAAAACGACAGTGAGTTGTGAAAATTCAACGTTTGGTGGTGATCCGAACCAGGGTATAAAAAAAGAATGTCATTACCAAGAGGTTATTCCAAATGGAGGTCCCAGTGGCTATCTGTATGCTGGAGATGAGAGTACCACACTGTTACTAAATAAAACCGTAGATATTGCTTATGGCGCTAATAAAAAATTTAAATACCTAAATAATCAATCGGGTCAAGTTGCTTGTAACAATGCAACCTTTGGTGGCGACCCAATCAGTGGTGTTAGAAAAAGTTGTTATATCAAGAGTAGATTGTTTCAAAAGTTAAATTAACGATCGTCTCGTGTTGATGTATTAAACCTTAATATCAAGCACTATGGCAAAGCCAGTTTACAAAACGAATACCTGCATGGGTATTCGTTTTTTTGTTGCACCTGCATCACTGGTTAACGGCTGGGTGCCCGCAAAAAACAGTTTTTTATACGGAATGGTGCAGCGTTCAATATCATCACCAATAATTATTTTTGCTTATTTTTTCTCGAACTTATGGGTAGTAATTTTTTTATTTTTGACTTTACTGCTGTAAGACAAATTTTTTAGCACTGAAATTTTATGAAGAACTTATAAAGTAACGAAAAAAAAGACTTGCTATGTAATATTCTTCAATGAGGTAGAAATGAAAAATATAATAAAAAATAGTTATATCCTAGCGTTGGTTACAGGATTGTTTACGGGGGCTTTGACAGCACAGCCGGTGCCGGTTTCATGGTGGGATGCGAAGTGGATCGCTCTTGAGGGAGATCCCAGACCAGCTTCGCCGCTGCTAGAGCGGACCTTCACCAGACGCAATAATCCCACAGCACAGGTAAAATCGTTTCCTGCACCGCTAATGCGGCATGAGTTTAAGGTGACAAAGCCGGTAAAAAGTGCGACGGCTCATGTCAGCGGGTTGGGCTATTTCGAATTCTATCTGAACGGCTCGAAAGTGGGCGACCATGTGCTCGACCCCGTACAAACCACCTATCATAAGCGCGCCTTCTATGTGACCTTTGATGTCACCAAACACCTACAATCCGGCGGTAATGCAGCGGGGTTAATGCTAGGTAATGGTTTTTACGGGCAGAACTTTGCTTTTTCACGCAGATTGAAATGGGGTAAGCCCCTCGCTATTGCCTTGTTAGAGATTGAATATACCGATGGTAGTAAGCAACAGATCACTACAGGACCACAGTGGAAAGCGACTACCGGCCCCATTCTTTTTGACAATATTTATGTGGGCGAAAGCTATGATGCACGGTTGGAACTCCCCGGCTGGAGTAAGGCTGGCTTTGACGATGCCGGCTGGGTGTCCGCAACAGTTGTTCCATCGCCTACTGAGCAACTTATTGCCCAATCGCAGCCACCAATGAAGAAAGTTAAAGCGATTAAACCGACAAATATCACGCCATCTAACGACGGCGGATGGATTTTGGACATGGGCACCAACATGACCGGTTGGTTGCAGATCCGGGTACAGGAAAAGCGCGGAACACAGATTAAAATGCGTTTTGCAGAACACCTTATGCCCGACAAAAAATCAATAGATACCCAATCTACTGGTGTTAGTGTCATGGGTAATGACCAGACGGAATTCTATATCAGCAAGGGCGATGATGTAGAGGAATGGGAGCCGCGCTTTACCTATCATGGTTTCCGTTATGTGCAGATCAATGGTCTTTCAGCTAAACCTCAACTAGATGATTTTACCGGCTGGCTGGTTCGCACTGATCTAGCGCGTATTGGTAGTTTCGAATCTTCAGATCCCTTACTAAACAAGTTTTATAACATCTCACTTTGGACGATCGAAAGCAACCTGCAAGGTATCTTAACCGACTGCCCACATCGTGAAAAATGTGCTTGGTTGGGCGATATGCATGCGACCGCAGAAACCATAAACATGAATTATGACGCGCGCAGTTTCTGGAGCAAGAGCACCAATGACTTCAAAGCACTGCTCGGTGTTTCACGTTTGGTACCTCAATACTACCCTAAGAGCGACATCCCGCCAAAGGATCCGCGTGCTCCGGCCAATATTGCTGTTGGTAGACGCCTTTGTGGGCAAGCTCGGGCTGATTGGGGCCTAGCTGTGGTGCTTGTGCCATGGTACAACTGGCTCTATTCTGGTGATCAACAGACGGCGGAAGATGCCTGGCCAATGATGAGCGGCTACATGGACTACCTCGGTGAATATGAAGTTAAAGAGAACCTCATCAAAAAAGGTTTTGCTTGGGGGGATTGGTGTCCGCCGGGTTCAAATGCTAAGAGAGATACTCCGCGACGATTGTCAGCTAGCGCGCTCTACTATCAAAGCGCCGAAGCATTGAGGACAATGGCCAAGCTATTGGGTAAACCAAACGAAGAAAAGAAATATACAGAGCTGGCGAAAGCGATCAAAGACGCTTTCAATAAGGAGTTCTACAATGCTGATTCAGGCGATTATGGTTCGCAAACAGCAACCGCCATGGCGCTACACCTAGGCCTAGTTCCAGATCAGCAACGTGCTGCCGTTGCCAAGGCATTGGCTGAACGCATCGTTAAAGTAAACAAAGGACACTATACAACGGGTATTCTCGGCCACCGCGGCTTGTACACTGCCCTGAATGATTCGGGGCATGCGGAGATTACCGACTTACTGCTCCATCAACGAAGCTACCCTAGCTTGGCATACATGACTGAGACCCATGATCTGACCACATGGCCAGAAGTACCTTTAGAGTGGTCAAAGGAAGAGCGCTATCCGCGGAACTCATTCAGTCACCCCATGCACAGCGGATTTGCCGCTATGTTCCATGAAAGTATTGGTGGTATCAGGCCTGATCCTGCTCACCCCGGCTTTGAACGTATCATTTTGAAGCCTAGTTTTCTTCCTAGTCTAAAATGGGCGAAAGCCGAGCATCGTTCGCCGTATGGCCTGATCACCAGCCATTGGCAACGTAAGGGAAGCTCAGTGATTTGGCAGGTCAGTATTCCGACCGGCTCATCGGCGTTGCTCGAGTTGGCGCAACTGGGTGCGCAGCAAGTTGTCGTCAACGGACAATCGGTCGCACACACTGGCGTTGAGTTATCATCCGGACAGTGGACTATCGAAATAAAATAAGAAAGAGATGAATCGTTGCGCAAGAAACCACGAATGTTTATTCGAGGGGAAATGCGCAAGCTGTTCATATCACTATGCCAAGACGTGTACCAACCATGTTCTTGGCTCTTCTTATTTTGGTATGGTTTAACAGTCAGCAGAGCCTATTAATTGGAGAAATCATCAGATGGTATTGTTTAAAAAAGCCTTGATGCTACTTGTACTGCCCTTGGTAACGATATTTGCATTGGCAAATAGTCATCAGCAATTACAGCAAAAACTTCAGAATGCACTGGAGTGGCAAATTAACTCAATTGTGAATTCGCCCATTGAAGGGATATACCAGTTGGATACCGAACGCGGTATTTTTTATGCGTCAGCGGATGGAAAGTACCTGATGCAGGCACGTATCTACAATGTGGAAGCGGGTATGCGTGATGAAACTGAAGCAGCATTGAAAGCTGTCAGGCTAAATGGCGTCAAACGCTTTGTAGGTGATGCTATTGAGTTTAAAGCTGACAATGAAAAGTATGCGGTGACGGTATTTACCGATCTTTCTTGTGCATATTGTCAACGCATGCATGAGCAAATGAGCGAATACAATAGCATCGGCATTACCGTGCGATATCTGGCATTTCCTAGTGCTGGTTTATCTAGCCAAGGATTTGACGACTTGATCTCGGTATGGTGTGCCAAAGATCCTAAACATGCGATGACATTAGCCCAAGCAGGCAAGCCTATCGCAGCTAACAGTTGCAAAAACTCAATTGAAGAGCAATTTCGTTTTGGGCAACAAATAGGTATAAACGGCACCCCAAATATAATTTTGCCAGACGGCAGTATTATTGCCGGCTATCAATCAGCATCTGAGCTGCTTATGACACTGACAACACCTCGTTAACTCAACGCACTATACGTCTGGAATATACACCCCAAGCTACTTGAAAATGCATGTTCCAGCGCTATCGCAGCGCTTCCGCTACACTGCTTCCGCGTCCTGCTCACGCTAAGTACCTCCGTCCATAGAGGCAAGGCGTGTTGGCGATGGCATGTAGCATCTTTAAAATCAACACAACGCAGTAGTGCAAGTATTGCGAAGCTCCCAGCGGGAAGGATTAAAAGCATTATTTACTTCAATGGCGGCACTAATAATTATTTTTGCTTATTTTTTATTTTTTCTTATTTTTTATTTTTTCTCGAATTTATGGGTAGTAATTTTTCCCTTTCTGACTCTACTGCTGTAAGACAAATTTTTTAGCACCGTAGTGGCCAGAAATGTGATGAGCAATTACTTGCGGTTACTCCACAATTATTTCGAGAGTCTTGATGAAGAATTTATTAAAAATAACCCTATACAGCCTTGTTATCTTGACTAGCCAGCACAGTTTTGCAGCTACTGATGACTTAAAATTGGTTTTTGACACCCCTCCAGCTCAGGCTAAGCCATTTGCACGTTGGTGGTGGAATGGTAACTGTGTGCGTAAAGAGCAACTGTTACGCGAGCTAGATATTTTAAAAGATGCTGGTTTTGGCGGCATAGAAATTAATCCCATCATGATGCCAATTACCGATAAAGGCATTACCCAGCAATGCCATGAATGGTTAAGTGACGATTGGAATGCCTTACTAAAGTTCACCATTACTGAAGCTAAAAAACGTGGCTTAAAAAGTGATGTTATCGTCGGCTCTGGTTGGCCATTTGGCGGGCGATTTTTAAAAGATGATGAGCTATTACAAAGAATCGTTATCAATAAAATACCCTTAAAAGGGCCTGTCGACTTTGCTCAAGACCTTGATACTCTGCTAACCCCGCCAGGTGGAAAACAAATTGAACCTAAGCTAATGTTCTTATCTCTAGTGCCTAAAAACATCCAAAAACTAGACCAAATTGTCGACCTTATGCCGAAGGTTAATAAGCAAGGCAAGCTCGTTTTTCAATTAGATCGCGGTGAATATGATTTGTATGTTGGCAAACTGCAAACCGGGTTTCGAAAAGTTACCCATGGCGCGCCCGGCGCTGATGGCCCGGTATTAGATCATTTTAATAAAGTTGCAGTACGTCGATATTTAGACCGTATGACCGATGCTTTAGCTAACGTATTTGATGGCCAACTTGGCGAGCATGTGCGCTCGGCATTTTGCGATAGTATTGAGCTTTCAGGGGCAAATTGGAATGCAAATTTTGCCAAGCAATTTAAGCAACAAAATGGCTACGATATTCAGCCATGGCTACCATTTGTGGTGATGAACAAACACGAGCATGCCAGCGTTGATTACAGCCCTGAATTTAACGATAAAATTAAGCGTGTGCGTTACGACTTTTATCAAAGCTTAGTCACTATTTTTAACCAGCAGTTTGTTGAAACTTTCCATGATTGGGCCAACGAACATGGCATGAAGTCTCGGTATCAAGCATACGGTGCGCCATGGCTGGTCGGTATTTCCGAAGGCAATATGTTGGTTGATATTCCCGAAAGCAACAACTGGCTATTTAGAAACCCTAATGCATCTTGGGTTTGGAATATATACGCTTCGTCTGGCGGCAATATCAGCGGTAAATCGGTGATCTCATCAGAGTCAATGACCAATACCAAAGGGGTATTTCAAACTACGCTAGAGCAAATTAAGCAGGCTGATGATGACAATTTTATTAGTGGTCTTAACCATAGCGTGGTGCATGGCTTTAACTACTCGCCGCCTGAAGCGGGTTTTCCGGGATGGGTACGTTATGGTTCATATTTTAGTGCCCACAATACCTGGTGGCCTTATATTTCACGGTGGACTCAATACAATGCGCGACTATCTGCGGTATTGCAAAAAGCCAAACCGACCGCAGAAGTTGCTATTCTCGCACCGTTTGCTGATCGCTATTCAGAAACAGGCTTGGCGCGTGGTGCGATTCAACAAAAACCACGGTTCGCTCATGCGTTATGGCGCTCACTCAGTCAATTAGGTTACGACTCAAATTATTTAAACGAACAGCTTATCCAGCAAGCAACAGTCAAAAATGGTTTATTGCATATTGGCCAGATGCACTACCAAGTGTTAATTATTGCTGGTGTTACTAGCATGTATCCGCAAACAGCAAAAGCCATTGATAACATCGCTAAAAAAGGCATTAACGTTGTATTTATCGACAAGCTGCCGAGCCGGTCGCCAGGTTTACAAAACGCTGAAAAAAATGACCTTAGTGTCAAGCAAGCGATAACCTCTGCAGTTGAGCGTAAAAATGTCAGTTTGGCGCTACCACCAGCGTCTGTTAATGAAGGTTTACAAAACGATAATCCCCAGCCATTAACACTGTGGTTACAGCAAGCGGTTTTAGAACAAAGCATAACATCTCCCGTTAACATTCGCTCACCACAGCTAGGGCTAATGCAAAGGCATTATCAACACGGCGACCATTTAGTTGTCTTTTTCTCAAACCAGAATCTAGACAAAAATGTCAGTACTACGATTGAATTTCAAGGCGTAAATAGCTTGGTGCCTTGGCAATGGTCTGCTGAAACGGGCGAGCGAAAGAAACATAATTTTGATGCTACAAACAAAACAACTAAGCTAAATCTTGCGCCAGCTGAGTCGTTATTGTTGGTGTTCGATAATCATCAAGGCCAAAGCTCTAGCAAAGTTCAACAACCAAACTTGAGAAGTAAAACCACCCTTAAAGGCCCATGGCAAATCACTTATATGCCAAGAGCGGGACAATCGTTTGTTAAAAAACAAAGCTCACTGCAAAGTTTTGTAAGCGCTGACGATGAAAGAGTACGCAACTTTGCTGGCCTGGTTCATTACCAAACATCTGTACGATTAAAAAATGGCGACTATCTAGACTTGAACGATGTAAGCGGTGGTATCACCGCAGTTTACCTAAATGGTAACAAGTTAGGTAACCGGTGGTATGGCAGCCACCGTTATAAAATTGCTAACGCTTATGATGACAAGCCTAGCCAACTGAAGATCGTCTATACCTCGACCTTAATCAACGAAATGATTGCCTTGAAAAAAACTAGCAAGACAGCTACACAGTGGACTGGCAAAACAAAAAAAACTAAAGAAGTGTTACCACAACAACAAGGCATTATTGGCCCAATTAGGGTTTACGAGGCCTATTGATAAGTCGTCACCATAAAATATCGATTTCGAATGCTGGTAGCTAGGTTTCGGCTAACAAGCATTCGGTATCGAGCTTAGCAAGATCTATTTAATTACCAACAATCAACTTGGAAGTGTTATGAAACGTTTATTAAAAAAAATAACTACACATGCCCCCTTAGCTGGCGGCCCCGCTCGTTTTAGACCTGGCATAGTCATATCAGCGATCTCACTGCTCTCATTAATATCAGCTTGTAGTTTTCTTGGTACTACAGACCTAAATAACCGTGGCCAATACGACACTAAGCCAAGTATTGAACAGGCTACCGTTGAAAAAAAACCTAATATATTATTTCTGTTAGCGGATGATCACCGCTGGGACTTAATTGGCAAAATACACCCGATTATTAAAACCCCCAACCTTGATGAATTAGCCAATAAAGGCACTTTTTTTAGTAAAGCTTTTGTCACCACGCCTATTTGTGCTGCCAGTCGGGCAAGTATTGTAACAGGCCTTACCGAACGCACCCATGACTATACCTTCTTGCGCCCAGAGGTGTCACCAGAAGATACGGCAATCACTTATCCTAAGTTGTTGAAAGAGCATGGCTATAAGTCTGCATTTATTGGTAAATATGGTATGGCGCTGTCAGGCGATCTGTCTGCACATTTCGATTACATTAAACGTCTACCTATCTCAAAAACAGGCGTTCATAATGGCAAAACCATACCGCAAACCTATTATATGGCGGAGCTTGCCAAAGACTTTATTGAACAAAATAAAAACACGGATAAACCGTGGACCATGTCGATTAGCTTTAGAAACCCACATGCCCACGATAGAGATAAAAAAGACCAATATCATTATCCGGCAGAGCTAGAAAGCCTCTATCAAGATGTCACTATCCCGCCAGCTAAGTTTTCTTCAGATGAAGATTTTGCCGCACTACCAGACTTTCTCAAAAAATCAATCGCGCGTGAGCGCTGGCACTACCGTTTTGGCAGTGAAGATATCTATCAAAGAATGGCGAAACGTCATTACCGCGCTATTACAGCCGTTGACAGTGCTGTCGGTATGATCTACGAAAAACTCAAAGAAACCGGCATGGCTGAAAATACCATTATTATTTATACCGGCGATAACGGTTACTCGATGAATGAGCGTCAACTAGCCGGTAAATGGTTTGGTTGGGATGAAGATCTACAAGTACCGTTAATTATTTTTGATCCTCGTCAGCCAAAAGCACAAGTTCGTGAAGAAGTGGCATTAAATATTGATATTGCGCCAACCATACTAGACATGGCCGGTGTTGAGATCCCTAAACGCTATCAAGGAAAATCGCTCACCAAGATTGTTGCCGGTGGCACTGAGCAATGGCGTAACGAGTTTTTCTTTGAGCATATGTACCACTCAAAACGTGCTGATATTCCACCTACGGTGGGTGTTCGTACCGACGAATGGAAATACATTCGTTTTTATAAAAACAACTACGAACAACTTTACCACTTAAAAAAAGACCCGCAAGAGTCAATTAACCTTGCAACATCAGCGTCACATCAAAGGGTACTTAACACCTTAAGGCAGAAAACCAACGATTATATTGATCAATACGAAGCACAGCGCAGCGATACCGTAAAAAAACGCGGCATTGATGGGGTAAAAGGTACTGATTACATTAGCAAGGGGTCAAAAAATTTCTAACGACTTTTTAATTAGCGAGGCAATACCGTTTATTGCCTCGCTAATTACCCATTGACTGCTTACTCATTAACTTAGCTATTAACTTAACGATAAAACACAGCTAGCAAATAATGTTAAACGTCTAAAATTTAATAAATATAACCAAATACAAGAGAGTAACTTTAATGAAATTAAAAACTTTATTAGTAACCTTCACTTTAGCTTTGACGGCAGCTTGTGGCGGTAAGCCAACACCATCAAGCACAGCTGTGATAGCAGATAATGCTAAACCCAATGTTATTATGATTGTTATCGACGATTTAGGTTGGTCTGATGTTGGCTACAACCAAACGACAGACTACTTTGAAACCCCTAATGTTGATGCGCTGGCACAACAAGGTCTGGTCTTTGATCAAGCATACGCAGGCGCAGCCAATTGTGCACCAAGCCGAGCGGTACTTATGTCTGGTCAATATGGCCCTCGCCATGGTGTCTATACGGTATCGCCCTCAGACCGAGGTAATGCAAAAACACGCAAGCTTATCCCAATAAAAAATAAGCGAGGCATTTCTACGGACGTTATCACCATAGCGGAATCCTTGAAAACCGCAGGTTATGCTACTGGTACTTTTGGCAAATGGCATTTAGGCGCAGATCCAGATAAACAAGGTTTTGATGTAAATGTTGCTGGTAGCCACCAAGGCATGACCTTGCATTACTTTAGCCCATACAAACTACCTAATATTAAAGACGGCCCTGAAGGGGAGTACTTAACCGAGCGTTTAACCAATGAGGTCATTGATTGGGTAAAAGCAAGCAAAGACCAACCGTTTTTTGCTTATGTACCTTATTACACGGTGCACACCCCTTATCAAGCCGTTGTTGATAAAGTGAATAAATACCATAAAAAAGGCATTAAAAGTAAACGAGAAGCGACCTATGCAGCCATGGTTGAACATATGGATGACAATGTTGGCCGAATTATAGATATGCTAGCCTCAGAAGGTTTAGCCGAAAATACCCTGGTTATTTTTACCTCTGATAACGGTGGTTACCGTATGTCGTCATTCCCAACACCACTTCGCGGTGGTAAGGGCTCTTATTATGACGGTGGTTTACGCGTGCCATTAATTGTTCGTTGGCCAGAAAAAATTAAACCAGGCCTTGACCATACGCCGGTAATTAATGCTGATTTCTACCCAACTTTAGTTAATTTAACTCAATCAAAACAACCAAACCAAGTGTTAGATGGTGTTGATTTAACTGCGCACTTATTAGGCCAGAAAAAAATAGCCGAGCGCGATTTATTCTGGCATTTCCCGATTTATTTGCAAGCACATCATGCCCAAACCGACCAAGGGCAAGATCCTTTATTTAGAACTCGTCCAGGTAGTTCAATCAGAAGTGGCGATTGGAAACTGATCCAATACTTTGAAAACAATGAGTATGAATTATATAACCTTGCTAATGATTTAGCGGAGCAAGACAACCTTGCAAGCGATAATCCAAGCAAGGTCGCAGAGTTAAAAGCGAAACTGCAAGCATGGCAACAACAAACAGGCGCAGATATACCAACCAAGCTTAACCCTGAATATGATGCGGCCATTAACCAGAAGCTCATTGATAAAATATTAGCGAAAAAGCAGCGTCACTAATTTGTAGTTATTGCCCAAGTTTAGCTAAAGCTTAAAATTTAAAACAGCATATATACTCAAGCCTCATTGGAAATGTATGTTTCAGAGCTATCGCAGCGCTTTCAATACAAGGCGTGTTGACGAAGGAATATAGGCACCTTTCAAATCAACACAACGCAGTAATGTATGTGCTGCGATAGCTCCCATTGGACAAGGCGTAAAAACATTTATGCTGCGCTATTTATTTTGACAAGGTTCCCACATGGATGTGGGCATTAGGGTAACACAGCAGCCGTTACCGAGAATAGCCATACTCTTTAATCAATGCCTTGCCTAAATACTTTTTATCTCTTGCTGGTATCGAACATTTCCAAGTGGCTTGGCTATAGTTACTGTGGTGTTT
Source organism: Catenovulum maritimum (assembly GCF_001050375.1). Lineage (GTDB taxonomy): Bacteria > Pseudomonadota > Gammaproteobacteria > Enterobacterales > Alteromonadaceae > Catenovulum > Catenovulum maritimum. The sequence continues at coordinate 503 of NZ_KQ130517.1, read as the reverse complement.
TTTATGCTTAGTTTTGACGTTGTACGACGCTTTCAATACAGCTCAGCTCTATTAGGTCATTCAGCTGTTAGCACCTCGAAAATTTATATTCACGTATCACAACAAATAGCCAAGGTGTTATAGCCCGTTAACTAAGCTGACCGAACCCAGTGTGCGTTAATTGGCAGCTAGCTGACTGACCTGTTCTGGTTAAACTTCTAGTATTGCGTTTATCTCTAACTAATATTAATGGTTGCTTTTTCTTTTAGACAATAGCCACTCACTAATATTACTTACATAGAGCGGAACTATAAAACTGCGATTAAAACCAATCTGTGGTTAATTAGTGTTTTGCTAATATTTTAATCAGATAAGACAGTAAAGCATTATTCTGCTCAGCTATCTATATTCCTATTACTGCTGATCCCCTAATAAAAAATATTACCAATATTACGGTTCAATTTTGCTGTTGAACTAGCGACTAGTAATTGAAAACGGGTTTGATGTTGATCCGTTTCGGTAGA
>NZ_KQ130516.1 GCF_001050375.1 Catenovulum maritimum | reverse complement strand
CGTTCTAGCTTGAAAACTTAGTTTGATTAAAAATTAAACGTTTGAAAACAAATGTTTAAAAAAATAGTGACAAGTATAAAACGCTATCTTATAATGCGCGCCATCAAACAACTTCAAGTTGTAAAGATGGCCCCTTAGCTCAGTTGGTTAGAGCACCCGACTCATAATCGGTAGGTCCCGTGTTCAAGTCACGGAGGGGCCACCATTTAATCCTACATCAACTTTCAATTACTTATCTTATATTATATCTTACCGAAGCAACTGACTTGCTCTCAATATTCCTTTTTGATCTTAAAAGTTTAATCTTTATATGTTAAATTCTAATGAGTAGAAAAATTGGAGTTCATTATGATAGATGTTAACAGTAAAGTTTTAGACAATATAACTTCAGGTTTTCTGATACCCGCCAAGCCAGAAATATTAACTAGCCTTCAGGAGTTGATGAGACAAGCTGAACCAGAGCTTGTTGATATTGCTGCTTTAATTTCTAAAGATGTTGCTACTTCTGCAGCCATACTAAAAACAATTAACTCTCCATTTTATGGCTTAGCTAGAACAGTATCTGATATAAAACAAGCTGTTATGTTTTTAGGGTTGAATGGGATTCAGAGTTTAGTTACAGCGGTTCAATTAAAGCAATCATTTAAGCAAGAAAATTCGTGTATTTCACTTGAACGCTTCTGGGATTCTGCAACTGAAATTGCAAATATATCTGCATTTGTTGCGCAAAAATTTAAGCATAGGGTATCTGTAGAAACTATTTATACTGCTGGTTTATTTCATGATTGTGGTATCCCTGCCATGGCTGCTAATTATTCTGACTATAAAAGAGTTTTAGTGGAAGCGAACAAGAACTATGAAGTTGGTCAAATCCAAATTGAAGAAGCAAGGTACAAAACGAACCATGCTGTGATTGGTTATTTCCTTGCAACGAGTTGGCATCTTCCTAAGCCTATTTGCGAATTAGTATTAAGACATCATGAACTTGATTTCCTTGATCATTGTACTGATGAAGAATCTAGGATTAGCTACGCGGCTTTAAAATTGGCTGACAACATTATTAATACCAATAAACGTTTTATTGCAACACCTGATTGGCCACATGTTAAAAATAGTGTTCTTGAAACACTTGAGATGGATAATGACGAGTACCAAGATTTAAAGGATGATATTGATGAAATGGGGATGGCTGAGGTAGTGTAATACCTTACATCTTTAACACACCACCTATTATCTTTAATCAAGTTGAGGCATGTATTATTGTGCCTCAATTATTAAAAGTCGACAGAACTAATTCAATTAAAGCTTTGTACCATATCCTATTGCTACTTTATAAAAAATATAATTATGGCGTAAAATAGAAAGCTCAATTCCTATTTTTATTGCTTTGGATAACTTCTAATGACTAGTTCTAGTTAATAAAATAAAAAAAATCATTTTTTTTTTAACTTTCCCCTTGTGAACTGATTTTATCAGCCCCATCTATGCTTCAACTTAAATTTTACTGAATGCTAAATAAGCATTTAGTGTTTATCAAAAAACTCTATTTTTTCAGGAGATTGAAAAAGATGAATATTCGTCCTTTAAATGATCGCGTAATCGTAAAGCGCTTAGAAGAAGAAACAAAGTCAGCTGGCGGTATCGTATTAACAGGTAGTGCTGCTGAAAAATCTTCAAAAGGTACTGTAGTTGCTGTTGGTAACGGTCGTACTTTAGATAATGGCGAAGTTAAAGCTGTTGAAGTAAAAGTAGGCGAAACAGTATTGTTCGGTAACTACATCGAAAAAGTTGAAAAAATCGAAGGTGAAGAAGTTTTAATCATGAAAGAAGATAACATCTTAGGTGTTGTTGAAGGCTAATCGGCTTTCACTTTTTATCATTAATTCATAAAACTCTAGAATTTAAAATTTAAGAATTTAGGAAAAAGAATCATGGCTAAAGACGTAAAATTCGGTGAAGACGCACGCGTAAAAATGTTAGCGGGCGTAAATGTATTAGCAAACGCAGTAAAAGTTACTCTAGGTCCAAAAGGCCGTAATGTAGTTTTAGATAAGTCATTTGGCTCACCAACTATCACTAAAGACGGTGTTTCTGTTGCAAAAGAAATCGAATTAGAAGATAAATTCGAAAACATGGGCGCGCAAATGGTTAAAGAAGTTGCGTCTAAAGCAAATGACGAAGCTGGTGACGGTACAACTACAGCGACTGTTTTGGCGCAAGCAATCGTAACTGACGGTTTAAAATCTGTTGCAGCTGGCATGAATCCTATGGACTTAAAACGTGGTATTGATAAAGCAGTTATTGCTGCAGTTGCAGAATTAAAAGCATTATCACAGCCATGTGCAGACAACAATGCGATTGCACAAGTTGGTACTATCTCAGCTAACTCAGACGTAGAAATTGGTGACATCATTGCAAAAGCAATGGACAAAGTTGGTCAAGAAGGCGTTATCACAGTTGAAGAAGGTCAAGCATTAGAAAACGAACTTGACGTAGTTGAAGGTATGCAATTTGACCGTGGTTACTTATCTCCATACTTCATCAACAATGCTGAAAACGGTACGGTTGAATTAGAAAACCCTTTCATCTTATTAGCAGATAAGAAAGTTTCTAACATACGTGAATTATTACCTGTATTAGAAGCTGTTGCTAAATCAAGCAAGCCTCTACTAATTATTGCTGAAGATATCGAAGGCGAAGCATTAGCAACTTTAGTTGTTAATAACATGCGCGGTATCGTTAAAGTTGCTGGTGTTAAAGCACCTGGCTTTGGTGATCGTCGTAAAGCTATGCTTCAAGATATCGCTGTATTAACTAACGGTACTGTAATCTCTGAAGAAATCGGTTTAGAAATCGAAAAAACAACTTTAGAAGATTTAGGCCAAGCAAAACGTGTAGTTATCAACAAAGACAACACAACTATCATTGATGGTGTGGGTGATGAAGAGTTAATTAAAGGCCGTGTTGCGCAAATCCGTGGTCAAATTGAAGAAACTTCTTCAGATTACGATAAAGAAAAACTACAAGAGCGTTTAGCTAAATTAGCTGGCGGTGTTGCCGTAATTAAAGTTGGTGCTGCAACTGAAGTTGAAATGAAAGAGAAAAAACATCGCGTAGAAGATGCATTACACGCAACTCGAGCAGCAGTTGAAGAAGGTGTAGTGCCTGGTGGTGGTGTTGCACTTGTTCGTGTTGCAGCTAAAATCGCTGGCTCAATTGTTACTGAAAACGAAGATCAAGCTCAAGGTGCAAAAATTGCCCTTCGTGCGATGGAAGCGCCATTACGTCAAATTGTTACTAATGCGGGTGAAGAAGCATCGGTTGTTGCCAATAATGTTAAAGCGGGCGAAGCTAACTATGGTTACAACGCTGGTAACGACACATACGGCGACATGTTAGAAATGGGTATCTTAGACCCAACTAAAGTGACACGTAGTGCATTACAATTTGCTGCATCAGTTGCAGGCTTAATGATTACGACTGAATGTATGATTACAGACATTCCACAAGAATCTGCATCTGCAGCTCCAGATATGGGCGGCATGGGCGGTATGGGTGGAATGGGCGGCATGATGTAATAAAAAACATCATCTGACTGTCTCTTACAAGCTCAGAAAGGTTTACAAACCCCGCTAGGTCTTACCTGCGGGGTTTTTGCTTTTTAAGGTTTTTGGATTTTTTAATTGGCTAATCTATAAAAATTTATAAGCTTAGTTTTTATCCTTAATTTATTGAGTATGGTTTAATTTGGGGGCCAGTAAATAATCAGCTCTTTACTAAGATATTGTTAATTAATGTATTATGTTGTGCCTGCCCTATAGGTAACACGAAGAAGTTGTGTACTTTTAATGATAGTTTTGGTTAATGGCTGCGCTAATGAAACTCATTCAGCAAAATGTAACGTTTCCTGTGTCAGGATAGTTGAAATAAGCCCAATTTAATTGTTTACTGGGTACCTTAAAACTACTCTTTCGGGTAGGTTTTTTCGCATTTTCACTTTACGGCGGCGTAGTTTTCTATTGGTGGAATACCAACATAAAACGTGGGTTTGTGTGCTCCTTTTTAAGTCACAGCATTTCAAACACAGTCGTTACTCTCATTTATTTTACTTGATTAAGCATTTCAGGTAAGCACTAGTTATTAAGGAATAATTTCTTATTAATAAAAAACGAGCAATTATAAGAATACTTCGTCAAGCTTTAACTGAGTCTGCTACGCAATTTTCGTAAGTATTTAGACGTGCCAGTCTTGTATATGTCACTATAATGTAATTGTATAGGTCAAAAAATAAATCTATTTGTTTAATTTGATACGATTAAATTATCTTCTTTATTTAACTATCGAACTCATTGCCGATTTAAACGTTATCAGGTTATTGATGTGGTAAACTAGTAATATGCAATGTTATCCGAAAAGCTGTTTTCATTATGGGTTGCGCTAATGTATAAATGCTGCTACTTGGTTGTCATTCTATTTTTTATTACTCTGCTATCAACCTCTTTAGCGGCCGAAAGTAGCTCGTGTGAAATAACCATTAAACATCCTCTTTTACAATCCCCAAAAGATAAATTAATTTTTAAGCTACTGACTTTATCTATTGATAAAGTCACAAAAAATGTTTGTTATCAACAAGTCGGTATTGAGATAAGTGAAGCCAGAGCATCAAAATTCATTGAAAAAGGTTTAATTGATCTTCAATGGTCGAGTGCTGATTCATTTGCTGATGAGTTATTAATACCTATTAATGTTCCCATTTTCAAAGGGATATTAGGTTATCGAATTTTTGTGATAAAGCAGGGCGAACAACACTTATTTGATAAAATAGAAACCTTGGCTGATTTACAGGGATTAACGGCAGGACAAGGGATTTTCTGGGGGGATACTAAAATACTACAGCAGGCGGGTCTACCGGTTGTAACATCAACTAATGGAAGAAGTCTTTGGCACATGTTGGCATTAGGACGTTTTGACTATTTTCCACTTGCAATTTATGAACCTTGGATAATGTTAGAAACAAGACCAGAGCTTAACTTAGTGGCAGAAGAAAAATTAATTTTGGCTTATCCAATGGCGTTGCTGTTTTATGTTAATAAGCAAAATACCCAATTGCATCAAATAATCGAAAAAGGTATGAAAATAGCAATTGAAGATGGTAGTTATGATGCGGTATTAAAAGCTTCTGAAATGATACAACTTGCTGCTAAGTATGCAAACCTTGATGCTAGAAAGATAATTTATCTTCAGAACCCAAATCTATCAACAGCCGATGAACTCCTTGATTATAAAAAACAAACAGAAGAGTTGTTACGTTTGATTACCCGTCCTTGAATCCCTGCTTCTCCGTTAGGTTTTGCCTGAGTTTTTTTCTTTTGGAGACTTTCTTATTTTTAAATTGGCTAATCTGTAAAAATTTATAAGCTTAGTTTTTAGCCTTGTTGGATTGAAAATTGTTTAATTTGAGGGCTAGTTAATAATCAGATTTTTAGCTAAGGTACTGTTGATTGGACTATTAGAGTATATCTGTCTTATTTTCGTTATTGGGTTACAAAAAGCATCTCTGATAACCCCATTGATCCAATAGTAATTTTAGACCCTTGGTGGAATAGTGGTAGCCTTATTCATGGTAAGTAAACAGCTTTTGAGATATTTAATTTGGATAGGGTTTTGCGGTTTCGTTGGGCTATTGCTTGGTTCGATAAGCAATAACCATCACGAAAATGTATTGCTTGAGTTTACATTAATTGGTGCTGTTGTTGGTTTACTTATCGCCACTATGTTAGCTCTTGGTTTTAGTTAATGAGTTTTACTCATGCTAGTTTTTCTGATAGTCGTTATTCTAATCATCGATAGCTTATTTATTGGTTTTTTATGTTTACTAATAACCAAAAATAGGTCGAATGTAAGGTTTGAATATACGTTTAGATCTCCTGGATGTTTTATGTACAATAGTAAAGGAAAGGTGTGTTATTGGTCAGGCTCTTTTGCAAAAATTGGCATCCATGGAGATCAAGTTATGATTCATGTAACTATGCTTTCTTATCATAAAGTTCTTAGTAATATAGAAGAAATTGCTATAAAAAAATCATTTCCTTGGAAATACCTAAATATAAAACTTGATAGTGGAGAAAGGGTTAAGATATATATCGAACCAGATCAGCTAAAGAGCATAGAACCGTATTTGGTTCGATTTAATAGAATAGATACTTAATTGCTTCTGTGCTCTGTTTTATCGTTCTGATACTATCTCGTGAAACGCCCATAACTTTACAAGCTCTGGATACATTACCAAATACTTCGGCTAAATTGAATAAACCTGCTTTTTGTTTAATGATTGGCTTGTTAGTATGAAGCATGAGATTAAAGATTCAACACCTATATCAAAACGGGTAACTCTCAACTTTGTATGAAGAAGTGTCAGATCAAGTCTAGTCTAATTCAGCTGAATAGTTCTTACCTTCTTATTTGAGTTTTATACTCAACTTTCCTATTTTAAAATGCTGTGAAAGGGCACATTTCGATAATTCAGGAGCCTGAGATTATTAAAGGCTAATAGCAATACTCTGTCTTGCGCCTTACCCTTTAGAATATCGAGCTTATCGCTATATCACATACAAAGTTCTATTATTCTGCTATAAATATTTGATACTTTGCGCAAAGCTAGGTTTAGCTTTGATTTAATCTATGTACATCACTTATAATTAATATCTTATAGTCGACATAATGTAAATTTATGATGTGTGGTTTTTAAATTAATCTGCGACAATACATAATACGGTTTCGAAATTCAGAATGGGTAATAACAGATGACTTCTTTAGCGCTAATTGGTGAATGTATGATGGAATTAAATGCCATCGACACTTTAAATTTCAAACGTTCATTTGGCGGTGACACTTACAACACTGCTGTATATGCCAAGCGGTGGCAACCAAATATTCCTGTATATTATTTATCTGCGATTGGTACAGATACATTAAGTAATGAAATGTTAACGCAGTGGAAAGCTGAAGATCTAAATACAGATTATGTTTTAACCTCTGATACTGCGCAGCTAGGTATTTACGCAATCACGAATGAATCGGGTGTTCGTGATGTTTCTTATTGGCGTAAAGATTCAGCTGCAATTCAAATCATGAAATTGCTTGAAGAAAAAGGCGGGATAGAGTTTTTACCTAAGTTTGATTATCTATATTTCACTGGTATTTCATTAGGCATTTTGTCTGATGTAGACAAAGAAAAATTACTCGATTTAATCAAGCAAATGAAAAAGCAAGGCACAGTAATTGCCTTTGATCCTAATTATCGTAAAAAGTTATGGTCTTCCATTGAAGAAGCAGCGCGTTGGATTACTAAAGCTTATGAAATATGCGATATCGCATTCCCAGGCGTAGGTGATCATAAAGCGATTTTTGGTCATTTAGATCATAAAGAAGTTTATGCTTACATTTCACAATTCAACTGTAATGAAATCATTATTAAAAGTGGTGCGAATGGTGTATATGGTTATGTTGGTAAAAACGATGCGTACCACGTGCCATATAAAGCTGCCACTCGTGCGATTGACTCTACTGCCGCAGGTGATTCTTTCTCTGGTACATATTTAGCTTCAAAAATTTCGGGTGATGATATGCAAACATCACTACAGATTGCTGCAGATGTTGCTATGACTGTTGTTCAGCATCCTGGTGCTATTCGTTTCTATTAGCCAATAACCTTAGTTCGGGTTGCATAACCTCAACTAGGGATAATAACTTGCTTTTTTGAGGGCCTTTTTCCTGATAACTGCGTTAAATTTGCTAGTCATAGCCAGCTATTACTAGCAAATTTACCTTGTTTTAAGAAAAAATACCTTTCAAGAAATGAAAATTTGATAATGCCAATAGTTTCATGGGGTTAGCTAATTATTTATCCCGAGTTAAGGTTACATAGATTTGAGCTTGCTAGCTTGGATTAGCAAGCTTTTGTTTTTTGTGCTTGTGGCACTTATCTATTATTCGTTTTTTATTTAATTTGTGATTAAATAGGGATTAGTCCATCAAGCTGAATACTAATCTGCATTTACATGTCTACTGCTAGCTCTATCACTCCTCAGACAATTCCATTACCAAATGCTGATCTTGTTTATTACGAAAATATCATTTCGCCCGAGCTCGCGACACTTTGGTTTGATGCTTTAAATAAAGGCTTAAACTGGCAGCAAGAATCTCTGGTTGTTTATGGAAAAGAACATGCTATCCCAAGATTACAGTGTTTTTATGGTGATGAAGGGGTTAAGTATCAATATTCTGGTAAGGTTTTTAATGCTCAACTTTGGGATGATAATTTAAGGCAGCTAAAACAGTTAGTCGAGTCGATTTGCCAAGTTAAATTTAATTGTGTGCTGGCTAATTTATATCGTGATGGAAACGATTGTATGGGCTGGCATGCAGACGATGAGGCTGAGTTAGGGAAAACCCCGGTAATCGCGTCATTGAGTTTTGGCGCAACTCGATGTTTTAAATTAAAACATCGGCTTTCTAATGAAAAGTTCGAAATCGAACTAACCTCAGGTAGTTTGTTAATTATGGCAGGCAGCACTCAAGAATTCTGGTATCATTCGCTCCCCAAAAGGGCTCGAGTTAATTCAGGTAGAGTTAATTTGACTTTTCGTTATATGAAATCCTTATTTTAATCACTTGAGATTGTTATGCACCAGACAGACACTAGCATTTTTGAAAAACTAAAAGCAGAATTTTCTCCAATAGAGTTGGACGTACAAAATGAGAGCCACATGCATGGTGGCAATGCGTTAGACTCGCACTACAAAGTCATTATTGTTAGCGCTGATTTTGAAGGCAAACGTTTATTAGCACGTCACCGTTTAGTTAATGCTTGCTTGGCAGAAGAATTAGAAAATCAAGTACATGCATTAGCGATTCATACCTACACTGAATCTGAATGGATGCAGGCTGATAATAAAGCACCATTGTCTCCAAACTGTATGGGCGGCAGTAAAGCCGAGTAACTTATCATTGGACTAGTTGTTATTTATGGATCTTAATTTTATTACCCGAGCAATTGACGGTTTTTCAGAAACTTTGGGTCGAATTGTCGCTTGGTTTTCTGTTTTAGTCGTGCTGTTAACCGCCAGTATTGTGATCATGCGATATGGCTTTAACCTTGGCTCTATCGCTCTGCAAGAGACAGTACTTTATTTGCACTCAGCTGTTTTTTTATTAGGGGCCGGTTACACGCTCAAGCATAATGAACATGTCAGAGTAGATGTGCTTTATTCTCATTTTAGTGCTGAAAAGAAACATTGGGTCAATTTGTTAGGTGGCCTGTTCTTGCTTATGCCTCTATACATATTTATTTTGATTGTGAGCTGGGGCTTTGTGCTTGATAGTTGGGATATTTTAGAGTCATCTAGTGATGCGGGGGGGTTACCACTGGTCTACATTTTGAAAAGCCTTATTCCTCTTTTTGCACTTTCGTTTTTATTTCAAGGTGTAAGTGAAATGCTTAAAGCGCTTGTCGGTATTCTACAAAGCAGAAAAGAGGAGGTGAAATAATGGAATATTTATCTCTTTTCATGTTTTTATTCGTTTGCTGTGTCCTACTAACGGGTTACCCAGTCGCAATTGCGTTAGGTGGCAGTGCATTAATATTTGCCTTAGTGGGTACTAGTTTAGAGGTTTTTGAAACCGCATTTTTATATGCTTTGCCGAGTCGTATTTTTGGTATTTTGAATAATCAAACTTTGCTGGCTGTTCCTCTATTTGTTTTTATGGGAATTACACTCGAGCGCTCAAAAGTTGCCGAAGAACTGTTAACTGCTATTTCACAATTAATGAGCCGTTTCCGAGGCGGTTTAGCTTTTGCCGTTATTTTTGTTGGTGCACTATTAGCTGCCAGTACAGGTATAGTGGGCGCGACAGTCGTTACTATGGGTCTTTTGTCGCTTCCTGCAATGTTAAAACAGAATTACTCTCCTAAGTTGGCTACAGGGACTATTTGTGCGGTTGGAACTTTAGGGCAAATTATTCCACCCTCTATTGCGTTAGTTTTATTAGGGGACGTTATTTCTAGCTCATTTCAAAAAGCACAATTAGATATGGGCAATTTCTCGCCTGAAACTGTTTCTGTTGGGGATTTATTTGTTGGCGCGATTATTCCAGGTGTGATTTTAGTTGGCTGTTACTTTTTATATATAGTATCAGTGGCAATATTTAAGCCGCAGTACTTACCAAAATTTGAGCTTGATTCAGATACTCGGCCAAGCTCAAAACAACTTGTGTTTGCTTTAGTCCCGCCTTTATCTCTCATCGCGATTGTTTTGGGTTCTATTTTGGCTGGTATTGCAACACCAACTGAAGCTGCTGGTATAGGTGCATTCGGTGCAATTTTATTAGCTATTGCAAAACGTGCATTCAACATTGAGCAAATTAAAACGATTAGTCAATCTACCGTACGCGTGACCAGTATGGTCTTTATGATATTGATTGGTGCTTCTGTCTTCTCTTTAGTATTCCGTGGCTTAGGTGGCGAAGAACTTATTCATGAGTGGTTTCAAAATATGCCAGGTGGCTTGTTTGGCGCGACATTAATCGTCATGTTAGTGATATTCTTGCTGGGTTTTATTTTAGACTTTATCGAGATCACTTTTGTTGTCGTTCCTATTGTCGCACCAGTTTTATTAGCTATGGGGCTTGACCCAATTTGGTTAGGCATTATGATCGCTATCAATTTACAAACGTCATTTTTAACACCGCCTTTTGGATTTGCGTTATTTTACTTGCGAGGGGTAGCCCCAGCACAAGTTAAAACAAGTGACATTTACCAAGGGGTTATGCCGTTTATTGCGATACAACTATTAGTTTTACTGATGTTAGCTCAGTGGCCTCAGTTAGCGACTTGGTTACCAAGTATAGTGTATCCTGACTAGCTAAAGACAATTAGACATTAAATGTCGTAGCTAAATTTATTTATAAAAACAAAATTAAGAGAAAATAATGCGCCAACTATACAAATTCATTTCAATTATCTCACTTTCGTTCGTTTTGGCGTCTTGTGGTGGCGATAAAGCTGAACAAGGCAATGGTTTAGCTGAATTTAAGCCGATTAAATGGAAAATGGTTACTACATGGCCTAAAAATTTCCCTGGCTTAGGCTCTATTCCTGAAAGCTTTGCCAAAAATGTTGAGGAAATGTCTGCTGGCAGATTACAGATCAAAGTTTATGGCGCGGGTGAAATGGTTCCTGCGATGCAGACTTTTGATACAGTTAAAAGTGGTGCAGCTCAAATGGGACATGGCGCGGCTTATTATTGGAAAGGTAAAATCCCAGCTGCCCAATTTTTTACCACAATACCATTTGGTATGAATGCACAAGAGACTAATGGCTGGTTCTACAATGGTGGCGGCATCGAGCTTTGGCAAGAGCTATATGAACCTTTTGGTTTAGTGCCTATGCCAGGTGGCAACACAGGTGTGCAAATGGCTGGTTGGTTCCAAAAAGAAATTAATTCTTTAGACGACCTGAAAGGATTAAAGATGAGGATCCCAGGCTTAGCTGGCGAAGTGGTCTCTGAATTAGGCGCAGTTCCAGTTACTTTGCCGGGTGGTGAATTATTTACCGCATTGCAAAGTGGCACTATAGATGCGACTGAATGGGTTGGTCCTTATAACGATTTAGCCTTTGGTTTTTATAAAATAGCACAATATTATTATGTAACAGGTTGGCAAGAGCCAGGTGCGGCATTAGAATTTATCTTTAACAAAGAAGCTTTGGCGTCTTTACCTGAAGATTTACAAAAAATTGTCGAAGTGGCGGCAACAGCAGCTAACGCTGATATGCTGAATTTGTATACAGCTAAGAATAACCAAGCGCTGCAAGTGTTAGTTTCAGAGCATAATGTAAAAGTTAAAAAATTCCCTGAAGATGTCATTCAGGGGTTAAAAGCTGCAAGTGAGAAAGTGGTAAATGAACTTGTTGAGAATGATCCTGCAGCTAAAAAAATATTTGAATCTTATCAATCATTTTTGTCTCAATCGTCTGATTATCATGGCATAAGTGAATTCGATTATTACAGAAATCGAGATAGCCATTAGGCTAAGTCGATAATTTATTTATAGGAATAAAAATATGGTTATCAAGCCTAAAGTTAGGGGTTTTATCTGTACTAATGCACATCCAGTTGGTTGTGAAGAAGCAGTTAATCGTCAAATTGAATATGTAAAAAGTAAAGGTTCAATTGACGGGCCAAAAAACGTTTTAGTAATTGGTTCATCAACTGGTTACGGTTTAGCATCTAGAATTACAGCTGCATTTGGTAGCGGTGCTAAAACGTTAGGCGTATTCTTTGAAAAAGAGCCGACAGAAAAACGCTGTGCAAGCGCGGGCTGGTATAACACTGCCGCTTTTCAAAAAGCTGCTGATAGTGCTGGTTTATGGGCTAAAAATATTAATGGCGACGCTTTCTCACATGAGATTAAAGCGAAAACGATTGAAACGATTAAACAAGAACTAGGTAAAGTTGATCTTGTTATATACAGTTTAGCGTCTCCACGTAGAACAGATCCTGATACAGGTGAAGTTTATTCGTCTACGCTTAAGCCAATTGGCGAAACAGTTACGACTAAAAATTTAAATACGTCTAAGCGCATTATTGATGAAGTGACAGTTGAAGCGGCTAATGAAGCTGAAATTCAAGGCACTATTGATGTAATGGGCGGCGCTGATTGGGAGCTTTGGATTAAAGCTTTACAAGAAGCAGATGTATTAGCTGAAGGTTTTAAAACTTCGGCTTATACTTACATTGGTAAAAAATTAACTTGGCCAATTTATGGTCATGCAACAATTGGTAAAGCAAAAGAAGATTTAGATCGTGCAGCTAAAGCGATAATTGACTCAACAGACTCAATCAAAGGCCAAGCTTATGTTACTTCTTTAAATGCGGTTGTGACACAAGCAAGTTCGGCTATTCCAATTATGCCTTTATACATCTCGGCTTTATTCAAAGTTATGAAAGAGCAGGGTACTTACGAAGGCGTTATTGAACAAATTCAAGGCTTATTTTCAGAGAACCTATATGGTGAAAGCCCAAGGTTTGATGAAGCGGGTCGCTTAAGTCAAAACTACAAAGAGCTTGAAGATAAAGTTCAAGATGCAGTTCAAATCATCTGGGACTCAGTCACTACTGAATCAATTGATGAATTAACTGATTATGTTAGTTATAACCGTGAATTTATGCATTTATTTGGTTTTGAGTTCGATAATGTTGACTACGACGCAGATGTTAGTCCATTAGTTGAATTAGAAACTTTATAAATAAAGATCAATTCATCGATAAAGCCAGCTAAATTGCTGGCTTTTTTATTTCTGTAATGAGTTCGATTATGAACTTAACTGACTTTAGTTTTATTGTAACTGATTACGACTCAGTCAAAGTCTTAAAAAAGATTGTTAGTCGTTTATTTTCAAGTATTTTCTTATCAATAAAAAAATTAACTTAAACTGCAGCAAAAGGGCAAAATTCGTGGATATAAGCCTAGGTTTAATGGTAGAATTCGCGGGTTTATATTGTGGGTCATAAAGATTGTTTGTTTTTTATTCTAAATAGAGAGCAAATTTTAATATATACCCAAACAACTACTGAATTTCTTAAAACGTTTTGAAGTGGTTTTGGTATATAACAAAATCTTTTATTTTTTCATTTTAAACCTTAAAACTAAGTGCAATGAGTATGATAACTATCAAGAAAGGCTTGGATGTTCCTATCTCAGGAGCACCAGAACAAGCAATATCAAGCGGCAATGCCGTTACAAAAGTTGCTATCCTTGGTGAAGAATACATTGGCATGCGCCCAACTATGCAAGTTAGAGTTGGCGATGTAGTAAAAAAAGGTCAGGTCCTTTTTAGCGATAAAAAGAATCCTGGTGTTTTATTTACTGCACCTGCATCTGGTACTGTGGTTGAAATAAACCGTGGTGCTAAACGTGTTCTTCAGTCTGTTGTTATTGAAGTGAATGGTGGCGAAGAAGTTGAATTCGCTCAATGTTCATCTGATAAAATAGCAAACTTGGATAAGCAGCAAGTCGTAGATAATTTAGTTCAATCTGGTAGCTGGACGGCATTAAGAACTCGCCCATACAGTAAGATTGCAGCAATTGATTCTACTCCTTCATCAATTTTCGTTACTGCAATTGATACCAATCCATTAGCAGCAAACCCTGAAGTTGTTATCGCAGAGCAAGAAGCTGCGTTTAAAGACGGCTTAGTGGTATTGTCTCGTTTAGCGGATAAAGTATTTTTATGTAAAGCCCCAGGCGCTAAAATTCCTCAAGCGGGTAATGCAGAAGTTCATGAATTTGGTGGTAAGCATCCAGCTGGTTTAGTGGGTACTCATATTCATCACCTTGATCCAGTGAGCATGAATAAAACGGTTTGGCATATTAATTACCAAGACGTTATCGCTTTTGGTAAATTGTTTACAACTGGTAAATTATTCTCAGACCGCGTTGTTGCTTTAGCTGGTCCTTCAGTAAACAAACCAAGACTGGTTAAAACAGTTGTTGGTGCCAATACTGATGAGTTGACTGCTGGCGAAATCGCTTCTGGTGAACAACGTATCATTTCTGGTTCTGTCTTAATCGGTAACAAATGTGCTGGTGTGCATGCTTATTTAGGCCGCTACGCTACTCAAGTTTCAGTTATTGCTGAAGGTCGAGAAAAAGAGTTCATTGGTTACATGTATCCAGGTCCAAATAAATTCTCTGTGACTCGTGCTTATATGTCTCATTTCTTCCCTGGGAAGTTATTTAATATGACTACGACGACTAATGGTAGTGATAGAGCTATGGTTCCAATTGGAAACTATGAGCGCGTTATGCCGTTAGATATATTACCAACATTATTGTTGCGTGATTTATGTGCAGGTGACACTGAAGGTGCTCAGTCTTTAGGTGCATTAGAGTTAGATGAAGAAGATTTAGCTTTATGTACATTCGTTTGCCCAGGTAAAACGGACTACGGCGTTATCCTTCGTGATTGCCTAACCACAATTGAGAAGGAAGGTTAATCATGAGCTTGAAAAAGTTTATTGAAGATATTGAACCGCATTTTGAAAAAGGCGGTAAACACGAAAAGTGGTTCGCTTTATACGAAGCGGTTGCGACTGGTTTATTTACCCCAGGTTATGTAACTAAGGGTAAAACTCACGTACGTGATAGTATTGACTTAAAACGTATCATGATTACGGTATGGTTAGCTGTATTCCCAGCTATGTTTTTTGGTATGTATAACATAGGTTTTCAAGCTCAAGAAGCTTTAGCCGCTGGTTACGCATTACCTGAAACTTGGCAGGTAGGTTTGTTCGAAATGTTAGGAGGGGCGTTAACAGCTGATTCAGGTTGGTTGGCAGCTATGTTCTACGGTGCATGTTTCTTCTTACCAATTTATGCAACTACATTTATTGTAGGTGGCTTCTGGGAAGTATTATTCGCAGCAGTTCGTAAGCATGAAGTTAACGAAGGTTTCTTCGTAACCTCTATTTTATTCGCTTTAATTTTACCGGCTTCAATTCCTTTATGGCAGGTTGCACTAGGTATTACATTTGGTGTTGTTATCGCTAAAGAAGTATTTGGTGGTACAGGTAAAAACTTCTTAAACCCAGCATTAGCGGGTCGTGCATTTTTATTCTTCGCTTATCCAGCAGAAATTTCAGGTGACTCAGTTTGGGTTGCTGTTGATGGTTTCTCTGGTGCAACTGCTTTAGCAGCAGGTGCAGTAGCTGAAGTGGGTGCAATTGACTATAGCTTAAATGCTGACTGGTGGAATGCATTCTACGGTTTTATCCCTGGTTCAGTAGGTGAAGTATCAACTTTAGCTATCTTTATTGGTGGTGCGTATATCCTTTATAAAGGAATCGCGTCATGGCGTGTTGTGCTAGGTGTGTTCTTAGGTATGGTCGCTACGGCAACCTTATTTAACAGCTTAGGTAGCGACACTAATGCAATGTTTGCTATGCCTTGGTACTGGCATTTAGTTGTTGGTGGTTTTGCCTTTGGTATGATTTTCATGGCAACAGACCCAGTAACTATGTCTTTCACTAATAAAGCAAAATTCGCATTTGGTGCTTTGATAGGTGTAATGGTTGTTTTAGTGCGTGTTGTTAACCCTGCTTTCCCTGAAGGCATGATGTTAGCTATCTTATTCGCTAACTTGTTTGCACCATTATTCGATTACTTTGTTGCTCAAGGTAACATAAAACGGAGACTTGCCCGCAATGTCTAGTAATAAAGAAACATTTGGCAAAACGGTTGGTTTTGTATTAGCCGTATGTTTAGTTTGTGCTGCATTAGTTTCTATTTCTGCTGTTGGTTTAAAGCCAATGCAGTTAGAAAATAAATTACTTGATAAGCAAACTAAAATTTTAGAAGCTGCCGGTTTATTAGATAAAGCTGGTAAAGATATCCCTGGCACATATAAAAAATATGTAGAAGCTAAATTAATTGAGTTAGATTCAGGTAAATTCATCGAAGGCGATGTAAATTTATTTGATGAGCGTTCAAATGCGCGTGACGTAACTAAAAGCTCTAAACCAGAAAATGATATCGCAGGTATCAACCGTCGTTCTGACACAGCTGTTATCTATTTAGTTAAAGATGACGCTGGTCAAATTGACACAGTTGTACTGCCGATTGTTGGTTCTGGTTTATGGGACTTAATGTTTGGTTTTATTGGTTTCGAAACAGACCTTAACACAGTTAAAAACGTTATTTACTCTGATCATAAAGAAACCCCTGGATTAGGTGCAGAAGTACAAAATCCTAAGTGGATTGCTTTATGGAAAGGTAAGAAAATGTTCGATGAGCAAGGTAACATTGCGATTGAAATTGTTAAAGGTGGTGCTAAGAAAGATAACGTTCACGGTGTTGACGGCTTATCTGGTGCAACTTTAACAAGTAACGGTGTTGAGCGTACATTACATTTCTGGTTAGGTAATGAAGGTTATGGACCATTCATTGCTAATGTTCGTGATGGAGGACTTAACTAATGTCGACTGATACTAAAAAAGTATTAACGGGTCCGATCATAGATAACAACCCAATTGCACTTCAAATACTTGGTGTTTGCTCTGCACTTGCGGTAACAAGTTCTATGACAAATGCACTTGTAATGACTATTGCTGTTGTTATGGTAACTGCATTTTCAAGTTTATTTATATCTATTATCCGTAACCATATACCTTCAAGTGTACGTATTATCGTGCAAATGGCGATTATCGCTTCTTTGGTAATTGTGGTTGACCAAATACTTAAAGCTTTTTCATACCAGTTATCAAAAGAGCTTTCTGTATATATAGGTTTGATTATTACTAACTGTATCGTTATGGGTCGTGCTGAAGCTTTCGCTATGAAAGAAACACCAGGACTTAGTTTCTTAGACGGTATTGGTAATGGTTTAGGTTATGGGTTTATCTTGCTTGTTGTTGCAACTATTCGTGAATTATTTGGCTTTGGTACTTTATTCGGTATCGAAATTTTACCATTAATTCAAAATGACGGTTGGTACCAAGCAAATGGACTTCTTGTTTTACCTTTCAGTTCGTTCTTTATTATCGGTTTAGCAATTTGGGCTATCCGTCAATTTAAGCCTGAACAAGTAGAGAAGGACTAATTCACCATGGAACATTATTTAAGTTTATTTGTTAAGACCATTTTCATTGAGAATATGGCACTAAGCTTCTTCCTTGGTATGTGTACATTTTTGGCCGTATCTAAAAAAATCAGCACAGCGATTGGTTTAGGTGTTGCGGTTGTTGTAGTACTTGGTATTGCAGTACCTGCTAACCAAATTATTTATCAAGCGATATTAGCACCTGGTGCACTTGATAGTTTAATGGGTGTAACAACTGCTGAAGAATCTATTGATTTAAGCTTTTTATCATTCATTACCTTTATCGGTGTTATTGCTGCATTAGTACAAATTTTGGAGATGGTATTAGATAAATACTTCCCGCCTTTGTACAACGCATTAGGTATCTTTTTACCATTAATCACTGTGAACTGTGCCATCTTCGGTGGCGTATCTTTCATGGTTGCACGTAACTACACATTAGGTGAGTCAGTTGTCTATGGTGTTGGTAGTGGTGTTGGTTGGATGTTAGCTATCGTATTGTTAGCGGGTCTTCGTGAGAAGATGAAATATTCTGACATTCCAGCTGGTTTAAAAGGTTTGGGTATTACATTTATTACTGCAGGATTGATGGCGTTTGGCTTTCTTTCTTTCGGTGGTATCGCCCTGTAAGGTTAATGTCGGGCTTAATCAAAAGTTAAGCCCCTTAGTATAAATAAAGGAAAAGTCGATGGAAATTATTCTCGGCGTATCGATGTTTACCGCGATAGTACTTGCTTTAGTATTAATTATTATTTTTGCTAAATCTAAGCTTGTATCTTCAGGCGACGTTACTATTTCGATAAACGGCGATCCAGCAAAATCAATTACAACTGCTGCAGGCGGTAAATTGTTAGGTGTGTTAGCTGATAAAGGTATTTTCGTACCTTCAGCTTGTGGTGGCGGTGGTACTTGTGGCCAGTGTCGTGTTCATGTTCATTCAGGCGGTGGCGATATTTTACCAACTGAAGAAGGCCACATCACTAAAGGTGAAGCACGTGAAGGCTGTCGTTTATCTTGTCAGGTAAATGTTAAGCAAGATTTAGAAATTGAATTAGAAGAAGAAATCTTCGGTGTTCAACAGTGGGAATGTACAGTTATCTCAAATGATAACAAAGCAACATTCATCAAAGAGCTTAAGCTTGCGATTCCAGATGGTGAATCTGTACCTTTCCGTGCGGGTGGTTACATTCAAATTGAAGCGCCAGCTCACCATATTAAATATGCAGATTTTGATATCCCTGAAGAGTACCGTCCTGATTGGGAAAGATTTGGTTTCTTCAAGTTAGAATCTAAAGTTGACGAAGATACTTTACGTGCATACTCAATGGCTAACTACCCTGAAGAAGAGGGTATTATCATGCTTAACGTACGTATCGCGACTCCACCGCCAAATAACTTGTCATTACCTTGTGGTAAAATGTCTTCATACATTTGGAGCTTAAAAGAAGGTGATAAAGTTACTATTTCTGGTCCATTTGGTGAATTCTTCGCGAAAGACACTGATGCTGAAATGGTATTCGTTGGTGGTGGTGCTGGTATGGCGCCAATGCGTTCTCATATCTTTGACCAATTACGTCGATTAAAATCATCACGTAAAATGTCTTTCTGGTATGGTGCTCGTTCATCTCGTGAGATGTTCTATGTTGAAGATTTCGACATGCTTGCTGCAGAAAATGAAAACTTTGATTGGCATGTTGCGCTATCAGATCCACAACCAGAAGATAACTGGGAAGGTTACACAGGCTTTATTCATAACGTACTTTATGAAAACTATCTTAAAGATCATGAAGCGCCAGAAGATTGTGAATTCTACATGTGTGGTCCACCTATGATGAATGCTGCCGTAATCGGTATGTTGAAAGACTTAGGTGTTGAAGATGAAAACATCCTACTGGACGACTTTGGCGGTTAATCCCTAACATGCCTAGCGTTTATAGAATCTGGCTAGCCTTAATAGGGCTAGCCTTTTTTGTATCTTGCTCTGAGCAAAATACAAATATTCCTATCCCAACCGAGCTACACGGCCGCACTATGGGGACAAGTTACAGTGTTAAATATTTTACTGAGCTTGATATATCACCTAATGAATTGAAACAAAAAATAGATGAAGCACTGATCGACGTTAATAGTAAAATGTCGACTTACCAAGCCAATTCAGAGTTAAGCTTATTTAATCAAGATAAGTCTCTTAAACCCTATGCTTTATCTCATGACACAGCCTATGTAATGCAGAGATCTTTAGAGCTGGCATTTATGACCCAAGGTGCATTAGATGTAACTGTCGGTCCTTTAGTTAATTTATGGGGTTTTGGACCGGATGCTAAACCAGATAAGATCCCAACGGCTAAAATGGTCGCAGACACTAAAAAATATGTCGGAGTTGATAAACTCAGTTTAGTCGGTCAAACAGCAACTAAAATGCATCCCAATCTGTATGTTGATTTATCGGCAATTGCGAAAGGTTTTGGCGTAGATAAATTAGCTGAGCTACTTTTGAAAAAAGGTATCAGTGATTTTATTGTCGAGATTGGCGGTGAGATGCGTTTACACGGAGCTAAACCAAGTGATGATGCATGGCGAATCGCGATAGAAAAGCCCGTCTCAGGTCAAAGAGATGTACAACAAGTGATAGAGCCTGGTAATAATGCATTGGCAACTTCTGGCGATTACCGAAATTACTTTGAACAAGATGGTATTCGTTATTCACATACAATTGATCCCAAAACGGCTAAGCCTATCAATCATAAGCTAGCATCTGTTTCTGTTATTGCTGAAGATTGCACAACTGCAGATGGTTTAGCAACTGCGATTAACGTCATGGGACCGATTAAAGGGTTGGAGTTTGCAAAAAAACATAATCTTGCAGTTTATTTAGTGGTAAAATCTAAGGATGGATTTGATGTCCAGTTTACCGAAAGTTTTAAACCCTATATGAGGTAAGATAATGTTTACTTTTATCATTGCATTTGCTGTCTTTTTACTCGTTGTAATCGCTATGTCTGTTGGTTATTGGGTTCAGCAGAAAACAATCGCAGGTAGCTGTGGTGGTTTAGGTACACTTGGCATCGAAAAAGCTTGTGATTGTGATAATCCTTGCGAAAAACGTCAAGAGCGCATGAAAAAAGAAGAAAAGTGGAAAGAAAACCAAATTCTTTAAATTTTATAATAAACCTTCGTAGCTTATATAGTTTGCGAAGGTTTTAACCCTTCTAGAATCAGCATCCAAGGTTCGTTATTCTCTATTCAACTATCTCTTAGCTAGCTCCTCACTACTGAACGAGTTAAGGTTAGCTACTTTTAAAATAAACTAGTTAAATCAAC
>NZ_KQ130515.1 GCF_001050375.1 Catenovulum maritimum | reverse complement strand
TTAGGTCTGGTTTAATCCAAGAGCGTATTGTCATCAATTCTGGCCTTAGCTGCTTTTGCGCTGTCGCAGCACAAAAACAATTGAACAAAGATCAACACACCCTAGTGTTCTAGGCTTCTGCCAAACGTCCGCCAAACGGCAAAAAACGTCAAATTTAAGCTAGCTAAAATGAGCGCTAACTAAACCCAAATAACCTTCAGAACTGAATCAAGGACAATTATTATCCCTAAATAAATCATTTGTTTAGATAAATTTTTTATTAAATTCTTGATCAATAGTTGATAAATTCACCTAAATGCAACTAAACTCAATCCATAATAAAAATGGAATAAATAGTTGGTTAGCATTTGATTGTTTTAATTATTCTAAAAAATGAAATAGCTAGATTAAAAACCGAAAACTTGCTCACGCAAGAAAATCACACCGTTATATCAGCACCGGATAGTGTTGAAGGCATTTCAATTTTAAAATCTAGGCATGTCGATTTTGTTGTCACCGAAGTCGAAATTGGAGATGTAGACGGCTGGCGACTCTCACGATTTATTCGCACTGGCATATTAGCAACCGATGCTAACGTCCCAATACTATTAATTACCGAAAATCATTGCGAGCGCATTGCTGAAACCACAGCCAGAATGTTCGACATAAACCGAGTTATCTCGTTTCAAGAGCTGCCGCTCATATCCTCCGTCCTAGACCAAGTTTGTCGCAACAAAGACAACTTATCCGCGCTGCCGAATATACTGGTGATAGAAGACACAGAAGATACAGCCAACTTAGTTAAGCGCATGCTACAGCACAAATTTAGCATAGAGATTGCTGAAGACGGACTCAAAGGCATAGCGGCTTTTAAAACCAAACAATACGACATAGTCCTACTAGATATCCAACTGCCCGGTATGTCAGGCGACCACGTGCTAGACGAATTAATGCGGCTTAACCCGAAACAAGTCGTTATCGCCATGACAGCGCATGGCACAGTCGACATAGCCGAACTCATGCTCGTAAAAGGGGCGGCTGACTATATTCAAAAACCGTTTAAAGCAGAACAACTGCGAAGAGTGTGTGAAATCGCAGCGAAACGGGAAGACTTTATCGTCTCAAACCAACAATTTTCCGCTAAAACCACCGAACTCAGAACCGAACAACAAAAATACGACTCACTCGCCAAAACCCACTACCGTATTCTCGACAGCCTAAGCAGCATAGTGATAGAAGTAACCCCATCAGGCCGCATTACCTTTTTAAATCAAGCTTGGCAAAAATGCACGGGTTACATGGTGTCTGAATCTATCGGCAAATTATTTACCGACTTTATTCACGTGAGTCACGCACACCTAATTACATATTTAGAAGAAACCATCCAATCTGTACTGGATGAAAAATCGAACCAAAATATTATCGAAATCAAGCTCAATAGCAAAAACCAAGGCTTCTTTTGGGGCGAAATCAACTTTTCACCTTTTTACGATGACGAAAGCAAATTAGCGGGTATCGCCGGCACAATAGACGACATTAGTGTGCGTAAAAAAGCGGAAGATAACCTAAAACATCTGGCGTTACACGACACCTTAACTGGGCTGCACAACCGATACTATTTTGATAACGAACTAAAAAATATCACCAGTATTGCCACCCGTACAGGTATTGAATATTCACTGCTATATTTAGATTTAGACCACTTTAAAGTGATTAACGACACCCAAGGTCACCATCAAGGCGATCTAGTTTTAAAAGAAATATCTAAACTACTAGCCGAAAGAACCAGAGCAAGCGACATACTATGCCGCATTGGTGGTGACGAATTCGCCATGCTATTAATCAGAACAGGTCTCGAAAAAGCCGAAATATTAGCCAATGAAGTGTGTGACACCATAGCCAACTCAAGTTTTCAATTTGATGATCAAACCTACAAAGTGAGCTGTAGCATAGGCATTGCCGCAATTGATGGCCAATCTACCAATAGCGATTTATATTTACAACGCGCCGACATCGCCATGTTTGCCGCGAAAGAAAAAGGCCGCAACCGAGTACACACATACCAAGACAACGACCAAGTAACCGACGCCCTTAAACATAGTTTTGACTGGGTACAAAAAATCCAATCGGCACTGGTATCAGACCAAATCACAATGCACTTTCAACCTGTGCTCAATATCCAAACCCAACAAATTGCCTATTACGAAGCTTTGGTTAGGTTAGTAGTCGAAGACAAAATAATTTACCCTGGCGACTTTATTCCATCGCTCGAAAAAGCCGAAGACATGGATTTACTCGACCGTCATGTTGTGGGTAAAACCTGTCACATGATGCACCAATATCCAGAGCTTAACTGTGTCGCAATTAACTTATCCGCTCAAGCCTTTACCGACGACAGATTTTTACACTATGTAGAACAAAAGCTGGTGGAATACCAAATTAACCCATCACGGATTATTTTTGAGCTAACGGAAAGCGCGAGTTTATCAAATATTACCGGTACTCAACGCATGGTAAACAAACTAAATCAACTCGGTTGTAGTTTTTCAATTGACGATTTTGGCACTGGGTTTAGTACATTTGCCTACTTAAAACAAATCCCTGCGCAAAGCGTTAAAATTGACGGCTCATTTGTAAAAGACATGCTGCAAGACCCAATAGACGCAGCGCTGGTAAAAGCGATTCACGAAACCGCACTGGCACTCAATAAGAAAACCGTTGCTGAATTTGTTGAAAACGAAGCCATACTCAACAAATTAACCGAAGTGGGCGTACATTACGCACAGGGCTACCACATTGCCAAACCCATGGATATCCAAACATTAATTGCACAACAAAAACAAGCAACAGAACCCGCTGTGTAAAGGCTAAATAGTTTAGGAATAAAAATAAAAAGGTGAGAAAGTGACTGATGTAAGTAACCAAACTCAGAATAACGACGACACACATGTTTATGATTATGCTGATTTGATCTTAGAATACCTCCGCCAATTAAAAGTTGAGTACGTGTTTGGTGTACCGGGCGGCGCGATAGAGCCGCTGTTTAATGCTTTAGCACGCTCAGAGCGCAAGGGCGGCCCCAAAGTCATTATTGCACGTCACGAATGTGCTGCTGCGTTTATGGCCGACGGTTACCATAGAGAGACAGGAAAACTCGGCGTGGTTTGCTCCACAACAGGCCCAGGTGCAACAAACCTGATAACGGGTGTTGCAACTGCTTCGGTCGATAAAACCCCTATGCTAGTGATTACAGCACAAACCGCATTACCTAAGTTTGGCAAACGCGCGTTACAAGACTCAAGTGAAACTGCAATTGATACCGTTGGTATCTTTAGACATTGTACTAAATTTAATGCCTTGGTTTCGCATGAACAGCAGTTTGAGAGCAAGCTAGTTTCAGCATTGATGAATGCGGTGCAATCGCCTAAAGGGCCTGTTCACTTAAGTATTCCATCAGACATATTAAGAACAGCTTACACTAATGAAAATCCGCATTTACACGTAAATTACTTGATGCAAAGACCTTCATTTGAAGATAAAGTCGCAGTTGAATTATTGATACAAGAAATATTACAAGTCGATAAAGTTGTATTGTTCATTGGCCATGGTTGTGGCAGAGCATATGATAAAATCCAAGATTTAGCCGAATCAATAAATGCCCCCTTTGTGTCTGGCCCTATGGGCAAGCGTTGGGTTAACGAAAAGCACCCATTATATCGTGGGGTTTATGGTTATGCGGGACATAATTCTGCCAAAGAGCTTTTTCAAAACCCTGACATAGATCTGATTTTAGTTTTTGGTGCTTCGATTACTGATATGGGAATCGGTAGTTTACCCACTCATGTCTTAAATGAAAAACTGGTGCATATAGATTCTTCTGTTGAAAGTTTTAGCCGATCGCCTATGGCTAAACTACATGTTTGTGGGCATCTAGATGGTATTGTAAATCGTTTATTAGCTAAAATCTCTCAACAAAGTTGGACTCGAACATGGCAAGGGCTTGAATTTGATGCACATCGTAATGCATTAGGTGGCTATGTAGAGTTATTAGATGAAGAAAAATGTTTTTCAGATGCTGTCCCGCTAAAACCCCAAAAACTCATGGCACATCTAACGAAAAACTTACCAGAGCAGACTCGCGTATTCATTGATACAGGTAATATTTGGGCTTGGGCAACACATTACTTAAATATTGCAGATAATAATGGGATGTATCGAGTTTCTATGGGGTATGGCAGTATGGCTTGGTCAATTGGCGCTGTGATTGGTTCTGCTTTAGCATCTCCAAATAAGCCTCATATTTGCTTAGCTGGAGATGGCGCTTGGCTGATGAGTTCACATGAAATTGGCGTTGCGGTTATACATAAATTACCCATAGTGTTTGTTATTTTAAATGATGCCGCCTTTGGCATGATTAAGTTTGGCCAGCAATTAAGTCAAGCTGAATCAATTGGCTGGCAATTAAATCAGGTCGATTTTGCAGCTTTGGCGAAAGCACAAGGAGCTAATGGCATTATTATTGAATCAGTTGCTGATCTCGAAGCTGTTAATTTGGATGAATTATTTGACTCCGAAGGTCCGACATTACTTGATGTTCGAATTGATCCTGACGAAGTACCACCAATGTTTGCAAGAATTAAAAGTTTACAAGAGGGTAAAGATGATGATCAAATCGCTCTTGGCTACAAGTGAGTAATAGAACCTTATGTCTGAATTTCTAAATAAAGTGGTTTTAATCACAGGTGGAACTTCTGGAATTGGATTGGCGACGGCTAAACAGTTTTTACTTAAAGGGGCTAAGGTTGTTGTTTCTGGACGCAATCCAACCACGGGTGATGAGGCGTTGCAACAGCTAAAAGCGCTAGGCGAATCGGTTCATTTTATCCAATCGGACGCCGGCTCTGCAGCAGACTCTGCCGCATTGATTAATCAAACGGTCGCGTTATTTGGTCGTTTAGATATTGCATTTAATAATGCTGGCTTTGGCGGCGATATTGCGCCAATGCACGAGCAAAGTGAAGAAAATTGGCATAATGTTATCAATGCTAACCTGACGGGCGTTTGGTTATCCATGAAAAACCAAATCGGCCAGTTTTTGCGACAACAAACAGCAGCAACCGAACAACAGCAGTACAGCATTATTAACATGTCGTCTATTTGGGGGCTCGGAGCAAGTGACTTTGGTGTTTCTCCCTACATGGCTGCTAAACACGGTGTGATTGGTTTAACTAAAGCCGCTGCATTGGAAAACGCAGAGTGTGGGATTCGGGTTAATGCAGTGTGCCCAGCTTGGACATTAACTGAAAAAAAACAAGTTTCACTACAAGGTGAAGCAAAACAAAACGTGGCCGCTTTGCATCCAATGAACAGATTAGCTGAAATGGATGAAGTTGCCTATACTGTTTTATGGTTAGCGAGTGAAGGAGCTGGTTTTATTACAGGGCAGTCTATAGCAATTGATGGCGGTATATCCGTCAAAATGTAATCTAGAGCTTAATCAATATAAATTGAGATAATCAGCTGTAGATAAAAGCCATTTAAGCAAGGCCAATTAACGCCGGCGTAGTCGTTCTACGTCATGTTAATTTAACACAGCTAAAATGGCTTTTAGCTCAAAAAAATTGAGGTTTCAATGATAAATAAAAAGTTAATAACAATCGCAATTATGCTTGCATTAACGCCTTATGTGCAAGCGGAAACATATGATGAGAGTTTGGCGACCACAGATGACTTTTTTGACGATTTTTATGGTAGTGAAGAAATGGTCGAAATTGCCACTGGGGTTAAAACTCAAATTTATAAAGCCCCCGCAGTTGCCAGTGTATTTAGTGCTGAGCAAATAAAAAGTATGGGCGCGACTGATATTGACGACGTACTAGAAACCGTACCCGGTTTGCATATATCGAGAAGGCCGGGAGGCTACAACCCAATTTATTCTTTTAGAGGTGTTTACGAGTTTAATAACGCCCAAGCCTTAATGCTGATTAATGGTATTCCTATAACCAATGCTTATATAGGCAACCGAAACCAAAATTGGGGAGGCATGCCAGTTGAAGCCATTGCTCGCATCGAGGTGATTCGTGGCCCTGGCTCTGCTGTTTATGGCGCCGATGCCTTTGCCGGGGTTATTAATATTGTGACCAAAAGTGCTAAAGATATTAAACAAAGTGAAGTGGCGTTCAGAGCTGGTGCAAAAGACACCCAAGACGCTTGGCTTATTACCGGCGGCGAAGTGGGCGATGTTAGCTATTCTGCAATTATCGAATATCACAAAACCAATGGTTCAGACAAAGTGGTTGAGGCCGATCGTCAAACTTTAAACGATCTCGCTCACGGCACAA
Source organism: Catenovulum maritimum (assembly GCF_001050375.1). GTDB lineage: Bacteria > Pseudomonadota > Gammaproteobacteria > Enterobacterales > Alteromonadaceae > Catenovulum > Catenovulum maritimum. Next base: position 17,690 of record NZ_KQ130515.1, on the reverse strand, counting down.
CAGTGTCGCATGCCCCAGGTGCCATTAATCGCTACGCTGAAAATATTGATTTTAGAGGCGAGCTTAACTGGCAAGAATTTACATTGCGCGCGGGGTTACAAAAAAGACGCAGAGGGATAGGCGCAGGTTTAATTGAAGCTTTAGACCCGACCAGTTTGCAAGGCAGTAAACGCTACAATCTCGATTTAACATATAAAACCCAATTAACTGACGAGCTTAATTTTCAAGCACAAGCCAGCTTTTTTAAAACCTCACAAGAAGTGATTCGTAGTTATATTCTGTTTCCTGCTGGGTTTGCTGGGGTATACCCAGATGGCTTTATCGGTAACCCTGAAGTTTTTGAAAAGCATAAGCGCATTAATTTTACCTCTTTATATACAGGTTTAAGTAAGCACCAAATCCGAGTTGGTATGGGTTACCATAATGCAGATTTGTACAAAACCAGAGAAACAAAAAACTTTTCGTTAGGTCCAGATGGCGCACCAATTTTACCCGGTAGCCCATTACAAGATGTATCAGATACAGATTATATTTTCCTGAAAGAAAGAGACAGAGACAACCAATACATTTTTATTCAGGATGTATGGACTATCGCTAACGATTGGGAATTAACCGCAGGGTTAAGGTACGACAATTATTCTGACTTTGGCAGTACCACTAACCCTAGGCTCGCTTTGGTTTGGTCTACTAGCTTAAATTTGTCGACTAAATTTTTATATGGCAAAGCCTTTAGAGCACCGTCGTTTGGTGATACTAGTTTAATTAATAATCCTGCCCAGTTAGGTAATCCAAATGTAAAACCGGAAACCATTGAAACCACAGAGCTGGCGTTTGACTATCATCCGAGAGATGGTTTTGGCGCCATTGTGAACTTTTATCACTACACTTGGGACGATATTTTACAAGTAAGACCCGATCCACCAGTTGAAGGGGCTCCAGCAACTAAAACCATGCAAAATTTTGGTCAGCAGTCAGCTTATGGTACTGAAATTGAGTTGAATTGGCAGTTACACGATAACTTTAAAACGGCTGTTAATTATGCTTGGTCTAACGCTGAAAACGAAACTAACAATACCGAAGTTGCATATGTGCCAAGACATCAGTGGTTTGTTCAGTTCGACTTAAAAATTAATAACCAGCTAACGGCGAATTTTAAAAATAACTTTGTCCAAAACAGACAACGAAATAAAGAAGATGTCCGCGGTAAAGTCGACGATTACTGGTTAGCTGATTTGTCGCTTAGATGGAAACCTAAGGCTGATAATATTGAAGCTTCATTGATAGTAAAAAATTTATTTGACGAAGATGCTCGAGAACCTTCACCAGACGCAGCAGGCTTAGTTTACATGCCTAATGATTTACCTTTACCGGGCCGAGCGGTATACGGTGAGCTGAGGTATAGTTTTTAATGTCGCCAGATAAACCTGCCCAGCATAAACAAGATTTTGTTTATGCTGGCAAAACCCAAACCAATATTTTGTTGGAAATACCCTCCGAACAAAACCCTTACATTAGCCACAAAAACTATTTACAGGGTTACGACTTAAATCAGTTAGTTGAAAAAAAATCGTTTACCGATACCTTGCTGTTGTTGTTTTTAGGTGAGTTACCCACGCCAGCGCACAGCCAATTGCTTGAGCGCTTAATGATAGCTTTAATAAATTTAGGCCCTAGGCACCCCGCGGTTAAAGCGAGCATGACAGCCGGTGTGAGCAAAACCAATACCGAGCATTTACTACCGATTGGTTTAAATGTGTTGGGCGGAGAGCAAAACGGGGCATTAGAGGTTGCCGCTGCGGTTAATTTTATTCAGCAACATTGGCAAGCTTGTCCTGTACAAACGGCAGATGAAATTTTAAACCAAGCACAGTCAGTGGAGCTAGCGGGTGAAAATCATATTATTGCAGGCTTTGGTAACCAATATGGTGCGGTAGACGACTTGTGTCAGGCGTTAGCCAGCTCTGTTTTTAATCCATTTATTCAGCAACAAAGTGACAGTATTTTAGCTTGGGTATTGCGTTTTTCTCAGCAGTTAAATTCTGCCAATTTTGGTTTACTTAAAACGGGTTTAGCTGCGGCTGTATTTTGCCAATTAGGCATAGCTGCGAGGGAGTCGGTTGGTTTGTTTCAGTTAGTTTGTGCCCCAGGTATTTTTGCCCACGGGGTTGAGCAAACGCATAAGCCGATAACCGCTATGCCAATGTTAAAAGATGAGCAGCATATTTATCAGCCCAAATAAGCGGGTGGCGAGTTTAATGATGACAAATACTGAATATTGGGATAAACGCAATCAAACCATTTTTAACTCTGTCGGCCATTGGCAAGGCGGGGTGGATGTGACGATTGAAAACAAGTCACTGATGACAGAGTTAATGGGTCAGGTTACTTATATGCAGCTGCATATTTTAAATGCGACTGGGCAGTTAGTTGCTAAAAATATAGCCGACTGGATAGAAGTTTGCTTTATGGGCTTAAGTTATCCTGATAGTCGTATTTGGTGTAATCAGGTTGCGGCTTACGCTGGTGATACTAAAACCAGTGTGGTAGCTGCTGCGGCAAGTGCAATTTTAGCCGCAGATTCGCGCGGTTATGGCGGCAGCCATGCACGTAAAATGAGTATGGCGGCGCAGTTGTTGGCGTTTGAACAGTATCAACAAGGAATGCCGCTAGATGAAATTATTCGCCAAGCTAAGTTTAAAAATGGTAAGCCGATTATTGTTGGTTTTGCCCGCCCGATTGACCGAGACGACGAAAGGTTGAAACCTTTTGCCGAGATCCAGCAAAAGCTGGAGATTGAGCAAGGCCAATACCTGAAGTTTGCATTTTTATTGAGTGATTATTTAAAGCAGCATTTTAATTTATCGATTAATTGCGGTGGCTATGCATCGGCCTTTTTACTCGATCAGGGCTTTTCGCCTGACGATGGTTATAAAATCAATTCTTTTTCGGTTGTGAGTGGTGCGATTGCTTGTTTCCGCGATCAACAAGCTCAATCACCAAATTCGTTTTTGCCAATGAAATGTCAGGACATTGATTATACGGGTCCTCAACCCAGAGAATTATAGGTCTTATTATTAACCGTCATCCGTTTTTCTTTATTGCGTTTATCACGTTAATTACTTCGTTAATTGCGATTTCAGTTGATGTGTTACTGCCTGCTTATGCTGATATTCGCTTGGTCTTTTCGTTATCGGCTGATGGCTCGATTGAAAATATCATTTTGTATTTTTTTATCGGTTTAAGTTTGGGTTATCCATTAGCGGGTATGTCGGCTGATATTTTGGGGCGAGAAACCACGATTGCTGCTGGCTTAATTTTGTTTGTTTTAGGCTCTGTGATTGCCGCAAACGCGACCAATTTTGATACCCTGCTCTATGGTCGGTTGATACAGGGCTTTGGCGCAGCAGGACCCAGAGTGGCGAGTTTGGCCTTGATTCGTGATAGGTTTAGTGGCGCTGCAATGGCTAAAATTATGTCATTGTTGTTTGCTATTTTTATTTTGATTCCGATTGGTGCGCCTTTTATTGGCGCTTTTATTTTAGCCCTTGCTGATTGGTCTTATATTTTTTATTTTAATGCTTTAATTGCGGTTTTCTGTTTGATTTGGTTAGGGATTAAAAGCTGTTGTGAGCCGCCAGCGTCGGGCGTAAGTAAGCAAAATTTTGCCCAATTTTGTGCTACTTCGAAGCGATTATTTAGCAATTACGCTTTTTTGTTACTGTGTATTATTTCTGGGCTAATTTTTGCTGGTTTCTTTCTTTATTTGAGTTTTGTACCTGAGTTGCTAACAGGGTTTTATGCTGTCAGTAATTTACCTTTGTATTTGGCTGCTTGTGGTTTTTCTATGGGCTTGGCTGCTATTTTTAATAAATGGCTAGTGTCTGTTTTCCGACTTCAGTCTATTGTGATTGTGTCTTGTATTTTACTGGTTTTGATAGCGGCTATTGCGCATTTTGTTGATTTTAGTCGGCTGATTTATTTTGTCGTGTTTTTAAACTTGGTTTTGTTTTTTATTGGGATTATGTTTTCAAATATTAATACCTTGGTTTTGACGCCAGTGGAACAGGGCAGAGGTTGGGCAAGCGCAATTTGGGGCTTGGTGTCTAATGCGGTTGGGGCATTAAGTGTTTATGTCGCGTCACTTTTTTATACCGGTACTAGCGGCGATATTTTTGATTCGATAGGCTGTTTTATGTTACTTGCTTTACTTTTACTTGGCGTAAATCAAGGCTTGTCGCTCAGTGCTAAAGCTAAAGCTCAATAGATTCTAATACTGTTTCAAGCAGGGTTGTGCCGCTAATGCTTGGCGTTAATGATAAGGTGAGTTGGTTGTTTGGTGATAAGTTAATCACTATCCCTTGTTTGCTGATATAGCTAGACTCGGTCAGGGATTTAGGTTGTGCATTTAAGGCGCCTATTTGTTTTAAAAATTGGCTATTGTGTGGCGTTATTTTGTTTCTTAATGTGTTTTGGTTCGTCCAGTTTGTCACATAGTAGGCGATTGGATCTTGAACGGGTTTTAGCGGTTCAGTTAAATGACGTTCTCGGCCTAAAAAGCGGCTAATCTGTTCTTTGTCTTGCTTACATTGGGTTATTCTAGTTTGAATTTGTTCGGCTATTTCAGCCACGCTTGCTTGTTGAGTGTTAACCGAAACTGGGACAGTCAAAACATAGTTGCCTAGGCAAGTTTGTCTTTGGGTTTCAGTCGCTAAACTAATCGCCATGGCAAATGTGAGTTTGTCTACTTGGTTGGTTTTAGCATAGCTTTTCGCGATTGCAGCGCAGATTAGGTTGTTTTTTGTCAGGTGTTGGTTTTGAGCTTGGCTACGGTGTTGGTTTATAAATGTATTTAGATTGTACTCTCGTATATAGGGAATTTGCTTAGTCGCGCTATATGTTTTAAATATCTCTTGGTCTATCTGGTTTATCGGGCTGTGGTGAAAAGGGTAAGTTTCGATATTTTGTTGGTTGTGTTTGTGCTGCTCGGGCGTTAATTCGTTTTGCGTGTGTTGTAAAAACTCGTTAGCTGAGTATGTGGTTAGTTGTTGGGTTTGTGTGATCAGTTGCGCTAGGCTGCTTGTGTCGTTTTGTGTTAATGCGTTATATATGTTTATTAATAGGCCATATAAATGGTTGGCACTTTGGGCATCTAAATAGCCATGGTCGCTCGAGAATACAATCGCATATTGCTGCTGAGTTTTGTCGCTGAGTAGTGTTAAGGCTAAAGGCACATGACACAATTGAGTTTGCATTTGGCTAAAGGCATTCGTTGATATTTGTTTAAACTCTGTGGTTATTGCCTTGGTGGAGATGTGCTTAAAGCTTTTATTTTGTTTTGAGTTTAGTGGCGTGGTATGACTAAATTTTTCGATGTTATCGACTAAATAGTGATAGCTTGCTTCGGCTATGCTGATGTCTATTTCACCTTGGTAAAGGTAACCTTGGCTAAATATCATGTTTACTTGACTGAGAAATTTTTCAACTTGTAATTTATGCATGGTTTTATTTCTGCTGAGTTGGTTTAGCCAGTTAGCACTGTTTTATTGTTTTTTCAGTGGCAAGATAACGGTGAAGGTAGCGCCTTTACCAAGTTCGCTCGATACTTGGATTCGACCATTCATTAATTCAATGAATTTTTTACTTATCGCTAAGCCAAGCCCAGTACCACTAAATTTACGCGACTGGCCTGAGTCGACTTGTCTAAACTCTTCAAATATGTAGTCTTGCTGCTCTTGGCTTAAGCCAATACCTGTGTCTTGTATTTCAAAGTAGATGTGCTGGTGTTCTGTTTTGATAAATAAGTTAACTGCGCCATTTTCGGTAAACTTACAGGCATTGCTGAGTAAGTTAATCAGCACTTGTTCTAGTTTTTCTTTGTCGCTGATAAAGTGAGTTTGCTGCGCTAAGTTGGTTATATTGAATTGGTTGTTATTTTTTGCTGCGAGTGGCGGAATCACATCGTTTAGGTCGTTTGCGAGTTTTTCGATACTTAGGTCTATGTCGTTTAGATCTTGTTTGCCAGCTTCAATTTTTGCAAGGTCTAGTAAGCTGTTTATCATAACCAGTAGGCGCTGGGCATTTTTGGTGACCTTGTCCATGTCGTCGATTAATTCGAAGTTGCCTTCTATTTCTAGTTCTTCTGTGATCAGTTCGCCGTAACCTAAAATAGATTGAATCGGGGTGCGTAGTTCGTGGCTCATGTTGGCCATAAATTCTGATTTATGTCGACTAGCGGTAAGGGCTGAGTCGCGTGCTTGTACCAGTTCTTTGGTTCTAATTTCGACTTCTTTTTCGAGTTGGTCTCTGTGTTTGGTGATGCTTTCTTCGTGCTTTTCGAGCACTTCCATCATTTGATTGTAGGACTTTGCCATTTCTCTGAGTTCTTTTGCGCCCGATACTTCGGCAAAGTGATGGTCTGTTGTCTGTTGGGCTAAAGCCATAGTCGAGGCTAGGCTGTCGAGCGGTTTAAAGAGTTTAACTAAAGCGAAATATAATAGTACGCCGAGCGCAAATACTGAGCTAAAGCCGATAAGCGTGATGGTAAAGGTTATTCTTTTTTGCGCGCTAATCAGGTTACTTTTACTAAAGTAAACTTCGGCATAGCCTATAATTTCGGCTGCTTGCTTTTGGTTTGATTCTGTTTCAAAGCTAAAGGCGAATTCATCTTCTAGTTCGTTGTCTTCTGATTGTAAGCTGATTGGACTTGCGACTAGCCAGTAGTTTTCGGTTTCGGCGACAATTTGTGTTTTAGTGATGCTTTTGTTTTGTTGCTTTAGAGATTTGGGTATTTCGCCAAGTAAGGAGAATGTGCTGTGATCTTCTTTAGTCAGCCTTGCCGCGATAACAGATTGAAAGCCTTCAACTTGTTCCATTGCCGCTTTGGCGTTAAATTCGGAACCGGATAATAATGGGAATACGGTTTGTTTGGCTAGGCCTTCTGTAATTTGGAAAGCATTTTTAAGCATTAAATCGCGCGATTGTTTGTTGACCGTTTGACTGGTCAACAAACTGAGCATAACCATCATTATCGCAACGCCTGTAACCACTATACCAATCGCTTGGCTTTTTATGCTGAAGTTTGGGTTGATGAGTTTATTGAGAATCGTCATTAATTTTAGTTCGGAAATGTCAGCGCAAAACCTGATTTTTGACTGTTGCCATAATCAAAACCTAAATGCGCAGCGGTTCTTAAATTAACCGCGAGTTCGATATCGAGTAGCGGTGTGACGATAGTTTTTTTGGTTTTGCTGATATTGAGGATCATTTTGACTAATTTGTGACCCAGTTGTTCGTTGTTAGGTAAGGCTGAAAAAAGTGCGCCTCGTTGGGCATGGGTTGGTTTGCTGGAAAAAACCACCATTTTGTTTTTCCATGCTTTTTCTAAAATAACTGGCACTATCACTTTGTCGTGTGCTGTGACAGGATCGAGCGGTAGCCAAATTGCTTGGTTGCTTAGGTCGTCGCCTTCAAATAATTGGTCGTAAGTTTTAACCGCTTGTTGAATGTTTTTTACTTTTATTGCAACCAGTTCTAACCCTTTTAGTTTGGCGTCTTGTTGGGCATTTTTAATGCTCCATTCAGTGGTTGGGGTATATAATACAGTTATTTTTTTTACATTGGGCGCTAGGTTTATTAAGGATTGGAATAAGCTCTCGGGCGCTGTCATTAAGCTAACCCCTGAAATACCATTGGGTCTAATCGGCAGCGCGCCAACTACAACTGGGGTTGATTGGTAGATTTTTTTGGCAATAACCCAGCCGCGTTTGCCTAAGGCAATGACTTTGTCATTTTTGATTGAGCTGGCAATTTCGTTTGGATCAAATTTACTCGGCAGTTTAAGGTAGGTTATATCGCCTTTAAATTCTGAATCTATGCCTTGTTTGATTTGTTCGTAGATGGTGTCGTAGGGGGCGTTAACGTCAGGATAAACAACCGTTAGGCTATCTGCCTTAATATTTACATTAAAGCTCAGTAAGCTGAAACAAAATATTAGACGAATTAACCTATTTATCATTGGATACCATATGGTTACATTGATAACTTAAATTTATATGTAGACAATTTTGTTGTGTCTTGTCGTAAATAATATACAAAGAAAAATCCAATTTTTAGCTTTATTTTTATATCGGCGTTAAGCGTTAAACACTTAATGATATGCACTTAAATAGACCGTATAATGCTTATTTTGTTCCCAGTTATAAGGTTTAATTATCGCCTTAGACTGGTTTATTTTCAACCGCTTAATTGTAGATTTTGGCCGACTTTATATTTTATTTATAGTCTATTTTTTTAAGTTGGGCACTAATATTGAGGGAATATGTTTACTGTTTATCCATCTAATCGTTTAGAAGATTTGATTGTGTTGGCGCAAAAGGTGTTAGAGCAGCGCCAAACTGGCATTTTTGAGCCGGATATTATCTTGGTAGAAAGCCAAGGTATGCAACATTGGCTGAATTTACAGTTGGCCAAAATGCAGCATATTTCAATGAATATTGAGTTCCCTATGCCGTCGCGTTTTATTTGGGATTGGGCACGTAAAATTTTAGGCGATCAAGCCATTCCGAGAAAGTCACCTTATAGTCGTGAAATTTTAAGTTTTCGGATTGATCAGATTTTTTGTCGACCAGAGTGGATGCAGGATGCAGAGACTCAAGTTGTTTCTAATTATTGGTTTGCACCGGGTTCAAAGTCGGACCAAGCGCCTGATCCATTACGACGTTTTCAGTTGGCAAGTCGTTTAGCCGATGTTTTTGAGCAGTATTTGATTTATCGACCAGATTGGCTAGCCGCTTGGCAAGCCGGTGAATTAGTGGCTGAGCTGCAAGATGACAATGCCGAGCCGTTAACTCAAGTTTGGCAAGCTAAGCTTTGGCGTTTGTTAATTGAGCAGGAGGCTTATCATCCTTCTTCTTTACAAGATTTAGCGATTGAAAAACTGGCAGAACATAAAGACAAGTTACCTCAGCAAATTTTAATTTTTGGTATTAATACTTTGGCACCTAAGCCACTTGAGTTTTTTCAGGCGATTGCTGAGCATACTCATGTGCATTTGTTTCATTTAAATCCCTGTGTTGAGTTTTGGGGCGATTTAAAAACCGAAAAGCAAAAGGTTAAAGCGCAATTAGAAAATCAGCAACAGGCTAGTCGAGTTCAGCAGGTGGATGATTGGCTTGCAACTGAGCAAATTAATAATCCGTTATTAGCTAATTTAGGTGGGCAGGGACGAGCATTTTTTAATGCACTGCAAAAAGTGAATAGTTATGAAATTAGCGCATTTGATTTGTTTGATCATGATGAGTTAGCTGAAGATGGTTTAACGCCGCTTGAGCCAAGTGTGCTGCAGCATATTCAGCAAGACATTTTGAGCTTGTCGGATGCCCGTCAAGTGCCACAGGTTAAGCAAGACGATTCTATTTATATTAGCGCTTGCCATAGTGCGCTACGCGAAATTCAAACTTTGCATGATTATTTGTTGTATCAGTTTGAGCAAGACCCGAGTTTAAAAGCGCAAGATGTTGTGGTGATGTGCCCAGCGATTGAAGATTATGCGCCTTATATAGATGCGGTTTTTAAGCGGCCTTGGCAAGAAAATTTGTCGGGTTCGCCTAAGTTACCTTGTTCGATAGCGGATAGGGCTTATATTGACTCTGAACCTTTAATTAATACTTTTGCCGATTTATTAAGTTTGCCGGATAGCCGTTTTGAGGTGTCGAAAATTTTGGCTTATTTACGTTTGCCTGCATTACAAATTAAGTTTGGTTTTAGCGACGATGAGTTGTTGAAAATTGAAACTTGGCTACAGCAAGCTGCGGTACATTGGGGCTTAAATGCCGAACATAAGATGCAGCAATCTGAGGTTGTGGGCATTGGTGAAAAATATAGTTGGCACTGGGGCTTAAAACGTTTACTACTTGGTTTTGCTTGGGGCAATCAGGAGCATATTTATTATCCTGACCTTGAGCAAACTGATGAGCGCACGGGGGAGTTGTGGCTTCCCTATATTGAGGGCAGTGATGCGGTTTTATTAGGTCGACTGTGTTTGTTACTCGATAGGTTAAGTTTTCATAGTCAAAGTTTGCTGCAGTTAAGAACCCCTCAGGCTTGGTTGGCATATTTAACTGAGCTTAAAGTCGATTTTTTTACCATTGAAGCCGAAGAAGAAACTGCATCCGATATTATTGATGCGGCGATTAGTTCATTAACCGAAAGAACTGAGCTAGCCGATTATCAGCAAGCTTTAGATTTAACCACGGTAAGATATTATTTAAATCAGCACTTTAGCCAAGCCGATCCGGCCAATCACTTTTTAACTGGGCAAATTACATTTTGCTCTATGGTGCCGATGCGTAGCATTCCATTTAAGATTATTGCCATTTTGGGTTTAAACGATGGTGCTTATCCTAGGCAGAGTATTCCGATTAGTTTTGATTTGATGACGCAAGCTCCGGCTAGAATGGGGGATCGTTCTCGTCGTTCAGATGACAGGTATTTATTTTTGGAAGCGCTTATTTCGACTCGCGATAAATTTTATTTAAGCTATCAAGGCCGAGATATTCGTAATAATAACCCACGTGAACCGAGTTTAATTTTAAAAGAGTTAATGGATTATTTGGCGCTTGGTTATGGTTGGCAGTTCGATTTTTCTGCCCAAGCGGCTAATAACCAGTTACATATTCAAACTTTACATCCTTTTAGTTTGGATAATTATTCGGCTGCAGCGGATAAAATTAAAAGCTTTGATGTGAATTGGTGTCGTTTAGCTCAGCCGCAAGCACGTCAGCAAGATTCTGAGTTTAAATTGGAAGCATTTGAGTTAGCAGAGTCTGGTATTTCAGTTGATGATTTAGTGCGGTTTTTTGCCGATCCTTTGGCGGTTTTTGCTCGCATTCGTTTAGGCCTTAATTTTAATGATTATCAGCAGTTGAGTGATGATAATGAGCCGTTTAGTTTAGATGGTCTAACTGAGTATCAATTAAAACAAGATTTTTATCAGTTAGCCGCTGCGAGTTTGTTAGAGACTGGTATTTTGGCGGATGACAGTGTTGAGGCGCAAGCTGAGGTTATTAGCTCTGAATGGTTGGCTGAGCGTTATCAGCTGTCGGGCTTATTGCCTGATTCTGATTTAGCTTCGGAGAGCTTAGCGCAAGTTAAGCAACTGACATCTGATTTTACTCAGTCACTGGCTGAATTTCCGACTTTTGCTAAAGCTCAGCATACACTGGCTTGTCAATTCGATCAGGGTAAGTCGTCCGTTAATTTAGTCGCGGATGTTTACCAGTTCTCGAGTCATGATTCGGTGCAGGGCGTTTTGAGTTGGCGTCCTGCTCAGGCTAAGCCTAAAGACCATATTCGGTTATGGTTGAATCATTTGATGGTTACTGCGGCAACGAATCAAGCTGTAACCAGTTTCGCGAAATTTGTGAATAGTAAAGATTCGAGTATCCAGTCGTTAATTTTAAGACCCTTGGATGTGGCTTCGGCTAAGTCTGAGTTGAGTAAATTTGTTGACTTGTATTTGGCTGGGTTAAATCAGCCAAACTTACATTATGTCGATATAGCGCATTGCCTGATAAATAAAAATGAATCTAAACCTGCTGAGACGTTAGCGCATGATGCTAAGTTAAGCCGAGAATTACAAAAAGCCTTAGCCGATAAACTCGATTTGAATGAGTATTTTGCTTGGTTTGCTGCGCAGGGGTATATCCAGTTGGATGAGTCTAGTTGTGCAAATTTACAAGCGAGTTTAATTGAGCTGTATTTGCCGCTTTATCAAAACTTGGAAGAATTAAAGCCGGAGAAATCTAAATGAGTTTAATTTCTGAGACGATTGAAGCGCAAAAGCTTGATCCTGCTAATTTAGCTTTGTCGGGTCGGCATTTAATTGAGGCCAGTGCTGGGACAGGTAAAACTTTTAATATTACCCGCCTGTATTTGCGTTTGTTATTAGAAAAGCAATTGCCTGTGCAAAAAATCTTGGTGATGACTTTTACTAAGGCTGCGACGGAAGAGCTGAAGGGAAGAATAGATAAAGAGTTAAGAAACGCACTTAATAATTGGCATGAGTTAGTTTTAAAAGATGAATTTTTTGCCAAGCTGGCGCAAAGGCTCGATTTTGAATTGGTTGAGAAACAACTCAAGTTGGCTTTGTTAGAGTTAGATGATGCCGCTGTTTTTACCATTCATGGTTTTTGTAATCGAGTTTTGTTACAGCAGGCATTTAATAGCGGCGCTTCTCTTGAAATGCAAATGGAGAGTGATACCAGCGAGTTGCTGTTAAATGCGGTGCGAGATTGGTTTAGGTTGATTAATTCGCAATCGGAAAATTATCAGTTACTTAAACAGCAAAATTGGCATACACCTGAACAGTTTTTAGCGCGCTTTGCTAATTTGTTGCGCAGTCATCATGCGGTTCAATTTAGTCAGTTAGATGAGATTAAACAGCAGCACATTGAACAAAAGCAAGCTTTCTTCAATGCGTTTTCTCGCTTAAGAGATTTAATTGTTGAAAAGCTGGTGGCGAGTAAAAAAGGTAAGGAAAGAGAACAGCGGCAGTTTGAGCTTGAGGCGGTTGAAGCTTGGCTTCAAGCTGAGGCTGTGATAGATGCACCCGTTGAGGTGACTGCGTTTTTTAATGGCCGACGAACACGTGATGAGCAGCTAAAAGTTTTATTTACTGAGTTTAAGTTGTTGCATCCAATTACGCCTAAATTAAATTTAGCTGCCTGCCATCAGGTGGTTTTTGCTGGCATTATGCAAATTAGAGCTAAATTTGAGCAGCTCAAAACCAAGCAGTCCATTATGGATTTTGATGATTTAATTCGGTTTTTAAGTCAAAAATTATCTGCGGATGATTCAAGTCATTTAATTAGTGCGATTCGTCAAGAATATCCAGTTGCGCTGGTGGATGAGTTTCAGGATACAGATCCAGAGCAATATGCTATTTTTTCTAAGCTTTATCCTCAGTCGAGTGAACATTTAGCTTTGTTTATGATTGGTGATCCCAAACAGGCTATTTATGGTTTTAGAGGTGGAGATATTTTCACTTATTTAGCTGCCCGTCAGCAGGCTGATTATCATTGGTTTATGGATACCAATTGGCGTTCTACTCAGAGTATGATTTCGGCTTATAACCGTTTATTTTGGGGCAATGATTTATCTAGCCCTAAACCAGCTGATGTGTTTGGTTATGGTATAGGTTATGACCAAATTGGTTTTAGTCAGCATGCTCATGCGGCGAGTGTGAGTTTGGATGATCCTAATAGCCAAGTTAAAGCATTGAATTATGCTTTTTTAGCCGAGGTTGCTGAGCCAAGTGGCGCACGAGGGGCAACTAAGGATGATTATTCAACTGCGTTAGCAACTTGGTGTAGTAATGAAATTGTACGTTTATTGAGCCAAGCAAAATTAGCTGGCCAAGCGTTGCAAGAGCAAGATATTGCAATACTAGTTAGGCGCGGTGCCGAAGCTGAGCTTATTCAACAAACTTTGTTAAAAGCCGGTCTTAATTCGGTTTACTTAAGTGATCGCAGTAATATTTTTACCAGTTATGAAGCGCGCCAAATTTTGTATGTTTTGCTTGGCATTTTAGAGTTAGAAAATGAGAGTTTATTGATTCGCGCTTTAGCGACTGAGTTAATGGGCTGGGATGCAGCTAAGTTAGCCAGAGTTAAAACTGAAGCATTCCAACATGAGTGGGAAGAGGCGGTTAATTTTGCGGTTGAGTTACGTTTAAATTGGAAAAAGCAGGGTGTCATGACTCTGTTGTTATCTTTGATTCATAAATTTTATCAGCCGAACCCAGATAACCACGAACGTGGTTTAACTAATATGATTCATCTTGCTGAAATTTTGCAGCAAGCATCAAGTCAATTTAAGCACCCTCAGCAATTGGTTAAGTGGTTTAAATTACAGTGTCATGAGCAAACGGCTTTGATTGAAGCCGAGCAACGACTTGAGAGTGATGCAAATTTAATTCGAATTGTGACTCAGCATGGTTCTAAGGGATTGGAATATCCGATAGTGTTTGTCCCTTTTGCGAGTGACTTTAAAGATCCGATTAAGTTTGGCAATCAAACGGTTAAGCATTTTAAGTATCATGATCCAAGCCGTGGCCAAACTCAATATCAGCTAGGTGAAACTGAGCAAGTGAAGACGTTAGCGACGGAAGAAGGTTTGGCTGAATCTGTCCGCTTGCTTTATGTTGCTGTGACACGTTCTTCCCATCGTTGTTATTTGGGCGTTGCACCTTATAAAGATAGTTACAAATCCCCACTGGGAACCTGTTTAAAATTAGCTAAAGATGATGCTTGGCAGAGTGAGTTATCTGCTGTGGTTGAGTCTAGTGAGAAAGCCAGTCCTAATTCGAGCGCTTTGATTTTAATTCCGCCGCAGCAAAGCTTATCGGTTTATCAAGTTGAGACAGTGGAGCATCAGTTACTTGTTCCGGCTGAATTAAGCCGCGATATTTATCAGCCTTGGTCTTTGTATTCGTTTTCTGGTTTAACCAAGCATGCCCATGTGAGTCGTGCTGGCCAGTTAGGAAATCAAGAACGTAAGGATGATATGCTGGACGCTTCTTCGTTAGTGAGTGTTCAGGCTGAAACTGAATCTGCGATTGAATCAAGTGAGTTAAGGTTTACGTTAAAGAAGGGCGCTGCAGCAGGTAATTTGTTGCATGATGTGTTGGAGCATACGGATTTTTCTGAGCCAAATTGGGATGAGAGTTTACCTGCCCCTTTAGCCAGATTCGGCTTGTTAGAGGACGAACGCCAGCCTGAGTTAATTACTTGGTTTGAGCAGGTGTTAGCCGCTCCTTTACCTTGTTTGCTAAATTCGGATATGACTTTTTGTTTAGCCGATTTGTCTTGGCAACAAACTTTGCGCGAAGCTGAATTTTATTTTCCGCTTGAGCAAATTAATTTTAAAGCTGTGTTAGCTTGTTTAACTGAGCATAGGTTTGGCAAGCAAGCGAGTTATTCGCCAGAGCAAATGATTTACTTACCGGGGCAAGATAAGTTAAACGGTATGATGCATGGTTTTATTGATTTAATTTTTGAGCATGATGGCCGCTTTTATGTGGCTGATTATAAGTCGACACATTTAGGGCATGATTATCAAGATTATGCTTTTGATGCATTAAAGCTAAATAACCAAACTCATTTTTACGATTTACAATATCTTATTTATGCCGTTGCGCTGCATAGGTATTTGCAAACTCGTGTACCTGATTATCAAGTCGAACAACATTTTGGCGGCGTTTATTATTTTTATTTACGTGGAATGACGGATGCAAATGCAAGTGTAAATGAAGAGATAGACATAGAGGTAAGTGATTCGAATTTTTATGGTGTTTATTACGATAAGCTGTCGATAGAATTACTGATTCGTTTAGACAAGGCGTTTAATTTTGTCGCAGATGCTAATCCGCTCGGTAAAGCTAGCGCAGAACCTAAGCTTAACGAGGAAAGCTCAGTTTTGGGTGATTCTGATCCGATTCAAAAGGAGTTGTTTTAATGGCAAATGCATCTGTCAGTGGTTTAACCCATGCCGCTTTAATTGAATACTTAGGTTTGGATGCTTTTTTATTACAGCAGCAACCGCAAACTTTGTATTCAGGTTTTTATGCGTGTCGTAAAAATATAGAGGGCATTGAGGCCATCGACTTTTTCTTCGCTCAACAATTGGTCGAGCTAGTGGATCGTTTAGCGGATGAGGATAAGGTTGTTTTTTTCCATTTATGTTTGGCTTTATCTTTTTACCAGCGGCAAGGTCATGTTTGTTTACCGCTTGGTGAAATATCAGAAAGCTTGTTTGGTTCTAATCTAGATTGGAAATTAAAGCAGTTAGAAGCGGAGCAAATTGCGACCGAATCTTTGAGTGTAGAAGATAAATCTGCCATGCAAGCTCAACTTTGTGCGGGTTATCTGTTTCCTTCTTTAATTCAATTAGAGCAAGTACTAGACAAGGCGTTAGATTTAAACTCAAGTTTACCGATTAAATTTGAGCCGCCTTATCTTTATATCAGACGATATTGGCTGTATGAACAACAAGTCGCTGATAATTTGAATCAAAGGCTTGCTTATACGCCGCCGTCAACTGATGTGGTCGCTAAATTGAAAACGAGTTGGCCGCAATTGTTTTCATTCGCCTATCAAGATAAGACTAAGATTGATGAATCTGAAACAGATTGGCAACAAGTTGCAGTCGCTAATTCGATAGGGCGGAAGCTCAGTGTCATTTGCGGTGGCCCAGGAACAGGTAAAACTTATACAGTTGCACGTTTGTTGACGGCTTTGCAAATTGCCGCAGATTCACCCTTAAGTATTATGATGGCAGCACCAACGGGTAAAGCCGCGCAAAGGTTAAAAGAATCTATCTTGGGTGCAAAACAAGATTTATTAGCGCAAGGCTTTTCGAGCGAGTTAGTGGATTCACTTCCTGATAAAGCTAGCACCTTACATAGGTTACTAGGTTATAAACCTAATTCGACTCAGTTTAAGCACAATAGAGATAACCCATTACAAGTGGATGTATTGCTGATTGATGAAGTCTCTATGATAGATTTGCCTATGATGGCGAAATTGTTAGATGCTTTACCTCAAACCAGTATATTGATTTTATTGGGTGATGCACAGCAGTTACCTTCGGTTGAAACCGGTTGTGTTTTGTCTGATTTAACTCGGCAAGCTTTAGGTGATGGGGTTAGTTATCCGGAAACCTCTGTCGCTTCGATTAAACAAATTAGCGGCCAAGTGGTTGAGCTGATGTCAGAACAAGCAAATAATCAAAATTCGGGTTATGTTAGTTTTTTAACCAAAACACACAGATTTGGTGGTGATATCGGCTTAATTGCAACTGAGGTCATTCGCTCTGATATCAATTCGAGTCAATTACGCTTAGTTAAACATCAATGCTTTGATGTTAAAGAAAATCTATTTTCTCAAGATCCTAACAATCAAATTAGCTACTTTGCTGCTGATTTAGTGGGTGACTGGCTGGTGGCAGCGGCAAAACATTATTATGGCCGTGTGTTTGCGGCTGAAAATATTGCGGAAGCGTTTGCCGCTTTATCTCAGTTTAGAGTGTTATTACCTATGCGGGTGGGCGAAACTGGGGTTGTTGAGGTTAATAAAAAGATTGAACAAGCGCTTGCTAGTGTTCATTCACATATTAGCTATAAGCCTAATACTGAGCTGGTTTATCAAGGTAAGCCAATTATGGTGGTTGAAAATAGCTATGCCACGGGCTTATTCAATGGCGACATAGGTTTAATTTGGCCTGATGCTTCTGGCAAGTTAATGGCATGGTTTGAAAATGATGTCACTGCAGGGACACAAAAATATAAGTGTTACAGTTTAGCTAGGTTACCTAAAGTCGAAACTGTCTATGCAATGACAATTCATAAAACACAAGGTTCCGAGTTTTCGAATGTCGCGATTATTTTACCGAGTCAAAATTCGAATATTTTATCACCTGAGTTAATCTACACTGGCATTACGCGTGCAAAGAAACATTTATATTTATTAGGTAATTTAAATATTTGGCAATCGGCTTTATTGAATAAGACAAGTCGGCACTCAGGCCTAGCCGCTAAATTGAAATAGATTTTAAACTTAATACGGTCAAAAAGGACTGGATTAACTTGGTTTATGTTGCTTTTTAAAGCGAATCGAATGCTTTTTAATCGAACA
>NZ_KQ130514.1 GCF_001050375.1 Catenovulum maritimum | reverse complement strand
TATATTCCTCTACACGTAATGCCCAGTTGTAACAGTTTAGGCTATAACTTGGCTTTTTATTAAGTAATTCACGGCATGTAAACAGCTATTGCATCGATGGAACGCTTAGGAAAGTACCATTAACATTTTGTGTTCTAAAGTCTGTTGTGACCATGAACTTATTTTAGTTATTTGTCTGCGCATCAATTACCAAAGCGTCTATGCTAAAAAGTACAGGTTAAATCAGTCAGTTTTCTGATTCGAAGCATATATAGATTTATACCTGTTGCTATTTTATCCCGATGAAAATAGGTAATGTGGCATGACCAGTTTAGTTTTGCATGCCTATTAACACAATGTCAATAGACATGTAGTGCATATATGGAATATAAGATTAACTTTGGTAAGGCCACTTGACTATCTATGGGTTTGTTAATAATATATGAAAATTGCGATTGACCAGTATTGATGTACTGGTTAACTAACTTTAGCCTTTATCGATGTAATAAAGGATAGGGTGCTGTTTTTAATAGTAATTTACTTAATAATGCCATTTTAATTGAGGTATGTATGTCAGATAATAATCGTTTTCTTCACCCAGATCGCTTGTTTAGCGCAGAGCCAAAAGCGCGTGATCTGAGTCGAGCTTTGTATCAATCAATATCTGATTTACCTATTATCAGTCCACATGGTCATACCGATCCGAGTTGGTTTGCAGACAACCAGAACTTTAAAAATGCGACTGAGTTATTAATTATTCCTGATCATTACGTGTTTAGAATGCTTTATAGCCAAGGTATTTCACTGAATGACCTAGGTATCCCGACCATAGATGGTAGCTATACCGAAACTGATTATCGTAAAATTTGGCATTTATTTGCGCAAAATTATCATTTGTTTGCTGGTACACCATCTAGAATGTGGATGGATTACGTGTTCGTTGAAGTTTTTGGTTTCACTGCACCATTAAATGCAAGCAATGCAGACCATTATTACGATCAAATTAACCAATGTCTTGCGACTGAAGGCTTCAAACCAAGAGCCTTATTGAAAAAATTTAATATCGAATTATTAGCCACAACCGAAAGTGCGATTGATGATTTAAGACACCATGCTAAATTGAAAGGTACGGGTGTTGAAAATACAGTGATTACGACTTTCCGTCCGGATGATGTGACAAACCCTGAATCGCCAAAATTCATTTCTTCACTAGAGAAATTAGCTGAACTAACTGGTGAAAACTCATTCACTTGGGACGGTTATTTAAATGCTTTACGCAATCGAAGAGCTTTCTTTAGAGATCATGGTGCGACCGCAACTGATCATGGTCATGCCACTCCAAGAACAGAAGATTTAACCAAAGCCGAATGCGAACAATTATTTAGCCGAATTCTTGCTGGCGATTTTGATGCTGCAGATGCAGAAACATTTCGCGGTCAAATGCTGACAGAAATGGCTGGAATGAGTTTAGAAGACGGCATGGTTATGCAAATCCATCCAGGCAGTTTTAGAAATCACAATACTCCGCTATTCCGACAATTTGGTGCCGATAAAGGTGCTGATATTCCAGTTAGAGCCGAGTTTGTAAATAACCTTCAACCACTTATGGCTAAATATGGCAATGAGAAAAACCTACGCATTATCTTATTTACCTTAGATGAATCTAACTATACACGCGAATTAGCGCCATTAGCGGGACATTACCCAAGCTTAAAATTAGGACCAGCTTGGTGGTTCCACGATAGCCCAGAAGGCATGTTGCGATACCGACATTCAGTCACAGAGACAGCCGGCTTTTATAACACTGTGGGTTTTAACGACGATACCCGTGCTTTCTTATCTATTCCAGCTCGTCATGATGTTGCACGCAGAATCGATTGCCGATTCTTAGCTAATATGGTGCTTGAACATCGAATTTCAGAAGACGACGCATATAGCTTGGCGAAAGATTTAACCTACAACCTAGCCAAAAATGGTTATCAAAAAACGCTTTAATTTTAAGTTAATAAAAACGTTTAAGCATAAGCGTTAGAGAGGATTTTATGAGCAATAACGATTTATTTGATTTAACGGGTAAAACCGCATTAGTAACAGGTGCAAGCCGTGGCTTAGGCCAAGCAATTGCAGTTGGATTAGCGACAGCCGGTGCGGACGTGATATGTAGCAGTTCTTCGGAAAATGGCTGTGCTGAAACGGTTGAAAAAATAAAAGCCTTAGGTCGAAATGCGACCAGTATTGCGGCAAATTTAGATGACAGTGATTCAGTTAGACAATTAGCTGAAAGCTCAATTGCATGGCAAGGGAAGTTGGATGTATTAGTCAACAATGGCGGCACTATCGCTCGTCACCCAGCGGTTGACTTTCCTGAAGACGAATGGATGAAAGTGATTAATGTAAATTTGAACTCAGCCTTTTTGCTAAGCCGATTAGTTGGCAAACATATGATAGCGCAAGGCCAAGGTAAAATTATCAATATAGCATCTATGCTTTCTTATTCAGGTGGTATTACTGTTCCTGCATACACAGCGAGTAAACATGGCATTGCTGGAGTAACTAAAGCGCTAGCAAATGAGTGGGCGATTAATAATATCCAAGTAAATGCTATCGCACCGGGTTACTTCAGAACAGACAACACACAAGCTTTACAAGACAACCCTGAACGAAATGCCGATATTCAAAAGCGAATCCCAGCAGGTGAGTGGGGTTTACCTAGCCAACTTTCTGGTGCGGCGGTATTTTTAGCTTCAACAGCAAGTGATTATGTTAATGGTCATATTTTAGCAGTTGATGGCGGTTGGTTAGCGAGATAACGAGGTAGTAACAATGACAATTCAAAATTCAACAAGATATGCAATTGGCCGTGATGAGGTTAAAACATTTACCACCGAACAGGTGCGTAAAGAGTTTTTAGTCGATGATTTGATGCAGCAAGATGTATTAGTACTGGTTTACACGCATTACGAAAGATTTATGCTTGGCTCAGCTGTACCGGTTAACAAAGCGCTTTCATTAGATACGATAGACGAGCTTAAAGCACAGCACTTTTTAGATCGTAGAGAGCTAGGTGCAATCAATATTGGTGGTAAAGGCACAGTTACAGTGGATGGCGAAACTTTCACGCTTGAGCCTAAAGAAGCGATTTATATCGGAGCGCAAACAAAATCTGTGGTTTTTGACAGTCTTGATAAATCGAACCCTGCGAAATTTTACTTAAACTCAGCACCTGCACATCACAAATTCCCAACCAAAAAAGTAGGTTTAACAGATGCAAACGTGTTAGAGCTTGGTTCTAAAGAAACCTGTAACGAACGTACTATATATCAATTATTGGTTAATGGTGTAATCGAAACATGTCAGTTGCAAATGGGTTTAACTTGCCTAAAACCAGGTAGTGTTTGGAATACTATGCCTGCGCATCAACACGACAGACGCAACGAAGTGTACTTTTACTTTGAGTTAGATGCAGCGCATTCAGTGAGTCACTTTATGGGCGAACCTACACAAACTCGTAATTTGTGGGTGCATAATGAACAAGCGGTTATTTCGCCACCTTGGTCTATTCATAGTGGTGCGGGTACTTCAAATTATTCATTTATTTGGGGTATGGCTGGTGAGAACTTAGCATACGATGATATGGATGTTTACGCGCCAACTGAGCTTCGTTAATCCGAATTTGTCATGATTGTAGTTGCTGGGTATGTTTGCCAGTGTTAGAGGTGTTAAAATGGTTAGGTCAATAAAACTGATAATAAGTTTGTTCATTACATGCTTATGTTTACATGGCTGCAAGTCTGATGATGGTGTGAACGTGTTGCGTATCGGCCATACTTTAGATACAGAACATAGTGTTCATAAAGCTATGGTGCATATGTCTGAAAGGTTAAGACATTACTCAGATGGCAAAATGGATTTAAAAATATACCCAAGCGCTCAGTTAGGCAATGAACGTGAGATGGTTGAGTTACTGCAAATTGGGTCCTTAGCATTAACTAAGGTTTCAGCAGCGACCATTGAAGGTTTTGTACCTGAAATGAAAATTTACGGCATTCCTTACATTTTCCGTAATCGAGCACACCGTTGGAAAGTACTGCAGGGTAGTATTGGTAGCGATTTACTCAATGAAACGGAAAAAGCCCATATCGTTGGGCTTGGTTACTACGACTCTGGTAGTCGTAGTTTCTACATGACAGATACTCGAGTTGAGCACCCAAGCGACCTTACTTCTAAAAAAATTAGGGTAATGGAAAGTGCGACAGCCAAAAAAATGGTGAGCTCATTTGGTGGCTCATCTACGCCGATCTCATTTGGAGAGCTTTATGCAGCGCTACAACAAGGTGTTGTGGACGGAGCAGAGAACAATCCACCTTCATTTTATTTATCACGTCATTACGAAATTTGTAAATACTATACTTTAGATGAGCATACCTCTGTGCCTGACGTCATAGTTGCGAGCAAGCATGTGATGGATAACCTAACCCCAGAACAACAACAATGGTTAAAGCAAGCAGTTGCGGATTCGGTCGAGGTACAAAAAGATTTATGGCTGGCATCTGAAACACATGCACTTAACGAAGTTAAAAAAGCGGGTGTTGAAGTCATTATTCCAGATAAACAACCCTATATTGATGCTGTGAAACCTATGCATGAAGAACTAAAAGGCAGCAAAGTCGGTGGTTACTTAGATCGCATTAAGCAAGCTGCACTGGAGTTATAGATTATGAAAAATATTTTAGATTCTTTAGATAAAGGCTTACAGGCATTATTGATATTTTTATCTGCAGCCATTGTTATTTGCGTTTCTTGGCAAGTCTTTTCTCGTTACATTTTACAATCGCCAAGTTCAGTAACTGAAGAATTGGCAAGATTTTTACTGATTTGGATTGGTTTATTTGGTGCCGCTTACGCATATCGTCTGGGCTCTCATTTAGGCTTAGATATTTTGACGACAAGAATGAATAAAACCAACAAAAAATGGGCTGACTTGTTTTCCCATCTTACGGTTTTGTTTTTTGGCTGTTACGTCATGATAATTGGAGGGGTTTCTTTAGTGTTGTTAACTATGGACCCGAGTCAAATTTCAGCATCTTTAGAAATTAAAATGGGCTACATTTATTCTTCGGTGCCGTTATCTGGTTTATTTATATCCTTGTTTGCGATAGAAAAAATCTATCTCACTTATACAGATAAAGCATTATAAGGGCATCATTGTGGAATATTCAGGTTTAGTTTTAATTGTCGTTTTTTTCTTTTTATTAGCGCTTAATGTCCCTATCTCATTTAGTATTGGGGTCGCGACAGTCGCCACTATGTTGTTGAGTATTGATTTTATACCCGCAGCAACCACCATAGCTCAGCGTTTAGCAGGTGGTATTAATACCTTTGCATTACTCGCGATTCCTTTCTTTGTTTTATCCGGTTTAATTATGGGGCAAGGGGGTATTGCCAAACGTTTAATTGAATGTGCTATGGCATTAATTGGCATGTTCCCAGGTGGTTTAGCTTTAGTTAATGTTATGTCTTGTACTTTATTTGGTGCAATTTCAGGCTCAGCGGTTGCTGCGACCAGTGCTATTGGTAGCTTTATGATCCCGCAAATGGAGAAGAAAGGCTATGACAAAAACTTTAGCGCTGCATTAACTGGGGCTGCGGCCACAACCGGTATGTTAATACCGCCAAGTAATATTTTAATCATTTATGCGATTGCAAGTGGTGGTGTTTCTATTGCTGCACTATTCGTAGCGGGTTATTTACCCGGTATATTAGTTGGCTTATCTTTAATGTTTGTTTGCTCTATTTACGCAAAAATTAAAGGTTACCCAACCGAACCTAGATTACCTTTGGCAATTGTTTTGAATAAAGTTGTGGCTGCTTTACCAAGTTTATTACTGATATTTATTGTGATTGGTGGGATTATCTCTGGCGTATTTACCGCGACTGAAGCCGGTGCTATTGCGGTGATTTATTCACTGATTTTATCTGTTGTTATCTATAAAGAAGTGAGCTTGCCTCAACTGCCAAAAATATTACTTAAATCTAGTGAAACAACTGCGATTGTGATGCTATTGATTGGTGCTTCTTCAGCAATGTCGTGGATACTTTCATATGAAAATATTCCACAAGCAATCAGTGAAACTTTATTGATGCTGAGTGAAAATCCATTCCTTATCTTATTAATCATCAATATAACTTTATTAGTGATTGGTGCTTTTATGGATATGACACCAGCTGTTCTCATATTCACGCCAATTTTCTTACCTGTTGCTCAGGCTTTAGGTATGTCGCCTTTACATTTTGGCATTATGATAGTGCTTAACTTATCAATTGGCTTATGTTCTCCTCCTGTAGGCTCGGTTTTATTTGTTGCCTGTGCCGTTGCTAAAACCAGTATCGAGAAAATCATTCGCCCATTAATACCTTTATATGTAGCGATGTTTTTAGTTCTAATGCTAGTGACATATGTACCAGCTATTAGTGAATTTTTACCAAGTGTTTTTGGCTTGTATTAAGCTGTGCGCATGAGTTTGGAGCGTTAAATGATATATATAGTTATGGGTGTGAGTGGCTGCGGAAAATCTTCTATAGGTGAACTTTTAGCACAGCGACTTGAATGCCCATTTTATGATGCTGATGATTACCATCCGCAAAGTAACATAGACAAAATGTCGAATGGCATCTCATTAAATGATGACGACAGAGCACCTTGGCTAAGTTTGTTAGCAAATCATATGGTTAAGTGGGAACAACAAGGTGGCGCTGTGTTAGCCTGTTCGGCTTTAAAACAAAAGTACCGTGATATTTTAGCTTCTACTTTAGCTGACAAGGTTAGCTTTGTTTATTTAGATGGCAGTAAGGCATTAATATCAGAAAGATTAAATGCCAGGGAGGGCCATTTTATGTCGAGTAATTTACTTGAAAGCCAATTTGCAACCCTAGAAGTACCCGTTGACGCGATCAATGTATCTATTGCTGATCAGCCCGCGAAAATTATTGAAAATATTTTACAGAGAATTTAATTATGTCTTATCCAATTCATCACGTAGATACAGAAAAAACGATTTCAGATAGTGATTTAGACGCTATTTTAGACCAGTTTATTGCAGAAAAAGCGACTAATGCAAAACGCATTTTGATTTTGCCGCCTGACATCACACGTTTTTATTCTAAAGCTGGTTATATTTCAAGCTATCTTTACCATAAGTTAAAAGACCAAGCGGAAATTTACTTTTTACCTGCGCTTGGCACACATGATCCTATGGCCGAAAAAGAAATCGACGTTATGTTTGGCTCAGACATACCAAAAGAACTTTTTTTACCACATAGATGGCGCACCGACGTGAAAAAATTCGGCGAGATTTCGAGAGAAAGAATGCTCGAATTATCAGAAGGTAAGCTGGATTTCACTATGGATGTTGCGGCTAATAAGCTAATTGATGATGGCAATTGGGATTTAATTGTATCTGTGGGGCAAATTGTGCCGCATGAAGTGATTGGCATGGCAAACTATACCAAGAATATTTTAGTGGGTACGGGCGGGTCTGACACAATTCACAAGTCACACTTTTTAGGGGCTGTGTATGGTATGGAAAGAATTATGGGTCGTACCCAGTCTCCAGTCAGAAGAGCTTTAAATGAAGGTTATGACACCTATTTACGCCATTTACCAATCGAGTTTATTTTAACTGTACTTGGTAAAAAAGATGACAAACTCAAGCTACAAGGTGTGTTTTGTGGCTCGAATGAAGACACCTACACCGAATCTTGTAAATTAAGTCAGCAGCTTAATTTAAACATGCTGCATAAACCGATTCAAAAAGCGGTTGTTTTCTTAGAGCCAGAAGAGTTTAAAACCACTTGGTTAGGAAATAAAGCCATATACAGAACGCGCATGGCGATGGCAGATAACAGTGAACTTGTTATTTTAGCGCCAGCTTTGCATAGATTTGGCGAAGATATGGAAATTGATGGCTTAATTCGTAAATTTGGTTACAAAACTACGGACGAAACCCTAGCCGCAGTTAAAACAGATGAACAACTAGCAAATAATCTATCTGCAGCAGCGCATTTAATTCATGGTACTTCGGATAACCGATTTAACATTACTTATTGCCCAGGTGATGGGGTCACAAAAGAAGAAATTGAATCTGTTAATTATCAATATTGCCACTATGATGAAATGATAAAAAAATATCCAATTGAAAAACTGAAAAACGGTTGGAATATGATGCCAGACGGCGAAGAAATCTTCTATGTGAGCAATCCTGCACTAGGCTTATGGTCAACAGAAGAAAAATTTAATCAAGAAAGTTAGTTTTAAAAAGAGTTAGCATGAATAATTTACATATACATTTAGACGTAGTTGGTGGTATTGCTGGTGACATGTTTGTTGCTTGTATCACAGATGCATTCCCACAATTTGTTGAACCTATTCATGCTGCTTTAGCCCAAGTGTTACCTAAAAAAGCCGGTATTCCAAGCTTTTGGCACGAGACCAATGGCGGTATCGGCGCTGGCCGGTTTGATTTAAAACCCTTACCTAAAAATACCTTTGTGGTAGATACAGCTAAAGTTAAAGGTATTGGTATTGTGAGTAAAACTAAGCTCGCAGATCATCATTCAGATGAAACCACTTATCGCCACCTAAAAAATAAAATTGAAACCTCTAGTTTAAGTACCGCTGTGATTGAAATTGCAGTTGATATATTAACTATCCTAGCTAAATCTGAAGCTAAAATTCATTGTATGGGTTTAGACTCTGTCCACTTCCATGAACTAGCTGATTGGGATTCTTTGATGGATGTGATTGCTGCTGCGGTATTACTCGATCAATTATCTAATGCCAGCTGGAGTGTCTCTAAATTACCAAGAGGTAATGGCTTAGTAAAAACACAGCACGGATTAGTGCCAGTACCAGCCCCTGCAACTGCTGAGATCTTAGTGGGCTTTGATTTTATTGATGACGGTATCTCAGGCGAAAGAATTACGCCAACCGGGGCGGCTATTTTAAAATATATTTTTAGAAATGGGATTCACCAAGCCATACCTCAATCCCAGCTAAAACATACTGGATACGGTGCAGGCAGTAAAAAAATGGCTGAAATGCCGAATATTTTACGCGCTTTAGTTTTTGAAACTGAAGCGAAAAAACAAGCGGATACAGTGATTGTCGCCACTTTTGATATTGATGATATGTCAGGTGAAGAAATTGCAGATGCGGCTGATATGTTAAGAAGCACACAAGGTGTTATCGATGTGTCTTTAGCACAAGTTAAAGGCAAGAAAAATCGTACATCTGAACAATTTTGCTTACTGATAAAACCAGAATATAAAAATGTGGTTTTTGATGCCTGCTTTTTACAAACTTCAACAATTGGCTTACGCTGGCGAATAGAGTCTCGAGTGTGTTTAAACCGAGTTGAAACATCGCAAGTGATTTCGGCTGAAAATGACAACGAAAATTATCGAATTAAAACAGTCAATAGGCCTAATGATACACAGACACACAAAATTGAAAATGATGATTTGGGCGGGTTTTCAACACTGGCAAAAAGAAGAAATATTAAATATAAAACTGAGTTAGCGGCTCAAGCTAAACACAATGGGAGCGCTAATAAGTGACAATTCAAACTAAATTACACAGATTACTGAAAGTACTGGCGGCTTACCCAAAATTGAACATTGCGGTGAGTGGTGGTGTCGATAGCATGTTATTGAGCTATGTTGCTCATCAAATCGACACTATCGAGGTGACAGCTGTACATGCTTGTTCTTATGCGGTTCCAGAACAAGCATTTAGTCGGGTTAAAACATACGCACAACGTCACCAGTGGCATTTAAAATTGATTAATGCTGGTGAGCTTGAAGACCCAGAATATATTAATAACCCAGTAAACCGTTGTTACTTTTGTAAAAGCAATTTATACCAAAGAATTTCAGAAAATACAGAAGGCGTGATTGCGTCAGGCACAAATTTGGATGACTTATCCGATTTTCGCCCCGGACTAGCGGCCGCTAAAGAAAACCGAGTGGTCCATCCTTACGTTGAAGCTAAATTTACGAAACAAGATATTTATCAGCTAGCCAGTTTTTTTGAGCTTAACGACTTAGAATCCTTACCCGCTCAACCTTGTTTAGCGAGTCGGGTTGAAACCGGAATCCAAATTAATCCTGAAGATTTATTATTTATTGATAAAGCCGAATCTTTGGCGCGTAAACTAATGCCAAATGTGGTTGATCTTAGATGCCGTATTACGCACCAAGGCGTTTACCTTGAGCTGTCTCAATTACCGACTACGCAAATTGAAATCAAAGTGACAGCTGAATTGAATCTACTCTGCATTAAGCATGGAAAATTGTTTTCTGGCATTCGTTTATACAAAAAAGGCTCTGCGTTTATAACAGAAGGTCAATATTATGAAGCAATATAATTGGGACCAAGATCGAAATAAAAGAACGGGTGTACCCGAGGCGGTTTACTGTGAAGGTAAATCAGTAGAGCAAATTGACTGTATTATTACAGAATCAATCGAGGTAAAGCGCAGCATATTGTTAACTCGATTATCGCAAGAAAAATTTAACGCTTTGCCTGACGTTTCCAAGACGCAATTAGATTATTGTGGCTTGTCTAAAACTGCCATATTAAATCAGTCTCAGGCCCAAGCTGCTAAGTTAAACCCAGCCCAAATTGTGATTGTTGCTGCTGGCACCTCTGATGCGGCAGTTGCTAAAGAAATTGCGCGAGTGCTGGAATTTAATGGCCAAAATAGTGACATTATTTTAGATGTTGGGGTTGCAGGTTTGTGGCGCTTGCTCGACCGTATTGACGAAATCCGCACTTATCCTATCGTCATTGGTTGTGCAGGTATGGAAGGGGCGTTATTTAGTGTATTAGCGGGTTTGATTGATGCGCCATTAATTGCTGTGCCTACCTCGGTGGGCTATGGCGTTTCTGCAAATGGCAAAACTGCGTTAGAAAGCGCACTTGCTAGCTGCTCTCCTGGCATTATGACAATGAATATAGACAATGGCTTTGGTGCTGCGGCCGCCGCGCTTAAAATGCTAAACGCATTTCACAAACTTAAGGGATCTTGCTAATGGATTTAACTTTAGTTGGGTTACTTTGGTTGGGATTAAGTATTGGCGCTTTGCATGCACTAGATGCAGACCATGTTATGGCGATGTCGACTTTAGTCGCTGATCGTTTAAAAATTAAAAAAGTTGTGTTTTATTGCCTAAAATGGGGGGTAGGACATGGCGGAATATTATTGATTTTAGGTAGCTTACTGATGAGCTTTGAACTGCAGCTAGATGAATATTGGACAGGTCTAGCTGAGCAAGCCGTTGGGATAGTGTTAATCATTCTGGGTGGTGCACTGATTTGGAAATTAAAATCAGAAAAGATCAAGCTAGTGTTTCACAAGCATGGTAGCAAATCGCATATGCACTTTGTTTACCGCTCAGAGCTCACGACAGAAAATGAAACAACGCCGAGTTTAGTTCACGAACATAAGCCACTGATTATAGGGTTATTACATGGACTTGCTGGTAGCGCGCCAGTGATGGCTTTATTACCAGCCATGATGACACAAACCAGCCACCACGGTTTATCCTACTTAATTGCATTCTCGCTTGGGTGTTTATTCAGTATGGCAGTGTTTGGTTTTGTGTTTGGATTGTTCCAACAAAAGCTGATTAAGTTCAATACTAAACTATTTGATCTATTTAGATTCATTACGGGCCTAACTTCTATCTCATTAGGCGTTTATTGGGTAGCATGATTCGGTTTTAAATTAGTAAATAAAGGTTTTATATGAAAAGTTTAGCTAAAAAAATAGGCGGTTTAGCCTTAGTTTCTGCCAGTTTAACTGCGTGCTCTTCGACTGCAACAACAGAGGGCGATAAAGTTCAGCCTTTAGCTGCTGATAAGCAAGTTGTCAAAACGTTTGCCCGTTTTGTCCCTGAGCGTAAAGACGATTTTGCATGGGAAAACGACTTAGTTGCGTTTCGCTCATATGGCCCAGCTAACCGAGCGCGTCCAGAAAACTCAGGCGTTGATTGCTGGCTTAAGCGAGTTAATTATTCAATTATCGACTTATGGTATGGTCGTCATCAACAAGGTATTTCTTACCATAAAGACCATGGCGAAGGGCTAGATAACTACCATGTTGGTACCTCTATGGGTTGTGGTAGCACAGGTGTTTGGTTAGACAACCATTTATTCCAATTAGAGACTTATGCTAGCTGGAAAGTATTGGAAACCAGCACAGAAAAATCTGTTTTTCAGCTTGAATTCAAAAACGAAAAAAATGGTGTTGAATACCGTGAAGTGAAAACCTTTAGCATCGCTTTAGGTGAACGTTTATATCGTGTTGATTCTCAATTCTTCGTAGATGGTAAAATTGCACCTAATTTAGAGGTCGTTGTCGGTGTGACTACGCATAACGAAGCTGCGACTGTTTCTATGGATTTAAAAGCCGGTTGGGTTGCAGCACACGAAAATTTAGAAGGTAGCTATTTAGGTACAGCGGTTGCAGTTGGCGCGAATAACCCGATTGAGTTCGTTCATACAGGTCATAGTAAAGGCGTTAAAGATAAAGGTGACGCTATGATAGTGACTAAAACAGATAACCAAGGACGCCTGACTTACTGGTCTGGTTATGGTTGGGAAAAGCAAGGGGTTATTAAAAACAGCCAAGATTGGACTGAATACCTTAACGCTTTTATCCAAGCTAAGTAATTTGAATGCGAGATAATTAATGACTTTATAGGCACATATTTTCATAATTATGTGCCTTAGATTCGCTAACTTTTTATCTCGCTCTCAGGTTAACTAATTCAAAAACAGGGTCGGTTTATTGCTTCATGCTTTGTTGCCATAAACCTATCTATCTGACGTTTTAAAAGGTGAAAAATGAAGTTATCAAACGAAACCCTAGGTTTACTACGCGAAAAATCTCAATTTTCTGAGCAAGTTGATTTGCCGAAATATGATAGAGAAAAAACGAAAATCGGCATAGTTCATTTAGGTTTGGGAGCGTTTCATCGTTCGCATCAAGCGTATTATACTGAATGTGCGCTAAACCAGTTTGGTGGTGATTGGGGTATTTGCGGTGTTTCGATGAGAAGCACATGGTTGAAAGAAAGTTTAGACCCGCAAGATTGCCTATACACAATTGCAAAAATGGATGTAACTTCAGAATACCAAGTGATTGGCGCGTTAAAAGAAGTGCTAGTTGCCGCTAAGCAAGTGGATCAGGTGTTAGCACGAATGAGCCATGCCGATACCAAAGTGGTCACTTTAACTGTTACTGAAAAAGGTTATTGTTTAAATTCGGATGGTAAAATCGATTTAACACACCCAGGCATACAACATGATATTGCGACACCTTCAGCGCCGCAAACTGCGATTGGTTTGTTAGTTGAATCACTTAAAACACGTCAGCAAAACTCAATTGAAGCATTTACTGTTATTGCTTGCGATAACTTACCAGAAAATGGCTCAAAGCTGAAAGCTGCGGTTGTGCAATTAGCGCAGCAACAAGATCAAGCTTTAGCTGACTGGATCCAAAGCCATGTTTGTTTCCCTTCAACTATGGTTGATAGCATTACGCCTAAAACAGAAGATTCAGAAATAGAACGTATCTCCGCTGTGTTAACGGTTCAAGATGACGCGCCAGTGCAAAGAGAAATGTTTACTCAATGGGTTATCGAAGATGAAATTAAAGGGGAAGTACCAGCTTGGGATAAAGTCGGTGTTATCTTCACGAATGATGTATCTGCCTTTGAGCACACTAAATTACGCATTTTAAATGGCTTGCATTCAACCCTAGCTTATATGGGACGTTTGGCTGGATATGAATTGGTTTCTCAGGCGGTTGCCGATCCTAAACTAAAAGCATTTTTGTTACGTATGGTTGCTAACGAGGTGATTCCATCAATTAAGCCACCACAAGGCTTGGATTTAACCCAATACTCAAGAGATATCATTAAACGTTTCGAAAACCCAAAAGTCGCGCATCAATTAGAGCAAATTGCTTGTGATGGCTCAATTAAAATCCCAGTTCGTATTTTAGAACCTTTACAACAAAACTTATCCAATGGTGTTGAGGTTAAAGACTATTACCTAGTCGTTGCAGCTTGGATCCGGTTTATTTGGAACAAACAACAAACCTCAGCTCAATTTAACGATCCTAGAGCAGATGAATTATTAAGCCTAGTCGCTCAATTTACTGGCGATGCAGCGCAAGATATTGAATTGTTTTTATCTGTACCTAATTTATTACCAAACGCTTTTGCAGATAACCAAAGCTTTAAACAAAATTTGGTTGCCGCTTATCAAGCTGTTATCGCAGCTGGAGACGACTTTACCTCGGTATTGGACTAATCCACTTAGCGCGAATTAAGTAAAATCTATAGACCCTCAGGGTTTACTCCTTTTTCGTCAGCCTAAATTTGTTATGGGATTTTGGCTGGCGCTTTTCTTTGCCGCTATTTTTTATTTAATCTGCTAAGTTGTGAATAAGTGGTTGGCATTAATAGGTTTTTTAAATTAGTATTATTCTAATTTAAAAAAGAATTGAACAATTCGCATGTGACAGGCATTGTTAAAACCAATTAATAACAACGACTTAATCTCATATTTTGTAGGCGTGAAGCTTGCTCGCGCGTTTTCGAATGCGAGTTCAAATGACATCTACTTGTAGGATTAATAGGCTTTTTAAATTAGTATTATTCTAATTTAAAAAAGAACGGACGGATTAGAGTTGGATTAGCCGTTTAATATAATGTTATAACTCATCAGCAGAACTATGGAACTTTCAAAATTAGTTGAAGTGGCAGGGAATCTTAGGAAAGTCTATACATATAGCTTCGCCGAAATACCAAATGAAATTGCAGCCATTGAACTAGAGTTTGATGACTTGTCTTGCTCTATTAACGTAGTTGAAGATTTCGATGAAATTGCAATTAATATCCCACCAGATACAACTGGGTGTATACCATCGTCACAGTCAACACTATTTCATAAGTGCAAAGGCGGTAAAATCCTTTGGTGCTGGAAGCTAATAAATAATCAAGGTTATACCGATGGTTTAAAGTTTGAATTTAGCAACGGCATTAAATTTGAAGTTGTAGTAGTGTGTTCTGCAATTAATCAGTATGCGGTAAATGAGTTATAACAAATGTGACCAATTCGTATGTGACAGGCATTGTTAAAACCAATTAATAACAAAGACTTAATCTCATCTTTTGTAGGCGTGAAGCTTGCTCGCGCGTTTTCGAATGCGAGTTCAAATGACATCTACTTGTAGCATTAATAGGTTTTTTTAATTAGTATTATTCGAATTAAAAAAAGAACGGACGGATTAGAGTTGGTTTAGCCGTTCAATATAATGTTATACGCCAATGGAGAGCACGAGTGAATTGGCCTAAAGATTTAAAATCCAAACCCAAGAAAAATCGCTTTTTTCCGATAAGGTTCGGTGACGCTGTCAAAGCGGTAAAAGATCTAAATTTGATACAGTATGACGGTAGTCGTATCGCTATAAGAATGGAAAACATTGAAGATGAATGTGTAAACGGTTTCCCTTTATTTGATTTAGTTCCAGAAGAAGAACTTGCGATATTCTCACTTAGCGATAGTTTAATAGAACTAGCTGCACCTAATGCAATTATGATGGCGTTAACCAAAGCGAGTAAACTAACAGTAAAGCCTAAAGACCATATACACAATTCATATTTTAGTGCATATATAAACTTAGAAAATACGGTCGTTATTGCTCGTGTAGATCGGACCTGTAAACTAAAAAGGTATAGAGGTGACGATAAACTTAAAAATGCAAGGTATGTTGGAAGTAGTACCAACGAAGTTGTATTAGAGACATTTGGCGTATAACAAAATCGCATGTGACAGGCATTGCTAAAACCAATTAATAACAAAGACTTAATCTCATCTTTTGTAGGCGTGAAGTTTGCTTGCGCGTTTTCGAATGCGAGTTCAAATGACATCGACTTGTAGCATTAATAGGTTTTTTTAATTAGTATTATTCTAATTTAAAAAAGAACGGACGGATTAGAGTTGGATTAGCCGTTTAATATAATGTTAGGTATTTCTCATGAGTGGTGATTCAATCGATATCAAGTGTACTTCTTGTGGAGGTTTGGCAAAATTTGAAGAGCCATTTCTTTTTATCGATCCCAAAAAAATCCCAGATGATATTGAATATAAATTATGGGGTGGTTGGGGAATTATTGAAAAATTTCCTTCTGATGTTAAATGGGTTGCGCCTTCAGGTTCATCACAATATTTGCGTGGTGGAGGCGACAACGGACAAGGTGGTTACCCTTTATTAACATTTGGGCTAATTCAATGTGGTAGCTGTCATAAGAATATAAAACACAAATTAAATTGGCCATCAGACGCATATTGGCAGTGGTCAGTTAAAGGCGAAATTTTATGGGCATGGGATCGTTCTCATGCTAATCAGATTTTGAAGTATATCGAAGCCAATATACGTCCATCCAGAAAATGTTATAGCTTAAAATATATTCCAACTCACTTTTTAAGTTCAAAAGTAAAGTCAGGGGTTGTAAAGCAAATGGTTCGGAGTTTAAACACCTAACACATATGAGCCTCCCGTTGGTCAATAGGTAATAGTGATCTTTTCGGCAACTTTTCGGTTGTCGAATCCAAGTTAATCAGCAAAATAATCTACTTCGCTTGTCATTTTAGCTGTCAGGTCTCAATCGCTTACAGGAAACACATATAGAGGCTCTCTTATTGTGGTCTCACCACAAATTCGCATGTGACAGGCATTGTTAAAACCAATTAATAACAAAGACTTAATCTCATATTTTGTAGGCGTGAAGCTTGCTCGCGCGTTTTCGAATCGAGTTCAAATGACATCTACTTGTAGCATTAATAGGTTTTTTTAATTAGTATCATTCTAATTAAAAAAAACGGACGGATTAGAGTTGGTTTAGCCGTTTAATATAAGTTAGCTTTCTAGAGGGTTTCGAGTTGAGAACGATATTAAGTTTCATTTTGGCTTCATTGGTTGTGGCTTTCTTGGCCCCCATCGCTATTGAAATGAAATTTACAACGGTGCCTATTGGTATATTCGTTTGGTCATTAATTATTGTCCTATTTTTGCTGCCATTTACTGCGTTTCCAATTTACAAATTTATTACGAAAAGTTGCGGTTACTCATTAATTACCGTACTCAAATCTGCTGTCGCTTCTACCTGTTTAGTTTCCTTCTTTTTTGTTTTTCCTTTTGGTTTAGAGCGCTCGGTTGTAAATGGAAATGTATTGGTTGAAAATGGTTCTATTACACTAATCGGGTATGGATATAGCTTTTTACAGTGGTTTTTGTTTTCAATTGTTGGGCTAATTGCAGGGTTTGTCTTTTATATCTCAAAAATAGAGTTCCGAAAAAGCTAACAAGTCGATGAAGAAAGGGACATCTAACAGTTGGCTGGTGTCTCGTTCCTCGCAAATTATAGCCAACTATTTTTAGCCGCTTAGCAAAGCGTTGGTATGCCTTTGTTGAGCAATGGAGTAATATGAAAATATCGGTAGGAAAATTATCGGCTTGGTTTGCGATTATAGGAACTATTGGAATATTTTCATTTATACCGTGGCTTATCTATAAATTAATAACTAACAATAGTTCATACGATTATTTACTATTTTTTAGTATTGTAGTTGGACTGTTATTTACTGTAATTCATTATATTCTTTCCTTATTTGTAAAGTGCCCTAAATGCGGTAATCTATTGATGATTAAAGGTTTTAAAAAGACTAAATCTGATATTCACGATAATGGTCTAGAAGTAGCTTTTTTATGGTTTACTAATAAAGTTCACTGTATGCACTGTGGAATAAAACTGGATAATAACGGCATATAATAAGAGACTATGGTGTCAATAAGCACAATTCGTATGTGACAGGCATTGTCAAAACCAATTAATAACTACGACTTAATCTCATCTTTTGTAGGCGTGAAGCTTGCTCGCGCGTTTTTGGATAACCGACTATTGGTTTCTAAGCTTGAGGTTTAAAATTGACTTTAAACCCAATTAAGCTAAGTTATTGTAACTATTATTTTACACTGAGAATTTACGAATGAAACCTTATGGTAGATGGTTTCGGTTTTTAGTGATTAGCTGTTATATACCGAGGAAAGTTTTGTGAATTGGATTTCCTATATTTTAATTTTGGTC
Organism: Catenovulum maritimum; assembly: GCF_001050375.1. Lineage (GTDB taxonomy): Bacteria > Pseudomonadota > Gammaproteobacteria > Enterobacterales > Alteromonadaceae > Catenovulum > Catenovulum maritimum. The sequence continues at coordinate 6,187 of NZ_KQ130514.1, read as the reverse complement.
TTGTTTGTAATTTCGGTTCGGATTGAGAAGAAGCTTCTGAATCACGTTAAGAATACTTACCCATCAGAGTGGGAAACAATGAATGTGACAAAAATGGGGGTTAAGGCTTATAGCATTCTACCTTCACTAATCGGTAATTCATTAAAAACTGGCTTTCTTTCTCAGCAAGACGATGATGTTCTAGTTAAATTACACAAACTTAATAACTTTTCATGGTTAATTAGTTTTATATTTTTACTCGTAACCATTGTATTTTTTGTCAGCTGATAAAAGCCCATTAGATGGCTTTGGTAAACATGGCATATTCAAAACGTAGATTCGCATTAACTTGGTTTGTCGGTGGGTATTTGAGCTCGTTTATGAGTACCATCATAGGGGTTATGTATTGGTCGTACCAAAAAGCAGAATGGAAAATAGATGTGGTTAGCGAGATTATCGCTAGCTCTATAATGCTCCCAATAGGTTGGTTATTTTGCTTAGTTGCGCCACTTAGCATTCCGTCTATGCTGGGAGCTTGGGTTTCAATTATAGGTTTTGTATGGGCTTGCAGACTTAAAAATATTAAGCCACTTTATTTGTCCTTTGCTGGGTGTTTTATATTTGGGTTATATTGGCCTATGGCATTTTGGACAATGATGAGTGTTTAATCCCTGTGATTATTAGCTTGCTTAAAAAATAAATAAATCAACCAATAGGTTATGCTTTACCCTGCTTCTATTTACACTGTTTGGTTTATTCATTTTTGAACGATTAGTATACGAAGCTATTTTTGTAACTGAAATTCTGTATTTAGCTCAAATTTTAGGTGTTTTAGAGGTGCTAGAGGCAGTTAATCCTGAACTGCAGGCACGACCCATTTTCACAACTATCTGGACAGGAATTTATAGTATCTTTTAACAATGCCTGTCATTAAGGTTTTAATTCTTGGTTGTTAAGTGTATGAAATACGAAGCAATAAATATAAAAGAAAAGCTTTCTAAGTTTGATGAACTTTGGTCTCCTAGAGTGATTGCTGAGATGAATGATTACCAATTCAAATTAGCAAAAGGAGAGGGAGAGTTTGTCTGGCACCATCATCCTGAGACAGATGAGGTTTTCATTCTTATTGAGGGTGAACTCGAGATTGAATTTCGAGATGGAAACGTTTCCTTATCCCCAGGCGAGATGTTTGTGATTCCAAAGGGAGTTGAGCATAAGCCTCACGCAAAAGGATTGGTTCAAGTTATGCTTGTTGAGCCAAAAGGTGTGGTAAATACAGGCAGTGTCGCAAGTGAACTGACAGCAGATAATGACATCTGGATATGAAACAGCTAACAATAACATCAAATGTCGCCCTTTATGCGAGGCGTTAATTTTTACGAGGGCTTAGTGATGGATGCTAGATTCGATAATTTCTTGGCCGTGTTAGGTTTCTCGCTTTGCACAATTACGACTGCACTTCTATTTAACCCTTTGACTGCCGGCTTTTATATCAATTATGGTCGCTACTTTATCTATTTGGCTTTAGTTATTTTTATCATAGCTATAGTTTTGACTTGGGTTAGGGCGTTTAAATTAAAAGGCGCTAAACACTATATATTAGCAAGTATAAAAACCTTAGCCATGTGTGGTATTTATGCAGCCGCATTTATAATTATCATTGTGACTCACAGTGGGATATAAATAAAATTGAAGCTAGTTTAAAATTAGTATGACAGGCATTGTTAAAATCACTTAATAACAACGACTTGATCTCATGTTTCGTCGGCTTGAAGCTTGATCGCGCGTTTGCGGATAGTTTGGTTAGCTAACAAAATCGGTTCTAAAACAGCAAAACCAGACGTTTTAAAGATCTGGTTTTGCTTTTATAGGGTGTCTATGAACCTTAATATTCTAATTCACGAATCAACTCACTAGTTTTGTTGGCCGTTGCCAAATTTTCTTTGGTACAAGTTAGCGTTAACTTCTTTGGCTGCATTTACCATTTCTTGGTAAGGTACATCCGTAATAGTAACGAAACCTGTGTTGTAATTTTCTCCGTCATGGGCTCGACCAGTCAATGGTGAATCTAGGTATTGAAACCAGTGGGCGCCAACCATATAAGGGTTATCGATTATGCTGTACATGTAATCTTTATACATTTGTGCTCTGTCTTGTTGATCGGCTGCGAGAATAAGTCCTGGGTGGTATAAACCTGTGTCGCTAGTTGCTCCCATATGAAATTCACCAATTAAGCTAGGTTTGTCTAAATCTGCTAAAAATTCCCAAGCTTTAGGATGAGCATATTCACGATAGAAGTTATAGCTCATAATATCAGCATATTGAGCGGCTGCATTAGCGGCTTCAGTTGTTAAACCCCAAGCTGCCATGCGCACCCCCATGTACATATGATTAGGTGCAACGTCAGCTAAAGCATCATGCACAATTTTGAAGTATTCATTGGCATAGGCAAACGACATATCGGCTAAATCAGCTACCACACCTGCGTTTAAGTCAGTAATGCTTATGCCTTTGCTAAAGCTAGCCCACGATTCAATATCTGTTTTCCAAATGGTATTGAGTGCTTTAATGCTTGGGTATTTAGCCTGCATCATTTGACTGATTTTGGCTTTTAGCGGGCTGTCTGAATCTTCTCTGGTTAGTGTATTTAGTACAATGCCATAACGCTTTTGTAGGCTACTGTTATTACCCCAGCTTTTTTCGTTGTCGACAAAAATACCAATACACCATGGATTATTTTTAATTTCTTCACCTATCACTTTCGCTGTGATAATTGCACGACGTTTAAACTCAGGATCGAATGGATCTGGCATACGCGACCATACATCTTGGCCAGAGCTAACGGTTTTAAAGTCGCCGATAATCCAACCATTAGCAAAATATGGTACTTGATTCATTTGGTAGAAGCTGGCATCTGTCCAGTTGCCCGTAGAGGTGAAACCCCAATTTTTGAAGCGTTTTATTGTGATGTCGCGCCAAGCATCTAGATAAGAATCCGGGTAGTCTTCGCCATAACGTCGTTCTAAATTAGCTTGATAAAAACTGTAAGTTTCGCCATGAGATAATGGCCCTTTGTGTGATGAACGACGGTAGCTATAATGATTGGCCAAATCGTGGTCGTAATCTGGCAGCCAAGTAAACATTTTATGGCGCATTTCTGAGCTGACATAACGGGTTTTTTGGGCTTCTTTTGAGACAGGGCGAATTCCTAATGAATCTTCTGGGGTTACATCTTCGGGGTCAATATATCTTACAGAGTCATCTTTAAAATCAACTCCTGTAAAGGTGGTCGTGTTGGCAATACGAATGTTTGCGAGAGCAGATGAAAAGAATAAGTGACCTTCTGGATCGACAATTGCCCATTTACCATTTACTTTTTCAGTGCGGAAATACCCAGTCGCTTTCAGTTTAGGGCCACTTGCCCAGCCACCAAATTGACTGCGATCTGCCATAGTACCTTGTTGGTTTAATTGAGCGATTTCGGCATCCGCCAATGCTTTTAGTTGTTCGTCAGATTTTACTTTAGTTGGGTATTCAAACTTATAACTTTGGCCGTAGGCATCGGTTAAATCTTTTAAATAATTAGCATCAACGTCTGGGTTTTGTCTAACACGTAGATTATCGATTAATAAACTTTTGTCGTTTTTCATCGATTCAACAAAAAAGTTAATCGAGCTGATTTGATCAAGCTTAAGTTGCTTAGCGCCGCGCATCCAAAACATTTTATGGTCGTTGGATTGCCACGTTTTCGGGTCTTCACGTAAACCGCTATCTAATTCTAATTGTGGGCCTTTTAGTAACGCATAATAAGTACCAGTGTAACCAGCTGGAATGCTCACACTACGAATATGTGGCCAGCCTGTTGCGTCTTTTATTTCAAGGTAAATCTGAATCGATTCGTCCGATAAGTTATGAATGTCTGCTGCTAAATTAATATTACCATATTGGCTCCAATCCCAAGGTTTTTTGGCTTTAAAGGAAAAATCTGAGCGTAATTCATCTGATGAAAAATCAATTCTGAGTGCTTGTTTACCTTCTGGTGCATTTTTATTCACTAATGAAGATTTGGTATTGCCTGCATCAAATTCCGTGGGTAAGCCTTGTTCAAAGTTGCTTATTGACCAACTTTTTTCGCTGGATTCTTGTTGCACATGAGTGTGATTTTTTTCACCACAAGCTGACAATAAAGACGCAGCGATTAGCGTGCTTGTTAATATTTTATTCATCTTATTATCTCTAGCTATTTTAAATTTTTGCTAACATTTTAGTTAATTGTATACAATACATAATATTGGCAATTAATGACAGCCACTTATAAAAAGTAGTCACTTAACGGTGGTTTAAAAATGTTAGGTTAACAGGGAGATTTTTGTGAGTAACTTACTATTTAAAGAAAAATTAGTTGTACTCGTTTGTAGGGGCGCTAGTTTTTCGTTACTTGGAAGGGGTTGGTATAGCTTTTTAAATTCTCAAACTGACCTAAATCATTTAGTTATTTCCACAGGTGTATCAATAACTTTATTTGCTACAGGTTTCATTCCTAAAATATTTTTTATACCTTTAAAATCCGCTTTGGCAGTTATTCAGTCACCTTATTGATTAAAGTGGAAACACGGCAATATTTAACATTAAGCGGCGTAGCAATTAGCTCTATTGGCTTGGTTATTTAGCTAACGATCACATGAAGGCGAGGCGTGAAAAATTGGGCTTCGAAAGATGGAGATTGGTGTGGTAGGTATTGTTAAACTATGAATAACAAAAAACTCCATTTAGCTGGTTAGATGCTATCTTATGTAATTGCTGCCGTTTCTGAATTTGCACCAGAACTTCCGTTGTTTGATTTATCGCCTTCAGGTTATTCGCTTAGTTTCGCAAGTGAGCTACTCAATACATTAGGTGCCGAATCACTTCAGTATTATTCGATATGAATCTAATTCAAATGAATCATGCATTTTATTTTTCCGTTACACACTTCTTGCTTTTTTTACGTAAAATCTAATCAGATTTTTTACCAAAATTTATTCAAAATTTTATTTTATTGTTCAATTATTGGAGTGGCGCAAGAAACTTTAATTTAGCTCTAGAAAAATTTTTACACGAATTTTGTGCGCTTCTAAGAACGATCTTACGATGTCCTAAGATCGATCTTGCGATGTCCTAAGAACGATCTTGCGATGCCCTAAGATCGATCTTGCGACGGCCTAAGATCGATCTTGCGACGCCCTAAGATCGATCTTGAGACGGCCTAAGATCATATTTAGAGTTATTTTTTGTATTCGTATTTTATCTTTTTGGAGCAAACCGTTATTGTTTAATCTTTTCGTTGTTTCAATGAAACAACCGATTTCCATAATTAAACATCAATAATAATATATGATAAAACCGAATGTGCATTGGACCTCAAAATCCCAATATATAATTGGGATTTTGAAGTTCAATTTCCCAATTAATTGAGGTGTATTTTGGATACTGAAAACTTTGTCAGGTGCTCTAGACAAAAAAAAGCCATTTTGTTTCGAAAATTGGAGTTATTGCGGGCTGAAATTGATGTTCATAATGAGGTAGCTGAGCGGGTAGTTGTTGAGCATTTAAATTTGACTAGGGCTCGTGTTGAAAAAATTCTAAACCAAAGAAGATTGGTTGAAAGTAATAAAAAAGATCGCTTAATAATTTACAGCGAAATTAAAACTAATTTGCATCCGTATTTGAGGAAAAAAACAGCAAAAGAAATGAATGAAAAAATCACCATAGAACGACCCGTATCGATAGAGTTGCGATGTCGTATTTATCATAACGGTAAAACGCTCAGAACGGCTTATTTAAAGAAAACAGAACACAATAAAAAACATTATGCTGCCGATAAAATTATTTCCATGAATGCGGTTGTTTTGCCCGATGTTCATAAGACGGATTTTATTGAGCTAGTTGAATTTACGAATGTCTTGAATGCTCAAGCGGATCAGTTGACAAGAGATCTTTTGTATATCGAAAAATCGCTAGAGTCAGTCGATTGTTATTTAAATAAATATGATATTTATACCCATGCAAGTGAGTAAATTTCAATTTAAAATCGCAATACTAGGTGATACAGAAAATACTGATGCAGTAACTTTACGGTCTAAGTTGAAAAAATGATCAAATTCAACCTTTGCTCTGAGTGATGTTAAAAATTCGTATGACGGCATTGTTAAAGTTAACTAGAGCTAAA
>NZ_KQ130513.1 GCF_001050375.1 Catenovulum maritimum | reverse complement strand
GGGCGGTTAAACGAGTATTTACAAGTTTAGACTGTTTTTACCTGACACAGATTTTTGAACGCCCTCTATTATTCATATGGATAAGGGCACAAGCGTATTGATAAACCTTTCTTAACTATACTCTCACGCCCTAATTATCATTTGTGTGATAAGCGATTATTTTCTTAAGCTGGCCTCACTCAGATTTTACTTTCAAAAATAGTTGTTAGTTAAATGCTTAACTCTAGGTTATTTGGAGTTAAGTAGTTTAGCTATTTCTAAGCTAGCAAAAATAAATGGACCAACCGCTTTAGGATCGTTGCTACTGACAGGTTCATTCATATAGTAGTCATAGCTACCATCTCGACCAAAGCCAAGCCCTGCAACAAAACAGATATTGGTCAGGCTTAAGCTGCCATCATATTCAGCTTGTATAAACTCATTAATAATTCCTTGATAGGCTGATAAAGCAATCGACTCATATTTGTCATCTATATAGCCTTTATTGAGTGCTTTAGCGTAAAAATAAGTAAACATACTAGTTGCTGACGATTCTAAATAATTACCGACTGCATCAGGTTTATTTGTAATTTGGTACCAAGTACCTGATGCATCTTGATATTTTTGAATATCTTCAGCAATTTCATGGATGATTTTGAGCATTTTGGCTCTAAGTTTAGTATTCGATTCTGGAATATGATCCATAACATCAACTGAAGCCATAGTTAACCAGCCAAAACCACGAGACCAGAATTCTTGTGATAAACCTGTTTCTTTATCTGCCCAATCGATCGATTTTGACTCGTCCCAACCGTGATAGTATAAGCCTGTTTTTGGATCTCTTAGATACTGCCTCATAATTTCAAATTCGTGTACAACTTCTGCTAATGCTTCGCCATTTTCAAACTCATTGGCGTATTCAGCTAAAAAAGGCATACCCATATAGACGCCATCTAACCAAAGTTGATACGGATAAATTTTCTTATGCCAGAAAGCTCCGTTGGATGTTCTAGGGTGTTCTTTTAATTGAACTCGTATTTGATCCGCCGCTATCTTGTATTTTTCGTCTTTAGTTCGCTTATATAAATCTAAAATGGTTACACCAGGGCGAACACGGTCTATGTTGTAAATGCTTTTTTTATAGGTTTTTATTTTGCCGTCGGTTTGTACATATGAGTCGACAATAGCTTTTGCTGCTTGTTGAAATCTTGGCTCCCCAGTTTTATCTGATAGTTGAATAAGTGCTAGAGGCACAATTCCGGTTGTATCATATTCATACTTAGAAGGCTGTTGACGTGTTTTATCAATTGCGCCATAACTATATTGATAAGCTTGTTTTCTTAGGTTGCTGTCAGCCATACGAGTCGCTAAACTAAGCGCTAAATCAGGTGTTAGGGTTTTGTTTTGGATGACAGTATCTAACGCAGTTGTTTTACGTACTCGGATTTTTCTTGTTAAACGTTCAGCTTGCTGATCTATATAGTCTTTAAATTCGGCTAACGATTTTATGCCCTCTGGCTCTTTATCCCATGCAGCAGCAAAATAGTACTCGAGTTTGTTAATTTTGCTTTTTGTCGCTATGACATAATTATGTTTATCTTGGGTTATCTTATCTATGTTTCTTTTTTGTATGAAAATCACCATGCCTAAGTTATCTTTATTGAGGCTTTGCTCTCCGTAAGATGCCATATATACCCAAGCTGAACCATTCACATTTAAGTCACCGGTAATCAATTGAGTACCTTTGTGTTTAACAAGCCCGACGGCAAACTCTTTAATTTTCTCGCTTGATTCTAGTTCAACGTGAGCCAGTCTACTGCCTGCTGTCATAGATATACGTGAGGTTAAATCTACTTTTTGTTTCGGTGTGACTTGCCATCCTTTGTAATCAAGTTGTATTAGTGAATATATGTCACCGTTTTCGACTATTTTAGAACGCCAGCTATCAACTTCTGACACTCGAATAATTTTATTGCCATCCCAATAACCATATCCGCCTATGCCAACGGATTTACCCACTTTTAGAATATCCATTCCCCAGTCATTCATTTCATGATAGCTTTGGTATCCGTCATGGCCTATGTTTTGTAATGCCAGCTCTTGCTCTGTTTTACCAAAAATATCAAAGCCGTTACGCCAATCGAGATAGAATCGATAAGCTACTTTATCCGATTCTATTCCTGTTCCCTCATAACGAATATACTCACCGTGATCTGTGTATTGTTTTGGCGGCACTAGCTCTGTGACATTTTCAAATCGCCCCCCAACGTATTTTTTACCTTGCCACTCACCACCGACTTTTCTTGAAATTTCTGCTTGAGTTCGTTTAGTTTGAACCTGTAATTTTTTATCTGAGGTTACAATTAAATCTAAGCTTTGTGCGCTAGCATATTGATTTAAGACGACTAGTTCGTCTTTTAAACCATCATTATCCGTATCTATCACCTGACTCGGAATGCTTGTGCCATTAGCGCTCACAGTCAAATTTTTTACCCTAGGGTCATATGAATTTAAGCCTAGGCTTTCTATGCTGAAGAAACTGGCTTCATCGTTTCTGGCAAAATTAGAAGGGTTTGTCAGGCTTATTTGAGCGATGAAAGGGGAGTTTATCTGAGTTTGATTAATTTCTTTGTTATTTTCAGGCTCAGTTGTTGAGCATGATGAAGTAAAAAGACTAGAGAAAAACACAAATAAAGGTAATTTAGCTACTTTTATTAAATTATGCTGATATCCATGTTTAATATGCTTCATTTAAAACCTCATGTAATCGTTAAATTAATGTGTTGTTGTTAATTAAAATACTCATAAACTGAAAGCCATTTGAATATTTTAGATTATGTATAAAATACTATATAACTATTTTAACTAACATGCTACCGGTGGCATAAAATTAAAAAAGTGTTTGTACCAAACTGTTAAAAAGGCTAACATCTTAATAACTTTTATGTCAATTGGCCCTAGCTTTGTTATTGATAGCATATGCAAGTGGTCATATTTTTTGTTTTAATTTGCCACCGGTGGCTGTTGTGTCTGTTGGTGGGTAAGTATTTAGGTATACCTATGTTTAATGCTGATTTGAATATTTTCTCGTTGTCCAACAAAGTTGCTTTGGTTACAGGTGCGAGTCGAGGTTTAGGTAGAGCAATTGCTTTGGGCTTAGCGAAAGCAGGTGCTAAAGTTATTTGTAGTAGTTCGTCAGTTTCTGGATGTGATGAAACACTTAAAGAAATAAAGGCTCTAGGTCAAGAAGCTATAAGTATCTCTGCTGATTTAAATGATTCGGACTCGGTAATAGCTTTAGCTGAAAATGCCATAAAATGGCAGGGAAGAGTCGATATCCTAGTCAATAATGGCGGCACTATCGCTAGATTTCCGGCAGTTGATTTTCCAGAAGAAGAATGGTTGAAAGTAATCAATGTTAATTTAAACTCAGCTTTTTTATTGAGCCGGCTGGTGGGTAAGCAGATGATAGCTAATCAGCAAGGTAAAATTATTAATATTGCGTCTATGCTTTCGTATTCAGGTGGTATTACTGTGCCTGCTTATACTGCAAGTAAGCATGGCATTGCGGGCGTTACTAAGGCTTTAGCAAATGAATGGGCAAGCCAAAATATTCAAGTGAACGCGATAGCGCCTGGTTATTTTAGAACCGATAACACACAAGCTTTACAGGATAACCCAGAGAGAAACTCTGATATTCAAAAACGAATTCCGTCAGGTGAATGGGGCGAGCCAGAGCAACTTGCCGGTGCTGCTGTTTTTTTAGCATCAGCGGCTAGTGATTATGTTAATGGTCATATTCTCGCTGTTGATGGCGGTTGGTTAGCAAGGTAGGTTTAGCAATGACAATACAATATACAACTCGGTATGCGATTGGTCGAGAGGAAGTAAAAACCTTTACAACAGAACAATTAAGAGCTGAATTCTTACTCGCGGATTTAATGCAGGAAGATTTAATCAATCTAGTATACACGCATTATGATCGTTACATTGTTGGCGGCGCTATTCCTAAAAATACAGCGCTGGATTTAATTTCAATTGATGCGCTTAAATCTAAATACTTTTTGGAACGTCGAGAAATTGGTTTTATTAATGTAGGCAACACTGGCACTATCACAGTAGATGGTGAGGTTTTTACATTAGAAAATAAAGAAGCATTGTATGTAGGTAAAGACGCTAAATCTGTTGTTTTAGCGAGTTTGTCTATAAATGACCCCGCTCGATTTTATATTAACTCTGCACCGGCTCATGCCCAGTACCCCACTAAAAAAGTCGGTATGGCAGATGCCAATATCCTACATATGGGTTCTAAAGAAACTTGCAATGAACGTCATATTCATCAGCTGATTATTAACGGTATTGTTGAGACCTGCCAATTACAAATGGGGATTACCTGCCTCCAGCTCGGTAGTGTTTGGAATACTATGCCAGCCCATCAGCATGATAGAAGAATGGAAACTTATTTTTATTTTGATCTAGACGATACTCAAAGTGTTTGTCACTTCATGGGTGAGCCTAAAGAAACTAGACATATATGGGTACAAAATGAGCAAGCAGTGGTTTCTCCTCCTTGGTCTATTCACAGCGGTGCTGGTACCTCAAACTATGCTTTTGTTTGGGGAATGGCGGGTGAAAACTTAGATTATGATGATATGGATAAATATGCGCCACCAGAGCTTAGATAGTTTAATGATGTTTAATTTTAGTATTGAGTTAAGAGGGGGCATACGTGATGAAATCTAAACTAATAATCTTAGTTTTATTTAGTGTAAGTTTCTTGATTGGTGGTTGCGGTAATCAAGATGACAAAGTTGTATTGCGTATGGGACATACACTAGATGTAGAGCATAGCGTGCATAAGGCTATGGAGTATATGGCAGAAAGGTTAGCGCATTATTCTAATGGCACTATGTCTTTGAAAATATACCCTAATGCGCAATTAGGGAACGAGCGTGAAATGGTTGAATTGTTGCAAATTGGCAGTTTAGCTATGACTAAGGTTTCGGCCGCTGCGATTGAAGGTTTTGTCCCTGAAATGAAAATTTACAGCATACCTTACATCTTCGAAAGCAGAGAGCACAGGTGGAATGTTCTACAAAGTGATGTTGGTAAGTCTTTATTAGCATCGACTGATTCCGCTCACCTCGTTGGTTTGGGATATTATGATTCGGGTAGCCGGAGCTTTTATATGACAGATACTAAGATCACTCAACCTGCAGATGTGGATAGTAAAAAAATTCGAGTAATGGAAAGCCCTACTGCAGTTAAAATGATTAGCGCATTTGGTGGTTCGGCTACACCTATTTCATTTGGTGAGCTTTATGCGGCGTTACAACAAGGTGTTGTTGATGGTGCTGAGAATAACCCCCCTTCTTTTTATCTTTCGCGCCATTACGAAATTTGTAAATACTATATTTTAAATGAGCACACTTCAGTGCCAGATATGTTACTTGCGAGTAAACACGTATATAAAAACTTAACACCTGAACAACAAGTCTGGTTAAAAGCCGCTGTCGACGACTCAGTTGAGTTGCAAAAAACACTTTGGTTAGCAGCCGAAGAAGAAGCGCTCAGTGCGGTTAAGAAAGCAGGGGTTGAAGTGATTTACCCAGACAAAAAACCTTTTATGCAAGCGGTTCAACCTCTGCATGATAATTTGAAAGGTACTCAAATTGGTTTATATCTTGAGTCAATTAAACGAATTGCAAGGCAAGGTGAATGATTATGATACAAGGTGTTATTAATTCTGTAGAAAAAATATTGCAGTATTTACTGATTGTATTAACAGCTGCCATAGTGATTTGTGTCAGTTGGCAAGTATTTTCACGTTATATTTTACAATCACCTAGTTCGCTTACCGAAGAGTTAGCCCGATTTTTATTGATATGGATAGGCTTGTTTGGTGCCGCTTATGCTTATAAATGTGGTTCACATTTAGGTTTAGATATATTAACAACGAGAATGAAGCCCCTACAGCAAAAATTTGCAGCTATCTTTTCTAACTTGGTTGTGTTGTTTTTTGCTGTTTACGTCATGATGGTTGGAGGAATGGCATTAGTTAACTTAACTATGGACCCCACTCAAACCTCTGCCGCGATGGAAATCAAAATGGGTTATGTCTATTCAGCTGTGCCACTGTCTGGACTCTTAATTGCTATTTTTAGCTGCGAGAAAATTATCGGTATTTTCTGTCGTCCTTTATCTCAGCTTCAAGCTGAAACTAGTGTCTTAGGAGAATAATTATGGAATATTCAGGTTTAATTTTAGTATCGGTATTTTTCTTTTTATTACTACTTAATGTCCCCATCTCTTTTAGTATTGGGGTTGCTACAGTTGTTACTATGCTTTGTAGTATTGATTTATTACCAGCAGCAACAACTATAGCTCAACGTTTAGCTGGAGGGATTAATAGTTTTGCTTTATTGGCGATTCCATTTTTTGTTTTGTCAGGGTTAATCATGGGACAAGGTGGGATTGCAAAAAGGCTGATTGAATGCGCTATGGCTTTAATTGGTATGTTGCCGGGTGGCTTAGCTTTGGTAAATGTAATGTCTTGCACTTTATTTGGTGCGATCTCTGGCTCAGCTGTTGCAGCAACAAGTGCAATTGGTAGCTTTATGATCCCGCAAATGGAGAAAAAAGGTTATGATAAAAACTTTGCTGCCGCACTGACAGGTGCCGCAGCAACAACCGGCATGTTGATTCCACCGAGTAATATCTTAATTATTTATGCAATTGCGAGTGGTGGTGTGTCTATTGCAGCCTTATTTGTTGCAGGTTATTTACCCGGTATATTAGTCGCGTTATCTTTAATGATAGTTTGTGCGGGTTATGCCAAGCTAAAAGGTTACCCTACAGAAGCTAGGTTACCTATTAATTTGGTGCTTGAAAAAATCGTTGCGGCTTTACCTAGCTTATTACTTATCATCATAGTTATAGGCGGGATAATCGGTGGGATATTTACTGCCACTGAAGCAGGCGCTATTGCGGTTATCTACTCCTTGGTTTTATCTGTGGTTGTCTATAAAGAAGTTAAAATATCCGAGTTATCAGGCATTTTACTAAAAGCGGGTGAAACAACCGCTATTGTCATGTTGTTGATAGGTGCTTCATCTGCCATGTCTTGGATACTTTCTTACGAAAATATTCCGCAAACGATTAGTGATTTTTTACTCGCTTTAAGCGATAACCCATTAGCAATTCTACTTATCATTAATTTGACTTTATTAGTGGTCGGCGCGTTTATGGATATGACACCAGCCGTCTTAATATTCACGCCTATCTTTTTACCCGTAGCGACCCATTTAGGTATGTCGCCGCTACATTTTGGTATTATGATAGTGTTGAATTTATCGATAGGTTTATGCTCTCCACCTGTTGGGTCTGTGCTATTTGTTAGTTGTGCTGTAGCTAAGACGACAATAGAGAAAATCATAAAACCTTTAATGCCTTTATATATAGCTATGTTCTGCGTACTCATGCTAGTCACTTATGTGCCTGCAATTAGCGAATTTTTGCCTAGCGTATTTGGTTTAATTAAATAGTTTTTATTGCGGGCATCATAGATGCCCGCTGCTTAAACCTTTAGCTCTTATAGGTTTAAGCTAGTCATTCCCATACCCTCACACCATTATCAAGTTTAAGATACGCCTGTAAAAAATTTTCCTCGTTTCGTTTGCCGGAGATTATTTTCAACTGCTAAATTTAAACTAAACTTTGTTATTTTTATTGATTAATTGTTTTAATCTTGTATTTTTGCTACCGGTGGCATAGAATGTGTAGTTATAAACATCGTTTGAGATAGTTTATATTTATCCAGTTGAATAAGGGCTAAAGAATGACTGATGTAACTAAAAGAAATACGCTTAAAGCGTTAAGTATAGGCGCAGCCTCATTAGGGGTTGTTAATTTATCTGCATGTTCTAATCAATTACTGATGAATTCAAGTAACTCTGATAAAGATTGGGATAAAGAAATCGCTCAAATAAAGAAAAAAATTAAAGCGCCAAGCTTCCCTGATCAAGATTTTGATATCACTGAATATGGCGGTATTGGCGATGGCAATACAGATTGTACCCAAGCATTTAAATTGGCAATCGAAGCTGCTAGCAAAGCGGGTGGCGGTCGAGTTGTTGTTCCATCTGGTGTGTTTAAAACAGGCGCGATTCATTTAGATTCAAATATTAATTTGCATATTTCCAAAGGCGCGACTGTTTCATTTTATACAGATCCAGAGCGATATAAGCCTTATGTTTTTACTCGCTGGGAAGGACTAGAGTTAATAGGTTACTCACCATTAATTTACGCTTTTAGAAAGAAAAATATTGCTATTACAGGGCAGGGTACAGTAATGGGCAATGGCTCAAAAGAGCATTGGTGGCCATGGAAAGGTAAATGGAAAAAAACAGATTGGGTGGTAAGTGACACAGTTAACCAAAAAGTAACTCGTGATGCCCTGATGAAAATGGCAGAAGAGCATGTACCAGTTGAGCAAAGAGTGTTTGAAACTAACTATCTTAGACCGCCATTTATTCAACCATACCTTTGTGAAAATGTATTGATTGAAGGTATAACTGTTAAAGACTCGCCATTTTGGTGTGTGAACCCAGTCTTATGTACTAATGTCACTGTTAGTAAAGTTCACTTAGATAGTTATGGGCCTAATTCAGATGGCTGCAACCCTGAATCTTGTAATAATGTTTTAATAGAACACTGTATTTTTGATACAGGCGATGATTGTATTGCAATAAAATCAGGCCGAAATGCAGATGGCCGTAGAGTCGATGTACCTTGTCAGAATCTGATTATTGAAAATTGTCAGATGAAAGCGGGTCATGGTGGCGTGGTTATTGGAAGTGAAATATCGGGTGGAGTGAGAAATGTTTACGCCCAAAACTGTGAAATGAGCAGTCCAGATTTAAGCCGCGGGATTAGAATTAAGACTAACTCTGTTCGTGGTGGCGTGCTAGAAAATCTTAATTATCGAGATATTAATATTGGTCAGGTGAAAGATGCGATCGTGATTAATTTCTTTTACGAGGAAGGAGATGCCGGACAGTTTAAACCTATAGTTCGTGATCTCAATATTAAAAACTTAAATTGTGAACAAGCTAGCCGAGCATTCGTAATTCGAGGCTATGATCATACGCCAATAACAGGTATTAACTTTGAAAATTTAAATTTCAAAAATGTGGCTAAAGATAGCCAATTAGAAAACATCAAGGATGTGCAGCAGAAAAATATCATGGTTAACGGCAAGTCGTTCACTATTTAATTTTGCCAAGGCTCAAAGTGTGCACTTTGAGCTAATTTTTGGTGTTAATGATGAAAAATCTAATTGTTACAATTACTCTCTTATTATTCAGTTTTGAAGCTTTTTCTTCCTCATTCACTTTAGCATTTCCTGAAGCTCAAGGTTTTGGTAAATACACTCAAGGTGGAAAAGGTGGTCAAATCTATATTGTTGATTCTTTAGCTGATGACGCTAAAAACCCAGCGATAGGCACTTTGCGACATGCCATTAAACAAAAAGGACCGAGAATTATCGTCTTTAAGGTTTCTGGTTTTATTCATTTAACTGCACCGTTAAAAATAGAGCATGATTACCTAACGATTGCAGGTCAAACCTCACCAAAAGGGATAGGCGTGAGAGGTTATCCAACCGTGATTAATGCTAACCAAGTTATTATTCGATATGTTCGATTTCGATTAGGTACAACAAAAGTAGAGGCAGACGCACTATCTGCTCGTAATGTATCAGACATTATCATAGATCATTGCTCGGTTAGTTGGGGCATAGATGAAACTGCTTCGTTCTACAATGTAAAAAGATTTACTTTCCAGCACAGCATTGTCTCTGAAAGTTTAAATAACGCTGGGCATGCTAAGGGTGTGCATGGGTATGGCGCTATTTGGGGAGGTAGTCATGCTAGTTTTCTCAACAACCTCATTATCAATCATACAAGCCGTACACCGAGGTTAAATGGTTATAGACTGAAACCAAACTATCCACAATCGGAAGATTTTGTTGAGGTTATTAATAATGTCATTTTTAACTGGAGTAAAAAAGGTGCCTATGGTGGTGAAAATGGTCGATTCAATTTGACCCATAACTTTTTTAAGCAAGGGACTAGTGGTGGACCCGAGCGCATATTTGAATTTTTTGAGATTAAAACCAAAGAAAACCTGACAAAAGCGCACATTAGCCAGAATTACTTTTACGCGAAAGAAAAATTAACTAAAGCAAATTTGTCAGGGGTTAAATTTGCCAAAAATATAGTGAGAACCGAACATTCAAGCATGCTTAGCGCATACGCGTTAAGACCTGCAGACAGCTTCAGTTGGGGAGTTTATCAGCCTGATTCGGCAATTCATGCCTATAAAAAATTAATTTTAAATAAAGAAGTGGGAGCGAATAGAAATTTTTTTGGTTTCTTTATCGATTCGATAGATCAAAGGCTGCTAAATGAAGTTGAGACAGGACAAAGTACATTCGGCAATGGGATTATAGATAAAGAACTAGATGTAATTGAAAGCTGGCCAAGCTATTTAGCTGAATTTAACTTAGCTCAAATACCAGAAGATAAAAATAATGACGGTATTTTTGATACTTGGTCTTTACCGAACAACGAGCAACAATCTAGCGAAGCTTTAATTGAACAATATATCAATCATTTAGGGGCATTTTAATGTTAAATCTAACCAAAAAATTAATGGTTATAGGTACGCTGTTACTGTCAGCTTGTAGCCAAACGGCGGATATTCAAACTCAAGCTAAGCCTGACTCAGCTACAGTCCCTAGTGTATTTATTATTGGTGATTCAACAGCCTCTTTTTATAAAGCGGATAAATACCCTAGAATGGGTTGGGGTATGGCGTTAGATAAACATCTTAAGCCAGAGATCCAAGTTTATAATAAAGCTGTTTCTGGTCGAAGTTCTAGAAGCTTTATGGGGGAAGGTTGGTTTGATAAATTTAAAAATGATATTCAGCTAGGTGACTATTTACTTATCCAATTTGGTCATAATGATCAAAAGAAAACCAACCAAAGATACACTCAGCCCTACACAAGCTATCAAGCATATCTAACCCAATACATTGAGTTTGCGCGTTCAAGAGGCGCAACGCCGGTTTTATTGACGTCAATCAATAGGTTTAAATTTGATAAAACAAAAACGAGTTTAATCCTTACTCATGGGGAATACCCAAATGCTATGCGGGCTCTAGCAAAAAAATTAAAGGTGAGCTTGATTGATTTAACTCAATTAACAGAATCTAAATTTAACCTTTTAGGTTATGACAAAACTAAAAAACTATTTTTATATTACCCCGCAGGCTTATATGACGCATATCCAGACGGTGTAGCTGATGGCACCCATTTGTCAGAGCTTGGAGCAGACTTTATCACCCAATTGATTCGGACTGAACTGGTAAAAATCGCACCTCATTTAATAAAGGAGTAATGCCGTGAACTTGGGTTTTAAAATCTATCTGAGCTTAGCACTGCTTATGCTTATATTAGTGGGCTGCCAGGCACCTTTGTTAATAAAGGGTGAGAATAAGTATGATGCAATTGTCACATTAGACGAAACTCGAACCGGAGATAATATTTTTTACTCGGTTCAAGCCGCAATTGATGCAGTACCAAGTCATTTAAAACAAGCTTATGTTATCAAACTGGAAGCGGGTCTGTATTATCAGCAAGTGACAATTAATAAAGATAATCTTATATTGCTTGGTGCAGGACAAGACAAAACAATTATTCGTTACGACTTGTATGCTGGGAAAATAAATCCAGAAACAGGTAAAAAATATAGCACTTTTTCAACTGCAACGCTAACCATTACTGGACAAAATACTTATATAGAAAACTTGACGATTGAAAATGGATTTGATTTTCCAGCTAATGAGAGGCTTGGTAAGGCAGATCCAAACTACATCAGAGGAACTCAAGCCGTTGCGCTCAAAATCGCTTCGTCTTCAAATAAAAGTGTGCTGACTAAGGTTAAGTTGAAAGGGTATCAAGATACTTTGTTTGTTGACGGAGGCCAGAGTTATTTTTACGACACTCAAATAATGGGGAATGTTGATTTTATTTTTGGTCAAGGTAATGCGTTATTTGAAAATAGTAAAATTATTTCCTTAAAGCGACACAAAAAAACCAGCACTTCAGGTTATATCACAGCGCCTAGTACACAAATATCGCAAGAGTATGGTTTAACATTTATAGATTGTGAGTTTATTCGAGAGGAAGGCCTAGCAGATCACTCTGTTTATTTAGGTCGTCCATGGCATCCTACTACCACGTTTTCGGATGGACGATATGCTGATCCCAATGCGATTGGAAAGGCCATTTACATTAATTCCCGTATGGACAGTCATATACATCAAGATGGTTGGACAAGCATGAAGGGGACAAGTCGAGACGGCACAAAAAAAACGATTTTTTATCCTAAAGATAGCCGTTTCTACGAATTCAATAGTACAGGATCAGGTGCAGCCATTAATGAAAAACGGCGTCAACTCAGCCTCGATGAGTTAAAAATCTATAGTTTAGATAAAATTTTCCCTGACTGGAAACCAAAACTTTTAAACTTATCCGTAAAATAAATTTGATATACTAAATTTGCTACCGGTGGCCTTTTGGCTAAATTGATTTGGAATAAATATGCAATTAAATAATAACACGTTAAAGAAAATGCAGCAGAACCCTGCTGAATACCCAAATTTAGACTTACCTCAATATGATAGAGAATCAACAGAGATAGGCATAGTACACATTGGCTTAGGAGCGTTTCATCGTTCTCATCAAGCTTATTATGTAGAAAAAGTTCTAAATGAATATGGCGGAAATTGGGGCATTTGCGGTGTCACTATGAGAAATAGAGAACTCGCTGAAGCTTTAAATTCACAAGATGGTTTGTACTCTATCGCTAAAATGGACATTGAGAATAGTTATCAGATTGTAGGAGCTTTAAAAGAAGTATTAGTTGCACAAGATGATTTAGCCAAGGTGTTGGCTAGGTTAGTTGCGCCAACTACCAAGATGGTTTCTATTACAGTGACAGAAAAAGGCTATTGCTTAAATGCTGATGGTCAATTAGACCTGTCGAATGACTTAATTAAACACGATTTAGAAAATTTGGCGGCACCTAAATCTAGCGTAGGTATGTTAGTCGCAAGCTTAGCGGAAAGAAAAGAACAAGGTATAGCGCCATTTACAGTTGTTGCCTGTGATAACTTGCCAGCGAATGGAAAAAAGTTAAAGCAGGCAGTTATTCAGCTAGCTAAATATTCATCTGCAGAATTAGCTGACTGGATTGAAGACTCAGTTGATTTCCCTAGTACTATGGTTGATAGCATTACACCTAAGTCAGATGATTCAGCGATTAAATTGATTAATGAGCAATTTGGCCTAGATGATAATGCGCCTGTGCAGCGAGAATCTTTCACCCAATGGGTTATTGAAGATAGCGTCAGCGGGGAAATTCCGGCGCTAGACAAGGTCGGTGTTATTTTTAGTGATAATGTTGCTGGCTTTGAACATACTAAGCTCAGAATTTTAAATGGTTTGCATTCGACATTGGCTTACATTGGTCGGTTAGCTCAGCATAATTACGTATTTGATGCGATGGAAGACGTTAAGTTAACTCGCTTTTTGTATCGTTTGGTCGATCAAGAGATCATTCCATCGATTGACGCACCGTTAGGCTTAAATTTAACTGAATATTCAAGGCAGATTATTAGCCGTTTTGAGAATCCAAAAGTCAGGTATCATCTTGAACAAATCGCTTGTGATGGTTCCATTAAGATCCCAGTTAGAACCTTTGAACCTATATTTGATAATTTACAATCAGGGCGCTTAGTGAGTGATTTATATACAGTTGTTGCAGGTTGGATTCGCTTTATTAGACTGAAACATATTAATCAAGATCAATTAAATGACCCAAGAGCTGATGAGCTGCTTAGTGTCGTTTCTGAGTTCACTGATGAGGCCGATAGAGACGTTGCTCTATTCCTTTCTGTACCTAATCTAGTGCCAGATTATCTTGCCGGAAATTCGGCCTTAATTGCAGGTGTCACTAAAGCTTATTCTGCTTTTTTAAGTGCAGGAGACCAGCCTCAACTTGCATTAGCCTAACCATATAATCCAGTCAAATTAAGCTTGAATGTGCAGTTGGTTGTTAACCGGCTGCACACTAAGCTGTGTTCAATAATTGTCCATTAGTTAGTTTATCTGAAGTCATCCTCACTGCCCCTTCACCATTTCTATTTATGTTACTCAAAAACACCTTTTCGAACAAATAAGTAATATTAATGCATTATAATATGATTGTTTTGGTGTGCTTTGTAAGAATTGTTTAAAATTTGTAAATTTTGCCGTTGACAGCGCGAAAAATTAGATGCTAGTATAATTGCTACCGGTGGCAATGTCGGGGACAGCACACAAGCCGGGCATTCAATTAACTAGGTTAGTTAATAAAAATTGAGAAATTAGCTACACAAGGGCTAGAAAAAATGAAAACTAAAAATAAATTTAACTACAGTAAATTATTCACATGCATGCTTTTAAGTGGTTCGTATGCAATCTCAAATACTGCAATCGCCGCGGACGATGCAGCAGCAGAAACGGAAACAATTGAAATAACAGGTTTTAGAAGCAGTTTGAATGCTGCTTTAATGTCAAAACGTGATGCGGTGGGATCACGCGATGTTATTCTTGCCGAAGATATTGGTAAATTCCCTGATTTAAACGTTGCAGATTCTCTAGCTCGTGTGCCTGGTATCTCAATGGAAGAAGACGGTGGTGAAGGCCGCCAAATTACAATCCGAGGCTTAG
This sequence comes from Catenovulum maritimum, assembly GCF_001050375.1. GTDB lineage: Bacteria > Pseudomonadota > Gammaproteobacteria > Enterobacterales > Alteromonadaceae > Catenovulum > Catenovulum maritimum. The sequence goes on along the minus strand of NZ_KQ130513.1, from coordinate 10,769 downwards.
GCTCTCGATTTGTTAAAACAACAATAAATGGTATGGAATCAGCTTCAGCTGGCTCAGGTTCTGACGCTGGTGGTGGTTCTAACAAATCTAGAGCATTTGACTTTAATGTGTTCGCCTCAGAATTATTTACTGAAGTTACCGTTGATAAATCGCCTTCTGCAGAGCTAGAAGATGGCGGTATAGGTGGTAATGTAAATTTACAAGCGGCGAAACCTTTTCAATATCAAGGTACTAAAATCGCATACAATGTAAATGCGAGATATAACGATATTGCTGCAGAAACAACTCCTCGTGTTTCTTTTATGGCCAGTAAAAACTTTGATAACAAATTCGGTATTTTAGGTTCAGTTTCGTACTCTAAAGGTGTCGTCCAATCAGAAGGTTCAACTTCTGTGCGTTGGACTGTACTAAACCCTCATCACAATGGTGTAAAGGGCGATACTGATGCTTATGGCGATCCTAATCTATTAATCGAGCCACCAAAAACGGTTTTAGATGGCGAGAAAAATGGTATTTATAATGACGACTATTTAAATGGTAAATACATACCACGTATTCCGCGTTATTCAATTTATAGCCAAGAAAAATCACGTTTAGGTATCACAGGTGCTCTACAGTATGCGCCAACTGAAGACTTAACTATGGGACTTGATTGGTTGCATGCTAAGTTAGAAACCGATGTTAACGAATACCAATATTCAGTTTTGATGCGTGACAACAAAGGCACTTCACCCGCTATTTATCCTGAAAACTTAGTACATGATGCAAATGGTAATATAGTCGCTGGTGCTTTCTCTAATGCGCCAATTCGTTCAGAAGCTAGAAAAGACAATTCAGAATCAACGTTTAACCAACTTTCGTTTAATTCGGATTGGTATATTACCGATAGATTAAGAATGAAATTTTTAGTGGGTGCGGGAACATCTGAACTAGATGTTCCTTACCAAAATACTTTTGCGATAGATGCGAATAATTCAGTGGTTGCTTATAGCTATGATAGCTCTGTTGATCCTATGGACTTGATTAATAACCAAGGCAACATGACAACAACGGGATCTATGAATACAGATATGCCAGCATTTGCATTTATCCCTGCACAACCTCAGTTTGAACATGGCAGTTACTCTGGCGGCAACTACACATTAGAGCAATCTAAAAACGCTATGTCAGATGGTAATAATTACGATGTGGCTTTAACTAGAACCGCAAGCCAAACTATTGAAAGTGAAAATTCTTCACTTAAATTAGACTTTGCGTATGAGCTGACAGATGAAGTAACTTTGAAGTGGGGCTATAACTCGCGTTCATTTGAAACAGAGCAACATTACTATAGAAACTATTACAAGCGATTAAAAGTAACTGATACTACAGATGACGCATATAAAGCGCCAAATGACCCGAAAGCTAGTACAACGGGTAACCGAGCTGAAACATGGGCCGTGGATCATTTTGATGAATATGCTGGTATTAGTTTAGATGGGTCAAAATTTGCGACTACATTAGACAAATTAGGTATAGAGTTTGGTAACTCTGTATCTGTCCCTGCTAGCTCGGCAATTACCCAATCAACTTGGTTAGCTGCTGACTTTGATAAAATGATGGCCGCATTTGGCAATCAAGAGTTTATGCAGCGTAGAGAACGTTTTGACCAAACTTATAAACTCAAAGAAGAAGTTGATGCACTTTACTTTCAAACTGATTTTAACGGCGAAGTCGCAGGTTTTGATGTTAGAGCAAATATCGGCTTTAGATATTTAGATAACAAGAACACATCTTCTATTGCAAATAAAGACCATTATAATAAGAATACTTTACTTGCTTACTGGGGTGAGGGCGCAAACTATGCTAGTGGTTACGGCTGGGTAACTACTGTCAGTGAGAGTAACAATTTTTTACCATCGTTAAATATTGCAGTTGATTTAACTGAGGATTTAGTTGGTCGGTTCAGTGCTTCTAAAGCGATTACTCGTCCTGCATTAAAAGATCTAGCTTCTTCTGTATCCATTAGTGAACCTTCTATTAGCTCTGAAACTGGCGAAGAAAGCGCAGGTTCAATCAAAGTGGGAGCAGGACCAAGCTTAAAGCCATATGAAGCAACTCAATTCGATATAGGTTTAGAGTGGTACTTTGATGCTGAAGCGCTTCTAGGTGCTGTTGTGTTTTATAAAGATATTTCTGGTTTAACTAAACAAACAGAAAACACCACACTTGAACGTAGTTTCTTGGAAAACTTAAATGTTGATGTTGATGGTAATAGTTTGATTCAAGACGACACTATTTGGTCTGTACAGAGTCTTAAGAATACGCCAGCTGAAGGTATGTGGGGCTATGAGTTAATTTACCAACAACCATTTACTTTTTTACCTGGTCCATTTGATGGGTTTGGTATATCAGCTAACTATACTTATATTGATTATACTCGAGATGTTGAAGATCCGTTTACGAATGAAATCCTTAATTTAGTTGAAGAAGAAACCTCTAAGAACACGATAAATACAACCTTATATTATGAAGGGGATGATTTTAGTGCTCGAGTTTCTTATAACTTCCGTGAAGGTTATAACAAAGAGTATCGAAATGAATATAAAGACGAAGGTACATTTGTTCGTGGTTATGACGACAAAGGCGTTTGGAAATTTTCTTCACGCTATAAGTTGAGTAATGACATGTCAGTATCTTTTGAGGTTATTAACTTAACCAATTCGGAGAAGAAACAATGGGGTAACATTTACAATAAACAGCCGATGGAATACTTTGTAAATGGCCGTCAATTCTTATTAGGATTACGCGGCACTTTATAACGCCACATTTATTTATTGTATATAAAACGCTCCGTAAGGAGCGTTTTATTTTTAAGCTATATTTACGCGTTTATCCAGACTAATTTGTTTTATGGTATGAACTAGCGTCAAGGAAGGATATATAGATTCATAATTATTTCGAATTAAGATGATATTTAGGTAGGTTGTAATGAAGCATTTCAAAATTGTTTGGTTGTTGTTACTTATTTTTTTCAGTCCATTGGCCTTTACTCAAAAAATTACGCTAGCAAAAACTGATGCGATAAAAGACAAGTATCATGTTGCTTTGATTAAATTTTTATTAGCGGATGAAGAAGACGTTGAGTTTGATGTCTACCCTAAGTCTATTTCCTATAGTAGGCAAATCAATGAGATAGAAAATGGTAATTTATCTATCGCAGCGTTCGGCACTAGTGAATCACTAGAAAAGCAGTTATTACCCATTAGAATTCCTATTCTAAAAGGCCTATTAGGCCATAGAATTTTTATTATTCGTCAAGGCGACCAAGCACGATTCGATCATATCGATTCATTTTCAGAATTAAAAAAGTTTAAAGCAGGCCAAGGTCGAACTTGGGCTGATACTCAAATTTTAAAGGGCGCTGGTATACCAACAGTAACTTCCGTAAAGTATAAAAATTTATTTCACATGCTAGACGGTTCAAGATTTGATTACTTCCCTAGAGCGGTACATGAACCCTTTGCTGAAATCGCAAGTAACTCTGATTTGCCACTCGCATTAGAGCAAAACATTATGCTTGTTTACCCGCTGGCTATGTACTTATTTGTTTCACCCGATAATCAAGCATTGGCAGATCTCATTTTGACAAATTTTGAAGAAAAAATAGCCGATGGTAGTTTTGATCAGTTTTTCTTTGAGTATCCTCTAATTCAAGACGTATTGAATAAAGTTAATGTAAAACAAAGAAAGGTGATTAGAATTTCAAACAACACTTTATCTAGCGAAACACCTCTGGATAGGGAAGAGCTCTGGTTTAGCGTTGATCAAATGTAGTTGACCTTAGTGCTCTAATACTCGGATATTGAGATTCGAGCCTTAGGGCGTGTGAATTTGTTTATAATTTTTTCTTAGCTCAAATTATAAACAAAGATAAACACGCGCTAGCGTTTTTGCCTGCTATTATTTTTTCAAGCAGTCAGTGGTTGAATCCCTAACTACAACTTTGGGATGGACAGTACAATTTTCGTTGATAATTTCAGCTGAGCCTTTTTCTATTGTGGCAATGAGCTTCCTGGCTGCAGAAAAAGCCATGTCTTTAACAGGCCGACGAACGGTTGTGAGCGCAGGGATAATTCTTGAAGCAAGTAAGTTATCATCGAAACCACAAATTGAAATATCTTCTGGTACTTTTAGCCCTAAGGTTACGGCTGTTTTAAGTGCACCTGCGGCCATTTCATCGTTATTGGCAAATATAGCGCTGGGTGGCTCTGGTAATTTTAATAACACTTCGGCTAATTCAGTACCTGCTTGATAGGTATTGAGTCCTTCAATGATATAGTCTTTATTTAACTTTATGTTTTTTGAGTCTAATGCTGCTTTAAAACCGTGGTAACGCTCCCGAGAAGAACGATAAACTTTAGGGCCAGTTATCATGGCAATTTTTTTATGGTTCAATTCGATTAAATATTCAGTCATGTCAAACGCAGCTTGTTTGTCGTCAGACATGACAAAGTTATGTGGGCTTTCTTCTGAACCTGAAACCAGGCGAATATAAGGCAATTTAGCTTCGTCTAAAGCTTGGCCAAGTTCATCTACTTCAGACGCAGGCGGTAAAATCAGTAATCCATCAAGTTTAGAGCGTTTAACAAAGTGCTGCACTTCTTCAATAAAGTGTTCGCTTTTATATTCACACGGATGTACGACTAATTCATAACCCAACTTAGTGCAGTAAGAAAGTACACCTCTTTGAACTTCATCAATATATAGAGCATCAGGGTTATCATAAACTAAGCCTATTAAATAAGATCGACTCGAAGCTAGACCTCTTGCTTGTTTATCAGGGACAAAACCATGTTCGGCAATTAATTTTTCAATAAGTTCTTTGGTTTTTTCGCCTACTTTATCTGAATGGTTAATCACGCGAGAAACAGTTCTTTTTGATACTCCTGCAAATCTGGCTATGTCATTTATCGTTATTTTTGGGCTGTTCATTAGGGCATTTCTTTCCATTTATCGATTAAAGTATTTAACCTTCAGTATTTAATGTTGTTGACGAGAATTTGTTAAATTCACTGACTCAAAATCCAATTTCTAACTACTTACCATATAGCCACTATTTTACTGAAAAAATAACATTTGTCGTAAAGTATTTGACAATGCTACCGGTGGCATTAAAATGGAGGCTAATATTGATACATTACAGCTTGGTTATAAAAATGTTAATTTCTACTTCGTCAATATATTGAAGCAGAAATTTTAATATTATCAAGCAGTAAAGTCATATTTTATTATTTTTCTGGGGTGTTTGTTGATGATTTATGTTGTTATGGGTGTCAGTGGTTGCGGTAAATCTTCTATTGGTCAGTTACTTTCGGCTGAGCTAGGAGTTCCATTTTATGATGGTGATGACTTTCACTCGCCAGAGAATGTCGCAAAAATGAGTAACTCAATTCCGCTAACAGATGAAGATAGGTTCCCATGGCTACAATCTTTGGCTGAAGCTATGGTTAATTGGAATCAAACAGGCGGAGCTGTCTTAGCTTGTTCTGCTTTGAAGCAAAAATATAGAGATATTCTAGCTTCAACATTAGCAGAACAAGTCAGATTTGTTTACCTAAAGGGCTCTCAAGCATTAATTGGCGAAAGGTTAGGTGCTCGTAAAGGTCACTTTATGAGCAATGATTTATTAACGAGCCAGTTTGAAACTTTGGAAGAGCCAGATAATGCGATTCAGGTGTCAATTGCCTCAAACCCCAACGAGATTGTTTCCAATATTTTACAGAGTATTTGTATGCCATATCCAATTCATAAAGTCGATACAGAGCAAACTATTTCAGACAAACAGCTAGAAAATATATTAGATCAATTTATCGAAATTAAAGCTAAAAGTGCAAAACGTATTTTGATTTTACCGCCAGATATTACGCGATTTTATTCTAAGGCAGGCTTTATTTCTGCTTATTTATATCAGCAACTGAAAGATAAAGCAGAGATTTATTTTTTACCTGCTTTAGGTACGCATGATCCTATGTCTGACAGTGAAATCGACGCTATGTTTGGCCCAGATATACCTAAATCGCTCTTTTTACCACATAAATGGCGGACTGATGTTAAAAAATTTGGCGAGATAACTAGTGAAAGAATGCTTGAGCTATCCGAAGGTAAACTGGATTACACTATGGATGTTGCTGCGAATAAGTTATTAGATGAAGGCAATTGGGATTTAATCGTTTCTGTTGGGCAAATCGTCCCGCATGAAGTAATAGGGATGGCGAATTACACTAAGAATATACTGGTTGGGACAGGTGGTTCAGATACCATACATAAATCTCACTTTTTAGGCGCTGTGTATGGTATGGAAAGAATAATGGGCCGAATTCAAACACCTGTTCGCAAAGCGTTAAATGAAGGTTACGACCAGTATTTAAGCCACTTTCCAATCGAATTTATTTTGACTGTGTTGGGTAAAAAAGATGATGAGCTTAAGTTACAAGGTGTTTTTTGCGGAGCTGGCGAAGATACGTACACAGAGGCCTGCAAATTAAGTCAAAAGCTTAATCTGAACCTATTAGAAAAGCCAATAAAGAAAGCCGTGGTCTACCTCGAACCATCAGAATTTAAAACAACTTGGCTTGGAAACAAAGCGATTTACCGCACTAGGATGGCGATGGCTGATAAAGGCGAATTAATTATACTTGCGCCTGCGCTTCATCGTTTCGGGGAAGATATGGAAATTGATGGCTTGATTCGTAAATTTGGCTATAAAACAACAGATGAAACACTCCAAGCGGTTAAGTCTGACGAGCAACTCGCGAATAATTTATCTGCTGCAGCTCATTTAATTCATGGTACTGCTGATGATAGATTTAATATTACCTACTGCCCAGGCGATGGGGTAACTAAAGCAGAAATAGAGTCCGTAAATTATAAATACGCCCACTATGATGAAATGATTCAAAAATACCCAATTGATAAGCTCGCTAATGGCTGGAATATTATGCCTGATGGTGAAGAAATTTTTTATGTCAGTAATCCAGCTTTAGGTTTATGGTCAACCAAAGCCGGTTTTAAAGAAGATTAATCTTGCCGCTTAGGTTAGTAATTAAGCATCAAGCTGTCGTTAGCGAACTAGATTTAGGTATTAGATGAATATCCAAGCAAAGTTAAATAGATTAATCGGGATACTGAAGCGATATCCCAAATTGACCATTGCTGTCAGTGGCGGCGTGGATAGTATGCTACTGAGCTATGTCGCAAACCAAATTGAAACACTACAAGTGACAGTTGCTCATGCATGGTCATATGCTGTTCCTAAGCAAGCATATGACAGAGTCCTGTTATATGCTAAGCAGTATGATTGGGACTTACGTTTACTAGATGCAGGGGAATTAGCCGATCCTAAGTATGTCAAAAATCCTGTTGATAGGTGTTATTTTTGTAAATCTAATTTGTATCAAAGAATTGGCTCTGAAACTCAGGGTGTGATCGCATCTGGTACTAATTTAGATGATTTATCCGATTTTCGGCCTGGTTTGGCTGCTGCTAAAGAGAATTTAGTCGTACATCCTTATGTTGAAGCAGACATTAGCAAGGCAGATATATATAAAATAGCCAATCTATTGAACCTAAAGGATTTAGAGACTTTACCTGCGCAGCCTTGTTTAGCTAGTCGAGTTGAGACTGGTATTCAAATAGATGCGAATGACTTAATTTTTATCGATTTAGTTGAGTCTGATGCCAAGGCCGCTCTGAGAAATATCACTGATGTACGTTGCCGCATTACACATCAAGGGGTTTATTTAGAGTTATCTCAGATCCCTTCTGAACATGTTCAGGCGCAATTATCCGCTAAATTAGCGCGTTTATGCCAAGCTCATCAAAAGTTTTTTTCTGGTATTCGTTTGTACCAAAAAGGGGCCGCGTTTATTAAGGATACACCTTATTATGCAGCAGTATAATTGGGATATAAATCGGGCAGACAGAACCGGTGTACCTGAAGCTGTATTATGTAGTTCAAAGTCTGTTCAGCAAATAGTTGAGATTATTGATTTATCGATTACAGAATCTAGACGTATTTTGTTAACTCGCTTAGCTAAAGAAAAATTCGATCAAATACCGAGTTTGATTCAGCAAAGATTGGATTATTGCAGCCAATCAGCAACGGCGATTTTAGATAAAGTTGAATTTTTAGATAACGAGCACAAACGGGTCGTGATTGTTACCGCTGGTACATCTGATATGGCTGTGGCTAAAGAGGTGGCAAGAACACTTGAGTTCAGCAGTATTCCTGCTGATATTATTTGCGATGTTGGCGTTGCAGGCTTGTGGCGTTTGTTGGATCGCATACACGAAATTAATACTTATCCTATCGTTATTGCTTGTGCTGGGATGGAAGGTGCAATATTTAGTGTATTAGCGGGTTTAATTAATACGCCTTTAATTGCGGTTCCAATTTCTGTTGGCTATGGCGTTTCTAATAAAGGCAAAACAGCACTTGAAAGCGCATTAGCAAGCTGTGCCCCAGGTGTGCTCACAGTCAATATTGACAATGGTTTTGGTGCAGCCTGTGCGGCAATTAAAATGTACAATATGTTTGATAAATTAAGGGGCAATCAATATGGATAATACAATCATTTCATTAATTTGGTTGGGTATTAGTATAGGCATTGTCCATGCTTTTGATGCTGACCATGTCATGGCGATGACAGCTTTTGTTTCGGATAAATTAAAATGGCGAAAAGTTGCCATGTATTGTTTTAAATGGGGCATTGGACATGGCTTGGTTCTACTAATCCTAGGCAGCTTGTTAGTCGTATTTCAGATCCAGTTAGCTGACGTATGGAGCCAAACCGCTGAAACCTTAGTTGGGGTATTACTGATAGTATTAGGTATTAGCTTACTTAGACGGATAAGGAAGCAAAAATTAAAACTTATCAGGCACAGTCACGGTGAAACAACTCATACCCATTTAGTGTTGGCAGACGAAATTAACCGAACGGGTAATAAATTGCCCCGACTGAAGCATGAACATCAACCGCTGTTTGTTGGTGTTTTACATGGTTTAGCTGGCAGTGCTCCTGTTTTAGCTATACTCCCTGCCATGATGTCACAAACTAAAATATCAGGTATTTTTTACTTATTTGCCTTTTCTTTAGGCTGTTTAATTGGCATGTCTGTATTTGGTGTTCTGGTTGGACATATGCAAAATAAAGTATTAGAAATTAGCACAAAACTCTTTGATATATTTAGATTTTTAATTGCCTTTACGTCAATAAGTCTGGGCGGATATTGGTTGGTTAATTAACTGGTTTAATAATAAATGCTAATTAAGTGTAAAATTTTAATTGACATTGCCACCGGTGGCAATGTTTACTATAGGTAAATGTAGATAAGTTTATTCAACGATGAATGATGAGAGGTCATATTATGAAAGTCATAGAGAAATTTACAATTGGTGTGGGTGATCGTTTTGGTCATCAAGCAGAAGCACAATTACAAGCCATGATTAATGCGAAAGAAGAGTTAGGTATTGAAGTGTTTCCTGTATGGAATAAGTCTAATCGTGAGCACGAGATCATAGGTACTGAGCCACAAAGTTTAAGAGACCAAGCAGATGCAGCAGTACAAGTAAAAAATTGGCCAAATGCATATTATGTGGATGCTGATCATATTCAGTTTGCTAATGTTGATCGTTTTATTTCTTGTAGTGACTTCTTCACCTTGGATGTTGCTGAGCAAATTGGTTTAGCTGCCCCTGATGCTGATATTCAAGCTTTTATTAAAGCGAATGAAAAATATATAGGCGAATTAGTCATCCCTGGCATAGATCAAGCTTTCCAAGTTACAGCAGAAACAATTGAAGAAATTGCGAAAGAGTTTTTAGGCGCAGTTAAGTTAGCGGGTAAAATTTTTAGAAAAGTTTCTGATATCAAGCAGACGGATTTCGTTACCGAAGTCTCTATGGATGAGTGTGAAGATCCTCAAACACCTTTACAACTTTTCTTTATTTTAAGCGCAATTGCGACAGAAGGAATTCCAGCACAAACAATCGCGCCTAAATTTACAGGCCGATTTAATAAAGGCGTTGATTACGTAGGCGATGTTGAACAGTTTGATAAAGAGTTTGATCAAGACTTAGCTGTGATCTCTTTTGCTATTATTGAATTTGGTTTACCTGAAACTTTAAAACTTAGCGTTCATTCTGGTTCGGATAAATTTTCAATTTATTCATCGATTGGAAAGAATTTGAAAAAGCATAATGCGGGTATTCATTTAAAAACAGCGGGTACAACTTGGTTAGAAGAGCTGATTGGTTTAGCTGAAGCAGGTGGTGAAGGTTTAGTGATTGCCAAAGAGGTATACGCAAAATCTATGGCTAAATATGAAGAGTTGTGTGCGCCATATGCAACCGTTATTGATATTGATACAGCTGGCTTACCAGCTGTTGACGTAGTCAATCAGTGGAGTAGTGATCAATATGTTAACGCATTACGTCATGATTTAGACCACCCAGAATATAACCCAAATGTAAGACAGTTATTGCATGTGGGTTATAAAGTAGCAGCTCAAATGGGCGAGCGTTATTTACAAGCATTGAAAGACAACAAAGCCATCATAGACAAAAATGTCACGCTGAACATATATGAGCGTCACATTAAGCGAATCTTTGCTTAATACACTAAAGCTTAGTACTTCAAAAGACGCAAATCAGTAAGCTAGCTTTCGCTAGCTTACTTCACCTTTCACCTCGGTTTATTGTTTACCAAATTAAAACAAGAGATTTCTGA
>NZ_KQ130512.1 GCF_001050375.1 Catenovulum maritimum | reverse complement strand
AATCAAACGGACGTTTAACAGTTGGCTCGCGTTCGTTTCACTAGTGACTATCAGGACAGGCACTTTTAGAAAATAATTAAATCAATAGGTTATGGTTTATCTTGCTTCTATTCTTATTGTTTAGCGTATTTACTTTTGAATGATTAGTAGACGAAAGAACGGCTTGTTAGTGAGATTGTGTATTTAGCTTAAATAATAGGTGTTTTAGAGATGCTACAGACAGTTAATCCTGAATTACAGGTACTGCACATTCTCAAATTGATTTGATTGTTTGGTGCTTTAAGAACCGGTTTATTTGTGAACAACTAGGCGGGTGGGGCGCTTGGTTTTCTTAAGCCTTTAACCCGTTTTAATTGATGGTTTTTAGCGTAAGTTTGCAACTGAAACCTTTGCCCAACTGAATGGCTAAATTGGTTTTCTATTCCGGTTGAAAAGGCTAACCAATCTTCATCTGTTAATCCGAGTCTTTGGATTATCGAAGGCGTATTTGGTGAGATAAAGCCTCGTTTATCTTGTCTGATTTGTCTAACTATCTGGACAGGCACTTAAACTATCAGCGACAAACTATAAGGACACACACTTATAGAAAATAATTAAATCAATAGGTTATGGTTTATCTTGCATCTATTCTTATTGTTTAGCTTATTTTATTTTATTTGAACGATTAGAAGACGAAACAACGGCTTGTTAGTGAGATTGTGTATTTAGCTCAAATTTTAGGTGTTTTAGAGGTGCTATCGGTTGTTAATTCTGAATTACAGGTACTTAGCATTCTCAAATTGATTTGATTGATTGTTGCTTTAGAGCAGCCTGTTTATTAGATAATAACTAGGTGGGCGTGGCGCTTCATTGTCTTAAGCCTTTAACCCGTTTTAATTGATGGTTTTTAGCATAAGTTTGCAACTGAAACCTTTGACCAACTGAATGGCTAAATTGGTTTTCTATTCCGGTTGAAAAGGCTAACCAATCTTCATCTGTTAATCCGAGTCTTTGGATTATTGAAGGTGTATTTGGTGCGATGACCCCCCGTTTATCTTGTCTGATTTGTCGACCAGTCCAATCGACGAGCTCTAAATAATCAATTAATGAAAACGGAATATGGCTATTACAGCGCTTAAAGTTGGGAATAGATTCATTATTGGCTTTAACAAAAGGTAATAACTGGGCTGGCGCGATAGCGGTCAAACTATCATTCTGTGTTTTTAGCTTTTGATGGTTGTCTTTATTTTGATGATTATCTGTTTCTAATGCTTTTGGTAAAATGCCTAACCTTTGTTGAATCGAAGTGAAATCAGAGTTTTCAGGTGTATCTGCCATTTTGGCTCTAATTGGGTTTAAATCAACATAAGCCATACAAGCTAAAACAGCGACATCATCTAATAAGGCTTGAGATTTAAAGCGACCTTCCCAAAAGTGACCTTTACACTTATCTTCTGAATTTGCTTGTCTGGCAATAAACTCATTTAAAAAGCGCATAAACCAAGAAATACTCGTTAAACGCTGGCGATAATCTTTAACACAATCATTCACGACCATTGCCTCGCTCTCGGTTACAGTATTGCCTTGCTGTTTAGCCTGTAAATAACGTGCCACAATAGGTTTAGGCTGACACAAGGTATGCCAACGAGATAAAACCTCACAAGGGTTTAAAGCATCCGCGGCATCTGTATTGACTCTTAAAACTATGTGATAGTGATTACTCATAACGGCGTAAGCCGCTACATCTATGGTGAAAATAGCGGCGAGCTTTTGAATACGCTCAACTAACCAAACTTTTCTATGTTCAAAGCTCTTTTTAGTGGTTTTATCATAGCCACACAAATAACTACGCCTGACACAACGCGCAATGCAATGGTAATAAGGAGTATCAGATAATGATATTAAACTGCTTCTGGGTTTAGCCATAAGTTAACTGTGTTTATAGTCATGCGTGGTTATTTATACAGTTAAGTTTGGAGTGGATTGTTGATTTGTCAAATTACAGATGAAAAATAAATAGACAGGATTTGTAAGTGGTTGTAATTTAAGGCATTTAACAATGCCAATGATGCCAATGCTTATTAATCATCTCCCGCCTCTAATTTATCATTAATTGTGATTTGTTCATCCTGTTGTACCGTTGCGCCCATAACGTTTAATGCTGATAGCGCTTTGTTAGGTTTAGCGTAACTTAAACGTGAGATTCGATTGCTGGTGTGATAACTGTCTAACCCCGATAAACTAGCTGTTGATAAAGATTCAATATCAATGTAACCATCGGGTTGAATCGCATGTTTTTGGCAAATAACATGTATAATTTCGCCAATAATTAACTGGGTGTTGTTTAACGAAATGGGTAAAATTTCTTGCAGGGTTAATGCGTACTTTAGTCGACTCTCTTTAACAAATGGTGCGTTAATGTTAGCGACATATTGCGGTGTTAAACCAGTATGATTAAACTCACTCTCATCACTTGCATAACGAGCTGAACATTGGTGAGCCATTCGATAATGCTCAGTTGATACTTGATTAATTGTGTATTGCTGCGTGTTAATAATATTGTTTAATGTGTGTCTTTCTCCATTGTCGGGTCTCATAATAAAACCGACCAACGCAGGGTTTGAGCCTATATGTACCACAGAACTAAAAATACCAAGGTTACTATTGGCGTTAACATCATGACTGCCAATAAGGTTAGCGCTTTTAAAGCCAGATAAGCTATTAATGAACTGAGCTTTGTACCTTTGTTCAAAGGTTTGAATGTCGTTATAAGTGAAATGTTGCACAATCATCTCGATTTGTTGAAACAGGTATATTAAGTTGTACGCCCTCTCTAGGTTAGAAGATCACCTTTTATAGGGAGTATTAACTAGCATCAGGGCGTACACAACAACATTATTTAGAGTATTAGCCCAATATTTCCCATCACTTTTTTCAGCACTAAGAAAGAGCTCAAGCTCTTTGGCGTTATGCCTAGAAGTCAAAACAATCTTTACTTCAATTTGGCTTTAGAACCATAAGGTTAGATTATTTGATTAATTAAGTGCTATTTAAAAGCTCTATACTCATCAATGTGTATGTTGATGTTCCGATTAATTCCCCTGATGGCACGTTTTGTTTTATCTATAGCGGATTAAAATGTTCAGCAATCTCCATAATTATTTTGGCAAGCTCTGTGTCACTGGCAAGCTGATCACCATGAGCAAATATAACGCCGCTTTTATTCATAAATAATGATTCAGCTGAGTTTAAGTTAAGCGGCTCACCATAAATATCCGATACCCAAATACTTGCGGCATTCGCTAATGCTGAGGTTGCTGCAAAATCCCATGTGCTGCCGCCACCTCGTTCTTTTTTGGGGAGTTTAAAATAACAGGCGGGGGCGTTTTCAAGCACTTGTATTGCGTTGATAACAGAGCCGGCTTGGTTTTCAATGTTGATGCCAGAGTAGCCAAGGGCTAAGGCGCGTTGCTCAAGCTTTTTAATTAGCTTGGGGTAATAAAAAAAGTTTTGAAAGCTTCGGTCAAAAAATACGGATAAAGCAGGGGGTGTTTCTTGCGTGTTTGTTTTTAGTGGGGATGGTCGTAAAGGTTGCCATGGCTGTTGGTTTTTAAATAGTTTCTGCTTTATTGCAAGTTGTGGTTGATTGGCAATGGCTTGATAAAGTTCATCTGTTCGTGGATTATAAACCGCACCTAACAGTGCTTGCCCCTGTTGGTTAACAAGTGCAATGGCCACAGCATAGCCGGGTACATTTTCAGTAAAGGCTAGGGTGCCATCAAGTGGGTCGACACACCAAAAATAAGGTTTTAATAATCTAGGGTGCTGGTTAATCGCAAAACTATCAGCACTTTCTTCGCCAAGAAAAGCGATATTAAATTGTGTGCATGAATCTTTAAACGCAGCATAAATTAGTTTTTCACAATCAATATCAACCTGAGTAACAACTTGTGATGCCAGTGTGCTGCCACCTGCTTTGTAATTAACCGTGATTTCATCGTGGTTAATATTGGCAATGTAGTTTCCCGCTATTTTTGCTGCTTTGCCTGCTAACGTTAATAGCGATTGTAATTGCGCGCTGTGCATGTGTTATCTCTTGTCTGTTCTATTTATCAGTAAGTTGTTCAATATCGGCCAAAGCTTGTTTAGTTTGCTGCTGGCAATATTTGCCTATTTTCCAATGATTGGGTTTCCAGCCGGCGAGAAAGCGGTGAAAGTCAGCCCAAGCTATGGGATAAAGTGCTTGCCAAGCGTTTATCACTTGCTTGCTATTCACCGCTGGTTGCCAATAGCTTAGGGCGTTATCAAGCTGTTGGAAGTAATACTCGACTAAGCTTTTGGCCTGCTTTACTAGTGCGTCATCGGGCAAAACACTGGTTAATAATAACATAACATCTTTTATGCCTACGCCTTGCCCTACGTATTGAAAATCTACCGCCGCAGCTTTTTTACCATTTTTTTCAAAGCAAAAGTTGGCAAGTTTGGCGTCACCATGAATTATGGTTTGAAAGGGGCAATTATTGAGGAGGTTATCAAGTGTGCTAGCTGCCTTTTTCAGTGTCGATTCAGGCATAGCGTTTAATTCATCTTGGCGGGTGGCTAAGTGCCAATAGCTGCCTTTTGCCCATAAATCATCAGGGCTTTGCTGAAAGTATTTGGCATGTAATTTTGCCAGCCATTGTAAACAAGCTTTTACCTGATCATTATTGGACCGATCTGCTTGCCCTTGTGTAAATCTTACTGGGTAATCAACGGCTAAGTCTTGCAAGGCTATAATAATCGTTTGTTCATCTTGATGGGCATGAATAAGTTCTGCCATGTCTGGTGACATACCCTGTTTGTCCGGTTCGTAGCTGACATAATGTTGATACCAATTTAACTCTACTTGATAGGAGTGGCGTTTGCGTTGCTGTGAGCTTAGCCCATGCCAACCGTGTGGATGCTTAGCGTTGTCATTGAAGGTGATATATTTTACCACAAGTGATTTTGTCGCTTGTTTCTCTGAGCCAGTTTGGGGTTGAGGAGGAGCTAATAAGGTTAACCGGGTAAGCTCTCCTTGTTCTGCCCACAGAGATTGCATGGTGGATGATTTTATTATGGATAAACACTGACTGGCTGCGCAAATAGCTTGTTGATGGTCTACGGGTAAGCTCATATCTTTTTATTTTCAGTTATTGATGGCATTTTATTTAGTGTTTTAGTAAACATTGTACTCTATTCAAAGTGTTAGGTTCATGTTGTTACCTCAAATAACAGGTATTTAGAGATGCTACAGGTGGTTAATCCTGAATTACAGGCTCGACTCATTCTTAAATTACGGATAAAAAATAAATAGACATGAGTTGTAAGTAATTGTAATTTATATTTTTTAACAATGCCTGTCATGTGATGGGTCATTAGCAAAGCGTCAATTGCCTTTAAGGAGCGCTCCTGCAGAATGAAAAATTTTGAAATTGAAACAATAAAAGAAAGAATTCATTTTGGGAAAACCAAAGAATATTTTGAAGAAGTTCTTTCTTCCTACCAAATTGGTTCATACAGATCGTCAGTCGTAATGCTTTGGGCTGTCGCGATTACAGATATTATTTACAAGTTACAATATCTAGTCGATTTATACTCAGACGCTTCTGCTAAGGAAATATTGGATGTAGTACGTAGCATGCAAGATGAAGATGCGAGGTCATCTAGTTGGGAGTTAGGGGTAATAGATAGTGTTTTGGAAAAAACCAATTTAATTGATAGCGCTGATTATGAGAATTTAAGATATCTTCAAAAGCAGCGTCACTTATGCGCACACCCTGTTCTTAAAGAAAACTTAGAATTACATAAACCCAACAAAGAGACTGTAAGAGCATTAATTAGAAATACGTTAGAGGGTTTGTTAATAAAGCCACCTTTCTACACTCAAAAAGTTATCAATGAAATATTAGAAGATCTGGATGAAGCAAAAGAGGCTCTAAATACTAAAGCAAAAGTTAAAACCTATCTCGAGAGTAGGTATTTAAACAGAATGAATGATGATGTTGAGTTTTCGCTTTTTAAAACCCTCTGGAAACTGACGTTCAAGCTAGATAATGATAAGTGCAATGAAAATAGGTTAATTAATATCGAAGTAATTCGACTTATTACCAGTCGCCACAAAACAAGGCTGAACGCCTTAATTGAAGCTGACAAGGATTATTACAGTAATATAGCTGGAGCGGGCCAACCTTTAGATTATTTACTTCATTATTTGTCAATGAATGAGTCTTTATATGATCTATTATCAGATGACGCAAAATTAAAAATTCAGCATGCTAGTAATAACACTGATGTTGGTAAAACTTGTGGCTGGTTTGTTCGAGGAAGTTTAGATAACCACTTTGAATATCTTGCTGAATGGATCGAAAGTGATTCTTACCCCAAATTTACTGAGCACCAATGGAAATATGTATTAGAACTATCTGACTCTGAAGAATGGGAAGATAGCTACGCAAAATTAATTGCTTGTTATTACGGCTGTAGTGTAGATTTTGATGCAGCTGATTTAAGATTTAGTCAACATCTTTTGCCTAATATCAAACATTTCAAAAACAAAGAAACTGCTGAGTTTCTCCTCGATAAAATTGAAAACAATAACCAGTTATATTGGCGTAACAGAGCAAGTCATGACCATAAAAAAGTGCGAGAAGCATTTCATCGGTTCTTACCTGCTGACTTTGACTATGCTGAATATCGGCACTTTGATGAAGACACCAGAGAAGAAGAACAAGAGGAGTCAGGCAGTTAGCAAGTTGCTTAAACGGACAAAAAACAGCTGGCTTTTGCTTGTTCCTCGCAATTTTAGCCAGCTATTTTATTACCGCTTAGCAAAGCGTTAGTCGTCAGTCAGATTATGGTGTCAAAAAGTAGAATATGCAGAAAACGACAATTCTAGATAGTACAGGATCACCGATATTCCAGCAGCCTCAATTGGTTGTAGCGACGATGAATTCAGATGGCAGTATAAACACTTCTTCTATTCAGCCATTAAATCAATGGAATAACGAGCATCGAAGTAGTGAGCTTGTTTCACATGCTCATGGTTATGATTTGATGAGTATTTTGTCTAATGAGCTAAGCCTCGTTGATGTTAATGACGAAGGTTTTTTACAGTCAAAAATTTTCATAACTCCCGACCAAAATGTATCTGTTATGCGTTTATTAGGTAAAGTGGCTGAAGCTGTTGTTGTAAAAAAATGTAATGAAGATATTCAGGCAAATAGACGATGGGGAATGTACGCTCGAAAAGGTAAAACACCACATAAAAGCTTAGATAGCTTCATTGCTATTGGTACAGGGCTAAATTCAACACAGCGGCTATACCCTACAAAATACTCTCCTTCAGACCCTCAGCGAGATATTATCTGGATTAATGAGGAGAACAAAAAGCAAGAGTTGCTTCAAATAACCAAAAACACAAATAGTGCAATAATAGCTGGCGTACAACTTAAAGTAAGCCTTGACGGTTTTAAGTACATATATAGAAGTGATGTTGCTAAAGGAAAATATGAAGTACCTTTAGTTTACTTTGATCTGTCTAACGATTATTACAAGCTTACGAATGCTATTTATCGGGAAGAGCCTGATGTGAAAATTGGTGTAGATATTTTAAGAGGTAAGGATTTAGATCCTGAATGTCACGACCTTTTAGTATCTTACTATTACCTTATTTTAGATTTGGTCAATGGGAAAATGACCATGGATCAAATGATTAAAGATGAACTACTTTTCGATAGTTTTAAAAAAGAAGTTCAGGAACAACAAGGTAAAAAGGTTATAGTTGTATGAGCGGCTAACACATATGAGCCTCCCGTTGGTCAAAAGGTAATAGTGATCTTTTCGGCAACTTTTCGGTTGTCGAATCCAAGTTAATCAGCAAAATAATCTACTTCGCTTGTCATTTTAGCTGTCAGGTCTCAATCGCCTACAGCAAACACATATAGAAGCTCTCTTACTATGGTCTCACCACACAAACTATCTAGACAGGCACTAATAGAAAGCATGCTTCTACTCCAACCTAATAACAATTAGCCTAAATTATTTTAAATTTAGGCTAATTGTTTTACTGTCTTGCTGTGACCATTTAAATTTAACCACGACTTGCTTAGCAATTGGATAATGTGCGGCGCTAGTCGTTTTCGCATTAGTCGCTGCTGCCAACTTAACCGCTTTACCATCGACTGTTATCTCAGCTGAATTAGTTATATTGTGAATCACGAGTTTTATGTTTCTGGATTCTGGTTTACCTTGATAAGTTTTAGCACCTGACAACTGCGACAAACTTATATCTAGCGTTTGGCTCATCTCTTTATATGAAGCGTCAAAATTTAATATTTCATATAAACCTTTTTCAAATGCATGGGCTGTGTATCCATCATCCTCATACATTTTTCCACTCGCATGTTTAACGCTTTTGTCGTGGTAATAATGCAGAGTTAATTCATCGCTTTGATAGTTAGCAGCATTATTAACTTGTTCCAGCATAGGTATAAAAGATCCAGCCTTCACTAGTACCGGAATGGTTTCTATATTGGTTGGTAATAAAACTTGGCGACCACCTTGATATGCTTTATCTGTCCAATAGTCGAACCAAACTCCCTGAGGCAAGTTGATGGCTTGCTTGCTCACACTCGCTTGTGTGATGGGTGAAACAAGAAAAGCATCGCCCCAAAGGTAACTTTGGTTGTCAGTTAGGTGTTCACTTTTCTCATCATTGAAAAACAGTGGGCGCATTAACGGCATACCGGTTTGATTGTTTTCAAATGCTAAGCTGTAATTATACGGCATTAGCTGATAGCGAAGTTGGATAAACTGGCGGGTGATATCCTTTACTTTTTTAGAGTGAAAGATTGGCTCGGGCGCAACATCATCTTGAGCATGCGGTCTGTAGATAGGCTGAAATACCCCATACTGTAGCCAGCGAATGTAGAGTTCTTCATCCCAGTTATTACCTGCAAATCCACCTAAATCAGAGTGAGTATAGGCTAAACCAAATAATCCCATTTGCAGTGATAATTCAACTTGCGGCACCAGTCCTTCCCAGCTACGGCTAACATCGCCTGTCCAAGGCAAGATGCCATACCTTTGTGAGCCGACAAACCCTGAACGCATTAAGTTAAATGGTCTAAGGTTTGGATAATGTGCTTGCTGTTTTTGATACATCATTTTGGCCCATTCGTGACCAAATGCATTATGGATCTGGTCGGCACCCAGCTGTTTTCCATTTACCTTATGTAAGGTATCGCTAGGATGAACTTCTGGCTCACCTAAATCGCCCCACCAACCGCTCACGCCTTGTTCCATTAAGCCTTGGTAGATTTGCCAAAACCAATCTTTACTGTTTGGGTTAAATATGTCGATTAAGCCGGTATTGCCAAAATAAAAATCGAAAGTTTTTGGCTTGCCGTATGCGTCTGTCGCTAGCACTTTATTATCAACTGCGTCAGACCATTTTTTTGAATTGGTTAAGATAAAAGGTTCTGTAATTAAAACTGTATTTATCCCTTGCTGTTTAAAGTTATGGATCATTTTTTCTGGCTGCGGAAATGTGTTGCTATCCCAGTCTAAATTGCCCATATGACCTTGAACATCTTTACCAAACCAATATAAATCAAAAATAATAGCGTCTAGTGGAAAGTCTTCTTGAGCAAACTTTTTAACTGTCGCTTCAGCTTCAGCTTGACTGCGATAGCCGAATCTTGAAGCTATGTAACCTAATGCCCAACGCGGCGGCATAGGTTGTCTGCCGGTTAACAAGGTAAAGTCTTTCACTATTTTCGGGTGGTTTGGTGCTGATAAAACAACATAACTGAGCGGGCCTGATACAGCTTCAAAACTTAGAATGTCTTTGTCCGTTTTAGCTATATCGAGCCATCCTTTGGCTGGGTTATCGAACAAAACAAGGTATTTTTTATCGGATAGAATAGCGGGTAGGGAATAGTTCATTTGTTCAGAATACGTGCCGTAACCATAATGAGCTCGGTTATAAAGGGGTAATCTATGACCACGTCTATCCATACCCAAAACTCGTTCACCACCACCTAGAATTTTTTCGCTAGGCGATAATCTAAAATTAACACAGACCTGCATGTTAGCTTCTATTGCAGTATCGTTATTCGCTAGATTTTCACTGGTTAAACTTTCAGCCTTGGCATTTAATTGGGTTAAGAAACCTTGTTCCTCACTAATTAATAGAGTTTCGGCTAATCCATCGAGTCGGTAGTAGCTTAATCTGAGCGGTGATTTGTTAATCTCTACTTTAAATACACTGGTTTTGAATACCAGTTTACTATCCACTTGAGTTAACTTAGGTTTAATTGACTGGTTTTTTAATGCTTGGCTATGTCTGTCCGCAACTAGGCTGAACGATTCAGATGTCGGAATAGATTCATTGCTAAAGCTAACCTCAACACTTGAGTCGGTCAAATAGGAAATGCTGATTTTGCCATCTGAGCTTGTTAGTTCTAGCTGATTTTTATTGATTAGCTGGTGGCTAATATAGTCTCGATTAATGGCTTGATTTGCGTTTGCTTGTGTAAAAATACACAAGCAAACAATAACCACAAAACCAGTCAAAAATGAGTTTAAAAAGCGATTGCTTAGCCTGATATTAACAGGCTTGGTTTGGGTTAAGCTAAACATTATTTAGCTACCTTGTGCATGACTTTAAATACCATGGACTCTAAACCCGCCAGTTTAAGCTTAAATTTACCTTGTCCATTGGTAATATTAAGTTCTGCTGATGTTTTATTGTATAGCTGGTCTGTTAATTGATATTGACCGTCTGCTAACTGCATTTGTGCAATGAGATCACTGGGTATGATAATGTCTAACGCTTGAGTGGCTTGCTCGGAAAAATTACTGACAACTATTACTTGATCTGTTTGGCTGTAGCGGACAAAAGCAAGTTGTTGCTGGCTGTAATTTGGATTTGCACTACGGTTAATAGATTGAATTTCAGCATAATTAGCACTAAATACTTGATGCTTACTCAGGTTAAGTAGGCGACGGTAAAAGTCGCGTAGTTCTAGTTCTTCAGCACTAGATTGACCGCCATCAAACTTGCCATTATTCATCCATCTTTGATGTGCTGGCACACCTACGTAATCGAAAATGCTGGTTCGACTTGGATCGCCAAATCCTGTTTCTTCGCTGCCATCTTCTCCAACTTCTTGACCAAAATAAATCATGATTGGAGAGCTGCTCATTAATGCTGAAACCACCATAGCTGGTTTGCCAAATTTGGCATCGCCAGCAAATTCTGGGCTTGAGATTCTTTGTTCGTCGTGATTGTCTAAAAAGTGAAGTAGATTGTGTTCTATATCCGCAAAGCGGCTTTGAATACTCACTAAATTGGCAGCGTAATCTTGCTCTGTTTTCTGCTGCATCATAGGTTTTAATGTATCGTAAAAGTCGACTTTATCGTACAGGTAATCCATTTTGCCTAAATGGATGTAATCACGGTAAATACTTGGGTTGTAAATTTCAGCTAGCAAGAAAGCATCAGGATTAACTGTCTTTATTGCAGAATTCATATAGCTCCAGAACTCAACCGGTACCATTTCTGCCATATCATATCTAAATCCATCTACCCCTTTTTCAGTCCAGTAAAGCGCTATGTCTCTAAATTTTACCCAAGAATCAGGCACAACTTGAGTTTGCCAAAATTGGTAATGAGCTTGGTAGCTTTTATCTGCATAACCTGAAGGTAAGCTAGGGAAATCTTTGCTTCCATCTGGTTTAACACCATAATTTACTTTAACAGTTTCGTACCAGTCGTTGGCATCAGGTTGAGCTTTTCTTGCTCCATTACCTGTCCATTTTGCTGGTCGCTCAACAAATTTTCCATCCGCTAATGGATGTTGCTCTCCACCTAATACTTGATAACCATTTTTAGCTACAGGTACTTTGAATGCTTCGCCGACAACATAATAAAAATTATTGTCCTTGGCATATTCGACAGATGTATCATCATTTTGGCCAAAGTCACTAACGCCTGCAGGTTTACTGATCGACTGGTAGTTTCTCGCAACATGGTTCGGCACTATATCGATAATGACTTGCATTTGGTTTTTATGGGTCCTGGCTATTAGCGCTTGAAATTCTGCTAGCCGATTTGCAGGGTCTACGGCTAAGTCTGGATTAACATTGTAATAGTCTTTAACCGCATATGGTGAACCTGCTCTGCCTTTAACGACATCTGGATCATCCGGTCTAATACCATATTGGCTATAATCTCTAATCACAGCATGATGAGGTACACCCGTATACCAAATATGGGTAACGCCTAGTGCTTTTATTTCGGCAAGTGCTTTATCTGTGAAATCGTTAAATTTACCCACACCATTTTCTTCTATTGTGCCCCAAGGTTTATTGGTTGTGTTGGTATTGCCAAATAAACGAGTAAAAACTTGATAAACAACGGCTTTAGGCTTTTGTTGGGTGTTTGCTTGCTGCGCTTGTTTGGAACTGGAATCAGTTTTCATTGTGTTTACTTCCTTGGTTTGTTGTGAGCAAGCAAGAAGCGTAGAAAAACAAGTAATTAGAGAAACAGAGCGTGCAATTGTGTGTAATTTTTTCATAGGCCAGTCAATTTTATTAGCTGATATTTAAGTATATACGTAGGTATAGAATGTGTTTATTTTTAGTGTGCTTTTGGCTTAGAGGTATTGTTAACGGCACAATAAAAATAAAAACATCTTGAATAAAAAAGGCCGCGCAGACCCAAGAGTCAAATCGCGGCCAAAGCATGAAGCAGTTTAATCCGCTGCTGTCACAGTTAAACTTGGTGCTGAGCCATCTGGACCTACAATGGTGAAGGTGTAAGTGCCAGCTGTTTCAATGGTTACTTTTAAGTTTGCACCTTTAAAAGTAAGCTTCTCAGCCGTGTCGACATAAGTAGCGGCTTCATCAGCAGAAAGACCACCTAGATCAATCGTGCTCCAATCTTCTGATGCTACTTTAAACTCATGTTCACCTGTCGCTAAGTCGATATCGGTTGAGTATGTGCCGTCACCGTTATAGTTAAGTGGGTTAGCTGTTCCCCAGCCGTTCATTCCACCTCGAATATAGGCTTGAACTCCGTTGAAGAATTCTTGCTTAAATACTCTTAGTTTAGGTTCGGCAAGCGTTGTCATATCAAAGATGAAAATCACGCTTGTATCTGCTGCTAGCGTAAAGCTCATGTTGCTACCTTTTGCTGCTAGTGCTAACTCGCCAGATAAATCGATTGCTGTATCAGCAGCAGCCCCTAAATCAACGGTAGACCAATCAGAAGAGGCAATTTTAAAGCCATAGCTACCTGCAGTTAAGTCTGTTGCTAAGGTATAAATTCGACCACCTTGATATATGAGTTCGTCAGTTGTACCCCAGCCGTTCATATCGCCACGTAAATATACAGGTGTACCAACGAAAGGTTCTTCATTAACAATATTAAGTGTTGGTGCATCTTTGCTTGAAGCGTCAAAAGTAAATACATAGCTTGCATCAATATCTGGTGTGAAGCTTAAGTTTGTATTGGTTGAGAATAAGTCTTTAGTTGTACCAGCAGTAACAATACCGTCACCTGCTTCTGCACCGCCAAAGTTTATACCGCGACTACCCCAATCGGCATCAGCAAATTTGAAGCCGTATGTTTGACCACCTGTTAAAGCAACAACCACTTGGTATACGCCATTGCCCATGTATTTAAGGGCAGAATCTGTACTCCAACCATTCATGTCGCCACGTAAGTAAACTGTTTCGTCACCGTAAGGAACAACGTCAGGTGCACCTTGAGTTGCTAGCGCAGATAAACCTGAACCTTGCGCATCGCCCTGAGGTTTAACGAATACAGCTGTCGTTAATGCAGGTACAGTAAATGTGCCTTCTTCGTCACTTGATACAAAGCTAGCGTCTTGCACGAGTGTATCTGCTGAGTTTTGTTGAATAGTATGTAGCTCAAAACCTTGTGCTGTTAATACAGAGTGAGATTGAGTTTGGTTGGTCGCATTTATAACCACTACAATCGCGTCATAGTTTGGATCTAAATCGGCTAAATCTGCACCATCATCCATACTCATTACAATTAAGCCTTGAGTTTGGTTTTTACCTATATTGTGGAAACCAACTCGGGCGATAATGTCTTGCTCTGTGGTTAACTTAAATAGCGGGCTTGAGTTACGAATTTTCAAGAATTCAGCGAATACGTCTGAGCTTTGTTTTATTTCGTTGTAACCTGGAGTCGCAATTGAGCTCAGTAGTGTCCCAATATTGTCCCATTTAGCTTCATTTTTTTCAGAAGATGGTAAACCAATGTTCCAATTGTTGGTTTGCATTGTGTAATCAATGAAGTTGAACCAGTCACCTGAGTTATAGCTATCTCTGTCCATAGATTTTGAGCGCATCATGTCAACACCTAACTGGAAGAAAGGGATACCTTGGCTTAAAACTGGAATACTAGCTGAAACAGAATGTGCTCTAACTCTATCTGATAAGCTTAAATCTGAAGCTAACCCGTATTGAAGTTGATCCCATAAGGTTTCGTTATCGTGCTTAGAGATATAGTTGATAATATCAGCTGGATCTTTTGCATAAGACGCTCGGCCAAATGCACTGCCTTTTGCATCTGTATCACGAGCGCTCTTTAATACAAACTCAGCTAGCGTGCCCGCTAGGCCTAAGCGAATGTGATCTTGTGCTTCTAAATCACCATCTGTTTTAAATAACTCAGCGCTGCGAATATAGTCACGCGGTCTGTCGTTAAAGGTACCAATTTCCGTACCCGCTAGGTTGTCTTGAACTGCTTGAACGAATAAACGGTTGTTTTCGACTTCGCCCCAGTTCCAGCCTTCACCATAAAAGTAGGTGTCCGGATCGATTGCTGCAACCGCATCACGTGCATCTAAGATGGTTGATTTAGGCATGTGGCCCATAATATCAAAGCGGAAGCTATCAAATTTATACACTTGCGCCCAATGTACTAGTGAATCTACAACGAACTTATCCATCATGCGGTTTTCTGTTGCGGTATTTTCGCAGCAAGTAGAACGCTCTATTTCACCTGATACCGGGTTGTATCTATGGTAGTAACCAGGTACTAACTTATCTAGAACCGATTTGTTATTTAATCCTGATTCAGCGGTATGGTTGTAAACAACATCCAATACAACTCGATAACCTAGATCATGCAAGGCTTTGTTCATTTCTCGCATTTCTTTAATTCGGCTTACGCCATCTGGATTAGATGCATAGCTGCCTTCAGGTGCATTGAAGTGATGCGGATCATAACCCCAGTTAAAGCCATCTAGATTGTTGATAGAAGCGATTAATTTTTGTGACATTGTCGCTTGGTGTTTAACATCGTATGACTTAAGCACTTGGTGAATTGTCATAGCGCCATTAAATTCAAGGCATTCGGTTAAATTAGGGATGCGTTCACATAAGGTTTCGACAGTTGAATCTAAATCAATTCGTAACTCAGGGTTTTCTTGAATTGAAGCGATATCATTAGCAGGTAACATATGGAAATGTGTTACGCCACTGTCTGCCATTCTTTTTAGGTATTGAACCGCGTTCGAGTCTGTTTCTGTAAAGGCTAGATACTTACCTCTATTTTCGGCAGAGACGGTGTCATCTAAAATACTGAAATCACGAATATGACCTTCTAGTAATACAGCATCTTCTGGATTCGCTACTGTCGGTATATTGTGAGTATCCCAATCGGCAGGTTTTAAATCTGTATCGTCTAAATTTACAAACTGAGAATATTCACCATTCATAGCTAAGCTAACTGAGTATGGGTCTGTTGCTGTTGTTGTTTGTACTTTTTTGCTAATCGGGTGGTATGCTTTAACTTCGAAACGATAGAATTGTCTATCTAATTCGCTGCCGCCTTCATAAGACCAGATACCTGTAATGTCATCATAGTCCATTTCATGCGTGGCAGTTTCTAGTTTGTTTTCGTCATAAACTTTGAGACTAACTTTTTGAGCAGTTGGTGCCCAAACTTTACTGATAATGCTGCCATTTTCGTATATCACACCTAATTTAGCTTCATCCGCATCATTTTCTGTTTGAGTGAATAGCGCATCTAAAGCTTTTGCGTGTTGTACATAAGTGGCTTTAATTGGTTTGTCATCTGCATCGTAAGCTACAGCGACTAGTTGGTTTTTAACGATTGATTTAGCTTCGGCAAGTGTTGAGTTAGAGGTAAAAGCTGGCCATGAATTAATATGCGGAACCAATTCGGCTAATTCAGTTGATAGGCTACCAAGGCTAAATTCAACCGTGTCACCAGTCACAGCGCCTAAGCGATCAACTCGAACAATGCCATAAGGTGAATGATGTATTTTAACTTGGCTAACTGCCGAAGTATCTATATCCCAAATAAGGGTGTTTGCATCTAGTAAATGCGCCGCGCTGTCTTCAATCGCAAGGTCTGCTTCACCTAATCCTAGTAGCGGGTACTCATATAAATCAGAGCTTTTACTGATGGTAAAGTTCATACGGACAAACAGAGCATCATCTTGCACTAGGTTGATTTTTTTATCTCCGCCTAGATCTTTTCCTGCGTCATCTGTACCAATATGAACCAATACGTTAGCACAATCAGCATAGTCTGGTTTTAATTTTAGTATCCAGTATGCGCCGTAATTTGGATCGACACCTGAGTAATTTAAGCCATTGGCCCAAGATTCAGCGATTGATTCATCTGCTAGCGAGTCGCATGCATCATTATTCCAAGTATGTAAACGGTAGCCCTCATAAGCTTTGTCGCTTGGACGGTTGTAATAAAATACACTTTCGTTTTCTTTGGGCGTATAAACGGGTGCTGGTAATAATGGATCGTAACCAACGATACAAGATTCGTTTAAGGCATCAGGTATTGTCGGTACTGGGCAAGTTAGTGGCTCTGGCTCAACGCAGCTAGTACCTGCTTGATTAGGGACTAAAGGCACATCACAAGTAAGTAAGGTGTCACCTGCTGTAATATCTGTACTCGGCTTACAACCAAGCAAAGCTGCACTAACAGCGAGTGCTAGTGGAACAAGTTTTATTATGTTTTGCGTATTCATTTTTTACTCCAAAATTCGGTTTAAGCTTGATTACAGTGAATAGTTCACGCCAAGGTATAATTGGCGGCCAAAATACTGCAATGTGCCGGTTTTAGCTGTATTGCCGAAATAGGTTTTGGTTGGCTCATCTGTTAGGTTATTTGCTTGGAATAACACGCTTAAGTTGTCGTTAAATTGATAAGAAGCTTGGTAATCCACAACACTTTCGGCATCGTAATTAACCAGTTGACTGTTGATCGCCGTTTGGTCCGAAACAAACTTACTTCTTTGTCTTAAACTAATGCGAGTTTCAAAGCCTTGGTATTCCCAAAATAAGCTTGAGCTTAGTAAGTTTTTAGATAGGCCAGGTAGGCTAGTGTTAAATTTGTCACCATCTAAATCTTGGATTTGTGAGATTTCACTTTCCGTATATGAATAGCTTAAATTAACCCCTAGACCAGAGAATAATTCAGGTAAGTCAGTGAAGATCTTAGTGTAAGAAACTTCTAAACCGCGTAAATAACCACCTTGGTCATCATTAACGGCTAAGTTATAGGTTTTGTTAATTGTGGTTTTTGGAACACCATCTTCATTGAAAACAATTTCAGGTACAGGGAAACCATTGCCAGCGAAATCAAAATTTTCAATCGCAATATCTTGAATGCCAGCCGATTCGATGTTTTTGTAGAAAAGTGCAATGGCTAATGAACCTGAAGCATCGTCAAAATATCGCTCGTAAGATAAGTCGTACTGAGTTGCATAAAATGGCGTTAATTCAGGGTTATTTTTGTTTTCCCCCGTAACATGGCCATTTGTTAGATTAATATTGTACGAGGTTTGTGCAGACAAACGATTAATTGGTGGGCGCGACATAACGTCTGCTGCTGCAAACCGAATGTAGTCGTTATCTGTGAGTTGGAAATTCAAGTTTAGTTGAGGTAGGTAATCTCGGTAACTAATGCCACGGATTTGATTTGCATATTGATCATTTACTAATCCGGCATTATCTGTGATGTATTGAGCGCCAAACTTTACATTACCATCAACGTCTTTTAATTCAGTCGCGTATTGGTCTGTTTCAACCATTCGCACACCAAAGTTACCTGTTACTGGAACACCGAACACTTCTGTATCTATATTCGCCATGATATAAGCTGAGAATACATCTTCATATACTTCGCCGCTTTGAATCATGCTCCAGCTATAGTCTGATTGTGTGGTGATGTCTTCTTCATCATTGATCACACCTGGTGCGTTACCCCAAGTTTGAACTGGTTGTGGTGTGCCTTCAGGAAACCAAGCTGCAAGTGCTTTGTCTACGTCAATCGCTAAATAGCTAGGGAAGTTAGCAAACTCGTCTTGCCAATCAACCACAGTGACCATGTCTTCTGTCAGTTTTAGTGGTGGCTGTGTTGTTAAAAAGCTTGAATCACTGCCGTACTCGTAAACAGAGCGATCGGCAGCATAAGTTCTTTCAGACCAACGAACACCAGCCTGTATCGAAGAGATAAAGTCGATATCTGTTGTGTAGGTAAAATCAAATTTAGCTGCATCTAGCTTGTCTTTGTAGACATATGGGTAGATACCATATTTACTGACCATCATCTTATTAATATCAGTAAAATCATCTGCTTGGTTGAAGCCTACATCCGGTAATTCTAAGCCATTTAATTGATAGAAAATTTCAACATTTGAATCGACAACTGGCTTGTCTGCATTGGCATCTTCAGCTGCTAATGCCCATAACAGTCCATTTCTAAAATCACTGCTGGCTTGTGAATGAGAAAGGTCGATATTTAAGTTTAAGTTATCGCTTATTTGCCAGTCGGCATTGATGCCATAACTCGTTATGTTATTAATTTTATTATTATTATCGTTAGTGCTTTCTACTCGAGTATTGTTGCCTGTACTTCTTCGTTTAAATACACCACCTACAACATATTTACCTTGGTCTTGAATCAGTTGCTCAGTGACTGCTGTGGTTGGGTCTAGCTTAACTCGGAAGCCACGCGCAAATTCTTCTGAATTAAATCGGGATTTAAAAAAGTCTGCTTTTAACGTGAAATTATCTGTTGGAGCATACTCAATAACCGCCATATAGCCGGTTCGCGTTTCTTCACCACCTTTGTGTTGTAGTTCGAAACCTTCTGATAGCCGTTCACAGCTGATAGGGCAGCCATCATAGTCTTGGCCATCAATAGTCGCTTGATCTTTGGCGTTGTCTTCTGCGATCAATTCATCTAAATCATTATCAACGTCTTTTTCACCGTCATAACGTAAGCCAACAAATTGAGTCGAAACACCTGGTTGATATAAGCGAGCAAAACCGACCGCGACCCCAAGCGTATCTTCTAAAAATTTACCTTGGTAAGAAACACTGATTCTATTACCTGTACTAGGCGCACCGTACACTTCTTCAGCACGGTCATTTTTCATCATCCTAGCGTTAGCTGATAATTTGTAATCTTCTTTTATTGACAGTGGGCTAGCTGTTTTTAGTTCAACCGTACCTGCGACACCACCTTCTAATAATGACGCTTTTGGCGATTTGTATACAGCACCTGAGCTGATAAGCTCTGAAGGATACTGGTCGAATTCAACATTACGTTCGCCTTTAGTTGATACTTGCTCTCGGCCATTTAACGTTGTCGCAACAAAGCCACCAGATAAGCCTCGAATATTGATCTCACCAGATTGACCATTGGTTCTAACGGCTGAAATACCCGGTAAACGTGTCAATGCATCGGAAATTGATACGTCTGGTAATGCGCCTAAATCATCGGCTGAAATTTGTTCGGTTACTGTGTCTGAAAATCGTTTAGTGTTAATCGAGTCGATTAAACTACGACGAAAGCCGGTAACAGATATGGTTTCTATTTCTTCATCTGCAGCTGGGCTGTTTTCTTCAGCTTCAGCACTGTAGAGGTTGAATGAAGTCAATCCTGCTGCAAGGAATGCAAGTGTTAGTGTATTTGGTTTAAAACTCGACATAGGTGCTCCCAATTGTCATTAACAAAATGAGTGCTACCTAAGTTGATTTTGTTATTTTAAGTAGCGCTTCATCAACACAAATAAAACAAATGTTAATATTTTGTGCTAATAGCATGTTAGAGTTTTATTAATTAGAAGGGTATGCCTTTGCATACGTATTCAAAAGGGCATATTTTTAGCTAGATTATTTAATTTGTTTTATATCAATGTCTTATGGTTGGATTTGTTTTGTTTAGGTGAATTTTATGCATACGTATGCATACATTTTGAGCAGGTGTTCAAGAGGTTAATGTTAGAAAAACGATATTATTTTGGTTGAATTAAAGAGTAGATCTTAATATTAGGAGCCGGTAAGCAAGCTTTAATGTATTACTTACCGATATATTGGCTTGGTGCTGATTAACAATCTTGGTCTGCTGTTTCCATTTTTTCTTTGGCTTTCTCACAAGCTTCTTTTGCCATCTGTTTAGCTTTTTCTGTGGCCTCTTTAGCCGCATCTGAACTTGACTCTAAAAAGCTGTCTAGTTTTTCTCCAGCTGTTTTTGGTTTGTCTTCACAACCAGATAAACCCAGCATAGCGAAAGTGATTAAGATAGTTGTTAGTAATCTAGGTCGCATTATATTCTCCATTTTATGATTAAAGCCTAATTCAAAAGATTGTTTACATCTCTAACTCGACGCCCCAGCCATCAGAGTAGCCTCTCAGGTTTTCAATACATGTAGTAAAAGCGTCATCTATTTCAGTGATTACTTCTTGTGTGGGTACTAGGGTTAAGCTGGCTATTAGTTCAACGCCACCGCCAAATTCGGGTTTGGCTAATTTGACTGTCTCAAATTGTCTTCCTGAAATAACTAAAGATTCGACGATTTTTATCGCCTCTTCAGCCGTTTCTTTGAACTCGAAAGCGCCAATAAAGTCAATTTTCATCTCTTGGCTTAAGTCTATTCCAGATTCAGCCATCTCAGCTAAGATTTGACTGGTTTGGTCGTCTTCAGGAAAGGTATCAATTCCTAACATAATTATTTTCTCAATTTGGGTTATAAAGGCTTTTGCCAAAACTCTGCGGCACCAGCACTATCTGATAGTTTATAGGGCACATAGCCTAACTTGTGATACAGCGTTTTGGCTAGTTTATTTTCAGCTAATACTTCTAATGTTAGTTTGCAATAGCCTTTTTGTTTAGCAAAATCTGTTGCTTGCTGCATTAAGCTTTTCGCAATGCCTTGGTTTCTGTAATCTGGTACAACTGTTAGATCATGGATATTTAATAGTGGCTTAGCATAAAAGGTCGAGAAGCTTTCGAAACTATTTAATAACCCGACGGCTTTCTCCTGTTTGAAAGCTAGCCAGCTGTAGTAATCGCGCCTTGTTTGTAATGCTGTAATTAAGTTTTCCAAACAAGAGTCAGGTAAAGCTTCGCCACCACCCATTTCATCTAAGGCATATTGTGACAACAACTCGATAAGTGCCCTTTGGTGTGTCGGATTATTTAAATCGGTTGAGACAATCGTCAGCATATTTTACCTATATTTGTGATGTGAAGGAATCTGTACCCGCGTACTCATTTAAGCCTATTTTTGTTCTATAATTAATGCATGTCCACTAATTAAGTTATGACAGCATGTTAAATAACGAATCTCATTTATTAGAGTCGGTTATCCAAATCACGGAAGAAAGAGATAAATCGAGATTAGAAAAAGCCTTAATAGAGACAATATCCAACTTTGTAACTTTCAATATGGCTTACATTTTAAAGCCTTTGGTCATAAATTCTAAAGCTGTTTTTTCTTTATCTAGCGTTATTGGTGAAGATGATGAGCTTAAAGGATTTGACTGGTATGAATTTCATCAAGAAGAGTATATTTTACAAACTTCAGATTTATCTTTAGATTTGCAGCAAGGTGAGGTGACAAAATTTGCTTTGGCTAATTTTTATCGACATATTTTTCCAATTACATCTTCAGGAAAAGTTAAAGCTTTACTCATACTTGATGGCGAAATGTTAGAGCCAACATCTGAAAAATTAATTTTAGGCTTTTTACAAATACATAGTAATTTTTTGAGCATTATCGAAGATAGTGAACTCGATACGCTGACTAACTTATTTAATCGTAAAACCTTTGATGTTCAGTTAGCTAATCTAATTGATAAAGTCGAGAAAGAAACAAGCCGCAACCCGGGATTAAGAGCGCAAGCTACAAACTCTGGCTATTGGATTGCGATTTTGGATATAGATCATTTCAAAAAAATTAATGATACCTATGGCCATATGTATGGTGACGAAGTTTTATTGTTGTTTTCAGATTTGATGAAAAAGTCTTTTCGCCGGAGTGATCTGCTCTTCAGGTATGGCGGAGAAGAATTTGTTGTAGCGCTGACTGGTGTCGATGAAGAGGGCGCTGCAGTCATTTTTAATAAGTTTAGGGAAAAAGTTGAAAATTTTGATTTCCCTCAAGTCGGCAATGTCACTGTGAGTATAGGTGTTAATAAACTGGATTCTGAACTACATCCCACTTTGTTATTAGAAAGGGCAGATAAGGCACTCTATTATGCTAAAGAAAATGGTCGTAACCAAGTTTGTGTTTATCAACAGTTAGCGCGTGACGGTCTGTTAACTGATAGGGTTGTTGCCAATGATATTGAGTTGTTTTAATTAGGAAGCTACGACCCAAATTTGTATTTTAAATAAGCTTAGGTATACACTTAAATAAACTTACCCTTATATTCAAAGCTTTATGCAACAAACCTCGTTATTTGATCAACAAGTTGAAAGCCCCTGTATTGGTTTATGCCAAGCAGGTGCGCGTGGTTATTGCAAAGGGTGCCTCAGAAGTAGAGAAGAGCGCTATTATTGGGCTAATTTAACTGCTACACAAAAATTACAAGTGATAAGCTTGTGTGAAATGCGTAAGAAAAAATTACAAAGTAAAAAACTTAAACAGCAAGAAAGTGAATTACTCGCCCAAATAAAAGCTCAGCAGCTCGATTTATTCTGATGTGTTTATTTCGTACGTAATCTCTACTCCACCAGCTTTTAGCATCGCAGCTACTGAACAGTATTTGTCGACAGATAACTCAACGGCTTGCTGAGCTGCTTTTGCAGAAATATTTTGTCCAGATATAACAAATTCTAGATGTATTTTTTCAAATACGGCAGGAATTGCATCCGCTCTTTGCGCTGATACATTGATCTCGCAGTTAGCAATTGTTTTCTTTTTCTTTTCTAGAATAGATACAACGTCAAACGCTGAACAGCCGGCTAGCCCCATTAAGACCATTTCCATTGGACGTATACCTTTATCTTCTCCGCCTGCTGAAGGCGGTCCATCCATAAAAGTTTGCTGACCATTGGTTGCCGTTCCTAAAAATTGGCGTTTGCCTTGCCAAGATACATTTAATTTTTGAGTTGACATAATCGTATTTGAATTACAAGCTGAATAGTAAAATAGTCGCATAGATATGAATACGATGAAAGAAAAAGGTTTTACGACACAACTTGTACATGCCGAAAGGCTGCAATCACCTGAGCATGGTGCCATTCACCAAGCTACAAACCAGTCAGTATTATTTCATTACCAGAATGCGCAAGATTTAGTTGATGTTTTCCAAGGTAAGAGTCAAGCCTATGCTTATGCTAGGCAATCAACGCCCAGCACGAATTCAATTCAAAATATTTTAGCTTCACTTGAACAGGCGCATGATGCCTTAGTTTTTGCCACTGGTATGGCTGCATTAACCACGACTATGCTAACTCTACTTAAAGCTAGAGATCACGTCTTAATTAGTCGTTATGTGTTTGGGAACACAAATAGTTTTGCCGAAACCTTAACTCAATTAGGTATTGAATTAGATTTTATCGATGTAACAGACATCGATGATGTGCGCGGAAAAGTAAAATCAAACACTCGAATTGTCTTTACTGAAACTATCGCCAATCCTGTCACTCAGGTGGCTGATATTACCGAGATCAGCAAAATTTGTAATGAGTTTAACTTGTTGTTTATTGTTGATAACACTATGACGCCAAGTTATTTATTTAATGCCAAAGCGCATGGCGCGCATTTAATTATCACCTCGTTAACTAAGTACTTTGGCGGTCATGGCAATGCTTTAGGTGGTGCTGTTATTGATACCGGCCTATTCGATTGGTGTTTGTTTCCCAATATCTACCCTGCTTATCAATCTGCTCAGGTTAAAAATTGGGGATTAACTCAAATTAAAAAGAAAGGCTTACGAGATATTGGCGCAAGTATTAGCTCTGAATCTATCCATCATTTATCGGTTGGCTCGGAGACGCTTGCGCTCAGAATGGATAGAAGTTGCTCAAATGCGATGAAGCTAGCTGAGTTTCTTGAGCAGCACCCAAAAGTTAAAAAAGTTTACTACCCTGGCCTTGAAAGTCATCCGCAGCATCTTCTTGCAAAAAACATGTTTAAATATTTCGGAGCTATCATGAGCTTTGATTTATCTGAGGCGTTGGAGCCATTAGATTTTATCAATAAACTAAATGTGATGCTGTGTTCGACACATTTAGGTGATAATCGCAGTTTAGTTATTCCTGTTGCACCGACGATTTACCATGAAATGGGATTAGAAAGGCGCCAATCTATGGGAATTAGTGAGACTATGATTAGATTATCAGTTGGGATTGAAGATATAGATGATCTGATTTCTGATCTGAGTCAGGCTTTAGGTTAAGATTTTTAACTTGTTTGATGAAAATTCTAGCGATAGTTTGGGTTTATAGCTATTCTGTAGACGTAACCAAATTTATAGGAGAAGTGAATGAAGTTACATGATGACGTGCATAATTATTATGAAAAATTAGTCGTAGATAAACTTGCCACTATGGATATTACAGAAGACACAACAGAACCAGACTATCTAGCTGATTTATGTTGCTTGGTTTTAAACCAATTGCCACCCAGATATATCCGTTATGAGGTCGATATGGCTTTTTATTTACCTCAAGCAGAACGTTTGCAGATGGAATTGAATGTTGATAGTGCAATTAGAAGCTCTATCAAATTCTTGGATGCCAGGGATAATAGAAATTTAACAAACTAATATGACATTAGAAAAAGCACCTTATGCAGTTAAATTAGCCGTAGATATTATTGCATTATTAGAAGAAAATAAGGTTCCAGAGCACGAAGTATTAGCGGCTTTAGAAATCATTAAGCAAGATTACTTAAACAAGATAGATGTACAAAACAAAAGCAATAATTAACCATTAGTCAGTTTTGTTGAGAATTATTTATATTTTTTGTCAAATTGTAACAAAATCAGTATTTTCTATATTGATTTTAGGGACACTTTTATTCAATACTTGGATATCTAATTTAGTAGTATAGACATCGATATAATCGATTGTGAAATTAAATGAATCAAAATAGATTAAAACACATCAACTCTCTCTTGCTTTCTGTGGCCGCGTTTTCTTCCGCGTCATCATTTGCTGTCGATGACATTTTCCTAATGCCGATTGAGCAATTAATGCAACTTAATGTCGCAAGTGCAACATTAACTGATGAAACTATACTTAGTGTTCCATCTAGTGTGGCTGTATTTTCTAATAAAGATATTAAGCGTTTGGGTTTAGATACCCTAGATGAGTTATTAAATTTTGTGACTGGAGTCCAGAGTACTCAAGGTGAAAGAGACAGCCGTTTTAACAAGGTTTCGTTTCGAGGTCGAACCAGTGGTTCGGGTGGAAGTGAAGTTCTCATTTTGTTAAATGGTCAGAGAGTCAACAGCGAGTATTCAGGCAGTAATGATTACACTGTCCCTATGATTCCTTTATCTTTTGTCGATAAGATTGAAGTTATAAAAGGATCGGGTTCCGCTATTTATGGTTCAAATGCCTTTTTAGGTGTAATTAACATAATTACTAAAACTAATTTATCGCCTTCAATTTATTTAGCGACAGGTAATTTAGATTCTAGAGAGTTTTCAGCGTCAGCAGGGTTCGAACTGGATGATTTTACCTTACAAGCAACTTTTGCTATAGGGGATGATAAAGGTGATATCTATCTAGATGAGATGGATACTTTTACACCTAATATGAAAATGAATCTTTCTGATCCTAAATCACATAAAGATATCATTATTAATGCAGGCTATAAAAATACGAATTTGAACGTATTTTATACTAATCAAAGTTCAGATGATTTTTATGTTCAAGGCCATATCAGTAAAGGTTATAACCATACTGAAACATCTGCCTTAATTTCTAATTTAAAACATAAACTAAGCTGGAGTGAAGACTTTTACAGTGAGTTAATGTTGGATTATCGCGTCAGTAAGGCTAAATTATTCTCTCAGGTTACACCTGAAAATACATTTTCTTTATTTAGCATTCCACAATCAAATGAAGCTCTAAAAGGTATTACCCCTATCGAAGAGCGTGCTGTTGGTTTAAGGTTTAATCATTTCTATACAGTCAATCCTAATTTAGATTTAAGTTTTGGTTTGGAATATAGAAAGAGCAAATTACTTAAAACAGAATCGTTAGCTAATTATGATTATTTTGGCTTTTTACTTGCCGGTGGAACGCCCCCTATTACTTATTTCGGTGGTGAATTTAATAAAAATACACCATTTGTTGCACCGAGCCGCAGAGATATTTCTGCAGGCTTTTTACAAACACAGTATAAAATTTCAGACAGCACTGAATTGACCTTTGGTTTAAGATATGACTCATACAGTGATATAGGGAATAACTTAAGTCCTAGGTTTAGTGTTGTTAGCCATATCTCTGAAACTAATACGGTTAAGTTTAATTTTGGTGAAGCATACAGAGCACCGCAGTTTAATGAATTGAATTTATTAAATAACCCAAGTATTGAAAGTAACCCAAATTTAAACCCAGAAACGATCGTGTCATACGATGTAATTTGGTTGTTTAATAGTGATGAGTTTAATTTCACAACAACTTATTTCAAACACTCTATTGATGACGCCATAGTAACCCCTCTTCAAGAAGGGAGAGTTCAGCTAATCAATTTATCTGATAAGCAAAAAACTAGCGGGCTTGAATTCGAATCTACTTGGGCTGCGAAAGAAAACCTTTCAATAAAGCTTGGTGCAACTCATTTGTTTAGTTCACCAAATGATCAATATCGAGAGTCTAAAAATACTTTATTTGGGATAGTAAATTACGAACAAGATGCTTGGAATTTTAACTTATCCATAAATCATCAATCTGCAAAAGAAACGCCAGTTGAAAAAATAGATATAGGACTGAATCGCCGTAACACTTCTTTATCTAATAGTGATTCGGTAACAACAGATACGAAAAGATTAGCTAGTTATACTATTGTGAATACCAAGATAAGTTATTCTTACACTCAGAAATTAGATTTGTTTTTCAAAGCTAAAAACTTATTTAATGAAAAATATAGAACGCCTTCTTTGAGTAACCAATTAAATAATGGTGTGCCAAATAGAGGTGTGGAATGGATGTTTGGTGCGGAAATGGAATTTTAAGGCTTGATTAACAAAGAGTAGCCGCAAATAGCGGCTACTTTATGTACTAGCTTTCAGAAACTTGAGCCGTATCTTTAGCTACTTTATCTTTTGCTTCTCTTACTTTAAGTGTTCTTTGTTGGAATTCAGAATCATTTAACTCTTCCACTGCTTTTACAATGGCATTCGCTGAAATTTCAACAAAGCCGAAGCCTTTACGCTTACCTGTATTTCTATCACGCATTAAACGAACAGAAGTAACAGTACCGTATTTTTCAAATAATTCCTTTACTGCAGCTTCATTAGCTCTATATGGTAAATTACCAACATATAGTGTTTTAGTCTCTACAGCTTCAGTCGAATCACCAGAATCGTTTGCTGAACTTGGGCTTAATAACATAGCAATTGTACCGCCAACAATGATACCTAAACTGATAGCTACATTTGCTTCTAATTGAACGGAAAGAGCAGGAAGTACAAAAAAAGAAATTAAAGCAAGAACAATAGTAACAACTGCTTGCTTCATAATTGGGTTGGACATCGAAAACCTCGAAAATTATTTTAGTGTTTATCAAAATTTAAAAGAGTGTGTAAATTACATCATTATTTGTAGAATTTACATACTAAATGCATTCTGTATGTAAAATAATCTATTTTTGATGCTTTATTTAACGATTTTAAAAAAAATGAATAAATATCAAATTAGCGGTTGACGCATCTTATTTCATCTCTATAATGCCGCCCC
>NZ_KQ130511.1 GCF_001050375.1 Catenovulum maritimum | reverse complement strand
TTTAGCTCTATTAAGGGGCATATTACAAGCCTAGTAGTTTGATTTAAAGTCGAAACCCTGTCTGTGAAGAAAATACTGTTTATATTTTAGATTTAAACTTGCATACCTAAGCTTGAATACTAAAATAAGTGATATAATTTCAATAAATTAGCAGCCTTATGCTTATGTAATTGCTTAACATAAGCACAGAGACTGATTTGTTCACCTAGGTAAAAGGAGACTAGCATGGCAATAGACAAAGCCGATGCCTTAGCTAGATTAGCAGGAAACGAAGATTTATTAAAAATGCTCGTTAATAAGTTTGTTGATCAATATAGTGATTCGGATTCTCAGATAAAAGCCTTACTAGACGAGCAAAAAGTCGATGAAGCGAGAATGCTGGCGCACTCAATTAAAGGTGCGGCGGGTAATTTAAGTATGACGGATTTGTTTGCTCAAGCTAAGGTGGTTGAGGACTCAATAAGAGATACTGGAAATGTCGAACCTGAAGCACTAGAGCGATTAAAGCTTAATTTAGATGATGTTTCGTTAGCCGCTGCCGATATATAACTTAGACTCATGAATAAAAAGTATAAAAATGTCAGATGAATTAGCTAAACAAACCGTTTTAATTGTAGATGACGAGCCTATTAATATTAAAGTATTAGGCCAAGCTCTGGCGGATAGCTATAGGGTTAAAACGGCAATTAATGGCTCAAAAGCTTTAAATATTGTGCAGTCTGCCCAGCCGCCAGATTTGGTGTTGCTTGATATTCAAATGCCTGAGCTAGATGGCTATGAAGTTTTGCTCGCAATGAAACAAAGCGATTTGACTAAAAATATACCTGTCATTTTTATTACGGGCAAAGATGCCGCAGAAGATGAAGCGAAAGGATTAGAGCTTGGTGCTATGGATTATATTCCTAAACCTTTTAATATTCCTGTCGTCAAAGCTCGGGTGCGAAATCAATTAGCGCTAAAACAAAAAGCTGAGTTACTAGAAAAATTAGTCTCGATTGATGGGTTAACTGAAATACCGAATCGACGTAATTATGATGAAAAGCTGCAGTCGGAGTGGCGACGCTGCAACCGTTCTAGAGCGCCGCTTTCTATTATCATGATAGATATAGATAGCTTTAAACCTTACAACGATAATTATGGTCATTCTCAGGGTGATGTAGCCTTGAAAAAAGTGGCGAGTGTTATCAAAAGTAAAGGTAAACGAAGCGGTGATTTAATTGCTCGTTACGGTGGCGAGGAGTTTGTGGTTTTATTACCTGAAACGGATTTACCGTCTGCCGTCGAAATCGCTGAAACTATGCGTCAGGCTGTTGAAGAACTCAAAATTCCGCATGAATACAATCCGGCAAGTGACCATATTACCATTAGCTTAGGTGTGTGGTCTGTTATTCCTGATTTAGATACTTCACCTTTAACTTTGCAAAAACAAGCTGATGATTTGTTATATAAGGCTAAGCAGCAAGGCAGAAATCAAGTCTCGTATACTCTGTAGAGCTAAATCAATATAAATAGCGATAATCAGCTGGAGATAAAAGCCATTTAGGCAAGGCACCTTTCAAAATGATACAACACAGAAGTGAACTGTCTGTGATGGCCCTGATACTCGCAATTTATATTGATTTAGCTCTAAGACGTGTTCAAGTTGAATATTAGATGATAGACGCTGGCTTTAAATATTTACTCAAAAAACGAGAGATAAATAAGTCATTTGCCTTTTCTGGCGAGTTCATTTTTAAATTTTCAGCAAGATGCTTAAGTAATTTGTAATCATTCATGGGTTTTGCAAAATAGTAGCCTTGGCCATAATCACAGCCGATGCTGTCTGCAATAATTTGCATATCTTGCTTAGTCTCTATGCCTTCGGCAATCACTTTTAAACCACATGCATGACCGAGTCTATTTATGGTGCGGACAATTTCGATGTCGGCATCTGAGTTGAGCATGTTTTTAATAAAGCTGCGGTCCACTTTTAATGAATCGAGTGGCAGTTTAGATAGTACAGAGAGTGATGAGTAGCCTGTGCCAAAATCGTCTAATGAAACTTTGCAGCCAAGTTCTCTCAGCTTTTGTAAAAACTCGACCGCTAATTCATAGTTTTCAATTGCGATTGATTCGGTTACTTCAAATACAAAGAGTTGTGGTGGTATGTCTGAGTGTTTGATGAAGAATTTAATTTCATCAAAAAAATCAGGCGTTTCAATACAAGTCGCACTTAGATTAATCGCCATAGTGAAATCGGGATTCAGTACCCTACATTTCGCTAAAGTTTCAATTGATTGTTTTAACACCCAAAGGGTTAAAGCTTGGATGACGCCACAAAACTCTGCTCTTTCGATGAATTCATCTGGTGAGACAAACCCTAAGCTTGGGTGCTGCCAACGAGCGAGAGCTTCGCAGCCAATTATTTTTTGACTTGTAAGGTCGACTTTAGGTTGGTAGGCCAGAAACATTTCGTTGTTTCCCAGCGCAGTTAATATTTGACTGTCGATTTCAACCCTGCGATTAAGTAGTTGTGATGTGACTTGATCTAAATGGCAGTGCTGTTTTTTGTTTTCACTTTGGTCACAGTAACCTAGATACATAGCCATTTGACTAATTACTTTATCTGGTGATTCTGTGTGGAGTAGAACACCTGGAGTCATAGCACTGAT
Source organism: Catenovulum maritimum (assembly GCF_001050375.1). Lineage (GTDB taxonomy): Bacteria > Pseudomonadota > Gammaproteobacteria > Enterobacterales > Alteromonadaceae > Catenovulum > Catenovulum maritimum. The sequence continues at coordinate 35,371 of NZ_KQ130511.1, read as the reverse complement.
AAATCTAGGTTTAATTTCGACAGCTTGACCTGTAGGTAATAATATTGGGGTGTTAAATTTTAAGGTTAGGTTTTCAATTAAGTTAGGTAATTGAGCCTCGTCAAAATTGACTATGTAGGCATCGATTTCTTTTAAGCTGCGGCCAACAATTGCATGCGAAGGTAAGCAGCTAGTGTAGATATCCACCACTTTGATTAATAACCAAGTAATATTTTCGGCACTTAATACACCACGAAGCTGGCTAATACATTCATATTCCATCGCAATAAATAATGATTGGCGGTCTTGCGTCAAGTCGATTAAGTATTGCTGTTTTAATTTTTGGAAAAAGCCGGTTCGGTTTAAAATACCGAGTTCTTTGTCCAAAAGTTGAATATCCATGATTTACCTTTTTACTGCATTAATAGCACTTTCTTGATTGTATGCCTGTAAGGTTAAAAGGCAATAGCAGCTAATCTCCTCGCTTTAGATGTAATAGGCTCTCAGTCAGTAAATGTTAACAATTTCGTAAATTACCCCAATTAATACAGGCTAATAGGTAAATAAATGAATAAAAAACCTTTGTTTGATAACCTTTAGTTAACCAAAAAAACACACTCCATCAGGAAATAATACAAATAGTTTTATAGCCAATATCACGAAAAAAAATGTAAATTTTAGATAATTTAGCCGACCCTTTGGGTTAAACGATAAACCCACCGGCAAGACTAATCTGTGATATTGGAAATGAGGATAAAATGGAAATGGAGCTGGCCAAAAATAATCCGACGCTAGGCTGAGCATCGGATTATTGAAACATTGATGTTTAGGGCATGCTGGTTTGGTTATTCGGATTTATAAAAAGGTTTACACTTTTTACCTGCGAGTTTGCCAACGTTATTAAACACGCTAGTAATTGAACTAGTGGCTGCCCCTTTGGTGGTATTAAATAAGATGTCTTTCACTTCTGAAAACGGGCCATCCAGCGTTTGTTGTACTGGCGCACAGCCTTCGCTATCAAGTAAACCAAACTGAAATTTTTCGAACTGTTTTGCTGCCAAGTTAACATCACCATATAAACCTAAATGATGTGCTTTGGTTTTAATATCGGCCAATTTAAGGTTAATCACTTGATCTGAAATGTTGGCGTTTATATCTATGCTATTAATCTCGGTTGTGCCGCCTGTCGCGGTTGCTGCTGAGCTTAATTCAGCGAGTTGCATCGCCATAACCCCAAGCGGGCCACTGACTAAGAATGCGCCGACATCCAGCAGTGAAGTTTCTTGACTAGATTTAAACGCACTCAGCATTTTATCGAGTTGGATCCCTTTTAAGCCGAATTTATCCGTTGTTAGCTGAACTTGCCCATCCACCCCAGCTAAACCTGGCTTATTGGTGTTGTAGCTAGCGTCCAAAATAGTATTACCGGTAAAGACGCCTGTTGGTAAGACTGGTGAATCCGCTAATATCGGCTTAAACACAGCAAAATTGATTTGTTGCCAATCAATTTTGCCTGCTAATTTAATGATTTTATCTGTCTCTGTGATATCTGTATCTAGGTCGATTTTGCCTTGTGCTAGCTCTAGCTCACCATCTAAATTTGCACCTGCATCTTTAGTTTTTACGGCTATGGCTAAATTTTGCGCCAATGGCGTTAAGTAAATAAATTCAGCAAATTGAATCATTAAGTTTGAGCCGGGTTTCAATTCTGAGAATTGAACCAGTTTTTGCTGTTCGACTAATTTGATTTGATCGAGTGTTAATCCAAATTCAGTTAACGCGAGCCAAGCTTGAGCTGTTGCCGGATCGGTTAAGGTTAACTTGATATTGTCAATGGCTAGCTGGTTTATCGCCAAGTAATGAATTGGTAATTCTGCATCTTCAACCGGCGGCTTAGATACAGTTTGGCTTGTTTGCGCAGGCACTTGTTGTTGTGTTTCAGGAATTCGGTCTGCGGCTGAAATTTGTTCTGGTAATTGATCAGGTATTGGCTCAGCTGTTTGTGCGTTTTCAGCAACCTGTGTTGGCTGTGTGTTTGCTGAAGTTACTTGTTTTACTGTACTCGTGTCAGTCGTCGCATCAGTGGTTTTAGGCGCATTAATCGCTTTAGTGTTACTTTTATTTGTTTTGGCCAGTTTATTATTTTTACCTGATGGTACTTTTGAATTAGCTGCTGTTTTTGCTGTTGGCTGCGCTTCGACTGGTTTAGTTTCTGCTTGGCTTTCTGGTTTAGGTACGAGTAAATCTGCATTTATGTTTGATAGTGATAGCTTACTTACTTCAATATTAATTTGCTCTAAAAAGTCGACATTAGCAGCTAAGTTTAACTGGCCGTCAAAGGTTTCTAAACTTAGTTCGTCAAGTTTAATGCTGCCAGTATCTAAACTTGCAAGCAGCTTAATTTGGTTAATTTGGTATTGGTTAAACTCTACTTTGGCGATTGAGTTTGATATCTGAACACGGATGAGTTCTGGCTTAAGTTGGCCTTGTTCAATGATGCTTAAATCGGATAATTCGAGCATCAATTTAGCTAAGGCTAAGTCCCCTGCTTCGGCTTTAAATGCCAGCTCATCAATACTGAAAACTAAAGATTTAATCAGTACTTGCTCTAAAGGCAATTGTGCCGATTCTGGTGACGGTGATTCCGCAGCTGGATCATTTGATTTAGGCAGGTTGGCCATAGCCGTTTGCAGCTCAAGCAAAGCCGCCTGTGATGATTGGATATAGATATCTTCAATCGCAATTTTCTCAACAATCACTTGTTTATTGATTAGAGGTATCAGGTCAATGTATAGGTAAACTTTAGGTATCTTAACGAGCGTGCCAAATTCATCTTTAAACTCAAGTCCTTCTACCTGAATTGAGGTTGGATTAAAAATAGTATGTGAAATTTGTTCAAGCTTAAGCTCGAATGGCATTTTCTGATTTAAGGTTTTTAGCTGCTCTTGTGCCAGTTTAGTTCTGTCCAGCAGTAAATCTGCCGCTACTACAAGCAAAAAACAGCCAATAACTAAATATCCTAAAACTTTACCTAAACGCATTTTGTTTCCTTAATCTTTACGCTGCCACTCGCCTTCGATGACGTTTCCGCCCTGCTGACGTTCAACATTAACTTGTTGTTCTTCTCTTGTGTGGTTGGTGTGGTTGGGCTGCTGGTGGTGGAAACCACCGCTGAAACCACCCGAAGTGACGACTCTACCAGAAAAGTTTTGCATTAATATTTTGGCAAGTGGTTTTCTGGTAAAGGGTATGGTCAGTAATAAACCAAATGCGTCGGTTATAAATCCTGGGGTAACTAGGAGTACACCTGCGACGAGTATCATCAGGCCTTCTGTAATTGATTGCGCTGGTAATTGGCCCGTGGCCGATTGCGCTTTGATCTCGGCTAATGCTGAGTTGCCCTGTTCTTTAACTAGGTGCGCACCAAAAATGGCCGTTAGAATAACTATGGCTAGTGTTTCCCAGCCGCCGATTTGATCTCCGACTTCGAGCAATAAACCAATTTCAACTATAGGTAATACGATAAATAAAAAAAGTAATTTAAAAAACACGGGAAAATCTCTTTTGGAATTGAATAATTTAAATATGTCCCAAACTAAGTTCTACAAGGCTTAGTTTAATTAAGTTATATTTTGCCACAATTAGTTGTGAACCACTTAACATATTTAGCTTGATAACATAAATTGTTGTACCTAAACCAAAGGTAAGGATTCGTTATGTCTCAATTTATTCAGATCCAAATCAGTTGTGCATCTTCCAGCGAAGCCGAGCAAATTGCCAACGAGCTGGTCAAGGCTAAGCTTGCTGCCTGTTGCCAAATAGTGCCCGAAATCAGTTCGATTTATCATTGGCAAGGAAAACTAGTTCAAGAAAAAGAGACTTTGCTTAAGCTCAAAACTGCACAAATTTACTTTGATAAGATAGCTGATTTAGTTAACCAATTACATAGTTACGAGGTGGTTGAAATTATCGCTTTGCCATTAGTGCAAATTGACAGCCAATATAGTCAGTGGTTAAAAGAAACGCTTAAACTTCCAGCTTAATTAGCAATAAAAGCCGCTAAGTTCGGCAAAAAGTAATAATTTGAAGATAAATCCAGTTTTTTTTGAAAATTTCGTTTCAAATCGATGAAGTTTCTTCTATAGTTACTCAAATTCGATATTTAACTGCCATTCAACGAAGATAGGCATAAAATTGCTAATAAAAGTGGTTTTTAATGAAAAAACATAATCTACTCTTACTTAATGGCCCAAATTTAAACATGTTGGGTAAAAGAGAGCCTGAAATTTATGGCAAAGAAACCTTAGAGCAGATTGTTGAGAAGTTATCTGTTGAAGCTGAGCAATTTAATATTCAGCTTGATCATTTACAGTCTAACTCTGAAGCTGACATCATCAATAAAATACATCAGGCGTTTCAGCAGGTTGATTTCATTATTATTAATCCAGCCGCTTTTACCCACACCAGTGTGGCAATTAGAGATGCAATTTTATCGGTAAATATCCCTTTCATTGAGGTGCATTTGTCTAACGTGCACAAAAGAGAAAAATTCCGTCATCATTCTTATCTATCTGATATCGCAGAAGCTGTTATTTGCGGATTGGGTAGTAAAGGTTACAGCTATGCGCTGGACGCAGCAGCGCGTAAATTAAATTCAATTAACGAATAAAAGAGAGAGTATAAACCATGGCTATGGACATTCGTAAAATCAAAAAATTAATAGAATTAGTCGAAGAATCAGGTATTTCTGAGTTAGAAATCAGTGAAGGTGAAGAGTCAGTACGTATCAGCCGTAACTCTCCTGTAGCAGCTCAACCTGTTCACTATGCAGCGGCTCCTGCACCAGTTGCAGCTCCGGCTCCAGCAGCAGCGCCTGCAGAAGCAGCTCCGGCAGCGGCTCCAGCAGCATCAGGTCACTTAGTTAAATCGCCTATGGTTGGTAGTTTTTATGCTTCTCCTAAGCCAGATGCAGCAGCATTTGCAGCTGTAGGTGACTCAGTTAATGTTGGTGATACTTTATGTATTATCGAAGCGATGAAAATGATGAATGAAATCACTGCTGATAAAGCAGGTGTTATCAAAGCTGTATTAGTTGAAAACGGTGACTCAGTAGAATTCGATCAACCTTTATTCGAAATCGCATAAGAGGCTTTAATTTATGTTAGATAAAGTCTTAATTGCTAATAGAGGAGAAATTGCTCTCCGTATATTGCGAGCTTGTAAAGAGCTTGGCATTAAAACGGTTGCAGTTCACTCAGTAGCGGATAGAGAGTTAAAGCATGTTTTATTAGCAGATGAAACCATCTGTATTGGTAAAGCACCAGCAACTGAAAGCTATCTTAATATTCCTAGAATTATTGCTGCGGCTGAAGTAACAGATTCTGTTGCAATTCACCCTGGCTATGGTTTCTTATCTGAAAATGCAGATTTTGCCGATCAAGTTGAACAAAGTGGTTTTATCTTTATTGGTCCGACAGGCGATTCTATTCGCTTAATGGGTGATAAAGTATCTGCGATTGCAGCGATGAAGAAAGCCGGTGTTCCTTGTGTACCGGGTTCTGATGGTCCTTTATCTGAAGATGCTGATCGCAATATCCAAATTGCGAAGAGAATTGGTTACCCTGTTATTATTAAAGCAGCAGGCGGCGGCGGTGGTCGTGGTATGCGCGTTGTTCGTGAAGAAAAAGATTTAATTAGCTCAATTGAGTTAACTAAACAAGAAGCGGGCGCTGCTTTTAACAATGACATAGTTTACATGGAGAAGTTCTTAGAAAACCCTCGCCATGTAGAGGTACAGGTTTTATCTGATGGCCAAGGTAATGCGATTCATTTAGGTGAGCGTGATTGTTCTATGCAACGTCGCCACCAAAAAGTTGTTGAAGAGGCACCTGCACCGGGTATAACTGAAGAAATGCGTCAGTTTATCGGTGATAGATGTCGTCGTGCTTGTGTTGAAATTGGTTACCGTGGTGCTGGTACGTTTGAGTTTTTATTCGAAAACGGTGAGTTTTATTTCATCGAGATGAATACTCGAATTCAAGTTGAGCATCCAGTAACTGAAATGGTGACTGGTGTTGATTTGATTAAAGAGCAGTTAAAAATTGCTGCAGGTCAGCCATTATCTATCACTCAAGATGATATCAAGATTAAAGGTCATGCGATTGAGTGTCGTATCAATGCAGAAGACCCTGATACTTTTATCCCTTGCGCTGGTAAGATTCAACGTTTCCATTCTCCGGGCGGCTTAGGCGTTCGTTGGGATTCGCACATTTATGCTGGTTATGCTGTACCACCTAATTATGATTCTATGATTGGTAAGTTAATCACTTACGGTGAAAACCGTGGTATCGCAATTGCTCGTATGCAAAATGCGTTAAGTGAGTTGGTTGTTGAAGGTATTAAGATTAATGCACCTTTACAACAAAAGATCATGCAAGATGAACATTTCCAAAATGGTGGCACTAACATCCACTATTTAGAAAAGAAATTAGGTATAGATCACTAAGCTTTAAACTTAAAGTTTGGTATAAAAAAGCCGAAACTTTTGTTTCGGCTTTTTTGATTGAGAAGTCTGTTTTTTAGAATAATACCGTATTAGCAAGGTAAAATTCCTTCTGGAAAGCTAGCTTATTTTAGCTTTGACGGCATCAACTATGGCGATATTGGCCGCTGGAAAATCTATATTATCTAATTCTGTTACCTCAACCCAAGCAACTTCTTGCCCTTCTTTGCCGTGAGCTTCGCCATCAAAATCTTGAATAATATGTGTGTCTAGTTTTACTTTTTTATCACCGTAGTCGTGTTCTACCACTATCAACTCTTGGCTGCTATTCGGGTTGATGCCACATTCTTCATTTAACTCGCGTTGGAGGGCTTCCAACACGGTTTCACCGGCTTCAACTTTACCGCCTGGAAATTCCCATTTTCCACCTTGGTGTTGTTTCGCGTTGCGCTTCGCGAGAAATATTTTGTTCTCGCGAGTAATGACGCCAACTGCAACATGTACGATAGTTTGAGACATTTAGCTTAATTTACCGTGACAGTGTTTGTACTTTTCACCTGAACCACATGGACATGGATCATTGCGACCTACTTTAGCGCCTTCGCGTACATGAGCTTGTGGTCTTTGGTTTAAAGCGTCTTCGTTTTCATGCTGATATTGTTTTGGTGCAGCTTCTGATTGTCTTCTCTTTTCTTCAACTGCTTCAACATCTGACTCTTCGCGAACTCTGACTTTAGATAATACGCTAACCACTTCAACTTTAAGGTTCTCAAGCATTTGTGAGAATAGCTCAAAGGATTCACGCTTATATTCTTGCTTAGGATTCTTTTGGGCGTAACCACGTAGGTGAATGCCTTGACGTAAGTGATCCATAGCAGCTAGATGCTCTTTCCAATGTGAATCTAGTGTTTGCAGCATAATCGCTTTTTCGAAGTGACGAATAACGCCCTCGCCCACTTGCTCTTCTTTTGCTTTGTAATCTGCAACTATACCTTCTAAGATTTTTTCACTTAGTTTTTCTTCGTCTAGTTTGTTGTCTTCTTTTAACCATTGCTGGATTGGGAAGTTAACCATGAAGTCAGATTTCAATCTTTCTTCTAAGCCAGGTACATCCCACATTTCTTCAACTGATTGTGGTGGGATGTAGCTTGCAATAACCCCACTTACGACATCTTCACGAATAACTTGGATGGTTTCGCTGATATCCGTTTCGTCTAATAATTCGTTACGTTGTTGGTAAACCACTTTACGTTGGTCGTTAGCAACATCATCGTATTCAAGTAAGTTTTTACGAATGTCGAAGTTACGAGTCTCAACTTTACGTTGTGCATTTTCAATCGCTTTAGTTACCCATGGATGCTCGATTGCTTCGCCGCGTTCCATACCTAATTTTTTCATTAAGCCGGCAACTCGCTCTGATGCAAAGATTCGCATAAGTGCATCTTCCATTGAAAGGTAGAAACGAGATGAACCTGCATCACCTTGACGACCCGCACGACCACGAAGTTGATTATCGATTCGTCTTGATTCGTGTCTTTCTGTACCTATTATGTGTAAACCACCATTTTCAAGTACTTTGTCGTGACGTTTTTTCCACTCAGTTTTGATGTGTTCAATTTGAGCTTCAGTTGGTGATTTAAGACGTGAGATTTCGTCTTCTGGGTTACCACCTAAAACAATATCCGTACCACGACCTGCCATGTTGGTTGCGATTGTAACCGCACCTGGTTGACCTGCTTGCGCGATAATTTCAGCTTCTTTAGCGTGATATTTAGCATTTAGTACTTGATGTGGAATTTTCTTAGATTTTAAGAATTTTGAAATTAATTCTGAGTTTTCAATTGAAACTGTACCGACTAGGACTGGTCGACCTTGCTCAACACATTGATTTATGTCTTCAACTATCGCTTCGTATTTTTCTTCCGCGGTTAAATAGACTAAATCGGCCATGTCTTTACGTATCATAGGTTTGTTAGTCGGTAAGACTAAAGTTTCTAAGCCGTAAATGTGATTAAATTCGAACGCTTCTGTATCTGCTGTACCTGTCATACCAGATAATTTTTTGTAGATACGGAAGTAATTCTGGAAAGTAACAGATGCTAGCGTTTGGTTTTCGTTTTGAATTTGAACGCCTTCTTTAGCTTCTATCGCTTGATGTAAACCTTCTGACCAACGGCGGCCTTCCATTGTTCGACCTGTATGTTCGTCAACGATCACGATTTGATCATCTTTAACTAGGTAATCAACGTCTTTGTGATAAAGTTTATGCGCTCTTAGTGCAGCGTTAATATGGGTGAACATGCTGATATTAGCCGCTGAATATAAAGAGTCACCCTCAGCTAAAACGCCGTTTTCTATTAACAGTTTTTCTATGTTAATTTGGCCTTGTTCGGTTAAGTGAACTTGTTTAGATTTTTCATCGACGGTGAAATCACCTTCGCTGTTTTCTTCTTCTGTATCTTCTTTATCTGTTTGAATCAGGCTAGGAACAAGTGTATTGATCTTGGTGTAAAGCTCAGAGCTATCTTCTGCAGGCCCTGAAATGATGAGCGGTGTTCTAGCTTCATCGATTAGAATGGAGTCAACTTCATCGACGATTGCATAGGTTAGTTCGCTTTGCGCACGCTCTTCTGGACTAAAGGCCATATTATCGCGCAAGAAGTCAAAACCAAATTCGTTATTGGTTCCGTAAACTATGTCACATGCGTAAGCGGCGCGTTTTTCTACTGGTCCCATGCCAGGGATATTACAACCAACGCTTAAGCCTAAAAATTCAAATAACGGTCTGCTCCATTCAGCATCACGTTTGGCTAAGTAATCATTTACTGTAACAACGTGAACTGAACCCGCTAGTGCATTTAAATACGCAGGTAAAGTTGCAGTTAGTGTTTTACCTTCACCGGTACGCATTTCAGCAATTTTACCTTGGTGTAAAACCATGCCACCAAGTAATTGCACGTCAAAGTGACGCATTTGAAATACTCGTTTCGATGCTTCACGACAAACTGCGAATGCTTCATTTAATATTTGGTCAAGTGTTTCGCCATCCGCTAAGCGCTTTTTGAATTCCGCGGTTTTTTGCTTTAATTCTTCATCACTTAATACTTCATATTCGGCTTCCAAATTATTAATTAGGACAACTGATTTTCTTAGTTTTTTTATGATTCTGTCGTTTCTGCTGCCAAATATTGATGTCAGTATTTTTGTAATCATTTATCTATCCTGACCCTTCTAGTAAGGTTCGTGCTTTGAAAAAATAAAAAACAATCTTATAAATTGTTTTAACGTTGTATTGTTGAGTTAAAGCGCTGTGTGTTTGAGCGTTTAACTATTCTACCTATCGACTTTTGCGGTATACATATTTTAATGGATCAATCTGTTTACCATTTTTAAGAATTTCATAATGTACGTGAGGACCGGTGGAGCGTCCTGTTGAGCCCATTTTAGCGATTTGCATACCTTTAGTAACAATATCGCCAACTGAAACTAATAATTCTTTGTTGTGACCATAACGGGTTTTAAAACCATTGCCATGATCTATTTCAACCATTTTGCCATATCCGTATCTTTGTTCGGCCCAAGTGACAACCCCTGCCCCTGTTGCTATGACTTTTGTGCCTTCTTTTCCAGCAAAGTCAATTCCCTTATGGTGTGCAGGTAATCCTGAAAACGGGTCTTTACGCATACCATAGTATGAAGACAACCAACCTGAGTTAGCTGGTCTACCCGAAATATATATCTGATCACTTATATTGTGGTTAAGCATGACAGATTCAAGTAGGCTTAACTGTCTTTCTTGTTCATTGAAGTCATTTAATAAACTTTGCATTTCTTCAATTAGCTGATGCTGAACAGGTTCAATTTGCATTTGTTCGTCATTTAGCGCTTCTGCCGGTCCACCTACCGCAACTGGTAGGGCAAAGTTAAACTCATCTTTCTGTAATTTGGCGTTATCCGCTAACCTTTCTCCTAAAGCATTAACTCTCAGTGCTTTAGTTTGTAATTCTGCTAATTTTAGTTTTATTGCCGCTAGCTCAGCTTGGGTTTTTGCTTGTAGTTGTTCGAGTATGGCTTTGTGCTCTGCTAACTGCTGTTTTGATTGGCTGAAAGGTGTAGAATGCGCGTTGAGATCATTTTTAGTGAATAACTTATAGCTGTAAACTGAGCCGTAAGCTAAGCTAAAGAGGAGTAACAATAAAAAAAATGCATGCCGAAAGCCTAACTCCCAGCTTAACTCGTAACCACTTTTTTTATATTGAATTAATAATGACATAAGTACACTTAAATGCGCCCAAGACCGAAATCTGCAAAACAAATTTTATCCGAAAAATGGCCTAAACAGCAGGTATCTCCAAATTCACGGAAGTATAACAGTGACATAGCATCTGAGCTAGCGCTTTACATTCCTGAATCATTGAAAGATGTAGTTGTTTTTAAAAGCTTTGATAATAGTAACCTAGTTGTCACTATTCCATCAGCCAATTATCAAATGCAATTCAATGCTATCAAATTGAATTTAATGTCTAATTTAAGAAAAAAATTTCCTCAGTTAATTAACATTAAATGCCAAGTTGAGCCATCAAGACAAGTTCAAACTAAACAATATACAGCTAGCAAGATTAACCCGACAGCAGAAGTGAACCAGAAAAAGCTTTCAAAAAAAGCGACTGAATCTTTAACCTCAATACTACCTGATTTACCTGAAGAACTCGGAAACGCGATCAAAAAACTATTGAAATGAAAAAGCAGCTATACAGCTGCTTTCATATCCTAATCACCAGAAGCAAAATGTTTTACTCTGAAATTTCACCGCAGAAACGGTAACCTTCACCATGGATAGTTGAGATAATCTCAGGTGTGTCAGGTGTTGATTCAAAGTGTTTTCTTAAACGACGAACGGTAACGTCAACTGTTCTGTCATTTGGTTTTAAGTCTCTACCAGTCATTTCTTTGATTAACTGTTCACGAGTTAAAATTTTGCCTGGGTTATCTAAAAGCAGTTTTAAAGCTCTAAACTCACTCTTAGGTAGACGAATATTATCTTGGTCTGGTGCGATTAACGAACGACTATCACAGTCAAGCACCCAGCCGTTAAATTTATATTCTGTTACTGAATCAACTGTTTCTACTGGAGCAGTTTTAGTTCTGCCGAGTAAGTTTCTTGCACGTATAGTTAATTCACGCGGGTTAAATGGCTTAACAAGATAATCATCTGCGCCTATCTCAAGACCTAGAATACGATCAACGTCGTTGTCGCGTCCGGTCAAGAAAATTAGACCCATACTCTTATTTTCACGTAATTCACGAGCTAACATTAAACCATTTTTACCTGGTAAGTTAATGTCCATCACGACTAAGTTTACGTCGTTAGTTTTAAGAATTTGATGCATTTCGTCACCATTCTCTGCAGAGAAGACATTATAGCCTTCTGCTTCAAATAAACTGACTAAAGTGCTTCGAGTAACTGCTTCATCTTCTACGATTAGGATATTATGTGTTTGCATTGGCATTTTTTCTTGTTTAGCTAGTTTAATTATAATAATTTCTTTTACTTCATTAGATTATAGTGATATTAGCGCCATCACTCAATCAAATAGTAGCATTAAACTACTACTTTTTTAACATTTACTGGAATACTAATATCAAATTCGATTCCTTTTCCTTCTTCACTGGCGACTGTGATGTTTCCACCTAGGGCTTGAGTCACCAAATTATAAACTAGGTGCATGCCTAAACCACTACCACCCTCACCTCTTTTTGTTGTTACAAAAGGATCGAATATTTTCTTCCTTAGTTGCTCGTTTACACCTTTACCATTATCTCGGTATAGAATTTTTAAACGATTACCTGTTGCTTCCATACTTATAGTTATGGTGCCTTTTTCTATAAATTCAAACCCATGAATAACAGAATTCATAATTAAATTGATAAAAATTTGATTTAAAGGCCCAGGCTTGCTCTCTATGGTTAATTTTTCATCACATTCTACGTTTATGATATGTTCGTGATGCTTGAGCTTAGGCCTAAGTGATAGCAGTACATCTTTCAAAAATTCAGACAATAGAAAGACTCTATCGTTTTCGCTACTTTGATCAACTGCAACTTGTTTAAAGCTGCTAATTAATTCTGCGGCTCGGTTGAGGTTGCGGTAAATGATATTTAAATTTTCGTGACCTTCGGTTAAAAATCGGTCCAAATGCCCTGCGGTTAACTTTTTATTATCCAGTACTTCTCTGATGTCTTTGATTCGATCCATTAGCAAGGTGGAAGCTGTTACCCCTAAACCAATTGGCGTATTAACTTCATGCGCGATGCCAGCGACCATATCACCAAGAGAGGCCATTTTTTCGGTTTCAACTAATTGGTTTTGATATTGATGCAAGGTTTCGAGTGTTGACATCAGTTCTACATTTGCGTCTTTTAACGCATCTGTGCGCTGACCTACTTTGTCTTCTAAGCTCTGATTTAGTTTTCGGATCTGTTTTTCTGCTTCTGCTTGTTTTTCTAAGTAAGCTTGAATCCGATCTAACATAGTATTAAATGAGGTACTTAAGGCATTTAATTCAATCAGAGACTGTTTGGGCGCGCGAACGCTATAGTCTTTCTCTTTCGAAACATATTTAAATACTTCAACTAACTCTTTAATAGGTTTAGTCAGAGAGTTTTGTAACCTAAGGGCCAATACTAGCGCAATGCCTAGTGAGATTAACAAGACAAGTAATTTTAAATATAAGGTGGAGTATAGTTGCTCTTTAAGTTGAGCTAATGAAAATCTGACATAGATGTAACCTATCTCATTGCCTTCAAAATTAATGCCTCTAATCAACTCTAAGTAATTATCACTATATGTAACGTCTGATAGTTCTTTTAATTTGTTAATTTTAGTTGGTATGGGTGGTGTATTTACTTTGTTGTAACTAGCAAAAAATTCGACTTTGCCGTTTTCTTCATTGATTCGATAGATGTGAATGTTCTCTATGTTTTTATCAATTTCGAGTGTTGTCAGCCTTGCGTTTTCACTGACGGGGTCACCAAATAATAAATTTGTCGAGGCGCTGAAGCCTATGATGTCTGCAAAAGATTTTGCTTGAGATGCTAGGGTCGATTTTTGCTGTTTAACTTCGAATACACCGTTTATCACAAATGCGAGTATCAGAGATACTGTGGAAATAACTAACACCATAAAAATCACATTCGAGCGAATGGATGACATGGCTTTAGGAGGCATCTTTTTTTGATTTTTTATCATCGAATAAGTGTCATAACTTTATTTTAGTCTTATACAAACCAGTTTATGTATAAACCCGGTTTTTAACAAGTAACCCTGTGATTTTTCATGCTTATCATTGAAAATAATTATCCCAAATAGGTTAGGCTAATTGGTAAGTTTAAGCTAAAGTCTTATTGCGCAATTTCATTAGCACTCTATATATGGTGATAACACTTTATTAAGATTGACAGATAGGAACTGATTTAATGACATCTGTATGGCAATTATACAAAGACACTGTATTTATTTTGAAACAACCCGTTTCAGCTCATTTAAATTTTGCCATTATTACTGCATGTAATCCCAATGGCGTAATTCTCAATCATTCCGAAAATAGTTTGAAAGACAAAATGCTGCAGTCTGACATTCTTAGCCTTAATGTGCCTTACCGAAGTATCACTGGCTGTTCAGCTAATTTTTGTCATAAAGAAAAAAGTTGGATAGTCGCTATTGAGAAAGCTGAGGCAATTAAATTAGCTGATAAGTATCAGCAAAATGCTATCTTTTGGGTTGAGGCGAATCAGCTTTATCTAACGCCTTGCAGGTTAATGGCTGAAATGTATCAAGAAGAGTTTATTGGCTTATTTAATCAGAGGATTAAATTGAGTATGAGTGAAGTGGCATATTAACAATATGACACTTCCGCCCATTATTAGATAATTGATTTGTATAAAGCTTCGTATTCTAACGCTGAGTTATACCAATCAAATTTGGTTTGCATTGCTTTTTTACGAATTACATCAAATGTTTGAGGGTATTCGTGATAGAAAAGTAATGCTTTTCTGACACAGTTTAATAATGCTTCACTGTCTGGTCTATCAAATACAAATCCATTCGCATTGACTGGATCTGCTTCAAGGTCAACCACTGTATCTTTTAGTCCGCCAACCGCTCGAACAATAGGTAAGGTACCGTAGGCTAATGAGTACATCTGATTTAAACCACAAGGTTCAAATAAAGACGGCATCAAAAAGTAGTCACTACCCGCAGTTATTAAATGAGAAAAACTCAAATTAAAGTCGTGCAAGAAATAGAACTTGTTACGGTGTCTTTCACTAATTGCTTGAATTTGGCTAACTAATTGCGGGTCACCCGTACCTATCATTACAACTTGAACATTGTGATGTAAGATATTTTCGAGTATTGGCAGTAAGTAACCAAAGCCTTTTTGATCGGTAATGCGACAAACCATTCCAATTAATGGAATATCACCATCAACAGGGAGATGACTGTGTTGCTGCAAGTTCGCTTTACAAAAAGCTTTACCATTCATATTCTCTACTGAGTATTGTGATGGTATTTCCGGGTCGGTTTCTGGGTCCCATTGGCTGTAATCACAACCATTGATAATCCCATGCATGTCATGCGAACGACTTCTAAAGACGTCACCCATGTGATGCGAACCAAGATCGGTTTGTAGCTCTTTTGCATAGCTAGGGCTTACTGCAACTATTTTAGTTGCGTATTTAACCGCAATTTTTAAGTAATTAACCAATCCATGATGGACGTCTTCATGGTCTATCCCGCTTTTTTGCAAGATTGGAACACTATCTAGGTGGAAAACCCCTTGGAAGGCGCCATTGTGGACAGACAATACCGTTTTAGCTGACGCTAAATATGGATTGTCGTACCAATGTTTTTTCAAATAAAGCGGTATTAAGCCTGTATGCCAATCATTACAATGAATGATGTCTGGTTTAAACTCTAATAGTTGAGTTAAATGTAGCGCAGCCATGCTAAAAAATGCATAGCGCTCACCATTATCATCGTATGCATCATAACCTTCACTGTATATCCCTTTTCGATCGAAATAGGCAGGGTAATCGACTAGATATACAGTGATTCCGTGTAAGGTTATTTGCTTAACATTGTATTTGTAGGTTAAATTTCCAGCATGAAGTTCAACGTCAGTTAAAACTGTTTGCGCATTTTCAACTGACTTACTCACCTGATAAAATGGTGTGATTATCCGAACATCGTGCCCCATTTTATTGAAAGATACAGGTAAGGCTTTAGCTACATCAGCTAAGCCACCAGTTTTTGCAATATCTTCAACTTCTGATGAAACAAATAAGATATTCATTAATTATTTATCAAATCCTACTACTGTGCCTTTTGGTACTGTCACTATGCCATTTGCAGAAATAGTGAAGCCTCGCTTCTCGTCTAGATCATGATCTAAACCAATCTCAGTGCCAGGAGCGATCTTGACATTTTTGTCCAGTATTGTGCGATGTAATTTACAGCCAGAGCCTATTACTGTATTACCCATGATGACACTTTCTGTGACTTCAGCATTTGGCTCAACTGTCACTTCATAACCCAGAACTGACTTCTCAACTCGAGCACCATTCACAACACAACCAGAGGCAATTGAACTATCAACAATTTGATTATGCTCACCATTTTCTGGCTTAAATATTTGTGCTGAAGGCAAAGTTGGGTGGTAAGTTCTCATTGGCCATTTAGGATTAAACATATTAAATTCGCTGTTCGCATTTAATAAATCCATAGAAGCCTGCCAGTAAGCATCAATCGTACCAACATCACGCCAGTAGAAAGGGTCGCCCTTTTCACCTGGAATTTTATTATTGGCAAAATCATAAACGAAAACGTTACCGTTTTTCATTAGATTAGGAATGATATTTTTACCAAAATCGTGAGATGAATTAGGATCTTTAGCGTCAGCTTTTAATTCTTTGTATAAAACCTCAGACTCGAAAACATAGTTGCCCATAGAGATTAGAGCTACGTCTGGGTTACCTGGTAATGATTTTGGATTAGCCGGTTTTTCTTCAAATCCAATTAGTCGTCCTTCTTCATCGATTTCCATTACACCAAATTGGTGTGCTTCTTCAATAGGAACTCGAATTGCTGCAACAGTTAAGTCGGCTTCCTTGTCAGTATGGAAAGTCGTCATTTGACGAACGTTCATTTTATAAATGTGATCACTACCAAAAATAACAACTTGATCTGGTTGATGTATCTCAATCAAGCGTAAATTTTGATAAATCGCATCAGCTGTACCTTCATACCATCTTTTACCCATGCGCATTTGTGCTGGAATCGGGTCAATAAAATGATCGGTTAATCCAGAAAAATGCCAAGCTTGGCGAAGATGTATATTAAGTGATTGCGATTTGAACTGCGTGAGGACGTAAATTTTAAGTAAATCAGAGTTAACGAAATTATTTAAAACAAAGTCAATAAGTCTATATTGACCCGCGAATGGAACAGCCGGTTTTGTTCGAGTTTCGGTTAATGGAAATAACCGAGTACCCGCACCACCAGCTAGTATCATTGATAATATCCCTGCCATAGTCGTGCCTTGATTTATTTTTTTGCTTTCCCTATCCGTATTCTTGACGCGTTAGTACCAAAATAAATATTGGTCATTTAACTTTGCCAGAAAATCCAGATCTGTCCAGCATGGTTAATATTAACGGTTGCAAGCACAATAAACTTTAAATTTATTGTCTTCAGCTACTACTTCTACCAGATTAAAATACGTTTGTAAAATTTGAGGGTATTTTAAAAATCTATTAGCCACTAACATTAATTTTCCATTTGGTAATAAATGTTTGCAGCTATCTTTAATAAAAGCCTCAGTTACATGGTAGTCGATTTTAGTGCCAGTATGGAAGGGGGGATTAGTAAAAATCCAATCATATTTTGATGAAATTTTCGTTAAACCATTCGATAAAAACGTTTTCCCTACTAATTCATTCAGTTCCAAGGTCTTTTTAGTGGATTCGATTGCTAACGCATCGACATCCACTTGAGTTAATTCGTCAACTGAATAATGCTTACTAATATAGCTTCCTATCACGCCACAGCCAGAAGCAAAATCAAGTATTTTGCCTTTTATCTCTGCTGGTAAATTCTGCAATAAGAGTTCGGTACCTTTATCTAGTTCTTTTTGACTAAAGACACCCGGTAAGCTCGCTGTGATGACTTGTTTATTATTCACTTGATAGCTTTGTTGATAGAAACTATCTTTATTAGCAATATCTGCGGATAAGTGGGATTGAAAGAGTAAGCAGTGCTTACCACTTGCCAGTTTATTTATATGTGACAGCTGTTCAGTTAATAATTTTTGGCAAGATTTGATCCCACTACGGTTTTCGCCAACTAGAATTATGCTTGCATTTGGCTTTAGCATTTCTGCTAGCTGCTCGATTAGCCATTTAGCTTTTTCTTTAGCTTTAGGAAAAAAAACAATGGCTTGATTGAATTTTTTTGCTGGTTTTTCTGGCCAAGTCACAGTATTGTCAACAGGTAATTTATCAAAGTATTTAAATGACCAGACTGTGGTTGGCCTGAATTCAGGCGCATTTAAATCATCAAAAAGTAGAGGATCAACAATTAATGTATCTTCATTAATTAGCTCTGGGATCTGCTTTAATAGTAATTGACTTGGTGCAGATAGCTGCGACATATTTTTTCTCACTTAATGGAAGCAAAGTAAATGAATGCTTTGCTGAATTTTTTAATGAATAAATTTGGACAATGGAATTTTATTGGTTTTATCTTAGGGATAATTTGCCTATCCGGTTTAGGGTATGCGATCCAAGCTCAACTTACCAATCACTTTCAAAAAGAAAAAGAACAATATTTATCTACTCAAGCAGATATTATCCAAACTGAAATTATATCTAGCTTAGAGCAAAAATTGAATGAATATAATAGTTGGAGTGATCATCCAATCATTCTAGAGTTTGCCAAGAGTAAGAAAGCACAAGCAAAAAATCAGGGGGCGGACTTCCCCTCTATTGCTGAAATGAATTTTATCGCGCTATTAATAGATAATGGCGTTTTGTCTAATATTAATTATTTAAATACTTATATTACATCAAGTACGGGCGAGTTGCTGTGGCATGCTGAGACGAGTCACTATTCGAGCTTTAGCCAACATCAAAGTTTTGAGCAGAAGCTCGCTTTATTAGGTGAATATAAGTCGACTTACCTTTTAGCTAAACTAAAACAACAAAATCCAATCCGATTTTTATTGCTCTATCCTATTTTTGATGAAGATGTGCATGTCGCTAACTTTGCTGTAGAACTTAACATAAATACAGTATTTCAAAATATCGTCAAACTCGCTAAAGCATCCACTGAGAGTGATATTTATCTTTACGATCATCAGTTAGAAACCTATTCAATTAGCGAACATGAGTTCACTCCAATTGATACTTTTTCACAAAGACCTAAGATAAAAACTTCATTTATCGACGAAGAGACTATTAATACTTGGCGTTGGTCTAAAGCGGCTGATTTCGGTATCTATTTATCTCAACCCATTTCTGTGATGGATGAATCCTTAAAAGTCATTCATCTCAGTATGTTTATCTTTGTATTTTTTACCTTCAGTGTTCTGTTTGTCCTCTTGTTAGTCTTAAATAAAAGTCAGAAGCAAATCAGGTTGAATCAAAAAAATATATTGCGGCAACAGAATAGACTTCAGCATATTCAAGATCTTTCGCTGGTAGCCGGCATCGAAGTAGCGCATAAAAATAATAAAATAATCTGGCACAACGGTTTTGAATATTTATTCAATCTAGTTGATAAAAACATTGATAGGCCAAAACAATTATTAAACCATTTATCAAACAAGCAGAAAATAAGATACAAAAAGTGCTTTGATAAAGTAAAACAAACTCACACGTCTGCTCAGTTAGAGATACAAACCAAAAGCAACGACGGAAAGCATTTTTATTTTTTAATTAAAATGTTTAATCAAGCTGCTGAAAATCCGATTGACGCAAGCACTATCATATTAATCTCAGACATTACTGAACAAAAATTAAAGCAAGTGGCCGCTTTAAAAGATGAGGTTGATTACCGTGATTTAATTTTGCAAAGTGCACATGACGGTATTGTCGGGGTCGATTTGTCTGGACAAATTAATCTGATGAATCAGGCTAGCAAAGCTATGCTTAATTACACTGAACAGCAAACCAAACAGCTAGACTTTGATACATTAGTGGAAATTAGCCAAGATGAGTTTGGTCTGGTACGTATCTGTATTTTAGAAAAGATAATTCAAGATACTTTACCTATTAATCTAACCTGTTGGTTTAAAAGAGCCAATGATGAAAGGTTTACCGTCGATTGCCGTGTCAGCCCAATTATTAAGCATGGTAAGTTAGTCGGAGCTGTTTATCTATTTAAAGACATTTCACTCATTAAACAAGCTGAACAAGAAAGGCAAGCCTTGTCTGAGCAATTAAGACATGCGCAAAAAATGGAAGCAATCGGTCAGCTAACTGGTGGCATAGCACATGACTTTAATAATATTCTAGCCTCTGTTTTAGGTTATGCCGAACTAGCCCAAGACTGTATCGAGTTAGACAGAATCGACAAAGTGCCGGATTATTTAGAGCAAGTCACTTTATCCGGCGAAAGAGCTAGAGATTTAATCAAGCAAATGATGGTGTTTAGCCGTAAAGAAAGCCAACAGCTACAGTGTATTGAACTGACCAAGCTAATTGATGACTCATTAGCTATGATTAGGCCTTTGTTGCCAAGTACTATCAATATAGAGCTAGACTTAAACGCAAACGCTCAATTAAAAGTTGATAATGTTCAGTTTCAACAATTGATAATGAACCTCTCGATTAATGCCCGCGATGCGATGGCAGAAAAAGGGACTTTGCATATCAGTACTCAAATGGTGATCAATGCAGAGGCTAGCTGCACCTCTTGCCATCAAGAATTTAGTCAAACTATGGTGATGATTAAAATTCAGGATACTGGCAGTGGCATTAGTAAAGAGACAATCAAGAAGATTTTTGACCCTTATTTCACCACAAAAGATTTAGGTGAAGGGACTGGAATGGGATTATCTATCGTGCATGGTATTGTCCATCAATTAGGTGGGCATTTAGTAGTAGAGAGCTTAGAAAATGTCGGCTCTAGTTTTCAAGTTTACTTACCTTGTGTTAACAGTGAAGAAGACTCGAACTCAGCAGCCCCCCTACCGCAAGCTCAGCAATTAAATTTAAATGACTATCAACCGAACATATTAATTGTCGATGATGAAACGAGTATTGCTGAGCTACTAGCCGATAAACTAACACTCGCTGGCTATAAAACGGTAACAACCTCAGATTCAGTTGAAGCACTTTCAATTATCAATGATGTCAATTTTGATTTCGATTGCATCATTACAGATCAAACTATGCCTTATATCACTGGGCTTGAGTTGGCTAAAGCGGCAATCGAGGTAAAACCTGAACTACCGATTATTTTGTGTACTGGATATAGTGACAAAATAGACGAGAAGACGGCTTTGTCTGCTGGCGTTTTTGCCTATATTCACAAGCCAATCAACTTTAATTTACTCAAATTAAAGTTGAATCAAGCGGTGAGCCATCACTAACATCATTTTGGCAATAACAAATAACAAAAAAGATTTTAGAATATGCATAGAATAGATTATTCTATGCATAATTAAATCTAGCCTCTAATTAATCAATTAAAGAAGCGAATATTATGTCTGATCATAGATTGACTCATCTAAAACAGTTAGAAGCGGAATCAATTCACATTATCCGTGAAGTTGCTGCCGAGTTTGATAACCCAGTAATGCTCTATTCAATTGGTAAAGACTCTTCTGTCTTACTCCATTTAGCGCGTAAAGCATTTTACCCTGCAAAAATTCCATTTCCTTTACTTCATGTTGATACAACATGGAAATTTAAAGAGATGATTGAATTCAGAAATAGAATTGCAAAAGAGTATGATTTTGATCTACTTGTTCATATCAACCAAGAAGGTGTTGATATGGGTGTTGGTCCATTCTCTCATGGTAGTGCTAAACATACTGATATCATGAAAACTCAAGCTTTAAAGCAAGCTTTGAATAAATATGGTTTTGATGCTGCATTTGGTGGCGCTCGTCGTGACGAAGAAAAATCTCGTGCAAAAGAGCGTGTATACTCTTTCAGAGACAAAAACCACAGATGGGACCCTAAAAATCAACGTCCTGAGTTATGGAACCTATATAACAGTAAAATAGATAAAGGTGAAAGCATACGTGTATTCCCATTATCTAACTGGACTGAATTAGATATTTGGCAATACATTTATCTAGAAAATATCGATATTCCTGATCTTTACTTCTCAAAAGAGCGTCCTGTTGTAGAGCGTGATGGCGTGAAAATAATGGTAGACGACGAACGTATGCCAATTGAGCCAGGTGAAGAAGTTAAAATGGAAATGGTTCGATTCAGAACACTAGGTTGTTACCCATTAACAGGTGCAGTTAATTCTGAAGCAGCGACATTACCTGATATTATCCAAGAAATGTTATTAGCGACTACATCTGAACGTCAAGGACGTGTCATAGATAGCGATTCTTCTGGCTCTATGGAGAAGAAGAAGATGGAAGGTTACTTCTAAGCTAATTAACGGAATTATCGAATATGACTCAGTCACATTACGACCTATTTAACGGTGATGCTGATGGTATCTGTGCTCTGCTGCAATTAAGATTAGCAGAGCCTAAAGATAGTCAGTTAATTACAGGCGTTAAACGAGATATTAAGCTACTTAGTAAAATATCGGTTAAAGCTGAAGACAGTATTACTTTACTTGATGTTTCTATGGACAAAAACAAAGCAGCTCTTGAGCAAGTTTTGTCTATTGGCGCAGCGGTTTTCTATTGTGATCACCACTTTGCAGGTGAAATTCCACAAGCTGAAAATTTAGATAGCTTAATTGATACTTCTGCTAATACTTGCACTAGTTTATTGATCAATCAGAAATTAGGTGGCCAATTTGCCAATTGGGCGATTACAGCCGCTTATGGTGATAATCTTTTTGACTCTGCCGAAGCATTAGCAGACGAAGTTGGTTTAAGCCAAGTAGCAAGAGAGCAACTTAAAGCGCTTGGTATTGCGATTAATTACAATGGTTATGGAGCGACTGAAGCAGATCTTCATTTCCATCCAGCAGAGCTATATAAGCAATTACTAGAGTATCCAGACCCTCTAGTGATGGCTCAAGAAAATACTGCGCTGTATCAAACTTTAATCGCAAACTATCAAACTGACATGGGATTTGCGAATCAAGCTAAATTGGTACATGAGAGCAATTCGGGTAAAGCATTTGTGTTACCGAATGAAGCCTGGGCCAGAAGAGTTTCAGGTGTTTGGGGTAATGATTTAGCGAATAAATCCCCTGCTTTAGCGCATGCTGTGTTAACCGATTTACCCGATAAATCAGCTTATTTAGTTTCTGTACGTGCGCCAAAACAAAGAGCCGCAGGTGCAGACGAACTTTGCATGAAGTTTGAAACTGGTGGTGGTCGTAAAGCGGCAGCAGGCATTAACGTGCTGCCTGAGTCAGAATTACAAAGATTTTTTGCTGAATTTGATCAGCAATTTACAGTTTAAGAGGAATTAACTATGTCTCATCAATCTGATTTGATTGAACAAGATATTCTCGCTTATTTAAATGAGCACGAAAATAAAGAGTTATTACGCTTTTTAACTTGTGGTAGCGTTGACGATGGTAAAAGTACTTTAATCGGCCGTCTTCTTCATGATACTAAAATGATTTATGAAGATCAGCTAGCTGCTATCACTAAAGATAGTAAAAAGTCTGGTACAACGGGTGAAGAAGTTGACCTTGCATTATTAGTTGATGGTTTACAGTCTGAACGTGAGCAAGGTATTACAATTGATGTTGCTTACCGTTATTTTTCTACGTCTAAGCGTAAATTCATTATTGCGGATACGCCTGGACACGAGCAATATACTCGTAACATGGCAACAGGTGCTTCAACTTGTGACTTAGCGATTATCTTAGTAGATGCTCGTGCAGGTGTTAAAACACAAACTCGTCGTCATAGCTTTATTGTTTCGTTATTAGGCATTAAACACGTGGTTGTTGCTGTTAACAAAATGGATTTAGTTGATTACAGCGAAGAAACTTATGAGCAAATCAAGAAAGATTACTTAGAATTTGCACAAGAGTTAAACATTCCTGATATCCGTTTCGCACCTATGTCTGCGCTTAAAGGCGACAATGTTGTAAACAAGAGCGAGAGCATGTCTTGGTATCAAGGCGAGTCTTTAATGCAAATGTTAGAGTCTGTTCAAATTGTTGCAGACCGTAACCTTGCTGACTTCCGTATGCCGGTTCAGTATGTAAATAGACCTCACCTAAATTATCGAGGTTTTGCTGGTACTATCGCATCAGGTATTGTTCGCAAAGGCGATTCAATCACAGCTATGCCTTCTGGTAAAACATCAAAAGTTAAATCGATCGACACATTTGATGGTGAGATTGATGAAGCATTCGCACCTATGTCAATTACGCTTACATTAGAAGATGAAATTGATATTAGTCGTGGTGACGTGATTGTTGCTAGTGATAACCTACCTGAAGTTGCGCAAGCTGTTAAAGCTCATGTGGTTTGGATGGGTGAAGAAGGCTTAGCACCAGGTAAGTTATATGACTTTAAATTAGGTACTAAAACAACAAGTGGCCAATTTAATGAAATTGATTACCGTATCAATGTAAATTCACTTGAGCATGAACAAACTGATGCTGTTGCATTGAATGAGATTGCAGTTTGTGATTTACAACTTAATTCACCTGTTGTAATTGAGCGATATGAAACAAACAAATACCTTGGTAGCTTTATCGTAGTTGATCGCTTAACTAACGTTACAGTTGGTGCAGGTATGATTGTCTCTGCGGCTAAAGAAAGTGCTGCTCAAACAGACTTTTCTGAATTTGAATTAGAGCTTAACCAGTTAGTGCGTAAACACTTCCCTCACTGGCAAGCACTTGATTTAAGCCAACTAAGCAAATAGGACGTAACATTCCATAATGTTGTTGGAACAGGCTGCTGTCGCAGCTATATTTGCTTTAACGATTGGCGCGTTGGTGTTTTCACACTGGCGCGCTTCTTCAATCTTCAGCTTAGCCTTACTTGCTTTATTTGCTTGTCAAATCATCACAATTGAAACTGCATTAGCTAAATCAACCAACTCAGGGGTTATCACCCTAATCGCTTTGATGCTTGCATCGAGAGCACTTGAAAGAACCAGTTTATTAAAACAATTTGCGCGCAATGCATTAGAAAAAAATCAAACAAAATCATTATTTAAGTTAACTAGCTTAGCCGCTATTGCTTCTTCATTTCTAAACAATACCGCTGTTGTTGCAGCCCTAATAAGACCGATTAAAAACCAGAATAAAATAGCAGCGTCAAAACTATTACTACCTTTAAGCTATGCCGCAATTTTAGGCGGTACAACCACACTCATAGGTACTTCCACCAATATGGTCGTTAATAGTTTCTGGATGGATTTAGGTCATCCATCATTAGACTTTTTTGCCTTTTTTCCTGTCGGTGTCGCGCTACTAGTGACCGGCTTAATTATCATTATATTGAGAAAAAACACTTTACCTGAGCATCACTTACAAACTGATAGCCAAAAATATTTTGTCGATTTAAAAGTCAAATCAGACTCCCCTATGATAGGCAAAAGTGTCAGCGAGAATGAATTAAGAAATTTAAATAGCTTTTTCTTAATTGAAATTATCCGCCGTGAGCAATCAATAACCCCCGTCCAGCCAGATCATTTAATTGAAGCGGGTGATAGACTGGTATTTAGTGGCGATGTCAGCTTTATCGATGAATTACAAACTTTACCCGGGGTGAAGTTTTTTGCTGAGCATACTGGATTAATGAGTGATAACTTAATTGAAGTTGTACTATCCAGCAGTTCTGGCTTAATTGGGAAGACCATGAAATCTGCAGGGTTTAGAGCCATGTTTGATGCTGCTGTGGTTGGATTAAAACGAAACGGCCTGCAAATACCTGGCAAGTTGGGTGAAATACAACTCAATGAAGGTGACAACCTATTACTTGCAACTGGTAGTGATTTTAAATCTCGTAAAAATTTAGACAAGCACTTTTTCATCATTTCAGACATGGCGGTTGAACAACCGTTAAGCACCAAAGTTAACTATTCTGTATTAGCCGGTTTTACCGCTGTGATGGCGTTAACCATCTCAGGTATTATGTCACTACTGGATGGTTTGATATTTTTCATTGCTGGCTGTATTGCTGGCAAGGTTATTAAAAGTTCAGAATTAAAAAGGCTGTTTCCATTTGAACTTTGGTTAATCATTACAGCAGCCTTAACCTTAGCTGAAGCTATGACGCAAACAGGGTTAAGTGACAACTTAGCTCAGTTTTTACATTCCGCCTTTAGCGAGCAGTCAGTTTGGTTTGCTTTTGTTGGTGTGCTGTTAACGACGATTATATTAACCGAGCTAGTCACTAATAACGCGGCGGCTGCGCTTATGTTCCCGCTAGCACTGAGTTTAGCAAACAGCTTTGGCGTTAATGAAATTTCATTTGTTATGGCCGTTGCATTTGGTGCAAGTGCCAGCTTTTTAAGCCCATATGGGTATCAGACCAACCTACTCGTGTTTAATACGGGCGGGTACAAATTTAAAGATTTCATAAACTATGGCCTACCCGTTTCAATTTGCTATATTACGGTAACGGCGATACTTGTCCCCTACTTTTTTCCATTTTAGGAACCGACTAACATGAACGAAAATATTGTTTGGCATCCAACCGAAGTCACGAAGCAACAACGTGCAGAACAAAAAAATCAAAAGCCATGTGTATTATGGTTTACTGGCTTAAGTGGCTCAGGTAAATCAACAGTTGCCAATGCAGTTGAAAGTAAATTATTTGAATCTGGCTGTCATTCTTATCTACTAGATGGTGATAATGTTCGTCATGGTATCAATAAAGACCTAACCTTTAGTGATGAAGATAGAGTTGAGAATATTCGCCGTATAGGTGAAATCAGCAAGTTATTTGTTGATTCTGGTTTAATCGTTTTGACTGCGTTTATTTCTCCTTTTAGAGCAGATAGAGCTTTGGTTAGAGAGTTAACAGCTGAAGCTGAATTTGTTGAAGTTTATATAGATACGCCAATTGAAGTATGTGAACAAAGAGACCCTAAAGGTTTATATAAAAAAGCTCGCCAAGGCGAAATTAAACATTTTACCGGGATTGACTCTCCATATGAAGCACCAGAAGCACCGGAAGTCACGGTTAAGACTGCAGACTTAAATATTGAAGAATGCGCTAACGTTGTGGTTGATTACCTTAAGGCAAAAAAATACATTTAATGTTTTCCTTATTCGTAAATGCGAAATGCATTTACGAACCCCTCCGCTATTAAACGTTCCCAAACCATCGATTCAAAATAATCTCAAACTAGAAGTTGTTTGAGTCATATTTATATTTTGTTTACAAAATTATATTTGAGCGTTAGACTCGCAACAAATGCCACCGGTAGCAATATAAATTGAGACTCTCTATGCTGAACAAAATATTACACAATTTAGTTTTAATTCTTCTAATCGCTAGTTGTAAAGATACTAAATTAGAGATTGAAAGCGCACAATATCCCGAACCCCCTACGCAAAGTTCAGATCCTCTAACATCAAATAAAGTTCAAGGATATGCCACATTAAATGGCGGTACTACTGGTGGTGAAGGGGGTAAGATCGTTTATGCAAGTACTGGGAGTGAAATAAACCAAGCTTTGTGCTCTCGGGAAACAGATGACACGCCACTCATTATTTATGTTAATGGGACTATCAAACATGAAAATACGAGCAAAAGTAGCGGCAGCTGTGATACTACAGACTCAGAGATTCAGTTTAAAGGCGTTAAGAATGTTTCTTTGATTGGCGTAGATGATTTGGCTGTTTTCGACCAAATTGGCATACATTTGAGAAATACATCCAATATTATTTTGCAAAATCTACATATAAAGAATGTCAAAAAATCAGGAATCCCTACATCAAATGGTGGTGATGCCATAGGTATGGAAACTGACGTATTTAATGTATGGGTTGATCATTGCACGCTTGAAGCTTCGGGCGGAGAGTCTCAAGGCTATGATTCCTTACTAGATATGAAAGCAACAACACAGTATGTCACCATTTCCTATACTCATTACAGGAATTCTGGACGCGGAGGCTTAATGGGGTCAACTGATGGCGACAACACAAATACTTGGGTTAGCTTTCATCACAATTATTATGAAAATATGGACTCTCGTTTGCCACTTCTTAGGCATGGTACTGCACATAGTTACAATAATTATTACTCTGGCATTGCCAAGTCAGGCTTAAATCCAAGAGCCGGTGGACGGATAAAAGTAGAAAATAGTTACTTTGAAAATGCATTCAATCCAATAGGTACCTTTTACACATCAGATATGGGCTACTGGGAGCTTTCAAATAATTATTTTGATCCAAATACGGTAGCATGGCAACAAAGTGATAGTGACGACTGGTATCCAGCTGGACCAGACTTAACCTCAACAACTTCAATTAAGATACCTTATGATTACGCGCTTGACCCTGTAGCTTGTGTCCCAGCACTAATTAAAGCCACAGCTGGGGCAGGAAAAGAAATAAAAGTATCTGATGGATCATGTGGTGAGCTTATCTTAATAAAAGGCAATACAAGTGAAACAGACCAAAACGATGACAATTCAAGTAATGAAAACCAAACAGATACCAATGTAACTTCAACTAACCTGAGTTTAGTGGCTGGTTCAGACGGATCTAGCAAAGTTAGCGGCACTAGTTATGCTAATGTTAGGGACGATAAACTAACAACTTACTGGTCACCCAATGATTCTACAGGCCGAATTTCAATAAAATGGGGGACCAATATTAATGTCGATAAAGTAAAGATAGTAGAAGCGGATGGGTTTGTCGGTAATGTAACTGGTTGGGAACTCATCAATAATACAGATTCGACCGTTTTAGCATCTGGTAACCTGTTAGGTGAAGTAACCTTTTCAACTATTCAAACCAAGAAAATAGACTTAATAATTACGAGTTCAAAGGGTACGGCTGCAATTGCAGAGTTTGCAGTTTACATGACAAATAATGACGATTCAGATGCAAACAGTGTAAATTCAACCGACATAGCTAACCCAGATAACAAAACTAGTAATGATAATGATCAAGAAAATCCCATCATTCAATTAGAAGCGATTCCATCATCTACAGAAGTTACTCTAAATTGGCTCAGTTCAAACATCGCTATCGCCGAACAAAAGCTATATAGAAATACGAGTAATAGTTTTGCCAGCTCAAATTTAATTTCAGAGACGCTCACCAGCACAAGCTATTCAGATTCAGACTTAATTGAAAAAGATTATTATTACTGGCTAGTTATAATAGATACATCAGGAATTGAGCATATCTCCTCCTCTGTAAGCGTTAATCTTGAAAATTTACAAACAATAAATCCTACTAATGATGCTTGTCAGGAGTTAATAAGCAACCCTAATTTGAATTGGCTTGAATCAACACTGAAATCTGAACAAGACATTGTCGCTTGCTTGGCGACTAGCTTAGGTAAGCCAGTCGGCTTCGCTGATCAAACTACAGGAGGTTATGATCCTAAAGGTAATAGTAGTTTAGTTATAATCAATACCTCTGATAGCCTATCTCCAGAAGAGCAGATATTAGATGCGATTAGCTCAGCTTCCTATAACTGGATAGTTTTCGACAAAAAAGATTTTGCAACTGAGACACATATCGCTATGTACAAGTTAGGTTGTAGTGATCCAAATGTGTTAGAGGCACTAGATAATGCCACTGAAGCCGAGTGTAGAAACCTAGATCTATGGTGTCAAAATCACAATGTCCCAGATGCTCAATGCCAAGATACCTTTTTTAATGATAAGCTGAATGATACTAGCTTAACCGCGTTAAAACTGAAAATGATAAACTCGAATACCAGTATTGACGGCCGAGGTGCTAAGGCTAAGTTTCTATTTAATGGATTTAAAATCGGTGCAGATGACAGCGGTAAAAGCACACATATTTCTGAAAATGTCATAATTACTAATAATTATTTCATCGGTGCTGGCCATGATGAAGATCATAAGCTTGATCCTGATATGATACGTTCTACTGGCGAATCGAACAATATTTGGATACACCAGAATACATTTGAAACCACTGGTGATTCAGCATTTGATATAAAAGTGGGGGCTTACAATATTTCAGTCTCATTTAATAAATTAATCAATGTAAAACGTGCCGCACTACATGGTTCTAGTGATAGCAGAGAAATCAACTCGCAAATAACTTCTACCATTCATAACAACCTTTTCATCACTAATGACGATATGTACGGTGATAGTCAATTTAATACTTTGAGAAGAGTCCCATTAATGCGTAGAGGGCAGTCACACTTATTCAATAATGTTTTTTATGGTTATCGAAAAGATATATTGAGCGTCAGAGCTGGCGGTAGGATATTGTTTGAAAACAATATGATATTAAACAAACTAAATAACAGTAAAAAAGATAATATGGACTATTGGCTAGAAAGTGTCATTAGAGATTTTAGAGACGGTGGCTTAGAAATAACATCGAGCTATGTTTGGGCTTCAGATGATAAATGCCAAAAAATAGCAGATGCTGGCGATTTAACCAAATCATATGGCAGTACACCAAATATGTTTGCTCTTTACAGTAAGGCAAGTCAGGAGTTAATTTCAGCTAACAAGCTAATTCCAGGAGACAATTTAGCCAAGTATGTTATGGCGACTGCCGGTAAGGCTGGCTTAACACCATACAATTCTAGGCATGCTAACGGTCAAGCAAAAATTATTACTTCTGCTCCTAGCGGCTGCCCATAATCAAACTTCTATCTGTTCTAGGATACACTCGAGCTAATATACAAACTCATTTATATCGGCTCGTTCTACTTTTTAAAAGACAAAAAAAAAGCTGATGGCAAAACCATCAGCTTTTTAAACAGGTTAGCAAATTAATTACTTAGCTGCTTTTTTCTCTTTTTCTGCTGCAATAACAGTCTCAGCTACATTTGCTGGACATGCTGCATAGTGAGAGAATTCCATTGAGAACTGACCACGACCAGAAGTCATAGTACGTAAGTGCCCAATGTAACCAAACATTTCTGATAATGGTACGTCAGCTTTAACGCGAACACCAGTTGCACCAGCTTCTTGGTCTTTAATCATACCACGACGACGGTTGATATCACCGATAACGTCACCAACATGATCTTCTGGTGTGAATACGTCAACTTTCATGATAGGTTCTAAAAGTTGTGGACCCGCTTTTGGAATTGATTGACGGAATGCGCCTTTAGCTGCGATTTCGAATGCGATTGCAGATGAATCCACCGCATGGAAGCCACCATCGTATAATTCAACTTCAACGTCTAGTACAGGGAAACCAGCTAAAGTACCAGTCTCCATCATGCCTTTGAAGCCTTTCTCGATTGCAGGGAAGAATTCTTTAGGTACGTTACCACCAACAACTGTAGAAGAGAATGTGAAACCAGAATTTGGCTCACCCGGCTTGATACGGTAATCAATTTTACCGAACTGACCAGAACCACCAGATTGCTTCTTATGCGTGTAGCTATCTTCAACTTCACGAGTAATAGTTTCACGGTAAGCAACTTGAGGTTGACCAACTGTTAACTCTACGCCATAAGTACGCTTAAGGATATCAACTTTGATATCTAAGTGTAATTCACCCATACCTTTAAGGATAGTTTCACCTGAGTCTTCATCAGTTTCAACTTGGAATGAAGGATCTTCTGCAACCATCTTACCGATAGCAATACCCATTTTCTCTGTAGAACCTTTATCTTTAGGTGCAACAGCAATTGAGATTACCGGCTCAGGGAATATCATTGGCTCAAGTGTACAAGGGTTTTTAGGATCACATAAAGTATGACCAGTTTGAACATTTTTCATACCTACAACAGCGATAATATCACCAGCTTGTGCGTAATCTAATTCTGTTCTGTCATCAGCATGCATTTCAACCATACGGCCTATACGCTCTGTTTTACCCGTGAATGAGTTAAGGATAGTATCACCTTTACGCATAACACCAGAATAAATACGGATGAAGGTTAATGCACCGAATCTGTCATCCATAATTTTGAATGCTAGCGCACGTAATGGCTCATCGATAGATACTAATGCTGTTTCGCCAGTTGCTTCACCAGTTTCGCCGTCAGTTAATGGCTGTGGATCAACTTCTGTAGGAGACGGTAAGTAATCAACAACAGCATCTAATACTAATTGGATACCTTTGTTTTTAAACGCAGAACCACAATAAGTTGGGAAGAATGCTAAGTCACGAGTACCTTTACGGATACAACGCTTGATGTCTTCTAAAGAAGGCTCTTCACCATCCATATAAGCCATCATTAATTCATCATCTTGCTCAACAGCAGTTTCAATTAACTGTTCACGGTATTCAGCAGCTTTTTCTACTAAGTCAGCTGGAATATCTGTTACTTCGTAATTTTCTGGTAGGCCTGAGTCATCCCAGATGTATGCTTTTTGGCTTAATACATCTACAACACCTACGAAATCATCTTCAATACCAATTGGTAATGTCATAACTAACGGGTTAGCCGCTAGAACATTTCTTACTTGGTCTACAACTCGGTAGAAATCAGCACCCATACGGTCTAATTTATTTACGAAGATACAACGTGCAACTTCTGACTCATTCGCATAACGCCAGTTAGTTTCTGATTGAGGCTCAACACCACCAGAACCACAGAATACACCAATACCACCATCTAATACTTTTAATGAACGATATACTTCAACTGTGAAGTCAACGTGTCCAGGAGTATCGATAATGTTTAATCTGTGTTCATTCCAAAAACAAGTTGTTGCAGCTGATTGGATTGTGATACCACGCTCTGCTTCTTGTTCCATGAAATCCGTTGTTGCAGCACCATCATGTACTTCACCAGTCTTATGGATTTT
Source organism: Catenovulum maritimum (assembly GCF_001050375.1). Classification (GTDB taxonomy): domain Bacteria; phylum Pseudomonadota; class Gammaproteobacteria; order Enterobacterales; family Alteromonadaceae; genus Catenovulum; species Catenovulum maritimum. The sequence continues at coordinate 2,769 of NZ_KQ130511.1, read as the reverse complement.
ACCAGTAAGCTTTAGAATACGCTCGGTTGAAGTTGTCTTACCAGCATCAACGTGAGCGAAGATGCCTATATTTCTGTATTTAGCTAAATCAGTCATTGCTTTACTCTACAAATCAAGTATAAATTTAAAGTTATATCGCGCGACAGGATACAGGATTTTGAAAAAAAAATTCTAATTTTTTGCATGTAATTAGCAACTTTTTTAAAAAAAATTATATCCCAAGCAGATAAAACCGTTCGAATTACTTTTTTTACCTTTTTTGGCTTAGTGTTTAGCTAGCCAAGTCTTAATTTCTTTTAAGTCACATTCGCAAGAATGCTTTAATTGCTCAACTCTATCGTCTAAATTTTCCCACCATGCTGGCGTATCTGTTAATTGGATGTCATTGGCGATAGATTGAATTTGTTTAAGCCCCATAGATGCAGCAGCACCCTTTATTTTATGGGCTTGTTTACCTATTTCATCTTTGTCTTTGGCTAACAAGTTGGTTTCGAGAATGGCCAAATAGTCAACTATAAGCTGTTCAAACAGGACAAGGTTTTGATTTAGTTGTTCAACACCTATCGTTTCAATTAACTGGACTAAAAATTCTACATCCAAAATTTTATTGTTAATATCATTTTCTGGCTCAACTAAAGTACCACTGACTTCAAAGTCTAGCTCGAAGATTTTATTAAATACCCGATGAACATTTTCAACTTTAATTGGTTTAGCAATAACATCAGTTAACCCTTTTGCAAGATACTCATCTCGGGTTTTAATGACATTAGCTGTAAGGGCGACTACTGGTGGTAGCTGAGAATAATCTTGTTGCCACTGCGCAAAAATATCAAAGCCTGTCATATCTGGCAGTTGTATATCTAACAAGACTAAGTCAAATCGCTCTGGTCGGAACTTAGCAAGTGCTTCCTTACCTGTTTTGGCAACAGTTACCGAATGTCCCAATTTGGTTAAGATTGAATTCGCAACAATGACATTTAACTCAACATCTTCCACTAGTAAAATATTTAGTCCTTGCACTGGGCAAGCTACTTCTTCTTCAACTGGAGATTCGGCTAAATCAAATTTAAGTGAAACTGAGAAAGTACTCCCCTGGTTCATTTCACTGTGAACCTCTATTTGACCACCCATAGCATCAATAATGGTTTTTGAAATAGCTAAACCGATTCCAGTACCCGTTCCCGCTCGGACTTCTTTTCGGTCGACCTGATAATACATGGTAAAAATGTTATCGACTTCATCTTCTGGAATGCCGATGCCGCTATCAATTACCTCAAAATCAATCCAAACAAAGGTATTACGGATATGGCATTCAACATTAAATTCGACATCACCATCTAGGGTAAACTTCACTGCATTAGCGAGTAAATTCCAAAGTACTTGCCTTAACCGAGTTGGATCAAGCTGAACCCAAGTGCCTTCAGCCACATCTGAATGGAAATGATAATTCAGTTGTTTCTGCTCAGCCATCAAGCAAGCAACACTATTAAGCTCGTAAACAAAGTTCGATAGTTCAGTTGGCTCTAAATTAATTTGCAGCTTATTTCGTTCAATTTTGTCTAAATCTATTATGTCATTGAATATATTGCCCAATGTGACCGCACAGGCAAATATCGTACTCACATGTTTCTGCTGTTCTTTATCTAAGGCTGTTTCTTTTAGAATTCGGCTTATCCCAACAATACCATTTAATGGCGTTCTAAGTTCATGACTAATAGTCGATATAAAGGATGTCTTGTCTCTACTCGCTTTTTCCAAGGCTTTTTGTGCTTGGTGTTGCTCCATAATATCTCGGCCAAACCCAAGTAAGCCGATCCGCTTACCTTCATTATTAAAGAAAGGTACTTTCTTAATTAAATACAGTTTTTTGCTGCCATCAGGATAAGTTAACCAGACTTGATATGAAATACTGGCATTAGTTGCTAGCACCTCCCTATCTGAAGATACGACACGCTCAGCAATATCTTCTGGATATACGTCCCAAGGCGTTAGACCTATCATGGCTTTTTCAGTTTTACCCGTTAACTCTTCGAATGAGCGATTACAACCAGAAAAACGGCCATTTTCATCTCGGTAATAGATGATATCTGGTGAGCAATCGAAGCAAGATCTTAATAAGATGGACTGTTCATATAGGTTTTGTTGAGTTTTTTGTCTTTCTTCGATCTGCTGCTTTAATAATCGAATAGCCTCTTCTCTTTGTAACTCAGCTCTTTTTCTTTCTTCAATTTCATAGTTAAGCTGCTGGATATTATTTCTTAGGTTAGAAGCAGAAGCTTTATCTTGCTTTCGTAACGCTTCGAGTTGGTCGATAACCTGAGTTAAGTGTTCACGTGACCTTTCTAGCCTTCTAATTAGCTCAGAAATAAAATACAAAACCCAAGGCATGGTCAGTACAGTTAATAAGATAGGGTCAATATAATCTCTAAAGCCCACTTCACCATAAAATAAGAAACTAAATAGCGTCACTTCTAATACTGTGATACCAACGGCGATGCCTAAGAAAAATAAACTAACACGCACTGTGCCAAATCGATTAACAATTTTTGCAGCTTTCTCTGGCCATGATAAGCGGACCGATTTTTTAAGCATAAATAAAATCCAAACTCTCGATTAACGGGCAATATAAACTCTGTTGCCGAACTCAGTCTAACCTAAAAATTATTTGTTTTAACACTCGTGAAATATCAAAGCAAATAATCAAAAAATTATGAATAAAAAAGGCGCCCACAGGCGCCTTTTAATGCAAATAAAAACTCGAATTATTCG
>NZ_KQ130510.1 GCF_001050375.1 Catenovulum maritimum | reverse complement strand
CTACCCGCTCTGTCTCTGGGGGTTTCTAATTCAAATTCACCGGTTGAGGTTTTAATCGTTTTGGATATTGAGCCATTTTTACGATTGGGCTGGATATCATCTTCAAGATGCTGCTCTAGTTCCGCTTTCAAAGCGGCTTCGGTCAGTTGTTTGATTAATGGAGTAAGAACACCATCTTTACCAACTAGCGCTTTCCCAGATTGAAGTTGTTTTAACGCTGCATTGAAGTCAAATTCTTGAGTCATATGTCACTCCTGTTTTATCTAAATAATAGATTGAAATGACATAGATTTCTAAACACTACCGAATAATAGATTTAAATAGTTCAACGAATGCAACTCAAGCTAATGCTAGAATGATGTTATTTAATATTACTAGTCAGGATTCAACTGTCTAATTAGAGTAAAGGCTTCAAAGTTCTCTAATAATAAATCGACTAATTCTGGTTGAAATTTTTTACCTCTTTCTTCTTTAAAATAATCGATTATTTTCTCTTCTGTCCAAGGGCTTTTATAGCTCCTTTTTGAGCCAAGTGCATCAAATACATCCGCAACAGCCATTATTCTGGCTTCTAGTGGTATATCTTCTCCAGCTAACCCTTCTGGGTAACCTGTTCCATCCCAGTTTTCATGATGGTACCTAGCAAGCTTTTCCCCTGCTTTAGCGATCGCTTTGCGCGATGATTTTAGTAAATCACCACCTAAAGCGGCATGGGTTTTCATTATTTCCCACTCTTCGCCTTCTAACTTACCAGGCTTATGAAGAATAGATTCAGGTATGCCAATTTTTCCTATGTCATGCAAAGGCGCAGCTCTAGACAAAATAGTTGAGAACTTTTCATCGCAACCAAAAAGTTGCGCAAGTTCAAAACAAATAAAAGCGACCCGTTTAACATGGGCACCGGTTTCTTTACTTCTAGCTTCGATTGCATCGCCTAAAATATAAATTAACTCAGCTTGTGTTGATTCAATGTCATCTCTAAAAGTTACATTTTCAAATATTAGCGCGACATTGGTTGCATAGATTTCAAGTAAATTGAGCTGAAACTTATCTAATGGCTGGTCAAATTTAACTAATAATACCGAGGTGGTGTTATCCGTTGTTGCATAATAACCAACAAAAACTTCATCCGTAAATTTTGAACATCCTTCTTCAAATGCCTCATCGATTAGAGCTTTATATTCAGCTGGAATTTCAACACTTTCGTAACTATAACCAAAGCCCACATAATCCCCTGTTGCGCCCAGCACAGTTCGCTCTGAATCGTGGTATATGTCTTCCGTAATATGGGCTACATATAAAGAGGAGCACTCCATTTCAAGTAAATTAAACAACTGCTGTAAAGAAGCTGTACCGAAATCCATTAACGAGTGGGTTTTTAAAATACGTGTTGAGGCTTGGACAAGTCTTTCGAAGCCATCCAAACTGTTCTTAATTGTGACTATGTCTCGGTAAGATCTAATACCAGCATAAACAGCTGTCGTGAGCTTACTAGCGGTTAACTCCGTTTTTTCTTTGTAATCATTAATATCGTACTCACGGATTACTTTTTCTTCAGGGGCACTACCTGCTTGGCCTGTGCGCAATATTAGACGAGTAATATGATTTTTCAGCTCAGTTCTAATCCATCTAACGAGTTCTAGACCCGCGTCGTCCGTTTCCATCACAACGTCGACAAATGCTAACGCAATGTCATCATGCTGAGCAATCACCTCGCGTGCTTCTTGGCCGCTATAGGCAGCTAATATGTCAATATGACGCCCTTCAATGACCAAGTTAGATAAAACTAACTTTGTTACTTGATGGATAAATTTATCATCATCTACGACCAATACTTTCCAACCGGATAAATCCGCTGGGGTTTGGCTTTCATCTTCTTCGCAAGACAAAAAATCCATATCTGACATAGGGAGCCTAAAATTAATTTATTCAATAAAATTAATATTAGACTAGGAATGGATTACTGCTAAATTTATTAAAAAAAAATTTAACTGTTTCAGGGGATTAATAGTGTTTAATCAAACGCTTTATTTAACGCGATATTGATGTGCAGCTTCCAGTAAACAACGACTTTCTTCAAGGAAGTGTTCTGCAAACTCTCCAAACCAGAGGTTTACATCGGCAAAAGATTGCTTAAATAATTCCTTATTTCCAGACTCCAACAGTTCGATACCACTTTGATATCTTTGTTGAAACCTTTTTAACAACTCAAAGTTGTCAGGATTTGAAAATATAATGTCTGCGTAAAGTTGAGAGTCTTGAGCAAATAATCGTCCGATCATAGCGAGTTCTAAGCGATAAATTGGCGAGCTCATTGCAATTAATTCGCGTAGACAAGGATCTTCATCCTTTAAATGCACCCCATAGACAAAAGTAGAAAAATGACGCATGACCTGGATGAAAGCCATAGCCTTGTCATGATTTTCAGCTGAGACAGGATATAAAGTAGGATTTAAAATAGAGAGGTCGTCCAGAAGCCATTGGCAAGCTCGAGTGTTTCGACCTTCACTATAAGCAATCACCTGATCTTCAATATCAGCAACATCAGGGCCAAACATAGGATGCAAGCCGATTACAGGTCCAGCATGCGCACTAAGCATAGCTTGCAGAGGTTTTACCTTAATACTGGTTAAATCGGCCAATACAGTATCAGGGCTAATAATTTGGGCAACTTTTTCAATTAAACTAAGGGTTAGGTTAATCGGAACAGAAACGATGACACAATCTTGATTAGTGAGAAGCGCCTCTGCATTCGGCCAATCTTGAGTCTCAAATACACTTACATTATGCCCGAGCTGAGTTAGCACTCGAACAAATAGTGAACCAAGCTTACCCGCACCGCCAATGACAGTAATATTTTTAGCAATAACCGCTTTTTGAGCCAATCTTTGTTGAAAATAAATATCTTCCAGCAGGCTTTCTAATTGCGCTTTTTTCGATTGAAGCTCAGAGATTTGTGCTTCAATCGTTTCAAGGTTAGCTTTGAGTACAACTTCTACCATGTAAAAATTTAAACTCTATCAGCTAAAGGCTTGCTCAGAGAGTCTGCCATTTCTCTTAATAGAGATTCTGTTGTTTCCCAATCGATACAAGCATCCGTAATAGAAACGCCATATTCCATGTCAGCAACACATTTATCAGATGATTGGTTACCTGCATTAATATGGCTTTCTAGCATAATACCAATGATCGACTTATTGCCATTTTGGATTTGCTCAATAATATCTTTAGTAACAACAGGTTGACGCTTATAGTCTTTAGAAGAGTTGCCATGGCTACAGTCAACCACTAACGCATCATTTAAACCGGCTTTAAGTAATTTTTCTTCACAAAGTTTGATACTGTCTGAATCATAGTTAGGTGCTTTACCACCACGTAATATAACATGGCCATCAGGGTTACCTGATGTTGATATCACAGCGACTTGACCTTCTTGATTAATACCCATAAAGCTATGGCCTTCAGCGGCAGCTTTAAGCGCATTAATGGCCGTATCTAAACTGCCATCTGTGCCATTTTTAAAACCAACAGGCATAGATAAACCAGAAGCCATTTCTCTGTGCGTTTGAGATTCAGTGGTACGGGCTCCGATTGCAGACCAAGAGAAAAGCTCAGCTAAATACTGAGGACTGATAGGATCAAGCGCTTCAGTCGCCATTGGAATTTCCATTTCAGCTAATTCAAGCAATAGCTTTCTTGCCTTGTATAAGCCTTCTTCTATGCTGAAAGTGCCATCAATATTAGGATCATTAATTAAGCCTTTCCAACCCACTGTTGTTCTAGGTTTCTCGAAATAAACACGCATTACAATATAAATAGAGTCTGACAATTCTAATTGTAATTTTTTTAATCTACGTGCGTAATCTAGTGCGGCTTCTACATCATGGATAGAACAAGGACCACTAATCACCATAAAGCGTTTGTCTTTCTTATGGATGATGTCTGATAAAGTCTGCCTTGCAGTTGCGATATAGTTTAGAGCATTTGCAGAAACCGGTAGATCTTGTTTTAATTTTTCAGGGGTAATTATGACTTTTTCGTCGTTAACGTGTACGTTATTCAATCTATCTTTTAACATTAAGAATTCCAGTTATAAGTAAGCGTTTCTGCAATATACTGCTGTAAATATGGTTTTTTATTAAAAAATAAAGCACTTGGCAAAATTTTAATAAAACAAAGATGCTATTCTAATCAATTTTGAATAAAACTGTAGTGTTAGTGCAAAAATAAATGGATATTTATCTTAAGAGGAATGTGAATAAACCAAGGAAAACCCAAGTTTATTCACAATAGAACTTTATGACCAACTACTTCTTTTGCCTTTGTGCAAACTTCTCAAGTTGCTCAGGCGTTGCGTCTTCTTGATGTTTATCTTTCCATTCTGAATATGGCATGCCGTATATTTTTTCTCTTGCTTGATCATAATCAACTGATTCACCAAGCTTTTCCGCTTCAGCCATATACCATTTAGCCAAGCAATTACGACAAAAACCTGCCAATATCATAAGATCTATATTCTGCGCATCTTTATTGGCATCTAAATGTGCAAGTAGGCGTCTAAACGCCGCAGCTTCAATTTTCTCTTCTGTCGTACTCATGATTTTTCTTTCTTCCTAGCTTTAAATTGAATAATCGCATTGTCTAAATCTTCCGGGGTGTCTATGCCCCCAAGTGGTATTTCACTTGCAACGCCAACATGAATTTTCTCGCCGTGCCATAAAACTCTTAACTGCTCAAGAGATTCTGCTTGTTCAAGCGGACTAGCCGGCCAATTCAAATACTGTTTTACAAACTTAGCTCGATAAGCGTAAATGCCAATATGACGATAATAATAATTGCCGATTTCTTTAATATCGTCTTGATTTAAAAAACGCGCTCTATCGTATGGCATAGTGCTGCGACTAAAATAAAGCGCATAACCACTCTTATCTGTTACCACTTTAACCACATTGGGGTTAAATACTTCTTCTACATCAGTAATAGGTACAGATAAAGTTGCCATGTCAGCTTCAGTATATAACCCCATATTATTCGCGACTTGATCGATAATAGCGCTAGGGATAAACGGCTCATCACCTTGAACATTGACAATGATTTCATCGGCAGCCAAGTTCATTTGATCTATCACTTCCGCGATTCGCTCAGTGCCAGATTCATGATTAACAGAAGTAATACAACATTCAGCCCCTATCGCTTCAGCTTCGTCTGCGATACGTTGATCATCTGTCGCAATAATGATTCTATTAGCATGAGTTTTTTTACATTGTTTGTAAACTCTATGCAGCATAGTTTTGCCAGCGATATCAACAAGAGGCTTGCCTGGGAATCTAGTGGATGCATATCTTGCTGGAATTACAATTGTATAGCTCATTTTTCAAGTTCATCCATAGTTAAAGTGCGAGCTTCGCTGTCTAACAATACAGGGATCCCTTCTTTGACCGAATATGCCAATCTATCACCACGGCACCAAAGCTCATTTAAATCATTTTTTAACTCTAATTTACCTTTGCAAATAGGACAAGCGACTATGTCTAATAATTTTTTGTCAAAAAGCATATTTTTACCTTAAAGAATTTAATTTCTTGTCCAATTTATCAATAAATAAAAGGTCTGGTTGGATTGAAATTGGCAAATACCACCAACCTGTTTGAGCAAAGTCCATGCATTTAACCGCGTCCTTCTCTGTCATTATAATCTCTTGCTCAAACTGACCAAAGTCTGACTGAATATATTGATAATGATCTAAAAACACACTTTCAGATGCAATTTTTATATTCTTTTGCGAGAGAGAATCAAAAAATCGCTGAGGGTTACCTATAGCGCAAACACTATGGTAAGTAGCTGAATAATCGAATATTTGATAGGAATCAGTGCCAACAACCGGCTTAGGTTCACTTATTTGGGTAGTAAACATATGAGGCGTAAACGACGCTTGTGAACTTTGACCATTTTGAATCACCAAGTCACTGGTATTCAAACGCCACAGTCCTTCTCTTAAAGGCCCTGCTGGCAATAAAAATTGATTACCTAATTGACGGCTGCCATCGATCAAAATAATTTCAACGTCTCGGTTTAGTTGGTAGTGCTGTAAGCCGTCATCAGAAATAATAATATCGCAATGACATTTTTCAATCAGAGCCTTAGCTGCATTGGCTCTTTGACTAGACACAGCAATTGGCACCTGAGTGCGATTAAATATCAGCTTAACTTCATCACCAATAAAGCTCGCACTATCTTGAGGTTGAACTAGATGTACCTCAGTTTTAATTTGGCCACCGTAACCACGGGAAATAACACCTGGGTTCCAACCTTTGCTTCGTAAATGCTCAACTAACCAAATTACAAAAGGTGTTTTTCCTGTGCCGCCAACTGTGATATTACCAACCACAATAACAGGTTTTTCAAGTTCAACACTTTGTTTAACACCCAATTTAAACAAAGTTCGTCTCAGCGTCGACAGTAGCCAAAACACCCCGCTTAATGGCAAAAATAGTAAGGTGCCTTTGTGCTGCTGATACCAGCCTCGTTCAAACCAATTCAAGTTTAAACCTCTGTTGAAAATTGTAAGCTATGTATTTGATGGTAAAACCCTTGTTTTTGTAACAACTCAGCATGGCTACCTTGCTCAACAATTTTACCTTGGCTCATCACCACAATTGAATCTGCATTTTCAATAGTAGAAAGCCTATGCGCAATTACGATAACAGTGCGATTTTCACTGAGTTCATCTAATGCCATTTGGATACGGCGTTCCGATTCTGTATCTAAAGCTGAAGTCGCTTCATCTAAAATTAATATAGGTGCATTTTTCAAGATAGCTCGAGCAATCGTCACTCTTTGTCTTTGTCCACCAGATAAACTGACACCGTTTTCACCAATCTCAGTATCTAACCCTTCGGGTAAACCGTTAGTGAACTCAGTTACATAAGCAGCATCAGCCGCTTGCTCCACTTGCTCCCGTGTTACTCCATCGATACCGTATGCTATATTATTGGCAATCGTGTCATTAAACAAAATAACTTGCTGAGAAACCAAAGCAAACTGATCTCTTAATGAGCTTAAACTGTAATCGGTAATTTTATGACCATCGATTTCAATCACCCCAGATTGATAATCATAAAAACGAGTTAATAAGCTGACGATTGTCGATTTACCACTACCTGATTGACCGACGAGAGCAAAAGTTTTGCCTGCTGGTATATGTAGATTTACCGAGTTTAACGCTGGCTCATCCTTAGTTGCATAAGTAAAAGTTAAGTTATCAAACTTTATTTCACCTGCAACTCGCTCAACTTCTAATTTCCCTTTGTCTTTTTCGGTTTTCTCATCCAACAATTCAAACACACTTGCACAAGCCGCCATCCCTCGTTGAAATTCGCTATTCACTGTCGTTAATAACTTAAGTGGTCTAAGCAAAGTCATCATAAAGGTGATAATAGTTGTGAAAGTACCTGCAGTTAATGTCTCCATAAATTCAGGGTTACTTGCAATAATGAGCACCACTGATAAAGCTAGCGAGGCTATAATTTGAATAACCGAAACACTTACCGCAGTTGTACTAACCATTTTCATTTGCTGTTGGCGACTAAGGTTATTTACTTCAGAAAACTTTTCAAACTCAGTCTGCTGAGCATTGTTCATTACGACAACTTTATGCCCATTCAGCATTTGCTCGGATACGGTTGTAACCCCACCAGCAGCTTGCTGCAACTTCTTACTAACCATTCTAAAACGCTTGCTAACAAAGGTAACTATGACAGCAACTAGAGGCCCTATTAATAAGAAAATAGCCGACAATTGCCAACTTAAGTAAAACATGTAAGCAACTAAACCAATGACAAAAGCACCTTCTCTAACCAAGGTCATTAATGCCTTACTTGAAGCTTGCTGAACTTGAGCTATGTCGTAGGTGATTTTAGAAATTAAATCTCCCGTTGAGTTTTCGTCATGAAATGGAACGGGGAGTTTCATCATATGGGTAAATACATCTTGCCTTAATCTAGCAACGACTCGGGTTCCAACCCAATTTAGACTATAAGTAGCGATAAAATTAGCAATGCCTCGAGCCAAAAAGACAAAAGGCACAGCGATACCCATCATGTAAATGAGCTCATAATCTTTGTCCACCAATCCATTATCGATAAAGGTTTGAATTTGTGAATAAAAGAAAATATCAATCGAGGAATAAGCAATCATACCTAAAATAGCGGCAATAAAGCCGATACGATAATGCTTAACATAGCCTAGTAAACGAAGAAAAACAGGATCTGAAGATGATTTTTGAGTGTTTGTCATTATGCTAACTACTGTAAGAAGATGGCGCTATTCTAATCGCTCTAAATTTAAAGATCACCCCTAAAAATTTTACTATGCCAAGGAATAAAAGCAGACTGGTTATAATAGCTCAGTTTAGGGGCTTGCTTAGCGGTAAATTGAAAGCGTATTTGGCCATGAACGGCTGTATCTAGTATTCGAATTTCGCTCGCATTTAACTTTTCTACCACGCTCAAATGTGGATGACCAAAGCGATTATCCTTACCTCGACTAATAATGGCATAGGTAGGCGAAATTGAGTCAATAAACAATTGCTGGCTTGAGGTTTTACTCCCATGATGTGGCACTAGGAAGGCATTTGAAATTAATTCGTCAGAGTGCAAGTTAACCAACTTGGCTTCAGTATCCGCTTCAATGTCGCCCGTTAACAAAACACTTTTACCGAATTTAGAGACCCTTAAAACGCAAGATAGGTTATTTTTTGAGATTTGATTTTTATTTAGCAAAGCTTGTGCGGTAGGCCATAAAACTTGCCATGATAAGCCTATTAAATTTTGCTCCAGATTTTGACAGTGCTGTTCAGGGAACCAAATTTTCGTACTAGGATAATTGGCTTGAATATATTCAAGCCCCCCAGCATGGTCTTTATCTGCATGACTGGTAATCACAGCAACCAATTTTAACCCTTGAGCTTTTAAACTAGGTTCAACCGCCGCTTCAAATAAATTAAAGCCTGTATTAAATGCATCACCAGTATCGTATACAACAGCTTGACCATTATGGCTAATGACAATAGCCAGCCCCTGACCAACGTCCATTACATCAATTTGCCAAGTTGGTTTTTCGCCCAGAACATAGACTAAAAAAATTGAGCTATACCCCACCAAGATGCTCACAAAAACCTTACGATTCGAATTAAGTATGTAAGCAATTACAAACAATAAAAGCACTAATAAAACGACAGAAATTTCAAATATAAAGTTGTTTGGCACAGCTACATAAGCCCATTTAATGTGGCTAAGCCAAGATAGATATTGATAGAGAATAGTTAAAACATAGCTAGCGATATCCGCCAGAAAAATAGATAAATAACTCGACAAACTCAAGCACAAAGCACTTAATAAAAGAACGGGGAGAATAATAAAACTCACAGCTGGAATTGCGATTGTGTTAGCAAAAAAACTAACCAGAGGTATATGCGAAAAAAAAGCGATTTGTACCGGTAGTAAAGTTATAAATAAAACTGCTTGGAAAATTAAGAAATAATATAAGTAGCGAACTAATCCAGTCGATTTAAACTGCCATTGCCGCAAAAACCACACTAGACCCAAAACAACTGCAGCTGCATAAAAAGATAACCAAAAAGAAATACTCAAGCTGGCTAACGGATCTATGGTTAAAATCATAGCCATGGCAAGAAAATATTTTAATCGCCAACTCAAATTAAGCTTTAAATAAATCGATACAACAAAAATAGAGATAAATATGCCGGCCCTGATACTAGGGGTCGCTAACCCAGTAAAATAAGCAAAAAACCAAGTTGAAGAAAGCGCTAATAGCAGTAAGCTAGATTCTAAATTGATCTTTAACAATAGCGATAGCGGCCTAACCATTACCTTAAAAACTAACCAACTCCAACCAAAGACCAAACCTAAGTGCAAACCGGATATGGCTAATAAATGCCCTGTCCCCGTTCGAGTTAAGACCTGCCACTCTGGCGCAGAAATATAATCTCGGTTGCCGAGTAAAAGCCCAAGCATAAAACCTTTATGTGGGTATGACTCGTACTCAGCTAAAAACCGACTGAAGTAATTTGCTCGACTATTGGGAATATCCTCTACTTTTAGTAGCTGTTTAATATAGCCAGTTGCCAGGTAATTTTTAGAGAATAACCATTTTTGGTAATTAAAACCCGCCTGATTGTGCAAACCAGTCAACTCTTTAAGCTTAACGCTTAGCTGAACTCGGTTACCCAAACTAAGCTGTGTTTTAGGGTAATACCAAACGAGACGTACTTTGGGATTCAGCAAAAAGCTTGTATCGCATATAAAATCTTTCTGCTGAGCTTTAACTGATATGCAATCGACTTCAAGATCGAAGCGAATTTTATTTTTTTCTTGCTTTACTAGTGTGATGATTTGTCCAGATATGCTAATGTCACTCCCCAAATTAAAATGCTTGCTTGGTATTGAAATAGTTAACAGCACAACTGCAAATAAAAGGTTAAACCCCAGCGCAAAACAAGCTGCTTGGAAGCGCTTGAAGAATATTGCTAAAAACATTAAAGCAGTTGTCATTATTAGTTCATCAAAACTAATTAACTTAGGAAACTGACTAGCAGTTAAGTTACCAAGAATGAACCAAATTAAACACGCTTCCATGTGTCAACCTTTTAGAGAGTAGTTAAGACTGTATGCCTAAAAAATTTATACAGCGATTTTTACCTGATCACCAAACCATTAAAAATCAAAAATCATTAAAAATATTTGGCAACTTGTTACATGATCCAAATTTATGGCACCTTAATCGTCATTCTGTAACAACCGCTTTTGCGCTTGGTTTGTTTAATGCTTTTATACCCGTTCCATTTCAAATGTGGCTTTCAGCAGCAGGGGCTATTATTTTTAGAGCCAATTTACCGCTTTCTGTCGCCATTGTTTGGATAACGAATCCTTTTACTATCCCGCCTATTTTTTATGCTTGTTATTTACTAGGCTCTTTTGTTTTAGGACAAGAACAGCAAAATTTCCAATTTGAATTGAGTTGGCAATTTTTAACTGAAAGCATGGCGACTATTGGTCCAGCATTGCTGACAGGCTGTGGTATAGCCGCAGTAACATTTTCTCTATTAGGCTATATTGGTATTTCTTTAATCTGGCGAATGTCTGTTGCGAATAATTGGAAAAAGCGACAAATAAGTAGAGAGCCTAAATAAGTTGGTAATAAACCAAAATTAATTTAACGGCAATAGATCCAATAGAACAAACTATTTCTAACTAACTGTTTTACAAACTATGTGTTATACATTAAACATGGTTTAAAAATGTACTTTATTTTAATATGTTTAGACAGTTAGGTTTGTTAATCAATTCGGGGCAATCAATCCTAGTTAATCTGTCTAAAGCCACGATATTATCACTCTGTTTCACGTTCCAAGTACTTACTCAAGAAAACATAGAAATTCTATCCATCCATTCATACCATGAAGATTTTCCTTGGACAAAAAATCAATTTGATTCTTTTAAATCTGGGTTAGCTAAAGCACGACCCGATATTCAATTTAATTATTCTACCGAATATCTAAATACGAAAAAAATTACGCCAACTCCTGAGCTTTCCTTACGTATCATTCAATACTTAGAAGAGAAGTACGCTAATCATTTGCCCGATTTAATTTATTTAACGGATGATTACGCTGCAGAAATTATCGTAAAGAATGAAATTGATTTTATTAAAGATATTCCCGTGGTCTTTTCCGGTGTAAATAATGAGCAAATTATTGTTCAAGCAAAACATAATAAAACGACAGGCGTCATTGAGAAGCAAGGAATAAAACAAAGTATCCAACTAATAAACCTAATCTCACCTAAAGCAAAAGACATTTTATTAATTGGGGATGATTCAGTCACTGATCAGGTCAATTCAGCAGCGGTTCAACGTTACAACAGTCAACATATTAACCACTCTAAAATTACGCACATTAGCATACAACGACTAGGTAGCCTGTTAGCAGTGCTTGATGAGTATCAGAATCTCCCCGTCATTATCGGTTCTGTCGGCGCAATTAAAGATGACGATGATATTTTAGTAAACATACATCAACTGTTAAGTGTTTTAAGACCAAGATACCCTATCATTGTTCTAAATGGTAACTTTGAAATCGGTGCACTTGCAGGTTACCACTTAGAGGCTGTATATGGTGAAGGTGCAGCTAACTTAGCGATTAATATCCTTAAAGGTGCAAGCGAACAAAACAAGTATCCTATCCCCCTGAGTACAAAAAAAAGGCTAGTGATAGATTACCAAGTGGCTGAAAAACTTAAAGTAGATTTATCTAATGATTTTTTTAACTCTGCAATAGTGTTAAATCAGCCCAGTAGTTTCTATCAAAAACATCACTCAAAAATATCGTTCTTTTCTATAGTTTTTGGCATTATGTTTTTCGTTTTTTCATTAGGACTCATTGTCTTATTAAGGCATAGAAACAATATAATTCATCAACAATTTACAGATACGCTAACTAAACTTCCCAACCGAACAAAGTTAGTGGAAGACCTAAAAAAACAATCAAGTTGCTGCTTAGTTCTGCTAGACATCAATAATTTCAGAACCGTTAATGCCTTTTATGGTAGCGATATTGGAGATCAACTACTTTGTAATGTCAGTCTATGGTTACAACAAAACATTAAAGCCACATTTAATTTATACAGGATTTCGGGTGATAATTTTGCACTTATCGTGCCTGCCGGAACGCCATTAGAAGCCCTAACTAAAGAAATCGAAAACTTACTATTCATGGTTGAACAAGTTGAATTTTTACCAGAAACAATTGCCATTAATGTAACTTTTACTGCAGGCATTAGTCACCATGTATCTGCAGAGAAAATCAATCAAGCACACTCTGCCTTGCTATTCGCCAAAAAACACAATTCACCAATTAGCACTCACAACGACAATCAGATCGAACAAAAGAAAAAACAGCAAAATTTAGAATGGCACCATAAACTAAAACAAGCCATCAATGACAATCGGATAACGGCTTATTTTCAACCTATAATCTGCAATAAAACGGGCAAGATAGCTTGTTATGAAGCCTTAATTCGCTTAATTGATACCAAGGGTAATGTCGTAGGTCCATTCTTTTTTTTAGAAGTCGCCAAACAATCTCGCCTCTACCATAAATTAACACATATCGTTTTTCATCGAGCTTTAGAGTTTGTTCGAGAAGAAAATACTCTAGTATCTATCAATATAAGTCAACTAGATGTTGCCAACAACCAGTTTGAAAACCTACTCACCACGTTAAAGCAAAGCCAATTAGCAGACAAAGTAGGTTTTGAAATAACTGAAACAGAAGAAATTGAAAATCATAAAGAATTCAGTGCCATCATTAAAAACCTACAGGCATTAGGTTCAGAAATTGCCATTGACGACTTTGGAACTGGCTACTCTAATTTCGGTCATATTCTCGATTTGCAAGCGAATAAATTAAAGGTAGATGGCAGTTTAATTCAGCGTATTTTGATAGATAAAAAAGCAGAATTAGTCGTTCAAACCATTATTGAGTCAGCACAAAATTTAGGTATGAAAACGGTTGCCGAGTTTGTAGATTCAGCCGCTTTATATGAAAAAGTAAAATCTATGGGCTTTGATTATTCCCAAGGCTACTATTTAGCAGAGCCGAAAAGCGCAGAGGACTGGCTTCAAACATCGTCCTATTAATATATTCAAAGCTGTTTTAACATCAAGCCTGCTCTAGCATTAATGGGCACTCCTGGGTTGGCAAAGCATATATATTCACTTTCATCGCCAACATGATAAGGCTGATTTTCACCGTCAGTTGAGACACAGTATCCAGCTGAAAATTGAGTAAAATTAACTATCGGCAACTGTGCTGTAAAACGAAATTGTTTGGTCTTCTTTATTAGCACTTGGTGCACCTTAAACTGATGTTTTGCCACAATAAAAGGTAACTGCGTAGCTGAATCAAGCCCTTGAATAAAATCTGTTACCGCTGCGTAAAACTGATTAAATTGAGTAAGATCATTTTGCTTAAACGGTTTGCTTTGGCCCAATTCAACAGTCGCAGAAACAGCACCAAATCGATTAGCAGTATAATAACTAAATGTATTTGAAGGACTATTCGATTGTATTGAAGCATCACAACTTAAGCTCAAACGCCCATTCCCCATATTACCCTTAACGCTACTCATAATTTTAGGCAATATAGTAAAGATCGGAAAATACGAATCATAAATAGAAGAATGTAAATCAAGATGATAGAAATTAGGGTAGCACGAACTAAATTCTTCTAGACATTCAATTAATAACTTAGCTCTTGAAGCCTCAAGTGTTAAATTATCAAGCTTGCTTTCATCTAGTTTAAATAATCGATTTAGATTTTCTTGGCAAAACCTTTTTTGCTGTTGAACAGCATCTAAGTTAGCAAAGATAATTAATAAATTGCAGTTAAGCGCAACTCGATTGCAGATCAAGTTACGAATCAAAACCTGAATTACCTCCATAGGTGCTGTTTCATCTCCATGCACACCACAAGATAAAATCAAAGCTCGATTCGTTGAGGCGACAGGCTGAAACTGAATGACACCAGCAGTAAGCTGTTTAAGGCTTCCATTTACACCTAACCCTATACCCTGCTTAGCTTCATCTATTTTACCTGCCAGAATATTATCAAGGTAATTAACAAAATATGCTTTTGTCATCAAAACCTCCCAAATTATCACAAACAAGTAAGACCAAAGTACTCATTGATAATGAAACTACCATTAAGTTTAGATCATTTCTAATTTAACGAGAGGATGAAATCACCATTATTTTTACAGTTGCGTTAGGAGTGGTTAATTAAACTATGAGGTTTTTTTGACTCAAGTTAAAAAAGAATTAAACTAAATGAAATTTACAGTATTGATGTTATCAAATGGATCTAATAAAAATAACTTGCCAAGCGCTACTGATTTCGAGCTTAACCACTCAATTGGTTCAGGCGGAAGGCTCAAATCAAATATCCACTTCTGTTTATGCTAGTCAAGCGAATCAACTTAATAAGCAAAGCGGTTATAGGCTTCAAGCGAGTTATCTCAATAGTGACTTAGGCGGGGTTTACCTTAGCTATGGTCAAATCAGCCAATATGCCTTTATTGACCAAGATGGTTTTGAGCAAGCACATGACTTGCCCATAATAAAATTTGGCTATAAATTACCTTTAGAGCTCACTGACAATATCAACTTAAATATCCATTTAGGTGCTGCAACTTCGTTAGCACAAATAACGGGCGTTAACCGAATTGAACACGAAAGAGGCACCACTGGATTAAATTTAGCGGCAGAAATTGAATGGTCACTTACACCAAGCTGGTCTGTCAATTTGGGAATGGATAAAGTGAACAATATGGACTTTATCGGCTCAGTAACAACCGCTAATTTAGGTCTTAGATACAAATTTTCATCTACTAGCCCCAAAAAAGCCAAAACAGAAAAAGTTGCATGGTTCACAGGCTCAAGCCAAGCTTCTGCACAAGATAAAAGAATTCGTAGTAATGCAAATCAGTCTGTGGTTAATACAGAAACCAAGATACTAAACAAACCACAGGTTCAAGCCATAACCCAAACGCAGAAAAGCCAGACTCAGCAGAGTAATTTAAACTTACCTGTAGCAGCCGAATCAAATAAACCTAAGATTGAAGTTGAATCTAAACCAATTGTTACCCCGAAAACTGAAGTGATAGCCAATACGAAAACCAATGAAACTTTTTATAAAGTTCAACTTGCAGCGTTTTCTAATCCAGCCAATGCAAAAGAATTAGCGACTAAATTAGCTAATTTAGGTTACCAGTGCAAAATAACGCAATCAGGGAATTTTCAATTAGTTTCAGTTGCAGCAGATTACACAGAACAAATGGCGATAAAAGTTAAAGCTGAAATCAAACAACAGCTGAGAATAGATGGTATCGTCAGAATAATTAAATAAACGATGCCTTAATCCCTTATTTAAAAGTGAACACTTACAAACTGACTAAGAATCTTGGAAAGCAAGCTTTAACATTGTGCCATAACGCTTGCTGAATCACCTCGGGCGGTTCTTGTCTTAACTCGCATAAAGCTTTAAACACCAAGACAGCTTGGCTGGGATGATTGTCTTGGCCCTGATAGCCAGCAAGCGGCATATCTGGAGAATCAGTTTCAATTAACAATGACGCCAAACTGACAGATTGAATGACCCTTCTGGTTTTGCTTGCTCTTGGGTAGGTAATTACACCACCCACACCTAATTTAAAACCAAGAGCGATTAAGTTATCAGCTTGTTGCTGACTCCCAGAAAAAGCATGAACTACGCCTCCATGGCTAAAATTTGTTTGGCGAACAAGCTGGCAAATTAAATCAATGGAATTTCTATGGTGAATAATAACGGGTAAAGCAAGTTTTTGTGCTAATAATAATTGCTGCTTAAAAATCAATGACTGTAGTTTAATATCCGATCTACTCGAGTCTATACCTATTTCACCTATCGCAATAAACTGTTGTTGACTCGCAATAAAGTCCGTCGCTTCTAGCATATTTTGCAATTGATTAAATTGGTTTTGAGCATCCACTTCACACTGAATAAAGTACGGATGTATACCTAAAGCAAAAAATACATTTGGATAATGGGCTGCAATATTTAATATTTCAATCCAATTATCTGAATTTATACCCGGTAGAACAAAAAATTTAACGTGCTTAGATTCTGATTTTTTAATTATATTATTCAACTGGTTAGATTTATTACATAAATCCAAATGGCAATGAGAGTCAACTAAAGGATAATTATTTTTAAATTTTTTTTCAAAAAATGCTTGAAACATATTTAACCGACCCTATCTATTAATTGAGCGCCGATAACGGGCTCAAAACCGCCAGCCTAACTAGGTGGCACACAATTTAAATTTAACATATTGCTTAATTGCGAGGATATGAATTATGAAAACTTTTGACCTTTCTCCACTATACCGTTCTTTTATTGGCTTTGATCACTTAGCGTCTATGATGGATGCAGCAGCTCGAAGTGATAAATCTTCTGGCTACCCTCCGTACAATATAGAGCTAATTGCAGAAGATAAATACCGTATCACGCTAGCCGTTGCTGGTTTTTCCGAAGAAGAACTCACCTTAGGTATAGAAAACAACACCTTGACAGTAACGGGTGAAAAACCCCAAACTCAAGAAACTAAAGACGAAAAGCGCTTTATTTACAAAGGAATATCAGAGCGTAATTTTGAACGAAAATTTCAGCTGAGTGACCACATAAAAGTTAGTGGTGCAGATATAGACAATGGATTGCTACACATAGAGCTATACCGTGAAGTACCGGAAGCACTGAAACCAAGAACAATACCAATTGGAAGTAAAACTAAGCAAATTGAAAGCGAATAATACTTCCAGATACCTAAAAAACCGATGCAATAAAGCATCGGTTTTTTAATTTTTTATATACTTTAAAAGACGCTACTCTAATTATAGCCATCCCCTATTACGTAAAATTCAATAACCTCAGCTATACTTTTAACTCATCACGTTTAAACGCAGCAAGCTCTAGCTAAAACAAAATAAGCAGGTGATTATATTATGTTAGCGCGCTTAACCTGTTTCATCTTACTGATACACGCAATCAGCATTCAGGTTGCGGCAGATAATCTAAAACCAAATTTTACTTTATATGATAGATACTCACAAAATTACAACAACTCAGTAAAAAAGCTTAGCTATCCTGTCGAGTTATTGCTATTAGCATTAGAAGCTGGAAAAAGTAAATTTGGCGATTATGATATACAAATAGTCACAACCCCCTACCCTAAAGTTAGAGTTTTCCACCTAGTAAAATCACAAAACAATGCAATTACTTGGAACACGACTTCTAAGGAATTAGAAACCGAATTATCGGCCGTTTATGTACCTGTCATAAAAGGTATTTTAGGCTACAGAATATTTTTAATCCGCTCTGAGGAGCAAGCTAGATTTAATTCGATCAGCACATTAGCAGAGCTCACTCAGTTTACAATTGGACAAGGTAAAGTTTGGAATGACAATGCTATTTTACGCCATAACGGTTTTACCGTATTAGAAGCAGAAGCCAGTGGGCTCGTTAAAATGCTCTTAGCTAAGCGCTTCGATATCTACTCTCGTGGTATACATGAGCCTTGGGTTGAGCTCAAGCCCGATATCCAAATTAGCATAGAAAAAAATTTAATGCTTAATTACCCTCTACCAATATATTTCTTTGTAAACCCGGCCAATAAAGCTTTACACCAAAGATTAACCTGGGGGCTAGAGCACCTTATCGATACAGGTCAATTCGACCAATTATTTAACAACCATCCCATCTATTCTGAAGCAATGGATAAAATTAATTTCCACAAACGTAAATCATTCAATTTAATTAATCCTAATTTATCACATCAAACCAAAGCATTACTAAAGCAAGATAAATACTGGCTCAAATAAGATTTTTGAAGGCATAAACCTCCGTTTTATTTTTTGTGTTTTGTTTTCTGCTACTAAATTCGACTTTCTATTTCCGTCTTATATTTTTTCGGCGTCATTCCAAACTGCTTTTTAAATAACGCAATAAAGTGAGATGGACTAGAAAAATTTAACTCAAAACTAATATCTGTAATGGATAAGTTTGTTTGGCTCAGCATTCTGGCAGCGCTATAGATCTTATGCTGATTGGCGTATTCTGAGTAATTACATCTAAATACAGATTTAAACATCCGAGAAAAGTACGCAGGAGACAAATGACATAACCCAGCAGCTTGATCCAAATTCATATCAACACAAGCTTGATGCCTAAACAAATCAATCACCGGCTTTAACCTTAAGTAACTGGAATGGTTCTTGACTGCTTGGTTCGATTCGGTGGCAACAGAAATGGCATTTTCAGATATCCAAATCAATAATAACTTAAGCAATGTCAGACTTTTGTCACTATGTGGGTTTTGCTGATAAGCAGCGACTAACCAGCGAACCTGAGTCTTAATATCAGTAATATGCTCATCAGACAAACGTAAATGCATACCATGTTGGAAACAATCTGCAACTTCGAGTAAACCTTGCTGCTCTAAAAACTCAGGTAAAAATTGAATAATATGCCAAGATTTTTCTGCAGGCGTTAATTCAAAGTCATGCGTTTCTAATGACGGAGTAAAAACAATATCATTATCTTGCAATTTAGATTGGCCTTGGCTATAAAAATAAACACCATCAACTTGGTCAAAAATAATAATTTCATGTACCTGATGAAAATGCATAAAACATGAATAATCATCATTTTCTGCATAATTAACCCGATGAACTTCGAAGTTATAGCCTTTTTCTATGGTAAAAGGCTCACAATATACTTTTTTATTTTTCATAGCACCCACCAGACTTGTCTACAAATTACAGCAAACAAAAACAAAAATAGCAAATTTTTGACATTTTATAGCCACTATCTAACAGTAAAAATGGTATCGACATGATTTAATCTTACTTTTATCACTAAATGGTTATTAAGATGATCAAATCCCGAGCAATCGTATCTGACGGTCAAGGCAATTTTAAATTAACAAGTGTCGAAGTAGGCGAACCAAGTTATGGTGAAGTTCAAATTAATATTAAAGCTTCTGGTATTTGTCACACAGACTGGGATTCAGTGCAAAACTGGAACAAAGAATTTATCGTTGGGCACGAAGGTGCGGGCATAGTCACAGCAATTGGTGAGGGAATCAGTAAAGTCCAAGTTGGTGATAAAGTTGTATTGAACTGGGCAATTCCTTGCGGACAGTGTTTTCAATGCTTAGAAGGCAACACTCATATTTGTGATAATAACTCTCCCGTGTGTGGCTGTGGTTTAGCCGGGCACGCTCATCCAGAAGCTTGCCAGTTAGATTCCAAACCGCTTGAAAGGTCTTTTCATCTAGGCACTATGTCAGAATACACAGTCGTAAAAGAATCCGCTGTGGTTAAAATTGATACAGATATCTCATTTGAGTCTGCTTCAATTGTCGGTTGTGGCGTAATGACAGGTTGGGGCTCAGTCGTAAACGCAGCTAAAGTACAAGCGGGTTCAACTGTTTGTATTATTGGTTGTGGCGGTGTTGGCTTAAATGCAATACAAGGCGCTAAAATTTCAGGTGCCGCAAAAATAATAGCGATCGACATAAATCAAGATAGGTTAGATCAAGCAAAACAATTTGGAGCAACACACGGCGTTATAGCGACAAAAGAAGATATAGACTTTAAGCAGGTCGCTTCTCAGGTAAAATCCTTAAATAATGGTGCGGGGGCTGATTACGCTTTTGAATGTACAGCAATACCAGCTCTAGGCTCTGCGCCTCTGGCATTAATTAGAAATGCAGGCACAGCTGTACAAGTAAGTGGTATTGAACAAAGAATCGATTTTGACTGTGAATTATTCGAATGGGATAAAATATATATTAACCCTTTATATGGTCAATGTAATCCAGACCGTGATTTTCCTCGAATCTTAGCACTTCACCAAAACGGTCAATTGAAATTGGATGAGTTAGTCACCAAAACCTACAGCTTAGAAAACTTAGCAGAAGGTTTCGACGACATGCTTAATGGCAGAATAGCTAAAGGTGTAATCTTAATTGATTAAGGAAGCGTCATGGCAATCATTCGTTTAGAAGTTTCAAACCCAGAATATACTCCCTGCAATAATCAAATTGTGACGGTACACTCGTCCAATCTGCAAGGCCGGCATGATATTAACATCTACAATGTCGATGCATTGGGCAAAGATTTACCCGTCATTATTTTACTACATGGCGTTTATGGAAATAGCTGGGTTTGGAGTCACTTAGGCGGTATTGAAAGCGCCTACCAAAAAGTGAAAGCTTCATTATCTATACCAGAGTTTATTCTCGCAATGCCATCAGATGGTGGACTTTTTGACGGCAGTGGGTACTTACCAACTTTAAAGCATGGTAACTATGAAAGCTGGATAATGGAGGATGTTATACAAGCAGTCCAGCAAACTGTTGAGTCTGTAACAACTCACAGTGCTTTATACATTTCAGGTTTATCCATGGGTGGTTACGGTGCGCTCAGGTTAGGTGCTAAGCATGCAGATAAATTTAAAGGAATTTCAGCCCACTCCGCCATTACTCAAATAACTGAGTTAAACCAATTTGTAGATACACCACTCTCTGAGTACGAATGTGAGCAAGAAAACGAAGCAGATATCTTATATTGGATGCAAAAAAATAAAGATATTTTACCTGAAATAAGGTTTGATTGCGGAACAGAAGATGAGCTGTATTCTGGCAACCTAGCGTTTACACAATGCTTAACCAGCGCGAATATTCCACATCAATTTTATTCATTTCCAGGTGGGCATGAATGGTCTTATTGGCACAATCACGTGCAAAAAACCATACAATTTTTTGCTCAATTGGAATCAAGGAAAGACAAAGCCTAGATACGGTTTAACGCCTATTTTTTAATCCCTTCCCTCTCCCGCATAGAAGGTGTAAACATTTACGTCTTCTATGTAGTTTTAATCTTAGTGATTGCTTTAGTTATTACTTCACTTTTCATCTAAAAAATTTGCAAAATGTCTATATTCACAACTAAACAGTGAGTTTGGATAAGATTAAGATTATAAGGCGCTACCTTTTACTTGAGTTAGTGGTCACAAAAAGTTAAATAATTTTCGGCTCACCTTGATTAGGCTAGTCAGAAAGGCACTCGATCTATCTTTTTACGTTCATTTTTCAGTTAATAAACCTAAAAATAGATAATTATGGCTAAAGTCTATCACAGGTTCCCCCCTGCTTTGAACGAAGACCAACACTTAACACTAGGTGTAATATTTTACGTGCTAAACCAAGTTAGATGCCCTAAACGCATGCAAGGTGTAGTATTTTACGTGCTAAACCAAGTGAGATAACCTAAAACTCGTGCAAGGTGTAGTATTTTACGTGCTAAACCAAGTTAGATAACCTAAGACGCATGCAAGGTGTAGTATTTTACGTGCTAAACCAAGCTAAATAGCCTAAGGCTCATACAAGGTGTAGTATTTTACGTGCTAAACCAAGCTAAATAGCCTAAGGCTCATACAAGGTGTAGTATTTTACGTGCTAAACCAAGTTAGATAACCTAAGACGCATGCAAGGTGTAGTATTTTACGTCCTAAATCAAATTAGATAACCTAAACCGGATGCAAGGTGTAGTGTTTTACGTGAAAAATCAAGCTCGATAACCTAAACCGGATACAAGGTGTAGTATTTTACGTCCTTAAACCAAGTGAGATAACCTAATACGCATGCAAGGTGTAGTATTTTACGTGCAAAACCAAGTTAGATAAACTAAGTCGCGCATGCAAGGTGTAGTATTTTACGTCCTAAACAAAGTTAGATAACCTAAGACGCGCATGCAAGGTGTAGTATTTTACGTCCTTAAACCAAGTTAGGTAACCTAAAACGCATACAAGGTGTAGTGTTTTACGTCCTTAAATCAAGTTAGATAACCTAAGACGCATAGAAGGTGTAGCACTTTACGTCTATATTGATTAATACACTGATTAAACTAATCATTTTATATACAAAAGTGTAGTTATTTACTTTGTTGATACTATACAAGTAGATTAGCTAACTCTAAGTATATAAATCGGCTACACATTCTAGGTTGGTATCACATATTCAACAAAGTTCTGCAAAAAAGAACAAATATGGTCGTTAAATTTGCCTTTGCATCGAGTCACATAAAAAGAAGTGACTCGCACTATTTATTCACGCTGAGCAATATACACACAAAGGTGTAAATATTTACTTAATTTAAAAGGGGGCTGCACGCTTTGTATACTAAGGTGTAGAAACTTGCGACTCGCTTGTATCCATTTTATAAGCAAGATAAATGCATTAAATTTAATAAGAGAGCCCAATCACACATTATTAGATGAATAACACGTAAACCATTACACCTAATTCACCAACCCGTAAAAATATAGAAAGTACCATTAAAATAATACATAATGATAATAAGAATCATTAAAAATATTTATTGATATATAAAACAATCAATTAGAAATTATCAAAAAAACTAATTAGAGGCTAGTATGCGTTTTTCTTCGCTAGAAAACATATTGTTTTCTACATTTTTCCTTAGTTCTGGCGTTATAGCCCATGAAACAAACAATAAACAAGATACAGAAACAATTAATATTAGAGGATACCAAGTAAACTCTATCGGCCAATCTCTTTCAGCTTCTCAGGGTTATGTTAATCATAAAGAAATTGGGACTCGACCGCTGTTAAGAACAGGCGAAATTCTAGAGTTTGTTCCGGGTATGGTTGTAACTCAACACAGTGGTAGTGGTAAAGCTAATCAATATTTTTTACGCGGTTTTAATTTAGATCATGGCACAGATTTTAGTACCTCAATCGATGGCATGCCGGTCAATATGCGAACACATGGACACGGCCAAGGCTATACAGATCTTAATTTCATCATCCCTGAACTAATTGCTAGCATTCAATACAGAAAAGGCAGTTACTATGCTGATGTAGGTGATTTTTCTTCTGCAGGCGCAGCTCACTTTAATCTAATGAATGTGAATCAATCACCACAAGCAAGCTTAACGCTTGGCGAGTTTCAATATAAAAGATTATTTGCCGCAGCTTCGACCCAATTAAACCAGTATCAACTTTTACTCGGTGGAGAAAAACAATACTACTCAGGTCCTTGGGATGATGTTGATGAAAACATTAATAAAACCAATTTAATAATGAGACTCAGCTCAAACCAAGCCAATGAGTCATTCTCTATAACGGCCATGCTATATCAAAACACTTGGCAATCAGCCGATCAAATACCGACTAGAGCTATAAACCAAGGCTTAATCACAGAGTACGGTTCTTTAGATACTAATTTAGGCGGCAAAAGCAAACGTTATAGCTTATCAGCCAACTGGCAAAAAAATGATTGGGATGCATCGGCTTATCTCATTGATTCTGAATTAGAGTTATTTTCTAATTTTACTTATTTCTTAGATAACCCAGAGCAAGGGGATCAATTTCAACAAGTCGATAAGCGCCAGATATTAGGCGGTGAATTAAAAAGCTCTGACTACCTGAGCTGGTTTAACAAGCCGATAAAAATTATCTCAGGATTACAAACTCGCTTCGACCGCATTAACCAAGTGGGGCTATACCAAACAGAAAATAAAATCGCTTACAACACACTCAAACAAGATAAAGTCGATGAATACTCCATTGGATTATGGAGCCAATTAGGTGTTGAGTTAAATGAGGCGCTGCGCTTAACTCTAGGCGCACGTTATGACTACTTTGCTTTAAAAGTAGAAAGCCAACAAGCAGCCGACAGCGGAAAAGAAAACGACGGCTTAGTCAGCTTGAAAGCAAATTTAAGTTATCAATGGAATGATAATTTAGAATTATATTTAAGTAGCGGCGAAGGATACCATTCAAACGATGCCCGCGGCGCAACGCTAAAGCAAGATGCTGTAGATATTTTAGTTTCATCTTTTGGAGCGGAAACAGGATTCCGTTGGCATAATAATGAAAATTTAAACATTTCAGCTGCGATATGGATGCTAGATCTAGACTCAGAACTTTTATTTGTAGGTGATGCAGGCAATACAGAGCCAAGCAGGCCATCAACTAGGTCTGGTGTTGAGTTTAGCGGCTATTATTGGTTTGAGCACCACTGGAACATAGACTTAGAGCTAGCTTGGACCAAAGCAAGATACTCAGATACAGTGTTAGAAGAAGGTAAATATATAGATGGTGCATTACCTTTTGTAGCAAGCGCAGGCATCAACTATGTAACAAAACATGGCTGGCAGGCTGCTCTCAGATATAGATACTTTGCACCAAGAGCACTCGACAGTTATAACCAAATTAATGGCTCGAGTACCCAAAATATAAATTTTTCTTTAGGCTATCAGTGGCATAAAGCAGGGTTGGCACTAGAAGTTATGAATCTATTAGATAGTGGAGATCATGACATTG
Organism: Catenovulum maritimum; assembly: GCF_001050375.1. Taxonomy (GTDB): domain Bacteria; phylum Pseudomonadota; class Gammaproteobacteria; order Enterobacterales; family Alteromonadaceae; genus Catenovulum; species Catenovulum maritimum. Next base: position 17,709 of record NZ_KQ130510.1, on the reverse strand, counting down.
AATATTACTATGAATCACAATTAAAAGCAGAAAGCTCACCAGTTGAAGATATTCACTACCATCCACTAGAGCCTCGTAGTATAAGAGTAAAAGTTAATTACCAATTCTAATAAACAATTTAGGTTGGTGAAATAGCTAACCTAGGTTTGTTTGAAGTCTTGATAGTTTATAAACAAAAAAGCTAAAGCTTGTATGAATTACAAAGCTTTAGCTATATGAGGTCGAGCTAAAGTTGAAGAGTAAGTTTATTTAAACTTAGCATTGAATATTTTAGAGTCCACGATAGCACCTCTGTGTTGTACAACTTCTCTTGCAACCTTATCCGCGTTTTGGATAGAAACAAGTAAAGTCTCACCCGATACCCTAGAAGCCAAATAAGTACCAGCGAATGAATCACCAGCAGCAGTAGAATCGACTTGAGTTGGCGCAGGATTAAACTCAATGTGACAATTCGTTTCCTGGTTATAAGCGTAAACACCATCTTTTCCAGCTTTGATAACATACTCTGCAACCTCATGCTGCTGCATAAAGTCTACAACATCCTGAATACTAGTATGTCCAAATAAATCTTCATGTTCATCTAAACCAGGCAAAACAATATCAGCTAACAAGTAAGCTTTAGACATCCACTCTTTAGCATGCGCTTCATCGCGCCACATTCTCGCGCGGTAATTAGGATCAAAAGCGATTTTACAACCCTGCTCCTTCAGTTCAGCTAAAACGGTGAGCAATTGCTCTTTATCCGATTCAGATAAGATAGCTAGAGAAATACCACTAAAGAAAACGCAGTCAGCTTGAACCAGTCTCTTACTACCACCATCATCTTGTAGCAACTGAATCATTTGAGTTGCAGCAGACTCTTTACGCCAATATGTAAAAGAACGCTCACCTGTATCATCTGTTTGTATTGCGTAGATCCCGATATTCGCATCAGGGCTAGTTAAGATACAATCCGTTTTAAGAGACTCTGACTCTAAATAATGATGCATCTGCTCGCTGAACATATCCTTGCCCAAGGCAGAATAAAAATATACGTCTAAGCTCGGTGCCCATCTTTTCGCATAAATAGCAGCATTTAAAGTATCACCTGCAAACTTTTGAATTAATTGGCCTGTTTCGTCAAGCTTTAACTCAACCATACCTTCGCCAAGCGCCAATAAAGAACCCATAATCACACCATAATATAAATTAAAACAAACGCAGTGAATGAACTGCACTAATAGGGGGTAGTATAGCTAAAAAAGCTTCAAATTTGGATTATTATAAAATTTGAAGCTTAATATAGAAATATAACTGCCTAATAATCAATATATAGTTAAATTAATTGGAATTTTGAAAAGTACCTGAATCTAAAATTTGGCGTTTAATTTTATAGCGACAAATATAATTCCAGTTCCAGCTTTCATCATATTTATGACACAAACCCCAATTTAAATTAGGCAATTGATTTTCTTCGTGGACAGGGGAACGATATATACCTAAGGCTTCAGGCGCGCTTTTGATATGAGACATAATTTCAAAGTTAATCCCATCAGCAGCCCATTGAATCGTATTTTTTTCAGGTCCGTCAGTTGTTATTAATGAAGCAATACCGCCATTCACATGCCAAACCGCGACTTCATGACCAGAGTTAGAAATAGGGTTATATTCTGATTTGATATAAGGTCCAAAAATATTATCTGCTATGGCAACACCATGCTTTATTTCACGACCACCAAAATTCATCCCTTCACCCATAGTTTCGCCTTTGTAGTAAAGGAAAAATTGATTGTTAAAATACATCAAGCATGGATCGTGAACCTTGTGGCTGTCGAAACTACCCTTACTCTTAACTTGAAAACGGCTATCTTCATCACCTAACCATTCACCATCTTTTGAAGGGCTTAAGATTGGCGCATCTAACTTAGTCCAAGGACCAAACGGGGAATCCGCATGTGCCATTGCAATTTCTTCATACTGACGATTGGTATAAGGCGTTTTAACAGTTTGATAAACTAGGTAATAACGACCTTCATGCTCTAAAACTTCAGGGGTGAATACAGCTCTGTCATCAAATTGACCTTGCTCACCGGCACCAATCGCTCTGCCTTGCTCTTTCCAGGTAACACCATCTTCAGAAGTTGCGTGCCATACCTCGGTTAAGTCCCAAGGAAAAACTTTATCATTTAAATTATCTGAACCAAAACCAACCGTCTCACCTTCACCTTTGGTATACCAAACGTGATATACACCATCAACAGAAATAACAGCGGTTGGATCTCGCCTAATCACACCTTCTTGATATTCGAAATCGCCTTTTAAAGGTTCTACATCAAATTCAATTAACCATTGTGAATCTTTCTGATCATAGCCCCGCTCTAAAGCTCTTTTACTGGCAAGACTTAATTTTTTATCCGACATATTAAAACCTCTATAGAACCTATATTACTTAGCAACCACATCATTAAGACTGGTCTGAGATGCTGAAATTTGCAACCTTAGTTTTAGCCGCCTATAACTAAATAGACAAATAAAAAACTAAAACAATAAAAACATTAATTGAATATACACCAATAAATGTATATTGTTAACAATTTTAATTGTTTTAAAATAATGATAATCATCAATTTATTTTCAAGTGATTGTTTTTAAAGGATCATTAAAAATAAAGCTTGCTTGTCACAATAACCGTGAACATTAAAAACCGAAAAATAAATGCTTATTTACTTTACAAAAAGCAAAACATTTTGTTAACTATTAACAAGTAATACCCGTCATATTATATTTAAGGTGAAACATATGAAAGGTCCAAGATGCAATTTAGCTAAATTGCGACAAGTGATACAAATCTCAGCTTTCTCTATATTATCGACAGCTTTAGTTGCTTGCCAGTCAAGTGAAACTACTGCGAAAGTCGAAAAAGAAATCAAAAAAGAGCAAATCTTATTTGATTTTGAAAATACCAGTATCCCACTTCAAGTTAAAACAGCGAATGCGAAAACAGAATTAACCGATCAAAATGGCAGCAAAGCGCTGAATGTGAAATTTAATTCAGCTAAACATGAATGGACCTCTGTTGATTTTGTGCCAGAAAATGGTGTTTGGGACTGGAGCAAATACAAGAGTTTTAGTATTGCTTTTGATATATCAAACCAAGGTCAGTATTCAACTCAACTGTTTTTAAATGTATATGACAAAAATGGTCAAGTTTACACTCGTAGTGTCAACGTACCGGTTGGCGATGCGAAAACATATTATTCAAAAATGGCCGGCCATGATCTAGGTAGCCCTAACAACGCACATAGCGAAAAAGTAGAATTAAATTTAAGTTCTGGTTTACGTTCTAACCCTGAAACATGGGATACAGACGATGTACAATTCATCTGGATGTGGGGTAACAAAAATTTAGATACTTCTGGCATCAAGCGTATCTCTTTAAGTGTTCAATACAATTTGCATGATAAAGAGGTCACTATCGACAATGTTCGATTAATGCCTCATCCAAAAATGAACCCAGATTATTTAAAACATATTGTTGATAAATTTGGTCAACCAACTCGCTTAGAGTATGAAGAAAAAATCCATTCTATGGATGAATTATTAGCCGTTAAAGATAAGGAAATAAAGCGTCTAAACAATGGTGAAAAAATTGCTGACCGCTCTAAATTTAGTGGTTGGAAATCAGGTCCTAAGTTAGAAGCGACAGGTTATTTCCGAACAGAGAAAGTAGGTGAAAAATGGTCTCTAGTTGATCCAGAAGGTTATCTGTATTTTACAACCGGTATAGACAATGTTCGTATGTCTAACGCGACGACTTTAACCGGTTACGATTTTGATCAAGCCGCTATCAATAAACGAACTTCATCTGACGTAACACCTGAAGATTCTCAAGGCTTAAACCCACCGCCAAAAAGTGCAACGGGTACACGTCATTTAGTTTCAGAAACTCGTGCTGATATGTTTGAGTGGTTACCTGAAGATTACGATCATCCTTTAGCAAATAATTTTGGCTACCGTCGCTCTGCTCACTCAGGGCCATTACAAAAAGGTGAAGTATTTAGCTTCTACATGGCAAATTTAGAGCGTAAATACGGTGAAACAACACCTTATTCATACCTTAACGATTGGTCTAAAGTAACTGTTGATCGCATGCTAAGCTGGGGTTTCACCTCTTTTGGTAACTGGATTGACCCTATGTACTACGACAATGATCGTATTCCATATTTTGCTAATGGTTGGATCATAGGTGACTTTAAAACGGTTTCTAGTGGTAATGATTTCTGGGGTGGTTTACCAGACGTATTTGACCCATTATTTGCTGAAAGAGCTGAAGTAACAATTAAGCAAATTGCCAAAGAAGTAGACAATAGCCCTTGGTGTGTCGGTGTCTTCATTGATAACGAGAAAAGCTGGGGTCGTCCTGAATCAAAAGTGACTGAGCTTGGTATTGTAATTCATACGCTAACTCGAGATGGCAAACAGTCTCCAACCAAAAACATGTTCACTGAGAAAATGAAAGCTAAATATGGTGATATCAGTAAATTAAACCAAGCTTGGAACCTTTCAATTCCTAGCTGGGATATCTTCCAAAAAGGTGGATTCAATAGCAAATTAGATACCAACAATAAAGCTCAAATTGCTGATTACTCACAACTTTTATATGAATATGCAAGCGAATACTTCCGCATTGTAGATACCACATTGGAGAAGTATTTACCTAACCACTTATACATGGGCGTTAGGTTTGCTGACTGGGGCATGCCTATGCCAGTTGTTCAAGCCTCTAAAAAATATGTTGATGTTGTTAGCTTCAATTTATACAAAGAAGGCTTAACTCCGAAAAAATGGAAATTCTTAGAAGAGTTAGATATGCCAACTGTAATAGGTGAATTCCATATGGGTACAACAGCTTCAGGTTTCTTCCACCCTGGATTAATCCATGCAGCAACTCAAGAAGATAGAGCAAGAATGTACAAAGACTACATGCATTCAATTATCGATAATAATTACTTTATCGGTGCTCATTGGTTCCAGTACTTAGACTCGCCAATTACAGGCCGAGCTTATGATGGTGAGAACTATAATGTAGGCTTTGTTTCTGTAACTGATATTCCGTATAACGCTATGGTCAAAGCAGCGAGAGAACTTCATACAGAGCTTTATGAAAGAAGGTTTGGTGATCTCAAACAAGAGAAATAACCAAGATATATAATTAACTATCTCCCCAAAGTAACTGATACGGACGTCGGTTACTTTTTATATCAATGACCCCTGCCCACTTCATATAAAATTCTACCCAGCGAAACATTAAAAATTGTTAACAACAAACAAAACAAATGATAAAGTGTTGTAAATTCCAAAAATGAAGCACCTAATTATGTTAAATACTAATCCCTCTTTTGTTCTCGATATCGCATCTGATACTGGCAACAGTAGTAACAAAATTACAATAGCACTCCGCTGATTCAAGAAACAATGAACGTCAGCTATAGGGCAAAAACCTTGTAGAAGTTTTTAATTAGACATCTCAAAAAGTCCAGAAGGCCTAATCTATTTCGCGTATTTTGATCTAAAACACAGTTACAAAAAATTTAAACTAAACCATTTAAATACATAAAGATAAGGTACTTCGGGTATTCGCTAATATTAAAATTAGAGACTACAATTTTGCTAAAGATAGTTATTAGAGTATATGCATAGCCTAGGCTGTAGTCTTCATTGTGATTCATATTTCAAACAATGATAAAAACAGGGTATGAAAATACTGCCGATCTTAAACAGAGTGACATTATGAAATTCTTAAATAATTTAAAAATTAAAACTCGTATTACTGTACTCGTCCTCATCCCATTGATTGCAACATTAGGCTTATCAATAGAAAGGCTCAATCGAGCATTTGATGAACAAAATAAAATAAAATCATTAGATGTAGTACTTAACTATGCGGACGTCACAACACCTTATATTTCTCAAACTTTAAAAGAAACATTTTACAGCCGACTATATATAGATAGTAGCCCTGAAAAAACTGAGTTTTATCGACGAAAAATGCTTAATGCGAGACAGGCAGCTCAACAAAAAGAAGCACTGTTTCTTAAATTTGTGAACAACCAAGACGAAGCCTTATCTCAATTTTCACTACTACATAACCAGATAAAAGCAATAAAAGTATCCATTAATAACTTTAAATACTATCGTCAAGCCGCAGATAAAAAACAACATTTAAGCAAAGACTTCAAAAAAGAGCTTGGCGGAGATCTACATACTATGTATGAGATGACGCGTACGATCAGAAGTCTATTGTTGTCACTCAGTGAAATTGTGGTTATTTCAACTCAAAATGAAACGCTTGGAAAATTAGCGAATGCTTACTACTACCTAATCGCTGCCAATGTAGAAAATACATTTCACAATAGTTTCGTTTTTTCGGCAAAAAACATGAGACTTGATGTTTATATTTTCGGTGAGATATTTCGAGGTGCAACCAAAACCCAAAGCGATTTAGAGCTATTTAGAAGCTTTGCATCACCAACTGCACTAAACGCATACCAAAATATGTTAAATGATAAAAATTATAAAATTGCAGAGCAAATTGGCTTACAAGCGCGAAGTAATATCTATAAAACGGTTAATCAACCATTAAAGATCGACCCATCAATAGATTGGGATGCAATAACAAGTGATGTATTTGACATATATGAAGAAACAACAAAAGTTGTTTCTGATGAGTTAGTAGAAAATAAAAACAAACTTTTAGCTGATTCTCAATTTTTAGTATACCAAACGCTCGCGTTTCTAATCATTTTGATAGTGCTAATTTCTGCCGTTTCTTACGTTATTGCTCGTAGCATTACGGGTCCACTAAAAGCCGTCGTACATTCGTGCTCAGAACTAGCAGAGAGTAAAGATATGTCCATTAAGCTGAATCAAAGTGGTACTGATGAATTAGCGGAAGTCGCAACAAGTTTCAATAGTTTGATAGCTAACTTTAACCAAACCTTAAAAGGGGTAACTATAGAAGCGCAGACGATCCTAGACAAAACAAATATAGTATCATCTGAAATGAACGAGTCATCTCATTTATCAAATAGTCAGCTGCAAGCAACTGACAGCATCTCTGTGGCGATCAATCAAATGGCAACCACGATTAGTGAAGTTGCAAACATGGCGAGTACAACCTCTGAAACCGTACATAAGGCTCATGAAATCTCAATAAGCAGTGCTAAAAATGCGGATGTTAGTAAATTAACAATGGAAAACTTAACGCTTGAATTAGGCAAAACGAGTCAAGTGGTAGAGCAACTGAATCAAGAAGCGAGCCTAATTGGAAATGTATTAAACGTTATCCAAGGGATTGCTGAACAAACCAATCTACTCGCCTTAAATGCGGCCATAGAAGCTGCTAGAGCCGGTGAACAAGGCCGAGGGTTTGCTGTTGTAGCGGATGAGGTTAGAAGCTTAGCAAGCCGCACACAAGAGTCGACAGAGCAAATTAAAAAGCAAATTGAAACATTACAGAATGGCGCGAATAACGCAACTACGAATATGGCGTTATTACAAAAAGAAGGCCAGGCTGCTGTTGAATTAGTGGTAAAAAGTGCAGAAGCGTTTTCTATAATGAAACAAGAACTCGACCAGGTAATGCAAATGGCAATTCAAATAGCAACGGCTGCAGAGGAACAAACGAGTGTTTCCAATGAAATCAATGAACGCATAATCGCGATTAGAGATGATGCAGATAGAGTATCTAACAAAACCAATACGACCAAGCAAGCATCTAAAGAACTAGAAGAGACAGGATCTAAGCTTAATCAATATATACTTGAATTTCGCATAGCTAAATAAAATTTTTAGGTGGAAATCCCCTTTCCACCTAAAATTGTCTATATTTACTATAGGCAACAGGTTAAATCCTAAGAATCTAAATCGTGATTTACTAGAATACTGATACTAGCAGCCTACTTGAGCCGTAAAATTGAACGGTACAGTGTGGAATAATTTTTATTCTTTGCAAAACATTTAAATCGTGTGACACTTTATATAGTAGATAAAGCTCATTCTGATTAGGACAGAATACTAAAAAGCGTTAATTGTAGATACTCTGAATAGGCGCTATATTTAAAGCGCAAGTAGATAAAGAGAAACCAATGCGAAAATTATTATTATCCATTACAAAAATATTATTTGTAGTCTCGCTTTTGCCTATTCATTTTAAAACATTTTCAGCAGAGCCGGTTAATATCAATGTTGGTATTGCGATTGAAGTAAATGAAATATTTCAAAGATGGACTGAAAACACCGCTTGTGAAGCCGTAATTGATTTCCCAAAAGAAAGTATCCCAAGAGGCGCTATCGAGTTACTGATTTTTTGCCAAGCCCTTAATGCTGCAAACTTTAACTACAAGATGAACCTGATAGAGTCAGGTAACTATACGCGAAATTTATTATTACTCGTCAACCAAGATTTACATACCATTGCAGAAACTATTTGGTACGAGCAAGCCAAGGTATTAAATGTAAATATTAGTAGTCCGATTTTTAATTCTGGTCAATTCCAAAAAGCATTATTTACTTCTGAAGAACATGTACTCAGAAGCTCCTCTGCGGAATATTTTGTGAAAAACAAAAAAAGGTACGTCGGTATCACGCCATCTAAATGGATATATGATTGGCAAGCTATCAATTCAATAACACCACTTATTGTTGATGCTCCAAATCAAATATCTATCCACAAAATGATCCAAGCTGGTAGAGCTGATTTTTGTTTTGGTGAGTTTTCAAATAATATGCAATTCAAATTTGGCGACATCACATTATTTAATATACCAGGTGTAAAGGTAGTTTTTAGAGATAGCAGACACTTTATAATTAATAAGCAAGCACCAAATGCGGATAAAATATATAACGCATTGCAGCTAGGGTTAGCTAAAATGAAGCAGTCCGGTCAAATAAAAAACCTCTTGCATAAGACAGGATTTATAAACGATCTAGCAAACGACTGGTCAGTCTTAAATCCATAACGAAACCATCAATTAGTGAGTTGTTTTGCCTTCTTTATAATTAGAGTTGAGCGTTAACTTAGGATCTTGGACAAGGCAGAAATAAAACAAAGATTAAGACCCACGAGTTAAGGTTAGTTAAATTTGATGGTGTAAAGAATTACGTCCCCCGCCTTTATTATCACCTTCCTTGCAAAAAAATGGCCTTTTAAATCAATTCTAAGAGGATATTGTAGGGCACCCAATACAATTTAATGATTTAGCTAAATATCGTCAAGTAGAAGCTCACAGAGCTAATTTAATATTTTGGTTATTTTGGGCAAAAAAAAGCCTCATAGAATGAGGCAACAGAGGTGCCTTTTTACAGGCCAAAGTTTTCTTACAGCGTGCTTGGATCCAATATGTATTGTTCGTAACTTTTATCAACAGCACTTATTTTAGGGTTTTCAAATTTGAAAATTTTTCGCTGAGATAAATTTGAAAACATAACCTTGTCGTAAAAATATTTTTTCCATAACTTAAACAAATCACCAGACTGATAAGCATTCTCTAAACCAGTTTTCACCCTTTCGGCAAATTCAACATTATCTTTATGTGTAAAAAAGAATTTTGGTAATGGGTAGTAAATACAAATACTTTTATCGTAATCTAAATATTCAATATGTTTAAACTGTTCCCAAGCCGTTTTAAGCTCATGCGCGCCTAATGGGAATAAATCACCGCGCATGTTAGCAGCCATATGAAATAAACCTTCAATATAACGTCCTTCGACGACTTTAAAGCCTTGTGACTCTAATATTTCGCCATCTAACCAGCCTCGGCCTTGGATCATAGTTAAGCTGGTTAATTGATTTTTAGTCTTTATATGCTTTATTTTCTGACTAGATTCAGGTGAAACAAAACCGACTCTATAACTAGCAGCACCTAAATCAACCGGAAAAGGAATTCCAAGTAATTTATCCATTAACTCATTAGAAACAGAGTCTTTATACACCATGTTTTCATAACGATTATTTTCAGTTTCAACTCTAAGGCGCGTATAACTTGGTACATCATTACCAGGACGAATATTTAACTCATACTCACCATATTGCTCGATTGAGTGATCGAGTGCGAGCTTTAGGACATTATATTCGTATTCATCTTTGATATTAGCAAGCGCGCCTGTAGCGAATGTTACAGATAACTTAGCAAAAGAATTAAAACTGAAAGTAAGTAAAAATAAAAATAAAGGAAACTTAAGCATTAAAACCTCTTTGACTGGTTGTGGTAGGTATCTCTGAGTCCGTTATTTCCTATTTCCTTACAAATGGCAGCATACGAATTTATAAAATGAGCAAACTGGTGTGTGAACATTTTGATTCAATTACAAGGTCGTGCGCGATTTGTGATCTACCAAAAATATAAATTTGAGATAATTGAAAGGTGATAGTTTTTACTATCACCTTATTGATATCTGTTTACTTTTCCATCAAGTAAACTGTTTTCTTTTCAAGGTATTGTTCTAAACCAAACTTACCGTCTTCGCCACCAAAACCACTTTGTTTCCAGCCATTGTGGAAGCCTTGATGTTGTTCACCCATACCGCGGTTCACATATACTTCACCGACATCTAATTCATTAATTGCTTTCTGAATATCATAGAAGCTTTGGGTGTACACATATGCGCTCAAACCGTAAATACTATCATTACAATACTCGATAGCTTGATCCATACTACTAATTTTAACGATTGGTAAAATTGGACCAAAAGTTTCTTCATGTACAGCAATATTATCTTGAGCAACATCAACTAATACTGTTGGCTCATACCAGCAACCGCCTTCAAAACCTTCAATATTGGCAACTTTACCGCCTGTTGCCAGTGTAGCGCCCTGCTTCAAACTTTCTTGGACAATATGATCAATATTATCAATTTCACGCTTATTACACTTAGGTCCCATTTGTGTTTCAGGGTTCATAGGGTCACCTACTTTTAACCCTTTTACCAATGGCAAAAATTTATCCATGAAAGTGTCATACACAGCTTCGTGTACATATAAACGTTCAACACAAGTACAAACTTGACCACAGTTAGTGAAACGGCCCCATAGTGCAGCATCCACAGCTTCATCTATGTTAGCATCATCCATCACTACCATAGGTGCTTTACCACCTAACTCAAGCATTACAGGTGTCATGTACTCTGCACTCGTTTTATATATTTGCTTACCTGCAAATGTAGAACCAGTCATAGTAATCATTTTAGTAATTGGGCTTTCGCATAACGCTTGACCAACCACAGAACCTGAGCCATTGATAACGTTTAATACGCCAGGTGGTAGACCAGCTTCATTTGCAATTCGACCAAGTTCAGTCGTCGCCAAAGGGGTTTCTTGAGTTGGCTTTAAAACAATCGTATTACCAGTGATTAAAGCCGGACCAATTTTTCGCCCTGCCAATGCTAATGGAAAGTTCCAAGCGGTAATACCAACAACAACACCACGTGGTACTTTATGAATATAAATTTTTTCATTTTCATTGTCTGAAGGAACGATATCACCTTCGATTGTTAACGCATTATCACAAGCGTATTCAATAAAAGTGGCCGTTACCTCAACTTCCATTTCAGCAACAGAAAGCAATTTACCTTGTTCTGCCACTAACATTGGTGCTAATAAATCTTTATTTTCACGAATTTTTTGAGCAAAACCTCGTAAAATACTTTGACGCTTTCTTGCAGTCAACTTAGCCCATTTTTTCTGAGCAGCATTAGCAGTATCTAAAGCAAGCTGCGCATCTTCTGCACAACCTGAAGGTATTTCGGCAATCTGTTCACCCGTTGAAGGGCTAAGAACAGGAATTATGCCATCAGTAGCTGAAGCAATATATTCGCCATTAATAAAGTTTACATTGTTTTTAAATTGCATGAGATTATCTCCCCATCCAGCCGCCATCTACTAAAAGAATGGCGCCATTAACATAACTTGCAGCATCTGAAGCTAAAAATACTGCTGGACCTTTAAAGTCTTCAGGATTGCCCCATCTGCCTTGTGGAATTCGACCTAAAATAGCAGCTGAACGCTCTGGATCATTTCTTAAAGCTTCTGTGTTATCTGTATCGATATAACCTGGAGCGATAGCATTAACATTAACACCTTTGCCAGCCCACTCATTTGATAATGCCATAACCAATTGACCGATAGCACCTTTACTTGCCGCGTAGCCAGGTACTGTAATACCGCCTTGGAAAGTAAGTAATGATGCTGTGAAGATAATTTTACCTTCGCCACGCTCAACCATTTCTTTACCAATTTCTCGGCTTAAGATGAATTGAGAGTTAAGGTTTACGTCAATTACTTTATCCCAAATATCGTCACCATGCTCAGCGGCAGGCGCTCTTAAAATAGTCCCTGCATTGTTAACTAAAATGTCGATCTTTGGAAAGTCAGCTTTAACTTCAGTAATAAAACGATACAGAGCATCACGATCTGAAAAGTCACACTGATATGCTTTAAAGTTCTTACCTAATGCTTTTACTTCTTTCTCAACTTCAGAACCTTCTAGCTCTAAATTAGCTGAAACGCCAATGATATCAGCACCTGCAGCGGCTAAACCTAGCGCTATACCTTTACCTATGCCTCGTTTACAACCTGTAACTAGAGCGACTTTACCTTCTAAACTAAATTTTTCTAACATTTTTCGACCCTTATTCTTCGTTACATGAGATTAATGCTTTCATACCCTGTGGATTGTTATCCATAGAAGCAAATGCGTCACCAATAGACTGTAGTGAGTTAACTGAACTAATGAAAGGTTCAACATCAACTTTACCTGACGCAATTAATTCAATTGCCCAGTCAAAATCTTCAGCTTCGTATACACGAGCACCTAATAACTCTAGCTCTTTCCAGAAGAATTGGAATAAATCAATCGGCGGTTGTTGTGAGTGAATCGCAACCATTACAATTCGAGCTCTACGGCCAGCAACTTGTGTCATTGCTTCAATAGCAGGTTGTACACCAGATACTTCAAATACAACGTCTGCACCCTTTGTACCTGTCCATTCATCAACGTAAGCTGCTAAATCTGTTTCTAACGGATTTACTGACTCTACACCGATTTTGTTAGCAAATTCACGTCGGCTTTCATTAACTTCTGAGATTAATACCTCAGCACCAACACTTTTAGCTACTGCAGCAACTAATTGACCAATTGGACCACCGCCAATAACGACCGCTTTTTCGCCAGCTTTTAATCGAGAACGACGGATATCATGACAAGCAACTGATAAAGGTTCGATTAACGCACCTTTCTTTAGGTCTACTGTTTTTGGCAATTTATGTAATGTTCTTGCTTTTACAGTCCAGTACTTTTGGAAAGCACCCGGAGAGTCAATACCCATGAATTTTAAATTTTGACAAATGTGAGTATGGCCAGCTTCACAAGTTGGACATGTACCACACCAATCTAATGGTCTAACGACAACTTGATCGCCTAGTTCAAATCCTTCAACGCCTTCACCTATTTCAGTGATTGTGCCTGACATTTCATGGCCAATTGTTTGTGGAGGCGCAACACGCTGATCCATAACACCATGATAAATATGCATATCTGTTCCACATATACCAACATAACCCACGGCAAGTTTTACTTCACCTGCTGCTGGTTTTTGCTCTGCTGCGGTTACTAATTTAAAACTTTTATTACCGATATATTCTGCTGCAATCATTTTGTTACACCTTTCTTAAGATTGTTTAATTAAATACTGACCAACTAGGGCTGGATCAAACTCAACACCTGTACCCGCCACATTTGGCGCGACAGCATTACCGTTTTGATCAACCGTAAACTTCTCTATGGTATATTGATCAATCGGGAATGAATGTACTTCCATGTAACCAGCATGAGGCTGAGAAGACATTAGAGATACATGAAGCTCATGCATACCATGAGTACAAATAGGTAAATTATTGATATACGCTAAATTAGCGACTTTCATCCAACCAGTAATACCACCTATGTTAGATGCATCTGGTTGTAAGAAACCTAATCTAGACTTTTGAACTGCTAAATTAAATTCATAAACTGTATGTAGATTTTCACCCATAGCAAGCGGGATAGATGTGCTTTCAGCAATGCGAGCAAAACCATCATAGTCATCAGGTAACGTAGGCTCTTCGAACCACTTAATATCGTATTGTTCGATTGCTTTAGCGAAGCGAATTGCCGTTTCTACTGGTAATGAGTAATTAGCATCAACCATAAAAATTGTATCATCGCCAATTAAATTACGAACAGCTGCTACTCTAGCGACATCTTCACGGTAATCAGGTTTGCCAACTTTTATTTTGACTCCTTTAAAACCTGAATCTAAATAACCTTGTATGTTTGAAAGTAATTTGTCTTGTGTGAAGTTAAGGTCAATACCGCCAGCATAACATCTTGTGCGATCGGCATGTCCGCCTGCAACTTTCCATAAAGGCTCGCCTAGACGCTTACACCGAATATCCCATAATGCAATATCAACGGCAGAAATAGCAAAGCTCAGTAAACCACCACGACCAACATAATGCAGGTGATATGTCATTTCTTCCCATAACTGAGAAATTCTAGAAGCATCTTTACCAATTAAGCTAGGCTTTAGTTCATCTTCAATTAATGAATAAATTGCCCTGCCCCCTTTTCCTCCAGTGTAAGTATAACCAACACCTTCAAAACCATCTTGGCATAAGACTTTACATACGATCACTTCAAAGTGTGTATGATCGCCATGTTTAGCATCACTTAACACTTCAGCAAGTGGGATTTGATAATACTCAGTTTTAACCGACTTAATTAACGAAGGCGTATTATCTACATTTAATATATCTGATTTCATATTTGCTACAACCACGACACCACCAATAACATTCACAACTTAAGGTTAATTGTACATTGTTAACAATATTTATCAAATAAGAAAATGCTAAAAATCCCCAAAACTATTATGGAAATGAGTTTTTTAATTAAAATACAGTTGGTTACAAGTAATTTTTTTTATTCTGAAGAAGTGTAAATTTTTGTAAGTTTTTTGATAAATTTAATTTAAGTAGGTAATTGTTTAAATATGAACAAATTGGGATAACGCTATATACCTAAAAACACTTAAAACGCTCCTTTTATTAGTATTTAGGTATATAACTATTTGTTACGATTAAAAATCAAGAATAAGCTCTGCTTCGGCTTGAGCTTTTTTAATCAGCTTATTTAACTCTTTTTGATCGAATAAATCACCTAAACAATGATCAACAATGTAACTATGAAACATTGCTTTAAATATCAATGGGTTGTTTTTAAGTGTAGGATTATGCTTCTTACACTTGGCTTCTAATTCATTATATTCAATCGTTGTCAGTGTCGATAAATACGAGTCTACTAGCTCTTTCCTGTATTCTTTAATAACATCGTTTTCTATTTTTTGCATCGCTTCATTCTTTTTAGCTTGAGCAATCGACTTACGCTGCTGCTCTTGCTTTTCAAGCACTTTTTCGTCTTCTTTGATTTTTAGCCATGCATCTTCAAAAGAAGCGGTATTTTTATTAAGGATAGTTTGAAAATATCTTAAAGGCTTTTCAACCGCACGTTTTTGGTTGGTATAAAGATTAAGATTATAATTGAGGTAATGTAATTCTTTGACCGATATTTCTTTGTCAAAATAGTCTTCTGTAGAATGTTTCTTATCAAAATAGTCTTTAGCAACTTGAAGGAAACCAAGTTCATTTAGCTCTTTTACTATTTTGTCTTTCAGCTCAATATATCTTGGAGAAGCGCTAAAGTTAGGAACCTTATCTTGAATAAAGAACATTATATTTCGCACCGGCTTACCAACGTACTGAGCTGTAACGGTAAAGTCGATGAAATTGGTATTATTGATGTTATTAATAGACTTATTAATAACAATCCTTTTTAGCTCTTTAAAATCAGGATAAGCGTACTCTTTTTTGCCATCGACTATGTTGTACTGGACATTCATCAATTCTTTGAATTTAGCCACACTCCATTCGAATTTTTTAACGCCATCACGTTTAAACATTAAACAATGTTCGTACAATCTAGGTGTATATTTATCTGACCAGATATCGTTCGCGATTCTTAAGTTTAAATTTAAAAAGCTAGAACTATATGAATTTAAAAGTTCTCTTCTGATCTCAGGCGCAATTTGGATTTTAAGGCTGCCATCATCAATTTCAGCAGCCATAACATAATGTCTAAAGCCGATTCTATCGCCTGAGACTTTATTACCCTTGCCATCTTGGCTCTCTAAAATGTCCCACTCGACTTTTAAATTTGCAAGTAAATCTATCGCTTTTCTTGCACCGGTACGGTTGTTGCTTTTCCACCCCATGTAATCAACAAATTTAACAAATGGTAAAGATAATTCATATACAACACTATCCCCATATGCTCTATCGACATCTTCAAAATTTTCAAACTTTTGCTTTACATCATTTTGTAGTGCAAGGATTACGGCGTTCATACATTTGTAAACAGCAGATGTGAGTGAGCCATTGGGCGTAGCAAAAGATACAATCCTGTCACTTTTTACGATGACGTGATCATCTTCATTACTGTTACCTACAATTTCTAACTCTTCTCTCATAATCGTATTTCTTTACACCTTTAATCATACAAAATTATCATGACACAGTGTTATGTTCAAGGTTATTTTTACATTTTTATTGCATTTACGATCCCTGTGTGCCCTATAAAAAACAACAACTTATATATTAAAGGTGTAAGCTTTTACTTTAATGGTGTATTATTTTACTTCTTAATATGAAAAACTAATATTTATTAGCTCTGTTTAAGATCTAGATCTTTTTTATTTAAAAACAATTTAGATCTGATCTGATCGTTTTTGCTTACTATTTTTCAATCACTTAGATACTTAAAGTGTAGAAGTTTACTTGCTAAGTGTAGTGTTGTACTTGCTTAAGGTGTATGCATCTACTTATTAGGTGTATAATTTTACTTGTTTTGTTTTACCAAGGTGTAATTTTTTACTTGGTTTAGGTGTAATGTTTTACTTTTTAAAAAGCGCATAATCATACACCTTAGAAGTATATAACTACACCTTATGTGCTATTACACAAGTTTTTCCTTACACCTTAGCCTTTATTTTTAGCGAGTTTTTGGCGTTTAAGCTCGCTTTATCTAGTTATTTCACTGTAAAGGCCCTAACTCTTTCTCTCTTATCCTGAAATACGCAAAGATCGCATATATATACACCTTTATTAAGAAAGGTCGTAAATTATTACACCTTTAAAGCAAACATAAGAGTAAATCACTACACCTTTCAGTGCTTAGAGCGTATATTTCTACACTTTAGCTATATTTTTCGTTTTAGTTATAGCTTCCTTAGCTGTTTGCTCTAGTAAAATACTACACCTTGGCTAAAGCCCAGCATTATTTGAAGTATATCTATACACCATTTGGGGGAATTCAACTTTTAGCGCGTAAATCGTTACACCTTGACTTGCCATACATAGTAAATCTTTACACCATATGTGTTTATTCTATTTGTTAGGTGTATGGATTTACGCCCTGAACACTTGGATTAAGATATATTTGACGCTGTAAAACAACCTGCTTAGTGAAGCTCGAGATATAAAGGTGTAAGCATTTACTTTACAATATTTATTCTGCATGTGTTTTCTTTTGATTTAGCGCTATTTGTTAGAAATGTATTTTTTGGTTTTTATATAGAGCT
>NZ_KQ130509.1 GCF_001050375.1 Catenovulum maritimum | reverse complement strand
ATTTAGCTCTATAAAGGTCAACGCTTGCTGGGCTTGAGTCTGCATTAGCTAGGGCTTGACCCTAGCTAATTCCAATTAGGCTTTATTTGCTACCTTTCAACTGAATCAATAACTCCATGTTATTCTTCTTCAATAACATGCTTTGGTATAAATCGATTAGCTCTTGTTTCTCAATCTGCTTAAGCGTTTCAATTTTTGTTTGTTTAGTCGAGAAGTCTAAAACATTATCAATAAAATCAATTAGATAAGGTCGAGCTTCGGTATACAGGTTATCTGCTGGCTGATTCAAACCGGCAAGCATAGCTTGTTTAGCTTGGTTAAATTCTTCATCAGTTAATGTGGCCAGTTTTGCTTTATAGTCCAGCTTAAATTTATCAAAACGTTTCTTTAA
This sequence comes from Catenovulum maritimum, assembly GCF_001050375.1. Lineage (GTDB taxonomy): Bacteria > Pseudomonadota > Gammaproteobacteria > Enterobacterales > Alteromonadaceae > Catenovulum > Catenovulum maritimum. The sequence continues at coordinate 46,279 of NZ_KQ130509.1, read as the reverse complement.
GTCTTTATAAGAAGCATTGTTGCTTTGCACTAACATCATAAAAATAGGATGCTGATCATAGTCAAATGCCATGCTAGAGACTTGGTAACCCAATTGTTCTTCGGTTCTAAGTTGGCGGAAAAACTCACTACTAAACTGGCTATTAATCAGCTCTAACACAAGTGAATTTCTAACCGACTTTTTAGGCGACACATATGCGTCTAACACAGCGACATCCGTATGCTCAACTTTTTGCTTGTAGTTTAAAACCTCACCTTTATGAATTGGCATAATTTGGCGTTTGTACCTTTCAATAACATCACGCTCTACTGGCAATTTAGCACTGGTAATCGACACCATATTTTTTACTGTATCGACTTCATAAGCGCCGTAAGCAAAAATCAAAACACGATTACGCTTTAGTAGCTGTTTTCTAAAGTTTTTAACCATAGTTAAGTTTACATAGTCGCTAGCCATTAATAGCTGTTCGTCAGTAAAGGTTTGATACATTAACTGGTTAAATACAGAGCCCGCCTGATCCGCTGGAGTTTGTTTTGCTTTATTACGCTTTTGCTCTTGGTACTTTTGTAAAGACAACTCAAATTGCTTTTGGCTTAATTCAAAATTAGCTAAGGTGTCTAATACTTTATCTAGTAATAAGCTTTGATTACCACTCTTACCTTGCATTCTAACTCTGATGCTACCGCCCCAATAATTAGAAATACTAACAGAGGTACCAGCGCGACCAGCCTTATCCATTAAAGCAACTAGGTTACGGCTGAACATTTCTTTAAACACAGATGAAGTCACTGTGTATTGTGCATCTATATCCGCTAAATCTGTGTTAATTAATACTTCTAACCAACCCTTTTTAGCCTGATATTTTTCACTATGGATTAACCAAGCCTCGATACCATTTTCATTATAAATCTGAGTTGGCTGCGCTAAGCTTTTCTCAACCAACTTATCTAATTCAGGATTAAACAATTCATTCGCAGATGGCAACTGCATTTGAATGTTTGCCGCTAAGCCAGTCCAAGTATTTATCTCTTGCTGAGTAATCGCTTTATTTGAATACTGGCCAAAGTAATAAGGGATCTCTTTTTCTACTTTAGCTTCTGGATAAATATGCCAAACCCGCATGTTATTTGGGTTTAATTGCAGCATAAATTGGCTAATAGCATTTGGGTCAAATTCGTTAAAAATAGTGCTCGAATCCAAAATATGCTGAGCAGGTAAATCAAATAAACTAGCCGCTAAGTGAGTCGCTTTACGAGTTAAATTCGCTTTAGAGTTATTATTGAATGACTCTATTGCCATGGCTTTAATTTCATTGAAATAACTTGATTTAATCCCTTGGTTTTTAATCAAATTAATATAGCTTAACGTGGCTGCTATCACCTGATCTTGCTCGACAATACCTTTATCGGTTAACTCAATATAAACTTGTAAAAGGCCTGAATTGTCATAGTAAGATGGAGAAATTCTAACTGTACTAGAATTTGCCAATTGCTGTATTCGTAGGTATTCACCTAGCGTACCTGGCTCTTCAGAACTAATTAAATATGAAACGTACTGATTTACTTTTTGTCGCCAGTTATCTGAGTTATCTGCAATAGGGAACTCAATAATCAGCTGTTTACTTTCTTTTTGCGGTTTGTAGTAAATATGCTGATTTAAAGTTTGAGCTGTAAAAGCAGGCTCTACCACTTTAGGTTTATTGATTTGATTATTTTTAATCGTCGAAAAGTGCTTTTCAGCTAACAGCTTTAATTCCGCTAAGCTTTGCTTACCAGCAAGCACTAAATTCATAATATTGGCTGAATAGTAGGCTTGATAAAACTGCTTCATTTCAGCTAGTAATTCAGAATTTGGTTTATCACTTAAGGTTTCTAAGTTACCCACACTCATGTGCTTTAATGGATGTGCTGGGTTGCCTGTTTCGCCACGTACACGTTGTAAAATTCGACCATCATTTTGGCGGCCTCGAGTCCACTCGTTATCAACTGCGGTACGTTCTTTATCAACATATTTAGGGTCAAACAATGGCGCTTTAAAGTAATCACTAAACTGGTCTAAGGCTTCATCAAAATGGGTTTGGTTTACACTGAAATAATAGTTCGTGTGATCTAAGCTTGTGTAAGCATTACTAAAACCACCACGAGCTTGAACAAACTTGAAAAAAGAAGATGGCTCTGGGTACTTTTCTGTTCCCATAAACAGCATATGCTCTAAAAAGTGCGCTAAGCCTAATTGTGATTCAGGGTTTTGGTGACTGCCGACGCCAACCGCTAACGACGCTGTCGACTCTTCTGAGTTTTTATCCGAAATTAAAATAACCCTTAAGCCATTAGCTAAAGTTAAATATTCATATTCTCTATCATCTGTCGGACTTTTATTTATCACTATATTTTCAACTTTTTTGGCTGGTGACTTAGGCTGGCTTGTTTGGGTTGCACTACAGGCAGTTAATAAACTGGCTACCAGTGCGATAGTCCAAAATGAAAGTTTCACAAAAACTCCTTAATCATTCAGTTATTTTGTTTAAGTAGGCGCTTAAACAAATTTATTATTATATTGAATAGGTTATTTAACTTGGGTATTGCTCGCGAATGTCTGATATGGCTTAGTTTGCAACTCAGATACTCTTCTTAACATAATTGCATTGGCTGTATATTTAGCGAAAAAAGCCTCTAAAACAGCAATGGTTTCAGGGTGAGGGTGACCAATAGCAATAACATTTTGTTGTTTAGTCGCCATTTTTAGCACTTTGTTCAATTGTCTATTAATTGCGACTTGATCTATTTCATTATCTAAAAAAACATGTCGTCTATGTGCGGTTAATCCATGAGACAAAGCAACGCTTAAAGCCTGAGAAGATTTACTCGTGCGACTATCCACAAAATACAAATCTCTTTGTTTGAGCACACTCATAATGCTTTCTAAAGGTTGAACTAATTGGGTTAATTTACTGCCCATATGGTTATTAACCCCACTTATATGAGGAAAATCATCTAGCGCTAGCTTCAAAGTTTGTTTGATTTGCTCTGCGGTCATAGTACTTAAAATAGTGCCGGGCTCTTGCTTAATACCACTGCTCGACTCCATCGGCAGATGCAGCATTATTTCTCTGCCCTCAGCAACCGCTCTATTGGCAATATTTTTCCCGAATGGAGTGTTAGGTAAAATAGAAAGTGTTATCTCGGCTGGTAAGTTTAACAAACGAGCATCCGACGAACGATAACCAACGTCATCAATAATAATCGCAATATCAGCGCTAACAAACTGAACAGAGGCCAGTAAGCAAAGAATCGTTGTAAAACTCGTAATTATAATTTTATGAAAGAAGCGGAACAAAATACTCTACCCAGAATTAAATGCACCGCGAGTTTACCAAACTAACAGAAAAGAAGGTAACAGAAAGCGAGATTTTTCTAACCTAATCTCGCCAATTAAATTAAACCCAGCTTCAGGTTAAGTTAGGCTAGTTTTTGCAAGTTCAGGTAATCGCCCTGTATTACCTAAAGCAGCTTGAATAAATTTAGATTTAACTGGGCCAATTAAATCGACTAAGTTCAATGCGGCAGCTCTAGCAATTTTAAGTGGTAATAAATCATTGCTAAAGCCAGTTTTGAAAACGTACATAGCCGCTATTCGTTCAACCGCATCTGCTTGTCGCCAACGCATCACTTGCTTGAGCTTAACCAAGTTAATCTGACCATTTTCAGAAAGTTGTTGATTGGCGGCTTCTGCGATAGCTAGAGCATCAATTATGCCTAAGTTAGCGCCTTGCCCTGCTAGTGGATGAATTGTGTGGGCTGCATCGCCAATCAAAACACAAGTGTCTTTAATAAAGCTTTGCGCATAACGCATGGTTAATGGAAAGCTCATTCGCGAATTAACAATTTGGCATTGGCCTAAATTACCGTCAATCGCCGCAGTTAATTTGTTATTAAATTCACTATCTGACAATGCCAGTAATTGATCAGCTTGCTGGTGCGTTTGCGACCAAACAATAGAACACAGATTTGAATCGACCAAAGGTAAAAAAGCCAGCGGGCCGTCTGGGGTAAAGACTTGCCTTGCCGTTAATTCATGCGGCAGCTCAGTTTGAACAGTTGCCACTATTGCCGTTTGGCCATAATCAGAAAAAGTTAACGGAATATCTAACCAAGTCCTTAATTTAGAATTTGCGCCATCGGCACCAATTAATAATTTGGTTTGTAATAACTCACCTGTTGCCAATTTGAGTAAGGCTTGCTCTATATCTTGATCTAGTTGTTCAACTTCTGTCTGATAAAAACGACAATTATCTAACTCAGCCAATGCCTTGATTAACTCATTTTCAACTAACTGATTTTCAATAATATAGCCAAGTTCAGATAAATTTTGTTCTGCTGCCGAAAATCCGATTTTGCCTATGCTGTTTTTATCCCAGACTTGCATCTGATTATATGGGCTTAACCTTTGACTATTGAGCAACCCTTGCCAAACATTTAAATTTTTATAAGCATTAACACTCGCCAAATTAATCGCACTCACTCGCTGTGCATGTTCAGGTAAAGCTTCCTCTGCTAATTTAGGCGCAACAATCGCTATTTGGTGACCTTCTTTGGCAACCGCTAATGCAGCAGTTAAACCAACAATACCAGCGCCAACTATTACGAGATCAAATTTGTCTATCACATTAAATACCTATTATTAAACGCCTGAGTTTAAGCCCATAGCAGATTGCGCAAGCTTACGCTTTACAGGCGGTAGAAATTCTAAGCCAAGTAAACCTATGTTTCGTCCAAGCTTAAGCAAAGGATTTTGGTTTGAAAACAAGCGAACTAAATTATCCGTAGAATTCAGTACAAAATGAATATCGCCTTGCCTTTGCTGTAAATAACCCTGCCAAGTTTGATAACTCGATAAATCTTGCTTGTGTAAAACCGCTGCTTCTATCGATTTAGTAGCGGCAGCTATATCTCTTAAGCCTAAATTAAATCCTTGCCCAGCGATTGGATGCACTGTGTGTGAAGCATTCGCTAAAAACACCACACCTTGATGATAATTTTCAGATACCCAAGAGCGCTTTAATGGATAACTAGCTCTAGCTCCTAATTGCGTGATACGCCCTGCTCGATAGCCAAAAGCAGCCTGTAAAGCTTGGATAAAATCAGCATCGGATAAAGCCATTCTATCTGCAACTTGGGTTTGCTCACCACACCAAACCACACCAAATCTATCATCAGCCATTGGTAGCAAAGCCAAAGGGCCGTTTTCTGTAAAACGCTCGTAAGCAATATTCTGATGTGCTTTATCCACTGCGATGTTCGCAGTTAAGGCAAACTGACTGTAATCGTCTTGCTGAAAACGGGGTGAAATCAATTGACGCAACTGGCTATTGCCACCATCACAAGCTAAGACCAGTTTTGTACTGAGCACTTGCCCTGATTTTAATTGAAGCAAATTGCCAGCAGAAGATTGCGCGAGACTAACCAACTCATCAGGGCAAAACCAAGTAAGCTGACTATCGGCGTTCTTCAGATCAGCCAAACTCTGAGTTAAAGCTGCGCCAAACTGCTGAGCTTCAACCACAAAACCTAAAGCGGATTGATTTTCAGGGCAATCTAAAAAACTATAACCGGCACTGCCTAATTCGGAAACTTCAATTTTCTGGATTGGCTGGCAAAGATTTTTTAGGTAAGGCCATACTTGCCAGTTAGCAAGTTGCATTGCAGAACCGTAAGCGATCGCAATTGCCTTAGCGTCAAAACTAGTATGTAAACTATTTTTCGCTTCAAAAGCTTCAACAATTGCAATATTCAACTTAGACGTAACAGGATTTGATAGCAAGGCATTGGCCATGCTTAAACCCGCTAGGCCACCGCCGACAATAACTAGATCAAATTCAATTGGGGTAGTTTTTCCCATTTATATGCTTCTTGCCTATTTGCCTTGCATTAAGGCTTCTATCTCTGAAATTGTTTTAGGAGCGGCATCGGTAATAACTTGATAACCATCTTGGGTAATAATAACATTATCTTCAATCCGAATGCCGATACCACGCCACTGTTCGTCTACCTCAGCATCTTGCGCTACGTAAATTCCAGGCTCTACCGTTAACACCATACCGGCTTCTAAAGGTCTGTCTTGGCCTGCAACTTTATATAAACCAACATCATGTACATCTAGGCCTAACCAGTGACCTAAACCATGCATAAAAAATTGTCTATATGCGGCTGGCTTACCTTCTTCACTCGCTAAATTTTGCTCTAAACTACCGGTTAATAAACCAAGTTTGATTAAGCCTTTGGTGATAACTTCGACCGCAACATCTGTTGCTTGTTTTAGGGTATTACCCGGCTTTAAATACTGCATTGATGCGAGTTGAGCATCTAAAGTTAATTGATATAGCTTAGCTTGTGCTGGGGTAAACTTGCCATTTGCAGGGAAAGTTCTAGTGATATCGGCGGCATAACCATGCAGTTCACAACCTGCGTCAATTAAAACTAAATCACCATCTTCAATTCTGTCGGCGTTTTCTGTGTAATGTAAAATGCAAGCATTATCACCCGCGGCAACTATAGTGTTGTACGCAGCAAACCTAGCACCGTGTTGAGCGAACTCATGTAAAATATCGGCTTCTAGCTGATATTCCATCACCCCAGCTTGGCTGCGCTGCATTGCTCTTTTGTGAGCTTTACAACTGATATCAGCTGCTTGTTGCATAATTTCTAACTCTGCGTTTGATTTTACTAAACGCATTTCATGCATGATTTGTCGTAAATCAAACATACGGTACGGAGGCAAAGAAAGTTTGCCTTGATCTCTAATTTGCTGCACTAAATTAAAAATGCGTTTATCTACTTGCTTAGACTTACCTTGCAACCAATAAATAGTTTCAACGCCATTTAAAATTTGCTGCACTTCTGCATCAAAAGTTTCAATTGCAAATCCTTGTTCAAGCCCTAAATTTTGGCTGGCTTGCTCTGGACCCGCTCTTCTGCCATTCCAGATCTCAGCAAATTTATCTTTCGCTCGGCAAAATAAATATCGACTCGTTTCCGACTTTTTACTCAACACTAAAAAAGCATCTGGCTCGTTAAATCCGGTTAAGTAAAAAAAGTCACTGTCTTGACGAAAAGGGTACTCAGTGTCATTACTTCTAGTCTGCTCGGAAGCAGCTGCAATAATAGCGACACTATTATCCGCCATTTGGCTTAAAACATTTTCTATTCTTTGTTGGTATTCAGCTAAGCTAATCATATATAACCTTATTAATCTAACCTCAATTCGGGATAACAACTTACTTTCTTGAGGGCCTTTTTCCTGATAACTGCGTTGAATTCACTAGTAATAGCCAGCTATTACGTACGCAAATTCGCCTTGTTCTAAGAAAAAATACCTTTCAAGAAATAAAAAACTAATAATACCAATAGCTTAATGGGGTTAACTAATTTCTTATCCCGAGTTAAGGTTAATCTAAACTTAAATTAGAATCTAAATTTAGATTTTTATTATTTTTATTTTTGAGGTTAGTGAAACGTTGGTTTTTTATAGTCTTCACTACCAGAGTGATCACCTAATTCACCAAAGCAAGTAATGGCTGTCATGCGGACATATTCGGTAATCTCTTCAAAAGAAATTTGATTCTCTTCTGAATCATCCATTTCACTATCCATTTGACTTATTTCGATTAAATCTTGGTAAGCTTCTTTAACTGGAGCATCGACCTGATTAAATTTTTCACCAACGACAGCACCAAAAGCAGCAACAAATGCGGCTAACCATTCAACTAGCACTTCTGCTTTTTCGGTTAACAGAATATCGTCTTCGGTAGGAATATAGAGTTCAAAACTATAGTCCGAATCTGACAACTGCTGATAAATAACTTTATATAACTCAGTAAACTGAACTAATACATCGTCTGCAATTTCTGTATTTTGCATTGCGAATTCACTGACGAATTTGCGCCAGTCAGCTTGTTTATAAGGCATTCCTGCACATAGGCAACCACTGATAATGGCGTGTATTTCTGCCGCGGTGCAAGGTAATTCATTTTTGTGCAAAAATAATTCAAAATCATCGTAGTTAGGAAGTTTTTGTTCAGTCATTTAACGTAACCAAAATTCATTTATGTATATTGCGCTATCCTAACACTGAGTCCTAGTAGCGACAAACAGTCTGCAACTTTAAGCGTTTAAATGGTGGAAAAAACAGCAAGCAAACACTAAAATGAAACTAACTAGACGCATATGGTTGCAATAGCGATATTTCAGCTTTATAGTGCGCGCCCGTTGTTAGCGCAATTCTACTAACAACTTAGTTTCAATATTATGTTTCCTGAAGTGTTCGCCTATGGGTTATGTCCCTGAGCCGATAATTTTATTTTAGGATGATACCGCCTCGGCTATTGAGCAGGCTCGGCATGTACCGAGAAGCCTACGGCCGAGTGGTATTTTCCGCCTTGAACCTTACGGTTCAAGGGCTATACCCTAATCGACACTTCGGGAAGCACCACCAACTCTACTCCACTTTAAATTCAACCGTAATACTTGCTTTATACTTTACTTCATCAAATGAATTTGCGCGTTGATGGGATTGTTCTGCACTATAGCTGACAAACGCTTCCGCATTTTTCACACTTGGTTTAGCTTTTTGACGCAACATAGTTGCAGCCATAGTCGGTTGGTTCTGGATATTAGATTCGTGGAAAGAGATAGCCGTTAATTTTAAACCTAGTGCTGCCTCGTAAAAGGCTTTTTTCGCCATAATTTTATCTAACGCCTGTTTTTTAACTGCTTGCTCAAACTTTTCTTTTTCTGAATGTTCAAACTCAGTGGAAGCTAAACTAACTTCATCATGTTGATCGGATAATTGAGCTAATTTTTGTAAATGTTCGGCATTATTAATTTTAACTGACATACGATTAACTACGTTAAAACTCTTTGGCTTATCGCCAAACCAGCCAAACTCAGGAGATGAAGAAAATTTAGCGTTTTGAATAGAGTCAGCATCAACACCCGAATTGACTAATGATTTGTAGATTAACCGCTGAATTTGATCATTTTTTTCAATGGAACGCGCTAAGGCTTTGTCTTCCGTTTTAATCACCAAATCAATAATAGCGACGTCTGTATAAGCGGTTTTTTCTGCTTGTTCAGACAAATGCATGGTTTTTTGTTGTGGATGAAAATACTGCTCTAATTCTTTTGGCGTCCCTTTTAATTCAGGCGCTGCGTGTAAACCAAATGGAATACAAAGTAATACTAAACTGATCTTTTTAAACATAGAAACCCTTAATCTAGAACGATATTTGCTTTGATGCATCTCATTATGAACAAAATCACCGAAAAGAGTTCACCCTAATAACAATTAACTACATTTTTAATGAAAAGAACCAACTCCGCTTCAATACAAATTTATGCCCGACTTAAATAAACTGTCATTTGACATATTATTGGCCGTATATTAGCTTTCATCCAACTAATTAAACTAACAAAATCAATAGAGATATACTTATTATGCAACACCCTACTTTCCCCCTAAAGGTCAATGAACTCGGCGCTGAAATTATCATTACGCCATGTCCGGGAACTAAAGACGTGCCTTTAGCTGAATCAATTAGCCAATTAAAGCAGGCTGGTGCCGTTGCAGTTTTAACCTTTATGCAGCAATTTGAATTAGAAAAAAACAATGTGACTGAAATTAAGACACTATGTGAGCAAGCTGGCATACAGTGGTTTCATTTACCGATTCAAGACGATCAAGCGCCAGAAGAAATGTTTCAAACGCCTTGGCAACAAGCTAGAAAAATAGTCCACCAACTGCTTGATAGCAATCAAAAAATAGCGGTTCACTGCAAAGGCGGCACAGGCAGAACCGGATTAGTATCAGCACAAATATTATTAGAAAGAGGTTGGTCATTAGCAGACGCGAGCAAAGCGATAAAAGCGTTACGACCAAATAGCTTAACTTTACCTCCACACGTTAACTACCTTGAACAACTAGCTCAAAAAATGGCTTAAAAGCTAGCGACTGACTTATCAAGCCAACACAATTTAATCTTGATAGTCAGTCAAATTTCAAAAATTGGCTATGCTTAACTCTAGTTCAATCTTAGAGTTCAAAAAGCATAGCAAGTTTTAGTATAAAACTAAGTCTAAATGCGAATGATTATCCTACTCAAACCATTGATATATATAGGTTTTTAGTTTGATAAAACCCATTTTTTAGTCTATAGTGTTTTCAATATTTGCTAAATGCAAGATCAATACAGAGACACAATTATGCAAGGCGACAAACAAGTTATTGAATATCTTAATAAAGTTCTCACTGCGGAGCTTACCTCTATTAACCAATATTTTTTACATGCTCGCATGTTTAAAAACTGGGGATTAGAAAAATTAAATAGCGCGAATTACAAAAAATCTATTAAAGACATGAAACAAGCGGATGAAATTATCGAACGCGTTTTATTATTAGAAGGTTTACCTAATTTACAACGCTTAGGTGCGTTAAAAATTGGCGAAGAAACCAGTGAAATTATCAGCTGCAATATGAAGTTTCAGCACGAACAGGTTAGCTTATTAAAAGAAGCAATCGCGGTTTGTGAGAAACAACAAGATTACGTCAGCAGAGATTTACTTGAAGATATTTTAGAGTATGAAGAAGAGCATGTAGATTGGCTAGAAACTCAAGAATATCAAATTGAGAATATGGGTATCGAAAACTACCTACAAGCACAACTTTAATCGGAGAATATTATGAAAGGTAAACAAGTCGTAATCGATGCTTTAAATCGTTTATTAGCAAACGAACTAGCAGCAATGGACCAATACTTTATACATTCTCGCATGTACCAAGATTGGGGTTTAGAAAAATTATACGAAAGAATCGACCATGAGTTTGATGATGAAAAAGGCCATGCCTCAGCTATCATTGAGCGCATCCTGTTTTTAGAAGGCGTGCCAGACATGTCGACTCGCGACGGACTAGTGATAGGTACAGACGTACCTTCGATGCTAGAAAGCGATTTAAGAGTTGAATATGCGGTTGCCGCTTTACTAAAAGAAACCATAGCGTTATGCGAAAAAGAAAATGACTATGTCACTCGTGAAATGCTAGAAAAACTTCTAGACGACACTGAAGTAGATCATGCTTATTGGTTAGAACAGCAAATCCGTTTAATCAAAATGCTTGGTTTGCCAAATTACTTACAATCACAGCTATAACAGCTTGTTGTAAAATACTAACCACAGCTCGGGATAGCAACTACCTAGCATTATCTAATTTCCTATCCTGAGTTAATCTTAACTAACGAAAAAGGCTCTGTGTTTATCTACTTAGAGCCTTTTTTATTTACCTACATTTTTCTCTCAGAGAGAGTTATCCACAAAGATCAACACGCCCTAACTCAGTTACCAACTAAATAACTTATCTAACCAAGATTTTTTCGGTTCTTGCCACTCTTTTGTTTCTGCGCACGCTTTTGCTTTAGCTAAGCTAGGTGCAATGGCTGGTAGCATCATCATATTATTACAGCCGGGTAAAATATGTTCGCCTGTTGTTTTATCGAAATATTTCATCTCTATATTGGCGGGTTTTGCCATCACTAAACTACTAGGTGTTCGCATTTTTTGGTAATTCACAAATAACCTCAACGCCCCGCTAGAACCTGTTAATTTGATTGGTTTGTTATCATCATTGCCCACCCAAACAACTGCGAGTTGAGATTGGTCAAAACCAGAAAACCAACTATCTCTAGCGTCATTTGTTGTGCCTGTTTTACCTGCAAAATTTATCCTTGAAAGCGTTTTGCCTAAATACTTAGCCGAGCCTTTTTGCGTCACTTGATGCAAAGCATAATTAAGCAAATAAGCTTGTTCTGGCTGAATAACCCGCTCAGTAAATACTTTACTTTGCCAAATCAGCTCATTGTTTGGTGCGTTAATACTTTTAATCGCATTGATTTTTTTCTTAACGCCTGCATTTGCAAATACCTGATAAATTTGTGCAACTTCCATCGGACTTAATGTGGTCGACCCAAGCAACATAGATGGGTAAGGATTCACTTCTTTTTCAACGCCTAGCCACTGTAATGTATCGGCAACTTCTCTTAATCCTAACGCCATACCTAAATTTACCGCAGGGACATTTCGAGAGCCGACAAGCGCATCTAATAATGAAACCTGACCTAAGTACTTTTTGTCATAATTTTTGGGAGACCACTTTTTACCTAAAGAGCTAGTTAAAGTAATTTCTTTATCTTCTAACTGAGTTGCCAAATTATAATATTCGGGTTGTTGCAGCGCATTTAAGTAAATAGCGGGTTTAACTAATGAGCCAATATTTCGTTGTGCATCGAGAGCACGGTTAAAGCCGTCATAATTTGCGACTCTGTCACCCACAATCGCTTGTATACCGCCAGTATGATTATCGACCACCACCATGGCACCCTGTAAATCGGCTAGGCTTCGCTGAGATTCCAACAAATCTAAACCTGAGCTAACCGCTGCTTGCGCTTGATTTTGGGTTAAAGGATCAAAATGGGTAAATATTTTAATGCCGTCGTTTAACGGAATATCTTTACTTACAACCTGTTTTAATTCTCGTTTTACCTGAGCGACATAAGAAGGATAACGCCGTTTAGCTATCTTCTCTTTATCTTGAACTTTTATCGGTAATTCAACTTCGTGCTGGTACAAATTAGTGCTGATAAGATGGTTTTCCATCATCAATCTTAAAACCAGATCTCGACGCTCTTTGGCTCTTTCAGGAAAGCGTCTTGGATCATAATAAGAAGGGCCTTTGATAATACCAATTAAAAGTGCAACTTCACTCGGTCTTAACTCATTTAGCGGCTTGGCAAAATAATAATGACTCGCTAAACCAAAACCGTGCACGCCACGGTTATGATTTTGGCCTAAATAAACTTCATTTAAATAGGCTTGCAAGACCTGCTCTTTGCTATATCTCGCATCTAACAAAATGGCATAAATAGCTTCTTTAAACTTACGCACTAAGCTGCGTTCATTGGTTAAAAACATATTTTTAACCAATTGCTGAGTTAAGGTACTGCCACCCTGTACCGTTCTACCAGCCTGCACATTCACCATTAAAGCCCTTAAAATAGCGAGAGGTGAAATGCCATGGTGATCATAAAACTTTCTATCTTCAACTAAGATTAAGGTTTTACTGACAATGTCGGGAATTTGGTCTAGTTCGACTAAAATTCTATCTTCCAAGTTACTTGCTTGTAGTCGGTCGAGTAAATAAGGCTCTAAACTAAACTCAGATTCTGTCACGCCCTCTTTTAACGACTTTATCTGACCTATTCGATTTTTTCTAAAGGTGACTTGCAGTTTTTGCATCGGAATTTGTTGCTGCGGCATAGAGTATTCGCGGCGGATAAATTCCACCCCATTTTTAATCACTCTATACTCACCCGGTGCCGTTAACTGCCACACTTTGCGATAGTCCAGCAGGGTTAAATGACGAATCAACTCATCGCGACTTAACGCCTGTAAGCGCTCATACTTGTGCTCAACGCCATAAACTAGCGCAGGTAATTGCCACTTTGTGCCTTCAAACTTCTTTTTAATTTGCGCATCAAAATAAATCGCTGCCGCAATTAATAAAATAAAACCTATTATGCTAATTTTAATTAGAGTTTTAACTATCCAACGCGGCGCATTCTTCCAATTAATTGTCATTCGTTTGTGACCTTTGCCTTTTTGTTTTTGTTCCAGCTTCTGCTACCAGAGGATCGTCCGGCCAATAATGCTTAGGATATCGCCCTTTCATTTCTTTTTTGACTATGTCGTAACTGCCAGACCAAAAATTAATTAAATCTTGTGTGGTTTGGATTGGTCTTTTAGCTGGTGATAAAAGTTCACAAGTTAGCTTTACTCTACCATTAGCGATACTTGGGTGCTCAGTTAAACCATAAAAAGATTGCATAAAACAACTTAGCTTAGGCCCAGATTCATGGCTGTAATCTATTTTAACCACCCGCCCGTCTGGCATTTCATACTTAGTAGGAAGTAAACTAGCTAGAGTTTGCTGTAACGCATAATCTTTTTGCTGTAACCAAAGTGCGGCTATATCTAAATTCGCAAGCTGCTTAACTGAATTAATATCCGCCAAATACAAACTTAACCAAGTTTCGGCGGTTTCAATTAAATACGAAAACGAAATCGATGCAAAATCTGAGTTAACTTCAGCTGCCAAATTCCAACGATAAATAAATAACTTAATCGCATCAGCGTGATTAAATAACTCGATTCCCTGCTTATTTATCAAAGCCAACCATGCTTGAGTTTTCTCTTGCTGACTGGGTGCTTGGCTTAATTTAACTTTATTAAGCGGTAATTTAAGCAAACTAGTTTGCTGATAAAAACTGAGCTGATTCGCTTGGTAATCAACTTGGGTTCGCTTTTGTAAATAAGGCTGAATAATAGCTTCGAGCATTTGCCAGTCTAATTCAAAAGCAGAGCGAATCGTGGCATTTGGGCTTTTATTCGACATGCTTGCATCTATTACCAAAATCCACTCTGGCGGATTTAGTGAGTCGGCAGCATACAAGTCGACCGCACTGCCGCAAGCCATTAAATAACTCACCTTATCATTTTGATTACCGAGCTTTTTGGCAACACGGTGAATAAAAAGCGGTACTATGACTTGATACAAATCGTCAAATTGCTGCTCGATACTAGCAGCGGAAATTTCTCGCTGTAAGCTTTTTTCTGCCGCTTGTTTAATCGGATTATTCGACTTGCAAAGTTCAACCAAACTTTGATTTAGCTGCCAAGTGTTCACTTGACGATTTTCTTGTAACCATGCAGCAAATAAGTGTGCGAGCGCTAAATCTGGTTTTACATTTAAGATAATACCAGCAATTAAATCAGCCCCTTTCGCTTGGAGCTGTAAACCCAATTCGGTTATTTTTTGCTGAGAAGGCGATAAATCAATTAGCTTAAGCCTAGCGAGCTTTTCATTTGCGAGGCGGATCTGATTATCACTCGGAGGTGTTGGCCAATCGAGATCTAATACATTGGTTTCACCCCATAAGTAAACTTCAAAACACAGTTGCGATAGATCGGCTTGCTCAATTTCTGCTGGATAATGTTTTCTTAATCTGGATTGGCTTTCTTCTGGCCATAAACGATAACAAATCCCGGCATGAGTTCGTCCCGCTCGCCCCATACGTTGCACGGCCGAATCTTGTGAAATTTGCTCGGTAATCAGTTGGCTAAATTCACTGACATTATCGTATTTAACTTTTTTATGTAGGCCGGTGTCTATTACTATACTGACGTTTTCTATGGTTAAACTGGTTTCAGCAATATTGGTTGCTAATACAATTTTACGTTTGCCTTGTTGATCGGCCTGCAGTGCTTGTTGTTGCTGTTTTAAACTAAGCTGACCATGTAAAGTGTGAATAGCAAACTTATTTAATTCGGTTTGTTTTAGTTGTTTTTCTAACCGATTAATTTCGCCGCTACCCGCCAAGAAAACTAAAATATCGCCAGAGTTAACTAGGCTCTCTTTTATCACTTTTATAATGTGGTTTTCAAAGCCAAACCAATCATTATTATTTGTTTTATAAGGCCGATAAAAAACCTCGATAGGAAAATTACGCCCTTCACTTTTAATCACAGGCGCATCTGGTAGGGTTCTGTTTAAACTCGCCAAATCTAAAGTAGCAGACATGATTAATAGTTTTAAATCGTCTCTAAGCGCAGCTTGTACTTGTTTTGCCAATACAAAGGCTAAATCCGACTGCAATGACCGTTCGTGAAACTCATCAAACAAAACCAAGTGATAGTCGCTGAGTTCAGGATCGCTTTGCAAAATTCGCGTTAAAACCCCTTCGGTCACCACTTCTAGTTTTGTTTGGGATGAGACTCGCGTTTCGCCTCTCATTCTTAAACCAATTGTTTGGCCTATTTTTTCATCTAATTGTTGACTTAAGTAATGTGCAATATTGCGCGCGGCGACTCGCCTTGGCTCAAGTAAAATTAACTTGCCATGCCATTTTCCTTGCGCCAGCAAAGCCAGTGGTAACCAAGTTGATTTACCTGCCCCTGGCGGCGCTTGCAAAATAACACTTGGGTGAGCATTTATAGCTTGGTGTATTTCAGTAAATACGGCTTCAACAGGCAGCAAAATCGGCATCATTCTCGAAAAGATAAAGCGCTATGATACCGCATCAAATTTAACCCTAAAAGCAGGAATCGAGCCGTCTAGCTTTCTGGTGTTGAAAATAGACCAGAATGAAAGGCATTAACTGAGATTTGTTACCGCTTGAATGAAGCAGTTTAAGGGTTAGATTTTTGGTCTAAGGCAATATTGCATATTAAAAACATTGTAGGCGTCAAGCTTGCTGACGCGTGAAGGTTAAATCACTATATCTGTTTAATCTCAACAAAGGTTTTGCTTTCAAAAACGCGCGAGCAAGCATCGCGCCTGCTCGTTTAGCTTAACTTGTGGTTTTAAAGGTATCTGTCCAGATAATCTATTTGTTGCATGAAAAAATATTGTAGGCGTCAAGCTTGCTGACGCGTGAAGGTTAACTCAATATATCTATTTAATCTCAACAAAGGTTTTGCTTTCAAAAACGTGCCAGCAAGCTTCGCGCCTGCTCGTTTAGCTTAACTTGTGGTTTTAAAGGTATCTGTCCAGATAATCTATTTGTTGCATGAAAAAATATTGTAAATTACCTGCATGACAGGCATTGTTAAAAATATAAATTACAATCACTTACAGCCAATGTCTATTTATTTTAATTAATAATAACCAAATCACTTTTAAGTTCGGCCATTCAAAAATTTCAATACGCTAGCACCAGAAAGTCATTAACTAATTTTGTGAGATATTACCCTTTTTATAGTAAGAGATTGGTTTAGCAATCACGCCACAAAAACCATAACCGATTGATTTATAATAATTTTAAAATATAGATTCGAAACAAATTAAATTATTTTAGATTAGAAGTGCCAGCAAAATACAAATAATTGTCTACACTTTAATCAGTTAATAAATGTGACGGATAGCATTTAGTAAAGGTTTCATGTTAGTGCGCCCCGAAGAGAAATGGTTTTATAGGACTTAAAACAAGTGGTCATTTATCGATGGATAAGGAAGCTAGGCTTATAGGATAAGTCAATGGACATAGGACATTCAGGATGAAGCTTTACAAGGAGTAATATCTCCCTTGGGAATTTTGTATTATGGATGATAATAGTGAATACGGCAGTGTAATTTTACACTGCCTTTTTTTTGCCTTTAATTAACCTGAATTTAGGTTAATTATTCATCTAGTTCTTTTTGCTCATCTTCAACATTCGAGACTTGCTTAAGTTGTTTCAGTTTGCGGTTAATCACGTTATCTATGTAGCGACTTACCTTTAACTTATATTCTATAGATGTTTCTAGGGTGTATTTAATTTCTGACAGCATGTTTCTCAGGTGCGTTACATCATCCATAACATCTTTTGGTAACCCTGACGCTTTAACACTACCGAATTGTGGCGCTGGCGGCGTTAAGTCTTCTAACTTGCTTTCATTCTCAACTGTCTGTTGGGTTATATTTTCTTCCGAACGGTTTTCTTGCTGAGTGCTTGGATTGCTCGCTTGAACTAGTTTTTCTGGCTCTAAATCAGCAGATTCTTGCTTAATTTCTGCAATTACGGTTGCTACATCTTCGGCCGTTAATAGCGTTTTGTCTTCTAAAAACCCATAAAGTAAAACTCGGTCACACAGAGTGTTAATTCGTCTTGGAGTACCGCCGGTGAAATCGTAAATTGATTCGATTGCTTCATTAGCGATAATGTCTACTGGCTTACCTGCAGCAGCTGCTAATCTAAAGTTAATATATTCATGAGTTTCTGGTTGAGACAATGGTTTCAAGTCGCATGATGCCACAATTCGCTGCCTAAACTGCTCCATGTTTGGTAGTTGAAGTAACTCTCTCAGTTCAGGCTGACCGAGTAAAAAGCTTTGTAATAAAGGCTTACCATCAATTTGGAAATTGGACAGCATGCGCAGCTCTTCAACCGATTCTACTGGTAAGTTTTGCGCTTCATCTACTACTAATAATGCACGGTAACCGCTCGAAACTAGTCTTGCTAACTCTTGTTCAATTAACTGGAGTACTTGGCCTTTGGATTTGTTATCCGTATTTAAGCCAAGCTTTGCCGCCGTTACAAAAATTAAATCTTCTGGGTTTAATTTTGGCGTCACTATTTGGATAGCTTTTACTTCATCATTTTCTAGCTCTGCCAATAAGCTATTTGCAATCGTTGTTTTACCAGTACCAATTTGACCAGTAATCACAATAAAGCCTTCACCTTGGCTAATACCGTACTTTAAATAAGATAAAGCGCGATTATGGAGTTTACTCGCAAAGAAAAAATTTGGATCGGGTGTTAAATGAAAAGGTTTATCAGTAAAACCGTAAAAAGCTTCATACATGATTTTAAGCTCAATTTTATTTAAATGATGTCTTTAAACAGTAGACGTGAATATGTAACCTGAACTCGGGATAAGAAATCAGCTAACAATTTGAAATACATATACTTTTGATATTTCATCTATTCTAGCTCGATACTTTTTCTTAGTACAAGGCGAATTTGAGTGCTAATAGCGAGTCTATTGCAATCAAATTTAACGCCTTAATAAGAAGAAACAGCGAGAAAAAACAGCTGCTAGAAAGCAAGTTCTTATCCCGAGTTCAGGTTATTTAATTAATATTACCTTACTAAGCACCCAAAGCGAAACCGGATCTTAAGAATATAACCAAAGATGGTTTTGTTAAATCCAGATTATAAAATACAATTTAGTGCAATTGGCCTAACTCAACGCATGAACAAATAAATGAAAACAAATTTAGTTACCCGTGAAGGTTTCGAAAAACTAGAACAAGAGCTTGATCACTTATGGCGAACAGAGCGCCCAGAAGTTACTAAAAAAGTGACTTGGGCTGCGAGTTTAGGCGACAGAAGCGAAAACGCTGACTATCAGTACAACAAGCGTTTATTACGCCAAATTGATAGAAGAGTCAGGTACTTACGTAAACGACTAGAAGAAATGAAAATTGTCGATTACTCACCAGAGCAAGATGGAAAGGTATTTTTTGGCGCTTGGGTTGAGGTAGAAAATGAATCAGGTGAAATCAAAAAATTTAGAATTGTAGGCCCTGACGAAATTTATGGTCGTAATGATTACATTTCGATAGATTCGCCTATGGCTAGGGCTTTATTAAAAAAACAGGTCGACGATGAAGCAGAGGTTCCTACCCCTTCTGGTAAGCAATTATGGTTTATTAACCAAATAAGCTACCATTCTAAATAGTTGTATTACAGCTCTAAAAATTACTTTTAACCGTTTTAAACTCGGTTAAAAGTAAAGCCTAGAATATATACATTTAGCTTTTCTGGCTGACGTGCATCAGCTATAAAACAAACAGCGCTACGCCCCATAAATAAAAGGCTTTATTATAAACTCGCTAAGCTATTCATTTAATCATAAAGCTTGTTCCGTGACATATAGAATCAACTTTAAATTGCGGTCACAGCTAAAATTTAGATAACAAACTAAAACTTATACTATTTACGCATCCAAATTAGGCTAAATAGATTAAAAACATAAATAACTGTCCATTTTTCAACCAATCGCTTGCAATCCTATTTTTTATCTGTATAGTGCGCGTCTCCCAGCAAGGGCTTTTCATATAACAGCGCTTTTGAAAGCAAAAGCAACACACGCTGTCACAATTCAACGTCTATTACGTTGTCACTATAGAAAGTCACGCTGGTACAGAGAGGCATTACGCCGCCAGCTGATAAAGCTATGTAATGTGCGACTATTGAAAACAATCAATAACGCCATCGTGAAGGTAATCAATTAACTCAAGGTTTGAGTTGCCTTAAAAGGTATCTTCGTGTGCGTCCGCCTCATATTTTAGCAATCGGGTGATTTCACCCAACGATAGAGTATATTTATGTCAAATACTGAATCAACAGTTCAATTTAACGAACTGGGTCTTCCTGCACCTATTTTACAAGCCATTGAGTCAATGGGCTTTACGCAACCTACGCCAATTCAAGAAAAATCAATTCCTGCGTTATTAGAAGGAAAAGATATTTTAGGTGAAGCGCAAACAGGTACAGGTAAAACGGCTGCTTTCGGTTTACCATTATTAGCAAACTTAGACGCTAACTTGCGTAAAACGCAAATGTTAGTAGTTTGTCCAACTCGTGAACTAGCAATTCAAGTTGCAGAAGCTTTATCAGATTTCAGTAAAAATCTGAAAGGCTTTAAAGTTGCAACCGTTTACGGTGGTCAGTCTTATACACCTCAAATCCGTGATTTACGCGCAGGCCCACAAGTTGTTGTTGGTACACCTGGTCGTTTAATGGATCACATTGATAAAGGTCGTTTACAACTAGATAACTTAAAAGCTTGTGTTTTAGATGAAGCAGATGAAATGCTTAACATGGGCTTTTTAGAAGATATTCAGTGGATTTTGGAACATGTTCCAGATTCAACGCAAATGGCATTTTTCTCAGCAACTATGCCACCAGCAATCAAACGTGTAACTCAACAGTTCTTAAAATCTCCTGTTCACGTGAAAATTGCACCAGTTAAAGCACAAAAAGCAAACATTAGCCAAAAAGCTTGGCGTGTTAGCAAAATCGGTAAAACAGCCGGTCTTGAGCGTATTGCTGAAACTGTAGATTACGATGCTATGATAGTTTTCGTGCGTACTCGTAACGATACTTTAATGCTAGCTGAACACTTAGTAAGCAAAGGTTTCTCTGCTTCTGCACTTAACGGTGACATGAACCAGAATGACCGTGAGCGTATTGTAGACCAACTTAAGAATGGTAAATTATCTATCTTAATCGCTACTGACGTTGTAGCACGTGGTCTTGATGTGCCAAGAATTACGCATGTTATTAACTATGACTTACCAACTGATTCTGAATCTTATGTTCATAGAATTGGTCGTACAGGTCGCGCGGGTCGAAGTGGTGAAGCGATTTTATTTGCTAATTACCGTGAAATCCGTGGTTTGTCTCGTTTAGAGCGTGCAACTGACGGTCGTATCGAAACATTCGAAATGCCAGACGTTAAAGATTTAGGCAAAATTCGCGCAGATAAAATCAAGTCTCAGCTTCAAGCAACAATTGAAAGCCAAGACTTAGAGCAATTCCGTGGCGTATTAAACCAGTTTGTTGAAGAAAGTGAGCAATCACTTGAAGATATCGCTACTGCATTATTGTTCCAACAGCAGCTAAAACAGCCTTTATTCCCGAAAGCAGATCCAGTTGATTCACCACGTGATAGAAATCGTCGTGAAGCTAGAGATGGCGGACGTGGAGAAGGTCGTGGTCGTCGTGATCGTAACGACAGAGGCGGTGAGCGTGCTAACAGAGGTGAGCGTGGTGGCGATCGCGGTGCTAGTCGCCCACGTCGTAACGATGCTGATTTTGATACCTTCCGTTTTGAAGTTGGTCGTTCTGATGGTGTTAGACCAGGTGATATCGTTGGTGCAGTTGCAAACGAAATCAACTTAGACAGCAGCAATATCGGTCATATTAAGTTGCACGATAATCACTCATATGTTGATTTACCTAAGGGTATGCCAAAAACTGTGTTTGATAAATTGACTAAGATTTCAATTCGTAACAAACGTGCGACACCAAGAGTTGCAGATCCAGCTGAAAAAGCAGCTAGCGAATCGTCTGACCAGGCACCAAAATTTAGACCAAGAAGAGATGACGCACAACCACGTCGTCGCGAAAGACGTCCATTTAACTAAGCAACTAAACCAAGTTGTCTTAATTAAACAAAAATAGGCTCATATGAGCCTATTTTTTTGCCTAAAATTCAGATAAATATTCTTATCTAAGTAGCCACTCTGTCGAGCTCACTTTTTTCCCTTTTTTGTGCATTAGCTCTTCGATTAACGGCGTAATAATCAACTCCATCGCAAGTCCCATTTTTCCACCCGGTACCACCATAGTGTTAACACGTGACATAAATGCACCGTCAATCATATTTAAATAATATGGAAAATCGACACCTTTAACGCCTCTAAACCGAATCACGACAAAGCTTTCATCTAGTGTTGGAATATCTTTAGCTGAAAACGGATTAGAAGTATCCACAGTTGGCACACGCTGAAAATTTACATGCGTACGGCTAAATTGAGGCGTAATGTAGTTAATATAATCATCCATAGAGCGAACAATAGATGACATAACCGCTTCGTGGCTGTGGCCTCTGTCTGTTGTATCTCGGATTATTTTTTGAATCCACTCAAGGTTGACTATAGGTACCATGCCAATCAATAAATCAACATGCTTAGCAACATTGTTCTCTTCCGTTACTATGCCGCCATGTAGTCCTTCATAAAACAATAAGTCAGATTCAGGTAAATCATGCCAAGGACTAAAGGTACCCGGCATTTGGTTGTACGGAACCGCTTCGTCAAAAGAGTGTAAATAACGTCTTATTTTCCCCTGACCAGTTTGCCCATAGCCTTCGAATAATTCTTCTAATAAATTAAAATCATTCGCTTCAGAGCCAAAGTAACTAATATGGCGACCTTGCTCTTGTGCTTTTCTGATCTGCACTTCCATTTCGGGCCGAGTATAGCGATGAAAGCTATCGCCTTCGATTTCAGTCGCTTTTATATCAAAGCTTCTAAAAATATGACGAAAGGCATTTGTAGTGGTGGATGTCCCAGCACCTGACGAACCTGTAATAGCAATTATTGGATGTTTAGCTGACATATAATTTTACTCAAATTTAATTGCGCTTAGTTAATCCCATCCAGCAACAAATATCAAGTTTAGTCATTCACTTGAAGCGCTTTAGTGTGATAGATCAAATCAAGCATGAACTCGTATAACACCTTCTTGTACGCTGGATGCGACTAAGTCACCGTTTTGGTTATAAAATTTACCTCTGACTAAACCTCTTGCGCCTGACGCTGAAGGGCTATCTATTTCGTACAATATCCAGTCATCAAATTTAAACTCTCGATGAAACCACATCGAATGATCTAAAGTCGCGACTTGCATTTTAGGATCCATAAATGATTTTCCGTGCGGTTGTAATGATGTCACCAGAAAATAAAAATCAGAGGCGTAAGACAATAAATATTTATGAACTCTTTGGTCATTCGGCATTACACCGTTTGTTTTCATCCAAACATGCCTTTTCGCAGGTGCTTTTTCTGGCTGTAACGGATTAATCCACTCTACGGGTTTAATTTCGATCGGTTTGTCACAAGTAAACTTATCTCGAACTTTTGCAGGGATTTGATCCTGAAATTTTCTTGCTATTTCTAAGTCTGACAATAAGTTTTCAGGTCCAGTAACATTCGGCATTTCATGCTGGTGTTCAAGGCCATGTTCAGGTTTTTGAAATGAAGCCGTTAAATAAAAGATCACTTTGCCATGCTGTATTGCTTCGACTCTTCGCGTGCAAAAGCTTTTACCATCGCGAATAACATCGACTTTATATAATATAGGGTGGTGAACGTCACCCGCGCGTAAAAAGTACGAGTGATATGAGTGCACGGCCCGATCAAGATCGACGGTTTCTTGCGCGGCTGCTAATGCCTGTCCTAACACTTGGCCACCAAAAACAGCACCAAAGCCTAAATCTTGAGATTGGCCTCTAAAAATCCCCTGCTCAATTTTTTCTAAACTTAATAGATCTAATAGCTCAGCTAAAACATCACTCATCTTATCTTCCTCAAAATTTTCAGGCACCAAATAACTTGGTATTTATGCCGCATATCTTTATGATTAGCCCTGACTTTAACTTTATACGGTAAAACTGTGCTTGCAACCTGTCGAACTTTACTGCTCTCAAGCTGTATTTTATTAATTTGTTATTTTAGCCAAACTTTATATTTATTTCAGTTTGGTCGATGGAACCAAGTTGCGGTTTGGCTACCTTACTTATTATTACCACTAAGTGCCTTATTTGCATCGCAATTTAACCAAAACAGGCTCGCTTTGTTCGCTGTTTCCTGCTTGTTTTTTGCATCCTTTTTACCCCTTGTTTTAGCTCAGCTTGAACTTACTCCAGCTTTAAATTCTGGGTTAGCTTTTACTTGGTTAATCCTGACTGGCTTTTATCTCTGTTTACGTAGAGAAAGTGGTTTATTTAATCGAAAAGGGCTCATGCAAGTTACGATTTTGCTTATCCCTATCGCGATATTTTTTGCCCTAGCCAAACTCAATCCAGAGTTGTTAACTCAAGTTGTGTTATGGCAAACGTTAGACAATGACTTTATCTCTTTATTTGTACTCATTAGCTGCTTTGCATTTGTGCTGGTTAACCTAGTTAAATCTGGCTGGCAGCAAAATCCAATCGAGAGTAACTTCTCTATCATGCTATTGTGCTGCTGGTTTTATCATTTACTGGCGCCTAATCAGCCGTTACAAGCGATTTGCTTATCTTCGATTGCTATCATTTTGATTGTCACTACCTTGTCGCATTCTTATCAATTAGCTTATTTTGATGAGTTAACTAAGCTGCCTTCCAGACGGGCGCTTAATCGATACGCTATGACCCTAGGGCGTAAATATATACTTGTCATGGCTGATGTAGATCACTTTAAACAGTTTAACGATACATATGGCCATGATGTGGGCGACCAAGTATTAAAATTAGTCGCAAGCCGACTAGGTGAAGTATCGTCAGGCGGTAAAGCATATCGTTATGGCGGCGAAGAATTTACTTTGGTGTTTGCCAATAAAACGCCCACTCAAGTTGTACCTGAACTAGAAAGACTGAGGCAAAGTATCGCTAACTATGACATGGTGGTTAGGGATAAGAGTCGACCGAAAAAATCAGAAAAAGATCGAAATGCGGCCCCTGCCAATGCAACAAAAACCGTAAATGTCACCATAAGTATGGGGTATGCTTTACGCAGTAAAGAACTCAATGACTTTGATAAATGTTTAAAAGCAGCTGATGAAGCTTTATATAGAGCCAAAAAAGCAGGCCGAAATTGTGTCAGCGATTAAGGATAGAAAAAGAATGAAGAATAAATTAATTGACGAAGCTAACCCATGGAAAACTAATTCGAGTAGAGAGATTTACTCAAACCCTTGGATTAAAGTACGTGAAGACAAAGTCACCACTCCTGCTAATACCGATGGTATATACAGTGTTGTTGAGTTTCAAAACTCAGCAGTCGGCATAGTGCCATTAGACAGTGCTGGTTATACTTGGTTAGTTGGACAATGGCGCTACCCCCTACAGGAATATAGTTGGGAAATCATAGAAGGTGGCTGCCCGATTAATGAAGAACCACTGGATTGTGCGATTAGAGAATTAAAAGAAGAAGCAGGCTTAGTTGCACAAAATTACCAAGAAATTTTAAATATGTCGCTGTCAAACTCATCGACAGATGACAGAGCAACCGTCTATTTAGCGACAGATATAGAAATAGGCGAAGCTGAACCGGAAGAAACTGAAGATTTAAAACTAATTCGTTTACCCTTATCAGAAGCCATTGAATACGCTATGACAGGTAAAATTCACGATGCGATTAGTGTTGCTGCCTTATTAAAACTTAAAATATTAGGCTACTAAACGATTAGTGTTTCAGCTTAAATAAAAAAGAAAGCTAAAAATATTAGGTTATTAAGCGATTAGTCCGCTGCAACTTTTTATGGCATATTTGAGCGGTTTTAAGCCGCTCAGATACAGAGGGCTAATGTCTAGAAATTTTATCTAAATAACCCATCGCAAAGGCAGAGATAACAAAAGTTAAATGCACAATGACGTACCACAACATTTTGTCAGTATCTATGTTTTCGGCATTCATGAAGACTTTCAATAAGTGAATGGAAGAAATAGCGACAATTGAAGCTGCGACTTTATTTTTCAAAGACCCCGCATCTAGCTTACCTAACCAATTTAACTTTTCTTGACCTTCTTTAATATCAATTTGGCTAACAAAGTTTTCGTAACTAGAAAACATCACCATAACTAATAAGCCACCAACTAGGGCTAAATCAACTAAAGACAGAATTACTAAAACTAAATCTGTTTCTTTAATTTCAAAAATATGTGGGAAAACATGAAAGATTTCTTGGAAAAATTTAATACCCAATGCGACAAGCGCTAAACTTAAACCAAGGTAAATAGGTGCTAATAACCAGCGAGCTGAATATAAAACTTGTTCGATAAATTTTTCCACGTCAAAGAGACCTAATGAATACAGAATTGGGGTAGATTGTATCTTGGAAAAGTATGAATTAAAAAGAAATTTTGAGGAAATAAGCAGGTTGGCGAGTGCGAACCTGCAGAATTCGGATTTTACTCGTGCTTAAACAGGTACTACGTTTTCAGCTTGAGGTCCTTTCTGGCCTTGAACGACATTTAAAGTCACTTTTTGACCTTCTTGTAAAGTTTTACGACCGTCAGCTACGATTGCTGAGTAATGTACGAATACATCTTTGCCGCCTTCTTGCTCAATGAAACCAAAACCTTTCTCATCATTGAACCACTTTACTGTACCGTTTACTTGATTTGACATTTTTTTCTCTTACTTAAAACTATAAATTACCAAACACTCTGGCAATTTTTCTAAAATTTGCACTTATGTGCAGCCTCATAATAAAGTAGTTTTGTACATTTGTCGCACAGTTTTTAGCAAAAAAATGAATTTTTTTTCAATTTTTTCCACCAACACCAAGTGTGTAAAAGTTTAATGACAGAAAAATTAATTTTAAACTTAAACGCACGATTTTCACACCATTTGTATGATAAACAACCTAATTAAAGGTATTACCTCTTTATGACTATGGTCATTTCCATTTCAATTTCTTTCTGTAATTGTTTCTGTAATACAGACTTAATTTCGGCCAGCTGCTCTGCATTTGGGTAATCTGTTACGACTAACTCAAATCTGACAATCAAGGGATCATGCTGAACCACACTGACATTTTTGATATCAGCAAAATCTAAGTGAATTAACTGAATTTGATTCGACCAAGAATCATTATTCATCATTCGGACAAAACTTACTGCCAATGGAATTGAAACCAGCATGGTTATAATAGCTGGGATAACAAGCCCCTTTTGAGCCCGCTGGAAAGGAGAAAAACCCAACCAAGAAAACGTCACCGCTGCCGCTAAAACTATGCCTGCTAAGTTAGTTAAAAATAGCAGGAATGAACCACTAATCATATCCCAATCGAGCCAAGCGATTGCCACACCGGTTGTCGCTAACGGTGGTACTAGTGCTACCGCAACGGCGACACCAGCTAAACTTTTTGCAATTTCAGAGCGACTATTAGCATAAGCAGCTGCCACACCAGAAATAATTGCGACACCTAAATCGAGTAAATTAGGAGAAACCCTAGCACTCATTTCTGTCGTTAATATTTTCAGCGGTATCATTAAAGATAACAAAGCGCCACAGAATAAGGCTAACAATAAACCCGCGAGCAGAGTTTTCCCTGCTTGCGTCATTAATACTTGGTCTTGGCGAACGGTCCCCATAGCTAAAGAGATTAGTGGCGCCATTAAAGGTGCTAATATCATAGCGCCGATAAGCACGGGTGCTGAGTTAGCAAATAAACCTAAAGTCGCAAGCATAGTAGAAAGCGCCATTAGGGTTAAAAAAGTGGCCGAGGCGACCGCATTTTCACGTAGGGCTTGGTATATATCTCTAAACTCTTCGGTCGCTGCGTGAATATTCCAAGGTAAGGTTTTACTGATCAGCTCAGGTACCGCATCTAAAGTGGGTAAATTTTGGGTTCGAAAAATTTCCTTGCCATTACCCGGCTTACGCTCAACCTTTAAGTACCGACCAGGAATAAGTTGTAAATGATTGGCAAGCGTAATTAGCTTTAGACTTTCCCCTTTCCTTTCTCGACCATCAATTTGATATTCAATTTCTTTGGCGAAAGTAAAATCTAGCATAGCGGTTCTAACATGGCCGATAAATTCAGGTAATCTTTTAGGCGGCTCAACTATGCTTTTCAACAATCCCCAAAATAATTGGCGCAAGCTTCTTGGCGCTAAAAATACAGAATGAAACATACCATCATTAATATTCGACTCACCGATTAAGTGCTGGACAAAACGGGTATTACTAGAATGTTGAACAACAGAAATCGCGGTAACTGCAGTAGTCACGCTTTTGCCTTTTTGCGTCGTCAACGTCAATTTAAACGGAATTTGATGCCTTATTTCATTCCATCTTTGACCGAAGCTTTTAATTCGTTGAAAAAAACTAGGTCGTGTAACACGCACAGGTTTTAAACCGACAAAATCTCCAACTTCAATGGTATTAAGCACCATTTCATCATTACACTTCATCATGTCGACTTGGTATGTTTCTTGTTGAAACACATCAACTAAAGCTTCTTCTAAATCAAAATGAATACCAAAACCTATAATACTTTGTGGTGATTTAGGATGCGGTAAAATAGAAATCACACACTTGTATTCAGCCAGCAAAGGAATCACTTGGCTATTAGCATCATCTGATAAATACAAAATACAATGATGGTTTTCAGAGAACTTGGTTTCTCCTCGGAGAATATCAACTAGGTTGATGAGAAACACGTCTCGATTAGATGCATGCCGAGAAACAAGTTCTTCTAGCTCTTCTAAATTTTCATCTTCAACAATTAAGAAAATATTGGCGTTGGACATACAGATTTCCGTTTCTACAAAAGAATTTATAATTGGCTTTGTAATCCAATTACATGACCATCTGGGTCATTAGTAAAAGCTTGCCAAACTGACATATCACTAACTCGGCTAACACAATGTGGTGCTTGGGTGAACTCTAAGTGTAAATCTAGCAGACGTTGATAAGTCGCAAAAATATCTTTTACTTGTAAGCAAATAATTAAATATTCGGATGGCGTAACCGTTTCAGCTTCAACTTCTACCACCAGCAAATTCACAGCTTCAATATTAAGCAAGGCTACTTCTTCAGTCTGATAATGGCATGTCAAACCTAACTTATCTATATAGAATTCCAAAGATTGCTGCAAGTCAGTGACCTGAATTTCAATTTGGGCCAGACTCAGGATTTGATGACGAGATTCACTCATTAAATATTTCCCTATTTAACCTTGGTTTCGATATAAACGATAGCACACTTGCCCTGTTGTTTTTTCTTTTAACTGCACCCAAGTGTCTGGGATTGAGTTAACTGACCAATCTTTCTCAGTTTCGATATAAATAAAGGCGTCATCAGTTAAACAATTTGAATCAACAAGTGCTTGCAGCGTTTTTTCAACTAAGTTTTGATTAAAAGGCGGATCAATAAAGACCAAGTCATAATTTTGCTGAGTATTAGCAATAAAATCTAAACAACTCTGGTTATATACATTAATTGGGGTTGGGTCACTGATACTCAGTGACGCTATATTTTGCTCCAGTTGTCTCGCGATTGGTTTTGCGAGTTCAACTAAGTCGACAGATTTTGCACCACGAGATAGCGCTTCAAATCCCAATGATCCAGCCCCTGAAAATGCATCAAGTACCGTTTTCTCTGCAACATCAAACATCAACCAATTAAATAAAGTCTCTTTTATTCTATCGGTTGTTGGTCTTAAACCTTGGCTGTCTTGCACTTTTAGCTTTTTACCCTTCCAAATTCCACCAATAATGCGAATAAATCCATCTGATTTACTCGCTTTAGCGTTTGGCTTATTTTGTCTAGACTTTGAGCGTGATACCATATCGACCTAATAAAATGTATTTTTTAACATTGATACTGTTATTTTACTGGAAACTGAGCAAAAATCTGAACTTTATGTTGAGAATTTACGCTTCTAGGTCAAGTTTAACCTGACTTGGTTGCAGTAAAATAGCAATAAGATACAAATCACTAAGTAAGAGACAACTTTGTATGAGTCGTAAAAAAGGATTCTTTGGTTGGTTTGGCAAAAAAGAAGCTGAACAACCTAGCCCAGAACCAGTAGCAGAAGAACAATTAAGTTCAATTGAAGAAACTGTAGAATCAAAAACAGCAGCAGAAACTAGCTCAACGCCGGAACCAATCGCTGCGCCTACCGAAGAAAAAACGACATTAGTTGATGATTCGCCTAAATTAGATGAGCAACCGACTGAGTCTGTTGTTGAAGCTGTGTCTGAAACCATCACAGAAGTAGAGCCTGAAACCATCACTGAACCAGAACCTGAGGAAGTGATTGAAGAGCCAATACCTGAAGCTGAAATAGCTCCTGTTGCAGAAGTTCAACAAGCTGCTGAACCAGTGCCTGCTGAAGCGCCAGAGAAAAAAGAGAAAGTCGGATTATTTGCTCGTTTAAAACGCAGTTTAAGCCGCACTAAACTCACTATCGGGAGTGGTTTATTTGGCTTATTTAAAGGCAAAAAAATTGATGATGAGTTATTTGAAGATTTAGAAACTCAATTACTTATGGCCGATGTGGGTATAGATACCACAACTAAAATTATTGACTCTGTGACTGAGTCAGCTGAACGACGTCAGCTTAAAGATGGCGAAGCTTTATATGATTTACTTAAAAATAAAATGCGAGATATTTTAGGTGAAGTCAATCAACCGTTAAGCATTCCACCCGAGCATAAAGGCCCGTTTGTTATTTTAATGGTGGGTGTAAATGGTGTTGGTAAAACAACAACTATAGGTAAATTAGCGAAACAATTCCAAAGCCAAGGTAAAAGTGTCATGTTGGCGGCTGGTGATACTTTCCGTGCCGCTGCTGTAGAGCAATTACAAGTTTGGGGCGAGCGTAATGATATACATGTTGTTGCACAGCATACAGGTGCTGATAGCGCTTCTGTGGTATTTGATGCGCTTGAATCTGCCAAAGCTAAAAACACGGATATTTTAATCGCAGATACTGCTGGTCGATTACAGAATAAAGCTCACTTAATGGAAGAGCTGAAAAAAATTGTTCGAGTAATGAAAAAAATCGATGCCGATGCGCCACATGAAATCATGTTAGTCATAGACGCAGCGACCGGACAAAATGCCATTAGCCAAACAAAATTATTTACCGAAGCTGTTGGCTTAACGGGTATTACACTAACTAAAATGGACGGAACGGCAAAAGGTGGGGTTATCTTTGCGGTTGCGGATCAATTTAAAGTACCAATTCGTTATATCGGGGTTGGTGAAGGCATAGATGATTTACGTAGTTTTGACGCGGATGACTTTACTGAGGCATTATTTAGCACAGAAGAGTAACTACTCTACCAGACATTAAACAATAACAAGGATCAAGCATGATTCGATTTGAGCAGGTTTCTAAAACTTATCGCGGTGGTCATCAGGCGCTGCAAAAAGTAAACTTTCACATTCAACCGGGTGAAATGGCCTTTCTTACAGGTCATTCTGGTGCAGGTAAAAGTACTCTGCTCAAATTGATATCGATTCTAGAACGCCCATCGGCAGGTGGGGTTTTTATTAATGGCCATGATTTAAGCAAAGTCACAGCCAAGCAAATCCCTTATGTACGTCGTGACATCGGCATGATATTCCAAAATCATAGGTTACTAAAAGAGCACACTATTTTTGATAATGTCGCTCTACCTTTAGTCATTGAAGGTTATAGCTTAAAACAAATCAGAAGCCGAGTAGAAACCGCGCTCGACAAAGTCGGTTTACTCGATAAACAAAGATATTACCCTATGATGCTTTCTGGCGGCGAGCAACAAAGAGTCGGCATTGCTAGAGCAGTCGTAAATACTCCACCTATATTATTAGCAGATGAACCAACTGGTAACTTAGATCCTAAATTGTCACTAGATATCATGCGTTTATTTGAAGATTTCAATAAAGTCGGTACAAGTGTATTAATCGCAACACATGATCTCGGCCTGATCGCAAGAATGAAATACCGCACTCTAACTCTCAAAAAAGGCCGTATGTTATCTAACGACGCCCTCGCCTCTGAGGATAGCTTTGCATGAGTATTTTATTTGGCAATCGAAATAACACAGGTGCAAGCCAACGCAAACTCAGCTTATGGCAAAAGCTAATCGGCTTAGTGCTCGCCAATATCCGCCAATGGTTAAGTGCCTTAGGTGAAATTTGGCGAGATCCAATTCCATCAGCTTTAACCATAGCTGTATTAGGCGTCAGCTTAACACTACCTGCCACTATGCATGTGGTGGTTAAAAATGCGCAAGTTGTTGAACAACACTGGCAAAATGCAGCAGAAATTTCACTATTTCTCAATGATGGACTCAGTTCTAAACAGTTAACCGCCTTTGTTAAACAAGTTGAACTGAATTCAAAAGTTGAGTCGGTTGAATTAATCACTAAAAACCAAGCTTTAACCGAATTTGAAAACCTTTCTGGATTTGGTGATGCAATTAAATACCTAGATGTGAACCCTTTACCCAATGTGTTAATTGTTAGGCCGCAAACCGATCATGCCAATGCCAGAGCGGCATCTTTGTTATTAGAGTCTTTGGAGCAAAGCCGAGAAGTCAACTTTGGTAAATTAGATATAGAGTGGTTACGCCGCCTGAATGCTATTTTAGATATGGTGAAAGATGCCATGTCTAGTTTAACCATTTTACTCTTCGCTTCTGTGGTCTTAATTGTGGGTAATACAATACGCTTATCTATTTTAAGCCGAAAAGAAGAAATTGAAGTGTTAAAACTGGTTGGAGCGACCAATAGTTTTATCCACCGCCCTTTCCTGTTTACTGGATTATGGTATGGCTTATTTGGTGGCACACTAGCTTGGTTGACCATAGAGGTAATGGTTTACTACCTATCCGGCTCTATTAATCAAATTACTAGCTTGTACCAATCTAACTTTAGCCTAACTGGGCTGTCTCCTAGCGAGATGCTGGTTTTACTTCTAATCAGTATGACTTTAGGTTTACTTGGCTCTTATTTAGTCGTCAGAAAACAAATAAAGCTAATCGAACCAGACGCTAACTAGCCTGATTTAGCGAGTTAGCCATGCTGTTTACACTTATCGTAAACAGCATATTCTACTTTGTTCCTACAAAATTTTTCCCTTATCAAAACACTAATCATTTTACTTGTATAATTTTTGTGCTTTATTTGACAGTATGGTTAACCTTATCTCTGGTTAACCATAAAGTGAAAAGCAAGATAGATGTAAATTAATATTTACGATTTAGCTTTTTAATTTATACTTCTACTGCGCAAGCAAAGCCTACAATAAAAATTAAAAAATAGACCTGAGTAAAGGTTAATAAAAATGACAACGGAGTTGGCCATGGAAACCCCCCCTAGTTACGAACTAGAGACACCTTATCCCTACCTTGAAGATGCCTTAGATATAGATCAAACAACCTTTGATAGCATGTTTAAGCTATTCACAAAAATTGCAGAACATTGGCAATTAGAGCTACCTAAATCCGGACAAGAATCACAGCTGCTTGTATTTATGCAAAATAGAATGAAGCTTAACTTAAGTTATTATGCTGAATATAAAAACGCAGTATGTGTAATAAAAGAAATGACCCAACAACTTGGCGAAGAACAAGCTTACATCAAGCTACTAACCGACCCTGCCGCTGCAATTACACCACCGACGACCAGATTAGCTAGAGCCAGACAAAAAGTATCAAATGAATTCATTACGCTAGCGCTCAGCATAGGCGGATTTAAAACTTTTGGCGCTAAAAATGCGCTTGGCTTTATTGGCGGTGCAAACATTAAGGATCAAACACCATATAGAGATTATCAAGGAGTAGATAATGCAAAATAATCCAGATGTATTGATTATTGGTTCAGGCGTCGCAGGCGCTGCAATCGCATCAAAAATACTTGGTAATAATCCTCAGGCGTCTGTGCTTATGCTGGAGGCTGGTTCTAAAGTAAAAATGCGAGACTTTGCATTACACCAAGAATACTTAACCACAGGTAACCTACCTTACAAATTTTGTGAAGACGAACCTTATCCAACCAAGGATTCTCGCGGTGAAAATCAGAGCATAGGATCAACACTCATTCCTATGAACGGTTCTAGATTGATGATTTATGGCGGCTCAACTGTTCACTGGGGCGGCTGGTCTTTCCGTTTAAAGCCTGAAGATTTCAAATTAAAATCGAACGCAAAAAATGCAGTGCAAACAGCGCTAAAAGGCGATTATGATTTGTTAGACTGGCCTATTAGTTACGATGAACTTGAGCCTTATTATTCTGAAGCTGAAAAATATATAGGGGTTTCTGGTGATTCAGAAGATCCAACTGTGCCTCGCAGCCAAGGCTATCCATATCCAGCTTTCCCGTACACGCTAGAAGATAAGCCTGCGATTCAAGCTCTGGAAAAGCTAAACATTCCTTATAGTCACATGCCGATTGCGCGCCACGGAATAAACGATTCAGCTTCAGTACATGCACCATGTCAAACTACAGGAACTTGCAAGTATTGTCCTTTTGGTGCCCGTTATGCCGCTGCAAATTACATCGATGCCATGCTTGAGTTTGAAAATTATCCAAACTTTGAAGTTAAAACCAATGTCATTGTTGAATCTTTAATTATGTCGAGTAAAAACCACGTAAAAGGGGTTCGATATATAGACAAGTCAATTTCAGCAACTGAGTCCCAAACACTCGAAGCCAAAGTCGTTATCGTTGCTGCTGGAGCGGTGGAATCATCTAAATTGTTACTGAGATCACAATCGGATTACTGGCCTCAAGGTGTGGGTAACGATCATGATCTTGTGGGTAGAAACTTAATTACTCACCCTTACATTATGTTTGAAGCCGAGCTCGCAGAAAACCCTGATGGCCTAATGCCAGAAATGGATTTTCCAACCCTAGTTTCGCGCTACTTTGACAGCGAAGCAGAGCAAGCTTTAGGCAAATATATTATTGTTAACCCATCATCGAGTATCGGCACACGCCTAGCTAAAGAAATGCAGCAAGGTCATTCTGTTCAAGTTATCAAAGATATGGTCACAGGCAAAACCAATATTCAGCTACATGTTTTAGTTGAAATATTCAGCCAGCAAAACAACAGGCTTCTAAACTCTAACCGTAAAAACCACTTTGGATTACCAGAAACAATTATAGAGTTTAGCCAAGGGCCAGACTTTGATGAGAGATTGCAGCAAATAAAGCAGCAAATGGATAAATTATTTGCCGCTATGAATGCCAGTGAAAGTAAAATCAAAACGATTTCTTGGCGTGCTGATCACGCAGCCTGTACAACCAGAATGAGTGATACAGCAAGCACAGGTGTAGTAGATAAAAACTTAAAAGTATTTGATGTTGATAATTTATATATTTGCTCCAATGCATCTTTCTCTAGCTTAGGTGCGGTTAACCCTACCCTAACTCTATCTAGTTTATCTTTAAGATTAGGTGAGTACTTAAACAAACATATTCTAGAAAGTCTCAACTCAACAAATTCAGAAGAAAACGCTGTTGAGACACAGGGAGCATAATCATGGACCAACAAATAACAAATCAGATTAATCAACAAAAACAGGCTATTTTTGAAAAGCTACAAAAGGCGATACAACTAGAGTTGTCTACTTTACCACCCTATTTAACCGCCTATTTTTCAATTCATGAAAATACCAATAAAGAAGCTGCGAACTTAATCCGCAGTGTATTTATGGAAGAGATGCTACACCTATGCTTAGCTGGTAATGTGATGGTCTCAATTGGTGGTCAGGTCAAGTTAGGCAAAGACAACATTCCTAGCTACCCTTGCGCTTTAGAGTTTAAAGGCCGGGAATTCGAAATTGATCTGGCAAAGTTTTCAGCCGATAGTATCCAAACTTTTAGACGAATTGAACTGCCGGATGATATGCCTCCTCTAGATAAAAACACCAAAGCAACCAATGAAATGAAAATTGGCGGTTACAGTATTGGTGAGTTTTATCAAAGTATCATTAGCGATTTAACTGAGTTAGACAAAACCTGCCGACAAAACGGTGAAAGCTTGTTTTCTTCAGATACTAGTAATCAAATAACCGAAACTTACTTTTGGCGAGGCGGCGGTAAGCCGATTGGTGTCATTGACATAACAACCGCGACCACAGCCTTGGAGCAAATTATTGATCAGGGTGAAGGCGCAGCCGCGACTTTATATGATGGAGACGCGGATGAATATGGCCAAGCGCCCGATCTAGCTCACTTTTTTAAATTTAGTGAAATTTACTATCAGCGCCACTACCAAGCTGATGACAATCCTCTGTTACCTCCAACGGGTGATAGCATGGCGGTGGACTTTACCGCGGTTTACCCAGTTAAAGCGAACTGTAAGCAATCGGACTTTGAGCTTAATTCTGATTTAGCTGCCTTAAATTATCAATTCAATCAAAACTATAGCTTGATGCTGCAACAAATCGAAGAAGCTTTCTCTGGCAACCCAAGAGTTTTATACAATGCAATCATGAATGGTATGCACGACTTAACACCAATTGCTAGAACTATGGCTAAAATGCCAATTGACCCAAGCAATCCAAATCTGACCGGCGGACCTTCATTTGAGTGGGCCGAGCCAATTTTAGCTAAATAAGGAATTTAATCATGGGCTTCAAAATAGAAGTTAACTCTATATTAAGAACAGAAGAAAATTACGAGTTAGAGGTAGGAAAAACCTACCCATTCAAAAAATCGGGTAGCCGTATTTTTTTTGATGACATTCCAGTTTGGTTAACCGATAAAAATTGGCTAGCCCTAGCTGAAATCAGCATTGTGAGCCAAACACGCGAAAACGATACCTTAACAGGTGAATTTAGAGTGGACTATCTTTACCAAGACGAAGAGCAACAAGCCGTAACCAATATGTTTATCAGAATGTATGACGGTGTTCTAGATCCTTATATCTATGTCGTTTCATCTCATGCAGAATATGATACATCCATGGCATCCGGTGTTTTAGTCAGAGACAGTTTAGAAACTGATGGTTTTATTCATGCCTCACCTAAAAGCCAATTAGATAGGGTCGCCAATAAATTCTATAAAGATGTTGAACAAGCACAGATACTGGTTGTTGAAAAAGCAAAACTAACACCCGAATTAAAATGGGAGCCCGCTACAGGCGGTTTGTATCCGCACATTTATGGCCCAATGAATATGGATGCAGTGGTTAAAATTGTACCCATAGCTGAGAATGAGTCGAATGAATACGCTATAGACTTAAGCTTGCTTTAGGTCTATACCTAGGTTTGTTATACTTTTAAGCATAATAAATAAAAACTTTAGTTGAGCATTTGCGAGTCATAATGCTCAACAGACAAATTTTTATTGATAACAAAAATGGAATAATGACTAAATTACACGGATAGTATTATGGCCCCAATCATGAATAATAACGATAAACTCGCCTCTTTATTAAAAGCACTTTTAAATGCAACACCTGATTTAATTTTTGCTAAAGATAAAAATCTGAATTACATAGCACATAATGAGGCTTTCTCTAAGCTAGTTGGCAAACCTAATCAAGATTTAACTGGGTTATCTGATTTAGACATTTTTGAAAACCAAGCATCTATCAATAATGTTAGAGCAATCGACAGCCAAATCCTATCGACTGGCGAAACCATCACTAAGCAAGAAACAACCGTATACCCAGATGGAAGAACCGTAAAAGTCGATACCCTCAAAGCCCCTTTTTATAACGAGGTAGGCGAATTGATGGGGGTTTTAGGTATTTCACGCGATGTCACTAGACGCGTTGACGCCGAAAAACAACTCAAAATAGCAAAAGAAAAGGCGGAAGGTGCTAGTTTAGCCAAATCAGAGTTTTTAGCTAAAATGAGTCATGAAATACGCACACCAATGAATGCGGTGATTGGCTTAAGTCAATTGTTAAGCCGAACCGATTTATCAAGTGAACAACAGGATTTTGTCGATAAAATTCTCGGTTCCGCAGAAGTTTTACTTAGTATTATTAATGACATATTAGATTTCTCTAAAGTTGAAGCAAATAGCTTAACCTTAGAGAAAGTGCCATTTAGTCTGCAAAAAGTCATCGACAGAACTATCACTATTTGTGAATTAAGAGCGTTAGATAAAAATCTAGAGTTTATTCTAGACTTGTCTAGCCAAGTCCCAAATTATCTTATCGGCGACCCAAATCGTTTACAGCAGATTCTCGTTAATCTAGCGAATAATGCGATTAAGTTTACCGATAAAGGCCACATATTAGTAAAAATAGAATTAGACGAAATTAAAAATAATCTCGCCAAGATACACTTTTCAGTGACAGATACTGGCATTGGCATTTCAGAAAAAGAACAAAAAAGTTTATTTGCGGCTTTCTCTCAAATAGACAACTCGTTAACTAGAGAATTTGAAGGTTCAGGCTTAGGTCTAGCCATTAGCAAACAACTGGTTGAGTTAATGGGAGGCAGAATTCAAGTAGAGAGCAAACCCGATCAAGGTTCAACTTTTAGCTTTAATATCGAATGTGAAATTGTCGAAGATGCAGAACAAAACCAAGATAACTACGTCAACTTTACCCAGCTCAAAACTTTGGTCGTAGATGACAGTGCAGTTGCTCGTAGCATAGTCATGGAAATGCTGAGTGAACTAGGTATGCAAGTTGATTGCGCTGATAGCGGCTTAGACGCGATTAACATGGTCAAAAAAGCCAGTGAAGTTCGTCGAGACTACGATTTAATCATAATGGATTGGCGCATGCCTGGGCTAGACGGCATAAGTGCGGCTAAACAAATTAAGCATGGATTAGGCAAAACGCATATCCCTGCCATTTTATTACTTTCTGCATATGATCTTGATGAAGCCAAGCGAAAATCAGAGTTAGGTACAATAGATGCCTACCTTGAAAAACCCGTTACGCCACATACATTAATTGAGGCTATCGCCGAAAGCCTAACACCGGAACAACTCACCCCAAATAGAAAAAGAGGCACTTCTACTCTAGCTAAATGGGACGCAGGCCAACTTGATTACTCATCAGCTAAAATCCTAGTCGTAGATGATAATGCCATTAATCGGAAAGTGGTTACTGGCTTTTTGCAAGACACTAAAATCAATATCGATATCGCGATAGATGGTGAAGATGCAGTTGCTAAAGTATTAAGCACTCACTACGACTTGGTGTTGATGGATGTACAAATGCCCAAAATGGACGGCTATACAGCGACAAAATTGATTAAGCAAAATGATAAGTACAATAAACTACCTATCATAGCCATGACAGCTCACGCTATGGAAGGAGATAAACAACTCAGTTTAGATGCCGGTATGAATGGTCATTTAACCAAACCACTCGATGCCGACGAATTGTTTGATGTTTTGCTAAAATGGATTCCTAACGTAACTGAGTCTGTCCCACTTTTCAGCAAAGTGACAATAGATGAGAAAGATGACGACACTTCCTACATCCTCAGCAAACTCAGTGCGATCACTAGCTTAAATTTAGATGCAGCCCTGAATCGTTGCCAAGGAAAAACCAAGTTATATTGCAAATTAGCCGCAGATTTTGTGCTAGAACATCAGCATAGTGTCAGTGAATTTTTAGCATTTTCTGAAAATAACGAGTCCGATAAGCTATTTATCAAAGTCCATGCCTTAAAATCAAGCTCTGCCTATATAGGTGCTTTTGAGTTATCCAAAAACTGCGCAAGCATAGAAAACAAAATAGATAGCCAAGAAGATTACAGCAAGTTATTAACTCTAGTCTGTAAACAATTACAAAACTTACTTTATGAGCTTGGAAGCGTATTCGATCAAGCTAAAGATAAAAAGTCGATTAAAAATGCGCTTTCAACCTCTGACTATTTACGCCAACTATTACCCTTGCTCCAAAGTTCAGACTTTGCCGCAGAAGATTTATTACCAGAGATAGTAAAATCTTGTATGTCGGATGAGCTTAAACTTCAAATTCAACAAGTTGAACGTTTCGTCCATGAGATTGAATTTGAACAAGCGGCGGAATTATGTGAGCAAATAGTGAATAAAATATCAGCCAATCCCAATTTACAGGAAGTCTAGTTATGATTAGTCCAGCGCTGCGAGTTTTAATCGTAGATGATGAAAAAAGTAACTTAGTAATATTAAGTGATTTGCTTAAACGAGAAGCACAAATTAGCCTAGCCAATTGCGGAAAGCTTGGGCTCAAAAAAGCCCAAGAGCTCAAACCAGATATTATTTTACTCGATGTCATGATGCCTGATTTTGATGGCTTTGAAGTGATTAAAGAGCTTAAAGCATGCGAAATCACTCGCCAAATTCCAGTCATATTCATCACAGGTTTAGGCGACGTAGAAAGTGAAGAGAAAGGTTTTGAACTAGGCGCCTGCGATTATATCCAAAAACCTTTTCATCTAGGTATCGCCAAAGCGAGAGTCAGATTACATTTAACCCTAGCCAGACAATGTATTATGCTAGAAGAACTAGCCAATGTTGATCCACTAACTTCAATCGCTAATCGAAGAAAGTATGACGAGCAAATCACCAATGAATGGGCTGCAGCTCAACGCAACAAAACTGAAATTGTGTTAGCTATGATAGATGTCGATCAGTTCAAACAATATAATGATAATTATGGCCATAGTGCTGGTGATTTAGTACTGTCACAAGTCGGTAAAGCGTTAAATTTACAATTACAAAGACCACGTGATTTTGTTGCAAGATATGGTGGCGAAGAGTTTGTTGTTATCATTGCTGATACAAACACTGAAGGGGCGCAGAAAACCTTAGAAAACTGTAAACAAGCAATAGAAGCTCTAAACATAAAACATGAATTCAGCCAGCACCAACAAATTACGATAAGTATAGGCGCTGTAATTTGTCAGCCAGAGCTAGAGCAAAAACCAGAAGCCGCGTTAAAGCAAGCTGATGAAATGCTCTATCAAGCAAAACAAAATGGCCGAAATAGAATTGAATGGTTCAATCAAGGATCCTAGGAAACCCAGACTATGATAACGACCCTAGTTAAGTTATTTATTGCACTAAACTCAGAAAACTCAGCTAAGCAAATTGCTTATGCAGTTGCGCTTGGCTCTATTATTGGATTAACGCCTTTATTTAGCTTACACAATCTAGTTGTACTGATACTCGCTTTTTTAATTCGAGTTCATCTGGGTACATTTTTTGTTTCATGGTCTCTATTTAGTTTATTAGGTGTCATGCTAACCACGAGTTTTTCAAACCTAGGCGCTAGCTTACTTAATTTGGCCAGTTTGAACGATTTTTGGACTAGCCTATATCAGATTACTTTATTTAAACTAGCTCATTTCCATCACACAACAACGTTAGGATCGTTAATTATTTCTTTGATAACCTTTATGCCAATTACTTATCTAAGTGTCTATTTAATTAATAAATATCGTCAGCATGTCATGGCATTCATTATGAAATTTAAGGTAGTCCAAAGCCTTAAAGCATCTAAATTTTATTCAGTCTACCAAAGTTTATCTGGACGTTAATTATGAAAAAATATTTACGTTGGCAAGGTGCCGTTGGCTTTTTAGCTGTTATCGCTTTATTCGCCGCTTTCATTTATCTATTCGCCGGTAGTTTAATCAAGTTATCAATAGAAAAAGGTGGCAGCTGGTATTTAGGCGCCGAAGTTAACTTGGCTCAAGCAAGTGTGGATTGGTCTCCAGTCACATTGACGTTAAACAAGCTAGAAGTAACGGACGCAAACGAACCGGAATTCAACCTAGTAGAGTTTAATAACGCTGAAATCAAACTGGATGTTTGGCAATACCTAATAGGTAAAACCATAATCAATAATTTAGAGCTAACCGGCCTTGCTTTTCATACTAAACGCAGTTCTCCGGGTAAGGTTTACTTAGAAAGCGAAACTGACAAGCCAAGCGAAGAGGATTCAGAAGACCCGACGTCTGATAAAGAATTAAGCCTACCTTCGGTTGAAGATATTCTTGCGAAAGAAGAGCTAATTACGCCAGAAAAAGCGAAAGCGCTCAAAACGACTTATCAAACAGAACAAGAGAAATTAAAGCAAATCAAAGATACCTTGCCAAACAAGGAAGCGCTTGCTGAATACAAAGCAAAAATCAATGAAATCACCAGTAAAAAAGTTAAAACACCGGCGGATCTAATTGAACTAAAAGAAGCACTCGACGTTGTAAAAGATAAAATTAAGCAGGACAAGGCTTTAGTCAAACAAGCCAAAGAGCAGCTTGCTGAAAGCAAAGAAAATATCCAAACCGCCATCAAGGAATTAAAAGACGCACCTGGCCAAGATTGGGATAAAGTAAAAAACAAATACCAGCTTGATAGTTTTGAAGCAGATGATATTGCTCACATACTATTTGGTGAAGCAGGCAGGGAATACTATGGCTATGCCGAAAAAGTTTACCAACAGTTAAAACCTTTACTCGACAAAGACAGTCAAGCAGAGGATGAAGCACCAGCTAACCCAGAGCTAGGGCAATTCGTCCACTTTACAGAGCAAGATCCGCTGCCAAGCTGGCTAGTAAAAGCGGCTCAGGTTGAGATCTTAACCTCGCAAGGTAAGTTACTGGCTGATATCAAAGAATTAAACAACCAACACTGGTTAAGAGATTTACCGACTCAGGTCCACCTTGCGTCAACTCAAAAAGACAAGGCTAAGGTTCGTGCAGACTTAACATTTTATAAAACCCAAGATGCTAATATTTTAAGCCAAGGGGATTGGGATGTGTCTAACCTGAAAGTAAGTTCAGATAAACAAGCATCGAAAAAGAAGTTTTCGGTCCAACAAACGAACTTAGCATCAAGCGGCAGTTATAAGATTGAGCCGAAGCAGAAATATTCTCATTTAACATCACAAATCAAGTTGAACTTGACCGACTCAGAATTTAGCTCTTCGACTAATTCGGGTTGGCAACAAGACGTCATTACTCAATTGAATAGAAAAGACGCGATACCAGTAAAAATTCAACTATCGGGTAAATTAGCCAACCCAGATTGGGAGATAGATAGCGGGATTAGCCAAATCGTTAAAGACACTATGAAAGCCAAGGTTGATGACAAGCTAGATCAGTATAAAGCTAAGTTAAATACCAAACTGAATGAGCAAGTGCAGCAAAGCTTGAATCTGAATCAATCAGATGCGGCTGAGCTAACCTCGGTTGAAGCCCTACTTGAAGATACGGATCAAGCGATAAATGATCTGCTAAAAGCCAAGTTGAAGTCAGTAACAGACGAGAAAAAAGATGAGCTTAAAGAGAAATTAAAAAATAAACTCAAGGGTCTATTTTAATAGTTCAAATCAAAACGCTTTACTGATT
Organism: Catenovulum maritimum; assembly: GCF_001050375.1. Classification (GTDB taxonomy): domain Bacteria; phylum Pseudomonadota; class Gammaproteobacteria; order Enterobacterales; family Alteromonadaceae; genus Catenovulum; species Catenovulum maritimum. The sequence goes on along the minus strand of NZ_KQ130509.1, from coordinate 3,103 downwards.
TAAATTAAAAGCACAGCCTTCGGCTGTGTTTTTAATTTGAAATAAGCCAAAATTTGGATTTAAGCGTACCTTTATAATCACCCAATCCAGTTACACAAGGTTCTGACATGAAAACTCGCACCCTACTTTTACTTTTATCTAGCCTAAGCTTTTCATGTCTTGGTTTTGCGGCGAAAACGCTTACCACCAACGAATTAGCACCAACACTTAGAATTGTAGGTGGGGAACAAGCAGACTCAGCCGATTGGCCTTGGGTAGCGGCTTTGGTTTATACCCAAGAAGAAATAGCGACAAGTCTGACCGTGGGCGGTTCTAATATTTCCCATAGGCTTTTTAACAATAGTCCATCTGGCGATGTCAGTGGCATACTGGTCGATTGCCAAGCGGGCTTAACCCAATGCCAAAATGCTGAGAATAAAGTTTGTTTAATTGAACGTGGTGAAAATTTCTTTTTTCAAAAAGTACAAAACTGCGAAGATGGCGGTGGTGTAGGTGCAATCATATACAACAATATAGAGGGTGAATTCAGTGGCACCTTAGGTGAGGATAGTGGTAACCAAATTCCAGCTCTCGCTATATCACAAAACCAAGGTTTATTTTTATTAACTAAGCTTGGTCAAACCACTCGTGTTTTTGTTGCCAATAGCCCAAGTATAGTGTCACAAAATTCAATTTGTGGTGGTTCATATTTAGGGAATCGATGGGTTTTAACCGCAGCTCACTGCGTCGATCAACTCAATAAACCCAAAGTGAATGTGGGAGAATTTAATCTAAATGATGGCGCTGAGAATGCGATTTCAATCGAGACAATTTACAGCCACCCAAACTATAATAATGAAAGCTTTGAGAATGACTTGGCCTTACTTAAATTATCCTCTCTACCGGCTACAAATCAAAAAATCACAGTCGCAGAGTTAGACTTAACCGACGCTTTAGCTGCAATCAATTCACCTGCCACTGTAATCGGTTGGGGCTCAACCCTCGGCTACGATGCTGGTGAAGATGTTCTATCTATCCCTTCTCGTCAATTAAATCAGGTCGAATTGGAATTATTTAATACCCAAGAATGCCGAGAAATACAAAGAGAAGCACTGAATAGAGATAATCCGGATCTAGATTATAGCCAGAGTAGCCTTGGACTGACTGAAAATATGATTTGTGCGGGTATAGTTCAAGGCGGTAAAGGTGCATGCCAAGGTGATAGTGGCGGGCCGTTAATCATTAATACCAATCAAGGTTATCAACAAGTCGGTATAGTCAGCCATGGTAGAGGTTGTGCTGCAGAGGGCTATTTAGGGGTATATACCAAAGCATCTGCTTATAAAAACTGGATTGAAACCTTATCGAGCGGAATAGAAGTTCAGCCATACATAAAACTGGGGGCGACTGGTCAAAATAGCCCTTACCAAATTAGCATCCAGCTCTCAAACAATAGCAACCAAGCTACCAGTTTAAGTTTTTCGTTAAGTGATGATAGTGTATTCAGTTACAACAGCGACACCTGTCAATCACTCCAATCCAATCAAACTTGTCGATTAACACTTAATTACCTTTCTCAATTTGTAACCGAGCAAACCGTGCAGGTGAGGATTGCATCATCAAATAGCCAAATTCTGACTAGCGATATCGAACTTTCAGCACAAACCATTGCGCCTGCTAATCAATTGTTTTTAGCTGACCAGCCAAGCGAGCTAGTAAACTGGTTTAGCGGTGGCGATGCCACTTGGCTCTATAATACAGAGCTTGAACAATTAGAGAGTGGCGAAATCGATAACTTATCGAAAAGCATCTTAATGGCAGAGATTGAGGGTGAAGGAAATTTAAGTTTCGAATGGTCTGTATCTTCAGAAGAGAACCTTGAAGAGCCTGATGAACCATTCGATAGAGTCGAGTTTTACCTTAACGGTGAATTACAGGCATTTTTATCTGGTGATATTAGCTTCTCTAATTACCTAATCAGCTTACCTGCAGGCATCAATAGAGTTAGCTGGGTTTATCAAAAAGACCCGTTTGAAAAAGCGCTAGAAGATAAAGCCTACTTAAAAAGTATTCGCTTTATTCCAAAACCAGTCACGACAACGCCAGATAATAGTGCGCCATCAAGTGAATCCGAAAATGAAAAAAGTAGTGGTTCACTCGCTATATTTAATTATTGGCTACTGCTATTAGTTATAGTTAAGTGCTTAGTTGCAAATCCGAGATCTAAGCGCTAACGCTAAATTAGAGAAAATTATGCTAAATCGAACAGAACGAAAGAAATTCTCTAATTTAACTAAGTTAATCGCATTTTGTGCAATCCCTTTATTGAGTTTATCGACTATGGCTAAAACGATTATTTATGTCGCAAATAGCGACACACCAAGTGTCAGCGTGTTCCAGCTTGAATTGTCATCTGGAAATTTAATCCAGCTACAACAGCAGTTGTTACCCAATTTAGTCAAATTAGGTCCCTCCTCGCCTATGCTAATCACACCAAACAAGCAAAATTTATTAGTGGTTAATAGAGGCGAACCCAAAGTAATATTCAACTTTTCGATTCAGGCTAAATCCGGTCAATTATCCTTAAAGAGTAAAACTGCATTACCAGCAAGTATGGCGAATATATCTACAGATAAAACAGGTAAGCTATTACTTGCGGCTTCTTATCCACAGCACCTACTATCTGTTCACTCACTGTCTGAACAAGGTGACGTTTTACCACAACAACAAGTGTTAACTGACTTGCCAAATGCGCATGCATCATTAATTAACAAGGACAATCGATTTGTCTTCGTTCCTGCGCTTGGTTCTGATCAAATCAGACAATTCAAGCTAAACCTTGAAACAGGCCAGTTATCGCCCAACACCCCAAGTGAATTTCAACTAGAAGCGAATACAGGACCTAGACACCTAGTTGAGCATCCCAATAAGAATATGGTTTATTTACTTGGCGAGTATGATGCCACAATTCACGTATTTGAGTATCAGAGTACTGCCGGCACTTTAGCGAAAATACAACAAATAGAAACAGCACAAACTGATTCACTAAAAGTAAATGGCCTTAAGCACCCTAACCAAGATACAAGTAAGGCTAAACGTTTTTGGGCTGCTGATATTCATATCA
>NZ_KQ130508.1 GCF_001050375.1 Catenovulum maritimum | reverse complement strand
GGCGGTTAAACGAGTATTTACAAGTTTAGACTGTTTTTACCTGACACAGATTTTTGAACGCCCTCGTTTTAATTGATTTAGCGGCTTGCTTTGCAAACGCTTCAAGTTCTTTTTTATTCATAGTCTGCCTATCTTAAACCCTCAATGGGTATTAATAATAGGCAGTTACACAGATTTTGTTATAGGGTCACCGCGGTTGCTAAACTAAATACTCTGGTTAGCAATACAACATCTGATCAGCGGTAAATTAGGACCCTGTAACACCTTTACTATGCTTTACTATTATTTTTAGTAAATACACTTTAAATTAGTAAATGGTAGTAAAAATGAGTAAACGACTTACTACCTAATTTGCTGCTTGAACCTCATATTTAGCACCTAATTTACTACCTGAGCATGTTGGCGAATCATAAGTTTCACCCATACAATAAAGTTTCATACTGATATGTTAAAAAGCCGCAGAATGAAGTCGGCTTTTATATTTGTTTGAAGTTGTAATTCTAAATGGTACCCAGGCTAGAGATATGAGGTTGCTCTTTAAGAGTTTAAGTTCGAATGTTAGTATAGGTGTATCAAGATCAGGTGATCTTAGGTGTGTTTATGTCAACAAAAGAATGGATAACTAGTTATCGAGATGGTCCAAACTTATATCAAGAATGTTTTTACGACTTCGAAAATCATGAGGTAAACCCTAACCCTGTTGTTATTCAAATAGAGTACCCTAAAAATTATCATATCACGAGTCAGGGCTTAGTAGATGGAAAGCCGTTCTCTCAGCTCACAGTTGAAATATCTGCTGAGCGTTTTGATCAAATAGCGATAGCCTGGTGTAAAACGCGCAACCTAAATACTGAGAAGTACACTTTGAATGAGCTGTTAGATAAATGTAATTTTTCATGGCCGATTAGTGAAAAAGAGCTGATTATTGGATTTAACAAAGTAAGTGAGCTTACTGAGTTTGAAAGCAAACAGGTTGAGCTTGCTTTCGACAATATTTTTGATGCTATTACCGAAGATAAGGATGAAGCCCTGCAACTAAAAATTGACTCAGATGAATTAATTAAGCAGCGCGACGCTTCTGAATTAGATAAAGTCGCAAAAGAGCGAGAATATAAATCCAAAATAAAAGGTGCAGCAAAGGGTATCTTATCCCACATTAATGCCAACCAAAGTATCGATGATGAAGAATCAATGGTGTCTGTGATAGAGCAAGCTTTGACGGATATTCTTCGTAAGTAACCTATTCTCGCAAATGGTTCTTTGGCAAAGCACCTAACTTTCCAACTTAAAGTGATAAAATAACCCCTTAAGCATATAAATCAATATAACCACCCATAAATCCAACTTTAACAACCACTTCAAAATAGTGGTAACAAATACGAAACGAAGAAAAAATTGCACAGCCATAAAAATCAACGCCTTAACATCAAAATAAGTTAAATGTAAAATTGCACACCGCTTATGCATGAAAATGCATAAATTTAAAAAACCTTAAAAACCATCAAAAAAACCCATAAAAGCAAATAAAATAAGGGCTTTCAATTTAAATAACATTAAAACGTTATTTTTACATAAAAGGTAGCGGTACGAACTTTTTGGTCATAAATACTAGATTTAAATTTACACACACCAATGCAATAATATGAAAAAATTTAAGGAACATTACAGTGAAAGAATTAGCAATAAAACTAGGCTGCCGTATTCGAGCGAAAAGAAAAGAGGTAGGCCTGGCCCAAGATAAACTTGCGGAGCTGGCCGTTTTAGATCGAAGTTACGTTGGCTGAAAAATCACATTAAATTTGCCAGCCTATTACATCAAAAATGCCAGTCATTATCATTCAACACAGCCACCAAATGACATTCACGGTCACCACTGAATTGCATTAAGTTTGCCGCTGACAAATTAAGTTCACTGTGGCACAAAGCCTATATTTCTGCTTTGAACGAAAAGCAGACGGCCACTCTAGCACGTTTTTGGACATAAACGTTTTAGAAGTGGCAGCATACCTATGTGATTGCTGCCATTTTAGCACGATACTTTATTACTCAGTATGTATCTTTATTACTCTCCATACCAACTACCGCAGAGGTATGGTTGTTAAATGTTTATCTATGATTTCAACCATCGACTTTGTAAGCGCCAGATTAGTTTTTTCTTTCGCCCACACCTGGTGAAAGCCTTCTAACGTTTGCTTGGCTGTCTCCAAAACCAACTTTTCTGGTAGCATTGCTTTAGCCGCTAAGTGCGATAGTTCATCTATCGAAAACTCACTAAATTTTTTACTACGGCTAACCTTTAACGATGCACTATCGTCAGGAATGTACGCAATGGTCGACAAAAAGTCATAAGCCGGTGCTATTGATGCCGTTCGCTTATCTTTGTATATCACAGACCAATTCTTCAAATGCATATCCGCATTACCGATCAGCGTGTTAAAGACCAACCTTCTTGTAAACTCAGCGATATCTTCTGCTTGCCCTTCTATACCTATGACTTGAGCAATGTTTCGCATAGACGCCATTTTATATTTATCATGAGGGTATATACCAAAGACTTGTGCAAAATCTTCAATATGGATCGCTTGGTTATCCGCACGATCAAAACGCTTAATCACAAAAGCACTATCACCAAACTTTCCAATGCCTTCTGGTATGTTCTCAATTCGATCAATTGGTAGCAGTTGGATATCCGGTACGTTCATTCCTAACATGCCAGCCAATGCCATCATGGAATATTCATTTTCAGGTACCGCTTCAAAGCGTGAAGACGGCAACTTCACAATCCATGACCCCCCTTGACCAGTCACAGGGATCGTCAAACCGCCATTTGAATGTTGCACCCCTGAAAATTTTAGCTGTACCCCCGCTAATGAAAAACGCATCGGTTCTTCGTATTTCATTTCATCTTCAATATCTTTTTGGTCGGTTATCGGCAATGCCTCCCCATCCGCTGGTTCAACAGTGATTGCACCAGCAAGATCTTGTCCGAGTACCCATAACAGGAAAAACTCTCTAGCCGGATCGACTCCTGCTCGTTCAGCAAGATAATTTCGCATCGTTTCTTCAGGTAATAGATTCGAGAAAAATGGAATTAATTTTGTCTGCGTTGGTTTGAAATTTGTTAGCAAGTTTCCTAACGAGTCTTTGAACCCAAGCCCTAAGACCGATCTTGATTCGTTATTTATATATTCTTCCGTAAAAGAAAATAGAGTTCGATCTTGGCCCACATTAGTTATAGTTGCGATAGGCTCGCCATAGAGCAATACATTCAGAGTGGAGACTTTGTTAATCATCACTATCCTCGCCTAAATAATATGCCGGTTTCACAGGTATACTTTCATCATCCATCTCCATACTACTACTTCGAATGATCGAATTTATTGCTGGGACTGATTTTCTAGGCGCAACAAATAGCTCTAAATCAAGCACTCGGGCCAGAACAATCAAACTGGAAACTCTAAGATCGACACCACCAGACTCAATTTTTGAGATATGGCTTTGAGGCACTCCCGAGCGAGCGCTCAGCTCTCTTTGACTAAAACCCTTACGCTCTCGTGCTTCTCTTAGCTTTCCAATTATCAGTTCTGTTGCGTAGCTCATACATTGATACACCTTTATATATCAAAATGAATTTAAGATATATAAAAATATATCACACAAACCAACCAAGGACAAAAATTATAGGCTATTACATATCAAAAACACCTCTCGATATATAGTGCTATATGTATGTGGCATGTTTTACGCAGTATTTATAAACATGACGTCAAAGATATTTATAAACTCATATCCGTTGTTTTGCTAAGATCAAATACAAATTCAAGTAAAATTATCGTTAGACATCTATCTACACTGGAATTTTTAATCACGCAGTTAAATTGTTTCAGTAAAAAACGTTGGTACATTACGATTAATGCAGCAAATAAAACTGACATGCTACACAGCTTTTTATTTGTTAGTTCAAACAGCCAACATAAATAACTCTTAATTCATTTTCAGGGTAGTTGAAACAGCAGGACGATTAAAATTGATATTTTAAGCAAAGATGCAGCACAAAATAGAATAGCTTTCATTTTCGAAAAATAATGAAATTTATATTTTTACATCAATAGTTTAAAAATTAAAAATATAAAAATAGTCACACTTTGGTCACATTGATTTTTGGCTGAAATTTACCTGCTGTATAGTTAAATATAGCTATTTTTTAGGTAACATAAAATGCTTGATAGATATTAAAAGTGAGAGGGTTGATGATATTTTTTGAAATGCTAAATCTATATAATCTATTGTTTTAATTTAGAATAAATAAAATTCAGTCACAAAATGGTCACAAGTTTTAAATCAAGTTACATTTATCTTGGCTGTAAGTGTATAGAAGGTAAAATAAGACATGGATATCATTAAAAACTGAAAGGTTCAAATTGTTATATTTAACGCTATAACAACTAAAATTAAGTGGAACGGTTTTTAATAATTTGATGACGATCGGCCAACACTAACAATAGTCACGATTTGGCCACAAAATGGTCACAATAACTATTTCTGAGCCTTAGTAAAAATGAGTTTTGAATAGTAACTTAATGAATATTAAGGTAAAAGAGTGGCGGAGTGGACGGGACTCGAACCCGCGACCCCCGGCGTGACAGGCCGGTATTCTAACCAACTGAACTACCACTCCGCAGTGGCGTTACTTAGATATAAGTAACTAAAGTTCTTAACATTGAACATAAAGTGGCGGAGTGGACGGGACTCGAACCCGCGACCCCCGGCGTGACAGGCCGGTATTCTAACCAACTGAACTACCACTCCGCAGTGGCATTACTTAAGTAAAGTAACTATGTTCTATGCATATCGTTTAATTTAATAGTTGGCGGAGTGGACGGGACTCGAACCCGCGACCCCCGGCGTGACAGGCCGGTATTCTAACCAACTGAACTACCACTCCGCTGAGTATTAAATATCTGACGATATAAAGTATTGAAATTAAGCGTTGGCGGAGTGGACGGGACTCGAACCCGCGACCCCCGGCGTGACAGGCCGGTATTCTAACCAACTGAACTACCACTCCGCATATCACTTAAGTATCATCTACTTACTTCTTTAAAAGATTGCTCTCCGTCAGAAGCGGGCGCAATAATAAGGACAAGCTGGCAATGAGTCAACCCATTTTTTATAAAAAATTCAATTAAGTTTCATCAGGTAAAGATAAGTCTATTATATCGTCATTATCTGTCGATAATTTATCCATATGCTCGTTATCTGGTAGTTCCATTTCTTTTGCTGGTGCTTTTTTACGTATTAAATTCTTAATCGAAAAATCTTTAAACAGCGGCTTATCATTAAAGATAACAAACTTAAATAGTAGGAAAGCAATTAGGCAAATGAATATAAAGATACCGAGTATAATACTAATCACCTGCCACGCTGGTGTAGGCTCTGGTTCTGGCTCTACAACCACTTCTGGTTCTTTAGGTAAGGTTTCAGCTAATGACTGCTCTAAGTCAATTAACTCTTCGGGTAAAGTTGATACAGCAGGTGCTATGTTAAATTCATATTCCGGAATCGACATCATCATGTCTCTGCCTGATTTATTTTTACCAAAAGCAGACACTTTAATTTTGTATATGCCATCAGAATAATTAAATAGCTCCATCGTTTTCACGTCGTCTTCACTCGCTGAAATAGCAAATTTTTCAGTTTCTCCGTTCGGGTAATAAATATCACCACTAAATACAAAAGATTTAAAATCGATTAAGTCGCTTTCTGAGCTAATTTTGAAAAGATGTTGTTGTCCATCTTCCACCGCTTTATCGACATCAAAAATGAACGGGTTCTTCTCTAATACAATAGGATCAAATGTAATTTCACGATTGAATAAGCCTAAATCAAGGAAAAAACTGGTCAACCATTCACCGGGGATTAACTCTAATTTAAACTCACCAGTAAACACACTGTCTTTTCTTTTTTCATCAAAACCTTGGCCATCATCTTTAAACCTAGCGACATTGACAGTATCGGCCCCAAAATTTTCATATTGGTTATTGTTGGTACTGGTAAAGGTAACGTCTAAGCTCACCACATCACTAAAATTACCATAATCAATTAACTCACCATTATTGGTTAATCTAGCATTGAGTTTAATTGTTTCTCCACTAAATAACAGTTCAGGTAAGGGATCAACCTGTAACTCAATGTTTGAGATAACCATGATTTTGCTGTTTTCTTCAATTTTACCGACAGCTTGCCAAGGGCCGACCATAGGATTTTTAAGCCTAATCATGTCGTAACTATAATCGTCGTACCATTCACCTTCCGCTGGTGGCATTGTGGGCGCGTATAGCTTACTGCCATCCGGTCGGATTAAAATAACAGGTGAAGACCCCTGCTTTCGGAAAAAAATCATGACGATTTCATCAACATAGTGATCAATACGAAAGCGATTATCGATTAATTTAATCCCTTTAATATGTTTTGGATTTTCAATCAGATGAAGAATAGATAAAGGTCGGGTTTGCTTGCTGGCTAAATCAACTGCAGGTACGGTACCTGCAGTCATCACAGCAAAACTCTTGCTAAAGAAGCAAGTTAAAAAAATAAATAAAGTTAATTTTAATCGTATAAGCCTTGCTGTATGCATTTACTATCCTGTTATTCGCTTCGCCATAATGATGAACCCGCACTTTTTTCTACTAAATCAAGCCTTTTGTTGTGTTCATCTATTTCATCGGCAGTAGCAGAGACTATCTTTAATGGTTTTCTATCTGAACTTACTCTAATAATGTCTGTAATACTGCCATCATCATTAGAGTCCGATGCTAAATTAAGAGCGGTTTGCCCACCTGTCATTAACAAGTAAACATCAGCAAGGATTTCAGAATCGAGTAAAGCGCCATGTAATGTTCTGTGCGAATTATCTATTCCAAAACGGTTACAAAGTACGTCTAGATTATTCCGTTTTCCTGGGAACATTTTTTTTGCGAGACTTAAACTATCCGTTATTTTACAGATATCTTCAGTTTTAACATTTAGTCCCATTTTTTCAAATTCATAATCCATAAAGCCAACGTCAAACGGTGCGTTATGAATAACAAGTTCGGCTCCTCGGATAAACTCGATAAATTCTTCAGCAATTACTGTAAAGTCTGGTTTATCAGCCAACATTTCGTCACTTATACCATGGACTTCAAATGCTTCAGGGTCAACTTCACGATCAGGCTTAATATAAACATGATAATGATTACCCGTTAAACGTCGGTTTACAATTTCAACACAGCCAATTTCAATAATTCTGTGCCCTAAATAAACTGGACCGCCTGCTTGGTTCATACCTGTCGTTTCAGTATCGAGTACGATTTGTCTTGCCATTTTATTACCTAAATTTAGCCTGCTTAACCATAGCCTAGATTAAACAATGTTTATGTTTACGTTTAAGAGCCTAACCTACTCTTTGTCTGTCGCGAAGATTACCTTATATTTAATCTAGCATAAACTCTCATTCGCAATTTAAAATTTAATTCGTATACTGCCTACATTAATCGTAAAAAGAATTAATAAATGAAAACAATTGATATATTCACTGACGGCTCATGTCTAGGTAACCCGGGGCCAGGGGGCTACGGCACTATATTAAGATATGGAAAGAAAGAAAAAGAACTGAGCCAAGGTTTCATTTTAACCACGAATAACCGAATGGAGTTATTAGCTGCAATTAAAGGTTTAGAGGCATTAACCGAAGAATGCGTTGTTAACTTATCGACTGATAGCCAGTACGTTAAAAATGGAATTAATCAATGGATCCATGGCTGGAAAAAAAGAGGCTGGAAAACCGCAGATAAAAAAGATGTCAAAAATAAAGATTTATGGGTCAAACTTGACGAACTTTGCGAAAAACATCAAGTTGAATGGCATTGGGTTAAAGGTCATTCTGGCCATGTTGAAAACGAAAGATGTGACGTTTTAGCAAGAGATGCCGCAGGGTCAGCTGATTTGATTGAAGATAAAGGCTACAAAGAAGCTTAAATGATTAATACTTAAGTTAGCACCATATGTCCTTGTTACTCATATACTGACAAGGACACCTAAAGCCAAGACTCAATTTTAAGCTTTATCTTGTTGGGTATGCCACATTTGAGCATAACGACCATTTAATAAAAGCAAACTGTGATGAGTCCCCTGCTCAACTATTTCACCGTGATTGAGCACTATAATATTGTCAGCATCCACTATTGTAGAGAGTCTATGAGCAATGACGATACTCGTATGGCCTTGTGATACCTCTTTAAATGCATTGAGTATTGCTTGTTCTGATTGACTGTCTAGTGAAGACGTTGCCTCATCAAACACCATAATAGGCGGGCGTTTTAAGATAGTTCTCGCAATTGCGACTCTTTGTTTTTCCCCACCCGACAATTTTAGCCCTCTTTCCCCAACAAGCGTTTGACTTCCTTTGGGTAAATTCGAAACAAAGTTTGATAAATGAGCTAGTTTTAAAGCTTCTTCAACTTCTTCATCTGTTGCTGATGGTCTACCGTATTTAACATTCTCAAAAATAGTATCGTTAAATAAAACCGTGTCTTGTGGCACTATACCTATTGATTTTCTAAGGCTCAATAAATCAACTTTTTGAATATTTTGTTCATCTATATTAATGCTACCTGAGCCTGTATCATAAAATCTAAATAATAATTTTATGATACTAGATTTGCCGGAACCACTTTCGCCAACTATTGCAACTTTTTGCTTAGGCAATACCTTAAAACTAATGTTTTTTAAAATTTCTCTATCGGGTTGGTAGCTAAAACTAACGTCTTTAAATTCGATTTGCGCTTTATCGACTATTAAATTTCGAGCCTGTTCATCACTAGTAATAAGTGGCTTCTTGTTCAGTAACTCAAACATATTTTCAATATTGGCAAGTGATCCTTTTATTTCTCTATAAACAAAACCTAAAAAATTTAATGGCATAAATAATTGCATCATAAATGCATTCACAAGTACAAAATCACCTATGGTTATTTTTCCATCTGCAACTTGATAGCCTGCAAGCACCATCATAGCTGTCATTGCAGCAGATATAATAAAAGCTTGGCCTCCATTTAACACAAACAAGGTTAACCTGTTTTTACGTTTTGCTATTTCCCATTCAGCTAAAACAGTATCGTATCGATTTGCTTCATAGTCTTCATTGTTAAAGTACTTCACCGTTTCATAGTTTAATAAGCTATCTATTGCCCTAGTGCTGCTGATAGAGTCGGCTTTAGCAGCCGCTCTGACATAAGTAGTACGCCATTCTGTTGCCCAGATAGAATAACTAATATAACTAGCCACAGCAGCTAAGATTATTGCTGCGTATTGCCACCCATAGTTAATCAAAAATATACCAACCACTATGCTAATTTCTAATATGGTTGGAATAATATTAAACACCATAAACCGCATTAAAAAGCTAATGCCATTTGTACCTCTGTCTATATCACGAGCAACCCCGCCAGTTTGCCTGGTTAAATGGAAATCAATATCTAACCTGTGTAGATGTTTAAAAACTTCTAAACCGAGCTTACGCATGGCTCGTTCAGTTACTCTACCAAACAAAGTATCTCGAATTTCGCCAACTAATGTATTCACTAACCTGACAGCACCATAAGCTAACAATAAGCTTAATGGCACAGCCAAAAGCATTTGGCTTGTCTCGTTAGGGTTTAAATCATCCACTATATGCTTAAGAATAAAAGGCAAACTAACAGAGGCAAATTTAGCGAGTATCAAACAAGATAAAGCTAAAGCGACTCGACCTTTAAAATCTAGTAGATATGGTAAAATTTGATGAAAAACTTGCCAATTAATCGGCTTATTATTGAAATCGTTATAGTTAGATGGACGCATTAGGCTTTATATTTAATCACGGGTAAACGACAAAATGTAGCTCATCATAACTGATAAGCTTATGCTTAAGAAAGCTCTAAATCACCGAAAAATAAGCAAGTTACAAAGAAGAACAAATAAATATCAAGTTTAAGTGAAGGTATTTGGTAATGATAAACGTCGGCCATTGAACCAATATTTAAAATACGAATATGTAATCATCAGCTAATCCGAATCAATGGAGTAAAAGCCCAATCTAGTTTTACCCAGCAACAACCAGTAGCCAAGTGACAACGAATTAAGTTTGCTTCATAAAAACTTAGCCAGATAGCAACTTGTTAAATATTTAGGCTACATTAGCTGAATTAAATTTAATTACCCTGCTAATTTCGAAATACTTAGAATTGAGGCATACAAGTGCCCCAACTCAGCATGGTTTATAATTTTATGCATTTTTCACAATAGAAAATTAAGCCATTAGACAGTTTTATATATTAAATCATACTAATTTTTATAATTAAATTTATGGATAATTGAATGATAGTGTTAGCAAAATCATCATTTTAGGTTAAAGTTATTGTTATAAAAAATAAAATAGTGGAATTTTTTATAACATGCATGAAACAGAAAAATTTGGCAGTTGTAAATATTGCTCACCTAATGGCAATTATTGCCAAGAAGTCGACATGGGGAACGGATTCTGTTTTTGGCACGATTCAAGCTTCGACAAGAAAGGAATGGAATTAACCGATAAATTAGAGCGATATGCTAACAACGGTGGCATAACTCAAGGCCTTCAATTAAAACGTGCGAATTTATCCGGCATTAATTTAGTTAAAAAAGGCAGTAGTCACGGTTTTGACTTTAGTGGCTCTGATTTTTATCGTGCAAATCTTCGCGGCGCCCACTTATTTAATATCAAATTATCAAACAGTTCATTAATGAAAGCCGATCTAACAGAGGCCAATTTACACTGCGCTAAACTCGAAGACGCTAATTTATTAGGAATAAAGTTAAATAACGCGAAAATTGATAACATCCATCTTAGTCAGCAAATCATGCAAGAAAAAGTAGCGCATGAAGCTGTAAAGAAAAAAGACCAGGAAGGTGCGCTAGATAACTTTGAGCAAGCAGAAGAAATTTATCGCGATATTAGAAAAGCAGCTGAAAACCAAGGGTTATTTGAACTTGCCGGTTACTGCATCCATAAAGAGTTAACGATGCGCCGAATGAGAATGCCACAGTTCTCTAACGCCAGACTCGTATCCAAAATTGTAGATTTGTTTTGTGGCTATGGCGAAAGACCCATGAATGTCATCGTATTTTCTTTGGCTTTAATCTTAACATGTGCTTTCGGTTACTATCTATTAGGTGTAAATTATCAAGGAGAAGTGATACAACTCGATTTATCTGCGTCATTATCTCAAAACTTAAATGAGTTTTTCGGCGTCCTCTACTATAGCGTTGTGACCTTTACAACACTTGGCTATGGGGATATAACGCCAATAGGGCCAGCTCGAATAATTGCAGCCTTCGAAGCCTTTGTTGGCAGCTTTACCATAGCGCTATTCGTTGTTGTATTTGTAAAGAAAATGACTCGATAGTAACGGAGCAAAAATGAAATACTTAAAAATCATGCTGACAAGCTCAAGCGCTATATTAGCGACCATTGGTGCTATTACATCAGAATCGAGTTTAAACTTAAGCTTTTTTATTCTCATCGCGCTTATAAATATCTATTTAGTTTATAATTTATTTACAAGCTCTAATACTAAGCACCTAAGTGAAGCGCTTAGCAAAATCAAACAAGACAAAACTATTAATTTAAATAGATTAGAATCACTTCAAGACTCACCAGAGTCCGAGGATAAGCAACTTCTTTATCAAATATTAAATCCAATTGAACAACAAATTTCATTGACTAAGCAGCATGCTGGTCAACTAGACTATTTTACAACTCAATTAAAAGATGCTTTTAGCATTATGGAACAAAAGTCTTCCATGCTAAAAACACATAGTGATTTCTTACATAACTCCATGCAAGGAATGGCAACCGCAACACACACAACAACAGAAAATATTATACAAATATTCGACAAAGTTGTTGAAACAACATCTATTGTAGGAGAAACCCGAGATCAATCAGCAACAAGCCACCAAACAATTGATCAAGTAAATAAATCTATTTTAGAAACAGCTACTCGAATAGAATCGTTATCACAAGAAATTCAACAGATTGATAGCTCGGTATCGGCTATCACAGAAATTGCGTCACAAACAGATTTACTGGCTCTGAATGCAGCAATTGAAGCAGCAAGGGCGGGTGAATATGGTAGAGGCTTTGCAGTAGTTGCTGAAGAAGTGAGAAACCTAGCGCAAAAAGCGAATGATTCAGCAAATAAGATACAAAAAGTGGCATCCAATACTATAAATGAGGTTAAAGAACTTACAGAGTTAATGCGACTTGTCTGTGACCCGATGACAGAAGCTGCTGAATCAACCTTAGATAATCTAAATAAAATGAATAACTCAAGTGAGTCAATGCAAACCGTACTTGAGCTAGCGAGTGAAGTAATTGCTTCAATGCAAGATCAAGAAACAACAGCAAATGAAGCGAATAGTGCTGCGGGTGAGATGAAAAAGCTGAATGATTCTGCACAAGAAACAGAATCAACAACTCAGTCCAACGTAGCAGAATTAATGAAAATCCGAAATGATATTGCTTACGCACTAGAAACAATAAAAACTCAATATGAAATGAAACTAGATAATCATTCATCAGATGACAGCTCAACACAAAATGATGAAATTGAGTTATTTTAAAGAAGTTGAAAACTCAGTTAAAAACTTTTCAAACTTGGGTTGAATAACAACAGAGCAATACGGTTGGTTTGGATTATCCATAAAATAATTTTGATGGTACGCTTCTGCAGGGTAAAAATGAACGGCAGGTAAGATATCGGTCACAATTTTACCTGAATATTTTTCTATATTCAGCTTCGAAGTTACCGCCTGAGCTTGTTCTAATTGCGATTCAGTATGTCCATAAATCACACTTCGATATTGAAAACCGACATCATTACCTTGTTGATTTAATTGTGTTGGATCATGGATAAAATAAAATATTGCAACTAAATCGTCATAACTAATAATACTTGGGTCGAAGCTGACTTGCACCACTTCCACATGCTTAGTCAACCCAGTACACACATCCTTATAATTAGCGGTTTCTTCACTATCACCAGTATAGCCAGACACAGCAGAACTAACGCCTTGCAAACGATTAAATACAGCTTCTATACACCAAAAACAACCGCCACCAAATGTTGCTAATTCTTTCATTACGATTAAACCTTAAATCTACCGACTAAATTATTTAAATTATAAGATAAGTTACGAATTTCAATTGACAGATCGTTACTCGTTTGCGCTACTGAATTTGCGGATGCGGTTTGATCACTGAGTGCATGTAAATTTTGGCTAATTTCAGTAGAAACCGCTGTTTGTTCCTCAGTAGCCTGAGCTGTTTGAGTCGACATTTCATTTACTCTAACAGAAGAAGCTTGTAATGATTCAAATACTTCATTTGCTTTTTGGAATACCTCCACTGTTTTATCAACATTAGATTTGCCATTAGAAATAGCCGCAGCAGAGTCATTAATATTACTTTGTAACGACTCTATCATGGTTTGTATATGGTTTGTGCTTTCTTGGGTGCGAGTTGCTAAAGTTCTAACTTCATCAGCAACAACAGCAAAACCTCTACCCTGCTCACCCGCTCTTGCTGCTTCAATTGCAGCATTTAATGCTAACAAATTAGTCTGCTCTGCGATCCCACGAATAACACTCAAAACAGATGCAATATCACCAGAACTCTTTTGTAATTCATCCGAACTTGATAAAGCTCTTTCCATTTCTGAAGATAATTCATTAATCCGTTTATTTGACTCGTCAACCACTTTGATACCATCTATCGCCATTTGATGTGAACTATCAGCCTCTTCAGCTGAAATTGTCGCCACTTGCGACATTTCTTTGTTAGATAGATTCATTTCGTGTACCGCACTAACAATAGAATCAGAAGCAGAATTTAGTGTTTGTGTAATACTCTTAGAGCTATCAGCTGTACCAGCTAAGGTGTCTGTTAACTGCTCCAAGTCTTTTGATTGAGCCATTATAGTAGATACTAGGTCTCTAAGATTACTAACAAATAAATTAAATTCTTTAGCTAAGTCTCCAAATTCATCTTTAGATTTGACCGCGATTTGAGCGGTTAAATCGCCATCACCAGACGCAATTTCTGAAATTCTTCTAGTTAAAAAGTTAATTTGATCAGTTAAGTTTTTAGGTACTATATAACTAAACCACCCTGCTACAGCTAAGATGATTAAAACGATAATAGAAGCAATAAATTGAAACTGATTAATGTCTGATTCAATCTCAGTTAATACGGCAATAGATTTTTTTTCAGCCTGTTCGCCAGCTTTATCTAAAATATCTCTTAATTGGTCAAAATATCGATCCGTTGTTGCCGTTAAGCTACTAATTTGATTCGTATTACCTGAAGTAGCCGCTGACACCAATTTATTTGACGAGTCCAACCATGTATTAAAAGCGGGTTCAAAACCTCTAAATTGTGACGTTACATCTGGATAAGCTTTAAGAAATTGACGATATTGGTTAAATCTATCTTTAACTTGATCTGCATTTTCTATTCTCGCAGAATCCGCTTTTTGATACTGTCCAATTCGATTAACCAACTCCATCTCAGCAACTTTAGCTTGATACAAGTCGCGATCAGCATTAAGTACAACAGCAATAGCTTTTAAAAATTCATCCGCTTGAGATTCCAACGCTTTATTTTGCATATTTAATAACTGAAAAAACAAAATAAAAGAAACAAATAAGGTCAGTGACAAAATTGCAATTGGCATTGAGCTTTTAAATCTAATGCTAGAAAAGTTCATATAAGCCTCTATAAAGTATAATAATTTTTAATAGTATAGATCTAGTTAGAGAGTTTGCATTACTTTATAAAAAAGTATTTAATCTAAAGTAGTTAATTATTCGACAAAACACAGAAAAATTGAGTCTGTATCGTCTTAATCTATATTTTATAGACATTATCCTTACTAAGATTAGTCCAAACTTGCCTGCCTAACGACAGTCCATTCCTCTAATTTATCCATTAGATCAGGTAATTTATGCAAAAGACAGTTTTCGACCTGATTATGAAAACGATATAAGTGTTGCAGGCAACAAAACCTCAACACCTATGGTTGCATGTTGGGAAGTTATTGGTAATATAGAAGTAAATATTAATTAATACTTACTTCTGGTTAAGATTACACTGTTTTTAATTGAAAGATTTGCTGGCCGCTGTTCGAATATTTTTTTTCAAATGGCGTAATTGGGTTTTCAACTTTAAATTCAACAATTTGACTTGCTAATCCATAATGATTTAATGCAATTTGAAACTCTTCAAGATATATCCGCCAATTGGATCTAACTTCAATGTTTTCTGAGAGCTTTACTAAATCAGAAAATACTGGAGCGCCATGCCATCGGCGACCAATATGGTTAGACTTAGGCCAAGGATTTGGAAAATAAATTTTATGCTGCTCGGCTTTAAAATTATGTTGGGCTGCTAAGCGATAAAAATCATTTAAGTCCGAGCGGACTAAGATCATATTATCTGGATTCTCTTGTCTATTTTTGCTTAGTCTAAAATCCGATTTATCTACACCAACAACAAAATAATTTGGGTTTTGTTTGGCTAGATTTCTCGTACTATCTCCCACGCCACAACAAGCATCAAAAATAACAGGTAAATTGTGAAACTGTATTGCAGTTATTATTTGCTCAAAAGCGTCAATTGAATGCTCTGCTACAGGTTTTAAAAACTTTGACTGCTTATGTTTTAAGACAATTTTATCCAGATCTTGATGGCATCCGGCTTGATTTGATACAACCTTTCTTGAATTTGCTTCCATTAGCTTCTGATACCTACACCTTTATTAATCAATCGCATCGCTAGCGTGAATAACACTAGGGTTAAACCAATTAAGACACTATATGCGAGTCCCAAATTAATATCTGAAATACCTAGAAACCCATATCTAAAAGCATTGACCATATAAATAATAGGGTTTAATTGACTGACACCTTGCCAAAACTCAGGCAACATACTAACTGAGAAAAATACCCCGCCTAGATAGGTTAATGGCGATAAAATAAAGGTTGGGATAATACTGATATCATCAAAGGTAGAAGCATATATCGCATTAATTAAGCCACCCAGCGCAAATAGTGTCGCTGTCAGCAGTAGAGTTGAAATCACCACGAGCCAATTAAACACACTCACATCAACAAAAAATAATGCAACTAAGGTAACTATGCTACCAACTAAAATCGCCCTAGAGACCCCACCTAACACATAGCCAGCGACTATGACAAAAGTCGGTACCGGTGCTACCAATAACTCTTCAACATTGCGTTGAAATTTAGCACTGAAAAATGAAGATGAAACATTTGAATATGCATTATTGATTACAGATAACATAATCAAACCAGGCATCATAAATTCGACATACGCAAAGCCATCGACTTCTCCGACTCTTTTACCGATTAAGCTACCAAACACCACAAAGTAAAGTGTCATTGTTATCGCAGGCGGTACAAGGGTTTGAACCCAAATACGTAAATATCGATTACATTCTTTATATAAAATGCTTTTGAGTGCGATCCAATAATTTAATCTAACCATTTGATTCTCTTCCCTTTTCAACTAATCCCACGAATAACTCTTCTAAACGATTCGATTTATTACGCATGCTGATCACTTGGATATCTTGTCTTGTTAATTCGGTGAATACTTGATTCAGACCTTGAGTTTTCTCAACTACGACTTGCAAAGTGTGGGGATCTAACATCTTATATTCACAACAAGATAAATTAATATCAATATGATCACCCGCCAGATCGAGTATAAATGTTTCAACATTTAACTTACTGAGTAAGCTCTTCATGCTGGTGTTTTCAACAATAACACCTTTATCTATAATGCCGATATTTCGGCACAATGTTTCTGCTTCTTCTAAGTAATGAGTAGTCAAAATAATTGTAATACCTTGCTCATTTAATTTTTGCAGAAATTCCCACATAGAGCGACGAATCTCAATATCCACCCCAGCAGTCGGTTCATCCAGAATTAATAATTTTGGCTCATGCATCATAGCCCTTGCTATCATTAATCGTCGCTTCATACCACCCGACAGATTACGTGCACGCTCTTTACGTTTTTGCCAAAGATCAGTCTGTTTTAGATAAATCTCACTTCGTCTGATAGCTTCTTTTCGTTCAACTCCATAATAACCAGCTTGATTAACGACGATTTGTTCCACTGTTTCAAATTGATTAAAATTAAACTCTTGAGGCACTAAGCCTATATGTGCTTTAGCCAATTCTAAATCAGAATCAATATCGTAACCAAATATCGAAACCTTGCCCGATGTTTTATTAACTAATGAACTAATAATACCAATGGTGGTAGATTTTCCGGCCCCATTAGGTCCGAGCAAAGCATAAAAGTCACCTTCTGAAACAGATAGGTTTATCCCTTTTAATGCCTCTACTTTTCCTGCGTAAATTTTCTTTAAATCCTTTATTTCTAGCGCGTACATATTTAAAAACCGTTTAAATTTATTTTGAAGGCTGATAACCCCAAGGTTCCAGCAAGGTTTGAGGTATGTTGAGATGATCTAAAATTCTAGCGACAACAAAACCTACTAAATCATCGATAGTTTTAGGTTCATGATAAAAACCTGGGCTGGCCGGCATAACGGTGACGCCAAGTTTGGCCAATTTAGTTAGGTTTTCTAAATGAATCACTGAATAAGGCATTTCTCTTGGCAGTAGAATCAATTGACCTTTTTCTTTGATAACAACATCAGCTGCCCGCTCAATTAAATTATCACTTGCACCATGTGTAATGGCAGAAACTGTTCCCATGCTGCAAGGACAAATAACCATAGTTTTAGGTGCAGAAGAACCGGATGCAACCGGAGAAAACCATTCATCTTTACCATAACAGATGATTTGTTCGGGTTTAGCATCTGTATATTTAGCTAAAAATTCCGCAGCTAAATCACTCCGACTAGGCAGCGAAAGGTGGCTTTCTGTTTTTAAAACAACTTGAGCAGCAGACGAGATTAATAAATGGATTTTATAATCAGCTTTAACCAGTGCTTTAAGGAGTAAAAGGGCATAGGGCATACCCGATGCCCCAGTTAAAGCGAGTGTAATTTGATTAGCAAAATTCATGTGTATCCAATTTGTCTAAAAGTTTATTGTGTATTCCACCAAAACCACCATTGCTCATCACCAGAATATGATCACCTTTGGATACATGTTGCAATACAGAATCGATCACGTCTTCTAAAGTATTTTTAACCACACAAGTTTGCTGACATGCTTGCGCAACTTCATTTAATGACCAGTTCATTCCAACTGGTTCGAGCATAAAAACTAGATCGGCTTGAGTAAGAGAGTTAGCAAGCTCTTGTTTATGAACCCCCATTTTCATGGTGTTTGATCTTGGTTCTAATACAGCAATAATTTTTCCTGTATTAATATTGTTTTTTAATCCATCAAGTGTTGTGGCGATTGCGGTTGGGTGATGTGCAAAATCATCGTAAACCCTGACATGATTAACTTCGCCTTTAAGTTCGAGTCGACGTTTAACATTTTGAAATTGCGTAAGTGCTGCAATTGCATCTTTTGGTATTACCCCAACATGGCGCGCAGCTGCAATAGCCATTACCGCATTATGTGCATTATGTTTTCCGAGTAAATTCCAGTTTAATTCACCTTGTTTCTCTTGCTCAAAATACACTTCAAATTGACTATAATCTGGGTTAATCGCACTAAAGGTCCAATCTTTCCCTAATTGTTGCTCTTCGCTCCAGCAACCTAACTTGATCATCTCTTGTGCATTAATATCATCAGCAGGTGAAATGACTAAACCTGTCGAAGGGACAATTCTAAGTAAATGATTAAATTGTTTTTGAATAGCCGCTAAATTATCGAAAATATCCGCATGATCAAACTCTAGATTATTCACGATTAGTGTTCTTGGGTGATAATGGACAAATTTGCTGCGTTTATCAAAAAATGCGCTGTCATATTCGTCTGCTTCAATTACAAAAAAGATAGAATCACCTAATCTGGCTGAAATACCGAAGTTATTAGCGATCCCACCAATCAAGAAACCCGGCTTGCAACCATTGTCCTCTAAAATCCAAGCGAGCATACTACTTGTCGTCGTTTTGCCGTGAGTCCCCGAGGCTGCTAATACCCATTTGTCTTTTAATACATGCTCAAATAACCACTGAGGGCCTGAGACATATGGGATATTTTTATCAAGTACATATTCAACAGCTTCATTACCACGTGATAATGCATTCCCTATCACAACTAAATCTGGTTCTGGTTGTAAATGTTCAACCAAATAGCCAGACATCAACTCAATCCCTAAAGATTCAAGTTGATCGCTCATAGGTGGATAAACATTCGCATCAGATCCAGTTACCTTGTAACCTAGTTCTTTAGCCAACACAGCTAAACCACCCATAAAAGTGCCGCAAATACCAAGAATGTGAATATGCATATATTTAGTACCAAAAATTTAAATCGAGACAGGTTAATCAACCTTAATTCCAACTGAGCCTAATATAATAACAGTTGTCGCTCGTTTTTGTTACTAAGCTAGAGCTATCTTTAGATTAATTAAATAACCATTTATTAACTGATATAAATTGGCAACTAATTTAATTGGAGTAAAAAACGACACGATCAAAAAACCAGCAACAAAAGCTCGACTATTAATCAATTTTGTCGCATATTAAGCTCAATTGTTAAATAAACTAACAATTATGGAAATAAGAAAACAAATTGAAAGCTTAACAATTTGTTAATAAAAAAGTCATCAAACAGATTTAACTTTGAACTCAAAATTATAGTTTGTGTTCAAAATTGATATTTCTCGGAGATTATTATGGAACTAGCTAACAGCCAATTTAACCTACCTCAAGCCAATTCTAACAACCAAAACAAAGTTAATAAAAAACGAAAATGGCGTGAAATAGAAGCAATTATGGACCAAAGAAATTTAGACAAAGAACTTAGAGAAATTGATGAGTTTTACGACTTAAATTTTTCTGAATAAACCAGCAAAATAAGATCAAAGCCAACCTGCTTCAGCCAGTTAAGCTATAAACAGGTTGGTTTTATTATTTTTTAATCACTTTAACTGTATTTTTATTTATCCCATACTCTCTTAACTTGTTAGCAATCGCGGTATGGCTTAGCCCAAGTTTGTGAGCCAATTGTCTGGTACTTGGAAAATGGGGATATAAACGTCTTAGCATAGCATTTTCAAACTGCTTAACAGCATCATCCAAACTACCAACCAGCTCAGCCTGTACTTGATAAAATTCGTTCTCAATGTTAGTTAATTCAAAATCTTCTAATGTCAGAATATTTTCATCAGACTTAATAACGGCTTGCTTAATCACACGCTCTAGTTGGGCAACATTACCTTGCCATTCCATTTTCGCAAATTGGTCTAACGTTTCTTTATCAATTTCTACTGGCGCACGCTCTAACTTAGTTGTGCATTTTTTACTGATTAGCTGAGTTAATTCAACAATATCAGCCTGACGTTCACGTAATGCCGGTATTCTAATTTCTAACTGATTAACTAAATTATATAAAAGCTCATCAAGCTGCCCTTCAGCTACCTTATAATTTAAGTTTACTTGTGAAGTTAAAATTAAATTGAGTTGACCATCACTGACAATTTGTGACACAACAGGATAAATTTTTTCTTGGTCTAATGGTTTCAATCTATCAAAGTTTAATAAAATGACTGAACCCAAATTGGCGTGATCAATTTCGGCCTCACATTGAGTCAGGATTTCATCACCCGTGAGCTCTGCACAATCTAGTTTTATCAGCTTTAAGGTAGAATTAGCACTTAGATAATGACTTAACTCGGCAAAGTAGCTTTTACCAGTGCCGATTTCACCATAAATAACGAGCGGCAAATCTTCTCTTGCCGTTTTTTTCAACTCACGAATAAACTTGCGCATTGGATTAGAATGCTGGACCACATTATTTAAAATAAAATCTTGTTGGTTGGCTAATGGGTAACTTTTACGATTAGGCTGTAATCGAATAAATACGCCAACAAAACAGAAACTATTGCCTTCTGCTGGTAACCAAATAGGCGTCAATTCTAATTGTACGACTTGGTGGTTAATTTCTGCGACCTGTAATATCCGACTAGTTGGTTTTTGTTCTATCCACTTATGTAAATTAAAACCTTTAATTGAATGGATAAAATTTGAATCCGATTCAAACACCTTCTCACCTAAGGTATTTTTAGCCGCAATACTAAACCGGATTACATGCCCTTTACTATCCAATGACACGATTAGCTCAGAACTATTCGTTAAAATAGAATTCAATTCAAACTGTTGCAGCTCAAATGGCATATGATCGACTGTCTTTACATCTTTAACGCCTTTTATTAATCGCATTTCTGGCATAAGATGCTGAAATTCAGCAAATGCGATTTTAGGAAAGTTCAGATAAATGTAGTCATGATCAGCCTCAACGCCATCTAATTCAATTTGATGTCGCACTAGAACTTCTAAAACATCTTGTGTGATACCAGCTCTATGCTCACAAAAGATTTCCAGTCGCATATGGGCACCTTAAGTCGAAAAGTTATATAATTTAGATAAGCTTAGACTAGTTGTTTAAATAACGCTAAACCCTAATGATTTGGAAAATAAATGTCATTATATCAAGATGTCACAAATATCATAAATTCTTTGCACCAAAAATTACTAAAATTGGCAAACCAAGATGAATTGATACACCATTTACAAATGCATAGGAGTTATATCTGCCAGTCCGAAGCCTTAGATGAATACATAGACGAAACCCGTGAGCTAGCGAAAAGATGTCTAAGTACAAACAAAGACAATGAACGGCTTAACGAAATGCTAAATGACCAATTAGACCTATTGGCTAGACTCGCATTAACTAAGCATATAGAAAATGAAGAATTAGGTAAAAATCGACGCAGCCGAGTCGGTTACCTGCACCAAAAATTAGCTGAGTACCGACAGTATTTAACCAAATTTGATGATCAAATTAGACTACACCCAAATTTACCAAAAAGTCACAAACTATACGAAAGAAGAGAAAAGTGCTTGTTTGCAATTAATAATCTAGAAGAAAAAATTAATCGATTAGAATGGCGTAAATAAGTTAGTATAGGTAAAGTTATTTTACCAGCTGAAAAATTAAAGCCGATAGGCATTTATTGAAGGACCATAATGAAAAAGTTATTAGCATCCATTTTCATCTCATTTATTTTTGTTAGCCACAATGCCCTTGCCTACTTCACAGAAAGCGGCGAAGCTAAAATCGTTTATCCTTCAGGGGTGGAAAAAACTGTACCATTTAGTTTTTCATTTGAACAAGAATCAGGAGAAAACTACTTTTCGGCTGGAAAAATGAGAGTTGCGGTTGATCAACTGCCAGAAAAATATTCAATGGCTTTAATACTTCATAAAGAGAAATATATTTGGGTGCAAGAATTAGCCAAAGGATATTTTGATACTTTTAACTTAACCCTAGGCAAGCATCAAATTAGCTTAGTAAAGTCGCCAAATAATAATTTAAAGGGTGATTACGAACTTAAGATAAACAATAACAAATACAAGTTCGAAAATAATACGGTACAACTTATCTTCAAATTTACAGAGAAAGGCATCAAATCGATTAAACCGACAGGTGCGATTTTGGATAGAAGTTTATAGATTGAACTTTTATCAATTTGTTTTTTCTAAAAAACCTTTTAAGCATGCCTGTATTTATATTTATTGAAACGATATACTCCGGCGTTAAAAATCACTTAAGTTTAATTTTCAATATTTAAGTGATCCTATTTTATGAGATTGACAATGAAATTATTTACCAGATTAGCTTCCATAATTTTAATACTAGGCCTAGCCAGTTGCGCATACCGTATTGATATTAGACAAGGTAACTACATAGAGAAAAAAGATGTAGATAAACTCAGAATTAACATGAGTAAAGAACAAGTTGCTTTTGTGCTAGGCAACCCAGTTTTAAATGACACTTTTAATAAAGACACTTGGCATTACATTTATACAATAAATTACGGTGACGGACGCCCAGACGCTAGAATAGAGCTTATTTTAGATTTTACTGATAATAAACTAGCTAAAATGTCGGGTAATATAGATGAGCCAGAAAACTTCAACCAATCTTTAGATATCTAAATTTTAGTTTTAAAATTTCAATCTAATTTTGCCTAATTCGGCAAACAATAATTAGCGGTACAATTGGGGTATCCCAAGTACCGCTACCTTTAATCTTCCCAAGCCCACTGCATAAATTCACTTGTCGCTATATTAGCTAGATTGCTATATGCTCCATAGTCTAATCAGTGCTTGGTTGATATCAGCTTACAATTTGATCTTAGTTTCTCACTGCCTGTTTAACACAAGGTCAAATTAAAAATGTCAAAACTCAGATTTAAATTTCAAACCATAGAGTTTGATAATATTGATATTCACATCAGAAGCTTAAGAGATAACCAACAATTTCAAGACGATGAGCATGTAGCTGAAAATCTTGGTATTTCCTCCGCTAATTGGCCATTCTTTGGCATTATATGGCCATCTGGTCATGTGTTAGCACAGACCATGACAGATTTTAAAATTGAAGGGAAACGTATCTTAGAAATAGGTTGCGGCTTAGGCTTAGCCAGTTTAGTTTTAAACAACCGACATGCAGACATTTCGGCAACTGACTACCACCCAGAAGTAGAATCATTTTTAGATAAAAACGCCGAACTAAATGACGATCCAAAAATCCCTTTTATCAGAACTGGCTGGGCTGACGAAATAACAAAACTAGGTCAGTTTGATTTAATTATTGGTAGTGATCTACTCTACGAAGCTCAGCACATAGAATTACTATCTAACTTTATCAAACAACATGCTAACCCGACATGCGAAGTCATACTGGTTGATCCAGGCCGAGGACACCATGCTAAATTCAGTAAAAAAATGGTCAGTTTAGGTTTTGAACATAGTCAGGTAAAGCCTATCAATACGGATTACCTCAGTAAACAATTTAAAGGCGTAGTGTTAACCTATTCTAGAAATGATGGCTAGTCTGAGCGACTACAGCTGATGCTTGCAGCTTGAGCTTTCTCGAAATATTTAAAGTCTGACAATATCAAAATAGCTTAAATAAAAAAGGCCTTATGCTTTATTAAGCAAAAGGCCTCTAAACAGTATGTTTAATTACTAGAGTTTAGAAACTGTAGTTCAAACTCGCTTCAACAATACGACCAGTGTAGTCGATACGTGCCATTGCTCGCTCGTCATTGCCAAAATATTCATAAACTTGCTCATTGGTAATGTTATAGCCTTTTAAGTAGAAGGTAAGGCCTTTACTTACCTTATAGCTACCTGAAAAATCTAAACGACCACTCGCTTTCGTTTTCTTATCTTCAATACCATAATAAGTATTAGAGCTTTGAATATCGAACGAATCACGCCAGTTATACGCTAAGCGTAAGCTAAGGCCATCATTTTCCCAATAACCAATTAAGTTATATGAGCGTGGTGATACTTTGTAAAGTTTGTTATCGCCTTCATCACCTGTTTGATCTATATATGTGTAGTTAAACACACCACCAAACCCGTTCCAAGGATATGGCAAGAAATCAAGTTTTTGCTGTAGCGCAAATTCAATACCTGTTAATTTAATTTCATTATCTGCATTGTATTTACGAGTTAACCTAAGACTACGGTTACCTACCTCACCTGTTTCTGGATGAGTGTATTCGGCTATTTGTAAACAACTGCCTTGGTCTTCTGAATCTTCACCAACAAATCCACCAAATTGATCGTCAAGATATGTATATTCTCCTAAGCTAGGACACGGATTTTCAGTTAAGAATAAATCAGTAATTACTTTCTTAAACACACCAATTGATACTGCACTACCCTCACGGTTATACCACTCTAATGATAAATCATAGTTATCAGCCGTGTATGGCTCTAATTCAGCCGCTGGTAAATTGACTGTAATATTGGTATTACCTTCGTTAATCGCTAGTGTTGGATTTTGAGATCTTAAGTTAGGTCTTACTAAGGCTTTAAAATAAGCAGTACGTAAAACAAAATCATCTAAGAAATCCAACGATAAATTAAATGATGGTAATACGTTAGCATAGTCAGTTTCGTACTCGATTTGTGATAAAGCGAGTTCTTTACCACCTTCTTCAATAACTTCAGTACGTGCACCTAAGAAGCTATTAGTAGTTTCTTCATAACGAACACCAAAGTTACCCGTATAGGAGATAGCATCTAAATCACCCGTAAAGTTTGCCATAACATAAGCAGCTTTAATTTCTTGATCAACATCGAAATTGTTTTGATAAAACTCTGGTAACTTTGTATTGTTGTTGATGCGTTCATAAAAACCACTTGGCGGTATAATTTCTACCGGATAAGGGTTCGTTTCAGAGGCTGTTGATAAATCTGCCAAGTTTGTTTGTAAAATTGCTGCAGCTTCATCGTTACTGAAAGTCTGCCAACCTGAATTCTGTCCGAATGTATTTGGTACTTTGCCATCGAAGAAAGCGGTTTGCTCAGCAGTAAGCAGTGTATCTTTAACTAGGCCGCCACTAACATTTGCCAAGTCAACACCAGAAATACTTACACGATGATCATCATTAACCAGTGTTTCTTTACTGTAACGTGATCCAAATTTAATAGATGAAACGTTAAAAGCATCGCCAAAGCCAAATTCAGTATAACGCTCGGCGTTGAATTCAGCAGCAGACATGTCTCGAATAGGTGTATCAACACGCCCATTTACGCGGAATTGAACTCGTCGGCCATCATTTGAAGGGTCATATGAGGTAATCGTCGGACTTGTTACAGTAGGTGTATTCCAATTTAAGTTGTCGTAATTATATGTTTCCCATCCAGTAAACTGACCTATAATGTCTTCCATATTACCTTGGCCTGTGCTTATTTGACCATCAATGCCAGTTGGTACAGCAGGAAAAGCAGTATTAGAGGTTTCACCAGCAGCTTTATGATTAGAAGTATTACTATGATGTTGGTTATGAGCCATTTCAATACCAATATTCATAAACTGATTCTCAGATTCAGATTGATTAAAGTTAGCGTCAATCGCCCAATCATCTGTAGCATAATCAGCGTATAAGAAAAGGCCTTTTGAAGTTTCTAAGAATGTTGTTTTTCGGTTAGTAAAACCATAGTAGCCATTGGTGAAATGAACATTGCTAACCATGTAGTGATCGACACCATCTTCATCTGTTTTATAAATAAATGGTGCCGTATCCATATCAGGTTCAATACGCGAATCACGGCCATGGTTACGATTACTGCGATGGATACCTGCGTCAATTTGAGCATCTTCTTTAGTACCAGCGCCTAAATCACGCTCGGTGTAAAGCACGTGAGCACCCAATTTTAAATTTTCAATTGGTTTCCATTCTACGTTACCCGTAAATGAAACACGATCACCGTCACTGTACTCAGAGACATTGCGAAGGTTTGACACACCTTTTAATACAGAACCTTCTGGAATATTGTACTTATCAATATAAGCCCCAATGGTATCAGAGCTAGCTTGGCCTAGTCGCCCCGTATTAACTAAAGGTACATGAACAGCTGTTTGTACTAAATCACGACGAAATGTTTGCTCTGAACCCGAAAATTTAAAAGCAACCGCTAATTCATCTTTAATTAAGTGCTTAGCAGCTGAAAGCTTGATACTTTTATCCCAGTTACCTGTTAGCTCTTCATAACGGCCACCTAAACTGACGCTGTATTTACCATCTTTTTTTGATAAAGCTTTTTGTAGTTTTTTATCAACCACACCCGCCATACCACCCGCTTGGATATCTGCAGTTGGAGTTTTAACAACGGTTACACCATCAAACACACCAGCTTCGAAAGCCGCAAATGGATTAGTGCCACCTGTAGGACCAAAACTTCGACTTGGCGTTGCAAAGCTTTGCCCCATAGCTGTCGTTTTAACAAAACCACCAGATAAACCACGTAAGCTGATTTCTGATTGGCGACCTTCACTTGAACGGTCCAGTTGAACACCTGGAATAGCTTGTAATGCTTCACCGAAATCAAGCGCTGGTAAAGCGTCAATATCAGTAGCTGAAATCGCATCTACAATTGAAAGCGCTTCACGCTTAGTATTCAAAGCTGTTTCTAACGCGCCTCGGACACCTGTTACTTGGATTTTCTCGACTTCTTCCTGTTGTGCTTGTTTTTCTTTAGCCGTAAGCCTAGCTTTCTCAGCAGCAACAACTGAGCCACTGACAGAAAACATTAAGCCAGCAGCAGCTAAAGCTAAGGCTAGTTTGTTAGGACGTAAATTAGCATTTTTAAATGTGTTAGTTGGTTTGGTCATACCGTATTTCCCACTTTCTAATTTTGTATTTTGAGTTTGGGTTGTGTCTGTGACTAACTTCATAATCGCCACGTTATTAACATTAATAAAACAACTTTAATTATATTCACATTAATAACAATTTCAATCATTTTAAGTCTTTTTGGTAAATTTATTGTAAATTTTATTTACAATAAATTACACTAAACACATAAATCATTGTTTTAAATGCATTAAATAAAAAACCACAAGCGCTCATAAAAACTCAAAAGAAACATATTAATGAATAATAATGACATTTAATGTATACAAAAACAAAAACAAGTCACAATCCAAGATAAAAAATGACTTTTTTGTTAAAAGACAACATTAACAATCACTTTAACTCCCATATGTAATATAAAAGTTAATAACAAATAAGGAATTTATGATCAACAAATCAATGTTGACCATATATGGTATTTAAATATAGATCGAAATTAAGGATAGGCAATCATGGATGGATATTTACGAGCTTTAAACCAATCATGATTTGTTTTTTTGAGCCAATAGCCGAGTTGCTGTTTTAAAAAGTTTACATCTTGCGTAGGAATATCAGCAAAATTTAATGGCGTTAGTTGATAAGGGTCATTTAAATTATTAAATAATGCGGCTAGCTCGCCGTTACCACTGACAACATAAGTGTATTTATGAGTTTTCACACCATATTTTGAGCCTGCACCATAATAAAGACTGGATTTGGGTAAACGCTCTATCCCCAGTTTTTTGTTAAGGAGTAATGGCGAATAATCAAGCCCATCCAAAGAATCTGGAATTTTATCTTCAAGGTCCAATAAACCGAGTATTGTCGGCATAAAATCTGGAACGCCAATTAATAAATCCTGAATTTGTGGTTTTAGTTTTTGCGGCTGGTGAATAATTAACGGAATAGCTAGCGACTCTTCATAGAATACATTTTTAGTCATCTTGCTATGACTACCCATCATTTCACCGTGATCAGAAGTAAATACAATTAAGGTATTTTCATCTAACCCTAAGCTTTTCAACTCATCTAATATACGACCGATTTCACGATCAACTATTGTCACCATTGAGAAGTAAATACGAGCATATTTCTTCGCCCTCTCGATATTGACATTAGGTCTATTGAGTAAGGTTTCAATCGGTAAATCTTTATAATACTGATTGTATATAGCCTCATCTGTGTCTTCCATTGCTTGATACGGGCTATGTGGTGGGTCCATTGTCCATAAAATAGAAAAAGGCTTATCGACTTGTCTTTGTTGATGGGTATTGTTTAGATAATCAATAATGACGTCCGCCTGATCAACAGCACTATATCGTTTTGGAAAATAAGGATGACCTTCTGGCACCCCACTCCTCTTAGTGTCATTTGTATAAACCATAGGGCTGTCATGATTATGGCCAAGCGTTTGATACCAATACTCAATACCTTGTCGACCCGGTCCTGGCGGAATAAAGGTATCGTATTTAGTCCCTTTCATAAAATGTCCACCTGGGGCTACAGTTGTACCGACGTAACGACTATGATTATCAAATAGTGGCAGATTATTATGCCAATGGCCCTTCCCGACGAGCGCAGTATTATAGCCAGCTTGATTAAGTACTTCTGTTAGTGAGGTGATATCTGGTCTTAAGCCAACTGTTGGGCGATCGATTCTGGTATTGTTAGTCACACCGTTGTTATGAGGAAACATACCAGACATGAGCATGCCTCTAAATGGGCTACAAAGTGGGTAATTAGAAATCGCTTCGGTAAACACAATCCCTTCATTGGCAAGCTTATCTAGATTTGGCGTAACAACATAATCGCTTCGACCATTTAAGGCGCCACGGAATTTTTCTTGTTGCCAAAACCCCATAGACGCTCTGCGCATCTGATCTGCAACAATAATAATAACATTCGGATTAGCCTGTTTTAGCTGTCTATTTTCCTCAGTTTTTTGTGTAGCTGACTCTATTTCATTTGCTAATTTAGAAACAGAGTGACAACCACTTAGTAATAAAATCGCAGCTATAATTAAATAAATTCTAAAATGCACAGCACCAACCTCTTATAATTTCCTTGTTAACCTAGAGCCAAATCAACATAACGGTCACATTTAAGCATAATAAATCACATTCAATCTTAAAATTTAAATTTTTTCCTAATTAATTTCAAATATGGTATTTAAGCGAGGATGAGGTGCGCTACGAACTAATAAAAGTTATGGATATTTAGATAAACAGTCAATAAGGTTAAGAAATCTGGATTCGGGATAATAAGTTTTTTCTAATCGCGCAGATGGACCAATCAAGTTAATTAACTTGATTGGTCATTTTGAAGATGTTCAACTCATATGAACGATTTCTCTATACAGTTCTTTTCTGAGCAGTTAGCTTCTAGCGCTTTACTTTCTGAATAGGAGCTCTTTCATATCGGCTGCTGTTGAGAACTTATTGCCCCCTTTATCAGCACCCGTTATCCACCAATAAATCATACCCGCATCTGAGCAATCAAATTTATTTTCTTGGAATGGTACTATGCCATCTTGTTCTGCATAGGCTAGCATTTGCCAAATAAATTGATAACCTGGATTAGGGTGATTTTTTGCCCAATCCCAAGGTGAGATCGGAGTTTGTAATCCTACATTTTGATCGCCTATTTGATGCTCTGTTACACCAAAATCAAGAATTTGTTGCCATGTAAAGTAATCGCCACTGTCATCATTTGCAGGGTGATGTGAAACAACATGTACGTGCTTAGTCACACTTTGATCTGCAGCCTGCAAAGCGTAGCCAATTAAATCTGGCTCTCCAGCTTCTATTATCCATAGAGGATCCGCTGCCGTTGAGGCATTTATTGCATCAACTAAATCATTCATAGCACCTTGCTGATCAACACGGCAATTATAATAATTGCGTAAATTGTTGAATGGACCAAATAACTCTATACCTTTACCACTCAAGTGGTGAAGGATTTTTTGCCGACGGGCCTCATTTGTTGCGTCAATTTGATATTTTGCTTTATTTCTAAATGGGTCAAGGTCACATGAATGTGAAATATGAACCAACCTATCGCTTAACCCGGTTTGCTGAAGTAAAGCAAACATAACAGGCGTTGCACCGATATCATCAGGATCAGGTGAATTACCATCTATCACGACTGCTAATCGGCCTTTTGGCGGAGCAACCTGATCTAGCTCTACATCGGTTATATACCTTTCCCAGAAGGCATGAATCGTTACCGCAGGTTGGCCTAAATCTAAAATCCACCAAGTCTCAACTATATCTGAAAAATCAACACCGCCATTTGGAATAGTCGAGTGTTTTGCGCTAAAACCAATTTCAGCGATAATACGTTTTGCTTCTAACCACAATACCTGAGCATCTTTATTGGAATTATCAGCAGAGATTGCACTCTCTAACCATTTACTCTGTGCATTAACATATTCTGGCGTTAATGGCCCACGTCGATTGTTTAGATCAAATTTACGTTGCGGTTTATTGCCATCATCTATCGCGCGATAGTCCGTCATCTTCTTAACAAAAGCTAAATCTTCTGGTGTGGTTTTATCTTCATTCCACTGGCTATGCTGCACGACTATTACATTATTTTTAACAATAGCCGGATGTACGCCTGACTCTAAAAGCGCTTGAACCCAATCCCGAGTAAAATCCGATTGCCCAGCCTCTTGTACCCAAGCTTTACCGCCTTGTGCAAGTACAGCTTTAACTCTATCTCGAATCATTTTCGCCGATTTTTGCCAATCAGCTCTAGCGTCTGTCCAGTTTAGATTTTCTCGACCAAATGCCAAGTCAAATAATGAATTCGAATTAAAATAAGTGCCAGTTTGGATGCCTGTCGTACCTGCAACTGCAACTAGATTAACGCCATTTAGATCTGGGTGTTTCAGCATAGAACCTAAAGCAGCAATCGCGTGCACATCATCCGCATCCGGTTGCAAATCAAACTGAGCAATTAAAATATCACTTACTTTATTAAACTGCGGTCGGTCAACTGTTAACTGACCTGCAGGTGTCAACTCAAGCGCTTGCCAACGACCTCGAGCCCATGCAGTACCGCCATGTTCAGGGATTTCACCATTAGTATCAGCATTAGATTCTATACTAATGATGTCGCCTTTTTTTAAAGCTATACCCTGCCAGGTATGATTTTCTGGTCTTAAGTCTTTAGGCGAATCTTCACCTATATACGAACTACGGTAAGTTCCAACCAACAGATTATTCACTAATAATCTGTATTTAGGTTCGCCATCTTCTTCGGTTAAAACTTTAATTGTGATGTCATAAATGCCAGAATCACCTTCAAATGTTTTGTTTGCTCGGGCAAAACCTGCGCGGTATTCCAAAATGCGGGCATCAATGCCCAAAGCATCATTTCTCGTATCTTTGTAAAAAGGCACATTGCCTTTTTCTATGCTAGTGAAATCATCAATCGCATCAAAAGTATATGTGTTAGTTGAAATAGCAGGGCTTTGCTCTGCAGTTTGGCTGACTTCTAAATTATTATGAGTGCAACCAGCAATACCAACTGCAATTAATAATGGTGATAATATTTTTTTCATTATGTTTACTCTTTTATTTCGTGCAACAGCATTACACTAGATGGACTAATGGTTGAATGCGCTTTATCTCTATTACCTGGTTGACTATACCAAGAAAGGTAATACTGTCCGCCTTTGGGACTCAAATCGCCTACGCCTTCAAATACCTGATGTTCTAATTTATATTTAATTTCACCACTAAACATATGCTGATTAGCTTTTAGTGAGTCAGGGGTAATAATTGCAGGGAAAATCTCTGCCTCTTCAACTCTTACAGTTTCCCAGGTTTGTTGTGATACCACAAACTGCATAACTTGGTCATGTTTTCTAACCATGATCCCGATTTCTTTATCGTTTAGCGCGATTGGGTTATAGGGTCTAACCGCAAAACGGCCTAATGAACCATGACCACCAAAGTCCCAACGGAAATTTTTCCAATCACTAATTTGCGTATTTATCCAGCCTTTACCCTCTTTGCGCGCTAAAAACATTTGAGTATTACCTTTAGGATCATATCTATGATAAGTAATAACAGGCTGGTTTTTACTATCAAACCCCAGTTTTACATTACCATTAATCATGCCTGCAAATGGTGGTACTGGCGCAACTATTTCTGCTTTTTTCAAGGTGACAGGTAATGAGATAGATTGCCCGTTAGAATCCTCCCAATGAACTAAGTCTGTGCTTCTTGCATAAGATAAAGAATGATTGGTCGCCGCATTGGGTGAATTACGCCATACCCAAATTAAATGAAAATAACCATCAGGGCCCAAACGAGGACCTTCAAAGTAACCACTCATTAAGCCTTCACCATCTAAAAATTGTTGATTGTGTAATTTTGACCAAGTTTTAGATTCTGTATTATAAATATTGTAGATCTCGCTGCCGTTACCACTGCCACCATCTCGGTATTTAACAATCAAATCATTATTTTTATTTAATAAAAATATTGGGTAAGTCATTCGTTGTTCAACTTCAGGAGTGACTAACTGTGCAACTCGCCTCAACGATCTCACATTATAAGGCTCGCTCGTTCTAAAGTATTCCAATGGGTCTGCATGCATATTTCCCATAACATGCAGATAACCTTCTTTATCAAGTTCCATAGTCACATAGTTATGACTATCCCAGCCTAACCAGCTATCTACTTTGTAATAGCGCCATTTGCCATTAAGTGCTCGATAACCGACAGTCATTTGACGATTTGCATCGAAATAAGCAACAAATTGGTGCTCACCACGGGTTAATAAATAAGGCTTGATTCTGTGTCCAGACCAAACATTATCCAGTGCAAGTGTGTTGATGACTTTTACTTCAGCGTATACAGCTCTTGGCAAGAAAAAAGTGTATAGAAAAATTACAATTGCTACGTAAGTAATTATTTTGAGATATGTAAAATCTCGTAAATTTTTTTGGAATATTGCTTTCATAGTAAACAAACCTAAACCTAAATTATTGAATTTTTTAAATAACTGAAACTAAATTAACGAGCGAGGCCAGAACTAAATCTTGCCTTTGCCACCTGCCTCTAGGGTTTTTTGATTAAAATAATCATTACCCGTGTAATAAGTTTTGTTAGACCAAGGCGCATCTTCTATAGGGATCTCTTCGGCAAGTTTTTGCTTTATTTCAAAGTAAGCAGGATCATTCGCCAAATTTACCCACTCATCTTTATCTTTTTTATGGTCATATAATTCTTCGGAACCGTCTTCGTAACGTATATATCTATACCTTTCAGTTTTAACAGCATGATTTTTTGCGCCATACGTGGTTAGCGCTGCGTGTTCCCACTTAGTTGTTGGATCATTCAATAAAGGGGTCAGATCTCGGCCTTCATTTGCAGGGTTTCTAGGTAAGCCACACATTTTTACTAGAGTCGGATATAAATCGAGTAAACTGACAGGGCGATTAGTGACTTGTTTGCCTTTAGATTTAGGTGGCTTAATAATTAGCGGAGTTCTAGTTGCTCTTTCCCACAACGTCATTTTTGCAAATTTTTCTTTCTCACCTATGTGGTAGCCGTGATCACCCCATAACACAACAGCTGTGTTATCAGCATATTGACTGTTTTCAAGTGCATCTAACACGATACCGACACATGAATCGACAAAAGAAACACTGGCTAAATAACCTTGGACAATATTGCGATATTCACCATTTTCAACTGCCCACTCGGTAGTCGGCATCATAGGGTGATCGGTTATACGTTTGCTGATATCAGGCACATCTGCCATATCTTGAATTAAATACGGAGGTAAAGTTACGTCTTCTTTAGGATGTAAATCAAACCACTTTTGTGGCACATGCCAAGGAGCGTGAGGTCGAAGAAATCCGCATGCCATAAAAAATGGTTTGTCATGCGCTTGCTTTAGCTTATCCGCGATCCAATGAGCTGAATCATAATCCGGCATTTGCTCATCTTTTTCCGGAAATGGTCCCCAATCTGTATTGGTTCTAGGATCATCCCAAACCATATTTTGTTCAGGGTAAGGACCGAAGCCTTTAACTCGGCCACCATAATCGTCAAAGCTGCCAGCTGCTACTTTTTGATGGAAAACTTTACCGACAGCTGCCGTGTAATAACCATGCTCTCTAAAATATTCACTCAAGAATACAGATTGAGCCGTTTTATCACTGGCGCGCTTAATATCGTTATCGTTAATATGGCCATAGATTCCTGTTGTTGAAGGCGATAAACCAGTCATGATGCTGGCTCTAGAAGGCCCGCATAAAGGTGCAGAAGCATGGGCATTCATAAACAAAGTACCTTGGTCAGCTAAGCGGTCAATATTAGGTGTTTTGGCATTTGGATGGCCATTCATAGCACCAACCCAATCATTTAAATCATCGACAATAAGCATCAAGACATTTGGATATTCTTTTTTTAATGCTTTAAACCAATCTAACTGAGATAAAGCCCCAACACCGCCTACTGCTGCAGCGCCGAGTAAGAAATTACGCCTATTTAACATATCAACCTCAAATTTAATCTATTCAGCCAAAGCCACAAAACAATCAACACAAGTCACAACCAGTCAATATACACCAATAAAACAAAAAATACACAAAATAAGCACAATTAGTAAGATGAATATTTAGATGAAGTGTCTAGCCAATAACAGGGTCTTAAATTCAGGATAATTATTATACCTTTGTAATAAAATCTGATTTACTGTCTATGAAATGAGCGAATAAAGTTCTATGATAGGAATTCGTTATAAGCTGTACCCTTCTTCATGTTTAAAATTCACAGGATGTTTATATGTTTGACATGACAAGCACGAGTCCACTTCTATTATTTCCAGCAATCTCGTTATTACTACTCGCCTACACTAATCGCTTTAATGTTATTGCAGGCTTAACCCGTTCACTTTACGTCCAATATCGTGAAACTGCAGATGACACTATGCGCTCTCAAATCGAGCATTTAAGGTTAAGGATCCGCCTGATAAGACATATGCAACTATGGGGGATAGGCGCCTTTATTAGCTGCACTTTAGCTATGATTATCCTATTAATACCAATTACTGAACTATCATTGACTTTATTTGCTATCAGCCTAGTTAGTTTAATTATTTCTTTGTTTATCTGCTTTTTTGAAGTTTATATCAGTGGTTATGCTTTGAATAAACAATTAGAAAATTTGGGCAGGCTACACGAATAATCATAAAGAAAAATAGGGTATGCGGTCTTTAACAACACACTAAGCAAAAGCTAACTTAGTGTGTTGCTTAACTAAGGTGTATTAACTCATAACATATGCTTTTTAAGAAACTTTTCGATCGCTTCTAAGGCACTCTTTCTAGTCACGTCAGAACTGAGATAATGGTCTTCATCATTTAAGCGCACCAAAGTTACCTGTTTATCTGCATCATCCAACTCGTCATGCATATAATAAGATTGCTTATAAGGCACGACAGTGTCATGTTCACCATGAATCAACAACACAGGCGCATTAATTTTTTCGACATGATTTATCGGAGAAATATCTGAGAGTAATTTATCGCCCGCTGGTCCATCTGCAATAACATCATTCCAGTACCTAACAACCCAATGGTTTGAACTATATTGCTCTTCTTCTGTATCCATCATTTCTTCTAGATCACTTACTCCGTTAATTGAAATGACACATTTATATATTTCAGGGGTAAATGCTGCGCCAGCTAAAGCAGCGTAACCACCATAGCTTGCACCAACGATACATACTTTGTCAGGATCTATGTCACCCGTTTGGGTTAAATGTAATACCGCATCAGTCAAATCATGCTGCATTTTTTTACCCCATTCTCCATAACCAGCTAATGTATGGTCAGCACCAAAACCACTTGAACCTCTAAATTGTGGCTGAATAACTAAAAACCCCTTTTTAGCGAAATATTGTGCTAACCAGTCAAAGCCAAACCTGTCATATGATTCAGGTCCGCCATGCGGTAACATAATTGCAGGAAGCTTAGGCTGGCCAGATTGCGCTTTTACTGATTTGGGGTAAGTTAGTAATGTTGGAATTTTTAAACCATCACGTGCTGTATATTCATACTCGATTACCTGAGCGACTTCACTACCAGCGATATGTTTACGAGCACCTGCTAGTCTAGAGAAACCACCCTTGCTACTGAGCAAGTAATCCCCAGACAACCCCTCACCTTCAAGATAAAAAATAATATTGTTCCAGTTATCATCATAATCCGTAATTCTAAAACTGTACTGAGGCATAGAATTAACGATATTATTAATTTTCTTGTCTAACTCTTTATCAAAAAAGCTATAACTTGGTTTAAACCCGGAAAATCGAACCCCAGCAACTACACGATTAATATCTGTAATAACGGATTCAACTCCTTTATTTTTGTGTTCAAAAATAGGGGAAGATATTTTTCCATCTGAAAGTGACATTGTATAATATGCGGTTCTGCGCGTTTTATTCGACTTAGTTAACATAACTAAAGATTTTCTGTCTGGTGTTACACCAACAAAAGATTTATATCGATAAGGGACTTTTTCAGAAAAAATCTCGACCCATTCATCATTTTTACGGGCTTCAATAACATGCTTGCCGCCATCATTTTCATAACGCTCTCTAGCCAGTAAACCACCATCAGCATCAACGAAATAATCAATCACACTATTTAAGCCAAGTGCATAATTTGTGGGCTTAGCTTTTGACGTTAATTTAATTTTCATCAGATTAAAATTTGGCATATCTTGATTTTCACCAACATAAGCAGGCATATAAGCATATTTCTGATCTGGAGAGATGCCCACTATGGTGCCTAAATTAGTTTGGCCGGTATAA
The DNA here is from genome assembly GCF_001050375.1 of Catenovulum maritimum. Taxonomy (GTDB): domain Bacteria; phylum Pseudomonadota; class Gammaproteobacteria; order Enterobacterales; family Alteromonadaceae; genus Catenovulum; species Catenovulum maritimum. The sequence goes on along the minus strand of NZ_KQ130508.1, from coordinate 10,231 downwards.
ATTCGATCGCCTGGCACCAATAATTGCCTAAGCTTTTTATTCTCGATGTCATATACAAATGCGGTACTTACATGATGCTTACCAATAAAACCGGGTAGCGATTTGTATTGCGAAGCGACAAAGATGACCTTATCTTCTGTTACAAAATGTATTTTTTGAGGGTTCACTTCTTCAGCATTGATGCCGCCAATGAATTTATTATTTTTGATGTCCATGACGACAACCAAATCTTTGTTACCATCAGTCGTTCTATAAGCAATTCGCTCGCCGCTTGGCGATAAGCTCATCAAACTGACCGATTTTAAAGCACCATAAATTTGGGGATCTGAGACAGTAGCATGAGCTATACCCATGCTGGATAAAAATAGAATTAAACAGAATAACTTTTGCATAAAATCCTTCTCATAATTAAAGGTAAATATTTTAAATTTCTCCATCAACTGCCTAACTAAATTTTAAGCACATTAAATCAGGCACTAACAGAGTTATTTAAAGTGAAATAGTGAAATGTTTTCTAGCAATTGTTCACCATTGTTAGACAAGGTTTCAATTGATGACAGTGTGTCGCTGCTTTTTTCATGTAAGGTTTCTGAATCATCTTTAATTGCGTGGATTCTCTTATTAATTTCATCAGCCACATTAGTTTGTTGCTCTGCTGCAACGGCGATTTGACCAGACATATCCGTAATTTGCTCCAATTCAGCCTTAATCACTCCAAAAGATTGTGTGCTTTTTTCGACAATTGAGACAGCAGCTAGACCACTTTTTTGCAGGGTATCCATTTTTTCTGAAGCTAAAGAAGCTCCGCTAATTAACTCTTCAATTTGGCTTTGGATTTGACCTGTTGAATCTTGAGTACGCTTAGAAAGGCTTCTAACTTCATCTGCTACTACGGCAAAACCTCGCCCCATCTCACCCGCTCTTGCAGCTTCAATAGCAGCGTTCAAAGCAAGTAAATTGGTCTGTTCTGAAATGCCTTGTATAACCTGTAAAACATTACTAATTCGACCCGCTTCTTCGTTCAAGTTTGCAACAAGCTTATTGGTATCCCCTAACTCAATAATTAAGTTATCTATGGTTTGTTTAGTTTGAGATGCATCTTCTGCGCTCTCAATGGAAATTTCCGAAACTCTTTGTACAGTATCAGACGTATCCGAAGCCATTTTAGATACAGCATAAATACTTGAGGTCATCTCATTAATTGCAACTGATATATTATCTGTCGCTGTAGTCTGGTTTTGGATCAAATCCATGGACTCTCGCATCGAGCTAGATACGCGCTTTGAAATAAGATCTAAAGAGATAATTTTTTCTCTAACATTTGACAAGGTTTGTTCAAAAACGCTGATTAAAGAATTAAATGCTAAGCCAACTAAACTCAATTCATTGCGGCCTTCAATGTGACTTCTCAGCGTCATATCTTTAGTGTCGGCGAGTTTCTTTAAGTCTGCCATTAGGGTTTTTAATGGTGTATTAATACTCATAATTATTTTTAAAGAGAGTAGAACTAGGGTAATAATTAAAAAGCTAATCAAACCAATAATATTATAAACTTGAGTTTGAGCTTGATCGATTTGCTGGTTTTTGGTTAATTCAATATTTTCTAGTGTTCGATCTATCACTTTTTCATAGCTCAAACTAATTAACCTACCATTTTCTAACCATTCCGACTTATCGATATTAATGGGGTTATCTAAATAGGTTTTCGATTTTCTTCTAATTTGCTCATATTGAGTTGTTGCGAATTTATAATAGTCCTGATTCAATAATTCTTGTTTAAAATAATCTACAGTCTGAGGAGCAGAAAACAGGATGAAACTATCAAGGTAGGCTGCTTCTAATGCGGCTTGCTTCATCAATGCACCATAAGTATTGATAGATACAGAGCCAGATATACCGCGATAAATTGAACTAACCAGTAAAGTTGCATTATCCTGAGCATAAATTAGATTTTTAAATGCGTTGGCTAATAACGACAAATGTGCATTTTTTGCGGCAATCAAAACCACTTGGTTGGTACTTTTAATTAAGCTATCTGCGATGTTTTGATAAGATCGAACTGTCCATGTAAATTTTCCATCTGTTTTATCTTGGTTTTCTAATTTCTTTAACCGTTTATTTGCAAGATCACGAATAAAATCTAATTTAGATAAATAAGTTTTTACCGCGTTAAGATCTTCAACAAACATACTGAATTCCGCATATTTAGCTTCATCATTGATGAATTCCCGATAAGCCTTTAAAGCTTTATCAACCGCGGGTCTCTTATCCAACATATCTTGATAAAATTCAGTTCCAGTTGGCTCGTTTATCGTACCCGGTCCCAAATACATCTTGGTATAAAGAATCTCCTGCTGTAACGCCGATAATAACGGGGCAGCGACATAAACATACTTTTGAAGCGTATCCAATTTTTCAACATTTTCTAGCTCATCCCAAGCCTTATCCAGTTTCTCGACCGCTAACATAAGAGTCACAACTAATGGAATAGCGACTAAGAGGATTATCCTAGTTTTAATTTTAAGTAAATTGAATACTTTCATTTATTGCACCTTAGGAAAAGAACCATAATGACCACAATTGAAATAAATTGACCAATTGTGACTAATAACGTAATCTTAACAACTGAATTGGAAATTGTCACTTTTGTTAAACAACTAATGACAAACCAATCTAGATATAGAGGCGAATAAATGAACGATTATCTAATTCCTAACCTAAAAAACGCTTGTAAGATATTGGTAATGCTGTCAGAAAATGACCAAGGGTTAACTGCATCTGAAATTGAAACTCAGCTAGATATGCCACATACAACGGTTTTCAGGATCTTAAAAACTTTAATCCATGAACAAATGGCTTCAAAACAAGGACGATTTTATTTTGCGGGAAATAGCCTTCTGCACATTGGTTTACAGATGGTGTCGACTAATAAACTTAGAGACAAAGCCGTACCTGTATTGCATGAATTAGCTAAAGCAACTGGGTTTTCTGCACATTTAGCAGTGCCAAGTGGCTATAATTCATTAATAATTGAAGTTTGTGATAGTCCAACGCCGACCAAAATAGCTTCACGACAAGGTACTTTGGCGCCCCTGCATTGCTCCAGTACAGGTAAAATTTTCTTAGCGCATATGTACGATAAGAAAATCCAAGATATTTATGATGAAATTGGTTTTGTTAAAAGAACTGATAAAACATTACTGACGGTTGAAGCCGTCAAAGAAGAAATCAAAAAGGTAGTAGCCATAGGTTACGCTATGGACGAAAGAGAATATGCCAATGAAGTTAGGTGCTTAGCAGCGCCAATTTATGACTACAGAGGTAACCCAATAGCTGCGATTGGTATCACAGCGCACATTACTGAGTTTACACCCGATTTAATTGAATCTGTGGCTAGACAAGTAAAAGAAGCTGGTACAAAACTATACTTTAAAGCTGAATTAAACGCAGTTATCTAAGCCAATTATTTCGAGTTTGAGGATAAAACTCAAACTCACTTAACTAAGCTCAAATAGCCAACTAACATGCTATCAAGTATTTATTATTTAAAATGGGAGTCGGTATGAACCGTATTTCGTTGGGTGGATTGGCAAGTCTATGTTTGGCCTCTTTCACAAGTTTAACTTTGAGCAATCTGGCTTTTGCTAACCCGCAATACAAAGTAATTGAATCCTTTGAAAATCAAGGCTGGAACGCTCAAAGCCCGAGAGGTTTTACACCTGGGTTAAAAGCTGACTTGCCGAAAAATTTCATGTTTAATCAACTGCAAGGCAATCACGCTTTTAATATTGAAAAGAATATTGTTCGCGAGGGAAACTATTCAGCTAAACTCAGTTGGAAGCATAAAAACCCTGCGGCTTATAATGGAAATAAAACTAAAATAGATAATGTTGATCGCAAAGCTATGTTCCATGGTTATAAAACGGATACTGTCATGGGCGCTGAAGCTTGGTTTGGGTTCAGTTTCTATTTCCCGAGTGACGGTACTCGAGATGAACTTAATAATTGGTTATTTTTTCAAATACATGGCAGTGCAGATAAACGCCTAAAAGAACATTCAAGAAATCCTCCTTTTCATTTAACCTTAACCAAAAACGGCATGGAAGGTTCGTGGAAATGGGATCCAGATGAAAAAAGTATTACCAGAACAGGAAAAGGCACCGAAGCTTTTACCATTCCGGGTAAAAAAAGTGATTATTTAGACAGATGGGTCGATTTCGTTTTGCATGTAAAAGTAGATTACTCAAGTGCTAAAACAGGCCTGCTAGAACTCTGGATAGATGGCAAAAAAGTACTAAACAAGCATGATATACAGTTTGGTTACAATGATGATAAAGGTATTTATCCATCATGGGGTTTATATTTAAATGGTGATTTAAGTGTGATGAAAAATGACCACTATTTGTACCTTGATGCGATAAAAATGGCTGATTATCCCAATGCTAGCTATCAAGATGTTGCACCTAAGTGAAACGCCAAATAACCTGAATTAGGGATAAAAAATTGGCTAAGGCATTGTAGTTATTAATAAAGACTTGAAATTTTATTCTTAAGGGTATCTATTCTTAGAATAAGGCGAATTTGACTACGTAATAGCTGGCTATTACCAGCGAATTCGACGCACCTAATACCTATTAGTAAGGAAAAATAGCCCCTAAAAAGCAAGTTATTATCCTGAACTCAGGTTAAATAATAATAGATTTTATACTAATATTAAGCGCACTCAGCCAAGCATGTTTCACCTGAGTGCTCTGATAAATGTTTCAAACAAGATATGAGACTATGCTGTACAAGCGACCCGCTACCGCTATTTATAGCACTCTCTCACCGACAAGTACTAAAGCTCGCCACAGCCCCTGTGAAACGTCACTTCTCCCCTTACCCACGGCCATAGCTTCAACCTCTAACACATCACCTGTTCTCAACTCAATATTATTGATTTTAAAATAGACTTCCTGTTTGTCCTGTGTAGATTTAGGATTCGTAAAATTCGCGATGACTTTGTTGTTGAGTAATATTTTATAGCTAGATTCGCCTTTGGTTTCAGCTAAAGTAACTAATACAAGCTGGTTGATGCCCACGTCTTTGCTGTCAACAACCGCCTTAGCCGAAAAGTATCTATCTCGATTTTCTAACTTGGCGCTATCAATAGCAAGTGCTTGCTCGGTGAAATTCTTATAATAAGCTTTGTGATCTTTACCTGAGACGACGAAATCTTCAGTTGCAAATAAAATACGCTTGTATTCATTTATACCATGCAATATCTCTTTTTCTGGCAGAGGATTCGTTATAGAAAGCGTTTCTTCGCCTCCTAGCCCATTTGGTTTGAAACCTTTATCTCGGGTTAAGATAAATTTATCCAGCTCAAAACCATCTTCTCGCATAGATACCATGACATTGTGTACGCCGGCATGAGGAATATCTAAACTAATGGTATTGGGAACACCGCAATGGTTCTCTGGAACACGTTGTGCAGAAGACCAAGTCCATTGATATTTACCCAGACACAGCTGCAAGCGCCGACTACTTTCAGGCCAATTGCCATTTAAACCAAAATGCACACCATTATCTTCACTATTAGAACTATATGCTCTGGCCCAAATATAATACTTTCCTGCTTGATTAAATAAAATTGGGTATGAAAGCACAGCTATGTTTCCGCCCTGATCAGTAAAATTTTCTCCTCGAACTAGCGTTTCATAATGACTAGCTCTGGTGTCTGGTAAAACCTCTATATATTTTTGACCGCTGGCTGTCTCAAAATGAGGTAAGTCACTATCTTGTAAATTGTGTTGATGCTGATTAGCTGAAAAAACGACCCAACGGCGTTTCTCATCTAAATGCTGAGTTGAAAAATTTTCCGCTTCAACAATTACTATACCATCTTGTTCAACATGAGACTGGGCTAGTACCGAAAAGGAAGTAGCACAGATAAACCACACAAGGCTCATGAGATACGAATAAGAAGTTTTCATTTTTAACCTTTCAAAACATTGATTACTTGAGGAATTCTAGTTTCCATTTTTACTAAAACATATCGAAACATTACTAAAGATTTAAGCCGATGGCGGAATAGTTAAGATATCTGTATTCGATCATTTAAAGAGTATAGTCAAAATATAGCGATATCACTTTTCAAAAAGACTCGATTTAGGCCGATGTTTACATTAACTAATATAAAGAAAGTAATGCCAAAAACATTCTTGCTACCCAGTCTCAATTGTAATAATTGCTTAATTAACATCAAGCATGTCATTTTCCACTTGCTAAGCCCTAAAATATTATACTTTACACAAAGACTTAACTTGACCATAATAAATCAAATTAAACTAATTTTGATTGGTTAATTTAACAAATGCAACCATATTCATAAATAAATTCACTAAATAAAACAAAACTGCATGATTTTGATTAATTAAGAAACATATACCTCATGCAAGTTACTAAATTTGATAATAAATTGCTTAATGCATTTATTAATTAATATGCATTGTTTTATTCAAAATCTACAGTAATTAATATGTAAAAAAATAGCTAAAAATATGTACAGAAAGACAAGTGTGAGCTTTACTATAAATAAGTCATATTAAGCTTAGGTAAGTGCAGCACTTTATTGCAATACGTCAAGGCAATGACACATCACCTAAAGGAATAACAAGGCAATGATTAAACTCCATTTAGATGGGTTTTAGAAGGTCAGAATATTCATGTTTAAAAAAATAAAACTGCTTAAGAACAAATTATTAATTATCTGTGCCATTCCACTTATTATCGTATCTGCCGCTGTTGCTTGGAGTACAGTGAATGAGCTAGAGACGCTTAAAAATACTCAAATTGAAAACGAAAGAAAATCCTTGCTTGCGCAAAAACAAAATGAGTTAAAGTCGCTAGTATTAGTTGCACTCTCCGCTATGAAAGACACGCTTTCAATGCCCCCTTCAGAACAAAGAGATCAATTAATTAAAAACTACATCTACAATTTGAACTTTGGTGATGGTACTTATTTTTTCATCAATAGTTACGATATGTATGCAATTGCAAATGGTCGTGTTGGTCCGAGACCGCCAAAAAAGTTAAAAATTGATAGAGTTAAACTACAAGGTAAAAAACACCCGCTTGAAAATATGGCAGCAGCTGCTCAAGATGGGACTGGATTTGTCCACTACACCGCATTTAAAAAATTAGGGGATACAGAACAAGCCCCCAAACTAGCCTATGTAATTGAAATACCAGGCTATGACTGGCTATTAGGCACAGGCTACTTTATAGATGATATAGAACTCAAGATTCAAGAAAAAGTGAACCAATTCGATATGACGATTAGTCGTCTGGCAACAAAAACCAGCTTAGTCAGTATTAGTATATTAATTATTTCCTGTGTCATTTGCTTTTTCTTAATTCGTAAAGCACTTGAACCCTTAGACAACATGAATGAAGCATTAAAAGATATTGCCCATGGTGAAGGTGATTTAACTCATAAATTAAAAGTAGAGTCTGATGACGAAGTGGGCCGGTGTGCTAAATCATTCAATGATTTCTCAGATAAAATCCGAAATATAGTGCTAAATGTGACCGCAGAAGCCAATGTTATTAATGATTCAACTGTATTTTTAGAGCAATCTTCCAAAACTAGTTTAGGTTTAGTCCAAGAACAGAAAATTAAAACTGAATATTTAAACCAAGTCATTTACGAAATGGTTGCAAGCGCGCAAGAAATCACAAATAACGGTAATACTGCCGCGACAGCTGCTCACGATGCGAGTAATGAAGTTAACAAGACATCAACCGCATTGATGCAAGCAGTTAATAAATTAAAAGAACTAAATGAAGATATTAATAAGTCTTCAGATGCAATGAATCAATTAGAAAAAGAAACGGATGCTATAGGTTCTGTTTTAGAAGTTATACAGCAAATTGCGGAGCAAACTAACTTACTTGCTTTAAACGCAGCAATTGAAGCAGCCAGAGCGGGTGAGCAAGGTAGAGGCTTTGCTGTTGTTGCAGACGAAGTCCGCACATTAGCAAGTCGAACACAAAATAGTACTGAAGAAATTAGAGAAATGATCACTAAATTACAAGCGGGTGCGCAACATGCTGTTTCATCAATGACAGTTAGTAAAAATACTAGCATAGAAGCTCAAGAAGTTGCCGAATCTTCAAAAGCATCTTTAGAAAAGGTAAATGAATCAATTACCGTAATTAATGAAGTCAATGCTGTCGTTGCAACGGCCGCGACACAACAAACCAGTGTAACTGAAGATTTAAACCAAAATTTACATAGCTTGTTTGAATCAACAGGACACACAGAGATTGAAATTCAGAAAGTAGCAGAGACTGGTGAAAGTTTGAAACGTAACGTCAATACATTAAATAAAGAAATGGGGAATTTCTCGGTTTAATTAAGCAATGCATTTCGGTCGTATTGGTATTAACTGTATTAGCTGATACTTGTTTTAATTTGCCCTGAATCATATGCTCGGTGGTACTGTCTCGACTACCACCGAGTTTAAAGCAGCGCAATGTTCAATCTAGTTAAACTATTGCCACTTGCCAGCATCAAATATGAACTCACTGTTCATTTTTCAATTACTTATAAGCAAAAATCTGCGTTAGCTTAATTCGGCTTTACAAGCAAATATGTTGCCAAACAGCTATAAAATCTCTTTATATGAACTTTAAGCTAAAACGCTGCCCTATCGACTGAAAACTGATTGATATCTACATATTTCAATCGGTAAAATTTAGGTTTTTAATAAATTAACAAAGTTAAAACGAATGAAAATTAAACAAGCAGTTGAACGCGTGCCTGGTGGCATGATGCTAGTTCCCTTATTTCTTGGTGCTTTAATTAATACACTTGCGCCAGATTCAGCCGATTACTTTGGTGGATTCACAAAAGGAATAATGACAGGTGTTTTACCTATCTTAGCCGTGTGGTTTTTTTGTATTGGTGCCAGTATTAATCTTAAATCAACAGGTATTGTTATTCGTAAGTCAGGTACCTTAGTTGTCACAAAAATTGGTACGGCTTGGTTAGTAGCCATTATTGCGGCAGCATTATTACCAGAAAATGGGATTGAAGCTGGAATATTTGCAGGTCTTTCAACTTTAGCCATAGTGTCAGCTATGGATATGACTAACGGCGGCTTATACGCAAGTTTAATGAACCAGTATGGCTCCAAAGAAGAGTCTGGCGCGTTTATTTTAATGTCTTTAGAATCTGGGCCATTAATGACAATGTTAATTTTAGGGTCAGTTGGTGCGGCTACTTTCGAACCACATCACTTTATTGGCGCTGTATTACCCTTTTTAGCTGGCTTTATTCTCGGGAATTTAGACGTCAGCTTGAGAGAATTTTTCAGCCGTGCCAGTGCTGTGATGATCCCATTTGTTGGTTTTGCTTTAGGTAATACAATCAACCTAGGTGTTATTTTTGAAACTGGCTTATTGGGTATATTATTAGGTTTAGCTGTTATCATAATCACAGGTATTCCGTTAATTTTTGCCGATCGCTGGATAGGAAAAGGTAACGGTACAGCTGGGGTTGCAGCTTCTTCTACTGCAGGTGCTGCAATAGCAAATCCAGCTGCAATCGCGGCAATAGAGCCTAAGTTTGCCGTTGCTGCGCAAAGCGCTACAGCACTGATTGCAACAAGCGTAATTGTCACCTCAATTCTTGTACCTATCATTACCGCCATGTACCACAAACGATATGGTGATCCAACTCAGGTAGAAAATGAGAGCTTAATAGATAAAAATGAATTAGAAATGAGTCATTAAGCTATTTGGGACTCGCACTGCGAGTCCCAAAATTGGCTTTATTAGCCCCTAACAGATCTTGTTTTAACATAGAGCTAAATCAATCGCCTGCTACCAATCTTTGATTGAAGCCTCATAGGTAAAAATAACACCAAAACTGCTAAGCACAAGATGCCAACTAGCAAACCTAAGTAAACAATATCGACAGACAAATAAATAAACGAGTAAATAATACTAAAATAAATAACCGACTGCAGAGCTAAATTAATAAAAAGGAAAACCCCTTTACTCAATACAAATACACTGCCGCAACACGAACACCTTAATTCGATTTCAAACAATAGGAATAGTTTGGATATAAGCCCCACTCCATTACTTTGACATTCTGGGCATTTCATTAATTTTCACCTTAGTGCATTGATGGTCTCAAAGAATTTTATAACATCGCTTCGCTTATTATTATAGAGCTAAA
>NZ_KQ130507.1:47195-47785 GCF_001050375.1 Catenovulum maritimum | reverse complement strand
CGATTACCATTGCGGCGGGTCAAACCCAAGGTAGTGTAGACCTCGTTGTTGCAGCAGATGAAGATGCGATTGTAGATGCAACGTCAATTACTAATTCAATTGCGAGCGCAACTGGTGGTAACTTCGAGAATCTAGAGGTGGATCAAACCCCAGTTTCAACCGCGATTACCGATACAGAAACAGATACTAACCTCACTCTAGATGCAACTAGTGCGCTAGCGATTGAAGGCGGCACGATTACTTACACAGCCAGTGTAAACCAAGTATCAGATACGCCACTGACAGTGAATTTAAGCAACGGCCAAAGTATCGTGATTGCTGCGGGTAGTTTAATGGGCACAGTTGACGTTAACGCTGCAGATTTAGATGGTGTGAGTGAAATCAGTGCACGTATTAATGATGTTTCTGGTGGTAATTACGAGAACTTAATCATAGACGAAACGCCAGCAGTGACTGAAATAGCACAAGCCGTAACCTTGCTTGCTGCAACGGATTCTCTTACTGAGGCGGGCGGCACAATAGTTTATACAGCTGAGTTATCAGCGGTCCCAGAAAGTGACGTCACCATTACTTTATCCAATGGTGAAACT
>NZ_KQ130507.1:0-47175 GCF_001050375.1 Catenovulum maritimum | reverse complement strand
TGCAGATTTAGATGGTGTGAGTGAAATCAGTGCACGTATTAATGATGTTTCTGGTGGTAATTACGAGAACTTAATCATAGACGAAACGCCAGCAGTGACTGAAATAGCACAAGCCGTAACCTTGCTTGCTGCAACGGATTCTCTTACTGAGGCGGGCGGCACAATAGTTTATACAGCTGAGTTATCAGCGGTCCCAGAAAGTGACGTCACCATTACTTTATCCAATGGTGAAACTATTACCATATTGGCAGGCGAAACCTCAGCCAGTGTGAATGTCGAATTTGCCAATAGCGATGATGTTTATCTAGATGAAAGCACTATCTCAGCAAACATAACGGATGCAACTGGTGGCGGGTTTGTTAGCCTTGGATTTAATGATGCACCAGCCGTGACGCGTATTACGGATACAGTGGACACAACCGACTTAAGGTTGTCAGCAACAGATAGCTTAACCGAAGCTGGCGGCACCATTACCTATACCGCAACCTTAACCAATGCAGCCGATACGGACGTGACCATTACGCTTGCGAATGAACAAACCATCACCATTGCGGCGGGTCAAACCCAAGGCAGTATTGAATTTAACGTTGCAGCAGATGAAGATGCGATTGTAGATGCAGGCAGCATTACCAACTCAATTGCGAGCGCCACAGGCGGTAACTTTGAAAATCTAGTGGTTGAGCAAACTACAGTCTCAACGTCTATTTTACCTATAGCTCTGCCTACGATTGTTATCGCAGATAATAATGGAGTAGAGATTGGTGATATCACAGTCGAAGAATCGGGTTTATTAACTGACGAAAATACTACTGAAATTGAAACAGGCAGTGTTACTTTTAATGCAGAAGCTGGAATTGAAAATATCGTTATAGCTGGAACTAGCGTATCAATTGATGATTTACTGTCTCTGTCTGAAACACCAATACAAGCAATTCAAACTGAAAATGGCTCACTTCAAATTACAGGTTATGATTCTGGTGTTTTAAGCTACGAGTTTACACTAGAGAGCCCTGTACAACACGAGTTAGAAAGTGATCAGTATACTGAAGAGGTAGATATTAAATTAACTGATTCATTTGGTCGAGAAGTTACAGATCGCTTGTTGATTAATATTGAAGATGACCAACCAGAACTAACAATTATACAACCAGAAATCTTAGAGTTCGATTCACAGCCCTACAACATCGTCATTGTACTAGATGTATCAGGCTCTATGGACAATAGTTTTGGTACCGACTCCAGACTAGAAGCTGCAATTTATGGTGTAGAACAAATGTTGTCTGAATACTCTGCCTTGGGAGATATTCAAGTTAAGGTTGTTTCGTTTTCTGACAATGCGTCCGAAAATACTTGGGGAACATCTGATTCAGCTATCAATATCCTAAATAGTCTCTCTGCTTCAGGCGCTACTGATTTTGATGATCCATTAACTGCAATTGTTGACGGTTACAACCCTCCATTAGATGCCCCAACTAAACTCTATTTTATTTCAGATGGGAATCCAAGTGGTAATGATGAAGGGCAGTCAAACCAAGCTGCAATTAATGCTTATCAACAAACTTGGGCTAACTTTGTTGAAGAAAATAGTATAGACGTTCAAGTTGTCGGTGTGACTAATAACCCTTCGTATCAATATTTGAACATGATTGGTGCGCCAACAGAAGAGATAAAAGATGTAGATGGTAATTATTTACCAGCTGAAAATGTTGTATCAGTCAATGCCGCTATTGACTTAGTCAAAGCTCTTGTTAGTTCTGTTGAGGTGAGCTCATCCGGAAATATTAATACTAATATCGGGGTCTTAGACTTTGGTGCAGACGGACCAGGAAAAATAACATCAGTTGAATTTGACGGCAATGTCTACAGGTATGATGATGAGAATGTAATAGATGACGAGATAACAATTTACTCGAGTGCTGGATCTGAAATTTTGTTCAATTTCACTACTGGTGAATACGAATATAAAATTTCAATAGATGCGCAATCGAATGCTAATGAAAGTAGTGGCATCTGGTTTAAAGATTCAGTTGATGACTATAGCGAGCAATGGCGACTTGCTGAGAATTTTAGTATTAATATAGAAGACAGTGATGGCGATTTGGCTACTGGGGCTTTAAATTTAGTCACGAAATTCCCGGCTACTTCGTTTGATATAGCGCCAATAGCTAAAGATGACTTTGCGTCTATTAATGAAGTAGATGGGCTGTTTTCTAAGGACATAGATGCTAATACTGTGACTGGTAATGTTTTGGATAATGACTCGTTATCCAATTTAATTGTAGCTCCTGTTATAAGTGCTGGCTTCGGTGAGCAAGTGAGCTCTTCAAATGTAGGGCAGGAAATAAAAGGTGAGTATGGGTCTCTGTTTTTACAAAGTGACGGCAGCTATACCTATATTCTAAATAATAGCCTCCAAGCTGTTAATTCTTTAGATTACACTCAAACATTAAATGAAATATTTTCTTATGTAATTGAGAATGAAAATGGCACGACGTCTACAGCCAAACTGGAATTAACAATTAATGGAACTACGGATTCTCAACCAGAAGTTAATCGAAATGTTTTTTATGGTTTTGATGGTGACGACAATATTTCTGTCATGAGGGCATTCTCATATTTTTCTGTATTACAAGCTGGTGCATACGAAGATCTCGGAGATTTAGATGGGATAAATGGATATCATACTTATAGTGAAGAGGAGCTAACAGCTGCTGGTTATAAATATTTCTTGGGCTTAGATAAAACACAATCAACAGGGCTTGCTGAATATGATATCAGTACAGGAGGGATATTTATTGGCGGCCTCGGAGCAGATAAAATTACTGGTGGTTTAGGCGATGATGTCATTATTGGTGGCGCGAATAGCCACGGAAGCTCAGGTTTAGTTGCTGGTTCATTTAATGGTGATTACTTAAAAGGTGGCGCTGGCAGCGATACTTTCTTATGGATGGCCGGTGATGACGTGGATTTAGGTTTCGCAAATTCTGACTATACTCCAGATGTAGCCACTGATTATATAGGCGACTTTGAGAAGACAGAAAGAGATCAAGCTGGGGACATCACTAAAGAAGGCGATATCATTGATTTAGCTGATTTACTCGAAGATGAATCTATCGATGATCTTGATAGATACTTAAACTTTGAAGTAGTTGATGGTGATACGGTTATTTCTGTTTCGAAAGATGGCGATTTCCACGAAAATAATGGTGATAAAGGAAAGGCTGATATTAAAATTGTCGTTGAAAATACCGATTTAACTGTAGATACCACGGGTAGTGATGCTGATGTGATTAGAAAACTACTTGAAGATAATCAATTACATACAGATTAGACTAGCTTTATAACAAGACAAGTTTTAGTATAAAGTGATTAGAAGTGGCTTAAATCTAGGTTTAAGTCACTTTTTTATGCGTATTTAACAGACTTTCCTTTTTAGAATCGATAAAAGAAATAATAAATTCATGTCCGATAATGCAGAAGATATTAAAGAATCACTACAACTAAATGTTGAACACGAAGATCCACTATTAAGTTGTTTAGCATTCCTGAGTAAATTTTATGGCAAGCCGTTTTCTCCTCAGGTTATGGGAGCCGGGTTACCTTTAGTTGATGGTAAATTAACAGCACAACTGGTTCCTAGAGCGGCTAGTCGAGCTGGTATGGACGCTAAGCTGATTAAAAAGTCTTTAGCTGAGCTTGATGAACTACTATTACCCGTCATATTAACGTTAAACGATGGGAGAAGCTGTGTTTTACTTGCAATTCAAGGAAAAGAGACTGAGGTTGCTTGGCCTGAATTACAAGATGGACATGACAAAATTAACACAGACCAGCTTGAAGAATTATATACAGGCTACTGTTTTCTAGTTAAAAAAAGATACAGGTTTGATGCAAGATCGCCAGAAATACTCAAAACTAAGCAAGGGCACTGGTTTTGGAGTACGCTACAGTTATCACTTCCAATATATAAAGATGCACTTCTTGCCGCAGTTTTTATAAATTTATTTGCAATTGCATCTCCGCTATTTGTTATGAATGTTTATGATAGAGTGGTTCCTAATTCTGCGATAGACACTTTATGGGTACTCGCCATTGGTATGCTGATCGTCATGTGTTTCGACTTTGCATTAAAGCAAGCCCGAGCTCATTTGTTGGATTTAGCTGCTAAAAAATCAGATGTTATTTTATCTAGTACTTTATTTGAAAAAGTTTTGCGGATGAATATGTCAAGCCGGCCACAGTCTGTTGGAGCATTTGCTAAAAACATACAAGAGTTTGATTCAATTAGAGACTTTATCACTTCAGCAACAATAGCTGCATTTATTGATATTCCTTTTTCAATCTTAATTTTAGTGACTATAGCTATTCTATCTGGGTCATTAGCCATTATTCCTGTTGGTGCGATTGTTATCATGCTGGCCTATTCATTTTGGGTGAAAGGAAAAATGCGAGCCATAGTAGAAGAGGGTGGCCGTTACTCAACAATGAAGAATGCACATTTAATTGAAACTTTAGCGGGCATTGAAACGTTGAAATTAAACAGTGCGGAAAGCCAATTTCAAAAGAAATGGGAAGAACTAGTTGGTAATATTGCGACTTGGAATATAGATATTAGGAAGATGGGCACTTCGGTTTCTAATGTGACAGGGTTTGTAACTCAATTATCTTCAGTCTTGATTGTTGTGTTTGGTGTATTTTTAATTTCAGATGGTTTAGTTAGTATGGGGGCACTAATTGCCGCTGTAATGTTAGGCAATAGGGTGATGCAGCCATATAGTCAGGTCTCCTTACTAGCTACACGTTATAATCAAGCTGAATCAGCTTTACAAATGCTAGATGAAATTATGAAGTTACCTGATGAGTCGTTGGAGCAGTATTTACACCGACCATACTACGATGGTGACATTCAATTTAACCAAGTTTCATTTAATTACCCAAATACAGAACACAAGGTTCTGAAAAATATATCTTTTCAGATTAAACCTAAAGAAAAAATAGCCATAATTGGCCGAATCGGTGCAGGCAAAACAACGATAGAAAAGCTGCTTGTTGGCTTTTACCCTCCATCAGAAGGCGCAATTCGTTTAGATGGTATCGATATTAATCAAATCAGCCCTGCTGATTTAAGAACAAAAATTGGTTGTCTCCCGCAGGATATTAATTTGTTTTATGGTTCGATTCGAGACAATATCACCTTAGGTGTACCACATGTCGAAGATGAACGAATATTGCGAGCTGCTAGGTTAGCTGGGGTAACCGATTTTACCGATGTCGATCCTGAAGGTTTAGATAGGCAAGTTGGTGAACGAGGTGCTTTTTTATCTGGCGGTCAACGTCAGGCCGTTGCTTTAGCAAGAGCATTATTATTTAACCCGCCTGTTTTAATACTAGATGAGCCAACTTCTAATATGGATAATTACTCTGAGCATAGAGTAAAACAACAGCTTAAAAATTTAGTTAATGACAAAACTTTTGTCTTAATAACACATAAATTTTCAATGTTAGACATGGTCGATCGGATTATCGTGTTAGAACGCGGGCAAATCGTCGCAGATGGACCTAAAGCTATGGTGTTAGAACAATTAAAATCAGGCCAAATTAAAGCGCCAAAATAATTATTAAAATGAGTGAAAAATGGCAATATCAGATAAAGAATCTGCATATATAAACGACTTAAATGCAGCAGTACTAAGCTCAAGTCCGAAGCGTATTAAAACCGCTGTGTATTTAGTCACCGCGTTTGTGACCTGCGCTATCATATGGATGGCATTTGCTAAAGTTGATGAAGTGACTGTTGGTTTAGGTAAAGTAATTCCATCACAACAGGTACAGATAATACAGAACCTTGAAGGTGGTATTTTAAAAGAAGTCGTTGTCAGAGAAGGAGATGTGGTTGAAATAGGTGACAAACTATTAAGCATAGATGAAACTCGATTTTTATCTGAATATCGTGAACAAAACAGCCAAGCGGATAGCTTAAAAGCAGATATTGTTCGCTTTGAAGCTGAACTTGCAAGTATTCGAATAGATGAAAGTGAAAGCGGTATAGAAATCAGCATCCAACCAATACCGTTAGATTTTAGTAAAATTAAGAACATAAATCCTGAATTAATAGATAGACAGAAAGCTGTATTCTCAGAACGAATTCGTAATTTAGAAAACCAAATTGCAATTATAGAGCAACAGGTAACCCAAAAAGAGCAAGAATTAACCGAGCTTGAATCTAAAATAGTACACGCGGAAAGAAGTTATTTATTAGTTCGAAAAGAATTAGATTTAACTCGCCCTCTTGCAAATAGAGGGGTCGTATCTGAAGTGGAGCTCATTAAGCTAGAGAGAACCGCGAATGATGTGAAAGGAGAGCTCGCCAGTAATAAATTACTTATACCTAAAATCCAGGCTGAGATTAGAGAAAGTAAAGATAAAAGAAGAGAAGTTAGCCTGAAATTTAGGTCTGAAATTCAACAAGATTTATCCGACTCTCAATCAGCACTAGCATCATTAGATGAAGCTCTGGTATCCTTACAAGATAAACTAACAAGAACCGTGGTATATTCTCCTGTAAAAGGGACAATTAAAACGATTAAAATAAATACCATAGGCGGTGTTATTCAGCCAGGAATGGATTTAATTGAAATTGTTCCTATGGCTGAAAGCTTACTCGTAGAAGCCAAAATTTTACCTAAAGATATCGGCTTCTTAAGGCCTAACTTAGATGCAGTCATAAAATTAACCGCATATGATTTTGCTATCTATGGCGGTTTAAAAGGTACAGTAGAGCACATAAGTGCCGATACTATTATTGATGAAAACGAAGATAGTTATTATTTGATTCGGGTTAGAACTGAAGATAGTTATTACGATGCTTTAAATAACCCTTTACCAATAATACCTGGTATGACAGCTAGTGTTGATGTATTAACCGGTAAGAAAACAGTATTAGATTATATGCTGAAGCCAATTTTAAGAGCTAAGCAAACAGCACTGCGTGAAAGATAACCACGCTAATTATAAGAGATATAAATGAAGGCAACCACCCGCTATAAAATTTCTAGTTTCATTTTTATTATAGCTTTTACTTTTTCAAATAAAGTTTTTTCTAAATCAGTAGAAGAAGCGGTTGCATTTGCGTTTAATTCTAATCCAGAGCTGCAAACTGCTTATGGTTTATATCGTAGTGCTTATCATCAACACAAATCGAGCAAAGGTTTGTGGTATCCGACAATTGATTTAAGAGCTTCAATTGGTAAAGGGGATCAAAATACCGCAGAAACTCGAGCGGGCATAGCAAGGGAAGACACCCGACCTAAAGAATATACACTGAGCCTACAACAATTATTATTTGATGGCTTCTTTACTTCGCAAGAGATAAAGCGAACTGAATCAGAAATGTTATCTGAGTACTATGGGTTACAAGCGAGTGCCGAAAATAAAGCACTTGATGCCATTACTGTTTACTTGTCTGTGCTAAGAGAAGACACCTTAGCTAAATTAGCAGAGAAAAACCTAGCGTCGCATAAAGAAATTTTTGAGCAAATAAAAATGCGGGCTGAAAGCGGTTTAGGTTCCAGCTCTGATTTATCTCAAGCGACAGGTCGACTCGCTAGAGCGCAAGCAAACGTAATTGCGGGAGAAAACAATCTTGCTGACATCCATGCACAATACATTAATATAATAGGTGAAGCGCCAAAAGATCTTGTTTTGCCTGTTGTTAATCAAAGTAAAATTCCTTTCTCTTTAGCTGAAACATTGAATCAATCGAGACGTAAACACCCTACCATTGCAGTGGCAAATGCAGATATTAAAGCAACATTAGCCCAGCTTGAAGCTGCGAAAAGTGGCTATTATCCTAAAGTAACACTAGAAATCTCAAAAAATAAGATTGATGACCGTGGAAACTCAACAGCTCTAATTGAAGAAACTCGAGCTGACATTGTCATGACATATAACTTATTTAGAGGTGGCCAAGATAAGCACAACGAACATGCTGCCGCATATCAAATCGAACAAGCTAAAGGTATTAAAAGTCAGGCTGAAAGAGACGTACTGGAAGGCGCTAAACTTGCTTGGAATGGTATGGTGTCGCTAAAAAGGCAATTAGAATTTTTAAAAATTCATGTTGAACAAAGTTATATTACCCAGCAAGCGTATAAGAAACAATTTGATTTAGGCAGACGAACACTTTTAGATTTGCTGGATACTGAAAATGAGCTGTTTGAAGCAAGAAAATCATTCGTGAGCGCGGAAACAAATTATATATTGGCTAAATATAGAGTTTTAAATTCTATGGGAAGATTGTTAGATGCATTAGAAATTAATCCTAAAGAATATTGGGGAAGCTCTAATGACTAAATTAACGCTTGTTATCTCGTTTGTTATCTTTCTCAATGCTTGTAGCTTATTAAATCTAGAAGAGCGCAATGCCACATGGCAACCAATTTCAGATGCAAGTTATGCTCAATTAGCAGACTTAGACAAAGATGGTGTTATTCAAGCAAGAGAAGAATGTCAAAATACAGAAAAAGGCTGGCTAGTTAATAATTGGGGCTGCCCGATTATTGAAGAAAATGAAAAATTGCAAGAATTAAAACTCTATTATCCTTACACTGAAGTTTCTTTAGAGGCTGCAGAACAAGCGTCTTTAGATGCATTTTTAAATAATTTAAACTCAGGCTATCAATGGCATCTTAAAATAAAAAGTAAGCTGTTAGATAACCCTATTTTTGAGCTACGAGCTAAAGAACTGATTCGTTTGCTTGAAACTGAGCATGCAAATAAAGTGGTTAAAATTGAAGTACAAAGAGACAATAGCTTATCTGTCGTCAGAGACGTCATCAAAGAAGGGATTAAAATCCCAGAAACAGTTGAGCTTGTTATTCATTATAAACACGATAGCAGTGAAATAGACCCTAAATATACAGATGAAATTAGAGACTTTGTCGCTAAATTCAAGCAAGAGAATATTCAAAGTATTCAAATTATCGGCCATACCTCCTTGGAAGGAAAAGAAGAATACAATCAGAACCTAAGCCATAAGCGAGCGGTTTCGTTAGCTAATTTGCTAGAAAAAAAATATGCAATATCTGGTGACTATATTCAAACATTGGGATTTGGCGAATCTGCCCCACTCAGTCTAGAAAACACAGACTCGGCTCATGAGCTTAATCGAAGAATCGAAGTGAACTTAACTGCGCTTAAAACGGTTGAAGTTCAACAAGAAGTATCAAATGATGATGGTAGAGTTGAATTATTTGCTAAAGCAGTCGTCGCTGAGGCAGCTAAACGCTGGCATATTTATATTATGGAAGAAACTGAAGTTGAAGCTGATCAACAGGAGTTTCTAGAAAACAGTGGCTGGTAATTTTAAATTGGCTATAGTTAGTGTAATTCTCAGCCAATTTGAATTTTTTCATGCTTCTGCCTGTCTTCCTTTTTATTGTTCTAAGTCGAGCATCTAATTAAGATGCGCCGTCTATCTCATTTTATTTATCATCCTACTCATCATTACTTCTATCACTTGCTTTTTGGGTTTATTTTTAGTGCTTTAATCCTAACTTCTTTTGCGAGTGAACAGCTTAATTTAGACAAATTATATCAATATGTTGATAGAAACTATGGAGAGCTTGCTTTAAAAAGAGCAAAAGCATGGCGCTCAATTATTGAAAATAACCAGCAGCAATCAGACCAAGTTAAGTTAGAAAAAGTAAACCGATTTTTTAACTTATTTGATTTTGTGTCGGATCAGAAACAGTGGAATAAAGAAGATTACTGGGCGACGCCGTTAGAATTTATAGGCCACAAAGCGGGGGATTGTGAAGATTTCAGCGTGGCTAAATATTTTACATTGCTTGAATTAGGTGTCCCAATTGAAAAATTAAAGCTGACTTATGTTAAGGCTGTTAAGTTAAATCAATTTCATATGGTTTTGGCGTACTACCCAAATGCTAAATCAGTTCCTTTAATCTTAGATAACTTAGATGGTGAAATTAAGCCTGCACATAAAAGGCGAGATTTAGTACCAATATTTTCATTTAATGGTCAGCAACTCTGGTTGAACAAACAAAAAGGTAAGGGTGAACTGGTTGGCAGCTCAGAACGATTGGATAATTGGAAAGACTTGAGTAAAAGATACCAGTTATCAGAATTTAAACAGTAATGAACCTGAACTCAGGTTAAAAAGTATCATAAAAATAGGCAATAAATATGACCTTATTTAGACAAATGTTAGCCTTGATAGTAGTTTGTTTTTCTATCAACTTAGTTGGCGTGTTATGGTTGGAGTTTGATTCCACCCGAAACTACCTAGCTAATCAATTAGAATCGGATTTAAACAATACATCAACGTCTTTGAGTATGGCGCTCAGCCCCCATTTAGCAGAAGAAGATGAAGTCTTGATTGAGTCGACTCTAAATGCCTATTTTGACGGTGGTTTTTATGAGCAGATAGAATTAACCTTACTATCTTCAGGAAAAGTGATAAACAAACAGTTACCTATTTACATCAAAGGTGTTCCTAAGTGGTTTGTTGATCTTGAATTACTTAAAGTGCCACAAGTTTCGACGACTATCACATCAGGTTGGATGCAAGCAGGCGAGTTGACAATAAAAGGCCACCCAGGCTTTGCTTATAAACAGTTGTGGGATGCTTTTGTTGCTATGTCGAGCTGGATCTTTGGTTTATCTATCATTGTGATATTTTTTACCGCTGCCGGTATTAACATGTTGCTCCGACCACTAGAACGTATTCGGATTAAAGCAGAACAAATACAAGAACGTAACTTTGGCGAAGCGTTAGAGTTACCGGCTACACGCGAGTTGAGATCGGTAACAGACGCAATCAACAGAATGACTGACAAGCTCAAAGAGCAGTTTTCTGAAGAGGCTAGGTTACATGAAAAACTCAAACATCAAGCCTTCCAAGATGCGACTACTGGCTTAGGTAATCGAGCTTTCTTTAATCGTCAATTTAAAGCTTGGCTTGACGAGCAGCATAATGGCGCTTTGATAATGCTAGAGTTATTAGGCTTAGATGAAGTCAAAAAAAATGATGGTTTTAATAAACGTGACGAGCTAGTTAAAATGGCGAGTCAATTTATGCAAAATACATTTAACCCTGACAACGGACATGTTACCACTAGGTTATCGGCTAATGAGTTTGCCATTATTGTTAACGGTGTCGATAGAGAGAAGTTAGAATCACAATTAAAACAATTGAACCAAGTCATATTATCACCTAATTACCAATCTAACTTCTACACCAGCCACATATGTAATATAGGTGCTGTGTTGATCCAACAAAATGCTGAAGTGTCACAGCTATTGTCTATGGTTGATACTGCATTACAAACTTCTAGAAATGAGTTGAAAGCTTTCGAGATTGTCCAGCAAACAGAGAGTTCAGAGCAGACAATTCAGAAAACAGATTTAAAACAAATGGTTTTATCTGCAATTAACAACTCTAGTTTAGGTTTTGCCCGTCAACCTGTGTTTAACTTTGATAATGATAAACAGCCAATGCATTTTGAAGCATTTGCTCAATTACTCATCCAAGATGCAGGTCCTATGAATGCTGCTTCATTTATTTCAGTATTAGATGAATTTGAACTCGGTAAAGCATTTGATAAAAAAGTCGTTGAGCTTATTTTGGCTCATATGAAAACAGAACCTGAAAATACCTATGCAGTTAATTTAACCGCAAGTGCCTTGAAAAGTGATGATTTTATCGAATGGTTAATCAATAAATTAAAGACAAGTACACAGGATGTTAGCAAGATATGTTTTGAGTTCAGTGAAGAAAGTGTGATTTATAATTTGGAAAAAATTGAGCCTTTATGCGCAGCATTGCGCCAACTAGGGATAGAGTTTGGGGTTGATAGAGTTGGGCGTAATTTTTCTTCTTTAAGTTATTTGCAGTCTATTCATCCAAATTACGTTAAAATAGATCACGCATATACACAAATGGCATTGAGTAATAAAAATGATGCTTATTTCGTTGGCTCATTGTGTACGACTATACATAACTTGGATGTTGCCGTTATTGCAACGAGAGTAGAAAACGAAGAACAACTACAAGTATTAAAAGAGTATCATTTTGATGCTTATCAAGGTTATATATACAAACCCGAAGCCTTTTCAGTTTCGGTAAAAAGTTAAATTTATATCAGGAAATACCATGTCACAAGATTTTGATCGCGTAATAAACCGTAAACCAACTCATTCTTTTAAATGGGATAAATATGGTGATAAAGACATCATTCCAATGTGGGTCGCTGATGCTGAATTCTGCCCACCACAAGCTGTTACTGATGCGATTATTGAAAGAACCAAACATGGTATTTTAGGCTATACATTACCCTATGAATCTTTAAATAAATCAGTATGTGATTGGGTGTTGAAACAACATGATTGGCATATTTTGCCAGACTGGATTGTTTGGACTCCTGGTGTTGTACCTGCTTTTAATGTTGCCTGTAAAGCATATTGTGAAGCTGGAGATAAAATTTTAATACAAGTACCTAATTATCCACCTCTATTAAAGGCGCCTTCATTAAACCACTGTGAAAAAGTTGATATACCGAGTGTGTTAGTGGGTGAGCGTTGGGAACTTGATTTAGTCGAATTAGAAAAGCAAGCCTCAGATCCTAAAGCTAAGCTTTTCATTATGTGTAACCCAATGAACCCATGCGGCTCAGTGATGACAGAAAGTGAATTAAAATCAGTTGCTGAGATTTGTTTACGCCATAATGTGATTTTGTGCTCGGATGAAATTCATTGTGATCTAATTCTAGAACCTGGAGTGAAACATATTCCAGCACCGGCATTGCCTGAAATCGCTGGCCGAGCAATTAGCTTAATGGCGCCAAGTAAAACCTTTAATATAGCTGGTTTAGGTGCGTCTTTTGCTATCATTCCAGATAGTCGAATTAGAATGCAATTTAGAAATGCCGCTATGGGAATTGTGCCTTGGGTACAGGTGCTAGGTTTAGTCGCTACAGAAGCCGCATTTACGCAAGGGCATGAGTGGCATCAAGACTTACTTAAATATCTTAAGCAAAATCGAGATTATTTAGCTGCTGAAATTAATCAAATTGAAGGCATGTCACTAGTTAAAGCAGATGCTACATTTTTAGCTTGGATTGATTGTACTGATTTACCTGTTGAAGATGTGCAAAAATTCTTTGAAGATGCAGGTGTTGGGCCATCTCCAGGCCGAGATTTTGGTGAAGAAAGGTTTGCTCGAATTAATTTTGCTTGTTCACTTGAACAACTTAAGCAAGCTGTAGAGCGAATTAAAGTTGCAGCCGCAGCGTTATAATCTTAGTAACCTAGGTTTATTAGGTTAACTACTTGTTAATATTTTGAATTTCGCTACAATTTATTAAGCTCAAGTTATCTTAGAGCTTAATAAATTATTTATTCATCTATTTTAATTAAAAATTAGATATATTTTGTCCTGAGGTATAGGTACACATGGTTACAGAATCACAATCCTACATTGAATTGATTTCATTTTTCACCGAAAATCTTGATATGTTTGAGCAGCCTTCAGGTGAAGAAACTAATTTAACCGTACGTGATTTAATTGAAGAGCATATAGCTGAAAAGATCATGGCATTTTTTGGCCAACATGCCAGTTTAGATCAAGATACTAGACTCGATGTTGTAAGAGAGACAGATGCTATAGTGACAGATTTAGAAGAGTTTTTGTCTCGCAGATTAGAACAAAAAGCGACTTCTGAACAAGAAGCTTTCATCATAGAGTTTTCAGGTTTAATTAAAAACTTATTTGATTCCGCCTTTATCAAATAACAGCGATTGCGCTAATATCCTCTTTTTCGCTAGAATAAAACTCTACAACCTTATTAAAGCTTAACTTACTTAGTTAAGCTTTAATATCTTGAAAAATTACGCCTACTACTCCGTAATAATAACCTTTA
Organism: Catenovulum maritimum; assembly: GCF_001050375.1. Taxonomy (GTDB): domain Bacteria; phylum Pseudomonadota; class Gammaproteobacteria; order Enterobacterales; family Alteromonadaceae; genus Catenovulum; species Catenovulum maritimum. The sequence continues at coordinate 33,238 of NZ_KQ130507.1, read as the reverse complement.
TAAGGGCTAACTAGCTTGAGTAATCCGCCTAAAAAACTAAAGTTACATGGTTTTAATAACTTAACTAAAAGTTTAAGTTTTTCTATCTATGACATTAGCTTCGCTCTTTCTGCGCAACATCGAAGTGAATACCTTGAATATATAGACGAGCATTACAATGCTGACCGCTTAACTGATATATTAAAAAAGGTTGTTGAAATGATAGGCGCAAATGTACTTAATATTGCAAGGCAGGATTATGATCCACAAGGGGCAAGCGTCACAATTTTAATTAATGAAGAACGATCTTTAACTTCTGCTCAAACAAGCTTGAATGAAGAGCAGAATCCACTCAGAGATTCACTTGTATCGCATTTGGATAAAAGCCATATTTGTGTCCATACCTACCCAGAAAGTCACCCTCATAACGGCATAAGTACTTTTCGAGCTGACATAGAAGTGTCGACCTGTGGTCTTATTTCACCATTAAAAGCGTTAAATTTTTTAATTCATTCTTTTGATCCAGATGTCGTTACACTTGATTACCGTGTAAGAGGTTTTACTCGAGATGTGAATGGCGAAAAGCATTACATAGACCATGCGATTGATTCAATCCAAAACTTTATGTCTGAGGATATTCACGCTTTATATAAAATGATTGATGTAAACGTATATCAAGAGAATATTTTCCATACCAAAATGCTGTTTAAAGATTTTGATATTCAACGATATTTATTCGGTTCTGGATCTCAAGCTCTTGAAGCTTTAGATCAAGATGAAGCGAGTTTTCTCCTTAAAAGAGAAATTGAAGAAATTTTTTATGGTAGAAATTTACCGAAACCTTAAAGATAAGGTTTGTTAATCGCTCATAGCTTAGTTAGGATTAAACTGATATCAAATGCACTTGTGTTTATCCTCATGAATAAGGCATCCAAATGCTAAAATTATTACCTATATTATTGTGTGTTTTCGTAGTTGGTTGCAGCCAGCATCATAGAGCTAAGTTTGAAGACTTTCCATTAGCAAACTATAAAATTGATCATGCTGAAAAACAGTTAGCCATAAAGCGCTTTTCTACCATATTGTTGAAAAGAGAGTTAACACAAGAACAAACTGCAGAGATTTTGTTTAGACGAGGTTTGTTATACCAACAAGTCGGTTTATTTCATCTCGCTTTTTTTGATTTATTAAAAACGATCAAACTCAAACCTGATTTTGTAGAAGCTTATAATTTGCTAGGCGTATATTATGTTAATCAGCAAGAGTATGAACAAGCTTACAATGCGTTTGATACTGTTATTGAACTGGATGATAAGCATGAATTTGCTTATTTTAATCGAGCCCTAGCTCTATTTTATAATGATAGAGCAGATTTAGCTCTGATAGATTTTAAACAATTTTACGGTTTTAACTCTGAAGATGGCTACAGATTGATTTGGCTCTATTTTGCTAAATTAGCAAATCAAACGGAGGAAGAAAGCCTTACATTTCTGAATCAAAAATCAGACCAGATAACGGATAATTGGACTCGTTTGTTGGTTCAATTATTTCAACATAAAATCACACCTGAGAAATTAATTGAAAGTGCAGCTCTAAATAATAAAGATATAAACCAGTATAATGAAAGGCTTTGTGAAGCTTATTTTTACATAGCAAAATATTTACAACAGCAAAATCAAATAGCGAAAGCTAGGTTTTATTTTACAGCCGCCATTAGCACACAAGTGTATGAGTTTGTTGAATATAAATATGCAAAGCTTGAGTTGGCGCAATTAAATAAAGAATGATTAGATACAAAACACTGGGTGTTTTTATAGCCATTTTTGTCGTGGTTTATGTCACCACGACTTATTTATACCAAAGCTTTGTATCCCAAACCCATCTAGATTCAGTTCAGTTCAACTCGGTAACTAAAACGGTTGAGGTTCCCTCTAAAGTTGAACACTATTTTGAGACTTTATCCTATCAAAATAAGCAGTTATGGTTGACAGAACTTAATCGAGTTAATTTTTGGCGGCAAGCCGAAACAGTTAAGGCATCTAAACCTTTTTTAATTCAGCTTTCTAATTTAGGGAATTTAGCCGCCAAAGAGGCTTTAATAAACTGGTATTTACAGCAAGCATATTATGAGCAAGCGATTCAAGTTTTAAACACGCTGGATAATGCCAAAGCCTTCGCTCAATTAGCGAATATTTATTTACAGCAAAATAAACCTGAACAGGCTTACAATAAGTTAAAGCAGGCAGTGGCGGTGGAACAAAATATCTACGCCACAGAATTTGTGCAACTAGCCATTAAATTACATAAGCCGTTAAGCGAGTGGTTATCTGTAATTGAAAGTGCAGCTCAACAAGATGTAGAGAATACAAATAAATTAAAACCAATATATGCGAATTACTTAAACTATTTTAGAAATTCACATAAGCAGATGGAGAATACCGCAGCTGCTAAACCTGAGTCTTGCCAAATACAGTTAAACTTAGTTGTCACTCACCCAAATCAGTTAACTCCAAGTAAGAATAAAATTAAGCAAAGTTTAGCTAATCTACAAATTGAACGCTGGTTTGATTGTCCTTTGAAATTACACTGGTCGATAGACTCTCAAATTTTTCAAAAAATAGAGCAAACAAAGCAAATTAATCAGTACTGGATTTTAGTTAGAGATACCCCAAGGGCATATAGGTACCAGAACACAATAAGCTTACTACCCAATTTCAATTTAAGTTTGTTACAGCATGAAATGAGCCATTGGTTTGAGTTTGAAGATGAATATGAGCTGACGCAAGAAAAAGCTGAATCTCGATGTTACATACCAGAAAATCAAGCTTTTAAACAAGCAGCCCCAAATATCCTTTTAGTAAATCCTAAAATTAAGTTTTCAACTAAATCTAGCTTGATTAGCGAGTTAAGCGAAAACGTCGCTTGGATTGAACATATTGTTGAGGTTGAGGACTGGATCACAAAAGATGAAGGATTTCGCCTGAAAATATTAGCGGAAAACAAAATTGATCAAGGTGTAGGCTTTTATCAAGCGGATACCTGTAACTTAATTAATGATGTCATTGCAGTTAAACCCCTTATAAATAAAACCTTTATGCAAAATTATGCTGAGTACATTCCAAAAATGTATAAAGAAATGATGCATTTCAATGGCACAAGTGAGTGAAGCAAACTAGTTTTATTTAGGAATTATTCAACTCAATGGAAAAAGGAATTAATTATGAAACGATATATTATGGCTTCTCTATTAGGTTTAGCATCTGTTGCTTTTCAACCAAGTTTAATCGCGGCTGATGTTAGTTCTCTGTCAGGAAAAATAAAAGAAACCACTAAAAAATCAATGGATATTAATAAGTTAAATATTAATGATGTTGATTTAAAAACGCTAAGCAAAGTTAAAGGAATTGGCAAATCTAAGGCAAAAGCTATACTCGAATATATAAAGCTAAAGGGGAAAATTCAAAGCATGGAGGAGCTGGCTAAAGTTAAAGGGATTGGCAAATCTACCCTAAAAAAACTCAAACAAAACTTTGTTGCCGCTGAATAAATCAGTGTTGCAGTTTACCAAATAAGCAGTAGAATGTAGGTAATTCTGATAAGTGGCAGAGCCGTCACAAAAAAGACACTTGCAAAATGTGTCCAAGTGATTTTAAATCTCACTAAATTCAAGAACATCCTACATATTTATCAATTTACAAGGAAGCTGAAAATGAAATTCACATTTAAGCAAACAGCATTAACCCTAGCTTTAGCAGGTTCGTTATCTTTAACTGGTTGTAACTTTATTGGCGATGGAGATTCTGTTTTCACAGCGGCACCATTAGATGTAGTTACTATTGATGGTACAGCATCAAAAGGCGCATTAGAAAAAGCGACTGTTGTTGCTTGTGAAGTTGGTACTGCATGTGAAACTGCTGCTGTAGCTGCTTTTGGTACGAATAATCCAGCGGGCACTTTAGCCTATAAAGCTGATGGTACAGATGTTAATGGTTTATACTCACTAGATGTTTCTATAGAGGCAGATAAAGCTGTTATTGTACGTGTTTTAGCGGATGCGAACACAACTCAAACCTGTGATTATGATGGTTGTGTAGCTGATGATGTTAAAGATATTGAACTAAAAACAATTACTTTTGTGAAGCAAGATACACCAACAGTATCAGCTCCTGTTAATGTACTATCGACAATTGCGACAGATACACTTAAAAGTTTAGGTGGTGGTATTACAACTGAAGCTGATTTTAAGGACAGCGCAGCATCTGCTTCAGATTCAGTAGCGGCATTATTAGGTTTAGCTGATAATGAATTAACTGATGCTGGAACATCTTTATTTGATGCTAAAGTCACAACAGCCTCATTAGACGCGTCATCAAGTTCGGATGCTATTACTAAAAAATTAACAGCTATAAATGCTTCATTTGGTGTTACTAAAGATTCAACAACAACGCTAGCAACAGCAATTAAAAATGTTTCAACTGGCGTTGCTACAACTTTATCACCAGTGGTTGGAACTGACGGTAAAGTAAGCGTTGATACTTCTAGCATTGCTACTGCTTTTACTAAAGTTTCTGCGGCTGTTGCAACAATCGCAACAACAGTGGGTGCAACTAACGTAACTGTACCAGATGGGGCTGCTATCCAAGAAAAAGTTAAAGATGCTATCGTAAAAACGGGCGTAAATGTAAGCGTTGATGACATTACTGCAACAGGTTCAACTGGTACTACAGGTACAACTGGTGGTACTAACTAAGGTTACTTTTTAGTTTCCTTTTAAAAGCCCGCTGATTGCGGGCTTTTTTATTTTTATTGTTAGCCAATTTTTTCGCCTGAATTTTCTTAAGACTTAAACAGATAATGAATAGAATACCTTTACTGCCTCTCGCTATTATACTTGGCATATCCAGCACTAACGCTGCGCATGCCGTCGATGAATTTATTAATTACCAAGGGATTACAGGGGCAATTAATACACCCTCTGCTAATACCTTACAAACAGGGACTTTTAATTTTTTATATTCAAAACAAGTGGAAAGATTAGGTAAATATAATGATTTTCATAGTTTTACCTTTTCTGCTGGTTTGTATGACTTTTTAGAAGTGAGCGGTCGAAATGCAACCTACTCGAAAGATTTAGGGTATGGATCTGATTTATCTGCGAATGTTAAATTGAAAATGTCTTTTATTCCTAAAGACTGGTTTAGTTTAGCTATTGGCAGCCAAGATTTGGGCGGTGCTGCTAATAATTATGGAACAGATTACGCCGTACTGACTAAAAGCTTTTTACAAGAACAGCTTTCTATCTCTGCCGGCATTAGCCATAGCGACTCTGCACTCGGTCGAATGGATGGTGGTTTCGCTTCTGTTCGCTATCAACCAACGGAGTGGTTGCAACTTCAAGCTGAGTATGATGCGGTTGACTATAATTTAGGTGTCAGTTTTGCGACGCCACTAGATTGGTTAAATCACAAAGCTCAATTTAATGGTTCTATATTATTAACTTCTAGTAATGATGATTTAACCGATAATTTATATTATGGTTTAGGCTTTTCTATTCCTTTATCGAGCTCGGTGACTCACAACCTCAGCTCTGTCCACTCTGAATTTAAGGAAGTTGAGCAGCAAACTGTCACTTTTTCCAGTCTAGCGCCTCAAGCAGAAAATGAATTGTTTGATCAATTGTCTCAAGCTAAAGCTAGGTTAGTTGAATTTGGCTTTGAGGATGTTTCAGTTGGTTATAGCGGCAATGCTAAGTTATTTGTTAGTTTATCGAACCTGTCAACTTTTGGCCGCAATAGACTGGATTCATTAGGTTATGTTCTCGGCTTATTGAGCGATACAGTCTCAATTAGCAAGCTTGAATACAATCTAGACTTTACTGAAAATGGCATTGTAACAGAAGCTTATCAGGGTACTTTAGACAACTATAAGGCCTTTTTACAAGGTGCGGCTAATTCTGGCGTGATAGTCCACACAGAATCACTAACAGACAAAAATTTAGTCACTTGGGTTGGAGAAAAAAATGAAAATTCAGTTTTATTTAAGCCTAGAGTGACTTTATCTCCAGATCTGTCAACGACCATGGGGACTGAATTCGGCGTATTTGATGCATCGGTTGCACTAAGCACTCAAATTCAGTTTGATCTGTGGAAAGGTGCCTCGGTTAATTTAAAACAAGTGAATCAATTTTACGAAACCAAAGATTTTAAAGACGGTGAAGTATATGAAAAATATAAGCAAGCAAGTGGTTTATCTGAACTGAGCTTGAGCCAAACCTTTAAGCTGCCAGCTAATATTTTTAATATGACAACCTTAGGTAAATTTAGACATGACTATAACTTTGTGAAAAATGAAAGTTATTGGGCGTCATTAGATGGCAAGCACAGGGTTGAGGTGTTATTAGGACGCTATACTTTTGGCGGTACAGCTCCTTCTATTGTTAGCTGTAATGAATTTTTCCAATTTTGTCGTGATTTAATTGAAGCCAATCGAATTGAGATACCGGATAAAAATATCGGTATAGTCTCATATAAGCACTATGTGCCTAAGCTAGACTTATTAATGAGATTTGATGCTGGTAAATATTGGCAGGCTGATACTGGGTTTAGTGCTGAGTTAGAGCGCCATTTTGGCGATACAACCGTTAGGCTAAGGTATAAAAATACAGATACTGCAGATGGCATCAATAATGAATTTATTGGTTTATCTTTCTCTGTACCGCTGACACCTAGAAAAGAATTTAATAAGAAATATATAACAGTGCGAGGCGCTAATAAATTTGTTTATGGCGTAACGACTCTGATTGGTAAAGATCATAATAGATTAACACCAGGTACGGCTGATACGGCTTATATGGCAAATCAAAATATTGCGAATTTATATTTTAATAACCATAGATCTGGGCAAGCTTATTTGGATAGAAACCAAGATAGATTGAAAGATGTTTATCAGCAATATCTAAAATAGCTCTGGTTACAGTGATTTCAGTCTAATCTGGAATCACTGAATTGAGTGTAATAAACCTCAATTCGAGATGACAACTTGCTTTCTTGAGGGCCTTTTTCCGGATAACTGCGTTGAATTCGCTAGTAATAGCTAACTATTACGTACGCAAATTCGCCTTGTTCTAAGAAAAAATACCTTTCAAGAAATAAAAAATTAATAATACCAATAACTTAATGGGGTTAGCTAATTTCTTATCCCGAGTTAAGGTTAATAAAAAAGCCACTTCACATGATGTGAAGTGGCTTTTTTATTTAATCCGTCTCGTGGTGGATAATGGCTTCTAGCTATTCACCAGATACTTCGCCAGCGTGTTCATTTGCCCACTGTATCGACTTGTGATAAAAATCTGGTACCTTTTCGGCATTAAGCTCGTGAGTTTGCATTATCTTGTTAGCTTCATCCCATTCAGCTTTTTCATAATGCTGAATCAGGCTTAGGTAATCAAACAGCACGCCGGGTTTACCCATTAGCGCATTTTTAATTTCTTCTGCGAGTGGTAGCTTTTCCATTATGCTTTCAATTGGTTCATCTAAGATTGCATCAATCACGGACATCATACCGGTTAAAAACGCGGTAGAAGGGTCTCTTAGTCGACCATGCGAATTTGCAATTGATTCACAAAAGTTAGCTCGGCTCATAGATAAGCGGATTAATTCGATTGGCTTTGATGTATTTACTTGAGCTGTAAACAACACTGCAAGAAATTTTTTCAATTCTGCTTGGCCCAACACAACTAAGCCCTGCTTGATTGTTTCAATATCGCCTCGACGCTTGAAAGCAGCAGAGTTGGCATACCTAAGTAATTTAAAGGATAGGGTAACATCTCGCTCAAAGATTTTTATTATCGACTCTAAATCCATTTCAGATTTGGACGATTCATATAAAAGCTCAGCTAAACTCATCTGAGATGGGGCCAGCGCTTTACTTTGCATTACCTCTGGTTCACTAAAGAAATAGCCTTGGAAGTATGAAAAACCACTATCTAACGCATGGTTAAATTCTTCATAGGTTTCGACTTTCTCAGCGAGTAATTTTATTGGGTATTTACTAGCAACTTTGATTATATTTTTTATTTCCTCATCATTGCTTTCTTTAAAATCTACTTTGATGATATCTATGTAAGGGAAAAAATGCAGCCAAACAGGGTTATGGACATAATCATCAAGCGCAATTGTGTAACCGAGTTCTTTTAGCTCTTTTACCGCAGCTAATAAGGATTTTGTTGGGCGAGCCGTTTCGAGTATTTCCACGACAAGCTGATCGGTCGGCATTAAAGTTGGGTATTTTTTAATTAATAGTTCATCGGAAAAATTAATAAAAGCAAGGTGCTTATCAGTAAAGTCTCCTAAACCTAAATTAAATTGACTCGCTTCAATTAATTTTGCAGTTGCTTCATCACCATCTATGTTAGGAAAAACATTCTCTAAACTGTCTCGAAACAACAATTCATATGCGAAAAGTTCTTTAGTTCTTGTAAATATAGGCTGTCGAGCGGCGTAAAAAAACATCTATTCTTCCAATCTCAAATCTTTAATCAATCATTTAACTGTTTAAGTTAATTGATATCTGTTTCCATATTAAATTGTGCTGACACAAAAGCATCACAATTCCATTGCATCTAGTTAACTTAGTACAGAATCATGCTAGTTTGTTAACAACAAAGCAAGCAATTTTATGTTACTTGCAGCATTTCTCTTTTGTACTGTTTTAACCTAATCCCAATATTATCTTATAAATAATAAAGGTTATTCCCTTCTTAAGCTATAAATATATAGCATTGACATATTATAAGGAAAGCATAGCATCTATTAGTCATTTTATTATCTTAAGCAACTAATTTATGTCAGAAAATAATGTAAAAATAGGTTTAGCATTAGGCAGTGGTGCTGCCAGAGGTTGGTCATTGATTGGTGTGTTAAATGCATTGCTTAAATTAGGGATTAAACCTGATTATATTGCAGGTTGCTCGATCGGTTCTTTAGTCGGGGCGGCTTATTGTAATGGCCAGCTAGCAGATCTTGAGAAGTGGGCCCTATCACTTGATACATGGAAAGTGTTGAGATTGCTAGACTTAGGTTTAGGAAAAGGAAGCATGTTAGCGGGTAGTAAGCTTTTTAATCACCTAAAACAAACAATTGGAGATAGCTTAATTGAAGACAGCCAATGTCAATACGCTGCGATAGCGACCGAGTTTTATACCGGAAAACAGCATGTTTTTAGCTCTGGCGGCTTTGTTGATGCAATTAAAGCTTCATGCGCTATTCCTGGTATTTTAGCCCCACAATATATAGCAGGGCACTGGATGTTAGATGGCGCTTTAGTAAACCCTGTACCTGTATCTGTTTGCCGAGAAATGGGAGCAACACATATTATAGCGATAGACTTAAATCACAGAGATGAGCAATTCATTGAAGAGGAACCAAATCAATCTAAGTTCCAAGATTTATTGAGTAATAATAAAAGCTTATCTAAACTATGGGGAGGTGTTGAACCGAGTTTACCCTCATCACCGAATATGCTGGCAGTCGCAGCTGGCTCAATTGATATAATGCAGCAGGTAATAACCGAGGCAAGATTGCAAAGTGATCCACCTGAAATACTGATTAGACCAAGCTTGTCACATATAGGAATTATGGAATTTAACCGCGCACAAGAAGCAATTGAAATTGGCTATAAGGCTGTCGAGAGTATTGCCTCAGAAATTAAAGCTCTAGGTTGAGATAATGGCTAGAATGATCGCTTGTCGCCACTGTGACACTTTAGTTGAATATCCTACTTTAAGTCATGCAGAATCAGCTTATTGCCCTGTGTGTAACTACCGTATTTCGATAAGGCCTAAATACAGTTTACAGTTCACCTTGTCTTTTTCTATTTCTTGCATGTTTTTACTCTTTATCACCAATGTATTCCCCTTTATCAGTATTAATGCAAATGGCAACAGTCAAACTATGTACTTTATCGAAAGTAGTTTCGCATTTTTTGAACAAGGCCAGTGGTTACTTTCAATTTTTGTTTTCATGAGCTTGTTTGTTTTTCCATTAATTATAATTCTAGGGCTTATCTATATACTTTACCCTATGATATTCATGCGAAAAGTTGCCCCAGGTACGCATTTTCTCGCTAGAATTATTTTTAAAATGAAAAGCTGGAATATGATAGATGTTTATTTGATCGCTATTTTAGCTAGCCTAACTAAACTAATGAGTTTAGCTCAAGTTGAATTTGGCTATGGATTATGGGCTTATATGACATTTAGTGTTTTTTTAGCCGCCGCCTTAGGTAACCTAGATAAAATTAGATTTTGGCATTACTTGGATAAAATATTATGTCATCAAAAGTTAAAACAGCAGCCCAACAAAATTTAATTTTGTGCTTGAACTGTTATCATTTGAATTCAAAGAGCAATTCAAATTGTAGTCGATGTTTAGGGCGAATTGAGTTAAGGAAAGACCCTAACTTTCAATGGACTTTAGCCTGGCTATTTACTGCTATTATTTTATACGTACCAGCTAATGTTTTACCTGTCATGACTACGGTTTCATTTGGTCTAAGTTTACCGAATACGATTGTGAGTGGGGTGATAGACTTATGGCAACATGGCTCTTATATTATTGCTTTAGTTATATTTTTTGCCAGTATCGTCATTCCTATTTTTAAAATATGTGTTATCGCTTGGCTGGTGATATCAATCAAGCTTGGTTATGGCGTCGCTAAAAAGCAAAGAACTAAGTTATATCGCTTTATTGAGTGGATTGGCCGCTGGTCTATGATAGATGTATATGTGGTTGCTATTTTAGTCGCTTTAATTCAACTAGGTGGCGTTATGCAAATAGAGCCTGGGTGGGCTGCATTAGCTTTTTGTGGAGTCGTGTTGGCAACTATGTTTTCGGCAAACTCTTTTGATCCAAGGTTAATTTGGGATTCGATTAAAGAAAAATGATCAAAGCGAATATTAAAAAAAATACAAAATTGTCGTCGGTTTGGCTGATCCCTTTATTTGCTATTTTTATTAGCAGTTGGTTTGTTGTTAAACATTACATGGAAAGAGGAACTGAAATCGAAATTCGCTTTAATAATGCGGAAGGTATAGACGCCAAAAGAACCCAAATTAAGGCATTAAATGTTGATGTCGGCACTGTTATAAAAGTACAAATCAATGATGATTTAAAAACAGTTACAGTGATAGCAAGGATAAAACCTCAAGCGGTTAGTTTACTCAGACAAGATTCAGAGTTTTGGGTGGTAAAGCCTCGAATAGGTTCTAAAGGGGTATCTGGTTTAGGAACTTTGTTATCAGGCGCTTATATTGAGCTTGAGCCCGGACAAGATTCTCCGGGACGTACACAATTTGTCGGATTAGAAAATCCACCTTTAACCCGAGTGAATAAAGGCGGGATTAATTTATCGTTAATCAGTCATGTCGCTAGCTCAATCAACCCGAGTGACCCCGTATTGTATCAAGGGGTCGAAGTTGGGCAGGTGACTAACGTTGATGTTACAGTTAAGAATAAAATTAAAACCAGCATTTTTATTGAAGCGCCCTATAGTCAAATGATTAACTCCAATACCCGATTCTACAATGCGAGTGGATTATCATTTAGGCTTAGCTCCCAAGGGTTAGACATGCATTCTCAGTCTATGGAAAGCATTTTAACAGGTGGTGTTGCTTTTGAACTCGGACACTCAAGTGCTCCGCCAGAGGCGGTCACAGACGGTGATGAGTTTACCTTATTTGAGAATAAACGAGCTGTACTAGAGCACCCATACAAATATTTTGTTGATTACCTCTTATTATTTGATGGTTCAGTGCGAGGCCTTACGATTGGCGAAGTCGTTGAATATCGAGGGATAAAAATTGGTAGTGTAATTGATATTGACTTTAAATACTTAGACTCAAAACAGTTTGAACAAGCCAGCATGCCTTTAGTCCCCGTATTGGTTCGCTTATATCCTGGACATTTATTTGAACAAGACACGCCAGAAGCCAGAGAAAGATTAGTTTCAGTTTTGTCCGAACATGTAAATAAAGGTTTAAAAGCGGCTTTAAAAACAGGAAGCTTAGTTAGCGGACAAAGTTTAGTTCAATTAGATTTTTATTCTGAATCAAACAATGCCAGTGTTGAAAAAGTCGGCCAGTATCTTAGTTTACCGACTATCAATGACAACTTAGATGTCATGTTGACCTCATTAAATAAGATAATGTTAAAAATTGAAGCTTTACCATTGGACAATACGCTCACTCAAGTTAATAGCGTCGTTGCTAATATGGATGAAAACCTTAACCAGGTATCTAGCCTAGTCAAGCAAGTCAATAACCTAGTTGAACAGGCTAATAAACTACTTAACTCTGAACAAGTGAACCAGCTACCGGGTGAGGTAAATGAAACCTTACGACTGGTTCAGAATACTTTGACTCAATTCACTGAAGAATCAGGCACTTTAAATACGGTTAATCAGTCTGTTGATAATTTAAACCAAGCCTTGCTCTCAATTCAAAAATTAGTCGAGCAACTAGAACAAACCCCTGATGCTTTAATTTGGGGTAAACAAGCAGAGCAAGAAGTTCGCCCTGGAGAAGGATTATGAAATTATTAAAATTGGGCATGTTAATTTTTTTACTATCAGCCTGCGCTAGTCAAATTCAACCAAGCGTTAATTATTATGTGCTCCCTAAGCCTAAGCTTGCACATTTAAGCCCTTTATCAGGTATGTCGGTAACAGTATCGGTAGCGGATTACTTAAAAAGTAAAAAAATCTTAGTTGTGAAAGCGCCTCATCAACTTATTTATAGCACCCAGCATCAATGGGCTGAATCCATTTCAATTGGTGTTGAACGCTATTTAACTAGACAGATAGATGCAAAAGGTCAGTTACCTGCTATATGTAATGATAAAAAAGCCTGCCGTTTAGAGATTCATTTAGAGCAATTTAATGGTAGTATTAGCGGCAATGCATATTTGTCTGGCAGCATAAGCCTTATGCTGGATAATAAATTGAATAATAGTCAGTTTTTTTATTTTGAAGGCCAGCAAACGGAAGTGGGTTATTCTGCTTTAATAGAGCAACTAGTTTTGTTACTAAATCAGCTAACGGATTCTATTTATTCATTAGAGTAAATCTTCTGACTTCGCTAGTAAGTCAGCAGGAATAACAGGACTAAACCAAGGTTTAAGAATTAATTGCAATTATTGCGAATGACGCAGTAAATCGGACTCTGCAATGTTAAAAACAATAACATATATTACAACTATCACCTGGCTGTTTTGCCTTCAGATATCAATTGCGCATGCTAAAGTTTCTAACCCTGATGAAGGTAGTGTTAGAGCCGCTATGATATTTGCTATTCTAAAATATTCTCGCTTATCCATAGATCTATCTGATGCCAAATTAGCGCTGTGCGTTGTCGGCAGTCCCACTTCTGAAAATAAATTAAAAATGGCTTCAGGTGGCGTCAAAGTGTACGGCAAAGAAGTATTAGTTTTAGAAAAGAAGAGTTTTGCTGAGAGTGTTACAGACTGCCACACCATTATTTATGGTGAAAAAACCCCTTCGATAGATAAAAATATTCAATTTAATAAACAATTAGTTATTTGCGATGGCTGTAAAGAACAAAAAGAATTTGCTGCAGTTGAACTTATCAACGTAAATAAAAAAATAAGATTCAATATTAATTTAATTGTATCAGCTGAAAACAAGGTTCGTTTTAGCTCTGCGTTATTAGAATTAGCCAGTGAAATTAAGGACCTTAAAAAATGATAAATGCCAGACACTCGCTTAAGTTTTCCATTATACGCTGGCTATCTGCTGTTTTCGTATTAGCCTTTGTTGCAATCGGCACCATATTATTTTTGGTTGAAAAGGATTTAGCCAAAGACAAAGTTGTAACTGATTTAAATGTGATTGCTGAAATTTTGGGTAACCGAAGCATCGCTGCGTTGATTTTTAATGATGTATCTGCGGCCAATACTAATTTATCTGCTGCTCAATATCATCAAACCATAGATCAAATTTGTTTATATGATCAAAACGGTGATTTCTTTGCGCTTTATGTGAGCGCTAACAATAAGAGAGTTTGCACCCCGAAACAGGATATTTACCAAGAGAATCATTACGAATTTTCTGCAGATAATGTGAACTTATTCGTATCCATTTCTGATAATAGTCAGGTCATCGGTGCTTTAGTCATTGACTCAAATCTTGATTTTATAAAGACCAGTCAGCAGCAAGTCGTTGGTATATTAACTATAGTATTAGTCGTCGCAATTATTGCCATCTATATGTTGACCAATGGTTTATTAACCAGAATGTTGTCGCCATTACACCATCTGCATGAAACAGCTAAAAGTATAACAACTAATGTTTTCTCTGATATCAGAGCTTATAAGTCTAAAGATGATGAGGTCGGTCAGCTAGTCGATGTGTTTAATAGCATGTTAGATAGTCTAGCGAAAGAGCATAATTTATTACAAATTTCAGAGAAAAGGTTTAGAGCGTTAGCCGATCATGCACCAATTGGTATTTACCTTAGAGATAGCGATGATAGATTTGTTTATGTAAACCAGAAATGGCAAGACATGACCCAATGTAAATTACCTTTATCTTTTATTGATTACAGAAGACAAATTAATGCTGAAGATTGGGTGCAAGTATCAGATCAGTTAGCGCAAGCCAACTTAGTTTCTGATTCTGCCATGATTGAATATGGTTTTACTACGGCTAAAGGCACTTCAAAAGCATTTCTTGAACAGATTGCACCTGTTGATGTGGGCGATGACAGTTTATCTGCCTGCATTGGATCATTACTCGACGTAACAGAATTAAAACAAGCTCAGGATGATCTCGAAAGAATGGCGTTCAATGATCCATTAACTGGTTTAGCAAATCGTAGATTCTTTAACGATCACCTTAAAATAGAAATAGTAACAGCTCATAAAATGAATCAGTCGCTAGCGGTTCTTATGCTAGATTTAGATCATTTTAAACGAGTTAATGATACTCAAGGGCATGAGTGCGGTGATGAGCTCTTGACTGTTGTCGCGCGTAAGATATCTCAATCAGTATCGACTGATGATGTGGTTTCGCGCATGGGTGGAGACGAATTTATGATATTAATTCGTGATATTCAAAGTCCAGCTCAACTAGATAGATTGGTTCAAAACATTTTAGCCTCCGTCGTTACGCCAATGGGCGTTGATTCTTTGCTTGATGTCACGGCTTCAATTGGGGTCAGTGTTTACCCAAGAGATGGTGAAACAGGAGCTGAGTTAATTCGAAATGCTGATATTGCCCTATATAAAGCCAAAGACTCAGGACGGAATCAAGCGGTTTATTTTAGTAAAGTGCTAGATACAGAAATCAAGCAGAAGGTCCGTTTAGAGCATAAATTGAAACATGCGCTATCAGAAAATGAATTATCTGTTTATTTGCAACCACAATATAATGCAACCGCTAAAAAATTCTTCTGGGCAGAAGCTTTAATTAGATGGATTGATAAAGAAGATGGTTTTATACCGCCAGATAAATTTATCGGTTTAGCCGAAGAAACCGGATTAATACACGAAATTGGCTTGTTTGTACTACGAGAAGTTTGTGCCTTTATATCTAAAAATGAAGCGTATTTAACCGATTTAGGCATTGAAGGCGTTGCCGTTAATTTATCTGCAAGGCAATTCTTTGCGAAAGGCTTTTTAGATGAAATTAAACAGGTTTTAGTCGAATTTAGTGTTAGACCAGAGCAATTAGAGTTTGAATTAACAGAGTCTATGGTGATGGAGAATACTCAGCATGCGATAGAAATAATGCACCAGCTGAGAGATCTAGGTATTCGATTATCGATTGATGATTTTGGCACAGGTTATTCATCATTAGCTTATTTAAAACGTTTCCCTATCCATAGTGTTAAAATTGATCGCAGCTTTATTCGAGATATTCCGGATGATCAACATGATGTTGAAATTGCATCAGCAATTATCGCTATGGCACAAAAATTAGGTCTAGAAATTATAGCCGAAGGGGTTGAAACTCAACTGCAAAGTGACTTTTTACATGAACAAGGTTGTAGTTTCATGCAAGGTTATTTCTATGCTAAGCCTATGCCTTTTCAAAATGTGCTTGAGTTATCTCACTCTGAATCAGAACAAAAAAGCGAAGCTTAACCTTTCTTTCTGTTAGAAAACGATAGGGTGGAGTGCCTAACTCCGCCTATTTTTCTAAGCGTGTGAATCTTTGTATTACTTTTCTTAGCTCAAATTATAACACGACCTAGGATAAACTTGACCCAAATCGGTTTAATAGCGCCTAATGCTTGGATGACAAATATCACCGTTTGCTAGGTTGATACCTAGCTTTAATTCAGGTAAATATTCAATTGCCTTGCTTAAGCCGTGATTAGCTATCGCTTCTATATATTTTAAGGTTGCCTTATTTAATGCATAGCTTGCACTGAGTGGTACCGCACCAGGCAAGTTTGCAATACAAGAATGAATAACATCAGCCTGAATGAAGTAGGGGATCTTATGTGTGGTTGCTTTTGAGCTACTAAAGCAGCCACCTTGATCAATGGCCACATCGACTAGTACTGCTTTACTTTTCATCTGTTCTAGCCAATCAAGAGGTATTAATTTAGGTGCTTTAGCACCCGGAATTAAAACGGCTCCAATAATGATGTCAGAGTCTAATACTGATTTTTGTAGATTCTCTAAATTAGATATTACACACTTGAGATTATGTTTATATTTCTCCGACATTAAATTTAGTTTATCTTGATTAGTGTCCAATAAAGTGACATCTGCTGATAACCCAATTGCGCTGGCTAAAGCATGTTGGCCTACAATCCCACTACCAATTATGGTTACTTTTGCGGGTGGTGTGTCACTTAACCCACCGATGAGCTTGCCCATACCACCTTTAGGTTTAGTTAATAATTCTGCGCCAATCTGCATGGCTAAACGGCCTGCTATTTCTGACATAGGCTTTAATAAAGGCAAGCTACTATCTGCTAATTGAACTGTTTCATAGCCGATTGCTGTGCATTTAGACTGAATAAGCGCTTGGGTTAATTCTGGCTCGGCAGCAAGGTGCAGGTAAGTAAACAATATATGCTTAGGTGTAAATAACTTGTATTCACTAGGCTGAGGTTCTTTTACTTTAATGATGAGTTCAGCTTGCTTAAATACTTCGGTTTTAGAAACGACCTGTGCTCCAGAGTGAATGTAATCTTGATCGGTACGTAAGACTCCTTGACCAGCTTGCGTCTCTATCCAAACAGTATGACCCGCTAAAGTTAAGGATTGGACTGACTCGGGCGTTAAACCAACCCGGTACTCATCGGATTTAATTTCTTTCGGGACGCCAATTTGCATAAAATCATCTCAACTCGCAAATTTTAAGTATAGTAAACCTTGGTTTTTAGTCACGATTTGAGCTTAAAAATTGCATCTATCGAGTGTTTCACAATTTAAATCTAACTAGGTGTGATTTAGCTAGCAGTAAGATATACTCTGCCTAAATCTTTGAAACAGAGTCGGTAGCTAGATGAAACTTTTACGCTATTTTAAGTCAAAGATATAAATTAGATTCGTTTGTCTTCAAGTTTAGTAGGAATTTTTTTCGTTTGGATAAAGCAGCCCAAAGTAAATCATTATCAGGGATTCAAAGGTTATTAGAAGTTGGTCTAATCACTTTTGCCGGTTTCGCTATTTTTGTCTTAATTTCATTAGTTTCGTTTGATCCGCTTGATCCAAGTTGGAGTCAGAGTGGCTATGATGTACCAATTCGTAACCTAGCTGGGGCGAGTGGCGCTTGGCTGTCAGATTTACTGTTTTTCTTTTTAGGCTTTGCTGCGTTTTTAGTTCCGCCCGCTTCTGCTTTTTTAGGCTGGTCTTTGTTTCAGCGTAAAATTAATTTTTTTGAAATAGACTTTTTAGCCTTAGGCTTGAGAGTTATCGGTTTTATTTTATTACTCATTTCCGCTACCTCGTTATCGAGCATGAATTTTTCGGATGTTTTCATCTATTCATCAGGCGGATTAATTGGTGATGTGATTAGTGGCTCCATGCTGCCGTATTTTAATTTTGTTGGAACCACTTTACTCTTGCTGTGCTTTTTCTGCACTGGCTTTACTTTGTTATCAGGGATTTCTTGGTTATTTCTAATAGACAAAACGGGTGAGCTTTGTATTAATGCGGGGCAGTGGTGTTGGCAAAAAATATCAGAATTCAAGCAAGGTCGAGAGCAGGAACAAAACCAAGCAACGGAATTAGCTGTGACGACCACAGAAGAAGAAAATTTAGCGCCAGAAACGGTAAATTACTTACCTGAAACAACAAGCTCCGACAATTCAGATTTAGCTATCGCACATAATTATTTCTCAGCAGAGGCTGAAGAAAAGCAAGAAACAGCAAGCCAAGCTGACCCTAGCTCTAATCTTAATGAAAATAGTGAACAGCAAGTAGATATATCAGACGAGCAACAACAAGCTGAAAGTAAGCATGGCATCAAAGATAAAATCAATCGCTTATTTAGCACGTCTAAAAAGGTTGAAGCTAAAGAGTTAGATGCACCATTAGAACCAATCTCTGAGAATAGCCTCACTCATTTTGACGATCTAGCTGATGAAGATAATGAACCTAAAATTGGCGAGCTGCCTGAGTTAGATGATGATGAAATGCAGTCTTTGTTACCGTTAGAGTCTGAGAAAATACAAACAGCTGAAAAAGCCCACATAAGAGTTAAAGCAAATGACTCCCACCTAGCGGATTTAATTAACGCCAGTGCGACACAAGCAACTAAAGATAAGCTACAACAGCTAGCAGATAAACCGGAACCGATTGGCGATTTTCCTTCTTTTGATTTATTAGATCGCCCGGATAAGAAAACAAATCCAATTACCCAAGAAGAAATGGATGCCGTAGCTCGCTTAGTCGAGACTAAATTATTAGATTTTGGTGTACAAGCGACTGTGGTTGGCATGTATCCTGGACCCGTTATCACTCGACTAGAACTTGACCTCGCACCCGGTGTAAAAGTTTCAAAAATTACTAACTTATCTAAAGACATCGCCCGTTCTTTATCTGCCGTGAGTGTGCGGGTGGTCGAGGTTATTCCTGGTAAATCTTATGTCGGCTTAGAGCTACCGAACAAGCATAGAGAAATTGTTCGCATGAGTGAGGTAGTTGACAGTAAAGAGTTTACCAATAGTAAGTCCCCACTTACTATGGTGCTTGGGGGGGATATATCAGGTAAGCCTGTGGTTGTTGATTTAGCGAAAATGCCTCATTTGCTCGTTGCGGGTACAACTGGTTCTGGTAAATCTGTGGGGGTCAATGTCATGATCACCTCACTTTTATATAAATCAGCCCCAGAAGATGTTCGTCTAATCATGATAGATCCTAAAATGTTGGAGCTATCGGTTTACGAAGGTATTCCTCACTTATTATGTGAAGTTGTCATAGATATGAAAGAGGCTTCCAATGCATTGAGGTGGTGTGTTGGCGAGATGGAGCGCCGATACAAGCTAATGTCAGCATTGGGCGTGAGAAACATGAAAGGTTATAACGCCAAAGTATTACAAGCTCAAGAAGCTGGAGAGCCTTTACAAGATCCACTCTGGAAACCCGGAGACAGCATGGATGAAGTCGCCCCTGAACTAGAAAAATTACCTGCTATTGTCGTCGTTATCGACGAATTTGCAGACATGATGATGATAGTCGGTAAAAAAGTGGAAGAGTTAATTGCCCGAATTGCACAAAAAGCGCGAGCGGCAGGTATACATTTAATTTTAGCAACGCAAAGACCATCTGTGGATGTTATTACTGGTTTGATTAAGGCGAATGTTCCAACTCGAATGGCTTTCCAAGTTTCGTCTAAAATTGATTCCCGAACCATATTAGACCAACAAGGTGCTGAAGCTCTGCTAGGGATGGGTGATATGTTGTATTTACCATCTGGCACTAGCGTGCCGACTCGAGTCCACGGCGCATTTATTGATGATCATGAAGTACATGCTGTTGTTGCAGACTGGAAAGCAAGAGGCACACCGGTTTATATTGACGAGATATTAAGCGGTGATTCAAGTGAAGAAATTTTGTTACCAGGAGAACAAGCTGAATCGAGTGATGAAGATTCCGATGCCTTGTACGACGAAGCCGTCGCTTTTGTAACAGAAACTCGTAAAGTTTCTGTTTCAAGTGTACAGCGAAAATTTAGAATAGGTTACAATAGAGCCGCTCGAATAGTTGAACAAATGGAAGCAACAGGTGTCGTAACATCTGCTGGCCATAATGGTTCGCGAGAAGTATTAGCTCCTGCTCCACCAAGAATGGATTAATAATGATAAAAATGTTTAAAAATATAATTTCAGCTAGTTTATTATTCAATTTGGCTTTTTTTACAAATGCAGAAACTACAGAGATGCAGCAATTACAGCAAAAGCTTGTCAGCATTTCTGGCTTTAGCGCTCAATTTAAGCAACAAGTTATTGATAGCAAAAAGCAGGTTGTACAAATGTCGAATGGCCAAATAGATCTGGTTCAACCTGATAAATTTAAATGGTTAACCGGTGCGCCAAACGAGAATTTACTCCAATCTGACGGTAAAACTGTTTGGTTTTATGACCCATTTGTTGAACAAGTTACAGCATATGATTTATCTGAAACAATTAAAGCCAACCCAATTTTACTTTTGATGGAACCAAACTCAAAAGCTTGGCAGCAGTATCAAGTGAAAAAACTAGATCAAAATCAATATGAAGTGCTTCCAACAGATAAAGATAGTCAGATAGTTAAATTGAGCCTGATTTTTTCAGAACAATCAAAAATAGAATCATTACAAATTTTAGATCGCCAAGGCCAGACTAGCTTGTATCAATTATCTAATTTTAAAGCGAAAGCATTAAAAGATTTTGAAGCTAACTTTTTTGATTTTGTGATGCCTATTGGTGCTGACTTAGACGATCAAAGGCAATAATTTGTTTGAACAACTTAACGCCCCTTTGGCTGCGAGAATGCGGCCAAAGCGTTTGCAAGATTATATTGGCCAATCTCATATACTTTCTGCTGGAAAACCACTTTATCGCTCAATAGAAAAAGGGCGAATTCACTCTATGATCCTCTGGGGGCCTCCCGGAACCGGTAAAACTACATTAGCAGAATTAATTGCCAATTATGTTAATGCGCATATAGAAAGAATCTCAGCTGTTACTTCAGGCGTTAAAGATATACGTCAAGCAATTGATAAAGCCAAACAAGTTGCTAATGAGAAAGGATTAAAAACCCTGTTATTTGTTGACGAAGTACATAGGTTTAATAAATCTCAACAAGATGCATTTCTGCCTTTTATTGAAGATGGCACAGTTATTTTTATTGGAGCGACAACAGAAAACCCAAGTTTTGAATTGAATCGGGCTCTATTGTCTCGAGCTAGAGTTTACTTACTCCAGAAACATACAGATGCTGATTTAAACAAACTTTTCGATTTAGTCAAAAACCAACCTGATTTAAGTTTTGATGCCGCCGAATTAACTTTTAGCCCAGAAGTTCGCCAAATTTTAATTAAAGTGGCAGACGGCGATGCAAGAAACTTGCTTAATCTAATTGAGCTGCTGAGTGATATAGTTGAACCAGACAGCCAGAATCAAAAAATAGTTACACCCGAACATATTCAGTCTGTCAGCCAGTATAAAATAGTGGCAGGCGACAAAGGCGGTGATGTTTTCTATGACATGATCTCTGCATTTCATAAATCAGTACGCGGCTCTGATCCAGATGCCGCTCTGTATTGGTATGCAAGAATGCTAAAGGCTGGTGTTGATCCGCTTTATGTGGCACGTCGGTTGCTTGCTATAGCTTCTGAAGATATAGGTAATGCCGATCCTAGAGCCATGCAGTTAGCAATTAATGCATGGGATTGCTTTACTCGTGTTGGTCCTTCAGAAGGGGAAAGAGCGATTGCTCAAGCTGCGGTCTTTATGGCATGTGCGCCTAAGAGTAATGCGGTTTATGTTGGGTTTAAAGCAGCATTGAGAGATGCACAAAACCTACCGAGCTATGATGTACCAGCCCATCTAAGAAACGCACCAACAGAGTTAGCTAAATCATTAGGGCATGGTGCAGAGTATAGATACGCCCATAATGAAGAGAATGCTTATGCGGCAGGTGAAAATTATTTGCCTGAAGAAATTCAACATAATCGATACTACCAACCCAGTCCACGTGGCTTAGAAAAGCAAATTAGCGAGAAGCTTGACTACTTACGTCAACTTGACCAACAAAGTAAGGTGAAACGCTATGAATAATTTATTAACATATACTTTTATTGCTATTGGTGGCGCAACGGGTGCCTGTTTAAGATATTTTTTATCCCAACTCGCATTAATTTGGTTTGGCAAAAGCTTTCCATTTGGTACACTTTTAGTCAATATTTTAGGCTCATTACTAATCGGGTTTTTATATACTCTGATTGCCCAAGGTTGGTTACAGTTAGTTCCGTGGCGAACTTTTATCGGTATCGGTTTTTTAGGTGCGTTAACCACTTTTTCAACCTTCTCAATGGATACTTTATTATTAGCTCAGCAAGGCGACTGGGTGAAAGCTGTATTAAATGTAGTCTTTAATGTCGTGATTTGTTTATTTGCAGTCTGGGCTGGTAGTAAGCTCGCTGGACTTAAATTGTAATTTTTACTAAAACATAAAACTGAAATACCTAGAATTGCTTACATGATTGTCGATTCAGGATATTAAAATAGTTTAATCATTAATATTAGGTAAATAATGTTAGATCCTAAATTCTTACGTAACGAACTCGAATTAGTTGCTGAAAAATTAAAAGCACGTGGTTTCAATTTAGATACTCAGCAACTTGCTGATTTAGAAGAGCAACGTAAAGCTTTACAAGTTAAAACAGAACAATTACAAAATGAAAGAAATGCTCGTTCTAAATCAATTGGTAAAGCGAAAGCTGCAGGGGAAGATATTGCACCTCTACTTGCTGAGGTTGGACAACTAGGTACTGATCTAGATACAGCTAAAGCCGACTTAGCAGCAGTTCAAGAGCAAGTCGAAAAAATTACTTTAGGTATTCCTAACTTACCAGATGATTCCGTACCAGCCGGTGCAGATGAAAATGATAACCTTGAAGTTACCACTTGGGGCACAATCCCAAGCTTTGATTTTGAAGTAAAAGATCATGTAGATGTCGCTGAGTTTTTAAATAAAGGCTTAGATTTTGAAAGCGGTGTTAAGCTTTCTGGTTCTCGATTTGTTGTGATGCGTGGTCAAATAGCTAAGCTGCATAGAGCTCTAGCTCAGTTCATGCTTGATTTACATACAGAAGAGCATGGCTATGAAGAAGCCTATGTACCTTACTTAGTAAATTCGGATAGCTTATACGGCACAGGTCAATTGCCTAAATTTGGTGAAGATTTGTTCCATACTCAAGCTGAAACTGAACACGGCTATGGTTTATCTCTAATTCCAACTGCAGAAGTACCTTTAACTAATTTAGCTCGAGATGAAATCTTTGACGAAGAACAGCTGCCTATCAAATTAACTGCGCATACACCTTGTTTCCGTTCTGAGGCGGGGTCATCTGGCCGTGATACTCGAGGCTTAATTCGTCAACATCAGTTTGATAAAGTTGAATTAGTTCAGTTAGTTAAACCAGAAGATTCATTTGAAACTTTAGAACAATTAACGGGACACGCAGAAGCTGTACTACAAAAATTAGAATTACCTTATCGTAAAGTTTTGCTTTGTACAGGTGATATGGGGTTTGGTGCCACTAAAACTTATGATTTAGAAGTTTGGCTACCAGCACAAAACTGTTACCGTGAAATATCTTCTTGCTCAAATATGGTCGACTTCCAAGCTCGCCGTATGCAGGCTAGATTTCGTCGTAAAGGTGCTAAAAAGCCCGAGTTACTTCATACATTAAATGGTTCTGGTTTAGCTGTTGGTCGTACTCTGGTTGCGATTTTAGAAAACTACCAACAAGCAGATGGCAGTTTAGCTATTCCAACTGTACTACAAAACTACATGGGTGGCTTAACAAGCATATCTGTGAAGTAGAAATTGATAAAACTTAAAGGTTAGATTATGTCGAAAAGAGTTAACCCAATAAAAGTGTTCTTAAAAGCTGTCTATTGGATGGTGATAATAGGTGTTATTGGTTTAGTTTTATATCTAGCGTTTGAGTTTTTCTTGTTGTGGTATGAAGCCAGTCGCAAGTAAATGCTGCGTTGATTGTTTAGCTTAAAGAAAAAGGGACTCATGTCCCTTTTTTCATTTTTTAGCTAGTGTTTATCAAGAACTAAATGCATTTCGCTGGTTTGGGTAAACCTGCTATTTTAGTCGCTTGCCTAGCGGGTCCTTTTGGAAATAGCTTGTATAAATATTTACTATTACCTTTATCTTCACCTAATTTTTTAGCAATAGCTTTAACCAAGATCCGGATCGCAGGGCTAGTTTTAAACTCTAAGTAAAAATCACGAACAAAATGAATAACTTCCCAGTGGGCAGGGGTTAGTTCTATTTTCTCTTGTTCTGCTAATATAGGTGCTAACTCTTGTTGCCATTGAGTGTAATCTGCTAAATACCCATGCTTGTCTAATTCAATCTCAATACCTTGAAATGAGAGGCTTTGGCTCATCTTATACCCACTTAATTATTCTAGAATGTTTAAGCGTTAGCTCAACAAATTGCTCGTAATTAATCGCGGTTTTATTAACCAAACGATTAGAAACACCCCTTGCAGTCGCATCTTCAGCTAAATAATGTACCTGTTGTTTTAATGCTAACTGGTTATAAATACCATCTTGGGCTAATAGCACTTCATCATTAGGACCCAACTGAGTGGCTAAGGACTGCAAAGCCGTGTCTGTCAGGAGATGTGTGATATGGAATAAAGTTGTCATAATTAAAATGTTAGTACTGTATTTGTATTGACTAAGGATTCTCGCCATTCTTGTTCAGTTAAGCTGATAACGGGAATATTTAACGCCTCAGGGGCTAAATTGTAGCTATCTAAACTCGTCGTAAGGACAAAGACATTCTCAATGTCATATAAATCGAGTGCTTTAAAACCGTCTGTATATGTTTTTCGGTTTATGCCCTCACCATTCAAATTTTTTATCAGCTGCAACACGGCGGCATCTTTGAAATACAAGCTGACAGCTTGTTCAAAGGTTGCCAAGGTTAGTGCGAGTTCAAGCGCTTCTTTTCCTTGATCGTTTTGAAAGGGGGACTGGGTCAAAATAATTGCGTGAGATTTCTCTGTCATTAAAACTGTACCACTCTATCAACTTGACTTTGTAGCTGTGCATACTCAGCTAAACCACCAATACGAAATCCACTCGCTAAATTATAGCTTTGTTTACCATGGTACTCAGCTTCTGCTTGATCGAGAATACCTTTTCGCTGGGCAGCAGCAGAGCAGACAATGAGTTCTACTTGGT
Source organism: Catenovulum maritimum (assembly GCF_001050375.1). Classification (GTDB taxonomy): domain Bacteria; phylum Pseudomonadota; class Gammaproteobacteria; order Enterobacterales; family Alteromonadaceae; genus Catenovulum; species Catenovulum maritimum. The sequence continues at coordinate 7,809 of NZ_KQ130507.1, read as the reverse complement.
TTTGTTTCGCAAGTGCTTGCCATGCTTGAGTTAATTTAAATTCATCACCAGCTGGCGTGCTAAGCTCGTTTGCAACATGTACACCTGACCCATAAAAAAACACTGCTTTGACATTGTGTTTTTTTGTTGCGGCCATTGCAAATCGGTAGGCGCTATAACTAGATTGATTATCTAAATCACTATTTATGAAAAGTAAAAACGAAGCCATAGTGTAACTCTGAGATAAAAGTGTAGGGTATTTTACGCTTTAGTAGACTGATTAAAAGCCATAACTAAATTTTAGAGCTAAAAAAACCGGAGCAAGTCCGGCTTTTTCGTTGCTAATTTATAAATTAGTCATCGTTACCGAAAGCACCCAATAGGTGTAATAACGAAGTGAACAAGTTATAAATATTAAGATATAAGCTTACAGTTGCACGTATATAGTTAGTCTCACCACCATTTACGATACGGCTTGTATCGAATAAGATGAAACCAGACATAATTAATACGATAACTGCATTTAACGCTAAGCTTAACGCTGGAATTTGAAAGAAGATATTCGCTATACCTGCAATGATTGCCATAATTAAGCCAACCATCAAAAAACCACCCATGAAAGAAAAATCTTTCTTAGTCGTTAGTGTGTATGCTGATAGAGCAAAGAATATTAATGCAGTGGAGCCTAATGCTTGTACGATTAAAGCAGAGCCGCCAGGCATACTTGCATAGTGGTTTAGCATTGGACCTAAAGCTGCGCCTAACACACCTGTAAATGCAAATACCCAAAAAATGCCTGATGCGCTATCCGCTTTTTTGTTAACGACAAAAATTAATCCGAAGCCAACTAAAGATAAAACAAGCGCCATCATGCGGCTAAGATCTAACGACATTGCAATGCCTGCTGTCACCGCACTAAAAGTAAGTGTCATAGCGAGCAAGCTATAGGTATTACGTAATACCTTATTTGTTTCTAAAACCGAAGCTTCGCGACCTCGGCTATAAATTGATTGATTTTCCATAATGCACCTCTTAATTGAGTTTTCTGTTTGAAAATAGAAATTTAAAAAAGTTCAAAAATAATATCTAGGAATATTGCACCATACCTTGTTTATTTCAACCCTTAATTACCATGGTCTTTATTTATTTTGTATTTAGCCCATAAAGTGAGTCACCTTTGTGGGGAACAAGGCTCAAATATGTCTTGTTTTTAACCTTATTGCCTAATAAATAGGCTAACGAACAGTGAAGATAAAAAAAATTAAGTTTTACACTTTACAAGTTAAGCTAATCTCCCTATTATCTGCGCCGTTCCAAACGAGAGGTCTCTTTTGTTTGTACATGCGGTGAGGTGGCTGAGCGGTCGAAAGCACTGGTCTTGAAAACCAGCATACGTTTGTAGCGTATCCAGGGTTCAAATCCCTGCCTCACCGCCACTTTACTTGTATCATCCTTCATTTTATTTCTCTAAAATATCAATCACTTCTTTACTTTTATTTAATATTTGTTAAAAATCTACTCTATGCTTTTTTGCAGTACATAATTAAAACTTAATGTAACATTTGCCTATTGGCATTGGAGCTCATTTGATAAATATATTATTAGTTGATGACCATGAGTTAGTTAGAACCGGCATCAATAGAATTTTAAGTGAGATTCGCGGTATTAAAGTGGTTGGCGAAGCGAAAACAGGTGAAGAAGCTGTTCAATTTTGTCGTAAGAACCATCCAGATATCGTGCTTATGGATATGAATATGCCTGGAATTGGCGGTATTGAAGCAACCAAAAAAATTGTTAGATACTGCCCAGACACGAAAGTCATCTTTTTAACCGTTCACTCAGAAAACCCTATTCCCTATAAAGTCATGCAGATTGGTGCAGCTGGTTATTTAACCAAAGGTGCTGGCTCAGATGAAATGATCAAAGCAATTCGACAAGTTAATTCAGGTCAAAGATATATTGCACCTGATATCGCTCAGCAAATTGCGCTATCCCAAGTAGGCGGACAAGACGAGAACCCTTTCGACAGTTTATCCGAACGTGAGCTACAAATTATGTTGATGATAACTCGTGGCGAGAAAGTCCAAGATATATCGGAACAACTTAATTTAAGTTCGAAAACAGTGAATAGCTATCGTTATCGTATGTTTGAAAAGCTTAAAATAGGTGGTGACGTTGAATTAACGCACTTGGCAATTCGTTATAACATGTTAGATACCAATAATATCTAATAGGCTTCTTCGCTCTATTGCTCCTATGTTAGAGCAGCATATTTAAATTTTGCTGCTCTTCGCACTAAACTTTTCTCTGATTTATAGGTAACATTATTTAATTGATATTAAATATGGGTTACTTGTGCCGTCTCCACAATTTGATTCACAAAACTTTCTGAAAACACTGACTGAGCAAAGTGGTGTTTACCGCATGTATGATTCGCAGAGTCAGGTTATATATGTTGGCAAAGCCAAAAATTTAAAAAAGCGTGTGTCTTCTTATTTTCGTAAAAACATCACAAACGCTAAAACTGCAGCTCTAGTTCGCCAAATTACTTCTATGGATATTACTGTGACTCACACAGAAACAGAGGCTCTGATCCTAGAAAATAATTATATTAAGCAATACATGCCTAAATACAATGTATTGCTTAGAGACGATAAATCATATCCATATATTATGATATCCGGGCACCAACACCCGAGGCTAGCGTTTCATCGAGGCACTAAAAAAGCACAGGGAAATACTTACTTTGGCCCTTACCCATCTGGTGGTGCCGTACGTGAAAGTTTGCGTATTATGCAAAAGGTCTTTCCGGTTCGTCAGTGCGAAGATAGTTATTATGCTGCTCGTAGCCGACCTTGTTTACAATATCAACTCAAACGATGTTTAGCGCCATGTATTAAAGGCTTAGTGTCAGATCAAGAATATATAGAGCAAGTTGATTTAGTAAAATTGTTTTTACAGGGAAGAAACCAAGAGGTGATGGCGCAGCTAGTTAATAAGATGGAAAACGCCAGCGAGTCACTTGCTTTTGAAAACGCTGCTAAATACAGAGATCAGATAACCGCACTACGTAAAATACAAGAGCAGCAGTATGTATCGGGTAAACATTCCGATATGGATATTATTGGTTTTAGTTTACAGCATGGTTTGGCTTGTATTCATGTATTGTTTATTCGAGAGAGTAAGATATTAGGTAGTAAGAGCTATTTTCCTAAAATACAAAAAGCGACAGAGCCAGATGAAATACTTAGCGCCTTCATGGCGCAATTCTATTTGAATCAAACAAGTGATAGACAACCCGCTAAGGAAATAGTCATTCCTTTTGAGGTTTCAGAGTCTGCTGGGTTGGAACAAGCCTTAACTGAGCTATATGGTCGAAATATCAAGTTTACTCAGCCAACTCGCGGAGAAAAATTTCGCTATCTAGAGTTGGCATCAACCAATGCAAAAAATGCGGTTGCGACTAAATTATCTGAAACGGCATCCATGGAGAAACGTTTCAGTTTATTAGATGAGGTTTTAGAGTTAGCAGAACCGATTAAACGAATTGAATGTTTTGATATTAGTCATACCATGGGTCAGCAAACAGTTGCATCATGCGTAGTGTTTAATCGAAACGGACCGATGAAGACAGATTATAGAAGATACAACATAACTGACATAACGCCTGGAGATGACTACGCCGCTATGGCTCAAGTTTTATCAAGACGATATCGTTCGCCTCAAGCAGAAGATAAAATACCAGACGTGATATTTATCGATGGTGGCAAAGGGCAGTTAGCCCAAGCAGAAGAACATTTTGCTAATTGGCAGCAAAAAATGCCATTATTAGTTGGTGTTGCAAAAGGTACCAGTCGAAAAGCTGGTTTGGAAACCTTGATTTTGGCAGGCAGTCATTTAACAATGAACCTACCAAGTGAGTCTCCTGCTTTACACTTAATCCAGCATATAAGAGATGAATCACACAGATTTGCTATTACAGGCCATAGAAACAAAAGACAAAAAGTGAAAACAACATCTGTACTGGAAGGAATACCTGGAGTCGGTGCCAAAAGACGACAGGCTCTATTAAAGTATATGGGGGGGATTCAAAGCTTGAAGTCGGCTCCTGTTGAGCAAATAGCAAAAGTGCCGGGGATTAGTAAAGAGCTGGCTGAAATTGTTTTTCAATACTTACATGACAATAAATCCTAATTAATGCGACAATGCAGTTGAAACTATAGAGATAAGATTTTTTTGATGTGGAACATTCCTAATTTACTGACAGCATTTCGTATAGTGCTGATTCCTTTTTTTGTTTTATGTTTTTATTTGCCAGTCCCTTGGGCATATATTGCAGCCGCCAGCATATTTGCTGTAGCGGGAGCGACAGATTGGTTAGATGGCTACTTAGCTAGAAAATGGCAGCAGCAAACTAAATTTGGTGCTTTTTTAGATCCGGTTGCCGATAAACTCATGGTTGCTACTGCTTTAGGTCTAATTGTTGAGCATTACAATGTGTTTTGGATTACTTTGCCTGCTGTGGTTATGGTTTGCCGAGAAATTTTAATCTCAGCGTTAAGGGAGTGGATGGCTGAACTGGGAAAACGAGCTGCGGTTAATGTCAGTGAAATCGGTAAATGGAAAACATTTGCACAAATGTTAGCTATTTTTGGACTCTTGTTCAATTTAGATGGTTTAACGCTAACGATTTTTACTGGATTTTTATATGTCGCTGTTATTTTAACTTTCTGGTCTATGGTTATTTATTTAAAAGCGGCTTGGCCAGAATTTAAAAAAGCATAAGATTGTATTAAAAATACACGAAATACATTAATTTGATAATTAATTGCCTAAAAACGCTGTTTATTTGAGCGGTTAGAAAAAACTTTAAAATAAAGTGTTGACTCACTCCTGATAAATTGTAAAATGCGCCTCGTTTTCAGGAGATGGCAAAGCTTAGGTAGAGTCTTCCAGAATTTAGAAAGTTGCGGCTGTAGCTCAGTTGGTAGAGCACGACCTTGCCAAGGTCGGGGTCACGAGTTCGAGTCTCGTTAGCCGCTCCAACTTCTAAAGCAGGGCGGGTTGGCAGAGTGGCCATGCAGCGGATTGCAAATCCGTCCACCTCGGTTCGACTCCGGGACCCGCCTCCATATGAAAACAAGTTAGTGCATTGTGTCGCCCGGGTGGTGGAATTGGTAGACACAAGGGATTTAAAATCCCTCGCTCATAGAGCGTGCCGGTTCAAGTCCGGCCCCGGGCACCATTTTAGATTTAACAGAGTCTGAAATGTGCAAAGTTAATGCGGCTGTAGCTCAGTTGGTAGAGCACGACCTTGCCAAGGTCGGGGTCACGAGTTCGAGTCTCGTTAGCCGCTCCAAATATCTGTAATTGTGTCGCCCGGGTGGTGGAATTGGTAGACACAAGGGATTTAAAATCCCTCGCTCATAGAGCGTGCCGGTTCAAGTCCGGCCCCGGGCACCATTCCTACTTATCCTTAAGTTGGAATTCCAAACGCTTCAAAAATATCTATCGCGGCTGTAGCTCAGTTGGTAGAGCACGACCTTGCCAAGGTCGGGGTCACGAGTTCGAGTCTCGTTAGCCGCTCCAATACTTAAAATTATCTAAAGTTATCTAAATACAAAATCTCTTAAACCACTCGGTTATAACCTTTTCTAATACTCTCGATTCTCTTATCTGTACCTGCTTAAATGCTAGATTTGTTTATGAATACCCAAAACATCATATGTATGTATACATTTTATTAATATTTTTATACAATCGATTAATAGATTAAATAAAAATTTAAAAAGTGGTTACTGTTATGAATAAAGATTTAGCCTTTACACGGCTTAGTGTAATTGTAAAAAACAGCTTAATTTGTATTTTTACAATGCTTTGCCTAAGTGCGTGTAGTGATGTTGAGCTAGAGGTTGAAAGTGAACAAATATCAGAAGAAATTACAGTACCTGAAGTACCTGAAGTACCGAATAACGATGACGAAGTAGAAAATCGTCCTACAGACACAGATCTTGAAGCCTATGTTGGGGCTGATATAGGCTATTTTGAAAATAAAGTTTTTGATAATGACCCTGAAATATTATTTGCTGAAGATGTTTTTTCAGCAGATACAAATGACTCGGCAAGGTTAAAAGGTGCCTTGAATCGAGCAAAGAATGAAGATGATGGTGGTGTGGTAATTCTCAGACCATCTACAAGTGGCAATAATCGCTTTAGCTTAGCGCACATACCTGTACCCTCGAATGTTCGTATTGAAATTGATCCAAATGTTGTACTTGAGATGAGAGGAATAAAAGAAGATACAAACCCAACAGGTAACCCGTCAAATAAACCCAATCGACAATTCCTATTTAGCTTCGGCCGTAGTAATGGCCCAAATAATTTATTGGATGATAGAGTCGTAAATGTACAAGTGACTTCGACCGATCCAACCGCAAATTTTACCGTTGATGCTAAAACAAATATGCCAATTAGTTATGGAGAGATGGTCGGTGGAAATGGCGGGGGGCAAGTAAACTTAACACGTGCTATTCCATTTGGTCTATTTTACGTAGAGAACTTTTCGATCTCTAATGTAACGATAGAAGATAATCATACAGAATCTGTGTCAGTGCAAATGTTTGCAGATGCAGATTATAAAGATGGTGCTTACGCATACCGTTTTGGTTCAAAGGCTGTGTTTTTGGAAGACAGATACGTACAAAACGACGATGGTTCAAATACCCCGATGAACCCAGAAAATATTCCATTAAAAATGAATGACCAGGATGAATTTATAGATCAAACTGGTAAGGTCATTCCAGACATGTTTGCGATTGTAAGAAATCCAACCTATGGTAGAACGCCAATTAAGGGAAGCATTAAAAACATTAAAGCATTTAATGCACATACTGGTTATGGCGTGGTGCAAGTGTATGGTGGTGACTGGATAGAAATTGACAATATAGAAGCCTTTAATGGAATTGGCGTTAGAGTCGAAGCGGGTAACGGCACAGATAATGATAACTTTAATCGCTCGGGGCCATATTATTCATCCATGAACAAAATTAAGATCTCAAATGTCAAGGTCACAAATGGTTTCACTGGGGTTTGGTTAAAGCCACACAGTAAAATAATGAAAGATATCAGTGTTGAGAATATTGAAGCAATAGATAGTGGTACAGCTCTTTTAGTTGGCAAAGGATCATTTGCTTGTGGAACGACTTGTCGCGATTTAACCAGAGGCCGCATTAACAATCTGAAAATTAGTGGCGATATTATATTACGCCAAACCGTGTTCGATGAGCCGGTGGCAGAAGTTGGTAATGTAATCACTTATTTATTAAGCGACTGGAATAGAGAACATTTAGCGAACAAAGTAGGTAAGACAGTAACGACAATTTCAAGAAATGATCTTGAGCACAATTTATCGGGTGAAAGATGGTATCTGATCTTCCCAACCGCACCTATCCTTGCACTATCGCAACTTTCAGAAAATGAAATTGGAGATGAATCGTCGAAAGTTGGCTTTTATGCTGTGGATTATAGCCAAGCCAATATAATTAAAGATGGACTCGCCCTAGGAGCGAGCGAAAACGAGCGACCTGATATTTTATACAGAGGGGATATGAAGCTACCTAACGGCAACTCAGCAGCTGATTTCATCCATAAATAGCAAGATATAACATAACCAGAACTACACAGACTTTAGAGCTGCCAAGCAAGTTGGTAGCTCTAATCCCATCTATACTTTTATTGCATTAATTAATATTGGAATAGATAGCGCTTTTAGTCAGATCAAGAATATAAACACCCACCTAAAATTACCAATTCAGGTATTAGAGCTAAATC
>NZ_KQ130506.1 GCF_001050375.1 Catenovulum maritimum | reverse complement strand
AGGTGCAATTACTTGATGTTATTGATTAAGAATTTTCCCAGCAACTTATTATGACTAAGCCCAAAGGTCCTGTACTCACCTCTTGTGCCATTGCCGATAAAATTACCCGTTAGGTGTAAATATGAATCACACCTTCCATTGCGACCAATAATCAATATACCTTCGCTGATTTTATAAGATATCTCTTGGGTAATAGGGAAAAAATTTTCATCTGATGCAGTTACCGAAACAAACTTAATTTTTTTCCAATCACCTTCAATGCAGGAACGTGAAACTTTTTTAGTAAACTTAATGTGAGCAACACTGATGGTTGAATTATTTAAATTATTAATTTCAAGTCGCCAAGTTCCGTCTGGGCTGTGATCCGATGCGATTGCTTGACAGGGTAATGCAACAGTTATGAGTAAGAATAGTTGTAAAATATACCGAAGCATGAATATTGCACCTAACGCCTCACTAAGAGGCAAATAATAGTTGGTTAAAATAAGCGACGAAGGAGCAAAAACCAACTGTTATTTGTCCTTTTGAGTGACTTGTTATGTTTTAAATGTTAACAAGAACAATATTATTTTTTACTAGTTTTTATAAATATTTTATCGATAAGATAGTTACAAATTATAAGTAATAAAATAGTCATGAATATGAAAGAACCTATTAAAGTATAACTACCAAACATAAGTCCATTTTGTGCATAATGGATATTTTGTTCTGAGCCAGAAAATACTTTTAATGATAAGGGTATGTAAATTCCCATAAAGAGAATTCCCATTATAAAAAAGCCAATTTTTTTAATCATAACTCTGATTCATCCATGAAAACATAACAGCTTAATCATTAGAAGTGCGTATAGAACTTTTCAACATTAAGTATAACAACGCCATTCCAATAAGTTTTAAATTAATAATTTCATAAACTTAAGCTTAAATTAACTAAAGTGCAACAACAATTTTAGGCTAGAAACCAAGCCAATCGTCAAAGCGAGTCAAATATAGGGTCGTTATGTAAATTCACTATTATAAAAAACAAATAAAATCATATTGTTAATTACTATTATCTTCAGGAAACCAATACCTTGTTAAAAACAAAGCGAGAAATAATTTGAGTTTTTGGCATCTTGCCATTATAACTGTATAAATAACCAGCAATCAGGTTGGAGGATTTATTGATGGCTAAATCTCAATTTATCGAGTCAATTAGAACTGAGCTCAGAACCAAGCATTACAGTTATACAACTGAAAAATCTTATCTACATTGGGTTCGTACCTTTATTCGCTTTAGCGATTATAAACACCCAAAGGATATGGGGAATTCAGAAATTGAGCGCTTTTTAAATCATCTTGCTGTCAATCGGCAAGTCAGTGCAGCGACTCAAAATCAAGCGCTGTGTGCAATAATATTCATGTATAGATATGTCATTAAAAAAGAAATTACTGAGCTTGCATATTCGTTTACTAAACGGCAAAAAACCATCCCAACGGTACTGAGTACCCAAGAAGCGATGTCAATCATTACTAACCTGTCAGGCAAATATCAAATCATAGCCAGTCTACTATTTGGTGCAGGTTTAAGAATAAGTGAAGCACTAAGACTAAGGGTTAAAGACATTGATTTTCAAAATAAAAGTCTTTTTATCTTCCGTGGTAAGGGAAATAAAGATCGTTGTACAATGTTGCCTGAAAATTTAATTGTCCCGTTACAAGCCCAAATCGAAAACGCTAAGCAGTTACATCAACAAGATCTAAAAGACGGCTTTGGTCTTGCCTCTATGCCAATCAGTTTGATCAATAAGTACAAGTCTGCAGCCAAAGATACCGCTTGGCAATACATCTTCCCATCGAGTGTTCGCTGCATGCATCCACAAGATGGCTATATTTGTCGTCATCATATTCACGAAACCGCATTTCGAAAACAACTCAGACAGGCAGTCAAAAAATCAGCTATAGATAAACGCGTGACAGCTCATACTTTCAGGCATTCATTTGCAACTGAGTTACTGCGTTCTGGCGCTGACATTAGGACAGTTCAGGAACTGCTTGGTCATAATGATGTAAAAACAACTGAAATTTACACGCATGTTATTGGTTCTAAATTTGGCTATGCTCGCAGCCCGCTGGATCTGGCGTACTAAAATAGTCAAAATTCTAATAGAAAACTAGGTGCTTGCTTTGGATCCGAGAGCTAGCTTTCAACTAAAAGCTAATTAAGATCTGCTTCTCACTCATAGCTGCCTGTCAGGTGAAAAATGAACCTATTATTCAATAACAGTAAAATATAAGCTACAGATATTGATCAGTACAATCGCTAATTCATAGCCGTCCATCCACTTTGAAATTTACGGCTCAACTTTAACACTCACTAATCCAGACAAGCGTGTATCCACCACTAAACTATCTTGATTCACCACTAAGTTATCTACACTGATATTTTCTAGCAATGCCAGTACCTTAACATCTTTATCTGTTGGTTTATTTAGCGCTTTGTTGACCTTTGCAATCCCTTCATCCACTTTATCGCCAAATGAATATCTAGCTTTTTGTTTTATGTATTCTCGGATCATTTCAATACGCGCAACCGAAACCAAACCATCTAAAATAGAGTTATCCGTATTGGCCTGATATTCCAAACTATCTAGCGTGATACTTCGGTCTAACTTATTTAGGCTAGGCTTACCTTCAAAAGCAATTGTCCCTTTAAAACTAAACCAATTAAAAACATCAATCCATCTTAAAAATCGAGAGCGGTTGTCATATTCAAGCGTAAGTTTTATCGCCAATAAGCCATTAGCGCTGCTTTGTATATCCGGGTTATAAACTTTTAATTTGCCTTCATTATCTAACTTCTTTTCATATCCATTTGGTAACTTTTGATTAATTGCATCCAGCATCTCTTGGTATGGAATAACTAAAGGCAAGCCAAGTGAAAAGCTTCCTTGGTTAAGCGGCTTAGTTTCACTAATATCCAATAATGGCGCTTTATGCTGAGCTTCTACTTCACCTAAGAAAACATCGGTATGCCCAGAAACATTAATTGTCGTTTTTATCGCTTGCTGAGTTATTGCTAGACCGGAGTAACCAATTAAATTAGGACTAAACAATAAGTTCAGCTTTGGATTATCATTTATTTCCACTGGTTCTTGAATTTTTTGCCAAGCCAATTCGACCTGTCGCCTTAATTTTAAATTCGCTAACATTTCGGGGATCTCAGCGACAAACTCATTCATCTTAGCTCGAATTTGAGGATCGACCTGCTTAGCAAAACTAATTTTAATCAGGCCAAATAGTTCCAAACTTGGCTTTTTATCCCATTTATAATCTGGGTTAACCTCTACCGACAAAGACCAATCAGCATTTAGTTTAGGTTTCGCAATAATATAAACGGTTGCAGCAGCATTAACTGTTTCGCTAATCCCTGCTTTCGCCGATACTTGTGCTTTTATCGGTATAGAAAAATGTAAAGCATCATTAAATCCAGCAAGTTTAATCTCACCATTACGCTTAACCCAGCCATTAAGGTCACATCTTAATTTAATGAATTTATTTTTAACGCAAATTCGATTGGGCTCATTGATATCTGCGAGTAGATCCGGCAGTGCGTCATTCAGCTTGGCTTCAACAAATTCCAAACTCACCTCAATAGGCATAGAAACGGTCGATTGATTGTTTGAATTTGTCATAGCATTGGCCGTACTTCCCAATAAAAACAGGATGAATAAAAATAGCACTGTGGTTAATTTGCTTAACCGCGAAAATAAATACAATGGTGTCGTTAATATTGTTAAATACAAAATAGGTAACCTGGGTAATTCATAGGGTAAAAATAAAATCTATCTTGATTAAATCTGATTTAAATCGGCTTGAGTCATTTTACTGACTTCAGCTAAGGTTGAACGCATCACTTGATTATTATATTGATGCAGTATTTTCTGGCTATTAAATAATTGGAAGCATTCGTATAAGCTAACCGCTGCAAGCAAAACCCAACCATAACTCGTAATGGTCAACAGTCCAATCACTAATAATGCAATATCGATCACAGCATTTAGATTTTTACCTAGATAAAAATGATGCAAGCCGACAATAAAGAAGTAATTAAGTGCCGCGTAAGTATCTGGGTCTTTTATCCTTTTTACTTCGAGCCGGTAATAAAGTTTTTTTTGGTTTGGCGAGAGCTCGGCAATTTGTTGTCTTAAAGCTTCTTCTTCATCTTTTAAAAATTGCTCATCCATAAATCTATTACCAATCAGTGAAGTGCTAGTTTAACGGATCATAAGATGTGCTTGGGCAATCGCTTTGGTTACAGCGACAAATTCGCTTTATGCCCAGTTTAACACCGCTAAGCACACCATATTTTTCAATCGCTTGGGCCGTATATTCTGAACAGGTAGGCGAAAAATTGCAGGCTAAACCAAAGTAATGCTTTGACCCCCCATTCACTTGATAGCGGCGAATGGCAGCTAAAATAGCGCGTTTAACCACGTTTTCGCCCTAAGGTTACAATCACGGATTCTCGACTCCAAAATAACCAAAACCTTTTATTTTCTATCACTTGAAATACCAGTTCCCAACCATCTGCAGCCTCTTGATTTAGGGTTGATTCCAACCTTTTAAGCGGAAGTCCGCTCGAGCCAAATAACAAGGTGCCACAGCCGCCTTCAACCACGTGCATTACTTTATATTCATCAAACCTAGCCATAATAACGCCATTTAAATTGATTAAACTCTGGAAAATCAAGCATAACAAGAGAATCTGAATTTAACCAATTTGCTTAAATCAAACTAATAGGCTTTCTCAGATAATAACTTTTTCCAACCTATAACGTTGGCCGGTCCGCCTTTTTTAATTTTTAAATTACGTAAAAAGCGACCGATCGCAAATCGACCGATTCCTGCTAATTTAATAATTTTATTAGATTCATCCACTACCCACTTAATTCGGGTAAGTCGATTGGATTCAAACTGAACTAGAGCTTGCTCGATCGGCATTTGAGCTAATAACTCAGAGATACAATTAACATCTTCCAAAGCTAACCCAACACCCTGCTGCAGACTAGGCGGACACCCGTGTAACGCGTCTCCAATTAATAACACCTTCTGCTGTACGGCCTTAACTTGGCTAACCGACTTCAACTCACCTACGACTATATCTTGCCTATTTAGCTGAGCAATCGCTTGCTGTACTGGCTGACAATAATGCTTAAACAGTGTTTGAATCGCTTCATGCGCTGCTTGGTTAAAATACGATTTATCTTTATCGAAAATTTGCGCATAACAATATACTTTATCATCCGCAATAGGATAAATCATAAAGGCGGAGTCGCTCCCCACATAATAAACAGGGTGTAAATTTTTTGTCGATATTTGCGCGGTAAAGCGCCAGTTAGTCACACCTGAATAATTCAATTCAGAATTTGGAAAAACCAGCCCTCGAGTTTTAGAGTTAATCCCATCCGCCGCTATCACTAAATCATATTGTGCTGTGCCGCCATGATTAAAGTTAACCAATACTTGTTCACTGCTCTGAGAGATTGAATCGATTTGAGTGGAGAATTTAACTTCGGCTAAGTCAATTCCAGCTCTAAGAATTTCCATTAATTTACCACGCATTAAAGCAACAAATGGCGCTTTATCACAAGGTGATTGCTTTAGCGAAGCCGATGCCAATTCTCTGCCATCAGCTAAAGCGTATTCAATGTCGAAAACTTGATGAGCCGAGTTGAGTAATTCATCTTTAAGACCAAGCTTGTCTAGCTCTAACACGGCATTAGCGGGCAAACAAATAGCCGCGCCATCTTGTCGCCAAGAGTCTGCCTGCTCTATGATATCAGGTGAAAAGCCAAAGGCTCTTAACTTGCGATATAAGCTAATACCCGCAATACCAGCTCCAACTATGAGTATTTTTTTATTTTTATTCATTTTTAATTGCCTAAAGATAGCAGAAATCCATTACCGATTTGATAGTCGCCACATGATAACAAATGATACCAGCCACAGTGTGATACAACTAATTAGATTAAGGACTTAACCTAAAATCGCTGTTATATTTGTGCGTAAGTTTTCAACCACTTCTAATTCAAACCAAGGGTTTTTCTTTAACCAGATCTGGTTGCGCGGTGACGGATGGGGTAACACAAAATATGGAATTGGATATTGGGTTTGATAAGCCTGCCAGTTTTTGACTCTTTCGGTTAAACTTAAATGCTTGTCTCCGAGGTAATATTTTTGCGCATATTGGCCTATAAATAAAGTAAGCTGGATATTGGGCATTTGAGTTAACAATAACTGATGCCATTTAGGTGCACATTCGGGTCTAGGCGGTAAATCGCCAGATTTCCCTTTGCCAGGATAACAAAATCCCATTGGCATAATGGCTAATTGACTTGAATCGTAAAAAGTCTGTTTGTCGATTCCCATCCAATCTCTGAGCCGATTACCACTCGCATCGTCAAAAGGAATGCCTGACTCTTGAACCCTAGCACCCGGCGCTTGGCCAATAATTAGTATTTTGGCGGAAGGATTTGCTTGTACCACAGGTCTAGGTTTATGCTGCAAGCTTTTTGCGCACAACTGACAGTTGCGAATATCTTGTAATAATTTATCCAAACAACACCAAATAATGAGTAAAAGTGAATTTATTAACCATTAAAACTTTTCTAATAACCAGTTTAGCCCTAATTGCATTTGCTGGAAACTCAATTTTATGTCGTTTAGCACTTGGCGAACAGCATGCAGATGCAGCTGGTTTTACCCTAGTTAGGTTGGTTTCGGCCACTCTGGTATTAAGTATTCTGTTATTAATGACAAAGTTATTTGCCAGTAAAAGTTCGTTAACTGAGACCAAGCCAATAAAAGCAGCTGAAGCTAAAGGTAGTTGGCTTGCCAGTTTAATGCTGTTTTTATATGCCGTTACTTTTTCATACGCTTATCTATTATTGGATACTGGCACTGGCGCTTTAATTTTATTCGGTGCGGTGCAATTAACTATGATAACCGCCAGCTACTTATCTGGAAAAAAATTAAATTTACATGAGTGGCTTGGGGTTGTAGTGTCTTTTTCTGGTTTAACCTACTTAGTCATACCAAGCGTCGCTACGCCTAATTTTTTAGCCTTTGTGTTAATGCTTATCTCTGGCATAGCTTGGGGAATTTATACCTTAAAAGGCAAAAATTCAGTGAATCCACTCAGCGATACTAGCTATAACTTTATTCGAACCTTCCCCCTAGTTGTAATACTGGCCCTAATTAGTTTTAAACAAATCGAAATGGATACTCTCGGCTTAGTTTACGCGGTTACATCCGGCGCTATTGCTTCTGGGTTAGGATATGCGATTTGGTATTTAGCCATTAAAAACATCAGTATCACTCAAGCAGGGGTATTACAATTATTAGTCCCCATTTTAGCAACCTTAGGTGGGGTCACTTTTGCTTCTGAACAACTTACAACTCGGCTAATTATTGCGTCAGTATTGGTTTTAGGGGGAATCGTTTTAGTTATTGCTGCAGGTAAGCTAAAAAGCCGCACTAAACCGGTAACGAGTTAGTGGGCTATTTTACGCTTGGTGTTTTCACTAAAAGACCAAGCTTTAAAATTAGAAGTAGTTCTTGGTATTCTGGTGTACTAGCTCACTTGCCATTAACTCAGATTTAGACCACCAGCTCAGCTCCGAATGCTGATTATCTTTATCAAAATGAATTGCTTCGGTCACACTCAATTTATAACCAAGCGCAACATAGTGAGTATTCACATCAGCTTCGTTTGCAAAGTTATCTGAGTAAATATGGTCATATGCCCCTAATAATTTGGCATCGTCAAAGTTTAAGCTTTCAATGCAGCTAGCACCTAATTCGGTTGTAACGATGCGCTCAAAAGCAAGCTGCAGGGTTTCATTTTTACGTATCCTACCACCTGGTACAAACCAAAAACCTTGAGCGGGTTTATTCGCTCTTTGCCCAAGTAAATAACGCTCATTTTGATCTTCAATAATTAAATCAATCGACACCAAAGGTGTTGAGTTGATTATGTCTAAAAACTTTATCTTATCCATTTTTTTACGTGTAGAAAATTACGACTTTAAATTTGGGCCTAGCTTAGCATAAAGCTCAATTCAAACGCATAATAGAGCTAAGCCTAAACATTTAACCACTTACGTTTAGGACTTTAGCTCTATACTAGCAGATTAAGCTGCATTATTTTTCGCTTTGGTTTGCTTGGTGCTTACATTTAGCTGAACTCAGTTTGCAAACTTCTTGTTTGCTTGCTTAGATTGCCTAGTTTGGTAAATCGCACCAAGTAACATAATCAAAGCAATAATCGCTAAGCATTGCCAAATAAAATCGTTATCTTCAGTCTGGCTTTGCTCTGTTTGTTTTTCCAGCTTTTGTCCTTCAACTTGCTGTTTGGCACTATCATTTAACGCAGGTTCTTGAGCCAATTGAGTCTGATTTTTCGCTTTTTGAGCCATAGCTTGAGCTGCCATATCCTCTGCCGTTTTAGCGGCTTGTAAAGCTTGTGAACCAAATCCCTTGGCTAATTCATCAACATGCTCTCTAAGTGCGTCATTTAACACTATCAAGTCATATTGATTGACAAAGTCGACATATTTTTCAACCAGTTGCTTCAAACGCTCAGGATCTGCTTGCCAGTAATCTTTTCGTTCGGCTTCTAACATGCGCTCCATCATTCTAGCGAGTGCTGTTGGATTAACTTCTTCAAACCATTCATCTAACCCTAGGTTCAATTTATCTTTTAGGTAAACATCCATAAATTCATCCCACTGATCATTTCTGACTAAATTAGGATCAACCACCTGCCAACCAAAAAAGTTATCGATTCTAGACGCCATAGATACTGCGCCTGAATAGCCTTCTTTTTGCATTTCAGCAATCCAACGAGGATGGAAATTCCGTGTTCTCAATTCTTTGGCCATAAACAAAGCGGCATCTTCTGCTTTTGCATTATTTGCATCACGTAAGTTAGCCACAACCATATCTGGACTTTTACCGTCTATATTGCGTACCGCTAGGCTTAATGCACCAAAGTATTCAAACGGGTCATCTGTACTTAACATGCCAAACAAGTTAGAAGATCGGGCAAACATGGCAAGGTCTGTCCCAGACAATTGCTTAGCGTATAGCTGTACGTCTTCCCCTTGCGCATTGACGGCTTTTTCTCCCCAACGAGAGCTATCTGGGCCAAAGAAATAGCCCATTTTGCCTAAGTAATTATCGGAGATTTTTTTATCGCTCTCCCAAGTATCACTCGCCCAAGTTGAGTCATCTACACCTGAACCATAATCACCTGATTGATTTGAAAACATACGAATACTTGATAAGTATTCAGCTTCATCGGCTGCAACGCCCTGTTCAATTAAGCTCTGCTTCACTTTTTCGCTGTTGATTTGAACAAAATTATCCCAGATAGAATTGCTCTCTTGTTTTAACTCAGCGACTTGTTTAACCGCTTTGGCTAAAAGTTGCATCACATTTGGAAACGCATCTCGGTATAACCCAGTTGCAGACATAACCACATCAACTCTTGGGCGTTTTAATTCGCTATAAGGGATAACTTCTGTGCCTATCACTCTACCATCTGGTGTCCATTTAGGTTTAACCCCCATGGCGTATAAGATTTGCGATTCAAGGACACCGTAATGGCGCATAGTTTCAATTGACCAAAGCGAAAATGCCATTTTATCTGGATAGGTATTATGCTTTTTCTGATAGTTAGCTATCATTTCTTCAACTAACTCTTGCCCTTGTTGATAAGCCGCAGGCGTTGGCACTCTTGATGGGTCAAAACCATATAGGTTATAACCGGTCGCCAATGATTCAGGATGACGGATCGGGTCGCCACCGGTTTTAACTGGAATATATTTAGCTTGTAAAAAATCAACCATGCTATCGAGTTCACGGATCCCAGCCATGTTTTGATATAGCTTAATGCCGCGATTTATTTGAGTTTGTAAGGCTTCATCTAAATCATCAAACGCTATCGGTCTGTTTGCTTTGTTATCTCCGTCTTTAATAATGTAATTTAATGCGGTTAAATATCCCGCTAATTTTTTGACAGATAAGCTTTTTAATTCATCACCTTGATGCGCTTGGGTTGCGTGTTCATGATCTGAGTGCTCATGATCTGAGTCTTCATCATGTTTATGACTTGTGTTGTGATAGCTATGGCTATGTTCTTCATCGCCATGCTCAGCATGTCTGGTTTCATCTTGATTCAAATAATTTTGATGTTCAAACTCGGTTGCTAAACCGGTGAAGTCACGGCCTAACATCTGCACTAGGGTAGAAATAACTAAGTCTTGCTCAGCCAATGCGCCAAAGGTATGTAAACCCAGTGGCTGGTTTGCAGTTGCCAAAGATTCCATGTGGCTATGTAAGAGACTAAAAAAGTCACTCCACTCAGTAGTCGAAGATAAAGCGGTTTCGATTTGAGTTTGATTCCAACCTATGTCGTTACATATATTAATTTCAATACACTTTTCTGCAATTAGTTTAGCTGTTTTCTGCTTAACACCGCCTTGGTCTAACGCTTTGTATTGATGCATCAGTTCATGTAAATCACTCATGTCACCGTGTAAACCTGCGGCGGCAAAGGGAGGCGTCATGTGAGAGATAACCGTTGCTCTACCGCGTCGCTTTGTTTGCATAGCTTCACCGACATCATCCACAATGAAAGGGTAGACGACAGGCGTATCCCAAACGGCAAGATTACCTTGATCATAAATTGAAAGACCGCGCTCTTTACCGCCTAAATATTCTTGCGAGCCATGCGTACCTAGATGCACTATGGCATCAGACTGCCAATATTGTCTGGCATAAAAATAGGCTGCGAGGTAAAAATGATTCATAGGAACGAGTCCCTGATGATAAATTTGGTTTTCGTCGTTTTTGTTATCTGAGCGCGAAGGCTGACGCATAACCAACATATTGCCGTTTCTAATTCTTGGCAAAATGAAATAGTCTTTACCGTTTTTTTCCACCGCCATAAAGTTTTCTTTGGGCTCTCCCCAGTGATCACGGATTTCCTTGGTTAATTCAGCAGGTAAGCTGTTAAACCATGCTAAATACTCATCTATTGGCATGAGTTCCGCTAGGTCTTGTTCAAGCAACTCAGTTAACTCAAAATCACGATAAAATGGGTCCAGAATTTTTTTGATATTTGCTGTGATGTATTGGGCATCGCGTTCACCAGTTTGATAACCTTCGGCTGCGAGTCTTTGACTGATAGCTTCAATGCTCGCTGGAATATTCATAAATGAAGCACCAACATCTTTATCGCCCCAAACAAATACAGTCAGCTTTTTATCTTGGTTCGCTTTATATTTCAAATTAGCGACATTAACCGCCTTGTTGACCAAGTGCTCTAATTGATAGCTAATAATTTCTGTGGTTTGTGTTTTTCGATCCGTTGCCGCTACAACCATAGGATCAACCACACCTGCGGTTTCGGGTAAAACGAGTGTAAATGCCATCATACCTGGCGCAACGCCTTGCATATCAGCTTCCCAAGCTTGTTGGTCGCCGGAATAATATGTCATTGCCTGCATAACAGGTACGCCAAATTGCTCAAATTCGAGCTTACGTTTGTTCGCCCAATGAATATTCCTAAAGTTAATAATGAGATCAACTTCTGTTTGCTTACCAACTAGGGTGCCACCTTGCTTTACTTCGCTTTGGAGTAAATGACTATAGTCGCCACTAACAGGGCTTAGCTCAAAAAAGAAAGGTACAACATAAGCACCTTTAGCTTCCAATAGGGCAATAGTGGTGTCTATTAACTGAGTTTGTTCGGTTTCAATCAAGGCTCGTTGCATCAGGAGCGCAATCTTGGCTTGATTTGCTTTTGGCGCAGACCATTGTTGATATTCAGCTAAACTTTCACTAATCAGCTTAGCTTGGTTAGGGTGATAAATACCCTGAGTTGGGAATATAATAGGCTCAGGAACAGTGGCCGAGCTCGGATTACGATGCCCTAATAAATTATAGGCAATATAACTCAGCATGTTATTTAAATTAGCTAGGCCTGCATTTTTCCAATAGCTTTGTAAGGTTTGCTGCTGTGCTTCGCTTATTCCCTTTTGCGCAGCTTGATTATCAAGCCAATTAAATGCGATAAATTTGGTTTCTGTGTTGGCAATGCTGGTGATAAAAGCTTGGTATGTTTTACTCGCTTCTCGAGGCGACACAGCATCTAGCACGACTAAATCATATTGGCTAAATAGGCTTTGTGCTGCTGCCATATCAGTCAGGTCTTTGGCGTTTTTCTGCTTAATATTCCATACTGCGCTTGGGTTATTTAATGCAGCTTTATGCAATAATCCAACCTTGGCTTTATTAGAATGTGCTGCACTCACAAATAAGATATCAGCGGCTTCATTCGCCTTTACGGTTAATGACCAGCAGCATAATGCCACCAGCATTAAACTAAATCGGGTGATTATTTTCATATTTATCTCTTATGGATTAGGTGTCTATAGATATAAGGTCAATTAAATTGGGGTAGAGTATCGAGTTAGAGTAGAGTCTGAATCAAAGCTCTGGCAACCAAGTAAACTCAGCCCAAAAGATTATTGGACTGAGTTGCTAAGTTAAGCGGCTTTGTTTTGCTTGTGTTGGGCAAACTGAATTACTTTATGGCTGTGATGCTTACCCGCTTTAGCACTACGAACTTGGTAGTAACCGCCAATAAGCATGATGAGTAGCATGACAAATAACGACTGATATAAGAATGAATGATCAATCTCAATATTTTTCTGATTTTGCTTTTCTAGCTTTTGGCCTTGTACTTGCTCTGATTCAGCTTGGCTGTTAGCCGCAGGTACAGCAGCCGCTAAATCCAGTGCTGCCAATTGCTCTGACAAAGGTTGTTGGCCAAATCCAGTTAGTTTTTGATCCATATATTCATTGAATTTATCGTTGTTAGTCGCCACATCAAACTGCACGGCTAACTCAGCATAAGTTTCAACTAGCTTTTTAACTGTCTCATCATCTGTTTGCCAATAGTCTTTACGTTCGGCTTCTAACATTCGCTCGATGATTTGCGCTAAGCTTTCAGCGTTATTATTTTGGAAAAACTCACGCATATTCATTTGATATTTATCATCCACATAAATTTCAAAAAATTCTTGCCATTGGTCATCACGGATCGCTTCTGGAGTCATCACTTCCCAACCCCAAAGGTTATTAACCCTGTCTAAAATAGCAGTCGCGCCTGCGTATCCAGAATCTTGCATGGCTTTAATCCAACGCGGGTGGAAGTAGCGTGAACGTAATTCTTGATTGACAAATTCGGCTAGGGTCTGGGTTTTAACTTGATCTTTTTTACGCAAGTTAGACACATACATTTCAGGTGTTTTGCCATCTAAATTACGCACAGCTAAACCAATACCACCAAAATACTGGAATGGGTCATCATTCGTCATCATGGCGTATAGATTAGTTGAGCGTGAAAAGATAACACCTTCAGTACCCGACAATACCTTGCTATAAAGATCGGTTTCGCCCATATTTTCACTCCAGCGAGTTTCATCTTTACCAAAGGCAAATCCCATACGGCGTGTGTATAAATCGGCAAGTTTACTATCATCTTCCCATGTACCTGACGCTAAGCTGGCGCCAGCTAAACCAGTACCATAATTACCCGTTTCGTTCGAGAAAATACGAACTGACGACAAGTAATCAGCATCTTCTTCCGTTTTACCTTCTGCGATTAAGCTTTGTTTTAATTGGCTTGCATTACGATAAACAAAGTTATTTTCTTCTTTCATCTTAGCTACTGTATCTATCGCTTCAGCTAACCATAGCATCACATTAGGAAAAGCATCTCGATATAAGCCAGTTGCAGAAATAACTACGTCGATACGCGGGCGTCCTAAATCTTTATATTCGATAACCTCAGTGCCGCTAACATTGCCTTGGCGGTTCCATACAGGCTTTAAACCAAGTGCATGAAGGATTTGCGCCTCTAACGCGCCTTGATGACGCATGGTTTCGAGTGACCATAATGAGAAAGCTAACTTTTCTGGATAGCGACCATGCTTGGCGACATAGGCGTCTATGGTTTGATTCATTAAGCTAACACCAGCAGCGTAAGCTTCTTTGCTCGGCACTTTAGCAGGGTTAAAACCAATTAGATTACGCCCAGTTGGTGCGGCATCCGGGTTGCGAATAGGGTCGCCGCCATGGCTAACTGGAATATACTGACCATCAAGCGCTGATAATAGACTTTCTATTTCACTGATGGCTTGAAAATTATCCCAATACACTTTTGCTTGTTTGAGGTCTGCCTCTAACTCAGGGGTTAAATCGGCTAGTTTTTGGCCTGACTTTTCAGCAGATAAAAATGCTTTTAGTAATTGGAAACCTTCTAAACTAGCTAATTCAGCAACCCCTAATCTTGCCATCTCTTTATCCGCGTCACTTTGCTGCTCGGCAGACATTTGATAAACAAGGCCATTCTCCTTTTCATAAACCGCTGCACGAGCAAGATATTCGTCACCTAGCATTTGCAACATAGTGGTATATAAATGGGCATCTTTAGGGAGCACACCAAAGGTATGAACACCTAACGGTTGGCTCATCTGTGCCAGACTATTTAAATGATCTTGCATGGCTGCAACATAATTCGCGAAGTTAGCTTTAAGCTCTGCTTCGTCGATAGATTCGCCTGAATTAGCAGATAAATCTTTAAGCATATCGAGCTCAATCGCCAGCTTGATAATTTCGGCTTCGGTATTGGCTTTGGTTTGACCCGCCTCTAACATCATGTAGTTGGCTAATTTTTCATTTAATACCGCTACTTCGGCATATAAACCAGCCTTGGCAAACCCAGGCGTTAAATGGCTAATCATAGTTGCACGGCCGCGGCGCTTAGCTTGCATAGCTTCGCCCACATTATCAATTATATATGGGTAGAAAACCGGTAAGTTGCCAATCACTAGATTAGGTGCATCATAAACTGATAAACCTCGCTCTTTACCCGATAACCACTCCTGTGAACCATGAGTGCCTAAATGGACAAAAGCATTAGCACCAAACTGCTGGCGGGCATATAAGTAGATAGCTAAATACGAATGATTTGCGGGCTCTTTAGTGTCGTGATACAAAGCTGCGCTTTCTTTTGCGTTATCGCCACGTAAACCTTGCGGCATGATTATCATGTTACCTAAATCCATACGCGGAATAACGTAAGCATCGACTTTTTCGCCGTTTATCGTGGCTTGGCGTAACATAGCGCTTTTTTCCGGCGCTCCCCAACGTTCGACAATAGGGGTTCTGACATCTTGCGGTAATTGATTAAACCAAGCTAAATAGGTACTGAGCGGCAAGTAATCTGCTAACCCTTTATCAATTAATCCTTCTGCATCTTCATCACGATAATAAGGACGTAGTAATAAACCAGCTGATTCGATCAACCAATCTCTTAATTGACCTTTATCACCCATGCCTTGATGCGGAAATTTAATTTGATAACCTTGCTGAATCATAGCTTTGGCAATTTGCTCAATAGAGCTAGGCACATCTAAAAAAGCCGCGCCGATATTTTTCTCGCCTGGAGGGTAATTCCAGATAAAAGTCGCAATCTTTTTATCACTATTATCAATATGGGCTAAGCGTGCATGATTATAGGCGCGCTCAACTAGGGCATTCATTTGATAAGGAATAACCACTTTGTTTCCCGCGTTTTCGCCTTCTTTTGGGCTAGCCGCGATTATGGTTGGATCTGTGCTGCCTGTGTCTTCTGGCATCACTAAAAAGAAAGGCGTTAATGAAGGTGAAATACCCGCATTATCCGCTTTAAAATCTGCCTCACTGCCCTCGGTATAATTCATAGCGTGTATTACAGGAACACCAATTTGAGTAAATTCCTGACGACGCTTTTCAACATAGTGCAAAGCACGGTAATTAATCAGTAAATCAACTCTAGCTTGATTATTATCGTCTAGTAATAATTCAGGGTAGGTTAAATTTTCATCTTCCCCTTCAAAGAAAAAACCAAATGCTTTTGCGCCTTTAGCTTCTAATCCTTGGATCATGGCATCGACAATTTGCTGCTGCTCATAATCCACAACACTACGATGCATAGCAATCGCTACTGTAGGTTGCTTGGCGGTTTCATTTTCAGCAAGCTTTACTAGCTGGCGTTGGTTTAGCCAAGTATAAAAATCAGCTTCATCCTTGGTCACTAGCGTTTTATAGTCGGGGTGATAAACACCTATATTTGGCACTATATTCGGATTAGCTACCATAACACTGGGCTTAAACTCAATAAACCGATAAGCAATGTAATCCATCATGCTGGCATAATTGTTTCGCCCTGCATTTTTAAAATAAGCACCAATCGTTTGATGATCTTGCGGCGCTAAACCTTGGTTCATGCTTTGGTTGTCTAAATCACCAAGTGAAATAACGGGCACATTAGGCATTTGCGTTAACCAAGCCTGATACTTAGCAAACATAAACTTAGACAAGGCTGGGTTAATACCATCCATCATGACTAAGCTGGCATTTTTCCAAATGGCTTTAAGTTCGTCGTCGGCTAATTTTGTCGTTGTGGTAATCACGAATTCAAAATTTTTGCCTGCAGCCAGCTTCTCTAATAAGTCACTCTTTGCTTTAGCCGCATGCGAGGATCCGAGTAACAAAATCTGGGGTTTTATCGAATTGGATGCTTGATGAATTTTCGGCTCAACGCTTGAAGTTGGCGTATTCGCCAGCGATTGAAATATAGCGAGTAAACTAACCATTGCAATCGCTAACATTGGGATTAGTTTGGTTATCTTTTTCATGTAAATTTGCTCAGTAAAGTCGGTTATCTCGACCTAAAATGGGAAGGTCGAGATAATTCGACCTTGTGCAAAGGGGATTGTTTTCCAGTAGTAAATGACTTTACTCTTTAACGTAAATAATAGAGCCGTCTGCCATTTCATAAGCTGTACCGGCCTTTTTACCAGAACCACTACCTGTCTCACCTTGGCTTTTAAAGCTTTCTATTTTGTTCCCTTTTTTGACAATTATCTCCATATTGTCTTTGCCTTCATTCTTAATCACAGTCACATCTTCCGCCATGAAAGGATTAAGTGGGTTTTGCGCTACCGCAATTAGCAAAGCTGCCACAAGAACTAAAAAAACATCGACCAAGTTAACGACGGATAAAGCAGGGTTAATACCTTCATCTTCATCAAGCAGCCGCATTTTGTGCTCCAAGTTCAGTTGCTGATGTCCCTTTCACATTATTTTCTTGACAGTTCGCTTTAACCTTGTCATTTTGGTTTTCAGCTAATAGCGGGCTTAATGCAACTAATTCTTGCGCTAACCAACGCTTCTTAACGCTCGCAATCCAAAAGGTGATTGAGGCAATAACCAACCCAAAAACAACCGCTGAGAAAGCGACAATTAGGTTTTCACTGATCCCTTGAATATTGCCGTCAGCTAAACTTTTTAGCGCAGGCCCCATAGGAACCATAGTCGCAATTAAACCTAACATAGGCGCAAGGCGACTGACATTTCTAACGCCTTCTAGCTCCTCTAAAGCGCTCACATCAAGTTGATCTTTAGTCACAGCATTATGCGCATTCGCTAATTGTGCTAATGGATACCCTGCAAGATTTAAATCCGTTTTTTCACCCAGTTTGGTATGGGTAAATTGAAAGAAATTAGCGCGGTTTTGTTTGCGCTGTATACTCTGCATTATGTAGCAGCCCGTTGCAAATAAAGCGTAAATAAACAACAAGGAGATAAGCAGTAACACAGGTGCCATAAAAAAGTCTGACAACTGATACATGAGTTGTTCGATTTGAGAAATCATAAAATCCTACCGACATAAACAAGAATAAGAAATGGGTAATGATAACTACCATTACCCATTAAATGTTAAAGAGCAGCAGCTCGGAATGAGTAATTGCCAGAACCACCTTGGCTGTCGTAGTAACTTGTAATTTGGAACTTGTACGTAGCACTTGAGGTTTTAATTAAATAAACCCCAAATTGAGAGTAAATACCGTGCGCAATACCACCTTCAGGTGCATAGGTGTACCAAGGTAAAGCTTTAAATGCGAACTCAGTGACTTCATTCGGCTGGAAGTTGTAATGCACAATCGAATCACGAGGTATGCCGGTAAAAAGGTTGTCAAAATCGCGTCTTGCAGTTGCATCATCGGCGATATCTATTTCAAAGTCAGCACCCGCTGTGCCACATGGCAGGCTAATATCCCAAGCATCTGTTGAGCTTACGAGGTAACTAGAGTCATCAAAATCAATATAAACACCTGAGTAATTATTACATGCATCTGTCGCATCCAGCATAACTTCAGTTTCTGTGGTATCAAACGCATCGGCACTTAAACCTTGATTGGCAAATTTAAGCGTTAAGTTTGTTATAACGAATCCAGATGTTGTTATATCTGTCACTCTAAATTTAGTGATAGTGTCATCTGAATTTACAATAAAGAAATTGTCTTGGTTAGCCGATACTTGATGGCTCGTCGTGTTATAAGTATAAAAACCGCCGCTACCATTAATAATTTTTTCGTTGCTATCAACAATAAAAGCATCTGCTGCTGTTGGGATTGACGCAGTTGAAACGGCGTCAAAATCGGCTAACTCAGATTCAGCAGTGGCATTAACAAACGCTGAGTCAATTCGAGTTCCAGCAGCATCAAAAAAGTCAGCATTATTGCCGGTGAAATATAAGCTAACCGGTGCCTGAGTATTGTTGTAGTTCAGATAAACATCTGTACCTTTAAAAGCTATGTCCCAGTCCGTATTGGTTGCTGCTTCTTCATCCGTTAAAGTTATTTGAGTCATAGTTTCTAAATCGAAGTACGCAAAAACACGGTTCGGAAAAGCACCTGTTGATAATGGACCGTAGATAGTATCAACGGCTGGTTTATCATTATTATCAGTTACGTTTTCTGAATCTGAGCTACCACCACAAGCTGTTAAGGCTAAAGCTGCTAATACAGAAAGTGATAAATTAGTGTTAAAAGTCATATTCTCTCCAAAAACGATGGGTAATTAAATTTGGTTATTAAATGGGTTAAAAAGTAAAATCCATGCCGAAGTAAACATACCGACTGGTATTATCTCTGGCATCGAAAAGTGTTGGTTCAACTGGGCTTTGGTGCGTATCAAAAATATTTTCAACGCCAAATCGCCAGCCAATGAATTTGTTAATTTGTTGATTAAGCTTAAAGTCGACCGTTAACCACTCGTTATCTAATTGATTAACTGCGGTTTCTTGACCATTTATAAAAATAGTCTTGTCAAAGTGTTCGTTGCTTTGATAAACCAGATATAAAACGGCGTCTAAGTCCCAGTTAATTTGGCTATAGCCCAAATTAGCCTTAACTTGATGATATGGTCGATGCTTCAAACGTGTGTGATTGCCGTCTCTAGCATCTAAATAGCTGTAGCTAACTTGGCTGTACCAAGTGTCAAATCTCAGTTCAAAGCTAGTATCGACCCCTTGCATAGTTGCGCGGTCAATATTGTTATAAACCGAAATGTCTAAGCCTTGATCGCTAGAAAGGATTGGGTCGTTAAAAGATTCGATAAAGTTATTTGCTTTTGAATAATGCAGGTTCAACTCAGATTTAAGCTGACCACCGGCTAACAGACCAGAGTTAACTTCGGTCTGAAAATCCCAAGTAGAGTTGGCTGACCAAGAATTTTCTGGTTTTAAATCTGGATTTCCCAGTACCATGTAGCCTAATGCCGAGTGATCAAATTCATATTTCAGTTCTTTTAAATTTGGCACTCTATAGCCTTGGCCTAAACCAAAACGCCATTGCAGCTTATTATCGTCTTGCGACCAATCCCACATACCACTTGCTCTAACGGCGCTATGAAAACCAAATTCAGAATCAAGCTGAGTACGAATACCAACTAATGCCTGATATTCATCATTAATCCAGTTAGCTTGAAGGAAGCCTTCGATACTTTCACGAGAAGAAGGCTCAATTTCATACTTACCTGAAACTAAATTAACTTGAGATAATTTATCTTGGTGCAATACGCCACCTGCGACTATCTCGGCTTCGCCGTTTAAGTTAATGTCTTTATTAGTAGCTTGGCTAAACAAAGCGAGCGGGTTAGTAAAGGAGAAGGCTAAATCAGAGTACTTCCAGACATGCTGAGCATTTAATTCATACAACTCGATGTTGGCGTCTCGTTTAGTTGCCGAGCCGCTAATTTCATCGTGGCGCATCATTCGTGCATTTAACTGCCAACTTGTATCTGCGATCCTGTGACTAGTTTTATCGAACACATCCTGACCCATAGAAAAATCGATTTGATGCTGGTCAACGTCCGAGGTGTAATAAAGTAATTGTATTGGGCTAGAGCCAGGTACGCTACCGGTTGCTCTTGCCTTTTCTTCACTAAAAAATTGATATTTAACTGAGGTTTTGATGCCTGAAATTTTGCCGTTGCTAGCAAAATTAAAAAATGTTTTATCTAATTGACCGGCATTTTGTTGTACATTTTCAGGTTCAAGATCAAACCCAGGTGTTTCTTTGACGAGCAAACTCGCTCTATTTATCCAGTTATGCAGCTCAAAATTAGTCGTTAACCTGACTTGTTTAGCCAGTTTATTTTTTTCAATTTCGTTTCCTAGATAACGACCGACTTCTAAGTCTATCTTGCTATAAGGTTCAAAACTGTCACTGTCCATTTGCTTGGTAATAATATTTATCACACCGCCCATGGCAGCACTGCCGTACATAACCGACGCTGCCCCTCTAATGACCTCAACTTGCTCGATATCATGCGCGCTGATTTGATCTAAATCGACAGCGGAACCAGTTGGCGAAATAAGAGGTTGGCCGTCAACTAAAACCAAGACATTGTCGCCATCAAACCCTTGCATCTGGATGTTATATCCATCTTTCGCATTTCGAGTAACAACAACACCAGGAATAAAGTTAAGCGCTTTAGCAACTGTGCTGCTTGTCAGCACTTTCATTTGAATCGCGTCAATTACATCCACTTTAACGGGTGAATTCGAAAGTAATTTGGGTGTACGAGTGCCGGTTACAACAATAGTCTCTGTGTGATGCTGCTGGTTTTTCCGCAACTCTTGGTGACTTTTTAGTGTGTCTGCAGCTTGAACTAGGCTAGTGCAGGTAAAAAATACAGAAGCTGAGATTAGGGATTTTTTAAATTTCACTTAAATACAAATGAGAATAGTTTTCAATTGCAACTATAATACACAAACAACCCATTAGATACAAATGATAATACTTATCAGTTGCAATATTATTACCCGGTATTTAAGTTAGCTGGTTTGTTTATGTCTTTCTTGCTACATTTGTTTTATTTGCACTAATGAATAGACAGATGATGAAAATAATTCCCTTAACGACTCTAACTGTAATAGCCTTTTGGCTGACGGCGTGTACAACAACTGCATCTTCAAACTCCCCTATCAGAGTTTCAGATGCACAAACAGCAGAGGTTCAATCTGCGAATAATCAGCAAGCTAAGATGAAAAATGTGTCACAGGCAAGAAAAGTAGCAACGGATGCAACTCCTATCGCTAGATTTGCGCCTAGATACCCTGCAAGCGCAGCAAGAGGTGGCATAGAAGGTTGGGTTAGTATGAGCTTTGATATAAGCCCAACAGGCAAAACCATTAATATAAAAGTAATAGACTCTGTGCCCGATGGTGTATTTGATCATCAAGCTCAACAAGCATTGAGTAAATGGATTTATAAACCTAGAATAGTGAATGGTGAAGCCGTTATACAATCAGGATTAGAAGTTCGCCTAGACTTTAATCTTGGCAAGTAGAATATACTTAAGCTTGTGTTCAAATAGGCTAATCAGTTCTATTTGAACCAAGTTAACTTTAACTCTGGATAAGAAATTATCAGGAAGAATTCCCTCATCAAAGCAAGTTGTTATTCCGAGTTAAGCTCACTTAATAATAGTCGTTAGCAAAAATAATTATTAAACCAATAAACTCACGAAAAATATCCATCAAAAGTGCTTGCCCCCTAGGGTGTGATGATCTTTTGAGTGCAATTTTGCAGCAGTTTGTTTGAGATTTAGGCAAAGTATAGCGATTGAAATGTAGTGAGTGCACATAAAACGCCAACACACCCTAGTATTCCATATCGTTTTTGAGTAAATTAGCGCTCCTATTTTGTCTTCAGATCTTTGCCTCGGAATTATCATGCTAAACACAGTATTACCAAAGTTAGAACAACTTGTAGAAAGCTTAATTGAAAAGAACCAAACCCTATCACAAGAACTCAATCAAGCTAAATCTGAAAAGGCAGAGCTAGAACAGAAGATCGCAACTTTAATCGACGAAAATGAAACAATTCAATTAGAAATGTTAGAGCAAGAAGAAAAGCATAACGATTCAATTAATCAAATTAACCAACTTTTATCTCGTCTTGAACAAGCAACCGCATGAGCCAACAATTAGATATCACATTATTAGATAGAAAACTGACCGTCGCTTGCCCTGCTGGGCAAGAAGATGCTCTGCTTGAATCTGCTGAAATCTTAAATAAAAAGCTAACTGAGATGCAAGCAAAAACCCCTAATGCAAACCCAATTAATGTCGCTCTCATTGCCGCATTAAACCTGTGTTACGAGTTAAACGAAAACAAGCAAAAACAACAAAATGAAGAACTCGATAATCTAGTCAAAATAGAGCAATTGTCTGAAAAAATATCTAAAGTCTTATAACCCTAAATAACCTTAACTCGATGTATGGACTCCACCACCCTACTGAAGTAGCGTGGTAGTCACCAAACCAAAGGAGCCCATACATGTATCATCATAACGTTATCTCACTCGATCTTGCAAAGCGTGTTATTCAAATAAGTAAAGTCAGCCCAAC
This sequence comes from Catenovulum maritimum, assembly GCF_001050375.1. Classification (GTDB taxonomy): domain Bacteria; phylum Pseudomonadota; class Gammaproteobacteria; order Enterobacterales; family Alteromonadaceae; genus Catenovulum; species Catenovulum maritimum. The sequence continues at coordinate 26,784 of NZ_KQ130506.1, read as the reverse complement.
AGGTGAAATTTTCTTTAACAAAGCGGTTTCTCCTAAAAAGGCAAAAGAGATCATTGCCAATAGTAAACCATGCATCGTTGCCATGGAGGGCTGTGGTAGCTTTCATCATTGGGGGCGTTTTTCGCAAGCATATGGTCATATTGTACGAGGTATGCCGCCCAAAAAAGTAAAACCATTTATTGGTAAACAAAAAACAGATGCCAATGACACTATCGGAATTGCTGTCGCTGTTCGTCAACCCAATATGACTTTTTGCCAAGTGATGACGATTGAACAACAAAACTTGCAATCGCTTCAAACATCAAGACGCTTTTTAGATAAATCGTTAACTCAAATAGGTAATCATATCTATGCCTTACTATACGAATACGGTGTGAAACTAAATACAGGTAAAAAGTCTTTGCGTTTAGGTATGGAAGAATATATTTCTCCTGACAATGAAACATTACCCAATATCGTTAAAGTATTACTTGGCGTACTGCAAATACAGTGGCTGGAAACCGAGAAACAATACAAGACGATAGATAAATTATTACAGCGACAAGTCACACAATCTGAGCCTTGTAGGCGATTGATGAAGCTTGAAGGCGTCGCAGAAATTGGAGCCGCAGGTTTATTTTGTAGTTTAGGTAATGGACAAGGATTTAAAAATGGTAGACAAGCATCAGTGTATATAGGAGCAACACCAAAGCAGCATAGTAGTGGAGGAAAAACTATTATGGTTGGAATTGACAAAAAGGGAGGCGATAAGAAATTACGTTCCGTGCTTTACCTTGGTGCATTATCCTATATTACTAGCCTTCCCGATAAGCCAAAAAGCCAAAAGCAACAATGGCTAATTGATTTAGTCAAAAGGGCTGGAGTTAAGCGAGCTTGTATTGCGTTAGTAAATAAAACGATCAGAACGGCATGGGCACTATTGCGTTCAGGGCAAAGCTATCAATCGATTCCTTTATCAATGGAGAGCTAAGTGTCCGATACACCTTAATATAAACGTTGTTAAACCGAGTTCTACAATGATGCATAACTAAAAGGTAAGACCAACCTCTTGAAAACCTACTTATCCCGAAAGCTTTAGAAGCTATCAATACGAATAGGACAAGAGGTGCGAAAACATCAAAGGTTAGAAGGTAGCTCCTTCAATTAAAAACCGCATATACGCACGCATCTTAATTTTAGTAAAAAATCATTGTAAAACGGGGGGAGTCCATATACGGGATAAGAAATTAGCTAACCCCATTAAGCTATTGGTATTATTAATTTTTTATTTCTTGAAAGGTATTTTTTCTTAGAACAAGGCGAATTTGCGTACGTAATAGCTGGCTATTACTAGCGAATTCAACGCAGTTATCAGGAAAAAGGCCCTCAAGAAAGCAAGTTGTTATCCCGAATTGAGGTTAAATAGACAATTTTTCAAACTAGGCTAACTCAAACCGCGCTAGCTCGAGTATGGTAAAAAGGTAACGCCGATTGCTGTTGCTTTTCCGCTGTTTTAATTCTTACTTAACAATGGGTCATTAAGATTGACTCACAATACTTGAATGTAAAATTATCAAAATGCTTCATGATTTTCGATATAGCTTTCTCGCAGTTGCTTAGGCGTTAAATCAAATTGGTTTTTAAAAGCGGTTACAAAATTTGAAGTGTGGTTGTAGCCTGCAATATAAGCAGCTTCGCCAATCGTTTTGTTGTCGAATAACAGAGCATTTCTAGCTAATTCTAATTTTTTCCAACGAATATACTGCTTTAATGTCATACCATAACGAATCTTAAAATAGCGCTGTAAGGTGCTGATACTTGAGCCTAAATAGCGTTCTAGTTCTGTTAGGGATAAATTCTGTTCAAGTAGAGACTCTAGCTTAGCCTCATACTTAGTCTGTCCTTCCTTACGTTCTATTTTCGGATTTTCAGCCGTCTCAGATAACCTTTGATGTTCTTTAATAAGCTTGCTGTAGTTAGCAGAAATGAGCCTAAAAGCTAATTGTTCAGCCAATAGTTGAGAGTGAAAGTTATCACTTTGATTCACTTCAAATAGGTGATTAATCAAGTTAGAGATAAGCATTTTAGTGTTCAGCTCACTCGTTTCTCTCACCTCATCAATTGACCAATCAAATACTAGCTTTTGCTGTTCAAAAATAGTATTTAACTGCTCGAGATCTTGTTGGCACTTACAGCGAGATAATAACCACTCTTTGGTCATGAAAACATTGAGTTTCTTAACTTTATTACCCTTGTTAAAGAATCGCTTAAACTCACTCGGTTTATTAATAATACTAACAAAGGTAAGCGGGCTTGGTTTAGCTGAAAATTTAAACTCGGTACCATCAATTGCATAATGCACTTCACCTTCTAATAAAAAGTTAATGCTAATCCCCACCTCAAGTGTTGAGTTTATTTCGCCGGTTAAAACTTCAAATGCATCCGCTACATGAAGGCTCAATCCAGCTGCTAGCTCCTCAAAGCTAAGTTGCCCAGATAGTGCTTTAACCGATTGTGCTGATTCACTAAAACAAACTCTAGTCTGTCGAAAACCAGCCGCTTTTACTTTCTGTAGTAATTCATCCTGTGTAAATGTTGAGCTGATTGGCATTTTTATCCCCATGACGATTTAGCATAACAAATTGGCGATCTAGCAAAACACTTTTTGATAGATGATTATCAATATTTAAATATAATATTGATAATCATTCTCACTTGCAATTAATCATAGGAAATAAAATGTCTTTATCGCAATATCGTGCTTCGGCCATTGCACTCGCTATTAGTAGCGCATTCATCAGCCCGGTATTATCCGCTGCAGAATCTAGTTCAGACGACATAGAAGTTTTGAAAGTTTGGAGTACTCAAGTTAAAACCTCCTCTTTATATTTACGTGGTGATGAAATCGTTAGCAAACAAGCCGACCACATTAGTGATTTACTGCGTACCATTCCAGGAATTGATGTAGGGGGTGCGCACTCTTTAAATCAAGCGATCACAATTCGAAGCTTAGATGATAAAGATTTAAAAATATCAATTGATGGTGCTAGCCAAAACTCTTACATGTATCACCACATGGGTAACTTACAAATTCATGCTGATATTTTAAAGTCCGTTGACATTGAGATAGGAACCAATTCTGTCATCAACGGCGGTTTAGGTGGCGCAGTCCGCTTTGAAACCAAAGAAGCAAAAGATTTATTAGCCGATGATCAGCAATTTGGTGGTCGCATTCAATTGGGCCATGGTGATAATTCAGGTACTACAGCGTCATTAACAGGTTACGGTCAATTAACCGACTCTATCGATTTTTTAGCTTATTTTAATAAAGTAGAAAGGGATAATTTTGAAGTTGGGGGCGGCAATATTTTAGACCATAACGGTCAGTTAATCCCAGATACTGATGGTAAAGTCAGAGGTATCGCTGGTGATTTAAGTGATGTCTTGTTTAAATTTGGCTACGATTTAGGCGACTCACAACGCATTGCGATTTCATACGAAACATATAAAGATAAAGGCAATTATAGCTACCGCCCAGATATGGGATTAGCGACCGATATTGCGATTAGAGATGCCATGATAGATTTATGGGGGTTAGAAACGCCACTAACTTGGCCGACTGAATTTACTCGCGACACCCTCACTTTATCTTATGTTGGCCAGTTTGGGAACACAACTGAGATCAGAGCATCACTGTTTGAAAATGAAAGTGAGTTATGGCGTGACGAGAGAGCTTGGGGTGAAGAAGATGAATACTCAGGTTATGTCACTGGTAAAGCTATTAACCAAGGTCTTAACCTAATTGGTGAAACTTCGTTTGAGGTTTTATCTAAAACTCATAACTTTACTTATGGCTTTGACTATTTACTTTATAAAACACAATACAATCACACGCCTGTCTATGTAGGTGAAGCTTCTTCTTCTGCTGAAGAACTTAAAAGTATTGGCCTTTTCGTTCAAGATAAAATTGAAGTGACCGATGCGTTATTTATTACTCCGGGAGTGAGGTACGATAGCCAAGATTTAGATAGTGTTATGGTTGATAAAGTATACAACCAAACGTCTTTTGCTCTAGCGGCAGAGTACTATTTAAGTCCTAACTTAGTTGTGAAGCTAAGCTCAACTGAATTATTTAAAGCACCAGAAATCGCAGAGGTATTTACTGGAGCGGGTAAAGATAATACGCCACATCAAGAAATCAAAGCTGAAACAGGCTTAAACAGTGAGTTAGCACTCGCCTATCAGACTCAAATTGGTTCAGATATCAAATTAAGCACGGGCGTTACTTTTTTCAATACCAAAATCAATGATTACATTTATGATTATGCAACGGCTAAATGGACTCCTGATAATATCGGGGATATGAAAATCACGGGTTCAGAAGTTTACCTCGCATTAGATATCAGTCACTTCAAGGCAAGTCTTTCGTATTCAGATGCTGACAGTGAGTTAGATGCCGCTGCTGGATATGAGAAATTTCATGAAGCACGTTTAGATAGATCTCAAGGGGATACTGCTTCCGCTGAGTTTAGCTACCTAATTGATAGCGCAGATCTCACCTTAGGCTGGAGCATATTGAATGTAGCAAGCATAGAGAATGCTCTAGATATCAATGGCGCTTCAGAAAATAAAGCAAAACAAGGTTTTACGACACACAGCATTTCCGCAAGCTGGAAGCCGCAAAGCATGCAACAGCTCACTTTAGTAGTTGGAGTTGATAACTTATTTGATGAATATTATGCCTCTCAATCATCACGTACAGGTCTATCAAAACATCCTAAATTTGGGGACTTAGCCTTAACGGATTACGAACCAGGGCGAAATATAAAAGCCACGGTTAGCTATTCGTTCTAATTTAAATTTATACCCAAGTCTTATACCCAAGATTCTTAAAGCCACTTGGGTATATTAATTTTTATTAGAGCTAACTCAGATCTAATTTTATGATGAATAAAAGACAATTTTATAATTGGTCAAGGCTGTTGCATATTTATATGTCGACAGCCTTATTTAGCTTGCTCATTTTTTTTAGTGTCACTGGTATTACGCTCAATCACTTAGAGTGGGTGAGCACCACCAATGAACCAAAAAGTTTACAAGACCAATTGCCCAACTCAGTTCTAAACAAATTAAAACCACCAATCTCTGAAGCCTTGTTAATTTGGCTTGATACTAAATATGGTCTGTCATCAGCGACTAACATTGAATGGGATCAAGATAATCATGAAATCTTACTCGATTATCCATACCCAGCAGGGTATGCCTATGTAATTGTGAACATTAACAATGGCCAACTAACAATTGATTACCAAAACGGTCAGTTTTGGCAAGTCGTGAACGATCTGCATAAAGGGCGCCATGCAGGTAAAGCTTGGTCTTGGCTCATTGATATATCTGCTGGTTTCATGGTGTTTTTTTCAATTACAGGCCTAATCATTCTTTGGCAAAACCGGCCAAAACGAAAATTAGGTATAGCGTTAACAGTATTAGGAACGGTTACACCAGTATTCATTTTTATCCTATTTGTACCAAAACTATCAGGAGCTTAAAGATATGTTTTATCGCATGGCTATCATTTTCACTTTGATATTGATAGCACCCATTCAGTCTATGGCGGCAACTCAAGTTAACTTAAGTGTCACCATTCCAGCATTAAATGTTAACCCATACCATAGACCTTACGTTGCCATTTGGCTCGAAAATCAAGATCGTCAGTACATCACAACCATAGCACTTTGGGCTGATGACATGGAGTGGTACAAAGATTTACGTCAGTGGTGGCGTAAAGCCGGCCGCACGACACAAAGCTTTGACGCCGTCACTGGTGCGACAAAAAAACCAGGTAGTTATGACGTGAAGTGGATTGCAGCAGATAGCAAAGGTAATGCAATCCCTGCAGGTAGTTACAATTTAAAAATTGAAGCTTCACGCGAAGAAGGTGGCAGAGAATATCTAAAAATCCCAATTCAGATTGCTAAAAACGGACGTTTTTCTTTGCAAGGAAAACACGAGCTAGGCCAAATAATCATAAATACACTTAATCAGGAACAATAATGAAAATAACAAACTTAATGACACAACTAAAAAATTTAGTATGGTTAATCAGTTACTTATCTTTCTTTTTCTCAGCTAATTCTTTAGCGCATGGCCGTTGGTTATTACCGAGCCACACCAACATTTCAGGTAATGCAGAACACGTCATAACTTTAGATATGGCGATTTCGAATGATTTATTTCAGGGTCACTACGGTTTTATTCAAGCTTCTCAAATTGCAGATATGTCTAAATTAACCGCAACCCCAGCGTCGTTAGATGTAATACTGCCAGATGGTGTATGGCGTAAAGATATACCTTTTCATTGGCTTAAAATTCGCAGTTCAGGATTTGATACCTTAACTCAAACAGGTACCCACCATTACGTATTAAACCAACCACCCGTTTATTTTGTCATTTTTAAAGATGCCAGCGGAAAATTAGATCGACGCTTTGGAAAACTATCTCAAGTAGATTTACCATCAGGCGCCGAAGTGGTTTCTACTATGCGCTACATGCCTAGTATCCATACGTTTGTATCTCGAAATGCGCTAACCAAACCACACCGTTTAAATAAAGGCTTAGAGCTTATTGCTAGTAACCACCCAAATGATTTATTTGCTGGTGAATCAGCGCAATTTGAAATTTATTTTTCAGGAAAACCGCTCAATGAAGAAATCGAAGTTCAGGTAGTAAAAGGGAATACTCGTTATCGTAATGAAAGAAACCAACAAACCTTTAACTTAAAGAACAGCCATAAATTTACCGTTAATTTTGCTGAAGCAGGTATGTATTTGATAGAAGCTGAATTAAAACGCCCCTCTACTGAAACAGGGATTGAGCTTGATCGTTGGGCTTTATTTACTACTTTAGAAGTTAGCCCTGAATAATCCCAATCAGCCTATAGTTCCCAGAGGATTATTAAAATGAAGAAATTAACAACCGCTCTGCTAGGCGTATTAATCAGCCTAAATACTTCGGCGAGCGAAGTCGCCCATTTCAAAGCGAAACCTGTTACGGATTTAAGCTCTGCATTGTGTAATTTGAAACAATATGATCAGCAGCTTAGAAGATTAACGTCTAAAACCAAGATGACATTTTCAGACAGTGCTCAGGTACACGAGTTAACTTATACTTTAGAGGTGGCATTACAAAAGGTAAAAGACGAAGTGAGCCGTGCAGCAGCCGAGTTAGAGAAGTCACACAAAGCGTCTGAAGTGGCCAACTTTTCTCTTGTAAAACAAGCTTCAGCTGAATATTTAAAAGTGACTAAAGTCTTAACCACTCCGCTAAATTGCAAATAAAGTGCAAAGGCAGCTAAACTGATATAGAGCTGAATCAATATAAATTGCGAGTATCAGAGCCATCACAGACAGTTCAATTCAAGGCGTATCATTGCAGGAATGTAGGCACCTTTCAAAATGATACAACACAGAAGTGAGCTGTCTCTGAGGTTCCTGAAAGGCTGGGCTAAAAGCTATTTATTCTGCGTTAAGTCGGCTTGGCATAGAACCACTATGTCAGTGCCAACTTGCCTTGCCTAAATGGCTTTTATCTCCAGCTGATTATCGCTATTTATATTGATTTAGCTCTACCTAGTGGCTTGAGAAGATAGGCAATGGAATGACAAACTCATCCATTGCCCTAGAAGATTAAACGGCCGAAAAACTATTCGGCTTTAAGCTTCCAGTTTACTGTTTGGCCAGCATAAAATGGTACGATAGGGTTTCCGTTTGGCAAAATAATTTCTGCCGGAATTTGCCACTCTTCTTTAACTAAAGTAACAGTTCCTTCGTTGCGTGGTAAACCGTAAAAATCAGCACCGTGATGGCTTGCAAAGCCTTCTAACTTGTCTAATGCATCTAACTCTTCAAATACTTGAGTATAAAGTTCTAATGCACTCCACGCACTGTAACACCCAGCACAACCACAAGCCGATTCTTTCATGTGTTTTTCATGCGGTGCAGAATCTGTACCTAAGAAGAATTTTTTCGAACCGGTTTTAACTGCGTCTCTTAATGCTTGCTGATGCGTGCTTCTTTTTAACACAGGTAAACAGTAATTATGAGGCTTAACCCCACCGACTAATAAATCGTTACGATTTAACATTAAATGCTGAGGGGTTATAGTAGCAGCTAAATTGTCTGGTCCTTCAGCAACAAATTGCGCTGCATCTGCTGTCGTAATATGTTCAAAAACAATTTTTAATTGCGGCAAACGAGCCACGATTTTAGTCATGTGCTCGTCAATGAAAGCTTTTTCACGGTCAAAAATATCAATTTCATGGCGAGTCACTTCACCATGTATCAATAATAATAAGCCTTGTTCAGCCATAGCTTCAAAAATTGGGAACATAGCATCTAACGCACTCACAGCAGCATCAGAGTTAGTTGTAGCACCAGCAGGGTAAAGCTTACAAGCCACAGCACCAGCTTGTTTTGCAGCGGCTATGTCTTCTACTGTGGTAGAGTTGGTTAAGAATAAAGTCATTAATGGCTGAAAATTACTTTGCGCTGGTTTCGCCGCTAAAATGCGCGACTTATATTCAGTCAACATTGCAGCATTAGTCACAGGTGGCACTAAGTTTGGCATTACGATAGCACGGCTAAAGCAACGTGCTGTCGCAGCTACCGTTTCAGTTAAAATATCACCATCGCGAAAATGTAAATGCCAATCATCTGGCGTTTGAATTGTAATTTGTGTCATCACATACCTATATAAACTTTAAATTTACTGTTTAACAATAAACGTATTTTCTACTTTGCTATTTGATATGTAACTGCGACAAACCAAATACCGTCTTTCTTTTCACTTTTAATTATTTTACGATTAATTACTTCGACTTCCTGCACTTTTTGTTGAGTACTAAACTCGAATTGCGTTGAAGTATGATTCCCTTGCTTCTGTTGTTTAAGTTGGCTTACTCCTGACACCAGAATTTTCTGACTCTGAGCCGCAAAACTATTTGCGTCAGCTTCAGCCAAGCTTTTAGTACGACCTTGACCATACGCAATATTACTGCCGGACAAATTGTAAAACCAATTTGGTGGTATTAAGTTTTTGATCACTTCTGTATAGCGAACGTCTTCATCTTGCAAGCTGATTGTAACCGGCTCAAATTTCACATTTGTTTGGCGTACATATGCTTGATCGACTATATCTGTTAAATAAGTTTTTTTACCGAACTGAAAATGAACGGCCACTAACTCTAAGGCATTATTATCAAAGTTAAAAAAGACTGCTGTTTTGAGATTACGTAAATTACTCCGGATCTTACGCGCTTGTTCTTTAGTCACCTCAAATTTTATTTTTTCTTTAAAATTATTAGTCGTTGCCCTGACCGAAATATACATTTCTTCATCATCAGGATCATAAGATAAATATTTAACTCTAGGCTGACCAAATAGGCTTGCCAACATTAATTCAGCGACACGTTTTTGTGTGCCTGGTAAATTAATATTCCAATTATGTTCAGATTCAGCCAAGGCCATTTTATAATCATAAATAGCATTTATATTTTCACTGTCCGTTAAAAATTCATCAAACTGGACTTTTTTATGTTTATTTTTAAATTGCTGTATATGCTGATTTTTAAGCATTTCATAGAAATATAATTTTAATATTTCCATTTTTTGCGCAAGCTCAAGATCAGCAACGGCTATATTCAGTTTGTGTTTTTTAATGTACTGGCGATAAATGTTATCCGTTCTATGCCGAGAGCCACTATTCCACTTAACAAAATTAGCTTCACGATTTTCAATAATAGATGCATCATCGGAAAAGATTCTAACCAAGCTATTTTCACTAATTTCTGAACTCAATTTATCTTTACTGCTTGTAATAGTGTTCAGTTTTTCTTTAGTTGAATTTTTAACTTTTTGATACGCTAATTTTGTATCATTAATCGTTTCAGTAACTGTTGCACATGACGTAATACAGCCAAACAAAACAGTCACTAAAGCTAGTTTTATAAATTTGCTCATCATTTAATTTCCGTATTAGTAATAAAGCATAAGGTTAGTTTGTGCCACCTACGACAAGTTCATCAACTTTTAATGTAGGTTGACCGACACCGACTGGTACGCTTTGGCCGTCTTTTCCGCAGACACCAACGCCTAAATCTAATTTAAGATCATTACCAACCATAGAAACTTTCGCCATAGCTTCTGGGCCATTGCCAATTAATGTGGCACCTTTTACTGGCGCGGTGACTTTACCGTCTTCAATTAAATAAGCTTCCGAAGTTGAAAACACAAATTTTCCTGAGGTTATATCAACCTGACCACCACCAAAGTTTGGTGCGTAAATACCTTTTTTAACTGAAGCAATAATCTCTTCAGGGCAATGCTCACCTGGCAACATATAAGTATTAGTCATGCGAGGCATAGGTAAGTGGGCATAACTTTCGCGGCGACCATTACCTGTAGGTTCAACGCCCATAAGACGAGCATTTTGCTTATCTTGCATGTAGCCTTTTAGTACACCTTTTTCAATTAAAACGTTGTATTGACCTGCAACGCCTTCATCATCAACGCTGACAGAGCCTCGACGATTTGCCATAGTGCCGTCATCAACTATGGTACAAAGCTCGGAGGCAACAGATTGGCCAATCGCGCCAGAATAAGTCGACGAACCTTTGCGGTTAAAGTCACCTTCTAAACCATGTCCAACAGCTTCATGCAGTAAAACACCAGGCCAACCCGCGCCAAGCACAACCGGCATAGCGCCAGCTGGTGCATCAATCGCGTCCAAATTAACTAAAGCCTGCTTAACTGCAGCTTTGGCATAACTGTGATACCTTGGTTCACCATTTAAAGGTTCGAAGAAATAGCTGTAATCTGTTCGGCCACCACCGCCACAATTGCCCACTTCACGTTTGCCATTAGATTCGACGATAACGGTACAATTTAAGCGTACTAAAGGTCTTTCATCCATAGCTAAAGTGCCATCACTTGCGGCGATTAATACTTCTTCATATACCCCAGTTAAACTCGCGATAACTTGCTTTACTTTTGAGTCTTCAGCTCGAGCAACTTGCTCTATATCTTTTAACAGTTGTACTTTTTGTTCTGGCGTTAAAGAACCTAACGGGCTTGCACCTGTATATATAGGTGTTGTTTTAACTTGCTTTAAAACTGGCGTTTGGAAACTCGCCGAACTTGAAGTTATACTTCTCGCGGCTTCAGCTGCTTTATTCAACGCCGCTAAATTAATTTCATCTGAGTAAGCAAAGCCAGTTTTTTCACCTTCAACGGCCCTAACACCGACACCGCGTTCAATATTAAATGAACCATCTCTGACGATTCCATCTTCCAGAACCCAAGATTCGTGCTGGCTTGCTTGAAAAAATAAATCTGCATAATCAAGTTTACGCTGATGCATAAAAGCCAATGTTTTTTCAAGTTCAGCTAAGTCTAACTGACTTTGAGTTAATAAGTGTTGGTGTACAGAGTTCATGAGATTCACTTTAATTTTCTATGTAGCAAGTTTGGCATTTTATGCCTAATTTGCGTGATTTTATCTAAATTTATTTCACAGCTTAATGTACCGATTTGTACATTTTGCTGGCTAATGATATTGCCCCAGGGATCAACGACCATTGAATGTCCCCAAGTTTCTCGGCCATTTTCATGAGTTCCAGACTGATTAGCTGCAACAATAAAACATTGATTCTCAATGGCTCTTGCTTGAAGTAATACTTGCCAGTGAGCTTCACCTGTCACTTGCGTAAAGGCGCTTGGAACACAAATGATATCCGCATCAAGTGCCTGCATTTGTCGAAACAATTCAGGAAAACGCAAGTCATAGCAAATGGCTAATCCGAGTTTGGCAAAAGGCGTATCAATCACGACGACTTGATTCCCAGCCATAGTTGTTGCGCTTTCTTTATAAGTTCCGGTACTGTCGCTTACTTCAACATCAAACAGATGGATTTTATTATACTGTGTTTTGCAACTGCCGTCTGGTGCAAAAACCAAACAAGCAGCATGGAAGCGCTCATTTTGTTCAATTGCAACCGGCATACTGCCTGCAACAATCCAAATATTGTGTAACCTAGCTTGTTCTGCCAAAAATGACTGAATAGGTCCATCAAGGTAGTTTTCTTTTATGCTTGCTTGGCTGATATCTCTACCGCCAAAAAACGCAAAGCATTCAGGCAAAACGACAAGATGGTTTTCATATCTGGCTAAGGCATTGAATTCGCGTTGCAAAAAGTCTAAATTTTTTTGCACATCGGGTTTAGAATTCATTTGAACTGTCGTAACGACTAGCTTGGTATTATTCACTAACGGGCTGCTCTATAGTTGGCTCTGCTGGTTTTGTTTCCGCCGGTGGTGCTGAATTATTACTGCTCTGGGGCGCTTTTTTCGGTTGTGCTTGAGTTGCAGGTTGTTTAATTTTTTTCAGCTTAATTTCTTTACTTTCTCGACCAGTTTCAACTACTCTAGGGTTATCTATTGTTCCCGTAATTGAGAATTTAATTTGCGAGATTACATCAGCCGACTCTAGCGCCTGATCGATTGCAAGAGCTGCAATGCCTGTGACAGGGTTAACCATCCAAGCAATGATAATAGGTAAACTTGAAGTTACTTTTGGCGAAAACTGTACTTGATAGTCGATCTCTTGAGTCACTAAGTTAGCATTACCTGATACATCAATATTACCCGGTACACCATCCATTCTGGTGTTATTTGTATAGGCTAAGCCATTGGTCAGCTTTACATCGCCTTTCATACCATTATAAAAAAAGCCTTTACTAAACACGTCTCTAAAGTCGAGTTTAAGTTTACGCACAAGCGAATCTATACTTAGCAAAGATAAAATTCGAGTCCCTTTATCAGAAACCTCAGCCAAATAGCCTTGCCCTAGTGTCCAATTGATATCACCATTAAGGTGTTTGTTACTAAGACTCAATGGCGAAGTTGGCCAATTTAGATTGAATTTTGCGTCGACAGATGAATCTCTAATCACGGTTGATAATTGATAATCTCTTAACCAATGGCCAAAATCTTTACTCGATAAATGGCCTGTAATTTTGGTTTCATGTTCTGCCTTGTTCTTCATCAACCAACTGCCATTTGCACTTATCTGATGCTCCCTATATTTCAATGAAAAATCTTTCAACAGGATTTTTTCATTAGCATCTCTAAGCATTAAAAATTTTACTTGGCCTAAGTTTTTCTCATCTAGCTTACATTCTCGGCAGTTAAACTTGATGGGCGGTAAATTTTGATAAATTTCCGCTAAATACGCTTGCTCAATCGGTTCGGCTTCCGCTTCTTTGTTATCTGTCGCCAGCTTAATCCAGAGACGTTCGGCTTCAATTTCGAGTCCCCCTAGCTGTAGATTTTCATGCGCATTTATATTGCCTTTAAACTCGTCAGCAATAATAAAACTTCGCCAAAACTCTTCTTGTAATGAGGTATCAAAATTCACACTGTGCCAGTTCAGTGGCCCCAGTGTTAAGCTATCGACTTTACCTCTAATCCTTTGAGGTATCCCTATTATCGGTTGTCCACTTTGTGTTTGCTTGGTCAAATCTTTATTTAAATCAGAGATAAAAGTTAGATACTCATTCAAATCAGCTTGCTCTAGATAGGCTGAAATATTAAAGCCTTGTGCTGGTTCAGATAAAAACTCACTACCCAAAACTAAATAAGCACGGCTAAATGCAACTTTATCGTGTGGTAACACAGCTTTAAATCTTAAGTCGTTTGCTGATTTAAGTTCAACCGAGGAACTTTCCATATCTCCGTATATCGTAAAATTGGTATTCCGGATAATATCTGCTGATTTGTTAAAGGGTTGAGGTAAATCTAAATTTACGCCATGTAAGTCTGATGCTATGTCTAATCGATAACTAAATCCATTTTTAGGTAGCTTTATCGCTAAATGACCATTAACTTGAGCGGTTCCTTTGACACGGTCTGCCAAAGAGAGGTAACGAGACTGAGTCAAAATTGCATCTAAAGGCCAATTTCCTCTCAAGTCTAAATCAACCAAATAGCCCTGCTCGCCTTGCTTTGCATTCAAATCGACTTGATATGGGACTGATCCCCAATCAAAGGTCAATTTATCAGCTGATAGCTTGTCCATATCGAATTCAAGCAGCCCGTTTACTCGCTGAAACACAAAGCCTGTTGGCTCAATTTTTAATTCATTGCCATTAAATAAAACGTCACCGCGAACATTTAACTCATTCACATTGTGTAAGGGAATATTTAGCTCTAGATTAGCCGTTAAATCGCCTGTCACTGTTAATTGTTCCAGCGTCTTGCCAACTGAGTCCTTGAGACTACCTTTTTGCATTACTTCTGTTGCGGCCTGTCCCGTCGCGGTCAAGTTTGCATCGAGTTCAAGCGTCACACTTTTTGAGTCTAACGCTAAAATTTGAGCGTTTAGCTCGACCAATTTCGCATCGAGCATTTTGCCTTTTTCACTATAGAAGAAGAGGCCATCATTATAAAAAGTTAGCTCTAAAGCTAACTCATTAACAGCCGGCCAATTTGGCTGAAAGGCAAAAGTGGCATTCTCCGTGGTAATGCGTGACTTAAATATGCCTTCGCTAAATTGAAATGGATAAGCGCTTGGGTTGCCTTGCCAAAAAAGTTCAGCCGATTGTACATTACCGTCAACTAATGCCTTTTCTAGATATAGGAAGGTGTCATCGCCCATTAACTTCCTGGGTAGGAATAACGGCACATCTTTAACTTTTGTTTGCCCTATTTCGGCAAAAACAGCAAGCTCAACACCTGTTGATGAAACCGGATCAGGCCGGACCATTACCTCAGCTTTCCCCTGAGTTTGGGCTAAGTTAATATCAATACTTGGGATTTTTAACAACCAATCTTTTTCTGATTGATAACTAAAAATAGATTGAAATTGGATCGCATTAACTTCTAATGGTTGCTCAAAAATAACCGGCCAGTTAATCGTCTTTTGCTCGATAATCCAATCACTCACCAGTGTATCTGGGGAAGCAATTATTTTACCTGTTAGCCCATCCATTTCAGGATATTGCCCAAAGCTACGCCATTTTAATTGTGCAACTTCTGCAGACAATTTCCAGTTTTGACCTTTTTCAGCCCAGAGGTGTAAATTAGCAATTTTGGGCGTGGCATAGATTTGTTTGCTAAATTGCGCTGCAAGCTCAGGTAATTCAAATAGAGGAGCAATGTATTGTAATGGGCGTAAATCTATTTCTTTAGCATTAAACTTCCAGCTGTTTTTGCTGTTTTCAAATAAACTTGATAGCGGAGTATAACTAAAATCACCATTAGATAACTGAAGTTGATCAAGCTGGTAATTATCTTTATCTTTGTCAAAAATAGCCTGAATACGACCTGAATCTAAATTAATAGATTGGAGCTGTTTTGTATGATTCCAACTAAGCTGGCTAGGTTTAAAGTCGACAAGCCAAGACTTCAACTGACTGTTCTCTATATGTAACCAACTTTCAAACGCTAAGTTACTCTTTATTTCTTCAACACTTGGGCTTAAAAAAGGCTTGAGCCAAGCAGAGAAATCAACCCCGTCAGATTGAGTATAGAACTGCCCGGTTAGTTTTTCTTTGCCCGAATCTTTTAAAGATAGAATAAATGCTAGCTTTTCGTCTTTGAGCCCTTCTAAACTGAATTGCCCTACCCCTTGGTGCATATTACCTTGGTTAAACCAATTTAGATTATCAACACTGATTATATGTTCTGTCTGCCCTCGAGTGATCAGTGTTATTTGGCTATTCTGTAAATCGAAGCGCTTAAATTTTGACAAGAAGATATCATTTAATAAATCTAATAACGCAATTTCATTACCGCTAGAATTTGCAGTTTTTAGCTTTTCTAAGTCAATCAGTACATCGACCCCATCCAGTACAAAGTTACTGACGATAAAATCTTGCTTTGTGATTGATTGCCAAAAGTCGATTTCAAGATCAACTTTTTCAATATGAATTAAAATCGGTGGCTGACTTTCTTGTAAAGAGATAAATTGAAAGTCAGATAATTGAATAGTGGGACCTAAATTTTGCCAATCGGCATTCAATTGACCTATTTGTATCGGCTGTTCAAACTCATTTTCAAACCAAGTTGCAATTTCAGTTTTAAACTCATTTGCGTAAGGTAAACCCACGCGAATCGCACTTAAAGTCAGTGCAAAAAAGACTAAAATAAATGCGACACTCAGCCATAAATGTCGAATTGCATTTGCAATTAAACGGGTAATTACCACTAAATCATCACCACATCATATTTTTCTTGGCCATACATAGATTCAGCTTTAACTTTTATTTGCTTACCAATAAATAGCTCTAGTTCACCTAGCGCTTGAGACTCTTCACTCATAATATATTCGCATATTGCAGGTGAAGCATAGACAATAAAACGATCCGCATCATAAGCTCGATTTACTCGAACGACTTCGCGTAATATTTCGTAACAAATGGTTTCAACCGTTTTAAGCGTGCCTCTACCTTGGCAAGAAGGGCAAGCATCACATAAGACATGCTCTAAGCTTTCACGAGTACGCTTACGCGTCATTTCAACTAAGCCCAGTGCAGAGAAACCGTGAACATTACATTTTGTTCTATCGTGTGCAAGGGCTTGCTCTAAACTGTGTAACACTCGACGTTTATGATCTTCACTTTGCATATCAATGAAGTCAATAATAATAATCCCACCTAGGTTTCTAAGCCTGAGTTGTCGAGCGATTGCTTGAGTAGCTTCAACATTGGTATTGAAAATTGTATCTTCTAAATTTCTATGACCAACAAACGCACCAGTATTGATATCTATTGTCGTCATAGCTTCCGTTTGATCTATGATTAAATATCCACCAGATTTTAATTGCACTTTTTTCTCAAGCGCACGTTGGATCTCATTTTCAACTTCAAACAAATCAAAAATAGGTCTTTCACCTGGGTAGTATTCTAAAGCGTTGCTTAGATTGGGCACAAATTCTTTAATAAAGCTTTTTAGCTCTTCGTGTGCTAGTTTTGAATCGACTCTCACTCTTTCTAATTGAGTACCAACAAAATCTCGGATGATACGAAACTCGAGCGTTAAATCATCATATAAGCAGCGGATTTTGCCACTTTGTTTTTTTTGTTTAGATATTTTTTGCCAGAGTCGCTTTAAAAATACTGCGTCTTGTTCTAATTCTGTTTCCGAAACGCCTTCTGCAGCAGTTCGAACAATAAAACTACCACTCTCATCTGAGAACTGGCTAATCAGTACTTTTAATCTTTCTCTCTCTTCTTCCGTTTCAATTCGCTGTGATACACCAACATGTTGCGCATCTGGCATGAGAACTAAGTATCGAGAAGGGACAGTAATATCTGTTGTTAATCTAGCACCTTTTGTGCCTAGAGGATCTTTTACTACTTGGACAACGATAGCTTGACCTTCTTTGACTAAGTCTCGAATATCTCTAACCGGTAAGTCTTCTCTAGCGATTGCTTCCTCTGCATTTACAGCTTCGTGTACCGTAATGTCAGATGCATGTAAAAAGGCGGCTTTATCTAAACCTATATCTATGAATGCGGCCTGCATGCCAGGGAGTACTCGGCTCACTTTGCCGCAATATATATTGCCAACTAAGCCCAGCTTTGCTTGCCGCTCTATGTGAACTTCTTGCAAGCTACCATTTTCCACCACAGCAACTCGAGTTTCTGTAGGCGTAACATTAATTAATAACTCCGCACTCATATCTTTCCTTAATTCAGTTGCTTAAAGCATAACGCTAGTAATTGTTTAGTTTGATACAGAGGCAAGCCAACTATCGCAGAGTAATTACCTGAGATATGTTTGACGAATTGGCCTCCAATTCCTTGTATCGCATAGCTTCCAGCTTTATCAGCTGGCTCACCAGTTTGCCAATACTCAAGGGCCTCTTTCTCTGTTATCTCAGCAAATTCAACTTGGCTAATCACAATTTCTTGATAGTGTTTATTATCAAAAACGATAGATACAGAGGTCATCACTTGGTGCTTTTGACCTGAGAGTTTTAACAAAGTTGCGATCGCATCCGCTTGGTTTTTAGGCTTACCTAGAATCAGGTTATCTAACACGACTATAGTGTCAGAACCTAAAACTGGTCTAGTTTTATCACTTTTTTCCCAACCTGCTTTTGCTTTAGATTGCGCTAATCTATTTACATGCGATTCAGGCTCTTCATTTTCAAACGGTGTTTCATCTATTTCGGCGTGTAGTGTATCAAACTGAATATTCAGTTGGGAAAGTAACTCCTTTCGTCGAGGAGATTGTGAAGCAAGGTAAATAGCTTGTGACATTATCGAATTCTCAATTTTCGACGGTATTTTCTCAACATTAAAAATGCCCAAGGCCAAATCAATGTATTGATTAATGTTGGCCACATTAGTCCAGGAAAAAACTCTGCCGTGGTTAAAAAGTGTTGTGCCCAATAAATCGCTAAATGATAAAAAGCACTCATTAATCCAACAATTAATGCTTGTTGCCATAAAGAAAAATTACGAATCGTTAAATGATTGACCGCTGCAACATAGCTGACGAATGCTAAAACTAAGGCGTGAACCCCAAGCACAGAACCCAAGAGTACATCGAGTAGCAAGCCTGTAACCCAAGCAGTGCCCACATTAATTTTATGTGGCATCGCGATTGACCAGTAAAACAAAACAATCAATACCCAATCAGGACGAAAAGCTTCTGTTATCGCTGGCATAGGTGCGATTGCAAGCACCATAGCAAGTAAAATACTACAGTAAATTAAGCTGCGAGAACCTATCATGGTTTAATAACCTCTTTACGTTCCGTTGGCCATAGTAATAACAAATATCTGATACGTTCTAATTTAGCGATAGGCTTAGCGACAATTTGAGCAAAAGGTAAACTTTCGTTAAATCTCACTTTTGTCACCTCTGCAACTGGATACCCTTCTGGAAAAACATTTCCTAAGCCTGAGCTAACCAATAAATCACCTTCTTGGATATCTGTTGAATGCGGCACAAAACTTAAAGTTAATCTATTGTATATGCCAGAACCTGCCGCTAGGCTTCGTACGCCATTTCGTGCAACCCTAACGGGTATAGAGTGAGTATGATCTGTAATCAATAAAACTCGACTTGTGGTCGACCCCACACTGACAACTTGGCCCACGATACCATTTTCATCTAAAATGGCTTGCCCTTCGAATACACCGTTAAGCTGGCCTCGATTAATCACGACTTGTTGACTATTAGGATTACTTTCTACCGACATAACCTCAGTGACCATTTTGCGCATATCCTGACGCAGAGGTGAATCCAACAAGGCTCTTAATTGATCATTTTCACGTTGTAAAATAGCCAAGCGTTGCAATTTTTCACTGAGAACTAAATGAGATTCTTTTAACTTTTGATTTTCAGCGAGCAAGTGACTTCGTGATGAAAGGGATTCACTGGACCAATAAAGCATTTTTTGCGGTAAATTAGCAGCATATTGAATCGGGCTAACTAAAGAGTTTAAATACACCCTAACTTGTTCAAAACCATTGAGTTTATGATCTACAAACATAAAACAAACAGATAGCAGCACAGCAATAATAATTCGAGTTTGTGGTGCTGGACCGTTACCAAATAGTGGAGTCATAATAAATTGCTTTAAACAAGAAAGTCGGCAAGCGCCGACTTTTTAAACCTTAATCGTAGGAGAATAAATCGCCGCCATGCATATCTATCATATCTATGGCTTGACCACCGCCACGAGCAACACAGGTTAACGGATCATCAGCAATCACAACCGGAATGCCTGTTTCTTCCATTAATAATCGGTCGAGGTCTTTGAGTAAGGCACCACCACCGGTTAACACCATGCCTCTTTCACTAATATCAGAGGCCAATTCTGGTGGTGATTGCTCTAGTGCAACCATAACAGCACTAACAATACCCTGAAGTGGCTCTTGTAGCGCCTCGAGTATTTCATTGCTATTTAGAGTAAAGCTTCTTGGTACACCTTCTGCCACATTGCGGCCTCTAACTTCAATTTCTTTAACTTCATCACCCGGATAGGCTGAGCCAATTTCGTGTTTAATTCTTTCCGCAGTTGCTTCACCAATTAAACTACCAAAGTTGCGCCTAACATAAGAAATGATAGCTTCATCAAATTTATCGCCACCGATTCTGACAGAAGACGAGTAAACAATACCATTCAATGAAATAATCGCGACTTCTGTGGTACCGCCACCGATATCGACAACCATAGAACCTGTCGCTTCAGATACTGGCAAATCTGCACCAATAGCAGCTGCCATTGGTTCTTCAATTAAATATACTTCTCTTGCACCCGCACCCAAAGCAGATTCTTTAATCGCTCTTTGCTCAACTTGCGTTGCCCCACAAGGTACACAAATTAAAACTCTAGGACTAGGACGTAAAAAGTTGTTGCTATGAACTTGCTTGATGAAATATTGAAGCATTTTTTCTGTGACATAGAAATCAGCGATAACGCCATCTTTCATTGGTCTAATAGCTTTTATATTACCCGGTGTACGACCTAACATTTGCTTAGCGGCAGCACCGACAGCTGCGACACTTTTTTGACCGCCAGCTCTTTCTTGACGAATTGCAACCACTGAAGGCTCGTTTAAAACAATACCTTGATCTTTCACATAAATAAGCGTGTTTGCGGTTCCTAAATCGATTGATAGATCATTGGAAAAAACACCACGAAATTTTTTCAAAAACATGAAGGGAAATCCCTATTTAACTATAGACGGCAAAACTGCGCTAACTTTACCAATGAGGCAAGAATTCAGCAAGTAAACTAATCAGTAAATACACGATTAGTTAATAATTTAAGCTTTATTAGCTAATCAAGCTCACTAATTCATAATTATCCGGCAGATTTTACCACTTGCTGTTTAACTAAATCATTAAAAATATATTCTGGTTGTTGAGTCATTAACTCGTATACTTGTTGATACGCTAAAACCGCTTTAACATATTCCCTTGTCTCTTTATATGGGATGGTTTCAATCCAAATATCGAGCGGTTGAGGTTTATCTTCTGGTATCCATTTTTTGACTCTGTAGTAACCTGCATTATACGAAGCTATCGCGAGTGGCACTCTATCTGATAAGCGCTCAATTAATTGACCTATATACTGAGTACCTAATTTAATATTGGTGTTTGCATCAAACAGTTTATATTTATTAATTCTTTTACCATACAACATCTTTGCAGTGCCTGGCATTAGCTGCATTAAACCAAGTGCACCAGCGGAAGAGTTTGCATCAGACATAAATGAACTTTCTCTCCTGCTAATCGCCATCGCTAAAGTAGAATCAATCCCTGCTTTATCTGAATAAGTTTTAAATGAGTCCGCGAATGCAAACGGAAAACGAATTTCAACATCATTATGATACCCAGCTTGTGATATTCCTCGTAAAGCCTGATCATACCAATGCCATTGGCTAGCTAAGTAAGCAGCAGCGGCTTGCTCCTCTTTACTTAAACCAAGCTTAAATTTATTCCATTCACGTCTAGCAGAAGTGTGTCGTTCTAATTGCAAAAATTCATACGCACGCTTAGCACCAGGTGCTTCAGCTAATTTATCAACTAATAATTGATTTAGAGGATAACCTTGATGATTTAATTTCGGCTTAGAATTGACTTGTGCAGCAGCTAAAAAACCATAATAGTGACGAGACTGCGCTAATTTACCTAATCTGTCTTTAGCCGTATGTTTCACTCCAATCTCATCTTGAGCGCGAGACAACCAGTACTGGTAAATAGACTGATTAACAATGCTTTCCGGTAACGACTGTATAAGAGATGCAACCTCTATCCAATCTTGCGCAACTAGGTAAGTTGCTAAATGCCAGTGGGCAATTTGATTATCGATTTTATGCTTAGGTACTTGCTTTAACCAAATTTTGGCATCCTCATGCTGTTTACTTGCCAATGCTAATGCAAATGTATACTTAATTTGATCGATTTGAGCCGCACTCAATTTGATTTGCTTTGCGTATGTATGCCAGTGCTTAATTGCCGCATCTGGGTCTCTCCAAATTAAGCGTTTAAGGCCGTAATATTGGATATCAATGTCATCTTTTTCCGTCGATTTAAAACGAGATATCTGGGTTATATAGGCAGGGTTCTTTCGCACCCTATGCCATTTTTTAGCCCAGGTTTTATCGCTATCCGAAACAAGTAGCTTAGTTAAATATGGTATTAAAGAGTGACTACCGCCATCTGCAGCCAGTTTGATTCGATTTTTAATCGAACTTTGCTCAATTAAACCCGCATCTTTCCATTGTTTGAATAAGGGGTCGCAAGCTTTCGGTTGAGATTTTCCAACAACCCAAAGCTTTTCAACTTGCTTAGAAATATCTTTAATTTTAGCGCCAATTGCTAACTCAGAGCGTAAAAATTGGCAGTTTAACTCAGCATTACTGGTTGGCTTGAAGTCGTTTATAAATAGGAGTGGTTTATTTTTTTTAGCTAAATATTCTAGCCACTTAGCTCTAAGTGGCCATTCTAGTGGCGTGCCTTGATATAAAGCTAAAAAGTCTCTAATTTTTTCTTTGTTAGATAAATAAGGGTGTTTGCTTAGATAAGCGAGTTCAACATACGGTGCTAAAGGATAATCTGCTAATTGCTTTAACATCTTATTATATGTCGAAACTTTACCCGATCTCGCTGCTGATTCAGCTTTAACAAACAGCTTCCTTTGTGCCTCGAGTTCAACAGCCCCGAGCGGGAAACAAATAATTAATACTAATAAAATAAATTTATTAAACAAAAATGAATCCTTTGAACTTAAATAAATACTGTCAAATCAATATTCAAACGCCCGTTTGAATAAAACAAATTACCTATTACACTAAAGTATATAAATAACTTAGTAGTAACAAGGTTCTGCTTAGATTGAACCAAGTTAGCACATACTCAATTATATTGCAGACAAAAAATTGAGTTTGATGCTTTCCAAAAATTTACATTAGTTGGAGTTGTTCATGCTATATGAAGGTAAGAATATTCAATTAGTTCAACAAGAAAATGGTTTAGTTGAACTTATTATTGACTGTCATGGCTCGGTAAATAAATTCGACAAAGAAACGCTAGAAGAATTTAACCAAGCCATCATCACAGCACAATCAACCTCGGGTTTACGCGGACTTCTTCTGACTAGTAATAAAACGGCTTTTTTAGTCGGTGCAGATATCACGGAGTTCATTGCAAAATTCGCCTTACCTGAAGCCGAGCTGGCAAGTTGGATAAAGTACGCAACTGATATTTTCGACAGATTGGAAGACCTGCCATTCCCAACCGTTTCTGTCATTACAGGATTTGCTTTAGGTGGCGGCTGTGAAACCATACTAGCGACTGATTATCGGATTTCCGATGACACAGCGGTTATCGGTTTACCAGAAGTGAAACTAGGCATTATGCCTGGTTTTGGTGGTACAGTCAGAATGTCTAGGTTAATCGGCGCAGATAATGCGATGAAGCTGATAACCACAGGTAAAAATACGACAGCAGCAGAGTGTCTTAAATTAGGAATTGTCGATGCGGTTGTCTCTAAAGACAAATTAAAACAATCAGCTTTAGAAACATTAATCCAAGCTGCTGATGGTGAGTTTGATTGGCAGCAAAAAAGAAACCAGAAACTAAAACCATTAAAGCTTAATCAAAATGAATCTTTAATGTGCTTTAGCTTAGCAAAAGCTATGGTATTTCAAACTGCAGGCAAGCATTACCCCGCCCCTATGATGGCCGTTAGTACAATTGAACAAGGCGCTCGTCATAATCGGCCGCAAGCAATGGAAATTGAGAATAAAAACTTTGTTCATTTAAGCAAAACATCACAAGCAAAAGCATTGGTCGGCCTGTTTTTGGCAGATCAGTGCATAAAATCTAAAGTCAAGAAATTAGTCGTAACACCGCAGGAAATTAACAATGCAGCTGTATTGGGCGCGGGTATTATGGGAGGCGGAATAGCCTATCAATCAGCATGCAAAAATATCGCGATTACCTTAAAAGATATCAATCAAGAAGCATTAGATTTAGGTATGTCGCATGCCTGTAATTTACTAGAAAAACAGGTAGCTAGAGGCAAGATTACCGCAGCACAAATGGGAAAAATTATTTGTAAGATAAACCCAAGTTTAGATTACGCCAGCTTAAATAATGCAGATATTATTGTTGAAGCTGTGGTTGAGAACCCTAATGTAAAATCACAGGTATTGGCAGAAGTGGAAAAGCATGTCAATTCCAACTGTGTAATCACCACAAATACTTCAACCATTTCAATTGATTTACTCGCGGAGTCGCTCGATCGCAAAGATAAATTCTGCGGTATGCACTTTTTTAATCCAGTACATAGAATGCCCTTAGTTGAAATAATCCGGAGTAAATACTCTTCAGAAGATACGATCAACAAAGTCGTTCAATACAGCCTTGCTATGGGTAAGTCGCCGATAATTGTCAATGATTGTCCAGGCTTTTTCGTTAATAGAGTTTTGTTTCCTTACTTAGCCGCATTCAATCAACTATTGGTGGATGGAGCAGACTTTATTCAAATTGATAAAGTTATGGAGCAAGAGTTTGGTTGGCCTATGGGACCAGCTTATTTACTAGATGTTGTTGGATTAGATACCGCATATCATGCACAAAGAGTAATGGCGAGTGGTTACCCACACAGAATGCCACTGGCTGAAACAAATATTATTCATGAATTATTTGAGCAAAATAACTTAGGCCAAAAAACCAATTCAGGCTTTTACCTCTACAGCAAAGATAAAAAAGGTAAAGTCCAAAAAACACCTAACTTGGATTTAATCAGTAGACTGGAACAACATGGCTCTAAACACTTCAGCTCAGAAGAAATCATTCAACGTTTAATGATACCCATGATCAACGAAACGATACTTTGTCTTGAAGAAAACATTATATCTTCAGCTGAAGAGGCTGATATGGCTCTGATTTACGGTTTAGGATTTCCTGCTTTTAGAGGGGGTGTTTTCCGTTACATTGAAACCCTAGGGTTAGCCGAATTGGTTAAGCAAGCAGACACTTATTCAAAATTGGGTCCCTGCTATCAATTAACTCCGAATCTACGTTCAAAATCAGAAACAAATAAGTACTACCTAGCCAATTAAGCGAGATACCATAATGAAAAATGCAGTGATAGTTGATTGTGTTAGAACACCAATGGGACGCTCCAAACAAGGTGTGTTTCGAAATATACGATCTGAAGATCTATCTTCAGAAGTCATGCAACACCTAGTTAATAGAAACCAAATAGATCCAGTCATTATTGAAGACATTATCTGGGGCTGTGTTATGCAAACAAAGGAGCAAGGGTTCAATATTGCCAGAAATGCGGCATTACTTGCTGATTTACCCAAAAGTATAGGCGCAGTTACAGTAAACAGACTATGCGGTTCTTCCATGCAAGCAATACATGATGCAGCAAAAGCTATTATGACAAATAATGGAGATGTATTTCTTGCCGGTGGAGTTGAGCATATGGGACACATACCTATGACTCATGGTGTAGACTTCCATCCTAGTTTAGCCTTAAACACAGCCATGGGCTCTGGTTCTATGGGGCTGACAGCTGAGCTGCTCGCAAAAGTAAATGGCATTAGTCGAGAAATGCAGGATGAATTTGCCATGCGATCTCATCAAAATGCATACTCTGCAGCTTCAAACGGCCTATTCGACAATCAAATGATTTCAGTAATGGGTCATGATTCAGATGGAGGTTTAGCTAAAATTAGTTCAGATGAAGTGATTAGGCCAGATACAAATCTTGACAGCTTGTCCAAGTTACCAACCGTCTTTGATCCTAAAAATGGTACTGTCACTGCTGGTAGTTCATCCGCTTTATCCGACGGAGCTTCAGGCTTATTAATTATGTCAGAAGAAAAAGCAAAACAGCTTGGACTCAAGATTAGAGCTAGAATTCTTTCTATGGCTGTTTCTGGCTGTGATCCTGCCACTATGGGCATAGGTCCAGTCCCAGCAAGCATAAAAGCCTTACAAAGAGCGGGCTTAGATTTATGCGACATAGATATCATCGAATTAAATGAGGCATTTTCAGCCCAAGCGTTATCAGTATTAAAAGGGTTAAATTTATTAGATAGTTATCAGGATAAGGTTAACTTAAGTGGAGGAGCTATTGCACTGGGGCACCCATTAGGCTGTTCAGGGGCAAGAATTACAACTAGTTTGGTCAATCTTTTAGAGCAACAAGATAAAGAGTTTGGCTTAGCTACTATGTGTATCGGCTTAGGCCAAGGTATTGCTACCGTCATAGAAAGATGTAATTAATCTTTCTTTTTGTAATTTTGACATTTTCTTAATTTGGCATTCTCTCTTCGAAGCTGCAGATCTATCCGCTGCAGTTTCGATATAGTCTAAACTTACCACATTTCTTACTCTTAAATACTTAGCCGACAATTTAGATTTAGACTTGTGTTCCTTAAATCGCCGAATAACATTAGTCGAAATTCCCGTATACAAAGAATTATCATCCGATCGAATCATATAGACGAACCAAGTTTCTGTTGAATTCATGCTGATTAAATGGTGTAGATTAAGTTTTAATGAAGGGGATTGTAACAGAAGAAGGAATGAAAAGCCTGGCAGTGTGCTACTCTCACATGGGAACTCCCACACTACCATCGCCGCTATTAGGTTTCACTTCTGAGTTCGAAATGGATTCAGGTGGTACCCTAATGCTATTGCCGCCAGGCATAAACTGTAGATTTAACTTAGCTGCCAAGCAGTCCTAAATTAAAGTCTTTAATCTG
>NZ_KQ130505.1 GCF_001050375.1 Catenovulum maritimum | reverse complement strand
TTATATCAACAGGCCCTATACTTAAACGCTTAGTGATACCCTCTACTTTTAATTCAGCAATAAAATCCGAATATGGGTAGTGCTTAAATTCAAAGTAATGATCGCCATAATTTAAATCTGCAGCTATTAACGGTCTGCCCTGCTGTGTCATTAATTTAAATTGACCGTCATAAGGCAAATGAAGCTCTATTTTATCTTTTTTAATATATAAGTAGCTAAACCAATCTGATATCTGCCGTTTCGAGAAAGACTTAGCTTGCTTTGCTGCTTCAGATTTGACTGCTAATTCCTCAATAATCGCTTTACCATCTTGATAGAATTTTTTTACAACAGTCTTTTCATTTTCGAACGTTAAACTGCCATCATCTTGATAATCATCTAAATTAGCGCCTAATTCAGTCAATAGCCAAAAAGTCGCAGCATCTGATTGGTCTGGCTTTCGATGAAAAAATTTAGCATGGTAAAAAATTTGCCCTAAAGGAGAGTTTTCAAAAATGGGATAATTGTTAAATTTAACAGAGCCATTGACTATGCCACTTTGCCCTGCAGGGCCTATTTCAATAAATTTAACTATAGGGTTAGCTAAAGCTTCCTCATGTAAAAACATACAAGCTTTAAAATCATCACGGCAATTCGCTACATGGAACGGCTTTTCTATCGTGCCTTGCGCTGTCGCAGATTTAGTCCAGTGAGAAATGATGGTTAAGTTGTTTAGAGCCACTTGGTTGTTTGTATCTAATAAGTGCTTTAATAAAATTGCGCTTTCGGAAAGAGGTCCCCAGTTAAGTACGTAAATTGGTTTTTTATTCAATAGTTCAACTAGCTGGATAATGCTATTGAACTGAGAAATATCAGCATAATTACGGCTAGGCTGGTATTTGCTTGGTTCAACTGTTTTGGTTATGTCTGAGCGGATAAAAGGGATTTCTATTTGATAATCTAAACCCTTACTTCGCCAAACAGGTACACTTAATTTATAAGCTTGAATAAAACTCTCAGCTATAAAGGGTGTCGCATCAGTTAAGTTTTTCCGATTGGTCGAAGAGTACACAAAACCCTGAATATTAAACCTGTCAGCTGTCAGTAATAGCGCGCCTAAAGCAGAAATATCATCCGGATCATTTTGAGGGTGACCATGCTCTCTTAAATCTCTAGGATCGGATAAGTCGCTATAAATCCATAAATTAGGTTTTTCCACTGCCAGTAAGTTAAAACTTGAAAGCAACAAGGTGCCAAGGATTATAATTTTATTCAGCATATTTAACTTGTCTCTAGACAAAATCAGGAAGATTAAATCTAAAGACAATCATGTATGGGTACAAGAATAGAGGTGTAAAGATATGTATAATTAAGTTTAGTAGCAAAGGTACTTGCTACTAAACTAGCGCTATATTATCGACGTTTAAAGAAGCGGCTTTCGTGGTATTGAGTTTCAGGTTCCCCTGCCGAATTTTTAACTGTGATAACAAAATAAAACTCTGTAATAGCTTCATCAAGTAAGTATGGATCTAACTCTAAACTGACAGGTAAATTCGCAACTCCACCTGAAACAACCTCAATTTGCTTATCGCCTAACCATTTAACTTCGCTAGGTAAATCATCTACAGACAAGGTATAAACACTATTATGCTGAGATTTATTTAAGATTTTGAGCGTGTAAGTATTTTCGATGTGGCCATTAAAGTTTTCACGATACAACTGATTTCTATCGCGGATAATGTCAAGATCGAATGCCGAGCGACTATAAAGCTCGTGCACAAAAAGCCCCATCATAACAACTAAAACAGCACCATACCCAACTAACTTAGAGCGTAAAATATGGGTTACGCCGCCCTCAAGTTTTCGCTCAGTAGTATAACTAATTAGGCCTTTTTCATAGCCCATTTTGTCCATCACACCATCACAAGCATCAATGCAAGCTCCGCAGTTAATGCACTCATATTGTAAGCCGTTACGAATATCTATCCCAGTTGGGCAAACTTGTACGCAAAGGTTGCAGTCAATACAGTCACCTAACCCTTTCGCTTTATGATCAGTTTTTCGAGATCTAGGGCCTCTAGATTCCCCCCGATTTGCATCATAAGATACAGTAAAAGTATCTTTATCAAACATAGCGGATTGGAAACGAGCATAAGGGCAAATATGGGTACACATAATTTCTCGCATCCAGCCTGCGTTTCCATAGGTACAAAAAGTAAAAAATAATACCCAAGCCGTAATCAGCATGCTGGTGGAGAATGTAAAAAAGTCGATAAAGAGTTGACCTATATCGACAAAGTAGCCAATAAAAGTCAAACTTGTGTATAAGCTAAAGAGTATCCAGCAAGTATGCTTTAGAACCTTTTTATATAGTTTCTTACCACTCATTTGCTGATCATCTAGCTTCATTCTCTGATGTCGACTGCCTTCTATTTTTTCTTCAAACCAGATAAAAATAAAAGTCCAAACCGTTTGCGGGCACATATATCCACACCAAACTCGACCTAAAAAGGTAGTGACAAAAAACAAAGCGAATGCCGCTATGATAAATATCCAAGTTAGTAACAATAAGTCTTGGGGCCACAAAGTTGTGGCAAAGAAGCGAAACTGCTGCTGCTCGACATCGAGTAATATAGCTTGCTGACCATTAAAGTTTATCCAAGGCAATAACATAAAAGCGGATAAAAAAACCATACCCATTCGACGGCGAACCGTTTGATATAAACCTTTAACTGCTCGGACATAAATTCTGCTTCGAGAACTTTCAACTTTTGAATGACTGTTTTTTGCTGGCTGAATTTTCACCGGGGAGGTGTCTACTTTTATGTCAATTTTATCATTCATATGAATATGTTAACCTAAACTGTCAATAATTGTGTATAGTCGCCATTATAGCCTGAAGCTAAGCTTTATGGTGAAACTTTATGTTTTTACAATAAGATTATATGCTTTAGATCAAAAGCTGGTTTGGAGTTGTACAGCCATGTTAAAAAAATTACTCATTTGGACCATAGTGTTTGCGGTATCTGTGCACCTATGGAAGCATCCTGAGTTTCAGCAATACAAAGAATATATGACAGATAAAATTTGGTTTTTAGCTGCCGAAAGTACCAATACCAAAATAAATGCGAAAACCTCTATGTATTTTGAGAAGATGCAATTTTGGATGGAAAATTTCACAACAGCGGAAAAAGATTTAATTTCTGAATTGAGTCAAAAACCTGCTAATTTTCATAGTTTCATTTCAAATTACTGTCAGTCAAAAACAGATTATCACCCTGTTTTATCAAAACAAAATTTAAAGCTTGCATGCAAAAAAGCGCTTGAACTAAAATCATTAATTGAACGTAAGTAATTTAAAAAGTACAGTAGTCGTATAACGCCAAATTATAAGGGGGGCCAATGTCTTTTATCGATGATATTCCATTTGATGGAGATAACTCAACTCCCCTGACTGAGTCGCTAAAAAAAAGAATAACAGCGGCAGAGTTAAGTTATAAAAACCGCAGTTCATTTGACATAGACCTTACACCTGCTGACTTAAGATTTTATGAATTTATCGCAGAGGGCAATACAAGCGCTCAAAAATCGGCAGAAGAAGCCGAGCTAGAAGCTGAGCTAAATAGGGTTAGGTTAGAAGTCGAAATTAATGCGATTCGCCGCAGAATGCAGCAAAAGCAAGATATAAAGGATAAACAGCAAGCTGTCTTTCATAGCATAGATTTATACATTGAAAAACATCTAGAAAAAGCCATAAAAGTGCCTCTTAAATACCTCACAAATTACCGAGATATGAGTCACTACAAACGAATATTTTCTGAGCTAGGCGATGACAGACTTTCTATTTCAAGGCTCACCAGCTTAATTGGTTCGTGTGATTGGCTCAGCAAAGAGATAATTAATTTCGTCAACAGCACTGGCTATAAGAACAAATTTAAAACCAAAGAAGCCAAGGACCTGCAACAAGCGATAAACCTACTCAATGTACGAGGGGTCACTATATTAATCCCGAAACTTGTGATTGAAAAAAACATACGTTCATATTCGGGTTATATGAAAAAGCCTTGGCAAAGGTTATTACAATACCAACAAATAACCTCCATGTGTGCTTTTTTACTAGCTCGGTATCAGAACAGGAACAATGCCTACAAAACCTACTTAATTAGCGCAATAAATATGTTTCCAGAATTCCTTTTACTCAACATGTTAGCGATTTTGAGTAAGGAGGGACAAAACTATGCAAGGCAAACCGCTACTCATCACCAAGATGACTTTAGAATGCAAAGCATAGATTCATACGAACCGTCTGCGAACATAGTCGCGAATTTAATGACACTTTCAGAAATAATTAAACCACTCGTAGTCGATGCGTTTAATTTTAATAACATTCCTATGATGCCAGTGTTAGAAGGCGAAGAAGAGCATTTTGATGAATTTTCAATTATCCAAAAAGCGAAAGGATTTACTATTTTTAGGTTGTTAATGGCCGCTCAAATGGATAAAAAAGAGGAAATTATTCAGCTACTTAAACACTATGGAATGGATAACTCTAGTTTACAGTATTTGCAATCGATCGATTTTAAATCAATCGATATTTACGAATTACTAGCCATAGTAAATAGTAAATAACCTGAACCCAAACATATGGTTCAGGTTAAATAGCCTCAAAAATAAAAGTGGCGACACTGTTGCACACTGACAGCAAATAAATGGTAAAATTTTTTATCCTTTTTTATACCACTAAATTATGTCAAACAAGCAAATCTCAATCGGGTTAATCAATCCTAAAAGTCCCAGTAATGTTGGCGCTGTTATGCGCGCAGCTGGCTGCTTTCAAGCTAATGCGGTTTTTTATACTGGCGAAAGATATAAGCGTGCAGCAAGATTTCATACAGATACTAAAAATGCGACGCAACACATACCTCTGACAGCAACAGACGACTTATTAGCATCCGCCCCAAAGGCAAGTAAGATTATTTGTGTGGAGCTAGTTGAAGGTGCGACCCCTTTACCCGATTTTCAACACCCTGAAAGTGCATTTTATATTTTTGGCTCGGAAGACGGCAGTATTAGCCAAGAAATAGTTGATCAGGCAGATGAAGTTGTCTACATCCCAACAATAGGTTGCTTAAATTTAGCCGCAACAGTCAATGTTGTTTTATATGACAGGCTTTCTAAGACAGATTTAGCTATAGCTGGTGATGAGTTAATTAGAGCGAGTCGAGATACCAATAACCAAGTTAAAGTAAAAAGCTAGATTAGCTTTTTACTTTTTCTAAAAGCGGTTGGTTTTACTCGTTACTCTCAGGTTGTTGTTGATTTATAGATGCTTCTAAAGCTGCAACTTTTTGTTCTAGATCGACAAGCTTTTCTCTTGTTCTCATCAAAACTCTTGTTTGAACATCGAATTCTTCTCTAGAAACCATATCAAGTTGAGATAATTTACTTTGCAAAATTTGCTTAGTTTTACCTTCCATATCTTCAGCAAACTGCTTCACGCTTGGCGGTAAAGATTCACTAACCTGTTTTGCAATTTCTTCTAATTTTTTCGCATTAATCATAATTTCAAACCTAATTTAAATCTGATCTTGAATACCACTTGGTTTATATGAAAGATTGTATCATTTGGTTTCAGCCTAAGTCCTAAAAATTTTCAACATAAAGAAAATCATAACCAAAATAGATAAACAAACTACACACAACCAAGCTGACAAACATAACTGGGAGTCCTTTTTTAAACCATAAACTAGGGCTAATTGCCCACTCTGGTTTATTATATTGCTTAGATATTCGCTCAGATAAAGTCACTATATATACATTGGCAGTTGAGCCTATATGCGAACCATTGCCTCCCATGCCCACACCTAAAGCAAGCGCCCACCACATAACGCTTACGTTGATACCTTGCTTATCTAAACTCAGTAAGACTGGGATCATAGCCGCAGTAAAAGGAATATTATCTATCAAAGCGGATAAGATAGCTGCAATCCAAAGTAATAATAAGGCTGCGATAATAGGGTAATTAATTATGATGGGCTTAAATTTCTCGCCTAACAGATGCAACAAGCCACTGTGCTCAACTCCACCAATCAAAATAAACAACGAGATAAAAAATATTAGCATCGGGGTTTCAATATGATGACTTACCTCTTCTAAATCTACTTTTTTCGCAATAAAAATAAGCAAGGTCAAACATGCTGCAGCCACTAGCCAAGGCTGCCAACCTATATGATGATGAATAACAAAAAGTACCACCATTAATAGCATGACTCGAAGAGATTGACGCCATAAGCGACGATTAGTGTAATGCGTTCGACCAGAAAATTGATGTAAACTCGTTTGGCTTAAGTCTTCAGAGAATAACCGTTTTAGGCATAATAGAATGGCAAGCCAAGCGAATAAAACGGGTGGCGCCATATGAATAAAAAAGGTACTAAAATCAATTTTAGCTGCTGAGCCTATCATCAAATTAGGCGGGTCACCTACCAGAGTTGCTACACCCCCCGCATTAGATAACAGTGCCGCTGTGAATAAATAAGGGACAGGAGAAATAGCCATTCTTTGGCAAATAATGACAATTAACGGGCCAAAAATAATAACGGTTGTGACATTGTCTAACACCAATGAAATTAAGCTTATGACACTACCGAGCAAGATGATTAACTTAAATTGATTACCATTACTGACCTTGCCTATTCGTTGCGCTATATGCTCAAAACCACCTGTACTGGCCATAATTGAAACCATAATCATCATAATCGCCAGTAAAAAAACGACATTCCAATCAATCGCAGCTAATGCGAGCTCTGGACTATAAAACCCAAATACTTGACCGGCAATGATAATAGCGCCTGCGCCTGCCATCGCAAACTTGGCCCTTTCAATACCATGAAACTGCTCAGTAAAAATACCAATAAAGGTCGCGGCTAAAATTATTGCACTTATGCTTAAAGGATTAATCAAGCTTGCCTCATTAAGCGAATTATCAATACCTGCAGTATAGTCAGCATTAATCCCTTAGCCATATGATTCAAATCACCTTTTTGCTATTTTATAAAAATAGTCCGTTTTAAAAACTTCTCATTTGTAATTTGATTTTGGAGCTAGCAAAACCCCCACCTAGTCGAGCTAAACCCTGTTAAAAATAAAAAATTTATCTTTTTTATTTTTAATTGAACTAAGTCAAAATTTAAGCGTCTATTAAGCTGTTAGTTAAATTTGTTACTCCCGTAAGAATCCTTGTGTCTTTAACGCCAACCTTAGTGTTGGCGTTTTTTTTAACTAAAATTTAAGCCTAACTGTTTGAAATTACACTTTCATTTACGCTTCATTCAGGTTTATCATTCAACCACAAACAACTCAGAATAATAATTTTATGCATAAACATATTGGATTTGGTTTAAATTTGATTGCGCTTGGACTCTTTATCCCAGGCATTTTATTACCTATGTTTTCGTTAAATATGGAGATGAGTGCACAGGTTAGCTCCTCTGTTTTAACTTCGTCGATTGTCGATAAAGAGCTATCGATTCTAGCGACAGTTGAAGAGCTCTGGCAGGATCAGCGCTTCATTGTTGGGGCTCTAATCTTTATTTTCTCTGTTTGTATTCCACTGATTAAAACAAGTTTAGTCAGCTTTGCTTATTTTAAGCGTCATACTTTACTTGAAGAAAAAATAATGAATTTTGTCGCCTCTATCGGTAAGTGGTCTATGGCGGATGTCTTTATTGTCGCTATCTTCCTTGCCATTTTATCGACTAATCATGCAGACACTGCGGACAATCAAGCCATTTCTATGTTTGGTTTTAAACTGGATATTCTAATTAGCAGCGAAACGCTATCCGCGGCTGGGGTAGGCTTTTACTACTTCACAGGCTATTGTTTACTTTCTTTGCTTGGTACGCATATTAGCCAATTGAGTTTACACAAGCAGCCTTAAGTTATGAATTTTGCTATTAGTTTACTAGTAGCGGCAATTCATGCCTGTTAGCGCATGTTTGTTCTACGTAAAGTATAGAGTGAACTGGTATAAAAGCGCCATCTAGCTAAGCTAGCTGGCGCTTTTTAAATTTCAGAATTAGAAAGCGATTATCTTGACTCTCTTAACGCTTTAATCCTATCGTCTAATGGTGGATGACTAGCAAATAAACTCATTAACTTAGGTTTATTATTAATACCAAATGCCATCATAGAGCCTTCTAATTGGCTTTCTTGACTGCGTTTTAGCTTTTCAAGTGCGCCTATCATAGCGGATTTACCCGCTAAATGAGCGCCGCCTGCATCAGCTCTGAATTCGCGTTTTCTTGAAAACCAAGCAACAACGATACTCGCTAACACACCAAGAATCATTTCTAGTACAAACACCACTGCAAAATAGGCAATTCCGCCTAAACCACCTTCGTTATTATTATTTCGAGTTGCATTATCGATAATGCCAGCAATGACTCGAGCTAAGAAAATAACAAAGGTATTCACAACACCTTGGACCAAAGTTAAAGTCACCATATCGCCATTTGCTATATGGCTAATCTCATGCCCAATAACGGCTTCAGCTTCTTGTTGCGACATATTTTCCAATAAGCCTGTACTAATCGCGACTAATGCATTGTTTTTGTTTGCACCAGTTGCAAATGCATTCATATCTGGCGACTGGTAAAGTGCCACTTCAGGCATACCGATTCCCGCCTGTTGAGCGTGACGTTTAACTGTACTAATTAACCATTGCTCAGTTGAGTTTTTTGGTTGCTCTATAACATAAGCACCCACAGATCGTTTTGCCATCCATTTGGACATTAGCAACGAAATAAACGCGCCACCAAAACCAAATACACAGGCAAGCATTAAAAGTCCACCAAGCCCTTGGCGATCTATACCAAAGACAGACATTAAAATACTTAAGGTAACACTTAAAACCAGCATGATTGCTAGGTTTGTTAATAAGAATAATACGATACGTTGCATTTTTAACTCCGCTTAGAATTGAGACAACAAAGACATAATATGTCTAATTCAAACAAAATCAATAGCATTATAAAAATATATTTTCGCTTTATTTGCCTAGGGTGTGTTGAGCTTTTGGGTACAAAATATGTACAGAAAACGTCCACACACCGTAGTAAACTAGTCCCCTAATTGATACTTTACTTTTGCTCTATATACAAAATAACTTCACCGAGTTTGATGCCAAATTTAACGATTTCGGTTCGATTAAGTAAACGTTTTTCATCCATTAAATACATCCAATCGTCTAGCCTAACTTGATATTCACTGCCGTCATAGTTAATCAATAGATCATAAGACCAATAAAGCGCTGAACCTTTGGTTTCTCCATACGCAACACCAACAACATCGTTTGCTGTGCCTTTATATTTATTCTCTGATAGCTTCTCTAGCTGCCAAATTCTTGTTGATTTTTCGCCATCATCAAATTCAAACCACTCCTTAATCTCACCTTGATTACCCTGCCACTTAGCAAGAAGCTCGACTTCAAAACGCCGAGTCATCTTCCCCGAGCGATCAAATACCATACCGTAAGCAATTAATTCGCCATTAAAAAATGTTTCAAGCTTTAAGTTAGGCGTGGTCTTTGCGTAATCTTGCAGAGATTGATTTGAACAAGCCGCTACTAAGTTCAGTAATAAAACAGCGGCAATAACTGGATAAATTTTTAGCTTTAACAGCCTCATTTGGATCACTCCTTTCGAGTATTGGATAGGAAAATGAATTTAATTGTTCTGAACAAATTACTTAATTTTCAGTAATTGCTTTCTTAGTTCTGGTCGTGTCGTTTTTTCTGACAACCAAATAGCACTGAATGTCGGACCAAAGCTGACATCATCTATCGTCCCAATAAGCTCAAGTCGGTTTGCTGATTTCGCTTTGAAGTAAAACTGGCTTTGTTGGCTGCGATTCACTTTAAGCACAAGCTGATCGCCTTTTTTAATATCTGGCCAAATTACATTGAGCTGGATGAGCCAAGCATCAAGATTTTTAGGCGTTACGCCAATCTGCTGCCACTGGTCTAGTGTCGCTTGTATTAAATCTTGTTTAGAAATATCTCTAAGGTAAGTGATTTTAAGCGCCTGAGGGTAGCTAGTGATAATCTCCGAAGGCTTTTGTGTACTGATATCTAGTTCACTAGGAATAAAAAACTCAGCTTTATATACAGACCAGAATAAAAAGTCCATTTGCCCTTCGCCTAGTTTTTTGAGTGATTCAAGCGGTTGTATACTGGGCTGGGCTATACAGCTAAATGTGAAAAACCCGCAAAACAGCAAAGATTTTTGTATAGAACGAAGCTGATTTAAAAACATTTCAATTACCTTTTTGCCTGTAAATAAGCGAGCTTTATTTGTTTAAACGGCTCGCTAACAATGTACATAGAGGTAATAAAACGCTCCATATACAGGCATAAGTAATTAGAAAATTTAGTTCGGATACAGAAAGCGTTAACGCATTAAATTGTGCACCAGCATAATAACTAGCAGGTCCAAATACCAAGCCTAGTAATGATACGTATCTAAGCTTGATTCGGTTTAACCAAGCTAGGCTATGATTGAAAGAAATTGCCAATGCAATCCACAACAAGGCCAACCAAATTGGCACTAAATTATTAATTACGCTGAAATCTAACTGACTGGTTTTAAATTGAACGATTTGAAAAATACTAAGTATTTGATCAACGAATAGCCCTAGTACTGCAATAGGCAAGAGCCGGAAGTCGGAGCGCTTTGAATGACTAAGCAGAAAATGAATTAGGAGTAATCCAAACATCCAGATAACAGCATTGTGCTGGTAAATTGCAGCAAGAAACCAGCAAGCTTGGAAGCAAATTAGGTTATAAGCAGTTATAACCCAAGGCCTTTGTCTAAGCTGCTCTGTTAAGTTTGCAATCATAGAGTCTACTCGCTGCGCTTAGCATTAATAATCTATGACTGCTTTGTCTGCTTTACTCAAATATCTAGGTTTGCGGGCAACAATATGATGTGTGCTGATAACACGTTCGATGAAAGCGCCTTCGCAATAACTTAAGTAATACAACCAAAGTCGTTTAAAGTGCTCATCATAACCAAAGGTACTGATTTCGTGCCAATTTTGCTCAAATCTGACTCGCCAGTCTTTTAATGTTCTAGCGTAATGCAAACCTATGTCATCAATTTTATCTATCATCATATCGGTCGATTGAGCAATATGTTCACTCATAACAGCAATCGAAGGCAGGCAGCCTCCAGGGAAAATATATTTTTGAATAAAGTCTAAATTATTACGGTAATGGTCATAACGTTGATCCGCAATCGTGATTGCTTGAATCAACATTTTTCCAGTCGGCTTCAAAAGTTGATTACATTGCTTAAAAAAGCTTGGTAAAAACTCATGCCCTACTGCTTCTATCATTTCGACCGATACCAATTTATCGTACTGACCGGTTAGTTCACGGTAATCTTTTTTCAGCAGAGTAATTTTATCTGATAAACCAAGCTGGCTAACTCTCGCTTGGGCATATTCAAATTGAGCATCAGATATAGTTGTTGTCGTTACTTTACAACCATAGTTTGAAGCGGCAAATATAGCTAAACCACCCCACCCAGTGCCAATCTCTATTAAGTGATCGTTTTGGTTAAGATCTAATTTTTCGCATATTTGAGTTAGCTTATTAATTTGAGCTTGGCCTAGCTTTGTCGCTGCCTCATCGTAAATGGCGGCAGAGTACATCATTTCTCTATCAAGAAAACGGGTGTACAAGTCATTACCGAGATCATAATGCGCGAGTATATTTCGCTTAGAGCCTGCTGTTGTATTAGCATTTCTTAATGATATAAGCTTATTAGCAAAACGGGTTAGCCAAGCACTTTTTGATTCAACTGCATCCAAAATTTGCTGGCTTCGGGCAAATACTTGAATTAGTTTAGTCAGATCTGGAGAAGACCACTTCTTATCTAAAAAAGCTTCTGCAGCACCTATACTGCCCCCCTTAATAAAATCAATATAACAGCTGACATCATATACATGCATTTGCCCAACTAACTCAGCTTGTTTGTTGCCTAAGCGTGTAATTTGGCTGCCTTCATTTATCTCTAAACAAGCGGATGGCATTTTATCTAAAATTGTAAATACTATTTTTCTACACCTTTGGTTAAACCAAGATAGGCTGGCATCAATATTTAAATTTTGAGTTTGTTCCATCACTAACCTCTCTCTTTCTGATAAGGCACAAAAGGCACCTTTTTGATAAACAGCTTGAGTGCTTGCCAATATATAGTTAATAGTATTTTTAGCGTCATAAAAGGCAAATTAAACCAAGTTTTGACAAGTGAAAAATTCGTTAGTGGCTGCTTAGTTAACGCCATAGTGGCATCAAACACTTTACGAGCTTCAGAGTCGTCTTCACTTTCAGCTTCGCCTTCACTATGGTTTTCTATATGCACTAAAGTCTTAGCTTGGGGTGGCTTAACTTGCCATTTGTACTGCATTGCCATTTGCATAAAAGGTGAAACATGAAACTGTTTTTTTGTCATTTCAGGTGATTCAGTGTCAACTAAATAGTAGTGCGTTTCATTCCAAGGTGTATTACTAACTTCCGCCAACATATACTGGCAATCACCTTTATCTGAATAACAAAAATAGAAGTTAACTGGACTGAAATACAAGCCAAAACTTCGACACTGAGCTAACATAAAAATTTTATTGCCGCACCAATCTGCACCTAAGCTAACTAACTTATTTCTAATACGCTGTTTTAATTCTTCTGGTTCACCCGTTATGTAATCTTTTTGCTTAAAACGAATCGGGTTGTACCATTTTTCGCCAAATAACCAATGTTGCTTGGTGACCTGCTTGAGTTCATCTAGGTCTAACCCCAGCATAGCAAACTGATAACTAAACTCATGATTTTTAGGCGAGAAGCGTCTATGCCGCACCTTTCCAGAGTATATGCCACTGGCTAATGTCATAGCTCGACACCAAAGCGTTTAGCTACCAGTATAGCGCTTTTTACCCCATCTTCATGGAATCCGTTGTGCCAATAAGCACCAGCGAAGTGGGTATTGTTTTGACCGCAAATTTCAAGCCGCCTTTGTTGTGCTGCCATACTGACCTGATTAAATACCGGATGGTGATAGGTAAATTTTCTGAGTATTTTGGCAGGATCAATTTGCTCTGTTTGATTTAACGTAACGCAAAAAGTGTGCGGCGCTTTAATCCCTTGCAAAATATTCATATTGTAGGTAACACATGCTGGTCTAGTTAATTCAGATTCAGGGTTACTAAGCCCTAATTGATAATTCCAACTCGCCCAAGCCAATTTTCGTTTAGGTAGTAAATTGATGTCTGTGTGCAGCACGACTTCATTTGGGCTGTAATGAATACCCCCTAGTA
Organism: Catenovulum maritimum; assembly: GCF_001050375.1. Taxonomy (GTDB): domain Bacteria; phylum Pseudomonadota; class Gammaproteobacteria; order Enterobacterales; family Alteromonadaceae; genus Catenovulum; species Catenovulum maritimum. The sequence continues at coordinate 38,220 of NZ_KQ130505.1, read as the reverse complement.
CAGACTTTTCCGCTTCGGTTGGCTGATCTAGTAATGCCAAAGCCTCATCTGAATGACATGCCAAAATAACTTCATCAAACCCTTCAACAACTCCATTCTCGAAATGTATGTTCACAGCCCCGAGAGAGCTCACGTTCTGATTGGAAGTATCAGTGCTGAGCGTTTCTCGACTTATTTTAGTGATTTTGGCATTTAATTTTATTTGCTGATAAAAATTACGAGTCAAAGGTTCAATATACTGCTTAGAGCCCCCCGGAATAACATGCCATTGGGGTCTGTCATTCACATTCAATAAGCCATGATTATAAAAAAATTGGACAAAGAACCTGAGTTGAAATGCTTTCATTTCAACCAAGCTAGTTGACCAAATAGCAGCCCCCATAGGTAGAATATAGTTTTGATTAAAGTATTCTGAGAAATTATTTTCAGCTAAAAAATCACCTAGGGTTTTGTCCGCTGGAATATCATCACTGGCATATAGCGCTTTGCATTTTTTGTTGAAGTTAAGTATTTGTTGAATCAAACACCAAAACTTAGGATTCAACAAATTAGTTCTCTGCGCAAATAGACTATTTAGGTTATTGCCATTGTATTCCAAGCCATTACGCTTATTCATCACGCTAAAACTCATTTCTGTAGGCTGAGGTGGAATGCCAAGTTGCCTAAGTAATTTGATGAAATTCGGATAAGTTTTATCGTTATAAACAATAAAACCAGTATCTATTGCATAGTTTTTGCCATCTAGAGATATATCTTTAGTCGCTGTATGACCGCCTATGTAATCATTTTTTTCAAATACAGTGACCTTATGTTTTTGACTGAGTAAATATGCTGCAGTTAAACCTGAAATGCCTGAACCAATAATCGCGATGTTTTTCATTATTTATTCATCCTAGTCGCTAGTTTTTTCCAAATTGAAAAAGGAAGAAGCGATATAAGCTTCATCAGATAAGTAAAGTGTTTTGGGAAATTGATTTCGGCTTTGCGTTTATTTATACCTTCAACAATGTAGTCAGCCGCTTGGGCTGTGGAAATAATTGAGGGCATAGGAAAATCATTTTTATCGGTTAAAGGGGTTGATACAAAACCTGGGTGTATTAGGCTGACATCAATATGGCTATTTTGTAGATCGATACTCAACGTTTTGGCTAAATAAGATAAACCAGCTTTAGAGGCACCATATGCTTCTGCTCTTGGCAGAGGTAGAAACTGAGCACTAGAACTAGTCAAAACAAGCTGTCCACCAGGTTTGACTAATTTCAACCAGGCTTCTAAACAGTACCCAACTGAGATTAAATTGGTTGTAATGACCCGGGCAAATAAATCGCTATCAAAATTCACTGCATCATTTATATACTCACAATTACCCGCATTTAGGATCAAAATATCCAACTGAGGTAAATCGCCTGACGCTGCTATTAGCGCTTTCTTATTAGTTAGTTCACATACCAGAGGTTTTATATTGGCATTTTCTAATACTAATTCATCTAGCCTTTGTTGATTTCGTCCACCCGCATAAACTAGATAGCCCATTTCTGCATAGGCTAAGGCTAAGGCTTTACCAATCCCAGATGAAGCACCTGTAATAAGTACGGTTTTAGAATTCATTGACTTGCTCGCTTTTTAACAAAGCGAATGGCACTGCCTAATAACGGAATATGTTCATATAACATAGCGCCAGCATCCAAATAATCTCTGTGGTAAATAACTAGGCCGTCGGTAAATTTTAAATGAGAGCAACCATCAACTCTAACTGATTTCCCGCCATTTAAAGAGGCATGCTGATACTGCATTTGCCAATATAAAGCAGCCTGATTTGCTTGCCAAAGCTGCGCTTGGATTTCAAATTCACAGGACACTAAATTTTGATATAAGCTTGCAAAATATCCAGTTAATTCCGCCAAGCCCTCTACCTGGTGGAGAGGGTCAATAAAGTTTATATCTGGGTGATATATGTCTGCAAGCTGAGCTAAATTATCTTTATTCAAACTCTGATAAGTTTGAATAAACTGATTAATATCGCTTTGATTCATAGTGACACCACTCCCTAAAAAATGAACCCGAGCTTTAGTAAATAAACCTGCCGATTGGATTAAGTAGTTTGCTTATACCTTGTGTAAATGTTTGCGCATCGTCTGCAACCGTAAAGCATAAGCAACCTTCAGCGGTAACTGGTGTATGTGTGTTGTGCTGATTTAACCAAATAAAATCGCCCGCATGATAAGTGTCGTGCTCATCGGAGAAAGACCCAGCCAGCAATAAAGTAAGCTCGTAGCCTTTATGGGTGTGAGTTGGCACTGTACCGCCTGCTTCTATTTCAAGTAAGTTTGAATGTACCTTGCCTTCAGCTAATTCAAGTTTTGCTCGACGCAATTTGCCCAACTTTTGCCAATTGGACATAGTGACAGAAGTTAATGCTCTAGGTAACTTTAACGATTGCCCCTTATAATCAATATTGACGCAAGGCTTAGCAAGCGGTTCTGGTCGACTAGGTTCGGTTGTAATAGCAGCAAACATTTCATCAAATTCGTCATTGATTGACTCAAAATCATCTAGTTCGAATTCATTAAAACTATCTTCTTTCATAAATTCAATTGCTTGCGATTCGGCTAATGCTTCACATTTTTTTCGACATTCGTCGCATAACTCATTATGTGCAGATACAGCAATACTTAAAGATGCTGGTAATTCACCTGCAACAAAGGCAGATAGCAACTCATGCTTGGGATGATATTTAATACTCATGAGTTTTCCTCTATTTGCTGCTTTAATTTATTTAATGCTAAACGTAAACGTGATTTAACCGTTCCGAGTGGAATTTCCAGCTGTGTAGCCAGTTGTTCTTGTGTCATTTCTTGAAAGTAAACGCCCTGAACCACTTGCTTTTGTGCTTCTGGTAACGAATCCAAATATTGAGCAATTTGCTGTGACATTAAGTGATCGGAGAACACCTCTCCACTGTCATCGACAACTTCAGCAATCGGCCAAATATCATCACTTAACGAATCTTCTTTTTGCGTCTGAGCTTTGCGCAGCATGTCAAAAGACAAGTTACGCATTATGGTATAAATCCAAGTGGTTGCAGCCCCTTTGTCAGCATCGTATAGATGCGACTTTCGCCAAACAATACTCATGGTATCTTGTAGCAAATCATTGGCGGCGCTTTCAGATTTAAGCTGCTTCATGCCAAAGCCTTTAATTTTTGGGGCGAAACTTTTGAAGATATTGGCAAAAGCTTTTTTGTCTCTTTTTAACGCAATATCTGACAACCACTGTTTAAGTTGTTGAGATTGTTCTGGTGTCATCCTAGGCTGCTTGTTCTGTCTTTCAGAGTTGATTGAAAGAGTATGATTTATCTGCTGCATAACGCCAATCTAAACCTTTATGTTTTATTTAGTTGTAGTTACGAGTCTGGAACTGAAAAAGATCACTATTTTTTTCGCCATTAATCACAGTATGCAAAAAATTAACGCATCTCTCAAAACTTTCTGGCTGTGCAAATTGAAGCTTCCTTTCTATTGATAGAGGTAGTAGCTCAACCAATCTAGCGCATACCCAAGCAGGTTCATCATATTTAGGCGAAGGATATAGGCTTTCGTATTCTGGAATTTTGCTAAAAAAACGCGACAAACTTTGCGCGAGCAATTTAGTTTTGTCTGAAGATGTTTGGCTTGCCCAATGCTTCACTTGCTTTGCAGAAGCAAACCTTAAACCATCATTTTCAAGCTCAAACTGAGTAAGCTTAACCATAGATTGAGCTTGGACATCAATAGATAACAAACCATCTTCTAAAATAGAGAAGTCGACGATTTCAACCCAAGCGGCAAGTTCTGAACTGTTATTTTCAGCTTCAGGTAAGTAACTAGATAACGCGAACCCTTCACCTGTTACAGCCTGTTTAACCAAGCGAATGTATCTAGGTTCGAAAATTCGTAAACGCGTTTTACCGCCGGGTAATAGTATAAGAGGAAGGGGGAAAACACCTAATCGCATATCATAATTCACAACTAAACAATAATGCTCAATTTACGAACACGATAGCTTAATAGATCAGTGGATTAGGCGTTTACATTTCTACTTACTTGCGTGATCGACTAGTTCATCCATCACTCGTTTTTTAATTTCGAGTTGTTGATCGGCTGGAATGCCATATTTTTCACCGAGAATTTGATAATCATCTACCGATAAAGATACGGTTAATCTCGGGCGTTTGGGTCTTTTAGTCACAGGTAAATCAAGAATCTTACGAATTTGGTCAGACGGACCTAAACCCGCATCTAAAGCTTCTTTACGGATAACGTATTGTAGCTTTTCATCCATATCGAAGGCGACTTGGACGGCTTTAATCGCCTTAGTGTTACTTGCCCATTTTTCTTTATTTACTCTTTTACTATCAGTCATCTATCGTTCCAGGATACATGTCAGCTATATCAGTTAACGGCCTATGAATGGTTAATAGTACGTCGGTATCGCCATCTTCCCATACTTCAATTTCAACCGAGAACTGCTCATCTGCACTGGTTAAACGGAAATAATCAAACGCTTCACTATCTCTATCTTCAGTTAATGGTGGTTTGCCAGGACGGAAGTCTTTTGCATAAAAGTAACCACGTTGTGCAAATGCATTTTGGAAGTAAACCGGTGCGACCCAATTATGATATTCATTTGGGTTATCCGTTAGCTTGAGTTCAGTTTGAATTTCATCATCGAATATTTCTGAAAAGTTATCTAAATCAAAAACTTGGCTAACTTGCTCTCGGTTAATTTTGACCGAAATATTTGCCCACTCTTCATCATCTTTTTCGACTGTCACATAAACTTTAACTGACCCACTACCTTGCAGAACAAATTCAATCTGACTCGACTTTTCGTACTGGTAACTATTTACTTCTTCGACTTTAAAACTCTGCTTACGCAGTAAATCAGGTAATGCAAATGAATCCGAAAAAGTAATAACATCGGTAATTTTAAGTTGAGATAAGTGAGTTAAATGGCGAATATTTTCTTCTTTTTTGCCACCAAATAAGCTAGATAAAAAGCCCATAATTTTCCTTTAAATAACCGATTTAAACACCCTAGATGAATGTTTTTATTCATATTATACAAACCAAAAAAGGAAGTAAGCGATTAATCACTTACTTCCTAGCCATTTCAAAACTTAGGTTAGGTAAATAGATTAACCTTGTTTAGCTTTAATTCTGTCTAATACAGAATTAGCAGAGCTAGCTTGGTCACCAATACCTGCAGCTTTTAACTTAGCTTCTAATGATGCATCACCAGATTCAGCTTGTAGTTGTTCTGACGCTTTTAATCTATCATCAAAATTTTGCTGCTTTTGTTTAATTCGCTCTAATGAATCTTTTGCGCTTAACAATTTGCTGTTACCCGATACAAAGTTATCTGTAATAGCAGCGGTTGCTTTTTGCACGCTATCAGTTGTCTTTACTACGCTTAATTGACGTTTGTAATCAGCTACTTGACGTTCTGATTTCTTAATCAGCTCTTTTAAACGTTCAACACTTGTTGTGAAGCTATCAAGCGAACCTTGTTGAGTCGTTAACTCAGTATCAAGCGACGCTATTTTTTCGGCAATTTCCATTGCTAATGCTTCATCACCTTTTGATAAAGCTTGGCCAGCATAATCTTCATGCGAAGCTATATCTTTTGTGATACGTTCTACTTCACGAGATGCCTGCATTTGCTTAGCCATAACATCAGTTAAATCACGCTTTGCTTTAGTTAAGTGGTTTTCCGCATCGCGAATTTCTTGTTCAAAAATGCGAGTTGAGTTTGCATCTACAATAGCTTCGCCAACTTCGTTCGCACCGCCCTTAATTGCTGTAAAAATTTTCTTAAAAATACTCATTACGTTACCTCTAGGCTTAAACTAAAAATTCACTAAAATCATCAATAACATCAAGTGCATTGTCACTTAATACGGTTAATTCGTGCTCTATCTCTTCAACACTAGAACTAATAGCTAGTGCGCCAAAAATCGAATACTTATCACCGATTTTGGCAAAAGAAGATAATGGCATTGGGATGTTCATCTCTAACATGGTTTCAAACATTTCCGTACGTTTTTCTGAAACCACCTCATCTTCACCCCAAAGATAAGTAATACATAAAATTTGGTCATCTGTTACCGAAACAAATATAGGTAACTCTTCGCGACCTAAAATAGATATTTGCAGCACATCCACTTCACCTGCGATAGGTTGGCAATCAAAACTATGTCCTGTGTCAGAGTTGTCACCTAGATCGTTCAGGTATTGTGCTATTTTATGAATATTCATCGCTGTCCTCTGTTATGGTTTGCTTGAAGTATTGTCACATTCAGCAAGACATATTATGTCTGAGTTAAAATTTACGCTCATGGACATTATATGTCAAACTAAAATGCGTGTTTTTTGTGAATTAGTTCTTATCTTGGGTTAATTCAACCAGCTTTCCTTCGCGAATTCGCCAAGCTTGATCATGATATTGATACAAAACTTGACTCCCCAGATAATTAATTTTGATATCAGCATAGTCTTGATAATAATTTTTGGGAAATTGAAAGCTAGCATGAATTAAATCATGCGTAAGCCAAGTTAACGAACCCGGTAACTCAGCTGTCTTAATTCGCTGACTAGCAGGCATGCCTTGTTTAGTTGCTATTGTCCAACCCCACTCACCAAAGCTAGGTACATTAAAATGATATTGTTCAACCTGGCTAAACTGACTATCCGCTAAGGTTTTGCCAATTGAAATAAATGCATCTTTTGCATGATAAGGGGAAGTTGATTGAACTACGATAGCACCATCAGCTGATAACAACTGATTCAACCTAAGGTAAAAATAGTTAGTGTATAGTTTGTTTAAATCAGGGTGGTTAGGATCTGGCAGATCAACAATAATGGCATCATAAGTTTGCTGCTGACTAATTAAAGTGTCAACTTGATTAAAAGCATCTGCATTAATGATATTCAAACTTTCATGTTGAAAAGCACCCTGTGTTAAGCCGGATATTTTGTCGGCTAATCTTGGCGATAATAATGCTTCTGGCTGCTTAAATAACTCAATAACGGAATTATCAAGATCGACTAAATCAATCCGCTTTGGCTGCCACTTTAAAATCTCCCTGACAGCTAAGCTATCACCACCACCAATCACCAGCACTTTCTCTTGCCGAGCCGAAGCAGACAATACTGGATGTACTAAAAACTCATGATAAATAGCTTCGTCTTGAGACGAAAACTGTAACCGGCCATTTAGGTATAAATTTACGATAGAATCAAAATTAGGGCCTAGATTTCGTTCGGTTAATACGAGCTGCTGGTATTTAGATTGAGTCTGGAATACAACATTATCTCGATACAGCATATCGGTTAAGTTATGCATCCATTGCTTACCAAAAAAACTTAAGACAATAATGGCTAACAGCATCAGTAAATGTAATCCAGCTAGTGTCATTTTCGCTTTTATCTTTGACCAAAAAACAACCAGAACAACTAAACCTGCAACCCAATTAACAGAAGCTGTAATAACCGCAGCTTGGCTAATATCTATGGTCATTAACCATAAGATCCAAATAGCGGCACCAATACCAGCACCAATATAATCAGCGCCATAAATTGTGCCGGCGTTGTGGGTTAAGTGCTGCTGGTGTAGTTCTTCTCGAACTCTGGCAATAAGTGGGATTTCCATACCAATGAAAAAGCCAAGTATTGCAGCGAGTACATAAGGTAAATTTCGAGCGAATTGAAAGCTAGCTTCAAAGAACCCGCCACGGGGTAAAGCATCAGGCGGAATTGCAAACGTATCCGCGATAATTTGTGGCAAATAAAAACTAAAACTAATACAAGTCGCAATAAAAATAATCGCAACAGAGCCAATCAGCCCAATTAAAACTTCTAACCAAGCAAATCCAGTGATCGCATGTTGGATTTTGCGCGCAGCAAAAGAACCAAAACCCATTGCTACTATCATTAAGCCTATAGTAGCAAAAATAGCATGCTCAACAGCACCTAGAACTCTACCGGCATAATGCGATAATAAGTATTCGTAAACTAGACCACAGGCCGCAAGCACGGCCATTAACAAAATAAGCAGTGCGTCTAATAAAGCTAAACGCACGGCTGGTTTAAATTGGGGCACGGCTTTACGCCATTAAAGAGGTAAGGATTAACGCAATTGACACTATGATAGCAAACTCAGCTGCTGCAACACCTATATTATGCTGCTGATCAACTTCAACCGTTGTATCTATTCCCATTAAGATAATTTTTCGGGCAATTCTGTTGAGGATAAAAATAATAAACGCCATAGCAATTGAAATCGCAAACCATCCAATCACATTCATGACAATTGCAGTTGGTTGATATATTAAAAAATAACTAGCCGCTTTTACCGCAAGCGCAGTTGCCACCATATGACCAGCGTGACGTATCGCAAGTGCAATTTGTCCACCCTTTAATGCATCTTGAAACGAAGCATCTTGGTTATGCTTAGCATAGTTGTGTTCACGTAAACGAGTTACAACTACCAAAATTGTTTGAGAAACAGCAAAACCCATTAAAATAGCGGCAAAGGTATAAATATTAATCCCTTCAACCCAAAGTAATACAGCTCGAATAATAATAGCAGTAGCAATCACAGCTGCAGCGTCAACAATGGCAACTGACACATTCTCATTGCGTATTTCTTCAACTTTATTAATTTGATTTAACGATACTTTATCGTGGATGAATCGACCAACCTTAATAAGGATTAGGCCAACAATACCATATGTAGCAACACCAATAGCTTCAACTATATAGCTATTAGCTGTTTCGCCTGTGATTGCACCTGTTAGCACTATCCCCATCGCAAAAATACTGCCTGCCATGCTAATACCAAAGGCAAAGTTATCTTTATGAGATAACTCCTCAGTTGTATTAACTTTTGCCCACATCCCAGAAACTACACGCATTGCTGATAACAAAGCAATTGCAATAACTAAATCAATTGCTAATAAGCTGAGTAACTCGGGTTTGATATAACTAAAAACATTAAAACTATTCATTGTAGTATCCATAACTTTTGGAAATCTTTATTAACCTTATTTACCGCCAAAACCACTACGGCTAAACCCGCTAGAACCACTTCTAAAACTCGAATTTCCGAAGCCACTAGACTTTTTGCTGCTAGCAGTACTGGTTGATTTTTTAGCATAGCTACTTTGGAAGCTTTTACTTGCATTTTTTGCCGTATGGCTAGAGCGAGAAACCCCTGTCGCCCCAGTTCGACTTTTAGCGTAAGCACTCTTAAATTTACTGCCGCCAAAATTTTTGGCCTTAGTCTCAATTTGAGTTTGCTTAGACAACTGTTTAGGCGAAGTATAACGAGAACGGCCATAGTCGTGATAATAGCTGTAATTACGGCGTCCAGACCAATCATTATAATAAAGACGGTTACTGCCCCAATTGGTTAAATTACTGAACAAGGAGTACATGCCATACCATTCCCAGAATGACATGCCATTACTCGCCGTACTCCATTGTCCGTATGATGGATTACCAATTAATTGACTACCTGCACCAAAATCAGCAGCATCATTTGCTTGTATGCTAGCAGCGCGACTAATAGACGACACTCGAGGCAATTCACCACCACTTAAATCAGCTAATACATTTAATGGATCAGACAAAGCATCATTAAATAATTCATTTGACGCGGCTTGGTATAGATTATTTAGCTCATCAAATCGGACTTGGTTAGACGGAAATAAATCCGCTCGCTTCGCACTATCAAATCTATCCAGCAAACTGGTATAAAGTGGACCTGAAGTGGTAGCGTCTCTCGCAAGCTCATCAGCTAACGCTTGATGTTCAGGCTTAATCTCTTTAACTTGCTTAGCATATTGTTTTATCAGATTTGCATTCCGGACTTGTCCTGAGTCAAGCCGTTGTGCTAAGTTTTTTAGTTGAATATCAACAAAACTGATTTGGTTTTCAATTTTAGCAACTAAAGGATCACCACATGCAGTGATGAAAGCTAAACTAAAAATGACCAAACAATAGCGGATAAATGGCGTGGCCATAAGGTCCTCTACACAAAATAACAATTAATAATTAATTAGCGCGAGTGATACTGTTTTTTTTGAACTCATCGCTAACCCAAAACAGGTTCAATGTATGGCTTTTCAACCGAATAATCAATCGTTTATCACATATGAAAATCAGCAAAAACTTTCCGAACCGCTCACAAGTGCAGCAGAAGATGCTTGGCAAAAGCTAACACACAGACATCCTAAGTTATTAGAAATTCCGCAAATTCAACAAGATAAAATAAAATGGCATTGTGGTTTAAGTGATTTTATTACTCAATCCATGCTAGCGGATCCAGACTTTATCGTACAACAATTAAATCAACCGCTTACACCAGAGCAACAATTTGAGAATGCAACTCATCATTTCAAGCAAGCATTGAATAAAATTAACAACTTAAATGAGTTACACAAGTTATTAAGAGTTCACCGTCGTGAGCAAATGAGCTGGGTTGCATGGCAAGATTTAGATGGCAGTTTGCCGCTTGATACTGCGTTTAAACATATTTCAGATTTAGCCGATTTATTCATCGCCTCCGCGCTAGAATGGCTATACCAACAGGAATGTTTAATTTCAGGAACACCATCAAACTCTGAAGGCGAGCCTCAACCTCTAATCGTGCTAGGTATGGGTAAATTAGGTGGTGGAGAGCTTAACTTCTCATCAGATATCGATTTGATATATTGCTATCCTGAATCAGGCAATACTGTTGGAGGCCGCAGAGAGTATAGTAATCATGAATTTTTTACTCGATTAGGACAAAAACTAATAACCGCTTTGCATCAGATGACTGCAGATGGTTATGTATATCGGGTTGATATGCGATTAAGACCTTATGGCGATAGCGGACCACTGATCATGAGTTTCGCTATGTTAGAAGATTATTACGCAGAGCAAGGCAGAGGCTGGGAAAGATATGCCATGTTAAAGGCAAGAATCATCAGCCCAGAATCATGGCAAACTAACCCAGCATTAGAACAACTAGAAAACTTAATTAGGCCATTTGTATACCGAAGATATATAGATTTTTCTGCGTTTGAATCTCTTAGAAAAATGAAAAAGCTCATCAAACAAGAAAACCGCCGCCAAGGTTTAAGTAATAATATAAAACTAGGCGAAGGTGGCATTCGTGAAGTTGAGTTCGTCGTACAAGCCTTCCAATTAATCAGAGGTGGTAGAGAGCCAGAATTACAAATTCGCTCAACTCGCGAAGCCTTGCAAAAACTACTCGAATTAGAAGAGCTTGGCATGCCAGAAGTAGAGCAGCTAAAACAAGGCTACTACTTTTTACGTAAAACGGAACACGTACTTCAGCAAATTGCAGATCAACAAACACAAACTTTACCTGATGATGAATTGAATCAACAAAGGCTAATTTTCTCGCTTGGCGTAAACAGCTGGGCAGAATTTACAGCTCAATTAAAGCTGCATATGTCTGAGATTCATGAAATCTGGCAAAATGTGATTCATGATGAAGAAGACGTTCAAGAACATAATGACAATTTTGATTATTGGATTGTCAATTTAGATACGGAAATAGCATTATCGCACTTAAAACAAGATCATCCTGATATAGACGCTGATAACTTTTGGGCACAAATCAGAAGCACTCAAGAGCTTACCCAAAAGAAAAACATGGGACCGAGGGGCCGAGATGTTTTAAATAAGCTCATGCCTATTCTAATAGAGCTATGTTTGGAGTCAGAACAATCCGTTCAATTGATAGAGCAAGTTAAAAATTTAATTACCTCCATCTGTACCCGTACAGCTTATCTAGAGTTACTGTTTGAAAACCAAAATGCCTGTAAACAGCTACTAAACTTTTTAGTCATTAGCCCTTGGATCAGTAATCAACTTTGTGCACAGCCTTTCCTGCTCGATGAACTTTTAGTACCTAAACAGCTGCACAAAACACTAACAGAAACCCAATACCAAGCAGAACTACGAGAAAGATTATTGCGTATTGAGCCTGACGATCTAGAAGCACAAATGGATGCTCTAAGGCAATTTAAATTAGCATTTCAATTAAGGATAGCTGCAGCCGACATAATGGGAGAGCTTCCTATAATGAAAGTAAGCGATCACTTAACTTGGTTAGCTGAAGCAATATTAGATCAAGTTATTAATATAGCTTGGCACCAGTTGGAACAAAAACACGGTGTACCTGAATCACTAGCAGATACAGATCATAAAGGTTTTGCAGTAATCGGCTACGGTAAGTTGGGTGGTTGGGAATTAGGCTATGGCTCAGATCTCGATTTAGTCTTTGTTCATGACAGAAACTTTAACGAACAAACTACAGGCCCAAGCCAAATTGGTATCACTCAGTTTTATACTCGATTGGCACAACGTATCATGCATATTTTCTCTACCCAAATGCACTCAGGTATCTTATATGAAATGGATCTTCGCTTAAGACCTTCTGGCGCGTCAGGTTTACTCGTTGCTACTTTAGAAGGTTTTGAGAACTATCAATTAAATGAAGCATGGACATGGGAGCATCAGGCACTCGCTCGAGCTAGAAATATTCTAGGAGATAACGATTTACTGCGTAAATTGTCAGAGGTTAGACATAAAATCCTTTCGCAACGAAGAGATAGCAGCACACTGAAAACAGATGTTATCGAAATGCGTGAAAAAATGTTTAATCACTTGAGCGAAGGTAACCAAGATAAATTCGACCTAAAACAAGATAGAGGTGGGATTACAGATATAGAGTTCATCACTCAGTATCTCGTTTTAGCTAATGCCGCAGAGCACCCTCAACTCACAGTCTGGTCTGATAATGTCAGAATCTTAACCCTAGCTGCAGAATTGAACATAATTAGCCCTAGCGACGCTGAGCAACTAATTGAGGCTTACAAAACTTATCGTTCAACTGGACATAAGCTAGCACTCGCTCAACAAAAATTAATTTCACACGTAGAGAAATACCAAACACATATAGAAAACGTGAAACGAATTTGGCAAGACATTTTTAACTGAGCCGACACCTCAAAAAAGAAATTAACAATCTAAACTATCGAATGCCGGATGAAACAATATCATCCGGCTTTAGTTTTCTGACTAAATTTAGTGACTGCTTTCAAATACGGTGGATATTTGTGTATCAACTTGTATTTCAACGGGTTTATTCAGGAAAGATTGACGGCTTTTAACTTTGATTTTTTGCCCAGACCAAGTGAGATCAGATTGATAAAACTCACCGACAAAACGTTCATGATCAACATATAAGTCCGTCTGTGTCGATGGGCTTAATTTTAAGTGGTGCGGTCTTAAGTAAACATCAACTTTGGTACCGATTAAGTGAGTAATATTGGTATCACCACAATAAGTAATCAACCCTAGTTCAGAGCTTAACTGAACTTCACTCTCAACTTTAGCGGATAGCCACAAGCCTTCACCTAGAAACTCAGCAACAAAACGACTCGCTGGATAATTGAATAAACGTTCAGCTTGATCGATTTGCTCTATCTTACCTTGATTTAAGACAGCGATACGGTCACAAAAGGCAAATGCTTCATCCTGATTATGAGTGACAAACAGCACTGAGATCCCTTGAGTTTTTAATAAATCACGGATGTCAGCTATTAACTCAAAACGAAACTGTGGATCTATATTCGAGAAAGCTTCATCGAATAATAATATTTTAGGTTCACAGGCTAGTGCTCTGACAATCGCGATTCTTTGTTGTTGGCCGCCAGACAATTGATGTGGATATTTATCTTTATATTCCAACATCTTAATCAAAGTCAGCATTTTCTCAACCTTGCTAACTTGTTCAGCTTTAGTCAATTGGTTTAAACCAAAAGCAATATTCTCCGCAACTGTTAGGTGAGGAAAAAGTGCATAATCTTGAAAAATAAGACCTGTATGGCGCTTTTCTGCAGCTAGATTTACAGTCTCACTTAAAACCACTTTGTCGCCGATTGCTATTTCACCTGATACTTGATCCAATAAGCCCGCTATCGCTTTTAATATTGTACTTTTACCGCCGCCTGATGGGCCAAATAAAGCAACAATTTCACCTTGCTCTATGGTTAAGTTCAAGTTAGCAATAACCGTTTGTTGTTGGTAAGCAATATGTAAGTTTTTAACAGATAGAGCGGACACAGGTTTTCCTAAAACTAATTTTTATCAATCGAGCGATTAAGCATGATAACAGGTAACAAACCAACTAAGACAATCGTGATTGCACCAAGAGCCGCTATTTCTAACTGCTCATCACTCGCGTATTGATAGACATAAGTTGGTAAGGTTTGAAAGTCGAATGGCCTTAATAATAAAGCAGCTGGTAGCTCTTTCATACTTTCTACAAAAATTAATAATGAAGCAACTAAAGCACTCTTGCGTATCAGCGGAAAGTGAATTTTAGCGAATAGTTTACTTTTCGATTGCCCCATAGTTTGCGAAACCATGTCGAGCGAGTAACTTAACTTGCCATAACTAGATTCAATGCTTTTATTTGCAATGGCAATAAAGCGAATCAAATGAGCAGCAATAATGGCGACTATAGAGCCACTTAAAATCAATCCAGGGGTGTCAAAACCCAAATATTCAGCGGCTTGGTTAATTTGTGTATCTAAAAATGCTAATGGAATCAGCACACCAATTGCCATCACTGTACCAGGGATTGCATAACCTGTGCTGGCTAATTTCAAGTTGAACCTATGCACTGGCGTTGGTCGGCTACGCAAAATAAAATTCAGTGAAAAAGACAATGCCAACGCCAATAAAGCGGTAATCAAAGCTATGCTAATACTATTATAAGCGAATTCAAATAAGCCCGAAGACCAAGACTCTGCAAAGTAATGCAAGGCGTATTCTAATAATAACCAACTCGGGATCACAAAAGCGATAACTAATACTAGGCTGCAAAACAGAACAGCAAAAACCGTTTGAAATTTATTGAGCTGATAACTTAATTTGTGTTGGCTTAATTTGGCATTATTTGTCGTTTGTTTTGCGCCATTTTGCCAGCGCTCGAGATACAATAACGCCAATACGCCAGTCACCATGATACAAGATAATTTGGCAGCAGAAGCTAAGTCATAATGTCCCAACCAAGTATCATAGACAGCAGTTGTCATGGTACTAACAGCAAAATACTTAACCGTCGCAAAATCAGCCATAGTCTCCATCATAACTAAAGCGACACTCGCTATAATGGCGTTTCGTGCAATCGGGATAGATACTTTTAAAAAGCTTTTAAATGGAGAGTAACCTAGCGTTCTCGCAACGTGCGTCAGCGTTGCCTGCTGCTCCATAAAGCTAGCTCTAACCATTAGGTAAACGTATGGATATAAGACTAAAGCGAGAATAATCGCGGCACCTGTAATACTACGAATGTCGAAGAACCAGTAATCACTCGCAGCTTGCCAACCAAACCAATTGCGTAAACTAGTTTGAATTGGGCCGGCATAATCTAGTAAATCAGTATAGGTATAAGCGACTATGTAACTAGGCATAGCTAAAGGGAGGATTAATGCCCAGCGAAAGAATTTACGCCCCGTAAACTGACATACCGCAATCAACCAAGCAAGCGGAACACCAATTAACAGCACCAAAATACAAACGCCTAATACAAGCAAGAGTGTATTGACTATGTAATCTGATAAAACGGTTTGCTTGATGTGCTCAAAGCTTTCACCATATCCAGTCAAAGCTTCAAAAAAAATTGCTAGTAACGGCGTTGCTAAGATAATTGCAATGATGAAGCTCGTCATACTGAGCTTGCTAAAACACTGACGAATAAAAACAACAATGGCAGCTAAAGAGCTGCCAGTAGGTTTTACTGATAAAGCTGTCCTCTGATTGTTTTTATTGATTAAACAATCAGAGTTATCAAGCGGTTTGGTCAATCGAATTCCTACAGGTCAAACTTAACCTTATCTACCAATTTAAGTGCCGATTTTCTATATTCAGCAACCTGAGTTAATGGCAGAGTATCTTCTTTAAATTCGCCCCAACTTGCAACTAATTTTGCAGGTTTTACAGCTGGGTTGACTGGATATTCCATATTTAACGCAGAATAAGCTTGTTGAGCTTTTTTCGAGGCTAAAAATGCGATTAATTTTTCGGCATTTGCTTTGTTAGGTGCATACTTAGCAATTGCTGCGCCGGATACATTGACGTGTGCGCCCCTATCACTTTGATTCGGGTAAACGATATTGACTGCATCAGCCCAAGGCTTTTGCGCTGCATCGGTTAGCATTTTACCAAAGTAGTAGCTATTACCTAAAGATAAGTCACATAAACCTTCTTTAATCGCTTTAACTTGCGCTCTATCGTTACCTTGTGGTTTACGTGCTAAATTAGCTTTTACACCACGTAACCAAGTTTCGGCTGCGGCTTCACCTTTATGCGCGATAATAGAAGCAATTAAGCCTAAATTATACGGATGCTTACCACTACGGGTACAAATTTTACCTTTGAACTCAGGACTAACTAAGCTTTCATAAGTTAGCTCTGCTGGGTTAGCGATATTTTTCTTAGAAGCATAAATATTACGTACACGCTTAGTTAACGCAACCCAATGCCCTTGTGCATCACGGTAATAGGCTGGAACATTTTGATTAATTTCTGTGTTAGAAAATGCTTGGGTCAAACTCTCATCTTTCAATTGTAGTAATTTACTAAAATCAGACGTTAGTACGACATCTGCAGGGCTGTACTTACCTTCACGTTTAATACGTTCGACCAAGCCACTTTTGGCAAAAACAACCTTAGTCTTAATTCCGGTTTCTGCTGTGAACTGCTCTAAAATAGGTTCAATTAAAAATGATTGACGAAAAGAGTACACATTTACGCTATCAGCACTGTGTGCTGCACTCGAAAAGCCCACTAGGGCAAGAATTGCGGTTGCAAAAATCTTCATTAATTTAAATATCCTAAATTAGAATTGAGAATTATTCTCATTTTAATAAATTTGTCATAAATGTACAGCAGAAAATGAAAGCTTTATTTAAAGTGGATGTTCAATCTCTTCTTTAAAAATGAAACTAAGCTCAACCATGCATATTTAATTGGCAAAAAGTACAAGTTAGTTAGCTTATGAGCACTTTGAGAAGGTGTTTTAGCTAGACCAAACTCCAATCTATATGGTTTTACTTTAGGCGCTAATTTAAAACTGAAAAACAACTTATCCCAAATCGATAAACAAGTACCAAAGTTGCAATCGTAGTATTTAACTTGTCGTCCATGATGCATCTGATGTTGAGCAGGGCAAATCAACCAATGCTGCAACCAACTGGGCCAAACAAACCAAACATGTGAGTGCCTTAAATTTGCGCCCAGTATATTGAATCCAAATATAAATAAATTAGCCCCTAAAATATCCAGCATAGTTAAATTAATAGCAAACAAGGCTGTACCTATACCTATGCTCAAGCCTTGTACTAAAACCATACGCAGCGCATACAAAGCCGACTCAACAGGATGAATTCGATAGACAGAAAATGGCGTTAAAACTTCAGCTGAATGATGTACTTGGTGAAAAGCCCAAAGTAACGGAATTTTATGCATTAACCAATGGAGCAAAAAACGACTGAAATCATCCAACAAAAAAAGAATGAGCGTAAAACCAAATGCTTGAGTTAAAGTCGCAGTTTGCGGTAAACCAGCTGGGCCTTGAAAAGTCGATATCAATTCATTCACCCAAATCGCAATTGGTATACTGCTAAACAGCAAAGGCGTGACTAGGATCACTCGAATAAATTTATTGATGATCCAAATTTTATAATCAGCGACAGAGCTCGCATGCAGCCAAATTTTTCGATTCAGTAAAAAGTGAACTAGCCCGGGCTTGCGTTGGCTAAAAGCGTAAATAACGGAGGCGATTAAAGCGGATGTAATTAAATAGAGGATAAAAATACGTTGATTGGCATCAATTAAATATGATGCCAAATCAAACAAGGTTAGATTGAGCCAATCCATTAAGCTATTCAATGAGATTGCCACCTATTTATAACTGGTTAGAAGTTAAATTTATAGCCTACTGTAAACATTCTTGGTTTACCTGGACGCGCACCATTTGGTCTGCGACTGATAACTTCGATTTCATCAGTAATATTATCAGCTTTAAAGTAAACACTATGCTCACCATACAAGTTGTAATTTGCTGCAAGATCAAACACTAAGCTTGAATCTATCACTTTATTCGACAAATTTTGGCCTTGGCCTGCTGTTTCTTGCATTTCACCTATGTATTTAGCCAATAAATTTAGCTGCCAATTGGTCGCGTTTAAGCCTGCCATTAAGGTTAAAGTATGATCCGGCTGATATGGCATAGAGTCGCCTGCTGTAATTTTCCCCCATTGTGGGTAATCAGAATTAAAGCTTTGCTCAAACTCGGACTTAACATAGCTATATGTAACACTCCATGGCATGTCTAAAGTTTGAGTTAAACTAAACTGGCTAGCGATTTGTGCTTCTAAGCCAAAGACATTGACATTGCCGCCATTAAAATCGCTATCGAGATCACAGTTTGAAGACTGAGAAAAACTACAACTTTCTTTTAGATTGCTGTAGTCGTTATAAAAGGCAACGATTTCGCTGGTAAAACCTGAGCCGTTTTGACGAAAGCCAATTTCATAATTGATGCTTTTCTCTGCTTCAACATTTTCATCATCTTGCTGAGGACTGCTCGGCACATAACCTTTATGAACACCCGCAAACACACCATAGTCGTCAGCTAACTTATAAAATGCACTTAAACTTGGTAGCCATATTTGGCTTTTCTTAGTTAACCAATCGTTTTCATCTTTTCTATTTTGGTATCTAGATTCAATCAATTCACCTCTTACACCCGCAGTAAGGGTTAACTTACCGAGTGTAATTGTATCTTGTAGGTAAATAGATAGCGCATCAACCTCTTCACGATTGACTGTCGTGAATACTTTTTCAGATTCAGAACCTAGCTTGCCCTCGGCTGTCATTTGATAACTTTGCTCAAAATGATCTCTATTGATGAAATCTTGATGGAAGCGAACACCGATATCGAATTTATGCGACAGCCCAGCAAAGTCTTGCAACCAAGTTAAATCCGTTTGAATGCCTCTAGACTGATAATTTCTGTCATTTGTGCCAAGTATTATCTCACCCGCGGCTTGGCCGCTTAATAGCGCATATTCAGCTTGGAATAGCTCTGGCGCAGACAAAACATCTAATAAAGATGGCTGGTCTTCACCCAAACTACTCACTTTTCGCCAATCACGCGCAAAGTCATGTTGGTAAATTCGAGTAATCACATCTAGCTGATCAAACTCAATATAATGGGTTAACTGATAAGTTTGATGATCCCAGCGCATTCTATCTTGCTGGCTTGATGCATATCTGCGGTAAGGACTGGCTTTGAAATCTTGGTCAGTTAAACCTAAATAGGTTTCATTAGATTCTTCTTCAGCGTGCGCTAGTTTTAATTCAACAAAATGCTGATGTCCATTTGAGCTAAGATCATATTTAAATTTGGCCATCAGATCTGATTTAGTAAACCCTGTATCAGAATCTGAGAAATCAATTTGTTTAAACCCATCCGCTTGGGTATGTAAACCTTCAATTAAGTAACCAAACTTACCTTGAGTATTACCATAATGAGCATGAAGTTTACTATATTGGTCTGAACCATACGCGATATCAATCGCACCTTCTTGCATTTCCGGAACCGCTCTGGTGACTAAATTTAATGCACCTGCCACTGTATTTGGACCATATTTAATCGCAGCTGGACCTTTAAAAACTTCAACCGCTGTCATACGGCTAACCATAGGGAAGTAATATGCAGATGGTGCAGAATAAGGAGCTGGTGAAATAAGCACACCATCTTCCATCAAAGATATTTTCTTACTACGTTCAGGAGAAGCGCCACGAAAACCTATATTAGGTCGTAATCCATAACCATCTTCTTGACGAATATTAACCCCAGGCACAGTTGCAAGCACCTGATTAATATCATCAAATTCAAAAGTTTCTAATGCTTGCTCAGAAACTAACGTTGTCGCACCACCTTGGGTTCTTAACTTATCGTTTGAACCTAATATTTGAATACGGTCAATATACTTGTCTTGTTTAGCTTCTTTCTTTGAGCTGTCGGCTTGTTCAGTCGACACATCCGCAGCGAATATAGCCGAGCTAAAACCAGTAGCGACTAACGTTGAGATTACTAGATTAATTGGATCTAATTTAAACATATTTAACTTCACAATAAGGCCTTAATCACCGTCACCAGCTGATGAATCGGGTAAATCGACTGATAAACTCATAATAAAATGGGTTTTAAGTTGATCCGTGATAACTTTTACTTGGGCGTACAGGGCTTCGATTTTTTCAAATTCAGCACCTTGATTATTAATTGCAGTCGCAAAATCAGTTTGAATTTGTCCAAGTATCATCTCAGCTGAGGTTAATGCGGTTAAAATAGTTTGAGCAGTTTGCTCATCACCTACCGCAGCTAAATAATCGTCAAAACTTAACGCAAGCGGATCATCTCCAGCTAGCGTAGCTGTTTCGCCAGTGAACAAATCTCTAAATGCAGCTAAGTTATCTGCAATATTCGTTAGCGATAGTTGGCTAAATCTTGATTCTAAATTGGCTTCGCAAGCTGCATTACCACATATATTCGAACTGTAACCTAAAGGTAAGCCTAGCTTATTGTCTTTTAAGAACTCTAAATAAAACAATGCTGTAGCAAACTCATTTATTGTCTCTTTAGTATCTTGTGTTTTTAACTTTTCAGCGTGAGATGGGCTTTGAGTAAACCATTGGTCGTACAAGCTTTGCATATTAGTTTGCACTTCTTGATTCGCCGCGAGTGCAAAGTCACACCTTTGTTTTAATTGGGTTTGCTGTGGTAAATCATTCCAACCATTTAAAACACTCGGCTCTGTCACACAACTATGTGACATATTCTCGGTAAAGAGTAGGTATTCAAGTGCATCTAGGCCTTTTCGACTATTTGCACGTGAAGCTAAATTATATGGTGAGCCATTTACGCTACCAGCATTAAAATAAGCAACATCTTGGTCAATGCCACAAGTTGCCGTACTAGGCCAAGAGTAAATGTTATTTCTAAGTTCATTGGTATTGGCAGCTAAGGGTGCCATTTGCAACATTTCTATCTGCTGCCAACTTGCCATAGTTGCTTTAAATGCAGTTTCTAGGCTTTGCTTTGACGCATTCGCATCCTGATTTTGCTCTACCAAGCCGCAATAGGCGTGTAAAGCTTGCGTTTGAGCCACGATATCTTGTTGTAATTTTTGATGTTTTGGCTTGATTACTTGCTCCACGACATGCTCAATTAATTCAGCATCGGTGAAACTTGCCGTTAAACCAAACGTTCTGCCTCTTTCACTCTCAATAGATTCGCCACAAGCGCTTAATAAACCTACGCTTGCTGATAATGCTAATACTTTAGTTAGATGAATATATTTCATCAAATACCCCAACTTTACACTCAATACATTTAGTATGAATAAGTCTTTATACCCGCATTTTATGCGAAAACTTATTAATGCTAAATACGACAAAAGGTTAGCTGCAAAACAGCTAACCTTTTTAAAATTTTGTTTACAAACCTGCAAACAATTTTGATACTTTACTTACCACCCAGTAACTAAAGCTTCACTCCAGCCATACGCATCACGTAATGTATTACGAGCTGTTACTAAATCAGCTAAATATGCAGCTTTAGCCGCGGTATCAGTAAAGTCAGTAACTGGCTTATCACCAATTAAATTATTAACGGTTACAAAATCAGCATCAGATAATGGACTTCTTGGGTTAAATTGTAAACCTAAGAAAAAGCCTTTTAATTCAGACCAATGCTTAGCTAAGTCACCATCAGCATCATCACTTGTGATGTCAGCGTGAGTATCATTGATATAGTGAACAACAGTTGAAGCGATTGATTTTTCCCAAGCCATTACAGCTTGATCTCGGTAGCCTTGTAACTCTGTCATCTGTGCAGTCGTTAACTCAACTCCAGCATTGTCATTGATTAACTTGCGTCCCATTAAGAATGCATCCATAGCATCCTTGGTATAATCAGTTGCACCATTGCTACCTAAGTCACGCTTAGCTGCATTAGTTGAGTTACCAAAGTTAAACTCGCTCTTTAAATCAATTTTGCCATCGGCATCAGTATCGTAAGCACCTTGCCATGCAGCGCGTCCGCCTTTTCCTGCAATTTCTTCATCTGTATAAGCAAGATAATCACGTGCTGCGCCAAAATAACCAAAACCTTCATCCCACTGATGCTCTAAAGATGAATAAGCACTATCGCCATCTTGCAAATAGCTAGATAATAAACCTTTACCTGCGTCTGCGTCATCTAAGTAATCATCAGCACCCTGAGAGAAAGCAATCGACATTAATAAGAATTTTTGAATAAGCTGTTGTAAATCTAAGCCTTCAGCCGTTACATAAGGTGAAGCTAAAACACCGTTAGTTTGAAATTCAATTGCGTTATCCGCTAACTTATCAAATAAAGCTAACACTAAACCTTCTGGCGTTTGCTCAAAACCAGTCATAAATGCAGTACCAAAGCCAACAAAGCTTGTACCATCGTTCCAGTTTTTATGTTGACCCGTCGCATCGTTACCCGCGATTTTACCCGCTAAGTTTTTGCCTGTTGAAATGTCATTAATTGACATTTGCTCAGTATTGCTAGTGAAGCTGATAGTTGCCGATAGCACAGCAGCTACATCAACATTCGGGCGATTAACTAAATCTTCCGCATAAAAATACGCTTTTAATTTATTCAACACTTCCGTTTTAGTTGTAACAACTTGATTAGTTAAATCGCTTTCTAAGCCACTACTGATATAAGTGTTTAACTCAGCAATCAACGCATGACGTGCAATTTGGCCTGAATAACTAACGCTATCTGTATCTGCTACAAATTTACTTGAGAAAGTATAAGTATCTAAAACCTCAGGTGTTGTTTGAGTATTATTGTCATCACTTGATGAGCCACAAGCCGCTAGTGTTAAAGTAATTGCAGCTGCTAAAATTGATTGTTTTAAGCGCATTTCAGTTCCTATCCAGTAAAACTTTAAATGATATTAATTCGTATTTGCATGCAATTATACATATAAGAAAATGAGAATCAATATTATTTAGGGTCGTATTTGATTTAAATCACAGCACCTAAAAACAGATATAAAAGACAAGTAATTTTTAAATTCACTTTTCGCAAAACACCAAGGTGTTTTCCTTTTTAACTATAATTTTGCGTCAGGTGTTATAAAATAGCTTTCCTCTCGCCCTTGCTTTCCATGTGGCTTATTAGATTTAATACCAGTTTACCTAAATTTTTGCTCTATATTTTACGTAGAAAAAAAGTGCGCTAATAAGGCATGAATTGCCGCTACTAGTAAACTAATAACAAAATTCGTAACGCAGTTTACGTGCTTTTTAACCCGTAAAATTGAGCAATAATTAGGATGGATTGGTATAACATAAAGATGTAAAAGAGAAATGAAATGTCGGATAAACAAACTTTATATCGCGTTAGTTTTATCAACAATAATGAAAAATACGAAGTTTATGTGCGACGATTAACCAGTAGCAATTTATTTGGTTTTATTGAAATCGGAGATTTTGTCTGGAATAACCACAGCACATTAGTACTTGATACTAGTGAAGAAAAATTAAAATCTGAGTTTGAAGGCGTTGAGCTTAGCTATATACCTATGCACAGTGTACTTAAGATTGATCAGGTCAAAAAATCTGGCACTGCGAAAATATCGAGTCTGGGCGACAAGGTCACTCATTTACCAAAACCTATCTACACTCCAAAACCACAAAACTAAGCAAGGATTCAGCGTGCGGATTTTACACACTTCAGACTGGCATTTAGGCCAAAACTTTTATGCTAAAAGCCGCCAAGCTGAGCATCAAGCTTTCTTTAATTGGTTAATAGAGCAATGCCAAGAACAGCATCTTGATGCCATTATAGTTGCTGGTGATATTTTTGATACTGGCTCACCACCAAGTTATGCCAGAAGTCTGCTCAATCAATTTATAGACCAACTACAAAACTACAATTGCCAGCTTATTATTTTAGCTGGTAATCATGATTCTGTTGCTATGCTAAACGAATCAAAAGCCTTATATGCTAGATTAAATAGCCAACTCATCGCAAATGTGAGTCAGCAGGATTGCCATGATTTTAACGATCAAGTAATCACACTAACCAACAAACAAGGCCAGTCCAGCGTCCAACTTTGTGCAGTCCCTTTTATTCGCCCAAGAGATGTATTGGTTAGCCAAACCATGGCTGAAGAGAAAAACAGCAAAGCAACTAATTTAATGACGGCAATACAAAGCCATTACCAGCAAATTTACTCAGCTGCAGAACAAAAAAATAAATCGTTAGGTAAAAATTTACCTATTATTGCTACTGGGCACTTAACCATAGTCAACGCCAGTGTCACAGACTCAGTACGTGAAATTTATATTGGAACACTTGAAGCCTTTCCTGCTAGTGCCTTTCCTAATTTCGACTACCTTGCACTAGGCCATATTCATCAAGCACAGACAATCGCTAAAAAAGATAATTGGCGTTATAGCGGCTCCCCCATTCCGATGAGTTTTGACGAAGCTAAACGCGAAAAGTCAGTTGTATTAGTGGAATTTACAGAAACGGATAAGCAAGCCAAGCATAGTCCCAGTCGGATTGAATTACTGACTGTGCCTTGTTTTCAGCCAATGCAAAGCCTAAAAGGTAATTTAGAGCAAATAAAACAACAACTAGATAGCTTAGTCACGACAGATTTAAAGTCATCTCAAAAGATTTGGTTAGATATTGAAGTAGACAGTAGCGACTACCATAGCGATGTACAAAAACAAATTGAGCTTATCTGCGCTGATTACCCAGTCGAAATTCTATTAGTCAGACGCAGCAAACAAAAGCAAATTAAGGCAGAGATTCATTCCCAAGAGAGTTTAGATGAGCTAGAACCCGAGCAGGTATTCGCACAAAAATTAGCTGAAGCAGGGTTAGAGCAAGCAGATGAAGTTAAACTTAATCAATTATTTAAGCTCAGTCTAGCTCAACTAAATCTGGCTGAAACTGAATTGGAAGATGGCTTAGATAACGTAAATAACATAGATAGCAGTCCAGATCATAAAGAGAAAAATAAGATTAATAGCGCATCTCAAGGAGAGCTATTATGAGAATATTAAGTTTGAGTCTGCAAAATATAAACTCATTACGCGGTAAGTGGCAGATAGATTTTAGACAAGAACCATTTGCCAGTAATGGTTTATTTGTGATTACAGGTCCCACTGGCGCAGGCAAAAGTACCCTACTCGATGCAATTTGCTTAGCCTTGTATCATCAGACTCCCCGACTAGTGGTATCACAAAGCAGCAATGAGTTAATGACAAGGCATACCGCAGAATGTATGGCCGAGGTCGAATTCTCAGTAAAAGGCAAAGAATACCGAGCCAAATGGCAACAGAGGCGCTCTCGCGGTAATAGCAAAGGAAAACTACAAGCCCCAAAAGCTGAATTAGCCCAAGTTTCAGATGGTAAAATCATTGCCGATAAACTTGCCGAAGTGAGATCTAATATAGAGAAATTAACTGGATTAGACTTCGCGCGCTTTACTAAGTCTATGCTGCTATCCCAAGGTAAATTTTCAGAGTTTCTCAATGCCAGTGGCAAAGACAGAGCCGAGCTATTGGAAGAGCTAACAGGCACTGAAATATACAGCCAGATATCCAAACAAGTTTTTATCAATAGCAAAAATAGTAAAACCGAATTGGAAAAGCTCGAACTACAACTTTCAGGTATTGAGCTACTCAGTTCAGAGCAATTAGCGGAAATTACCCAAGCTCAACAAGATTTAGCCGCAAGTGTAGAATTACAGCAGCAACAAGCGAAAAGCATAGAGCAAAGCAAGCATTGGTTAACCCAAGCCGACAAAGCACAAGCGAGTTATCAAGCCGCTTTATTAAATCAACAGCAAGCAGAACAAGCTATCTTAGCGGCAGAGCCAGATAAACAAAAGCTAGCACTTGCTAAACCTGCAGAAAAATTAATTAACCATTTTCAAACTTGGCAAGACAGCATAAAACAACAAGAAAAAATACAACAACAAGTTGTGCAAACTTCAGCCTCGTTAGCGCAAGTTACGACCCAGCTTACAACTCAAGATCAAAGCCTAGCTCAAGCTAAACAAGTACTTGCCACAAGCAAACAGAAGAATACAGATACACTCAGCTTGATTGAAGAGAAAGTCGTGCCTCTGGATAACCAAATTGCAGAGTTGCACGCCAAACTAGAACACCCAAAACAAAACCTAACGCAAATACAGGCACAACAAAAAGAATTAAATAATCAATTAAACGCTGTTCAATCCACTAAACAGCGTACCGAAAAACAATTATCCGAATTAGAAACTTGGTTAGATGAAAATCAAAACTTAGTGAAACTGAGCCTAGATAAAGTAGATAATTGGCAGCAAAACTTTATTCAAATAGCGCAAACTAAGCAACAAATATCAGCGACACAAAACGAAGCTGCGCAGATGACGTCGACTTGCCAAGCGACCCAATCAAGAATCAGGGAGAATCAACAAAAGTTAAACCAGGTTCAAGCCCAGCTAGCAGAAAAAAATGCTCAACTGGTAAAACAAGTTGCAGAGTATAATCAGCTTGCTTCAAATTCGGATATAGCAGCACTAGAACAGCAGCAACAAGCTTTACAAGCAACATTGTCGCTACGTCAGCAATTATCTCAAGCGTTGACTAAATTAGTTGAAACTCAACAACAAGTAGAAATCGCCTCCAAACAGCTACGAGAACAACAGCCTCATCAAACTGAACTTAAACGCAAAAGGGACGAATTGCGCACAGCTTATATCCAATGCAAAAACAGCATAAAAGATGTGCAAACCATATTGCAGCAACAACAAATTATTCATTCATTAACCGAGCATAGAAAACAACTACAACCTGACCATGAATGTCCTTTATGCGGCTCGACTGAACATCCGCTCGTTAGCCAATATCAAGCAATAGAGCCAAACGAGAAACAAACTAGACTAACTGAGCTAACTCAAGAGTTAGAAATTTTAGAAGCGACAGGAAAACAAAATAGCGATCAACTTGCACTGCTGACGGCAGAGTTAAGCCAGCTTGAAAGCAATCTAATCGCTAACCAAGAAAAGCAAGCACAAGTAGAAGAAACATCACTTGAACTAATTGATAAATTATCAAATCAACTTGAGTCCGTTTACCATGCCCTTGGCTTGGAGCATATAACCAGCGCTAAACTCGATCTAGCTAGCTCACAAGCAAAGCTAGCTCAGTTAGAAAAAATAGCGGACTACCAATCAGAATTAAGCTATAAATTAACGACCCTAAACCAAGCCCAACAAAAAACGAATCAGTTAGAAAAGCAAGCTGCAGAACTCACCAGTGTCGAGCAGCATACGAGCTTAGCAATAGATTATGCTCAGCAGCAGTTAAGTCAGTACACACAACAAATTAATAAATTAGATAGCGAAATAAACCAAGCTAGGACCCAACACAAACTAACAATTGAAAAAATAGAGACTGAAATAAAAGAACACCTATGTAAGCAAGCGCCAACAAACCTAGTTTCATTAAATGAAAACCAAAGTAAGGATCTAATCCAGCAAATAAGCAACCAAGTGATCTTTGCCCATCAGCAACAAGAGGCACAGCAACAACTCGCAACTCAAGTATTAACGGCAGCGCAAAGTATTGAATCTCTCACTCAGCAAATGGATAAGCTAGCAGCTCAACAGACAGATTTAAATACAGTGGTTAATCAGCTACAAGCTCAAATAAGCCAAACTCAAATGCAAAGAGTCACACTATTCGGCGAAAATAATACCAATTCAGTTCGTCAAGAATTACAACGAGAGGTTGAACAAGCGAGTGAAAAACTAGAAATTGAGCAGCAAACTCACAATCAGCTTTCAGCGCAAAAATTAAGTTTGAGTCACGCCTTAGAAACGTTAAAAGAACAAGAGCAAGACATAAAAGAGCAAGCTAGTTCGAAGCACGAAAACTGGCAAGTCCAGCTAAATTCAAGTCCATTTGACGACCAAACGAGCTGGCAAAGTGCGATTTTAGGTGAGGCAGAAATAGCTCAATTAAACCAACAGCTAGAGCAAATTCAACAGCAAAAAATTGAAGCCGATAGTCAAGTTAAACAAAGCATAGCTGCACAAGCAGAGCTAAAGCAAAACCAGCCTGAATTAGCCAAATCACAGACATTAATCCAATTAAATTCAGAGCAATTAGTGCTAGAGCAACAAATTAGCCAGCAGCAGCAAAAACTTGGTGAGCTACATCAACAAATTACAAATCATCAAGCGAGTCAAAACAAACAACAAGGCTTTATTCGTCAGCTTGAACAGCTGCAACAGGAACACAAATATTGGGCTATGTTAAATGATTTAATTGGCTCAGCCGAAGGTGATAAGTTTAGAAAATTTGCCCAAGGCTTAACCTTAGAGCAACTTGTTTACTTGGCTAATCGACAGCTAACTCGCTTGCACGGACGTTACCAACTTAAACGTAAACCGGGTGACAACTTAGAATTGGAAGTAGTCGATACTTGGCAAGCTGATACAGTTAGAGATACTAAAACTTTATCTGGTGGAGAGAGCTTTTTAGTTAGCTTAGCACTCGCTTTAGGCTTATCAGATCTAGTCAGTCACAAAACCAGTATTGATTCACTCTTTCTAGATGAAGGCTTCGGTACACTAGACGCTGACACCCTAGATATTGCCCTAAATGCGCTAGATAATCTAAACGCAAGCGGCAAAATGATAGGTGTTATCAGTCATATAGAAGCACTTAAAGAGCGTATTCCCGTGCAAATAAAAGTAAATAAGAGCAATGGCTTAGGGGTAAGTAAACTCGAAAGCCAGTTTGCGATTAACTAGCGAATCGAATTGATAATACGCAACAAATAGACAAATAATGAATTGAAGAGGTAATTGCCTTATTGCCATTGTAATTATATGATCTTCTCTCAGAAGAATGATTATAAAAACATGGAGATATATGAAAGTTAACTATATTTTAGCTGGTTTAATACTTGCCACAAGCCAAATTCAAGCAGAAGAAGTTGAATCAAATTATGCAGAGAGCTCTGGATTCTACGGTTCAATAGGCACTGTTTCTATTGATGAAAAAGTAGCTTATATGGAAGGTATTGGTGACTCAGCAACATACTGGAAGTTTGGCTGGGAGCAGCGCAATATCAATTGGATATGGGGAGTTGGCATATCTGGATATTTGTATGATGATAAATATGAGTTTTCGCAACAGACACAAGACAATTTTGGTAATAAAAAAGATTCAGAATCTAGTGCAACAGCCTTTAACGCATATCTAGAGGGCGGCTATAGACATATAGTTAACCAAAACTTTGATGTCGCTTTACTTGCTGGTTATGAAGCTGTCTTAAGTTCTGATAGAGGCATAGGTTTATGTACTAACTGCTATTCAGAAGACATAGACGTTTCAGCTGGCTTATATGCCCAACCTAGAATGACATATACTTGGGATAATGGTTGGTATGGTGCTTTAGGGTACAATGCTTACTTTGGCGGTGATGTATCCAATGCCTTAATGATAACCTTAGGGGCAACTTGGTAAATATTTATCTCGTCTCAAATTTTAACCAAAGATAAATATGCCTTAGGTTTAATCTAATTATCAGATTAAACCTTTTTGCCCCAAATCGAAAAACCTAGCAATGACACAGTACATAAACCAATACTAAAAGTTTGGATTAAACTGAGCCCTTCGTCTAAAAAGATAAATGCCCCAAATGCGGTTACCGAAGGTACAAAAGCCATAAAAAGTGAACTGCCAACACCACCAAAAGCTTTAATCGCATAAGCGAAGAAGAATAGCGCACCTATACTCACGACCAAACCTTGGTAAAACATTTGCAACAAGATATCGCTAGTATCTGCCGCCATTAAATGTGATTCAAATAAAAACCAAAATGGTAAATAGAGAATAAAATTACCTAAGGGCACGGTTAACATAATTTGCTTTATCGATATTTGAAAATGTTTAACCGCTGTCATATATACGCTCAATGACAGCCCAGCGACAAACAATAAGGTAAGTCCTGCAAAGTTAATTTCTGCCGAAGCCTGCAATGCGAACATTTCAGGTAGTAATTCGGGCGCAGCCATTAAAAAATTAGCCAGCACAATTAACCCTAAAAACATCCAGCCAACTAAGGTCGGAAATATTTTATAGACAAAAATAGCAATTAAACTACTCAGCATAGGCAGCATGCCATTAACCACTAATCCGGCTAAAGCTGAGCTATTATTTTGTAAACCATAAAAGCTCAACAAGGTATATGGAAATCCACCCGCCAAAATAACAACTAGCAAGGCAGGTAGCGGTATGCTTCTAAAATGGCTGAGTTTAATAAAAGGGAGTGTGATTACACTTGCAGTGAAAAACCTTAATAAGGTGATGTCATGCGGGGTTAGCTGAGTATTAACCCCGTATCGAGACAAAATGATCCAACCAGACCAAATGCACAAGACTAAACAACCCGCCAAAAAACCGAGTAGCTTTTGTTGGCTGTCATTCTGCAGCAGGCATCTTGCTTGAGCGAATAAATTAGCCACGCTAACTAAACCATAACTCAACGTCTTCGATAATTTTGTTACCACTGTAGATAGGGTGATCTTTTAAGCTTTTCTCTATCTCAAAATAAGCTTTATCTGCTTCTGGCAAGCCTTCAAAGCCACCTATCACTTGATACAACCAAACCTCTGTGTCGTACTCTAGTTTGTTAGCTTGGTAATAATCAAGCGCTGATAGACGTTTACCTGAATCGATAATTTGACAGAAATAGGCTTCAACCGCATTTTTAATTTCATCTTCAGCCAAAGTGACTTGCTCAGCTTCTTCAACCACGACAGGTTGGGGTAACTCAGGTCGAGTAAATTGTTTTAAATGCTGAACCGCTTTAAGTTTACCAACTAATAACGCCAAATCATTTTCTAGGCTAGGCGAGTTAATATCGACTGACGCAGGTTGAATTATATTATCAGCCTGATTAAAAAGTTCTGGTACTCGGCTGTGACTCGTATAGTTAGCAGGCGTGTAACTTGGGTTATGCTCTATGTGTAACTGAAAACCTTTGAGCAATTGAGTTCGCCCTTGAAACTCCCTAAATCGACCGAGCAATTCAATTAGCCTAGCTTGAACCAAACTCAGCTCTTTTGCGACTAATGAAAAATTCGATTGTAAGGTAACAATTAACAAACGGCGTAAATCACGATTACTACCCGCATCAATAGCGAGTTTGTCGAACTCGAACATTTCGAGTTGATTCAACAAATCAGTTACCTGGCTTTGGGCCAATTGATTTTCACGAATTTTGGCATCTAGCGAAGCAACATAACCAAACTCTTTATGAATTCGGCTCCACAAAGTTCTAACACCTTGTTTCAGTGAATCTATCATGCCATAAGTTAGCTCAGTCAAATCACTCAGGTGACTATCTGCTTCAGCAAATCTATGTTTATTCGACGCTTCTTTATAATGCGCCACCAAAGTTCGTACTTTAGCTAATGCGGAGCCTATGTTAGCGTCGACTTGACGGTTTCTTTCATCGCTTAATCCTTCTTCAAGAAATGACCGGACAACTCGACGTAAACGTAAATCAGATTCTGCATCAGGACGCCATACAAGCCCTAAGCTTTGTAAATTATCCAACACTTGAGGTGAGTGCTTACCTTCATCAATAGAGCCTTCAATATAGGCCTCCATGATAATTTCACTGTGCCGACTAAGCGCTCTAAGCAGCTTAGTTCCAGCTTGAGTTATATGCGTATTCACAGCAAGCTTCCTTGTTGCATTGCACTCTCAGCCTGTTCGGTTAAAGATAAAGCTTCGGTGTCATCAATAAATCGAATCACTTCATACAAGTAGTCAACTTTACCTGTCGCTATATAGATTAATTTTTCTGGATTCGGCTTAACTAAATAACCCAACTCAGTTAATCGCTTAAAAACTTGTTTCAGTTGGCCATCTGTGGTTTTACTGGTTGAATTGAATAAAGCATAAGTCGATATTTTAGCGAGTTGTTCACTTAATGCGGGTACATCTTCAATCGTACTTTGTAACTCGTTTAAACGGATTGGACTACCTTGCACAAGCGGACTGTCGCTGCCGGTACTTTCTTGTA
This sequence comes from Catenovulum maritimum, assembly GCF_001050375.1. Classification (GTDB taxonomy): domain Bacteria; phylum Pseudomonadota; class Gammaproteobacteria; order Enterobacterales; family Alteromonadaceae; genus Catenovulum; species Catenovulum maritimum. The sequence continues at coordinate 5,937 of NZ_KQ130505.1, read as the reverse complement.
CTAGCACTAGCCATTCGACTAATGGAATTAAATTAGTCGTGGTTTCTTTAAATTGCTTTTCAAGCACCTTGCGCTCGTTTTCGCCTAAAGTTAGATAGCTTGCAAAGAAAACCTCACCTTCTGCAGCTGTTGATAAGGTTCGATTCAGCAAATTCAATTGAGCTTCTACTTTAGAGGCGTTATTTGGCTCTTTTAAATAACGAAAGCTTTCTTCTTGGTTTACCCGACAAATAAAGTTTCCAGATAATAATGACTCTAAAATTTGGCCTTGTTGAGTAATCATGCCTCTGCTCCTGCTTCATCTTTCTGTTCTGTTTGTGTTGGACTAACGACAGCTTTCTTTGCTTTGATTCTGTCTGTAATAGGATTCACTCTAGGCGTAACTGTTTGTAATTTTTTAGTTGCTCTATCAATTAAGTAGCGATTATCAAACAAGCTCAACACTTCAGATTCTGGATTTGGGAAAGCGCCAACGATTGCAATATGATTCTTTTCACAAGCAGTGAAGATTTTTTTAATGTTACTTTGATGCAGTGTACCTAACTCATCGATTGGCCAATGAATCGTCGTAACTGACTTGCCTCTTAATAAGCGAGTGAACGCCAATAAAAACTTACATAAGATAAGATAAGCCATACCATGACTGGAAGATTCGTTAAGTTGGCGATCGGTTCGAATCACTAAATCTTTACCTGATTCGTTAATCCTCAGCTCAATATCTAATAACTTACTGATACCACCAGATAAGGCTGCACGGCCAATGATATCCAAAGCTCTTCGCATACTCAGTGCATAGTCTTTATCTGGTAACTCATGCGCGCCAGTTTCAATCCATGTTTGGTAATATTGATTAAACTGCTGTAAATCAGGCCAGAACTCTAGCTCGCTAATTTTAGAGCGAATTTTTACCGCTGAATCCGAAATGCCATCTAGGAATAATTCTTCGTCGACTTCTCGGCTAATACGGCTACTTTGGCTGACAATGCGCTTATCTATATCCGCTAACACTTGGTAGTAACTAGTTAAGTCTTTACCAAAGATTTTACCTTGCTCACGTAATGCTTGAACCTTTTGTGGTACAACAACATTGAGTAACTGAGCTAATTTATCAACGAGTTTTCTGTGATCAATGCTATACATGCCCTGAGCATTAACATGGCCACATTCATCTCGAGATTTCTCCCAAATTTCAGCTAAACCTGTACCCGCCTGAGAGGCAATTAAACTATCGAAATGATCAATATGAGATTTAATGCTTGCTAATAATTGCTCGCGATCTTCCAACAAGCTTTGCACTTCACTAACACGCTGGCCAATATTGCCGACCTCACCCACTAAGTCTACCGGCGGTAATTTAAGTTTACTTAATTGCTTATTCGCGGCTTGCAGCTCTATCTCTTGCTGTTTAGCTTGACGTAAGTTTTGCTCTAAGCCCGTTTGCTGCTCAACTAATACTTGGCGGCTTGATTGGTATTCCGCAGAGGTTTTACTTAAACTTCTTTCTGCGTCAAGTAATGCCTGTTTAGCTTCAGTTAAACCTTGTTGCCAGCTAACTTTATGACCATTAAAGATAGTTTCATACCAATGCTGATAATCATTTACTAGGTTACGATTACGCTCGGTATAATCTATATCTTGCTGTAATTGCTTAATTTGTTTTTTCAGTTTCGAGATATCGTCAACATCTACGCCTCGGTTTGATAGCTCATCTGCTAACCAAACTTCAGATTGTTTTTTATCCAGTTTTTGTGATTGTTGGCTTTGCTGAATTCGACTATCTATCTGAATGAGTTTTTGCTGTAACTCAGATAATAATTGCTGCCAATGCGCTTGGTGCTCTAATTCAGCTTCAGCTCTTTGCGCTTCAATTTCATCTCGACACGCTTGTAGCTCTTCTTTTTGTCTATTTTTGGCTTGATTATTCTGCTCTAGCCTTTTTTCTAAACTTAATTTACGTTCACCAACCATTTGCTGAAATTGATTAACCAAGAGCTCTCTTTCTTGCTGAAGTCGTTTTCTACTTTGGCTTTTTTGATTACACTCATTATTAATCTGGTTAACGCTTTGCTCTGCACTAACAACCGCTTGGTTGGCTTTTTCTAATTCGTCTTCTGCTTGAGTTTGATGCTGATTCGCCGTTTCGAGCTGAATTTGTGCATCCTCTAATCTGACTTTGATCGCTTGCTCAGATTGAGCGTATTCAGGTGTATCAACGCCTGCAAGATTTAAACAAACACCATATAAACTTAAATCACTCTGACTTAATGTCGTTTCTGGCGAAAGATCGTTTCGTTTGAGTAAATCAGGGTGAATGACCTTACCTAGGTTTTGTTCCCAGTTGGGCTGCTCCCGACGTAAAAACTCCAATAAAGTATTTTGACCTGGATATAAACTCGCTTCGATGGTTTCAACCGCTTGATGCTTTTTAGTTACTTGCTGTCTTGCTTTAGCTAAGGTGTCGTCAGCTTTTTTACGCTTATCTTGCGCTTGCTTTAACACTTGGTTAGCGGCTTGTAAGGCATCTCGGCTGGTATCTTCTATATACGATGCTTCTTTAATTTGAGCGTCGACTAAATCCAACTCTGATTGCTCGTGCGAGTTAAAGCTTGTGTGTTTTAGATCTGATTTTAACTCGGCTTGTTCTTTATCTAGTTCATGAATCGCGTCTTTAAAATCTGATTCAATACGTTGGATCTGTTGTTGATAACTATTTTTAAGTTGCTGTAACTGGTTTTGCTCTTTTTGTCTCTGTTCGCTAATCTGCTCTTTTATATCATCTTTTTCATCATGATAAATTTCGATTTCTTGACTGTATTTTTCACTAATTTCTGCCAAGCGCTTGTTATATGCAGCTTCAATATCAGAATGTTTTTCGGTCAACAATTGGTATCTAGATTGAGCCGTTTGTAATTCATTTTGCCAACGAGATAACTCAGTAATCTTATTTTGTAATGCGTCTATATCTTTGTCTTGCCAGTCTTGATACTGCTGTTCTACTTTTTCTAAGTCAGCTTCATACTTTTGAGTATCGGCTTTCGCGCTTGAGATCACTTGGTTATATTCATCTCTTTGCTCGCCCCACTTAGTTTCAACTTGACGTAAGTTAAGTTGTAACTCTTCTAGCTCGCCTTGAGATTGAATGATAGTTTTACTCAATTGAGCCATATCTAAACTAAGATGTTGCTTTAATTCGGCTAACCTAGCTTCATTACTATTAATTTGAATATGGCTTTGCTCTAGTTGGGCAAATTCAGGCCGGATTAAATTAAAGCTTTGAATTAGTTGGCACTCTTTAATCCACTCATCGACCTTGCTTAGGTTTAGATTAGAACTCGGCGGCTGTACACCGTCTTCTTCTAATATTGCGGCCACCATAGTTTTGATGGTTTCCATTTTGCCTTCTTTAGAATGAACCGCTTTCGCGAGTTTCTCTATGTGGCGTAAGCTTGCATCTGATTCGCACAAGCTAAATAAACGTGCAAAGCCTAATAATTCTCGGCTATTAGCACTGCTATTTAGCTGACTGCGGTCATTTTGAATAATAGCTCTATATTGGCTGGTATTGATTAAGCTAGTATGAGGTACATTAGCGCGCTTCATATTTCGACCTAGCTCAACCATAGTGATAGATTTATGCTCTCCAGTCACCTGCGGCTCAAGGTAGTCAGCTAAATCAAACGCTTTACCAATCAGCCTGTAATTCACACCATTGCCAGATGAAGCCAAAACAGTTTGATATAAGCTTTCATCACTTCGTTGATATTCGTAAACAATAAAACTAGATTCTCTTGGTAAATACCACTTTTCAAAACTATCACGAGTGGCTGGTACCACTCGACTTGGAAATTCGCCATAAAATACAGGGATCAAACGTTGTAGTGTCGTTTTACCGGACGCATTGGTGCCACAAATATTTGTGTGACCAGTCAGTTTTAGTTCCACCACACCTGGTAAGTGGGTGTCTATTAAAATAATTCGTTGAAGGCTTGGCATAATAAATTGCTCTTTTTAAATTTTGCGCCGAGTTGGTTCTATTTCATTTTGTTTTTAGTAGAAGAACCATGAAAAATTGAACTCTCAATCTTGCCATATACGAGTATTGAGAGATTAACTAAATATAAGGTTATTTTTAACGAACTCAATAGTTTTGCAGAAGAAGCTTAATTTTTGTTAAAGTAGCTAACTCTAGTTTAGATAGTTGATTTCACCCTAGATAAACTCATAAAATAGAAGATTCCACATCATCTAAAACTTATACTTTTCATAAGGTTATATTCATGCTATTTGTCGGTATCATTGCTTTATTATGTTTACTTGTCCTGTTTTTCGGTTTTAAAGCCGAAAGCTTAAAAAAAGAAATAAACCAAGTAGTTGGGCGTTTAAATAACGCGTCAAACTCTTCAAAATTTCAAGCTGAAATCCTCTCCGCGGTAGCAATAGAACAAGAAAAAACATTAAAAACACGCATTGGATTAATTAAACAAACCAAAGGTGATATTCCTGTCGTTAAGGTTACTGAAGCAATTGTCAGTTGTTATTCTTTCGTACTAAACGATATAGCGACCAATGGTTATACCGCGAAGCAATCCATTGAACGAAACATTAATCGTAACAGTGACTTATCACTAGAAGAATTACATAACTTCATCGTAGAGCAAGATAACCATATCAAACAAGCTTGGAGTCAGAATACATACCAAGGCTATTTAAACCTTTGTGACTCGCTCTTAACGTTAGCAAACGAGTAACCGAAAAATTAGATTTATATTCAATTAATTGCGGTTAAATATAATAGGTATAAACTTCAATACCTTTGAATAATCCAGCTATACTCTTAAAGATCTCAGCAAGAATAATAACAAGTTAAAATGGTTATTTGGCAAGTATGTATTAATACCTATATTCCAAGCTGATTTGTTAAATAACAGGTTTCCCGTGTGCGGGTTATTGAAATATGCATAAGGAGAATTTAAATGGGTGTCAGTGAGTTAGATTTACTAATGTATATAGTCGGTATCTGTTTATTTTTGTTACCTATCGCTTTGGTTGCTGGAGATAAACGTTGTACTGGACAAGCAAAAAATGTTTGGTTACTGATCACTATATTTTTATCTTGGTTAGGTTGGCTGGTTTATATTGCAACGGTTAAACCTATGGATAAAAAGAAAGCGCCAAAGAAAAAATAGCTCAAGTTTTAACCCGCATGCTCCGATACAAATAGTATCTAAACTCGGAGCTGTACCATGAGTGATTCAGATTTATTCTTTGGCATTTTATGTATAACAGGCTATTTAGCACCTATTAGTTTTGTATTGAACGATACACACACTAAAGGACAAGAAAAAAATTTTTGGTTAATTGCAATGATTTTTTTATCTTGGCTAGCTTGGCTTGCATATATCACAAGTGTACCAAACCTATTGAAAGACATGTTTTCGAGCTGGCTACCTGAATACCTATTTAGAAGCCCAGCAAAACGAATAAAGTATTAATTTCTCAATACAACATTTGGGTTGGTATCTACCTCTCCATCTGCGGATATGGCTGCGAGTTGCTCTCCTCGCATTAACACAGCAAGTTTTCCTTCATCTGTATCACGAATAAAAGCTAAGTGGTAGCCGTACTGAAATAATGAGTTAGCTGCAAATTTTTGTGCCATAGTCAGATGATCCCACCATTCGTTAGGATCCCTATTTATCTTTCTTTCAAACTTCTGAGTCATACAACCACTCACTAATTAATTTGCCATTTATTGCTCTTTCCATAAAGCTCAAGGAACAATGCCTAAGACTTTTACCGAATTCTATATGAGGCAATAGAGTTTTGGCAACCTAGTAGTAAAATATTTAACCTAAACTCAGGATAACAACTTACTTTCTTGAGGCTACTTTTCCTTGCTAATACGATATTAGAGCTAAATCAATATAAATTGCTAGT
>NZ_KQ130504.1:28384-57639 GCF_001050375.1 Catenovulum maritimum | reverse complement strand
CCCTTTGTTTATAATCTCAGGTCAAATTTTAAGCAGGTTGAGCAATACTAAGTTGCTCTAACTTAGCTAGTTGCTAGCGCCTTTAAAAAATTAAAGCAACAAAGCAGTTAAATATTCATTAAGGAATTCAAATGATAAAGGTAATTTCCACATTATTTTCAGCAAGTTTAGTTCTAGCCAGTTGTAGTTTGACTCAAGTCACACGGAGTCAAACCCATGAGTGGGTGTCATTATTTAATGGTGAAAATTTAGCTGGTTGGCAAGCTGTGTATATTAAGAATAAGCCTGAAATAGGCGAACCGGCGGACTTATTTAAAGTAACGGATGGTGTGATACATGTATATCCAGAGGCAGAACACGACACCTTACAGCCATTTGCCGCTATTATTTCTGAACAAGCCTATTCTGAGTACAGATTTAGCCTTGAATATAAATGGGGTAAAAATAAATTTAAGCCTAGAACTGAACTGTTAAAAGATGCTGGCTTGTTGTACCACGCACATGGTTTTGGAAAGCCGGCATGGCCATTGAGTGTAGAGTGTCAGATTCAAGATACAGACACAGGTGACACATATGCTATTGGTACAAAAGTATCAGCTTTTGTTGATGAAGATAGTTTTAAACCTGCTTCATTTGGTAGTTTAGAGGCATATCACTTTTCGGGTATCAAAGGGCAAGGTAAGCAAATTGAAGTTGGACAAAAAAATAAAATTACCAGAATACGACATAGCCAGTTACTTGAAACTCAAGATTGGAATAGAGTGGAAATTGTAGTGAGAGGCGATCAAGCTATCCACATTATTAATGGTCAAATTAACAAAAGAATTTTTAATTTTAAAAAATGGGATGTTAATTTGAATAAATGGATTAAATTAGACAAAGGCAAGATAGTACTTCAAGCAGAAGGCGCAGAGGTGTTTTATCGAAATATCAAAATTAGACCACTAAATTCAACTGACCCTATTTAGGATGATAGATATGTTTAAAAATTTTTTGTTAGCCTTTACCTGTGTTATGGGTATTAATGCTTGCTCTAGTACACACACCGAATTGCAGGCGAATGCATGGCAACAAGTGAGTGCTAAAGGAAAATTACATCAAAGACATGAAGCTAGCTTTGTTGAGTATAAAGGCAAATTTTATTCTTTAGGTGGCCGTGGGATTAAACCTGTTGATATATTCGATCCTAAATCATCTACTTGGCAGCAAGCGAGTAAGCCACCATTTGATATCCATCACTTTCAGGCTGTGGTGTATCAAGATGCAATTATTATCATTGGGGCTATGCAAGGACGATATCCAAAAGAAACAGCGATTAAAAATATAATTTATTATTACCCAGAACAAGACAGGTGGGAATTAAAAGAAGAAATACCAGTTGATCGTCGAAGAGGTGGCGCTGGAGTGGTTATTTATCAGGATAAATTATATTTAGTCGCAGGCATACGAAATGGTCATGTCGGCGGTTTTGTACCTTGGTTGGATGAGTTTGATTTAAAAACGAGGCAGTGGAAAATTTTACCAGATGCACCTAGATCAAGAGATCATTTCCAAGCTGGCGTCGTAAATGGCAAAATTTTTGCTATTGGTGGCAGAACCACATCCCAAGCGACCAAAGAAGTTTTCAGTTTGGTTGTAAATGAAATAGATCAATATGATATTCACTCACAAACTTGGACAACATTATCAGCTAAGTTAGCGATTGGCAGAGCGGGTACCTCTACACTTGCAGTTAATGATGAGATTTGGTTATTGGGAGGAGAAAGTAATCGTCCAAGCCCCGCCCATAATGAAGTTGATGTATTAAATGTCACCACATTAAAGTTAACTAGCTTTCAGCCTATGGTAGAGGGTAGGCATGGCACAGGTGCTATTTTATATGATAATGCGGTCTGGACTTGCTGTGGAGCAGGGACCCGAGGTGGAAAACTAGAATTAAAAACAATTGAGAAAATTGAATTAAAATAATTTTTTAACGTAAGCCATTTAGTTCTAGTCTAGAATACCTGCATAAGCAGGTACTTTATTATATATTCGGTTTGGCATTAAATTCCAAACACAAGGCATCGTCATGTTTGTATATTCTAATTGGTTAGTCTTTTTCGCTTTAACTTCTTTTAGCTGCCTCGCGTTAGCACAAATGAGTAAAGGCGATATTAAAAACATATATCAGGATAATTGTGCAAGCTGCCATGGCAAAAATTTACAAGGCGGTATGGGCGGGAGTTTGATTGATGCTAGTTGGAAGCATGGTAGCAGTGATGATGAAGTTAGCCGCAGCATTAAATATGGCAAGCCTGATTTAGGCATGCCAGCTTGGCAACACACCTTATCGGACGAGCAAATCCGCAGTATGGTGGTTTTTATTCGAGAGCAAGCGTTTCTTGCTAAACAGCATGGCTCGACAAATAGTTTAAAGCCTGAACCAAAAATTTTTCAATCGAAGCAACATAATTTTAAGTTGGAATTGATTGAGTCTTTTGATGAGACAGTATGGGCGGTAAGTTTCACAAATACTGGGCAAATGTTTATCACTGAAAAACAGGGGCGCCTTTGGTTTAAACCAACAGAAACCTCGGATAAAGTTTTAATTAAAGGTACGCCTGACATTTGGCTTAGAGGACAAGGCGGTTTACTGGATGTCGTCCCGCACCCTGACTATGACAGTAATGGTTGGATATATTTAAGCTATGCTAAGCAGTCTAATGATGGTAAAAACATTGGAATGACAGCTGTCTCTAGAGGAAAAATAAACAAGGCTTCATGGGTAAATGAGCAGAATATTTACACTGCTGAGACAAACCTACAAATAGCAACAGGTGCACATTTTGGCTCGAGAATTGTTTTAGACAAAGGGTACCTGTATTTTTCTATTGGTGATCGTGGTAAAAAAGAGATGGCGCAAGATTTGTCAAAGCCAAATGGAAAAATCCACAGACTGCATGATGATGGCCGAGTTCCGTTAGATAACCCTTTTGTTAATAGCCCAAATGCGCTTAAGACTATATACAGTTACGGACATAGAAACCCCCAAGGATTAGCACTAGATACTCAATCAAATAAAATTTGGTCTACAGAGCATGGCCCACGTGGTGGAGATGAGATTAATTTGATTAAGCCTGGCATTAATTATGGTTGGCCGAAAATTACTTATGGGATTAATTACAGTGGCACCCCAATCTCAGATAAAACGGCTCTACCTGGAATGGCACAACCAAAACATTATTGGGTACCTTCTATAGCGACAGCTGGCGTTGAATTTTATCGTGGTGAAAAATTTAGCGATTGGAAGCATAATTTTTTAGTAACTGGTATGTCTGCTCAAGAATTAAGACGGATTGTGATCAAGGATGAAAATGTTATTCAAGATGAAGTTTTAATCAAGAATCAAGGTCGTGTTAGGGACGTTGCTGTTTCGCCCTCTGGTGATATTTATGTGGCGATAAATCAGCAAAATAAGAAGCAGGGGAAAATCTTTAAGCTAGTGCCTGTAAATTCTCAATTATAGAAAATAATCCAATCTTGTTCACCTTCCTAATTCTAGTTAACGGTTTTGCTAAAGCCGTTAACTCAAATGCATGTTTAGTGCGTCTCAATTTAGTGCCTATTTGTCCCAGCTTATTAAATTTTTAAACTCGAAACCAAGCGGTTTTGGTTAATCATAACTTGAGATATTAAATAAATGTTATATTTTTTAAGAGTCTCAAAATTTCAGGAATGACATATTTTTGTCCCTTAACAATACTTTTCATTAGTTTACCTTGCTTTTTGTTTTTGTAATGTGTTGATTTTAAATGTTTTATTTTGTATTGCTGACTTATTGTATCTTTTTTGCCCACAAGGGGGTTTGACTGGGTCATCTAACTTTTTTACGATAAAAATTGTACAAAATTTACAAAATACTTACATCAAGCTTGTACGTAATTTGTGCATATAAAAAATATCACACAAGTAAATGTGATGGGAGAAACCAGAAAATGTTTAAACGCAAGTCACTAGCAGAACAAATTCGTCTGCACTTACTCGCGTCAGCTACCGTTTTAGCTCCGATAAGCTTACAGAACGTTTACGCTGCCGAAGAACAAGCAGAAGATACCGAAGTGATAGAAGTTACAGGTGTTAGAAACGCATTAAAAGAAGCAAACTTCTTAAAGAAAAATGCAAGTCAGATTATGGATGCGATATCTTCTGAAGACATAGGTAAATTACCCGATACAAATGTTGCTGAAGCATTACAGCGAATTACAGGTGTACAAATTTTTAGAAATGAAACTGGTGACGGCGCCGGTTTTCAGGTTCGGGGGATTAGTCAAAATAGAGTTGAAGTAAATGGTCGTTCTATGGTGTCGAATGGCGATGGAAACCGAAGTAATGCGTTTGACTCTACTTCTTCTGCGTTATTCAAAGGTATAGAAGTTATTAAGTCTCCAATGGCAGACACTACTGAAGGGGCATTAGGTGCGGTTATTCGTCTCAAGACCTTTAAGCCATTAGATTTTAAAAATAGCCATACTTTCTCAGGTCAGTATCAATACTTAGATAGTACAAATAATGATAAAGGTGTTATTGGTACAGCGCTTGCTGCTGGAAAATGGGAAGTAAATGATGGTCTCTTTGGTGCTTTAATCAACGTTAGCTATGAAGATAGAGATATTACAACTAATCGTTTTGGCGCAGAATGGGGTCTACCAAATAATAGACCTAATGTTCAGTGTGGTGCAGGTAGTGGCAACACAGCAGTGGGAGTGTTTGACCCAGCGATAAGTGAGCCTAGTTTAGAGCATCCATGCGCTTATTTAGCTCAAGGTACTATCAATCATGCAGACGGTTCAGTGTCTTCTGGTGTTGATTATCCGGTAAGTGATTTGCGTTATGGTTTAGATGAAAATGGTAACCCGAGAAGTGTCCAATCAGTTGAACCTAGGTTGGCTTACTCAATTTATCATCCAGACAATTTTGTTTTTGAACGTAAGCCATTTAATAATAAAAAATCCGGCTTAGATGTGAATTTGCAATGGTCGCCTAATGAAGATCTAGAATTTTATCTCCAAGCGACTTACCAAAAATTTGAGCAATTTAGGCCACAAACTAAAATTGTTATCCCTGCTGGAGGTGGTGGAAACAATAGTCGATTAGCCGATGGATTTGTTATTCAAGAGTTTGAAAGAGCACCATCTGGCAATGAATACTCAGTATGTGCCGATCAATCCCAGGCCGCTGCAGGCCAAACATTATACTGTCCAGAGCAAAATAATGTTGTCAGAGGTGTTTTGGTCGCAGGTCGCTTGCAATCAGATGCAGTTAGGTTTGCAAATAATAACCAAAATAGTGAGCAAACTCAGAAGACAATTGCTACTGGTTTTAAATGGTTAGCTCAAGATTGGGAAGTCACAGCAGACTTGAATATTTCTCAGGCTAAACAATACACAGATGGTTTAAATTTAAGTATGAACTTTTCTGTTTCACCAGATAGCTATTGGGATTTTAGAGACAACCGGTTTGACATTCCCACAGTTGGTATAATTGGTAGCGATACTTTTTATGACTCGGCATCGGATACTTGTTTTTCTCAAGTGTTAGCTGATCCCGATGTTATAGATAGTAAGTTTATTAAAGGTGAAGTAGATCCAACTTGTGGCACAGATATACTGAGTTATGAAAATTTTTCTTTTGGTGGTTTTAATGGCGAAGAAAGCTGGTTTGGTAACGAAGAAACCGAGTTTAAATTAGATGCAGACCGTTATTTAGATATTAGCTTATTCGATGGTGCGTTTAATTTCACTATGTTTGAAATGGGAGCTCGTTTCACCACAGCTAAATTTTGGAGGAAACAAAACCAAATAAAGCGCATTGATGATCCTAATGCTAATCCAAATGTAAACTTGAACGTAGACCCAATTGTTGGCGACTCTAATCGCGATGGAATTGCAGGTGGTGATGCGATTAATAAATTTATTGAAATGGAAGAGTTTGAGCCATCATTTGTTATTGATGGGGTTGCACCGACACCAGACTTTTTAACCGATTATACAGCATCTACTTTGTTTCCAAGATCCTGGTTAACACCTGTGTTTGGTGAACAATATAATTTATGGTTTGATCGCTTAACAGGCCATGCATTTTGGCGAGAAAATATAGGTAATCAATATCAGGTTAATGAAGATAGCCAAGCCGCTTACCTGAAGCTTAATTTTGAAGGTGAAATAGGCTCAGTTGCTTATACCGGTAATTTTGGTGCTAGATACATTAATTATGACTATGAAATTGAATCAAGAAATTTAAACTTTGATCCTCAAACAGCTCAACCTATCACAGAACCGGTCGAAATTGTTTCTTTAGACGGAATCACTGAAACTGTAAGTTTATCGACGTATTCGCTGAATGTAGAAGAAAGAAGTATCGATAAGATATTGCCTAGTGCGAATGTGTCTTTTGCTTTTACAGATAAGCTCTTTTTAAGAACCGCCTTTGCTACAGCTATTTCAATGCCTAACCCTGTTGATTTAGCTGAAACAGCACCAGTACCACAAAATACGGATGAAGATGTTTTAAATTATCGTACAGGTAATGCTGATTTATTACCATATGAAGCTAGTCAATTTGATGTCAGTTTAGAGTGGTACTTCTCTGATACAGGTTTACTGTCAGCAGCGTTATTTAAAAAAGATATCTCTCGTTTTATAACTCGAGTATCTCGCATCAGAAAACCAGGCCCAGAAGATGGTTTAGGCGAAGCGATTGAAAACAGTAATACCTTATTAAAGGAAAACCGACCAATTAATACTTCTGGCGGCACGATTGAAGGTTTCGAATTTACCTACAGAACAACTTTCGATTTTTTACAGGGTTGGCAGTCAGGTTTTGGTACCGAGTTTAATTACACTTATATAAATAGCTCACAAGACTCAGGAAGTAATGAACTCACAGGCGAAGCTTTACCAGTTCAAGACCAATCAGAGAATAGTTATAACTTTGTCGGTTTTTATGAGAAATATGGTTTCTCTGCCCGAATTGCTTATAACTACAGAGATAGAAGTTACAAAACGATTAAATCTATTGACCCTGATAGAGGCGGATATTTATCCCTCACTGAAGTTGAAGGTCAGTCTGATCCATATATTGAAGTCTATTCGAATAATGCGCCTGAATTTGAAAGAGCGCGCGGCCAAGTTGATGTGTCTTTAAATTATCAAATTAATAAACATTACTCACTTTTTGCTCAAGCAAGCAACATAACGAAAGAACCGATTGAAAAGTTTGTTGCATTACCCGGCATGACTAGCAGCTTTTTGGATGTCGGAGCTTCTTATAAAGCAGGTATCAGAATTAGCTTTAAATAATTTTTTTACTCAGATTAATGTTTAGAAAACGGCTAAAGTCCGTTTGAATTTTGGAGAAAAATGATGAATTACGCGAAACAAAAAATGCGAGATTCAGGACTTAAATTACTTACCTGCGCAATGATAGTATCAAGTCTAGCTGCGTGTGGTGGTGGTGAAGGTGAAAATACAAGCTTACCGACAGTTGGACAACAACTTAGTGATAGTGAAAAAGATAGATATTATGTACCACTAGAGTTTTATAATTATGTGTTTTTTGATAAAAGCCAATTTAGTGGGCTTAAATACCAATATCCAGAAAACTTTGATGGCGAGCTACGAGCAGAAGACAGAACGAATATTATCGCTGATAGTTTCCCTGGTGATGTACACTATGCTCGTTTTATTGTGAGTGGTATAGCGACCAATGCAACAGCCGAACTTAAGGTTACAGGAGCTGAGTTTGCGCTTGACCCTGCAACGGGTATTTTTGATGAGACAACTTATGAAGATGATTTATCTAAATTAAGTTTTCAATCTGGCGGTGCTACGGTTTCAAACGGTGATTGGGTATGGCTTAAATTCGATGCACCATCTCAATACTCACAATCAGGGAGCATTGCAAGCCACTCAGTATTAATTGAGCTTGGAAATCAAGTAAACCCATTAACTGGTGAAGTACTTGTTGAGAAAGATACTGATACTGGGTTAGCCATTTTATATGATCCGACGACTGGCGAAATAATCGAAGACGAAACGATAGGTGTTACCAAGCCTATTGGTACTAAGGTAGCGTTTATCTCGGCAATTAATCCAATGGAAAACGCTAAGCCGCTTTCATTTGAATTCAAAGATAGTGTTGGGCAATCTGCAGTCAGTGCTGATACTTATGTCGTAACTAATTCTGTCAATGTCACCTCTATTACTGAACAATTGATTGAAGAAACAAATGATAGGAGTTTATTAACCTATAAATTTGAAGGTTTAACTGCTGCTTCTGCTCCAATTTCAATTATTGGTGCAGGCGAGTATTGTATTGTGCCTAGAGGTAGTGTCGAGTGCGGTGCTTGGCAAACTGCCGAAAGCACAATTAAACCACTTGAACAAGTAAAAGTAAAAGTTAAGGCTTCTGCTACTAAGCTAGCGGAAGTCTCTGCTCGTTTAGTGATAGGCGAAGGTGATCACTCAGCTTGCTTAACACAGGCTGAAATTGATGCAGATAGTGCAATTCAAGCTGATTACCAACAAAGATTGGGCGAATGGGAATCTACTGAGGCAACTAGGGAGGAGCTTGAAGGAGATGCTTTTATTCCTAGTGAGCCACCGCTTGTATACGATAATGAACAGATGGTTTGTGATATTTTAACTGTCGCCACATTAGGCGACATTGAATTAAACAAAGCGTTAATGTTCCCACCTCAAAACTCTTTTACTACTGCAAATAAAATTTTGGCGTACGGTTATGTCGATTTGAGAGAATCAGCAGAATCTAGTACTCAGTTTAATAAATTAGAGCTATCTGGTAGTGCTGGCACTAGTAACTTACTCGATACTAATTGTAATCAAGAGCAAACCCGTTGCTTATGGGAAGCCGAGTTGGATTTGGTTGATGGGATAAACGATTTTAATGTCTCTTTTGATACAAATGTTGGCGAACCAGTTGAAGTCGCATTCTCTGTCACTAAGGGCTTAGATGATGAAGGCTTCCCTAGTTCAGTGACCTACCCAGCTATGCATGAGATGAATTCAGTGAGGGATATTACGATTGACCGCGCTAACAATAGGTTATTAGCTTTAGAGTCACAATTTAGAGCGGCTAAGATTGTTGGGATCGATTTAGAAACGGGTAATCGAGTCATACTTAAAGATTTATCTAAAGAGCCTGAAAATTATGCAAATACTTACGGTATTCAAGTAGATCCTGCAAATGAGAGAGTTCTTGTATCGGTTCGTTCAGGTGGTCATTTCATTCAAGCATTTGACTTAGCGACTTTTACTGGCATTGAGTTCAGTAAAAAAGGTGGCACAGGGGAAGGCACAACACCTTTCAACATACCTGGACAGATGGATATTGATGAAGTAAACGATCGTTTACTTGTGACAACAAATAATCCTAACAGCCCCAAAGGTTTATTTTCTGTTGATTTAGCCACAGGTGATAGAACGGTTATTAGCCAAGACTCTGCTCCATTTGGTGCTGCGTTTGATAAAGATAATAATCGTTATTTAGCCATGGTAGGTGATTCAGCTCAACCTATTGGAACTATTGATATAGTAACGCCAATCCAGACTAAGCAAGATTATCACTTCTTAGGCAGTCATTCATTCTCTGATGCAGATTCTATTGCTGTTGCATCTTGGTCAAATCTTGAAACGTTTGAATCGATTCAAGCTAAGTATGAAGGAAACTACATGCCTGAAGCTGGTAATGGTTTTGCTTTAGTTATCGATAGACCTAATTTAACTATCCATAAAATTGCATTAGAAGATGGCTCTGCTTCTGTATTCAGCAGTTATGATCTGAATTCTCCAGAACTATCGGTACCTAGCTCTGAAAATGGCTTTGCCTTTGTCGCAGGTGGAAATGACGGCAATGGCTACGGTTTAGAGGCCATTGTTATCGAAGGTGGTTTGGGTTATGCCGTAGCGGTAGATAATGAGCGCGATGCTATATATGGCATTGATTTGAGAACTGGTACTCGTGTTTACATTAGTAAATCAGCTAAATAGATAGTTGTGGACTAGGTGAACCCCTAGTCCTTAACCTTTATGGTTAGAGGAAAAATTATGATTTCAAAATTCTATAAGAACATTGGTAGTAGGGTCTTTGCACTTGCTACATTGCCATTTTTAATCACAGGTTGTGGTAATACAGATGATGACAACATTATCGTTGACCTTGGTGAAGACGCTAAGTCGTCATTATCATCACTTGGTATGAATGATACTTCAGGCCGACGCCTAGATACCCCAATTGATGTCCAGACTGTTGTTATTTCAGGTTTAGCGGACAATGAAACGACTTTACTATCAATTAACAAGCCATTTGAGTTTTTAGTCGAAAGAAAAAGAGATAATTTAACAGCAGAAGAATTAGCGGGTAACCTAAGTAACGCTTGTGAAAAAGCGCTTGATGGTTTGCTAAATTCAGATTCTGATTATGTTATCTATACAAATGAAGTGATCATTCCTGGACCTGATAGTGTAGATCAAGAAACCGGAGAACCTATAAGAGATTGTTATTCAAACCATAGTCAAGTGGTTATGAATGGAGATAAAGTTACCATTAGAGTGCGTACTTCACCAGAACCTCAATCTGAGTTAATTGGACGAGTAAACTTTGGCGACACAGTTGAGTCTTTCTCTGTCATTACTGGTGACAAGGATTTAACGCCTGAGGAATTTGTCTTCTATGAAGGTACCCAATTAATTGATAACCCATTTTCTGGTTTAGTTGCTGGTCGTGAATATCAAATAAACTTTGATATTAAAGACACAGACTACACGACTGTTGTTGAATTAAGTGATTCATTAGCCGATTTAAACCAGGATGGTTTTAAAGATACGGATGAAAACAACGATGGGTTACCTGATGAAGACTTAAATCAAGATGGATTTATTGATGTTGATTTAAATGCGGATTCTAAAGTCGATAAAGACGATAATAATGATGGCTTCATTGACGTCGACAATAACACGGATGGAACAATTGATCTTGATATTAACTCTGATGGATTTATTGATATTGATGTCAATGACGATGGTATTGTTGATGTTGATACTAATTCAGATGGTTACATTGATGTCGATCTAGATGGAGATCTTACACCAGATACTTATATCGATGTTAATAATGACGGTGTGTTAGACAGAACTGATTTTTCAGTTGGTTCTGGTATAACTAATGTCCCTGCGATTGCGTTTGCAACACCAACTGCTTATGTTAGTCCGACGAGTTATGGCGCCCCTACTGCGATGCCTGTATTGTTCCCCAAAGCGAAATATAAAATTGGCTTAGGTGGTGTTTTGACGACAGAATCTCAAGAGTTGGATTCAATTTCATCTAAAATTTTATTTGATGTCGATCCGCTTGCTGAAGACTACGAGGAAGCGAGCATCAAGCTTGGGTTAAACTTTAAAGCTCCAGAACTTGCAGAGGTAGGAGAAGAGCAAGAAAGTTATACTATTACCCTGATAGTTGGTGATAAAGAGGTGATTTACCCTGTCAATATTGATACAGATATTTCACCAATGGAATTAGAATCTAAAGTAAACACTACCATTGACACTACATTACCAGAAGAAGATCAACTTGATTACGAAGTTGATGAAAGTGGTCACGTTTTAGGTGTTAACGTATTTAACAAGCAAACAAATTCGTTTAACTATTTACAAGCTAGCACTAATGTATACGGCATTAATGCTCTTACTAAAGTCAGCATTTCTGGTGGTGAGTATAGAGTTAAAAGTGTTGATGGAACATTAACAGAGTGGACATCAGCAGATGGCTTTGTTGATGCTTATGGGGTGATTCTTTATAGAGCAGAAGCTAGTCAACCAGATTCTACTTACACAGTCGTTTTGACTGTAGGTGAAGGTGACGAAGCGAAGACGACAGGTTTTACATTTAATACAGAAGCTGCAGATACAACACCTAATGCATTCAGTATCCTAAGTAAGGACAAGCAGAAAACTAATAAGTTAGTTGAATCTGACACCTTCACTGTAAATGGTTTTAATACTGGTCTACCGATATCAGTTGTAGGTGGCTCTTATTCAATTTCAGGTGGGCAACCAACCTCGGATAGTGGAATATTAAATCCAGGTGAAACTTTAACTGTATTTGTTCAATCTTCGACACAAGTTGAAGAGGAAACAAGCGCAACCTTGTTTGTTGGAGAAGGGGATGCACAGCAATCAGCTAGCTTTACGGTTAAAACAGCTTCACCAGAAGATGAAGGTGCGCCAAAAGTTGAAATCATGTTCCCACTTGAAAAATCAGCAACGACTGCAGATAAGATTTTAGTGAGAATATCCGCTGAAGATATAAGTGATAAATCTGGGGTGCCAGCTGTTGGTTTAGATACAGTTACTATTGCAGGTAACCCAGTTTCAGTAGATTCGACAACAAACACATACCACACTAACGTTGATTTGAGCTCTGGTGAAAATACAATTGCTATTCGTGTTGCGGATAAGAATGGGAATGTATTTGAGAAAGCTATCAGCGTTACTCAAATAGCGTCTGGAGACTCATTTGGTGTAGGGATGACGGATGGAGTTGTTGAAGATATAGATTTTGATCCTGTTCTGAAACGTGTATTTGCCGTCGAAAGAGCTGCAAGCGGTGCACAAGGTTTATATGTACTCGATACTGCAGTTGCTAGCTTCAGTCAATTAGCGGCTGGCAGTATTGAGAGCCCTAACTTATTACAAAGTGTGTTATTTGATGCTGATAATAACCAAGTGTTAGTTGGTTTAGCGCATGGTGTTCAAGGTATACAATCAGTGAACTTGAATAATGAATCAGTCACTTATTATAACAAGCAGCATGGTAATTTTGGCGGTGGTAATGATGCTATTATCAGCCCTCGAGAAATGGTTATTGATAAAAATCGTGGATTAATCTGGATTAAAGATAACCAAAGGTTAAGAAAAATAGAGTTAGGCCGTTCAACTTCTGGGCCATACGGTGCAGTGGCGGAAGGCTCTAATGCAACTGAATCAACATGGGGTACTGAAGGTGGTATTGCGCTTGATTCTGTTAACGATAGATTGGCTTTTGTTACTAATAATAACTCTATATTTTTGGTGCCTATTGTTGGAAGCGATAGTTCAGCTACTGCTCCAACTGCGACAGAGTTAACACTTAGTAGCAGTTTATCCGGGGCTTCTTCGATAGCGTATGATACCTTGAATAACAAAGCGCTTGTAACTCAGGCTACCTCATTAGTTAGCATTGATTTAGATGATGGTACAGTTACAACTGTTACTGATGGGACTGCTGATATAGGCGGCTTCGGTAAGTTAGATGCAGTGGTATTTAATCATGAACTGGGACTTGCTTTTGTCAATGATGAAAATAAAGACTCAATAATTGTTGTTGATATACGTACCGGAGATTCGGCTATTTTAATTAAAAAATAACCAATGATAAGAAATGGCATCACTTTTGTGTGGTGCCATTTTCTTAAAACTAAAAAACCGATGTTATTGCTAACATCGGTTTTTTTATATGTGGACTAGATAATATCTCGCTAAAAAACTAGCGGGTTATTTCTTAGCCAAAAATTGAGCGCATTAGTGAAATAACTTGATCAACGCTTTTACCTGTTGCAGCTTGGCTAATAATTGATTCACGTTGAGCTTTAATGTACTCAGGCATACCTTCTTCAGCTAATGCTCTATCAACGATCACTTCAATTGACTCTTTACTGCGAGCTTTACGAGTAGATGTCGATGATGATTTTCTTGGCTTATCTCTTAATTTTACGTAATTAGAGCCTTGAGCGAACTCGTCAGAAACAAAGAAAAATAAGTCGACTAAAATCGCTCTAGACTGCCAAATAACTGCTTCGTCGTCGTTTTCTGGTTTCGGCGCTTTCCACCAAGCTTGGGTACGAATTGTTTCAATTAGTTCGTTCCAGTAGCCATTGAAATCTCTCGTGTTGAATTTAGCAATTGATAAGGCTTGGCATAGTGGTTCAATTTTAGCATTAGTTAATGCAACGAATTGATCTGGTCTACGTAAAGCAAGTAACCTGGTTGCTGGTACTAATGGCGCTTTGGCGCCATCAGCAAACTCTTGGAAAATGGCTTGATAAGCACTGACAAAGTTTAGGTAGTCAGCTTTTGTCACTTCACCTTCTTCTGGAATTAAGCTTAGAGCTTGCTCAAATGCTGTTGGGTTTTGCGTAAAAGTAGTGATGAAAACTTTAGCTGCTTTACTTGAACTAAATAATTCAACATCGAATTTGTATACGCTAATGTCATGCTTTGCAGTATGTTTACCGGCTATGGCTAATAGATCTTCGTCTATCATATCGGCAAATGGCGTAGATTGAATTTGCTGAATATAGCTAAGTAAATTTAATCTTTCACTGAGTGATTGTCTTTCAGCATTGGCTGTAATGTGCTCATAAAATGCAGGCCAAGGCGCGATTCTAAGCATTTTCAACTGGCCAATATTAATGCCGGTTTCAAGTGTATCTTGTAATTTTTTTAAAGCAGGTAGCTGTTCAGGCTCTAAGAGTTCTAGGTTTAATTCTTCGCGGCAAAGACGGTTTAATTCCTTACACCATTCATAAAAATTCTCTGGGCGTTCAGTTACTTTTGTCGCCATTAGATTCAGGGTTATTTCTGCAACATGTTTTAGCATATTTTGATAAAGAATCGTTTCAGATTCAGATAAAGACATGTTGACTGGGGCCGCTAGTAATTTTCTCATTAAACCGTATTTACTCCACTGCTTAAACTCAAGATATGAGTATAGGCTGTATTTTTAATAAAGGGCTTGAAATGATACGGATATAGCCAACATAGGCAATGATTAATTTTGATTTGTGGCTTTTTTGTCTGCTTTATAGGCAAAGATGCTAGTAAATGCCTTGTTTGAACTCGATTTGTGTCAAATAAACCCTCATATCGAATTCTAGCTGGTGGTAGTTTGGCTGCATATGCTCACATAAACGATAAAACGCTTTGTTGTGCTCTTTTTCTTTCAAATGTGCCAGTTCATGGACAACTATCATATTGAGAAAAGGCTCAGGTGTTTTTTTAAATACAGAACTAATTCTTAACTCGTTTTTGCTTTTTAATTTACTGCCCTGAATTCTAGTGACATAACTATGTAAGCCAAGTGCATTATTAACGACATGAATTTTATTGTCGTAACATATTTTGCTTAAAGCTGAAGATTTTTTTAAGTATTGATTCTTTATCTCAGACACATAGTTTCTTAAATCTGAATCATTATTATAACTATGAGCTGTAGGATACTTTTTGAGTAAAAATTCAGCGAGTTGATCGTTTTCAAATAAGCTTAAAACTTGTTGTTGTAGTTGCTGAGGGTATGGCGTGAGGTACTTTAAATATTGGGACATATAGCTAGATTTAGTGACTAAGGTATTTAGCCACTATCAATAAATAGTTATCAGATGAAATTAATCATCTCCGCAATTAGATTCATCTTCACAATAGCCATACAAGTATAAGCTATGGTTAGTTAATTTCATGCCATTCTTTTTAGCAATATCTTCTTGACGACTTTCAATTGTATCATCTAAAAATTCAACTACTTTGCCACAGTTTAAGCAAACTAGATGATCGTGATGCTTTTTACGACTTAATTCAAATACTGATTTTCCACCTTCGAAGTGGTGACGAGTCACTATGCCGGCATCATCAAATTGGTTTAAAACGCGATAAACGGTTGCTAAGCCAATCTCTTCGCCTATATCAAGTAAGATCTTGTATAGTTCTTCAGCACTTATATGTTGGTTCTCTGGTTTTTGTAATATTTCTAAAATTTTAATTCTAGGTAAGGTTACTTTTAATCCAGCTTTTTTTAATTCAGTATTTTGATCTGACATTATGAATGCAATTTATTAAATTTGGATTAGATTATATAAGCCACAGGTTAAATTGAAAGTCTAAATTTGCATACAGGCGAATTTAAATGAACAAATAGCATTAGACCTATTAATAGTAAGGTTATGTTGGTGATGTTTTGGCTTTGTGTTACCGGGAATAAATGCTGTATTAAAGAAAAAAGGCCCGAGCAGTTGGGGCGCTCGGGCTTAGGGGAAGGGCTCAACGGGATTGAGCCTTTTGCGCTAACTTGACTTGAAACTAAACAAGTTAAGTAAACTAATATTAGTACATAGTTAGCGCTTTTTAGGATTATTTCGTTTCTAACCCTGAGTGTTTAGATGAAACAGTTATAAGCGTCTAGCTTTTATAGCTTTACATTGTCTCTTACTAAATCTCTTGGTAACTGATTTTTGAGCCTATCAGTTAAATTTTTAGCAAATCCTAAAGCTTGATTCTGAATGGTAACGACGATTTCCCCTTTAGCTAACTCGCTTACATTCATATCTATGTCTTGCCCTTTTAAATATTGCTCAGCTGCTGATTTATCTAATTCTATTTTTTGTTTAGTAAATAAATGGCTAAAGTTAATCGCTAGCGCATGATCTGGTTTAACGCCATGTTTGGCTAATTCGGCTATTCTGACACCGACCCGAGAAAATTTTAATTTCCCTTTTAAAGTTTCAAATGCAGGTGGGAAATACCAAATGTCGTCATTTCTTTGGTAGCAAGCTTCAAATGGAAAATTATCACAACCAAATTGCTTAGATAAATATTCTTTTAAGCTCGTTTGTGATTTTTTTGAAATAGCTTGATAAGGGAACTTACCTAATTTTTTAAATGGGTTATCTATTGTCTCGGGTGCTGTAATGGCTTGGATCTTTTTAATACGGGCAACAAAGAAGCCTTCAGAGTCATAAATTTGTGGCCATACGTGCAGAAATCCTTCTTTAGTTGTACATTCACCGGCACCTTCAAACAAGTTTGCAAGGGATTCAAATTCAATCTGCTCTGGAAACATTTGCTGTAGCTTCAAGCAAATGTTTTGGTTTTCATAAGGATTTAGGGTACAAGTTGAATATATCAGTGTGCCACCGACTTTCAGTGCTTTAAATGCGGCTTGGATTAGCTCAAATTGAGTTTCAGCGATTTCATGTACGCTTTTTTCAGTCCAGTTTTTCATTGAATCAGGGTCTTTACGAACCGTACCCTCACCACTACAAGGTGCATCTAGCAAAATAGAATCAAAAGTTTCTGTGAGATGTTCTAATAACCGTCCATCCATGTGAGTAATTGCTGTGTTATTAACCCCACACCTTTGAATATTAGCTGCAAGTACTTTTACTCGGCTAGAGGAGTATTCGTTTGCTAGAATTACGCCCTGGTTATTCATTAAAGCAGCAAGTTGGGTGGTTTTAGAACCAGGCGCAGAAGCGACATCTAAGGCTACATTGATGGAATTGTTAAATGCCAGCGCTTGAGGAGGTAGCATTGAACTTGCTTCTTGAATATAAAACTGACCAGTTAAATGCTCAACTGTGTTACCTAGACTCACACTGTCTTCTTCTGCCTGTGGTCGGTTTAGCCAAAACCCCGTTTCGCACCAAGGAATAGGAGTGAGCTCCCAACCTTTACTTATCGCTTTCGCTTTAAATGCCTCAAGTTCTACTTTTAATGTGTTAACTCGGATACTTTTTCTTAATGGGGTCGAACAAGATTGAATAAAGTCTTGTAGATTTTCAGATTCAGGTAAGTAAGGCGAAATAAAATCAATAAAAGTTTGAGGTAACAGAGTTTTGTTCACAGTAAAAATTCGTATAGTCTTTAATGCCTGATACTATACCTTTGCTTGGCATTATTTTAAATCACGATTTTGGAGTTTAGCTTGCTCAATAAAATTTGGATAGCTGCTATTTTAACGGCTTTTTTGTATGCGCTGTTTGGTTATTTTTTTCAGAACCAGCTAGGTGTTTTTGATGACATGATGAATGCTATTTTTAACATGTCTAAGTTAACCGTTGAAATTTCCATTGGCTTGATTGGTATCTTAGCTTTTTGGCTGGGCATTAGTAAAATCGCCGAACAGTCGGGGATAATTCATAAATTTGCCATATTACTTGCACCCGTATTTAAGCGTTTAATGCCAGAAGTGCCAAAAGGACATGAATCTCTCGGCCATGTATCTATGAATTTGGCTGCCAATGTAATGGGGCTAGATAATGCCGCGACCCCATTAGGCCTAAAGGCCATGAAATCGTTACAAACTCTAAACCCAGTGCCAGATAGAGCGACTAATGCACAAATTTTATTTTTGGTGCTAAATACCTCTTCCGTTACTTTATTTCCTGTGACTGTGTTTATGTATAGAGCTCAATCTGGAGCTGCGTCACCTACCGATGTTTTTCTGCCTATATTATTTGCCACTTTTGCTTCGACTTTAGTCGGCTTATTGTGTGTCGCTTGGCGTCAGAAATTGAACTTATTTGATGTTAAGTCCATTGGCTGTTTTGCGGCTCTATTTGTCTTGATAGCGGTTTTTGTTCACTACCTATTGAGTTTAAGTATTGACGCTTTAGCTCAGTTTTCCGCTTTTTGGGCAAATATTAGTATTCTATTTTTTATTTGTTTAGCGGTTACTTGGGCATACCTAAAGAAGGTAGATGTTTATCAATCTTTTGTTGATGGGGCTAAGGAAGGATTCGGCACGGCAGTTAATATCATACCTTATCTACTGGCCATGTTGATTGCGATTGGGCTTATCAGAAGTTGTGGCTTACTAGATGGTATTTTGAATGGACTAAAATTTGTTTTAACGCTTTTTTCTATGGATATTAAATTTGTTGACGCATTGCCTACAGGCTTACTAAAACCTTTATCTGGGAGCGGCGCTAGAGCCATGATGATAGAAACTATGCAAACTCATGGCGCGGATTCGTTCGCGGGTCGTTTAAGCTCTATTATGCAAGGTTCAACAGAAACGACTTTTTACGTTTTGGCTGTTTATTTTGGCGCGGTAGGGATTAAATATACTCGACATGCTGTGTCATGTGGATTAATAGCCGATGCTGCAGGATTAACTGCTGCAATTGTCGTTTGCTATCTATTTTTTGGCTGAAATTTAATCAATAAAGGTTAATAAATCGTACAAGGTATACGTTAACCTATCTTTTCAGTTCTTTACTGTCACTTATCTATCTGATTTTAAAGGTTTTATTTTATATTTGTTGCCTATCAATAAACTGGTCTGTTGAGCTCGTTTTGTTATATGTTATTTTTTTATATCTCGTTTACATTTGGTTTACAAATGTTCGCGTGATGGGATGAACTTATAACAATAAACATGTCTTAGGAGGCAAAGAATGTTCAAACAAAGCACAGTATCAAATTATGTAAAAATTGCTTTAGCCGCATCTATAGCTGTTAGTCCAATAATGATAAATAAGGCATTTGCAGCAGAGGAGTCTGCTGATGAGACTGAGGTTATTTCTGTCACAGGTATTCGAAATTCTCTAAAAGAATCAGCCTATTTAAAAAGAAATGCATCCCAAGTTGTTGATGCGATTACTGCGGAAGACATTGGTAAGTTGCCAGACAATAATATTGCGGAAGCATTGCAAAGGGTTACAGGAGTGCAAATTGGCCGAGATGCGGGTGGTGAAGGGGCTGGTTTTCAAGTTAGGGGGCTTAGTCAAAATAGAGTTGAAGTAAATGGCCGTAGTTTAATATCAAATAATGCTGATAATCGAAGTAACTCTTTTACTGGTATTTCATCATCCTTATTTGCTGGTGTTGAGGTAATTAAATCTCCATCAGCCTCAGATACAGAAGGTGCTCTTGGTGCCACAGTACGATTAAAGACCCGTAAACCTTTTGATACCAAACCCGGTACAGTCTCTGTAACGGCTAAAGTGGGTTACGACAGTTTAAGAAAAAATGAAAAAGATCCTGAGGTTAGTGTATTCGCTAGTAATACTTGGGATACATCTTTAGGCCAATTGGGTGCTCTAGTGAATGTTTCTTACCAAGATTATCACCAAAGAACGGATCAAATAGAAAACAATGGTTGGAGAAAATTAAACTCAGCCAGCTATCAAAATGGAGAGGCTAATGAAGTTGATCCGGGATATCCAGTTTGGGTACCTAGAACTAATCGCTTCCAACGTTTTGATTATGATAGGCAGAGAGTTGGATTAGACACTTCAATTCAGTTCGCACCGAATGAAGAGATGGAATTTTTCCTTGATGCAACTTATGTCAAATTCGAAACTCAGCAAAATCAACCTAAAGTTGTTGTTGATTTAAAAGGTGGCAGTTTAGGTTTTAGCTTTGATGATGCCGATTTAATGACAATAGAAAATATAGATGGTAGTCAGCAAGGTTTTTTAATGTCCGGGGATGTCACATCAAAGATAGATCCTGTAAACCCTGGGAGTGGTCAAACTGGTTGGGTTAAATACAATCCAACGAACCAATTAACTGATGAATATCAATATGCTTTGGCATTCGGTGGTGAAATTGTTAAGGGTGATTTAGTGATTAACTCCCAAATACAAACATCTAAAGCTGTTAATGATAGTAAAAATATTAATACTAATTTTTTGTTATCCCCAGAGGAACAAGAAATGCAGAAGGTATTTTATGATTTTTCTGGCAATGGTGCCCCACAAGTCGATATTCAATTGCCTAATGGACGAAGTGGCGAAAGCACAGAAGGTTTTTATATGACCAATATTTGGGCTAGAAACCAAGATAAGGAAACTGGTGAGGACAGCTTTAAGTTAGACTTAGATTATACCTTAGATAATGGCATATTTACTAACGTTGAAGCTGGACTTCGATTAGCTGAGCGAACAGCGAAACGTAAAGAGTTTCAACTTTCAGACACTGACAATTATTTATCGGATGATGAAAATGCTGAATATTACGATAGTAGTTATGCTGGCCAAAATATGCAGATTTTGATTTCCGATTTACCTTCGGAACTCGACGGCTTTATTGTTAATACCGACGATCAATTCATGGATGGTGAACCAGGTGAGATACCGCGAAGTTGGTTCACGTTACGCGAGCTATCTCAACCAGAGTTTAAAGCTATGGGGGATATTGTTTTAGCGCTAGATGATTCACCAAATCATTCAGGCCCTGTTTCTGTTTTTGCTGAAAATACGCTTGCTTGGTTTGATATTTCTGAGAAAACAACGGCATTGTATGCTCAAGCCAATTTCGAAGGCGATTTTTTCCGAGGTAATTTTGGTGGTCGGTATGTCAATACAGACGCAACTATGATAGCTAACGAAAATGGTTCTCCTAGAAGCGTTACCAATGAGTACTCTAATTTTTTACCAAGTGTGAATATTAATTTTGATATAGCTGAAAATATGAATTTGCGTTTTGCGGCAGCAAAAGTAATGTCGCGTCCTAATCCTGTTGATTTATCACCAGCATTAAACTTAGGAGGTAATAGCCAAAGTGCAAAACGAGGTAATCCTAATTTAAACCCTTTTGAAGCAACTCAATTTGACCTTTCTTATGAATGGTATATTAGTGATACAAGTGCTTTTACTGCAGCGCTATTTTATAAAGATGTTGCTTCGTTTTTTAAAACGGGTACGGTTAATGAAATAATTGATCCTGAGCAAGATCGAAATGATGACGGTTGCACCTGGTCATTATATTTAGAAAATACAGATGCTAATTGTACAGAAAGTAAGGCATTAGAAGATGAGGTGGTCATCACACAGCAAATTAATGGGGATGAAGGTAAAATACAAGGTACTGAATTAAGTTGGCAGCAAGATTTTAGTAATATGCTACCTGCACCTTTTGATGGCTTAGGTTATGTTTTAAATTACACCTATACAGATAGCGAGCAACCTGTAGAAAACCAAAACTCTAATCAAGTAACCGGTGAGCAGTTATCGTTGCCCGATCTTTCTAAAAATAGTTACAACGCAATAATGTATTACGAAAAGCATGGTTTTGGTATTCGTTTAGCTTATAACTATAGAGATGAAAGGGTTACGTCAAACAGTCAAGGCGGACTAGCTAAATATGCTGATGCTTATGATCAGTTAGATATTTCTGCAGATTATAAAATTAGCAATGAGTTAAATGTTTTCTTCAGCGGAACAAACATCACAGACAGTGATGTGTATCAATATTTAGGTGTACCTGGAGTAACAAATAGTTATCGTAAAACGGGTCCAAGATATACGCTTGGTATCAGAGCTACATTCTAATTGTTTTAGCTTAGAGTACAAAAAACCGATAGTATTTAGCTATCGGTTTTTTATTTGAGTGTTTAAGTGTATTAAATTCTAGGCAATTCTATTTTTGGTTCATCGCTTTGGCGATATAACACAATAATGTGACCAATCACTTGAACTTCTACGCTGTTTGATTCTCTAACGATAGCTGCAAAAATCTGCTTTTTAAGCTCACGTTCATCAGTCGGCACTTTTACTTTGATAAGTTCGTGATGACTTAACGCTAAGTCGATTTCTGCCATAACGCCTTCAGTTAAACCATTATTGCCCAGTTGAACAATAGGTTTTAGAGAGTGCGCTAGGCCTTTTAGGTGTTGCTTTTGTTTTTTAGATAGTGTCATTATTTCACTTTTTACGATAATAAAGCTTGAATTTAAGTTATTTTAACTCCATCTTAGCTTTTTTACTATTTAAACTGGATCTGAATTCGTGCAAAAGAAACGTTCATCTAGCAGCACAAGGTGGCTGAAAGAACATTTTGATGACCCTTATGTGTTGAAAGCTAAGAAACTTGGCTTGCGTTCTCGAGCTGTTTTTAAAATAGAAGAGATCCAAAAGAAAGATAAATTACTACAACCGGGCATGATTGTGGTAGATTTAGGTGCCGCACCGGGTGGATGGTCGCAATATGCGGTTGATCAAGTCGGTGATAACGGTGATGTAATCGCTTGTGACTTACTCGCAATCGACCCAATTGCTGGTGTTGATTTCTTACAAGGTGATTTTCGGGAAGAAGCGGTATTAAATGCGTTACTTGATCGAATTGGTGGCAAGACAGTAGATGTTTTAATGTCTGATATGGCACCAAACATGAGTGGAAATGAGAGTGTTGATCAAGCTAGGTCTATGTATTTAGTAGAATTAGCGTATGATATGTGCCATCAAGTATTAAAGAAAAATGGTAAATTTGTCGCTAAGGTATTCCAAGGCGAAGGA
The DNA here is from genome assembly GCF_001050375.1 of Catenovulum maritimum. Classification (GTDB taxonomy): domain Bacteria; phylum Pseudomonadota; class Gammaproteobacteria; order Enterobacterales; family Alteromonadaceae; genus Catenovulum; species Catenovulum maritimum. Next base: position 34,529 of record NZ_KQ130504.1, on the reverse strand, counting down.
TTTGATCAATATTTGAAAGATATCCGTAGTGCATTTGGTCAGGTTAAAATAAGGAAACCTGATTCGTCTAGAGACCGTTCGCGTGAAGTTTATATCGTCGCGACTGGTTTCAAACATTGAGTTTATAAGAGGTTAGTGTCTTGAGTGATATGGCAAAAAATCTAATTTTATGGCTTGTCATTGCTGTTGTATTAATGACGGTATTTAATAGTTTTTCTCCTGGTCGTGGAAATGAAAACAATTTAGAGTACAGCAACTTTGTTAAAGAAGTTAGCCAAGGTGGGGTTCGTGAAGTTAAAATTGATCCTTCGCGCGGCATTATTATTGGTACGACGCGTGCGGGTGAAAAATTTCAAACTGTTTTCCCTATGCGTGATGATAAAATTTTGGATGAATTAATCACTCAAGGTGTGACAGTTCAAGGTTTAGAGCCAGAAGAGCCAAGTTTACTCGGTACTATCTTCATCTCATGGTTCCCAATGATTTTATTAATTGGTGTATGGATATTTTTCATGCGTCAAATGCAAGGTGGCGGCGGAAAAGGCGCAATGTCTTTCGGTAAGAGCAAAGCCAAATTGATGGGTGAAGACCAAATTAAGACGACTTTTGCTGATGTTGCAGGTTGTGACGAAGCGAAAGAAGACGTTGCTGAATTGGTTGATTATCTTAGAGACCCGACTAAATTCCAAAAACTAGGCGGTAAAATTCCAACTGGTGTATTAATGGTTGGTCAGCCTGGTACAGGTAAAACTTTATTAGCTAAAGCGATAGCTGGTGAAGCGAAAGTACCTTTCTTCTCTATTTCAGGTTCTGATTTTGTTGAAATGTTTGTGGGTGTTGGTGCTTCACGAGTACGTGACATGTTTGAACAAGCGAAAAAATCAGCGCCATGTATTATCTTTATCGATGAAATCGATGCAGTTGGTCGTCAGCGTGGCGCAGGTCTAGGTGGTGGGCACGATGAACGTGAACAAACTCTAAACCAAATGCTAGTTGAAATGGACGGTTTTGAAGGTAACGAAGGTATTATCGTTATTGCGGCAACTAACAGACCAGATGTACTTGATCCAGCACTTTTAAGACCTGGTCGTTTTGACCGTCAGGTTGTTGTAGGTTTACCTGATGTGCGCGGCCGTGAACAAATTCTTAAAGTACACATGCGTAAAGTACCTTTAGCTGATGATGTTGAAGCGTCTGTAATTGCTCGTGGTACCCCTGGCTTTTCTGGTGCAGATTTAGCGAACTTAGTTAATGAAGCTGCATTGTTTGCTGCTCGTACTAATAAACGCCTTGTATCTATGGAAGAGTTCGAGAGTGCAAAAGACAAAATCTTAATGGGTGCTGAGCGTAAGTCTATGGTTATGGGCGACGCTGAGAAAGAGATGACGGCTTACCATGAAGCCGGTCATGCGATTGTTGGTCGTTTAGTTCCGGATCATGACCCAGTTTACAAAGTAAGTATTATTCCTCGTGGTCGTGCGCTTGGTGTTACTATGTATTTACCTGAACAAGATAGATTTAGTCATAGTAAACAGCATTTAGAGAGTAACATTTCTTCACTGTATGGCGGTCGAATTGCCGAAGAAATCATTTACGGTTTTGACAAGGTTTCGACTGGCGCATCAAATGATATTGAACGTGCGACTGATATTGCGCGTAAAATGGTTACACAATGGGGTCTTTCTGAGAAGCTTGGTCCAATATTGTATGCTGAAGAAGAAGGCGAAGTTTTCTTAGGTCGTAGCTCTTCTAAATCGAAAAGCATGTCAGGCGATACCGCGACTATGATTGATGATGAAGTTAAATCATTACTAGATAACAACTACAAACGAGCTGAGCAAATTTTGAGAGACAATATGGACGTACTTCATTCAATGAAAGATGCATTGATGAAATATGAAACTATTGATGCTCGTCAAATCGATGATCTTATGAATCGTAAGCCAGTTCGTGAACCTGCAGATTGGGGGAAAGGTGATGACAAGCCTTCTGATAGCGATAGTTCAGATACTTCTGCTGCGGATGCTTCTCCAACGACAGAATCGCCAGAAAAGTAATTTAAACTTTAAGTCGATTTAATTAAAATAGCCTCGATATTTCGGGGCTTTTTAATAATTAGATAAACGGTAAACCCAACTCAAATTTTTAGCTAACCTCTTTTACAGAGCTAGGCAATACAATATGAAAATCCAGAAATTACTTGCGCAAAAGCAAGGCCCGCTTGTAATGGGTATTGTTAATGTTACACCTGATAGTTTTAGTGATGGTGGCCGATATAATTCGGTAGAATCGGCAATAGAACAAGTTGCGCACATGGTCGAACTTGGTGTCGATATTGTTGACGTAGGGGGAGAGTCTACTCGACCTGGTGCAGCCAAGGTTGGCTTAAATGAAGAAGCTGAAAGGGTATTACCTGTAGTTCAAGCTATAAAAAATCGGTTTGATGTGGCTATATCTGTTGACACCTACAAACCGGAATTAATGGCTGAAGCGTTAAAACTTCATGTTGATATGGTCAACGATGTGAAAGCTTTGACTATGCCGAACGCAGTGGAAATTCTTGCAGATACTGATGCTTACATTTGTTTAATGCATATGCAGGGAACACCTCAGACGATGCAGTCAGATCCTAAATACACGGATGCGATTAATGAAATTATAAATTACTTGGACCAGAGATTAACCGTGTGCAACCAAGCTGGCATTAATAATGACAGAATTTGTATTGATCCAGGTTTTGGTTTTGGCAAAACCTTAGAGCATAACTATCAAATTTTAAACCAACTTGATAAGTTCAACCAACTTAATGTCAATGTGCTAGCAGGCCTTTCAAGAAAAACTATGATAGGGGCTGTTACTGGCAAAGAGCCTGAACAAAGGGTATATGGTAGTGTTGCGGGCGCTGTCATAGCGGCTATGAAAGGTGCAAAAATAATTAGAGTACATGATGTCGATGCTACAATCGACGCACTAAAAGTATTAAATGCGACTATCTCAACTGAGACGGAGAATAAATAAATGAAAAAACAATATTTTGGAACAGATGGTATTCGAGGTGAAGTTGGAACTGGTGTGATAACACCTGAATTTGTCTTGAAGCTAGGCTGGGCAGTTGGTCGAGTGCTTTCAAGTAAAGGCACTAAAAGCGTATTAATTGGTAAAGATACTCGTATTTCAGGTTACATGCTGGAGTCTGCGTTAGAGTCAGGTTTATCTGCAGCAGGTGTAGATATAGGTTTACTTGGACCAATGCCGACACCTGCAATTGCTTATTTGAGCAGAACATTTAGAGCTGATGCAGGCATAGTCATTAGTGCATCTCATAACCCGTTTCAAGATAATGGTATCAAATTTTTCTCTCGTCAAGGGACTAAATTAGATGACGAAATTGAATTGGCGATAGAAGCTGAAATTGATAAACCAATGACCTTTGTTGAGTCCTCAAAATTAGGTAAAGCAAAGCGTATCGATGATGCAGCAGGCCGCTATATTGAATTCTGTAAAAGTCGCTATCCTTCTGACATGTCTCTAAGTGGGTTAAGAATTGTGGTAGATTGTGCGAATGGCGCTACTTATCATATTGCCCCAAATGTACTTCGTGAACTTGGAGCAGAGGTAATAGAACTTGGCACATCACCTAACGGCGTAAATATTAATAAAGGTGTTGGTGCAACTTCTTTAGCTGCGTTACAAGAAAAAGTGATATCAGAACAAGCCGATGTTGGATTTGCGTTAGACGGTGATGGTGACCGCTTAATGATGGTTGACCATAAAGGTAATATCATAGATGGCGATCAGCTTGTTTATATTATTGCGAGAGATGCTTTACGAACCGGGGCTATGCATGGCGGGGTAGTTGGTACTGTCATGAGTAATTTAGGGATGGAAATCGGCATTAAGCGATTAGGCGTTCCATTTGCTCGAAGTGCAGTTGGTGATAGACACGTATTAGAGTTATTACAAAAAAATAACTGGTTTATTGGTGGTGAAAGCTCTGGGCATATCATTAATTTACATCAAACTACGACCGGCGATGGCATTATTTCTGGTTTACAAGTTCTTAAAGCAATGCAAACTGCAGAAATGTCATTATACGAATTAAGTTTAGGTATGGATAAATATCCGCAAACTTTAATTAATGTTCGCTATCAAGAAGGGCAAGATGCATTAAATAACGAACAAGTTAAACAAGCTGTTGCCGATGTCGAAGCTACATTAGGCGAAACAGGTCGTGTTTTAATGCGTAAATCAGGTACGGAACCTTTGATACGAGTTATGGTGGAAGGTGAAGATGAGTCATTAGTACAGCAATCTGCACAACAAATTGCTGATACGGTTGAAAAAGCTTTAAATTAATCTCGTTTAGCTCTTGTATCCTAGGTCGAGGATAGTTACAATCTCGGCCGCTTTAAATCGGAGTTTCAGATGACAAATAGAAAGCCTGTTGTAGCGGCTAACTGGAAAATGAACGGGAATCGTCAATTAGTTGATAATGCTGTTCAATCTATTGCAAAACAATCTGAATTAAAAAATAATCTAGATGTAGTTATTAGCCCGCCAGCAACACTATTTAGTTATCTAGACTCTGCAAAGAAAACTTATAATTCTGACGTTATTTTAGCTGCTCAGAATATTAGCGAATTTGAACAAGGTGCAATTACTGGTGAATTATCAGTGCATCATGTTAAAGAAATGGGATGTCAATGGGTCATCTGTGGTCATTCCGAGCGACGTTCATTATTTGGTGAACGCTCAAGTGTAACTGCTCAAAAAGTGTTGCAAGCAAAAAAACAGGGTCTTAAACCTATTATTTGCGTTGGTGAAACAGCAGAAGAATATGAAGCAGGTAAAACTTATTCGCGACTAACTGCACAAATTGAAGCTATTTTTAATTTGGGTGGTGAACAGGCATTTACAGACAGTATTGTTGCTTATGAACCTGTTTGGGCGGTTGGTACTGGTAAAGCAGCGTCTCCTGAGTTGGCTCAGGAAATACATCACTTCATTCGTGGAATGATAAGAGCTATGTCTCCAGTAACAGCAGCTAGTGTAAGAATACTTTACGGTGGTAGTGTGACACCGGACAATGCTGCGGCATTATTCAGTCAACCTGATATTGATGGTGGCTTAATTGGTGCTGCTAGTTTAGTACCAGAGAAATTTATAAAAATTTGTCAAGCGGCAATGGTGGATTAAATGTTTGAAGTTTTATTAGTAGTTTATATTATTATTGCAGTTGCTCTAGTTGGGTTTATTTTGATTCAACAGGGTAAAGGTGCGGACATGGGTGCATCTTTCGGTTCAGGTTCTTCAAACACTATGTTTGGATCTTCTGGAGCTGGCAATTTCTTAACTAAAACTACAACTGTTTTAGCAACTTGTTTTTTCATTTTATGTTTAGTACTTGGTGGCGTTGTTGCTAGTCAAAACAAAAATACTGATGACTTTGGTGATTTAGAAGCACCGGTCGCAGTTGAAGCTGCATCTGAAGATGTACCAGCTGTAGACCCAGATTCAGATATTCCTCAGTAAGACTTTTTGTAGTTGCCGTGGTGGTGGAATTGGTAGACACGCCATCTTGAGGGGGTGGTGAGCTATGCTCGTGCGGGTTCAAGTCCCGCTCACGGCACCAAAAGTATAATTAATTTAATTGATTATACTTTTAAGCGTATATGGGTTTGAATTTATTAGCGTCGAACACTATAATGCTTGCGAAATAACCTAGGGACTCGCCCTTAGCTAAATAATAAGCTTAAAACGTCAAAATTATCACGGGATAGAACAGTCTGGCTCACTAAATTGAGTAAGGCGAAGGTCGTTTTTTCAAATTCGGCTCCTGTAACCAGATGATTAACTGGTAAAATAGATCAAGAATTGTCGCGGGATGGAGCAGTCTGGTAGCTCGTCGGGCTCACTAAATCGAGAAAGGCGAAGGTCGCTTTTTCAAATCCGGTTCCCGCAACCAGAAGATTAACTGGTAAAATAGATCAAGAATTGTCGCGGGATGGAGCAGTCTGGTAGCTCGTCGGGCTCACTAAATCGAGAAAGGCGAAGGTCGCTTTTTCAAATCCGGTTCCCGCAACCAGAAGATTAACTGGTAAAATAGATCAAGAATTGTCGCGGGATGGAGCAGTCTGGTAGCTCG
>NZ_KQ130504.1:0-28364 GCF_001050375.1 Catenovulum maritimum | reverse complement strand
GATTAACTGGTAAAATAGATCAAGAATTGTCGCGGGATGGAGCAGTCTGGTAGCTCGTCGGGCTCACTAAATCGAGAAAGGCGAAGGTCGCTTTTTCAAATCCGGCTCCCGCAACCAGAAGATTAACTGGTAAAATAGATCAAGAATTGTCGCGGGATGGAGCAGTCTGGTAGCTCGTCGGGCTCATAACCCGAAGGTCGTTGGTTCAAATCCGGCTCCCGCAACCAACTTTTTGAGTTGGTTTAGAGTTTTGCCTTATGGAAGCTCTAAATTGTTAGGCTAATGAATTGATTAGTTTAACAACCAAATGGTTTTTTGTTTCGAAGCCCTGGTCTATTAGTCGGGGCTTTTTATTTTGTGTTAAATAATTTTTTGAGGTTGACTTGGCAAAGCAAGATATGCAGCTTGAATCCTACGTTGCGCAAGCCGTAGCTGTCACAGATTTTACTCTGTGGGGGGTAGAGTTTATTCGCGCAGGTAAACATTCAACATTACGAGTATTTATTGAAGGTGAAAACGGTATTTCAGTTGACGATTGCGCTGAAGTGAGTCGCCAAGTGAGTGCTATTTTAGATGTTGAAGATCCAATCAAAGATGAGTACACATTAGAAGTATCTTCTCCAGGAATGGACAGAATCCTATTTAAACCTGAACAATATCCTGCTTATGTTGGACAGCATGTAAATGTTAAAACTCGTTTGCCGATTGAAGGTAGACGAAAGTTTAAAGGTTTATTACAGAGTATTGAAGAGAAATCCGTAGTTCTAGAAATTGATAACGACGAATACGTGATCCCATTTAATAATATTGAAAAAGCACAAGTGGTTCCTCAATTTTAGGGAACAGAGTAGCGAGGATAAATAATGAATAAAGAGATCCTATTAGTAGCGGAAGCTGTATCAAACGAAAAAGCGGTTCCTCGTGAAAAAATCTTTGAGGCGCTAGAATCAGCTTTAGCAATGGCGACTAAGAAAAAATACGAAGGCGAAATTGAAGTACGAGTTTCAATTGATCGTAAAACTGGTGACTTTGATACTTTCCGACGTTGGAAAATTATTGAAGATGTTAGCCAAGGCATGGAAAACCCTTATGCTGAAATCAGCTTAGAAGCTGCTCAGTATGAAGATCCAAGCTTGCAAGTTGGCGATTACGCTGAAGAACAGATTGAATCGATTAAGTTTGACCGTATTACTACGCAAACAGCTAAGCAAGTTATCGTACAAAAAGTACGCGAAGCAGAGCGCGCTCAAATCATTGAAGAATATGAAGATAAAATGGGCGAGTTGTTAACTGGTGTTGTGAAAAAATCAAGCCGTGACAATGTTATCTTAGATTTAGGTAACAACGCTGAAGCTGTTATTCGACGCGAAGAATTATTGCCACGTGAAACTTTCCGCCCAGGTGACCGCGTACGTGGTTTGTTATACGATGTAAAACCAGAAGCACGTGGTGCTCAGTTGGTTATGAGTCGGACTAAGCCTGAAATGCTGATTGAGCTTTTCCGCATTGAAGTACCAGAAATCGGTGAAGAGACAATCGAGCTAAAAGGTGCAGCACGAGATCCAGGTTCACGCGCTAAAATTGCGGTTAAATCTAATGATAAGAGAATTGACCCAGTTGGTGCTTGTGTTGGTATGCGTGGTTCACGAGTTCAAGCTGTATCTGGTGAATTAGATGGTGAACGTATCGATATCGTTCTTTTCGACGATAACCCAGCTCAATACGTTATCAATGCCATGGCACCTGCTGAAGTCGCTTCAATTATTGTTGATGAAGACAAAGGTACAATGGATATAGCAGTTGAAGCAGATAATTTGGCCCAAGCAATTGGTCGAAATGGTCAAAATATTCGTTTAGCTAGCCAGTTAACTGGTTGGGAACTGAACGTGATGACTGTTGATGAAATGAATGAAAAACACCAAGCTGAAGCAGATAAATTAATTACATTGTTTGTTGAAAAACTAGACATAGATGATGATTTTGCCACTGTTTTAGTTGAAGAAGGCTTCTCTACTGTTGAAGAAGTTGCATATGTGCCTGTTAATGAATTATTAGATATTGACGGGTTTGATGAAGATATAGTCGAAGAACTTAGAAGCCGAGCTAAAGCTGCCATTACGACACAAGCTTTAGCCAATGAAGAATCACTTGAAAATACAGAACCTGCAGACGACTTACTAAACCTTGAAGGTTTAGATCGTCATTTAGCATTTGTTTTAGCGAGTAAAGGTGTTTGCACGTTAGAAGATTTAGCTGAGCAGGGCATTGATGATTTAGCTGGCATTGAAGAACTCGACGAAAAAGCCGCGGGCGATTTAATCATGAAAGCTCGTAATATTTGTTGGTTTGGCGACGAAGACCAAGCTTAGTAACACCGCGGAGGAGAATTAAATGTCAGATGTATCCATCGATAAACTTGCTAGTGACGTCGGTACGCCGGTTGATAAATTAGTGAAACAATTTGCAGAAGTTGGAATTAATAAAACAGCTTCTAGTTCAGTAACTGAAGATGAAAAACAACAGTTACTAGAGCACTTAAGTAAACAGCATGGTGCTGATAGCTCAGCACCTAGTAAGATGACTTTACAACGTAAAACTAAAAGTACACTAAGTGTTTCTGGCAGTTCAGGTAAAGCTAAATCTGTACAAGTTGAAGTTCGTAAAAAACGTACTTATGTTAAAGCTAATTCTGCTGAGCAGCAAAAACAAGCTGAAGAAGAAGCGAAAAAAGCTGAAGCAGAAGCGCAAGCGAAGAAAGAAGCAGAATTAAAAGCCCAGCAAGAAGCAGAAGCGAAAAAAGCTGCAGAATTGAAAGCTAAGCAAGAAGCAGAAGCGAAAAAAGCGGAAGAGCAAAAAGCGAAACCAGCTGAAGCTAAAGAAGTTAAGCAACCAGTTAAAAAAGCTAAGCATCATGTGGAAACACCTGAAGAATTAGCACTAAGACAGAAAAAAGAAGAAGAAGAACGTCGTAAAGCAGAAGCAGAAGCAGAACGAGTTGCAGAAGAAGCTAAGCGATTAGCAGAAGAAAATGCAGCGCGTTGGGCAGAAGAAGAAGCTAAGCGTAAAGCAGAAGAGAAAAAAGACGTTCACTTACATTCATCAAAAGCAGCACAGCTAGCTGAAGATGAAGCTGACTTGAAAGAAGAAAAAACAAGTCGTCGTAAGAAGAAAAAATCTAAATCAGATGAAAATGAAAATACGCCTAGACACATTAAAGGCAAGCGTAAGAAAGTATTTACATCTAAAAACTTACAGCAAAGTTTCCAGAAGCCTGTAGCGCCAACTGAGCGTGAAGTTAAGATTGGTGAGACAATCTCTGTTGCTGAATTAGCCGCTAAAATGGCAATTAAAGGTACAGAAGTTGTTAAGGCCATGATGAAAATGGGCGCTATGGTTACAATTAACCAAGTTATCGACCAAGAAACAGCATTGCTAGTTGTTGAAGAAATGGGTCATAAGGGTGTAGCTGTTAGTGAAAATGCTTTAGAAGAAGATCTACTAACAAACCGTGGTGAGCAAACCTTAGTTAAGCGTCGCCCACCTGTGGTAACCGTAATGGGTCATGTTGACCATGGTAAAACATCACTACTAGACTATATTCGTCGAGCAAAAGTTGCTTCTGGCGAAGCGGGTGGTATTACTCAGCACATAGGTGCATACCATGTAGAAACAGACAAAGGTATGATTTCATTCCTTGATACACCTGGTCACGCTGCGTTTACTTCTATGCGTGCTCGTGGTGCGAAAGCAACAGATATCGTTGTTCTTGTCGTTGCTGCAGATGATGGTGTAATGCCACAAACAATTGAAGCAATCCAGCATGCTAAGGCAGCTGAAGTACCTTTAGTTGTTGCAGTGAATAAAATCGATAAAGAAGCTGCAGATCCAGATCGCGTTAAGAATGAATTATCACAGCACGATGTTATTTCAGAAGAGTGGGGCGGTGACGTTCAGTTCTGTCACGTTTCAGCAAAAGCTGGTACGGGTGTTGATGAACTATTAGACGCCATCTTACTTCAATCAGAAATGTTAGATTTAGATTGTGTTCATGAAGGTTTAGCATCTGGTGTTGTTATTGAATCTCGCCTTGATAAAGGTCGTGGTCCAATTGCGAGTATCTTAGTACAAACAGGTACGCTGAAAAAAGGTGACATCATCTTATGTGGTTTAGAATACGGTCGTATTCGAGCAATGAAAGATGAAAACGGCAAAGACATTGAGTCTGCTGGGCCATCAATTCCAGTAGAGATTTTAGGCCTTTCTGGTGTACCAGCTGCTGGTGATGAAGCTACTGCTGTTCGTGATGAGAAGAAAGCTCGTGAAGTTTCAATGAAGCGTCAAGGTAAATTCCGTGATATTAAACTAGCACGTCAACAAAAAGCTAAATTAGAGAATATGTTCTCTAATATGACTGAAGGTGATGTACAAGAGCTTAACATCGTTATTAAATCTGACGTACAAGGTTCACTTGAAGCGATTTCAGACGCATTACTGAAATTATCGACTGAAGAAGTTAAAGTTAAAATCATTGGTAGCGGTGTTGGTGGTATCACTGAAACAGATGCAAGCTTAGCAGCAGCGTCAAATGCTATCTTATTAGGTTTTAACGTTCGTGCCGATGCAACAGCGCGTAAAACAATTGATAATGAAAGTGTTGAATTAAGATATTACAGCGTTATCTATGACTTGATTGATGAAGTTAAGAAAGCGATGAGCGGTATGTTAGCGCCAGAGTTTAAACAAGAAATCATTGGTCTTGCTGAAGTTCGTGACGTATTTAAATCGCCTAAAATTGGTGCAATTGCAGGCTGTATGGTAACTGAGGGTATCATTAAGCGTAATAACCCAATTCGTGTATTAAGAGAAAACATCGTAATATATGAAGGTGAGTTAGAGTCATTACGTCGCTTTAAAGATGACGTACAAGAAGTTCGTAACGGTACTGAGTGTGGTATCGGGGTTAAGAACTATAATGACGTACGTGTAGGCGATATGATTGAAGTATTTGAAATTGTTGAAGTTAAACGAGAAATTTAATTTCTAGCAAATTTCTATACATGATTAAGGGGCCCATAGGCCCCTTTTTATTCTGCTAAATCAAAATTTTGAGATAGTTAGAAAACTAAATTTTAGATAAAAATATTTTCCTATACTAGCTGTATTACTTTGCTCGTTAGTTTACAAACTCGTTTTATCTTAAATTTTAGTCATAAAATAAAGTAGGTTTATAATGGCAAGAGAATTTACCCGTTCAGACAGAGTTGCACAACAAATCCAGCGTGATGTAGCAACTATTATCCAGCGTGACTTAAGAGATCCAACTATAGGCATGGTAACTGTGTCTGATGTTGAAGTATCTCGTGATTTAGCCTATGCGAAAATTTTTGTATCTGCATTATTGCAAGATGATGCAGAAATGAAAAAATCTTTAGAAAAATTGAATGAATCAGCACCTTATGTTCGTTCGTTATTGGCTAAATCAATCAGAATGAGAAGTGTACCTAATATTAAATTCTGTTTAGATAACAGCCTAAATGAAGGTATACGTATGTCTCGACTTGTTGATGATGCAATTGCTAAAGACCAAGCAAAATCAAAAATTGATGATGCTGACGATTCGCAAGTTAACAAAGATGATGAGGCATAATTTTGGCTCGAGTACCATTTAGAGATTTAGATGGTGTCGTTTTGTTAGATAAACCGAAAGGTATCTCTTCAAATCGCGCATTACAAAATGTTAGGTTTTTATATCGAGCTAAAAAAGCTGGGCATACAGGCGCACTAGATCCTTTAGCGACAGGCTTATTGCCGATTTGTTTTGGGGAAGCGACTAAATTTAGCCAGTTTTTACTCGATGCTGATAAAGTTTATCAGGTAACAGCTAAATTAGGTGAAAGAACTGATACATCTGATGCTGAAGGCGAAGTGGTACAAATACGCCCTACTGAGCAGCTTACTGTTGAAGAGATTGAAGATGCGATTAAATCTTTTGTCGGCAAGCAATCACAAATGCCCTCTATTTACTCTGCATTAAAATATCAAGGCAAGCCTCTGTATTTTTATGCAAGACAAGGAATTGAAGTTCCTAGACCGGTAAGAGAGATTGAAGTCTACTTCATTAACATAGATGAGATAGATTTACCAAACGTCACTATGACAATTTCATGTTCTAAAGGTACCTATATTCGTACTATAGTAGATGACCTAGGTGAAAAATTGGGCTGTGGTGCTCATGTGGCAGAGCTGAGAAGAACAGAAGTGTTTGGCTTTTCTGAATCTGACATTTTAAGCTTGGAAGCTTTTGAAGCTTTATCTGAAGCAGAGCTCGAGGCCAGGTTACTAGGTTCGGATGCTGGTATTAGCTATATGCCAATTATTGAATTGGATGATGAGCATGCTGCTCGTTTAGGCAATGGTCAGAGGTTTTATGTAGAACAGGAGCCTGGCAGTTACCGAGCTTATAACCAAAACACGAATCAATTTTTGGGTGTTGTACAGGTAGAAGACAATAAACTGCTTCAGCCTAAGCGCATGATGTCAGTTCAATCCTGAATCACTTAGAGAATTTACTTGAAAAAAAAACTATATTCACGTAAAATCCGCCCCTCATTTATAGGTACGCTGGCTTAGTGATCGGCCTACCCGAATATTGGAGTAATAATTATGTCACTAACTGTTGCAGAAAAAGCACAAATCGTTGCGGATTACGCATTGCAAGAAGGCGATACTGGTTCACCAGAAGTTCAAGTTGCTTTGTTAACTCACAGAATTAACAAGTTACAAGGTCACTTTGGCGATCACAAGAAAGATCACCATTCACGTCGTGGTTTAATCCGTATGGTTAACTCTCGTCGTAGCCTTTTAGACTACTTAAAGCGTAAAAATGTTGAGCGTTACACTAGCTTAATTCAACGTTTAGGTTTACGTCGCTAAGATATATTCTCAAACATTGAGTTTATACAAATAAAAAGAGCCTTTTGGCTCTTTTTTTGTTTCTACAGCTGTACTTATTTGACTGCATTGAGTATATAATCAGCACCGAAATTAAAAGACAAATACATATAGAGAATTCGAAGGAAAAATTATTGTGACTCCAATTACAAAATCCTTCCAATATGGTCAACATAAGATCACATTGGAAACTGGCGTTATCGCTCGTCAAGCAACAGCAGCCGTGATGGCAAGTATGGATGACACAACAGTATTAGTATCTGTTGTGGCAAAGAAGGAAAGTGACCCGGGCCGTGATTTCTTCCCACTAACAGTTAACTACCAAGAAAAAACATACGCAGCAGGTAAAATCCCTGGTGGTTTTTTCAAGCGTGAAGCTAAGCCAAGTGAAGGCGAAACTTTAACTGCTCGTTTAATCGACCGTCCAATCAGACCTTTATTCCCAAAAAGTTTTACGAATGAAGTTCAAGTTGTGATTACGGTTATGTCAGCTAACCCTGAAATCGCACCTGATATCATCTCTATGATTGGTGTATCAGCTGCATTAGCTATTTCTGGCGCTCCATTCAATGGTCCTATCGGTGCTGCACGTGTTGGCTATAAAGACGGTCAATACATGCTAAACCCATTAACAACTGAATTAGCAACTTCAGAGTTAGACTTAGTTGTTTCAGGTACTGAAAATGCAGTACTTATGGTTGAATCAGAAGCAAGCGTATTAGCTGAAGACACTATGTTAGGTGCGGTTGTTTATGGTCATGAACAACAACAGCTAGTCATTGATAATATTCGTGAATTTGCTGCAGAAGTAAATACACCTGCAATGGAATGGCAAGCTGAAGAAGTTGATCAAGATTTAGTTGCAAAAGCAACTGAACTTGCACAGCCTGGTTACACAGCTGCTTACCAAATTGCTGATAAAGCTGAGCGTAAAGACGCTGCAACAGAAGTTAAAAACAATGCATTAGCAGCAATCGTTGAAGCTGATCCAGAAGTCGACACAAATGTTGTTTCAGATATCTTAAGTTCAGTTGAGAAAAAAGTAGTTCGTAGCCGAATTATCTCAGGTGAGCCAAGAATTGATGGTCGTGATCCAACTATGGTTCGTGCACTTGACGTTCGTACTGGTATTTTACCAAGAACTCACGGTTCTGCTTTATTCACACGTGGTGAAACACAAGCAATCGTTGTTGCAACTTTAGGTACTGAGCGTGACGCGCAAACTATCGATGGTTTAACTGGCGACACAAGTGATAAGTTCATTTTCCATTACAACTTCCCTCCATACTGTGTAGGCGAAACTGGTTTTGTTGGCGCACCTAAGCGTCGTGAAATTGGTCACGGTCGTTTAGCTAAGCGTGGTGTTGCTGCTGTAATGCCTGATTCAAGTGAATTCCCGTATACAGTTCGTATTGTATCTGAAATCACAGAATCAAATGGTTCTAGCTCAATGGCTTCTGTTTGTGGTTCTTCATTAGCATTAATGGATGCCGGTGTGCCAATTAAAGCTTCTGTAGCGGGTATCGCTATGGGTCTAGTTAAAGAAGGCGACGACTTTGTTGTTCTTTCTGATATCTTAGGTGATGAAGATCACTTAGGTGATATGGACTTTAAAGTAGCTGGTACTACTGAAGGTATCACAGCGCTTCAAATGGATATCAAAATTGAAGGTATCACTAAAGAGATCATGCAAATTGCATTAAACCAAGCTAAAGCTGCACGTTTACACATCTTAAACGTAATGGACGAAGCAATTGGTGGCCACAGAGAAGAAGTTTCTGAATTTGCACCTCGTATTTACACCATGAAGATTAGCTCGGATAAAATCCGTGACGTAATTGGTAAAGGTGGCGCGACTATCCGTCAGTTAACAGAAGAAACTGACACAACTATCGAAATCGAAGATGACGGTACTGTAAAGATCGCTGCAACTGGTAAAGATAAAGCTGACGCTGCAATTGAGCGTATTAAAGCTATCACTGCTGAAGTTGAAGTTGGCACAATTTACGACGGTAAAGTAACTCGTATCGTTGATTTTGGTGCGTTTGTTGAGATTTTACCTGGTAAAGAAGGTTTGGTTCACATTTCACAAATCGCTGAAGAGCGCGTAAATGCTGTTTCTGATTTCTTAAGCCAAGGTCAGCAAATCAAAGTTAAAGTACTTGAAATCGACCGTCAAGGCCGTGTACGTTTAAGTATGAAAGCTGCCGCTGAGAAACCAGCTGAAGCAGCGCCTGCAGCTGAATAATTTCAGCTAAGCTTCTAGATCTAAAAGCCGCTTCATTGCGGCTTTTTTGTGCCTTTAAATTTTGTCTATGAGCTGTGATAAGGCAGCAGGCATAAAAAAACCTGTCGATAAAAATGGACAGGTTTTATATTTTACGGCTTGAGTTATAAATTAAGCTTGGCTAGCTAAATACTCTTCGTAGCTACCAGCAAAATCATTATAACCCGTTTCGGTTAATTCAATGACTCTTGAAGCTAAACTAGAAACAAACTCTCTGTCATGGCTGACGAAGATTAGAGTGCCTTCGTATTTTTCAAGGGCCATGTTTAATGATTCAATTGATTCCATATCTAAGTGGTTAGTTGGTTCATCCATAATTAAAATGTTTGGCTTTTGCATCATTATTTTGCCAAACAATAATCGACCTTGTTCACCACCAGAGCATACTTTTACAGACTTTTTGATTTCATCTTGTGAGAATAATAAACGGCCTAAGTAACTACGAACTACTTGGTCGTCATCACCCGGTTGGCGCCACTGGCTCATCCACTCAAATAAAGATAAGTCTTGTTCAAATTCATGTGCATGATCTTGTGCATAGTAGCCTATGTTGACGTTTTCAGACCATTTTATCATGCCTGAATCTGCTTCTATTTCGTTGGTTAAAGCACGTAAAAAAGTCGTTTTACCTATACCATTTTGACCTATTACAGCAATTTTTTCGCCAACTTCAGCCAGTAACGAAATGTCTTTTAAAATAGGTGTGTCATCAAAACTTTTCTTTAAATTCTCTATTTCTAGAGCGTTACGAAACAGCTGCTTGTCTTGTTCAAAGTTAATGAATGGATTAACACGGCTTGAAGCTTTAACTTCTGATAATTGAATCTTATCAATTTGTTTTGCACGAGATGTTGCTTGTTTAGCTTTAGAAGCGTTTGCAGAGAAGCGGGCAACGAAGTCTTTTAACTCAGATATTTGTGCTTTTTTCTTCGCATTGTCAGCCATTAACTGGGCGCGGGCTTGGGTTGAAGCTAGCATGTACTCATCATAATTTCCTGGGTATACACGTAATTCGCCGTAGTCTAAATCGGCCATATGAGTACAAACACTGTTTAAGAAGTGTCTGTCATGCGAAATGATGATCATGGTTGATTCACGTTCATTAAGCGTTTGCTCTAACCAGCGGATCGTATTGATATCCAAGTTATTGGTTGGCTCATCCAGTAATAAAATATCAGGGTCTGAGAAAAGTGCTTGTGCCAGTAATACTCTTAGCTTGAAACCAGGCGCAACTTCAGACATTGGACCGTAATGCAGTGAAACATCAATACCCACACCTATTAATAGTTCTCCAGCGCGGCTCTCAGCACTATAACCATCCATTTCAGCATATTCAGTTTCTAAATCGGCTACACGCATACCATCGTCTTCGCTCATTTCAGCCATAGCATAAATGCGGTCACGCTCTTCTTTGATTTTCCATAATTCGTCATGGCCCATAACCACGGTATCAATCACGCTGTACTCTTCAAATGCAAATTGATCTTGACGTAGTTTACCTAAACGTTCGCCTGGGTCTAAGCTAACGTTTCCTGATGTTTGGTCTAAATCGCCACCTAAAATTTTCATGAAGGTTGATTTACCACAACCATTCGCACCAATTAGACCATAACGGTTACCACCGCCAAATTTCTGCGATACGTTTTCGAAAAGGGGTTTTGCGCCAAACTGTTGGGTAATATTATTTGCGATTAACAAAGTATGTTCCTATCAAGATAAAAATTTTAGCTGAAAAAATTGTGCGTAGTTTACGCTTTATTGAATCATTAGTCAGTCTAAAGCAGAAATAAAAATCCAAATGGATTGGATTAATGGGGCGGGATATATTTCTTTTTTGTCTCAGCGAAAATTGTGCCCTAAATTATCTAACCTGATGCGATGATCTCCCCCACATTCGACAACGGTTTGCCATGATTAAATTGCAAGTAATCAAAGCAGGTTATTTAATCTAATGTGGATATTAATTGAGTCCAGTTGAGAAATTCGTTAGGCTTGCGCCAACTAAAAAATAGGGGCTTAATATATGAAAATTTGGGTAGATGCTGATGCTTGTCCGGTTGTAATTAAAGAGATTTTATTTAGGGCAGCGAATAGAACCAAATTAGAATTAAAATTGGTGGCAAATCATATGATAAAAACTCCGCCATCGCCTTTTATTAAGTTTATTCGTGTTGAATCTGGGTTTGATGTTGCAGACAATTATATTGTCCAAGCTTGTGAACCAAATGATCTAGTGATTACCAGTGATATTCCATTAGCGGATGAATTAATCACTAAAGGTGCACAAGTGTTGAGCCCTCGCGGAGAATTATTTACTAAAGAAAATATAAAATCTCGATTAAATATACGTGACTTTATGGAAACCATGCGTTCAAGTGGGATTCAAACTGGTGGCCCAGCCGCGTTAAATGCGAATGATAAAAAACAATTTGGCGATAATTTAGACAGAATTTTAACCAAACAACTAGGCTAACTGTGTTTACGCCGTTTTCTAATTTAGAACTACTTATTTCGCTACCGCAATTTTTGACCTTATTGCCATTAGCTTTGATATTGCTACTCGATACTAGGATCTTAGTTAAGCTAAGGCTCGGATTAATGGGGTTGAGTTTTGTGTTTGGCCTTGTTTTTTCTTGTTTCAGTTTGAGCGCTGGGATTGGAATTATCTTGGCTTACTTTGTCATTGATTATTTTAATCGAGCTGAGCAAGCTTCAATAAAAAGCGGACTAGGGTGCTTATTGGTTGTGATTTGTACTGCTTTTATGTTGCATTTAGTGCCTGGGTTTAATAATCCGTTATTGCTAGAGGCCACAAATTTGGGCTCAAGTAGCACACCTTATCAGTTATATTTAAATTACGACAAACTCTGGATTGCAGTGCTATTACTTGCTCTAGTGCCTATGTCTAACGCGTTGAACTCTGCTTATGTCCCCAAGCTCTTATTGGGTTTTTCTTTCACTTGTATCCTAGGGTTCTCGATTGCATGGGTTTTTGAATTAGTCCAATTAGATCTCAAGTTACCAAGCATATTAATTCCTTGGATCATTTGTAATTTGCTCATTACCTGCGTCGCGGAAGAGGTGTTTTTTAGAGGCTTTATTCAAACCCAAATTAGCAATATTTTAGGCCGATACCAATATCAATATGCGAGTATCTATTCAATCATTGCAACGGCTTTAATCTTTGGTTTAGTACATTATCCGGCAGGTTGGCTTTATGTTGGTATTGCGAGCTTACTTGGGGGTAGCTACGGTTATTATTATCTAGGCACGAACAATATTAAGGTGCCTATTTTAATGCACTTTGGCTTTAATTTAATTCACTTTTTGTGTTTTACTTATCCGTACTAGCCACATTAAAGTCGTTTAGGCGAGACACTTTTATCTGGTTTTGCGTTAGTAATTGAAGCAGATTATCTTTACCCACCATGTGCATGAGTCCAACTGCGATTAAATTGGTTTGATTTGACAGCATGGGCTTTAATTTTTTTATCCAAGCTTTGTTTCTTTTGCTTAGTAGCTCCTGTTGCACAAACTGATTTTTTTGCGCTTGATTAGCTGCAATTAAAATTTGTTCTAAGCCTGCCAAATCCCCATTACGCCACATATCTGCGATATTAGCTATTTGGTAATCTTTATTGTCTAATTGAACTAAAGTCTCCATGAGCATTTCAATGCCATAATCTGCTTGTTGATCGAATATTTCTAGTTGCTGCTGAAAGGTTTCTAATCCTAAGGTGCTTATATCATTTTTACTGGCCCAATTCGTAACGTATAAATCAATCGACTGCTGAAAATCATATCCGCTATTAGAGGCTTGCAGTACACTTAACTGAAGCGCGACAAACCAAGGTTTTAAGCTATCAAATGATGCAATATTCAATTGCCATGTTTTAAGTTTATTATTTAGCTGATTATGTTGATTAGAATTTAAAAGATTAGACAGAGACTTGGGTTTAGCTAAATGGGCAATTTTTAAAATTAGTTGATTAATTTCGGCAGGCTTTGTCTGGCTTAAATTAATTTCTGTCACCAAGGTATCTACTTGGGGGAGTTGTTCTAAAATGCCTTGGGTTGCCGCTAACATGTCGGCTTGGCTAGCGTGAATTGTGCCGAATAAAAAGGACGTTTTATTTTTATGTTCTAATTGCCAAATTGCAGGCTGAGCAAAAGCGAATTGCAGCTTTAAGCATAAAAATAGGAAAATAAAAAATTGGGTTAGGTATTTTTGCATTTGGTATTTTATCGCAGGCAATAAAAAACCACTTAATAGCGAGTACTAAGTGGTTTTAAAAAGAATGAATCGAATTTTATAATTTAAAGAAAGACTCTTTATAGCGAGCTAATTCTTCGATAGATTCATGAATGTCTTCAAGCGCTAAATGAACACCTTTCTTTTTATAGTCAGTGACTAACTCAGGTCTCCAGCGACGCGCTAATTCTTTGATTGTACTGACATCTAAATTTCTGTAATGGAAGTAAGCTTCTAACTCAACCATATGTAGATACATAAAACGTCTGTCTTGGCTAATACTGTTACCACACATAGGCGATTTACCAGGTGGAACGTATTTGCTTAAAAATTCTATGGTTTTGTCTGAGGCAGTTTTTAAATCAATTTTACTGTCTTTACATCTTTGGGTTAAACCCGACTTACCATGTTGGTTAACGCACCATTCATCCATATTGTCTAGGACATCGTCAGGCTGATGTATTGCAAATACAGGACCTTCAGCAAGAATATTAAGCTCGCTGTCTGTGACTATTGTGGCTATTTCCAAGATTTTATCTGTGGCTGGTTCTAGACCAGTCATTTCTAAATCTAGCCAAATAAGATTTTTTTCGCTAAATGACATATAGTGTTCCTAAACTACGATGCTTTCATCTCTATATATGAAATAAGAAAGTATTCATTGCTGCAACTTTAAAATCATGTAAAGTTGCGCTTAATCTGTCTATCATTACATTTATTATTTATTAAAAGTAGCACTGTGGCAAAAAAAAAGAAATTAAGTAAACAACAACTTAGACGATTACAGGCTAATCGTACCAAAAAAATCAGCCAAACAGAACCAAACAAAGCACAAGTTAGTGACGAAAGTTTGTTAGGTGAACCACAAAAAGGCCTTGTTATAAGCCGTTTTGGCCAACACGCTGACATTGAAAACGATCAAGGTGAGCTGTTGCGTTGTGATTTACGTCGAACTGTCTCTTCTATTGTAGCTGGTGATCGAGTAATTTGGCGCGCTAATTTAACAGAATCTGGAAATCATGGTGTTATTGAGGCCGTTGAAGAGCGAAATTCAGTATTAACGCGTCCAGATTTTTACGATGGTGTTAAATCAGTCGCAGCTAATATCGATCAAATTATAGTTTTATCCTCCATTTTACCTGAGTTATCTTTTCAAATAATTGATAGGTACCTAGTTGCGATTGAGCAAATGGGCGCTGAACCAATAATTGTGATTAATAAATCGGATCTCATTGATGAGTTTGAGCGGCTCAAGATAGATGGCCAGTTAGACTACTATCGCGAAATTGGTTATCAAGTACACTGGCTTAGTGTTAAGCAAAAGCAGGGCACTACTCAGCTTGCTGAGTTATTAAAAGGCAAGACTTCAATTCTGGTTGGCCAATCTGGTGTTGGTAAATCATCTTTGGTAAATCAACTTTTACCTGATGCTGAAATTTTAATTGGAGATGTTTCAGATGTTTCTGGATTAGGCATGCATACCACCACAGTTGCTAGGCTGTATCATTTAGCTTCTGGCGGTGATTTAATCGATTCTCCTGGTATTCGTGAATTTGCGCTGTGGCACTTAGCCCCAGAAGTGATATTTGATGGTTTTATTGAATTTGAGCAATATAGGCACGAATGTAAGTTTCGAGATTGCAAACACTTAAACGATCCCGGCTGTGCATTAAAAGCTGCGGTTCAAGCGGGTAAAATAAAAGCAGAAAGATTAGAAAATTATCATAAAATTCTAGAATCTGTTGCATCCGATAAACCAGCCCATAAAATAGACATCAGCAAATAAGCTTAACTTATTTCAAGCGTTTTTATGCTGTGTCAGATTTAATTAACAATAACAGGGTTAAATCTGACAAGCCTGATGCCGCGGATATAATTTTCATCACTAAGGATTTTTTGTGCTTTTAGAAAAATTTAAAATAGCATTACAGTATTGCACGCCTCAACATGGTCTTTCCCGTTTAGTTGGCTTTTTAGCTGCTAGTAAAGCCCCTTGGATTAGCCAAACGTTTATTCGAATCTTTGCCAATGCGTTTAATATTTCGTTAGATGACTATCAAGCAGATAAATTTTCTGAATTTAAATCGTTTAATGACTTTTTCACACGAGCACTAAAACAAGAAGCTAGACCAATAGACAGTACAGAAAATGCAATAGTTAGCCCAGTTGACGGTGAAGTTAGTCAAGCTATGCCGATTACAGGTGATTCTGTTTTTCAGGCTAAGGGACATGATTATAGTTTAACAACCCTACTTGGCGGCGATGCGGAAAATGCTAAACCTTACCAAGACGGTTTATTTTCAACAATTTACTTGTCTCCAAGTGACTATCATAGATTACACATGCCGTGCGATGGTGTACTTAAAAAAATGATTTATGTGCCGGGTAAACTTTTTTCTGTGAATCAAGCTACTACTCGAAATGTACCTGGTTTATTTGCACGAAACGAAAGATTGGTTTGTTTCTTTGATACCGAGTTTGGTGAAATGGCCATGGTGTTGGTTGGCGCTATGATAGTTGCAAGCATAGAAACTGTCTGGGCTGGTAATATTACGCCACCAAGAAGTAAGCGCTCATTCACTTGGCATTATAAAACAGATGAGAATTCACCAGAGCGAATCGTCATTAAAAAAGGTGAAGAGATGGGACGATTTAAATTAGGCTCAACCGTTGTTTGTGTGTTTGAAAACAATCAAGTTGAGTTTGTCGAATCTCACGTTGCAGGAACCAAAGTTAGATTAGGTGAATTAATGGGGACTCGTTGCCAATAATTTATGCCTAATCACATTTCAACTCAAGCAGAGCAAAAAATGGCTCTGCTGCAAGTCCATTTGGGCGTGTTACTGCTAGGCGGTACTGCTCAATTTTCTAAACTAATTCCACTTTCTGGCGCAGAAATTTCCTTTGGTAGAGCAGTTGTTGCTGCGATCGTTTTACTCATGATAGTTAAAATGACAGAGGGAAATCTAAAGCTTAAAAATGCGCGAGATTATCGCAATAGTATTATTCTTGGCGTGCTAATGGCATTGCATTGGGTGACTTACTTTTTTGCGATGCAAATGTCGACTATAGCAACAGGTATGATAGCGCTTTATACCTACCCAGTTTTAATTGTCTTGTTTGAACCTTTGCTGAATAAGCAAAAACCTGAATTAAAAGATTTATTAACAGCAGGGTTAGTGATGACAGGTATTGTCTTATTGGTACCCGATCTAGATCTCGAAAGCGATTTCACCATAGGTATTTTACTCGGTGTTTTGTCTGCCGTATTTTTTGCTGCGCGTAACGTGATGAACCGAAGAGTGTTTTCTCATTACTCTGGTACTAAAAATATGATGTATCAGTCAATCGTGATTGCCGCAGTATTATTGCCTTTTGAAATAGACGGCTATACTCAAGGCTTAGACAGTTCAACTTGGCTGTGGCTGTTAGTGCTAGGTGCTTTTTTTACTGCTTTACCACATAGTTTAGTGGTTAATGGGTTGCGCCATATTAAGGCTAAAACCATGAGTTTAGTCTCGTGTTTATCGCCTTGCTATGGAACTGCATTTGCTGTGTATTTTTGGGCTGAGTACCCAAATACACAAACTTTGATAGGTGGTGCATTAGTGGTTTCAGCGGCTGTTTATGAGACCTTAACTGCACACAAGAGTTAATTAGGAATCAAGTATGCTAGTTTTTGCTCATCGGGGCTCAAGTGGCGTGGCACCCGAAAATACGTTATCTGCATTTTCATTAGCGCTTGCAGATAAAGTAGATGGCATAGAGTTAGATGTCCAGGTTATTGAAGGTGTCGCCATGGTTATTCATAATAACTGGCTTCAGGGCACAACAACAGGCATGGGGCGTTTAGATCAGGTTAGCTTGGACTATTGCCTAACTTTAGATGCGGGCGATGGCCAAAAAATACCGAGTCTGGAGCAAGTATTAAAGCTTGTTGCTGGCCAATGTTTAGTTAATATTGAAATTAAAGCACATAATGCCGAAGAGGTTGTCGTTGCAGTCGCTAAGAAAGCGGTCAATGAATTTGGTTTTAAAGCAGAACAACTCATTATCTCATCTTTCAATTTACCTGCGCTGAAGCGGGTGGGAGAGCTAGCTCCTGAATTTCCATTAGGCGCCTTAACAGCGAATATTCCACTGGATTACGCAGCGTTTGCTGAACAAGTACAGGCGAAAACAATTCATTTGAATCGAGATTTTATTACTCCTGAGTTTGTGGACGATAGCCATAAACGTGGCTTAAAAGTTTACGTTTATACTGTTAATTATGTCGAAGATATTCAGCTAATGTTAGAAATGGGCGTTGATGGAATTTTTACCGATTATCCTAATAGGGCATTAGATTATTTATCTAGCGTTGAAAAGTAGATAGGATAAGGGAACCGAGCTACTAAGCTAAAGAAAAAGCGAACAAAGCCAACTATGGCTTTGTTCTATAATTACTTGTTTTAAATTAGATTAAAACTGAGTTTACTTAACCCCAAATTTATAAATTGAGCTGGTTGTGTAAGTTTCACCTGGGGCTAAAATTGTGTTCGGAAAATGTTTGTGGTTTGGCGAGTCAGGAAAATGTTGAGGCTCTAGTGCCAAACCAGCTCTAAACTTGATTGGTTTGCCATTTCTGCCTTTTACACTGCCATCCATAAAATTACCTGAATAAAACTGAATTGCAGGCTCTTGGGTGATGATATCCATGTAACGTCCACTAATCGGATCATATAAAGTGGCTTGGTGTTTTAAGCTTTTATCCCAATCACTGAATACCCAGTTGTGATCGTAGCCACCGTATTCTGTGTCCATGCCACCGCCATAACTTAACTGTGTGTTTTTGACTCGAATATCTTGACCAATCGCTTTTGCTGTTCTGAAATCAAAAATAGTCCCTTCAACACTTGCTAGCTCACCTGTTGGTATTAGTAAATTATCTATCGGAGTGGTCTTATCTGCTTTTATTGTGAGTACTTGACCTTCGATATCTCTTTTATTGTCGCCAGAAAGATTAAAATAAGCGTGTAAAGTCAGGTTTACTGGGGTCTTTTTATCTGTCGTTGCTTGGTAATCAAGGCGCAGCTCATTGTCATTATTTAAAGTGTAAGTGACTTTTATATTTAGATTACCAGGATAACCCTCTTCGCCATCAATAGATAAATAGCTCATTTCAACGCCATTGTTTATAACACGACTGTCCCAAGCTCTTTTATGAAGGCCTTTTTTTCCTCCATGAAGTTGGTTAACGTCATTATTTGCTCCGCCATTATTGCGAGTCACTTGATATTCGACACCATCAATTGTGAATTGACCTTTGCCAATTCGGTTACCAAAACGACCAACTATAGGACCTGTGTAGCAACAATCATCATAATATTCTAACCAGCTGTCATAACCGAGCACTACATCTTCAATTTTACCATCTCTATCTGCTACTTTAATTGAGGTTACACCGGCACCCCAGTTTGTCAGTTTTACCGTCATACCTTGAGCATTCATCAGCGTATATTGATTAATAGTTTTGCCTTCTGCTTCACCCCAAACTTCAGTGGATATTTTAACACTTTGAGTTTGTGCTTTAGCTGTGTCAACTGCACTCGTCTCTAGACCTTTTTGGCCGCAAGCGGTTAAAGCAGCTACGACTAAGGCTGTATTGGCCGAAAGTACCAAACTATTTTTAATACTTAACATAAACGATTTCCTATGTTTTTTGGATAGATGTTAGATTATCCTCTATAAAGTATTACTAATACTAATAGAATATTTGTATTATTTAAATGATTTTATTGGCAAGGGTTAATTATATTTTATGATTTTGGGCTTTTATTTTTGATTTTTTGTAAGTATTGCTAAGGTGTATTGACGTTTTCTGTACATATTTTGTTCTAATTAAACGCTTTTTGATCGCGACGTGAGATATACAGCATAGTTATTTTTTGCTTGTGTGGTAACTGGGAGAGAAGGGCTAATAATTTAAGAAGAGAGACGAGGTTATCGCCTCCATAGGCAGGACATACACTACTTTTGGATTAACTCAATGGCGTAGCCGTCTGGATCTTTGACGAAAGCAATTAAAGTTGTACCACCTTTTACTGGGCCAGCCTCACGTGAAATTATCCCGCCATTTTGTTTAATTTGTTCGCAGGTCTGATAAATATCTGAGACACCAAGCGCTATATGACCAAAAGCATTACCTAAATCATAGTTTTCCACACCCCAATTATAAGTTAGCTCAATCTCTGCACCACTTTCATCATTTGGGTAACCAACAAAAGCGAGCGTGTATTTATATTCTTCATTATCGTGTTGACGTAATAATTCCATGCCTAATACTTGGGTATAAAAGGCAATTGATCTGTCTAAATCTCCAACTCTTAACATAGTGTGTAAAAAACGCATGGTGAATCCTTAAAGTGTTTTGAATGTATGGATAGCTTATTTTATATCAGTAAATGTTATTGGATAGAAGCTATGATATAAATTAGCTGATTTCTTATCTAGAGTAATGGTTAATGAGAAAAACAATGGCGCAATCTAACCCTTGAGGCCTTATTTAGCTACCACTAGAAATATTAAAAGGGACTAATTACAAGATGTTCTTATTACTTGCTTTTGGCACCGTTATGCTTGGCTTTGGATGCTATATGTGTGCCCAGCCTATCCGGTTTTCAAATGGTATTATTTGGTTTGGCGAGAGAAAATGGTTTCATTTATTTGAGATAGTGAGCCGATTCATTCTTGGTGTATTTTTTATTTTATTTTCAGACAAAACCGCTTACCCTTTGTTTGTTAATTCTCTTGGCGGTTTGCTCTGTTTTGTTAGTTTATTTCTAGTTGCAATTGGTTCTAATCGTCATAAACGCTTTGCATTATTGGTCGCTAAAATTGGAAAAAATTTCCGTTATTTTGGCTTAATCGCAATAAGCTGCGGAGCTATAATTGTTTCTTTAGGACTGATGTCTAAATAAAAGCCGTAACTTTCCCGACTTTTTAAAACGGGTAGTGGCTGAAGATATCGTCAACTTTGTTGTTTAGCAGATTTGTATCATTGTTGATTTTGGCAAAGGTACGTAAGCCCGCAATTTGAATTTGTACATGGATAGCTAAGTCTTGTGCATTTTTATGTTTATCAACCTCACCTAATGCCTGCGCAGCTTCAATTAGTTTTACAAATTCAGCTGAAATTTCAGCTAAATGCGATTTAGTTGTATCGATTAAATCTTGGTTTTCTTCGGTTAACTCACCAATGGTTTTCGCGAGCATACACATTCCGCTAGGCGCTGTATCTTGGCTTTCGATTACTTGGGCTTTGACGAATGCTATCAATACAGCCATAGGCGAGTCGTGTACTTGCTTTAGTTGTTGAATTTGAGTTAGCCCTATATCTGTATAGTGCCTTAATGCTTGTTTAAATAGCCCATCTTTGTTACCAAAAGCTGCATAAATACTACCAGGTCGCATATCTATTTCGTCTTGTAAATTGCGCATAGACGTAGCGTGAAACCCCTTTTTCCAATACAAATTGGTTGCTTTGTCTATGACATTTTGGCGATCGTATTTAGCTGCTTTTGCCATTATATTTTCCTAAATCTAGATTTGAACTAGCGTTCAATTATAGTTTTTAAATAGCTAAGGGTAAAGAAAAAGCTTGTAGCAGTGTATTTTCACCTCAGTTGAATAATTAATTTGAGCAGTCGTTCAAATATATGTTGAACGATCGTTCATTATCTTCTATAGTTTGCTTCACTAATAGAGGAAGCAGATTTCCTCTGTTTATTTTTTGAGTGATTGAAGAATTGGGAGCATGATATGAACGAGTTTAAATTCCATACAGTAGAAACCGCACCAGAGGCAAGCAAACCTATGCTTGAAGGCGCAATAAAGCAAATGGGTTGTGTGCCTGGTTTATATGCGGTAATGGCGGCATCACCAGAAACTTTAAAGGCCTACCAAGAATTGCATAAGCTTTTTACAGAGACTTCATTTAATAAAGAAGAACTAACCTTAGTATGGCAAACAATTAATGTTGAACACGAGTGTACTTACTGTGTTCCTGCGCATACAGCAATCGCAAATTTAATGGAGGTTGACCCTGCATTAACTGAAGCTTTAAGAAACCAACAAGCTATGCCAACGGCTAAGTTACAGGCTTTGCATGATTTTACTTTAGCTGTGGTGCGTGAACGCGGTAATGTACCAGAAGCACAACTTGATGCTTTTTTTGCTGCTGGTTACGGCCAACAACAAGTGATGGAAGTGATCTTAGGTGTGTCGCAAAAGGTGATTAGCAATTATGTAAACCACCTTGCTAAAACACCGGTAGACCCTATGTTTGAGCAGTTTGCTTGGAGTAAATAACTCGATTCAGGCTTATTCAATAGAGTAAGCCTGATAAAAATTAATACTCACTAAATTTTGTTAATTATTACCATGTTTTAGATAACTTATTATCCTATTCGCTAAATTCCTTCCATTGCCCATAATCAAACTAGTTTTGCGCTTAAGCCTAGTTTTAATCTGTCATTATCTTATTCGGGTATCAATTTTTGTTTAATACTGACTCTTCTTCACAGCAATGAAATTTCACACAATGGGAGCAAAAGTGTTTACAACAACAATAAAAGCCAGCATGTTAATTTCTACTTGGGTTAGCTTAATGGCTCAAAATTTAGTATATGCAGAAGTGCCAATTAAGCCGCTTTCACCCCAAGCTTCTTTAGCCAGTATGCAATTACAAGATGGTTATACAATGGAATTGGTGGCCCATGAACCTATGGTTGAAGAGCCTGTGCTATTGAGTTTTGATGGTAAAGGCAGAATGTACGTTGCTGAAATGCTGACCTATATGCAAGATCTTGATGGTACTGGACAAATGAAACCAGTCAGTCGGATAAAAAGGTTAGAGGATACGAATAACGACGGCGTCATGGATAAAGCGAGTATTTTTGCCGATAAGTTAGTATTGCCTCGGATGATTTTACCTTTGCAAGATGGCAAAATTTTAGCCAGAGAAACCAACACTTTGGATCTATTATTGTTGGAAGATACCAACGGTGATGGGGTCTCAGATAAGCGAACCACAGTATATCAAGGTGGAAAAAGAGGCGGTAACTTAGAACACCAACCCAGTGGCTTAATTTGGGGTATAGACAATTGGTTATACGTCACCTACACCAATAAACGTTACAAAGTTCTTAAAGATAAAGTGATTGCTCAAGACATTCATTATGGCGGCGGTCAGTGGGGTTTAGGCCAAGATGCTGTCGGGCGTTTGTACTATTCTGCTGCGGGTGGTGAAAAGCCTGCGTTCAATTTCCAGTTTCCAAGTGTTTATGGGGCTATTCCAATTGCAGATGAATTGGCAGCAGGCTTTAAAGAGGTATTTCCAATAGAAATGACTCCTGATGTTCAAGGAGGCAAATCAAGACTACGTGATAACAACACACTAAATCACTTCACCGGCATTGCCGGACAAAGTGTTTATTTAGGGGATAAATTACCTGAATTAAACGGTGACTATATAGTGCCTGAACCAGTAGGCAATTTAGTTCGCCGCGCCAAAATTACCCGTAAAAATGGCTATTCGATAATTTCGCATCCTTATCAAGCAGCACAAAAAGAGTTTATTGCATCAACCGACGCTTCATTTCGGCCAGTTTGGAGTGAAACAGGTCCAGACGGTACTTTGTATTTAGTTGATATGTACCGAGGGATTATTCAAGAAGGGAATTGGACTCAAAAAGACTCTTACTTGCGAAGCGTCATTGAAGCTTATCGTTTAGATAAAATTATTGGTGGTGGGCGTATTTATCGGGTGACCAAACCTGGATTGAAGCAGAGTGAACAACCTAATCTATACGCTAAATCGGCTACCCAGCTGGTTGAATATTTAGCTCATGCTAATCAGTGGTGGCGAATCAATGCGCAAAAATTATTGGTTTTAAGTCAAGATCATTCCGTTATCCCTAATTTGGTCTCTATGGTTAAAACCCACCCAAACGCACTCGCAAGATTGCATGCATTATGGACTTTAGAGGGGTTGGGCTTTGTTGACATTAACTTGTTAAAGCATGCTTTTAACGATAATGATGAAAATCTTCGGGTGGCTGCGGTACGGATATCGGAGCAAGTTTTTAGTAAATATAAAACGAGTCTAGTTAAACTATGGCAAACCTTGCTTTTAGAAGCGGATATTGAACTAACTCAACAGATTCTCTTATCCGCTTATTTTGTCGGAGTGAATGAAGTTAGCCGAAACGAACTAGTCGACCTTGCTAAAACACGATTCCCTAATAGCATTGGCATACAAGCAATTCTCTTGACTATGGAGTATCGAGTTAAAGCAGCGAAAGACCAAGCAGAAATAGCAAAAGGTAATCAAGTTTTGGCTGAATCTATGTTAAGGGGTAAGCGGCACTTTGAGTCATTATGCGCAGATTGCCATGGTGAAAAAGGGACTGGTGTTCAGGCTAGTACAGGTTTAATTGCCCCTTCATTTGTTGATAACCCAAGAATCAACGGTGATATTGCTATTTTAGGGAGAATCGTTTTACAAGGCTTAGTTGGTCAGATTGAAGGGGAGACATATTTGGGCGGCACTATGATGTCGCTTGCTTCTAATGATGATCTTTGGATTGCAGATGCGCTAACTTATATTCGCAACAGTTTTGGTAACCAAGCAGAAGCTGTGACTCCAGAGCAAATATCACAAATTAGGCAGTTAGAGAAAAGAAAAGTGCCATGGACGTTTGCTGAATTAAAAAGCCTGTATGGCCAAGCACTATCCAACAAAAACGAATGGAGATTTAGTGCGAGCCATAATCCAACTAATTTTACTGCTTTGGCCGATGGTAAATTAGATAGGGGACGTTGGCACAGTAAAACCAAGCAAAAAATTGGTATGTGGCTGCAACTTGAGTTACCTCAGGTGTATCAAGTAAGCCGAGTACTGGTAGATTGTCGTCCGTATGAATGGAACTGCGCAAAATCACTTGATCTAGAGTTTTCATCTGATGGGCAAAACTGGACTCTTGTTGATCGTAAAATCAAACCAGCAAGTCACTATATTAGTCAAACGTTAGGACATAAAGCCAAATACCTGAGATTTGTATTAACTAATGGTAGTGCAGTTCGGCCTTGGTCTGTTACTGAAGTGGATATTGTTGCCAGCCCAGTTGATTAATCTTATTCACTCGTGCCGGACACTCTGAAACTAAAAATAACTTTGATAGCGAGTATTCTAGCTATCTTTTTGCTTTTATTTTGTGGGTTAACTTATCGCAATAAACCCTGTTTTATGGTTAAAAAATAGGTTTTCCTAGCGATTTTACACTTACTAATTAAAGAAAATAAATAGATGTTTATTTTAAATAAGTTAACAACTACACTGGGGCTCTGACTGTTCAATAGTTTCTTGTTTTTAACGCATGGTATTGATTAAATGATCGATTATTTAGCTGTTTTTATTACATTTTTTGCAGTTATCGACCCAATAGGAACTGTACCTGTATTTGTCGCTGTGACAGCTGGATATGACCCCAAAACAAAACGTCGCATTGCCTTACTCGCATCTGTCGCTGCGCTTGGTATTTTGTTATTTTTTGTGGTGATTGGCGAAATTATATTAAAAGCCTTATCTATCCCACTTTCAGCATTTCAAATATCTGGCGGTATCGTTTTATTTTTATTTGCGCTGAATATGATCTTTGGTGACAGTAAACCAGAGGAAGAGATTAAAAGTTTAAGAGACGACCATACAGATACGGCAATTTTTCCTTTGGCAGTTCCTTCAATTGCTAGTCCTGGAGCGATACTTGCGGCTGTTTTATTAACTGAAAATGCAATTTTCAGTATATACGAACAAGCTTTAACTGCTCTGGTGATGTGCATAGTTTTACTGGTGACTTATGTCTTAATGTTGATTTCTGGACATATCACTAAGGTGATTGGCGCCAGTGGCGCTAGTGTGGTCAGCCGAGTAATGGGACTCATTCTTTCAGCTGTTGCAACGACTAATATTTTGAGTGGACTCAAACAGTATTTTCAGCTGGTTCAATAATACTTTGACCAAATTAAGGAAAATTGAAACATGATACTGGTTTACGGCATTAAGGAAGAACTCAATCCAATCAAGGCTAAATTATCAGATGTTATCCAACACTCTATGCATTGCGCATTAGGTTTACCCGAAGATAAGCGAGCGCATCGTTTTATTCCTATGGACAAACAGGATTTTTATTACCCCTCAGGCCGCTCCGATCGCTATACAGTGATTGAGATTAATATGATGGAAGGGCGAAAAATCGAAACTAAGAAAGCATTGATTAAATCCTTGTTCTCCAGCATTGAATCCGAGCTAAATATTTCGCCAATAGATATAGAGATAACCATTAAAGAGCAGCCAAAACATTGCTGGGGCTTTCGTGGCATAACTGGTGATGAGGTTCAGGATTTAAACTATAAAGTAAATGTTTAACAGAAGAGGACATTTACCCAAATATTTAAATAACTTGAGCACAGGTTAAATATATTGGCTTTAGCTAACTTATTGCCAGTCTGGCACACTGTAGTTATGCAAAATTGTTGCTAACTCCCCGGATAATCTCAGATTTTTCATACCATCACTGAGTAGCTTGGCTAATTTTTTTGAGTCTGGTCTTGCGGGGGAGAATGCAATGAAAATAGGCTCAGATGCGATGTCAGCTATATGTTTAAACTGTTGCTTTATTACTCGATTTTGTAAGCTGAATTTTAATACCGCATTATCCTCGATAATGAGATCTATTCGATTATGGAGCAACTTTTTAAGATTACTTTCAAGTGGATTAGCACCCGAGATCAACTGAATTTTAGCTGCCGAGTGTCGATTGCTTTTGATGTATTTATCTAGCTCAATACCATAGGAATAGTTGCGAATTGCACCCAGCGTATAGCCCTTTAAATCTTCCACTGATTTATAGTTTAAGTTAATGTCTTTTCTAGCCCAAATAGCGTTAACTACGCTACCTTGGCTATTTTCCGGAAAAATAAAATCGGGCGCATCAGAATAAAGTGCGCCAATTACCCCGTTAATTTTACCTGTTCTCGCGTTGTGAAGAGCCCTTGGCCAATTGAGTTTTTGGTACTTTACTTGGTAGCCATGAGGCTCGAAAATTGCTTTGGCTATCTCTACCATAAAGCCAGGTAGTGCGGAATTAGGTTTACAGTTATACGGACACCATTCATCTGCTTGCAAAATGATTTCTGGTGAATTGAGCTTAACCTCAGGTTTAGCCCAAGTGCTGAAATTTATCATCAATAAATTTGAACATAACACTAGAGCGAAGATTTTATTGATCATGTCTCGTCATTATCTATCTTGGTTATAAATAGAATAGCCTACTTGAAGCATTTTATTGAGAGCAATCGGTATTTAACTCTGCTGCGTCACTGGCTTATTTAATCAATCTATTCAAAAACCTGTTCAATTTGTTTAATTGAAACCCCAAGTATTTGGATTGCTAACTCATTTAACTCTGAAGTATCACCTTGAAAATGCAGTGTATAGTGATAGTGACTTTGAGACTCGCCATGCGCTAACTCAAACGCTGCAGAGGATGTTTCCATTTCATAAAATGGCCCAAAATACTGACCAAAGTCGTCTGGACCATCATTAAATACATTGACGATTTCGCCAGCATAAGCATCGCTTGAATCTAGCCAAGATGCAGTGACATAATTTGCCTTTTTATCCGAGCTGATATTAAACAAGATTATTGTGAGTAGATTTCTTTGTGCGTCATATGCGCCCATAACGGGTTTAGTATTTTCAACCGGCACGCCGGTTTTATTCATGTATTCTGCATCAGCCTTGTAAAAAACATGAGTCTGGGTTGTTTGAGTATGGCTAGGTTTTATTTGGTTAAAATAAGCTGTTGCTTGTTTTACTTCACCCTCGGTTGGGATAACCACAGTGGTGTTTTGACTCGGCTTAAAAGCGCCCAAATGCCAAAGTGATACTAAGCCGGTTTCTTTACGCCAAGCTTGACCTGTGTTGGTGATTTTTGTATCACTGCCATAGCCTACATAATCAAGAGATTTTCCAACTTTAGTTTCAAGCATCTGTTCAATTTCATTTTTTGAAAATAATTTTATGCGGCGATTGAGATTGAAATCAAACTGAGTGCCTGAGTTATTTATGAGTTGAATGTCGGCTTGAACAGTGACCTGTGTTTTAGTTTGAGCTAGGACTTGGTAGGGCTGTAATACAATCGCATCTTGGGCATATAAATTGTCGACGATTCGTTCTTTTCCGGGTTGAAAAAACTGTGAAAATTCTCCAGTTTCAGGGCCAAACATTAGTCTATCTGCACCACCAATAGGTGTGCTTCTTGACGAGTGTTTTTGGCTTAAATACGCTCGATTAAACCAACCTAAAGTTTCGCCTAGATTCGAATTTGTTGTCGCTGTCATCACTCTACCTTGCAATTCAGGCACAACAATAACTTGTCTGTGCTGATCTGACAAAACGACAGGATTAAATGCCTTTGAGAGTAAACGAATATCTGCATTAAATTGGTTAGGTTCAGCTTCAATGATATTTGGCTGCTCTATTGTTAATTCTGTACAAGCTTGTAGTAGAGGAAAAGCACAAAGGGTCGCGCTTGCTATTTTAACAAGTCGTTTCATTTTAAGTCTCATTATTAGTTTGGGTTTATTTCATTTAATATTTTTAGGCATTAAATAGAAAGAAACCAAAGTTGATTAGATAACAGTTTTATGTATATTGTTAGCTAAATTTGGGTTTGTGAAAATACTTTTAATGAAAGTTAAATATAAATGTAGCTTAATGTTAGCTGCTGACTCTTTATCTAACTATCTGGTTTTAACGTTTGAAAGTGGCTA
>NZ_KQ130503.1 GCF_001050375.1 Catenovulum maritimum | reverse complement strand
TGAGCGCTTACCAGCGAACTTATTACAAGCACAACGCGATTACTTTGGTGCGCACACTTATGAGCGTACAGATAAGCCAAGAGGTGAGTTCTTCCACACTAATTGGACTGGCCGCGGTGGTGACACAGCATCTAGTACTTACAACGTTTAAGTTTTAATTAAGCGTTAACTTGTATTAGTTTAAAATTGTGAAACAAAAAGGGATATTTTGAATATCCCTTTTTTATACAATTTCATCACTAAAGTTTAATCGACTAGTGCATAGTCGTTGCGCAAAATTTCTATTATCTCTGCTTTCGGGTTTTCAGAAAGAGAAATCTTTTCGCCGGTAATTTTCTCTGCAATTGCCGTGTAAGTCTCAGAGACTTGCATAAGTACTTCTACTGGTAGTTCATTATCACGCGCTAGCGCTTCTCTTTCATCCATTCTGTCTTTGTTTAATAGAATGTCTGGATCAGGGAAGTGGTTTAACAGTAGCTGGCGGAAACCTTCTTTCGAGTTTTCTACCACTTTGCCATCTCTGTATGATGGGCCATCCCAAATGCGAGAAGAATCAGGTGTACCTACTTCATCCATATATATCAGCTTGTCATTGCCTTGTGCATCTGTGACATAACCAAATTCGAACTTAGTATCGATAAAGATTTGATCAATTTCTGCTAAGGCATCACTGATTAAGTTAAAGCCTTCTTTTAACAAGGTTTCGTATTTCTCAATATCCGCTTCGCTTTCAAAATTAAAAGCCGTAAAATTGGCTGTGATATCTGCTCTAGTGATATTAACATCATCTACTTCCGGTACATTTGGAATACCTTTTAAGATGCCTTTAGTCGAAGGTGTGATGAGTAACTCTGGTAATTTTTGATCTTTTTCTAGTCCCTCAGGTAAGCGAATACCACAAAAATCACGTTCACCTTTGCTGTACGCTCGCCACATAGAGCCAGTTATATACTGACGACAGATTGCTTCAATTTTAACTGGTTTGGCTTTTTGGACGATCCAAACAAAAGGATGAGGTATATCTAGGATATGGCTATCAGCTAAACCATTTTGTTTGAATAGTTTAAACCAATGGTTTGAAACGGCATTTAATGCAGCTCCTTTACCAGGCACACCTTTCATGCCGCCTTCACCTTGCCAGATGCAGTCGAATGCTGAAATTCGATCGCTAATAACCATAATAGCAAGTGGCGCATCAGGTCGGACATTGTAACCTTTTTCTTGTATTAAACGGCGACTGTCTTCTTCTGTTAACCAGTATACAGAGCGAACTTTTCCGCTGTGAACTGGTTTATTAGTACGAATCGGGAGGTCGTCATTAACTGCTAAAACTTTATCAGCTAGGCTCATCAATCTTGTTCCTGTTGCAAGGTGAATAAAATAAAAATTAGGTATTATCTGTATCGGGATAATTTCGGCGTGATAATAGCAAATTAGCTTTTATCACGCCAATATGGAAAGGGGGTTTCTTTTAATTTAAGCTTGGTTTTTTAAGAAGTCGATAACCACTTCGTGGTGATCTTTGGTCTTAAATTTATTGAAAACATGGGTAATTTTGCCATCTTGTCCAACTAAAAAACTAATTCTGTGAATACCATCGTATTCTTTACCCATAAATTTCTTTAAGCCCCATACACCAAATGCGTCAGCAACTGCATGGTCTGGATCAGATAAAAGGTCGAAATTTAAGTTTTGCTTATCGACAAATTTAGCTATTTTCTCTGGCATATCTGGGCTGATGCCAACCGCCACTGTATTAAGCTCTGCTAACTCAGATTTAGTATCACGTAAGCCACAGGCTTGAACTGTGCAACCTGGTGTTGAGGCTTTAGGGTAAAAATAAACTAACACTTGGTTTTCTTTAAGTAATTTTTCAAGACTAACAGTTTGATTTTCTTGGTTTAGTAATTCAAATAATGGCGCTTGTGCACCGGCAGTTAAGGTATTCATATTTTTCCTTATATTTCTTTTTACTCATCTTGTGTACAAAACAAGAGGTTAGTATTGATTTTATATTAACTCAAAATCAGCTACGTCAGATCTACTTTTCTTAAAATAATCTAACTTACGGCTTAAAATACACTAGCTAAGCACCTTAAATATTTGAAAAATGGGCTCAAACAGGTGCATTTTAAAAAATATATGGTTATTTGTTCGCTAATTGACGCTTTAATATTGTCTTTCGTTGCTGTCGACATTACCATAGTGCGCTTGGTTTTATGGGGGCTTTAAATGATCCGAGGAAGTATTGTCGCGTTAATCACACCTATGACTGCAAATGGTCAAGTTGATTACCCAACGCTGGAAAAATTAGTTGAATTTCATGTGCAAGCTGGAACGCACGGTATTGTTGCAGTTGGCACCACAGGTGAGTCAGCAACTTTACCTGTTGATGAGCATGTGAAAGTTGTCGAAACTGTAGTGAAAGTGGTCAACGGTCGTATCGCTGTCATTGCAGGTAATGGCGCGAATTCAACTGCTGAGTCTATAGAGCTGAGCAAAAGAATGGCTCATTCAGGCATAGATGCCTTTTTATCTGTAACGCCATATTACAATAAACCTTCACAGCTTGGTTTGATAAAGCATTTTGAAGCAATTGCTGATTCATCTGAAATTCCACAGATTTTATATAATGTACCTGGGCGTACTGCGGTTGATATGTTACCGCCGGCTGTGGCTGAATTAAGTAAACATGAACGAATTATTGGCATAAAAGAAGCAACAGGTGATATTGAGCGCTTAATTGAGATTAAAAACTTAGTTGCAGATGACTTTAGCCTACTTAGCGGTGATGATGCGAGTTCGTTAGCTTTCTTAAAAGCTGGCGGTCATGGTGTTATTTCCGTTACTGCGAATATCGCCGCAAGTGAAATCGCACAAATATGCGACTTAGCCCAAGCTGGAAAATTTGATGAAGCAAAAGTAATCGATGACAAAATCCAAGTTTTGCATGATAAATTATTTATTGAATCAAATCCTGTGCCGGTTAAGTGGGCGCTTTACCGCATGGGGCTTATCCCTGAGAGTGTATTTAGACTTCCGTTATTAAATCCGGAACCAAATTCACAATTAGTAATCGAACAAGCTTTGCAACAATCAGGTTTTTTAAATGCTTAAAGCAAACTTATGGTTTCGTAGTTCCTGTTTAGTCTGTGTTTCTGCTGCGCTTATTAGCTGTGCTGGCAAACCTAAGCAAGCGGATGATAGTTTTGAATACTTAAAAGCCAAGCCGGCTAAAAGTATTCAAGTGCCTGCTGAATTAGACAAGATTGATGTCGATTCACCTTTTGATATTGACTTAGAAGCTGAATTAGCGGGTAATTTAGGGAAAAATATATCCATTTTTCCGCCTAGATTAATCGCACCAATTGTGACAGCGAGCCATATTGATGAAATTGATCCTCGAACTTCTATTTGGTTTGAGCAAACAGAGCACATTGACAATTTACATCAAGCGATTTGGAATGCCGTTAAAGGTTACTTAGCTAAATCCGAAGTTAAAATAGAAAAATTTGATGAGGTAAACCAAGTTCTTGAGAGTGGTTGGTTTGTACAGCAAAGAGAATTTGGTTGGTGGCTTTGGTCAGGAAAATTTGATTTAGAACGACAAAAATATCGTTTTAAATTAGAGATGAAGCCGCATGGACGGTCAGGTAAGTTAACTGTCGAGCTGATTAAGCGCGAACCTCTGCTTGAAATCTATCCGGATTATGATGTTGCGGATAATCAAGGTCTAGCAACTGAAAAATTAAATGCAGTCGCTGGACATTTTGAATATCGCTTAAGGTTAGATGCTGAAAATCGTCGTACTCAGTATGTTAAAGGTGTTACTTCTAATGTAGGTCAAGCTGAAAATGGTGATCCAGCAATCATAATTGATGCGAGCTATGAGCATAGTTGGATTCGAGTATTAGAAGCACTCGATCACTATGAATTAATTTTAACAGATATCAACAAACTCCAAGGTCGTATATACGCTAGAGTTAAATCAGATAATAGCGGATTTTGGTCAGGCTTATTTGGTAGTGAAAGTAAATCATTTGGGCTTAAAAAAGGTGACTATGTCATCGAGCTTTTAAGAAATGGCGAACAGACCCATTTAATATTTAATGATATTACGTTGGATTCGTTAGATAAAAAGCAGCTTGAAAAGATTTTCCCTCATATAGCGGAACGTTTAGCTGAAGATTTAGAGTAAAATTTTCGGAGTTTGAAAAAGGCGCGTAAGCGCCTTTTTTGTGCCCGCTATACCCTTAATAGTTATGGTTACTTATGCGATTACTTAA
Source organism: Catenovulum maritimum (assembly GCF_001050375.1). Taxonomy (GTDB): domain Bacteria; phylum Pseudomonadota; class Gammaproteobacteria; order Enterobacterales; family Alteromonadaceae; genus Catenovulum; species Catenovulum maritimum. The sequence goes on along the minus strand of NZ_KQ130503.1, from coordinate 54,292 downwards.
AATTTGTATTTTAACTTTTACTTTTATTTGTCAGTTTGCTATCGCCAAAGACTGCGTTATTTTATTGCACGGTTTAGCAAGAAATGCAGCTTCTATGGCAGAGCTTGAAACCCGGTTAGAGCAAAATGGTTTTTGGGTCGCGAATATAGATTACCCTTCTCGGAGTGAGAAGATAGAAACCTTAGCTGAGTTAGCTATTCATTCGGGTATTTCGAGCTGTCAAAAATATGCCCAAAATGACCCCTTTCGAATTCACTTTGTTACTCATTCTATGGGCGGGATTCTAGTTAGATATTATTTGAGCAAGCATCCTATTGAAAATTTAGCTAGAGTTGTCATGTTGGGGCCACCTAACAAAGGCAGCGAAGTTGTTGATAAGTTTAAAACGCTAGATTTTTTTACTTGGTTAAATGGTCCAGCTGGTCAGCAGTTATCAACGGATAAAACCTCTTTAGTCAATCAATTAGGTAACGTCGATTTTCCACTTGGAATTATCGCCGGTAACAAGAGTATTAATTGGATTTTATCCGGGATTTTACCAAATGCTGATGATGGTAAAGTCACTATAGCCTCTACTAAAATACAAGGTATGTGTAGCTTTTTAGTTTTACCTGTTACCCACACTTTTATGATGACCAATGACATAGTCGAAACTCAGGTATTATCCTTTTTAGAGTCGGGTCAATTTATGCATGAAAAGGCTAAGAATAACCTATGTCTCGACTAGCTTAGCTAAAACTTTACTCTGAAGCTAATGAGTCATGCACTTTATACTGGATTGGGTATATAATGCGCGCTCAGTCAATCGGAGTAAATCATGCCGCGTTTTTTAGTTACCACCTCAAAAGGCTTAGAGAATCTGCTCGAAGCAGAATTAAAGCAACTTTCTATTACAGATATGAAAATGTCTGTCTCTTCTATTTGGTTTGAAGGTACGCTCGAACAAGCTTACAAAGTTTGCTATTGCTCGCGTTTAGCGAACAAAGTTTTACTTGAATTAGGTGATGGTGACTGTAAAGGCAAAGAAGATCTTTACAAAATAGCGGCAGATATCGACTGGACTATGCATTTTTCAGATCGTCACACCTTTAAAGTTGAGTTTAATGGTACGACAGAAAAATTAAACAATACCCAGTTTAGCGCTCAAGTGGTGAAAGATGCGGTTGTCGATGTCTTTACAGAAGAAAACGGTCGTCGTCCTAATGTGAGCAAAATTGACGCTGATATTCGAATTCAGGGCCGATTAATGAAAAATCGTGCTCATATATTCTTAGATCTGGTTGGCCAAAGCTTACATCAACGAGGCTACCGTATTGAAGCTTCAAAAGCACCGATTAAAGAAAACTTGGCAGCTGCCTTAGTCATTCGTTCAGGTTGGTTAGAAGATACAAGTAAACCATTAATCGATTATTTTTGCGGTTCAGGCACAATTGTAATTGAAGCTGCGCAGATGGCGTTGTCTATTCCGGCTCAATACGACAGAGAAATCTGGGGATTTAGTCACTGGCTAGGACATAATGCTAGCTTATTTAATAAAGTAAGAGACGAATACGACGCCTTAATTGTCGAAGAGGCTAAGTTTAAAATTTATGGTTTAGATATCAACTCTCAAGCTTTAAAGATTGCAGAGCAAAATGCGCGTAGAGCGGGTGTTGCTGGACAAATTCATTTTCAGCGTGGCGATGCGACGAAAGAGTCTATAGAAGTCGCGGATACAGGTTTTATTATCTCTAACTTACCATACGGTGAAAGATTAGAAGATGAAATCACAATAGCCCATTTGTACTTAGATTTTGGCAATCAAATTAAGCATAAACATACCGATTGGTACTTAACCGTAATTAGCTCTGCGATAGACAATTTACGTCAATTAAAATTGAGTGCAATTAAGAAATATAAAGTTAGAAATGCAGCGCTTGATTGTCAAATTGCAACTTACCGAGTTGAAGCCGCGAAAGAAGACAGCCAGCCAAGAGAAACCCTAGCACTTGAGTTTCAAAACCGCTTGAAGAAAAATATCAAACAAGCCTCTAAGCTAATCAAAGCTGCAAACACAGAGTGTTATCGAATTTATGATGCCGATTTGCCGAATTATAATGTCGCACTTGATGTCTATAATGATTGGCTGGTCATTCAAGAATATGCGCCGCCTAAGAGTATTCCGGAAGAGAAAAGCAAAGCAAGATTAAACGAAGTTATTTTAACCGCGCCAAGTATTTTAGGTATTGAGCTTAATCATGTTGTGCTCAAAACCCGTCAGCGTCAAAAAGGTAACAACCAATATAAGCGTGAAGAAAAACGCGATGAGTACATTCAAGTGCTTGAAAATGGCGCTATGTTCCATGTAAACCTGCATGATTATTTAGATACAGGCTTGTTTTTAGATCACAGATTGATGCGATTAAAAGTGCAACAAGAATCTAAGGGCAAGAAAGTACTAAATTTGTTTTCTTACACATGTAGTGTGAGTGTTCATGCGGCAGTGGGTGGAGCTGAACAAGTCACATCGGTCGATTTGTCGCAAAAGTACTTAGACTGGGGTAAACGCAATTTTGAATTGAATAAAATAGATACGCGTTGGCATCCTTTTATTGCTCAGGATGGCGTATCTTGGTTGAAAGCAAATAAAGATAAATTTGATCTTATTTTTATTGACCCTCCAAGTTTTTCTAACTCGAAAAAATTATCGAATGATTTTGATGTGCAATCGGATTATTTAACCCTGTTAACACAAGCAAAGCGTGCTTTGAATGCTGGCGGTACTATTTATTTTTCGAATAACTTAAGATCATTTAAATTTGATGATGCAGCCATTGATGAATTAGGGTTGCAAAGTAAAGAAATTAGCTCTGAAACGCTACCTTTTGATTTTAAACGCCGACCTAATATTCGTCGAGTTTGGCAATTAAGCCTAAAGTAACACCTTAAGTAGGGCTATAGAGTAAGGTAAATTTATGAGTGAATTGATTTTTTATACTACTGAAGGCTGCCATTTGTGCGACTTAGCTGAGCAGGTTTTAAAAAACATAAATTTGCACCAGGCCGTTAAATTTGTCGATATCAGTGACAGTGAAGCCTTAGTTAAGTTATACGGTACTCGTATTCCAGTAGTAGAAGACACGGCAACCTCAGAAGTATTATGTTGGCCGTTTGATGAGAATAGTTTTATAGAGTGGTTAAAAGCTTAAAATGAATTTGTATAGAATTACCCGTGGTCAACTTGCTTTTGGCGATCATGCTCTCCTAGATAAAGCAGATTTTCACATAAATAAAGGTGAAAAAATTTGTATTTTGGGACGTAATGGCGCTGGCAAATCTACTTTAATGAAAGTGATTGCGGGAGAGCAACAACTCGACGATGGCGATGTAAATTTAAAATCAAGCACACGAATTTCTAGGCTACCGCAAGATCCGCCAAAAGCGAGTCAAGGCACAGCTTATGAATACGCGGCTTTGGGTTTAGGCGAAGTTGGTAAAGCCTTAGGTGAATATTATGCTCTATCGGTCGATCCTAATTGTGACCTTAACAAGCTTTCTGATGTTCAGCATAAAATAGATGAGCTTGATGGCTGGACATATGAACCTAAAATTCAGCAAGTTTTATCCCGTTTAGGCCTGACACCCGATCTAAAACTTAATGCACTCTCAGGTGGTTGGTTGAGAAAAGTGGCTTTAGCCCAAGCCTTGGTTGTCGAACCTGATATTTTATTGCTTGACGAACCAACTAACCACTTAGATTATCAGTCGATTGATTGGTTAGAAAAATTCCTTAACGAATATAACGGTGCGCTTGTCTTTATCAGTCATGACAGGGCTTTTGTGCGAAATGTTGCAAAGCGTATCGTTGATCTAGATCGGGGGAAACTAACCAGTTTTGAACGAGGCTATGATAGCTACTTAGAAGAAAAAGCAGAGATGCTTAGAGTAGAAGAAGAACAAAATAAGCAGTTTGATATTAAGTTATCGCAAGAGGAAGCTTGGATCCGTCAAGGCATTAAAGCAAGGCGTACGCGTAATGAAGGCCGAGTCAGAGACTTAAAAAAACTCAGACAAGAACGCGCGCAACGTCGAAATGTTCAAGGTACAGCTAAACTGAGTTTAGATGATGCGAATAAGTCTGGTAAGTTAGTCGCCGAAATTACTAACTTAGGTTACTCGTATGAAAAACAAAGCATAGTTAAAAACTTTGACTCTTTGATTATGCGAGGTGACAAACTGGCACTGATTGGCCCTAATGGCTGTGGTAAATCCACCTTTATTAAACTAATTATGGGCACATTAGCACCACAAGAAGGTGAAGTTAAAATAGGGACTAAGCTAGAGATTGCCTATTTTGACCAATATCGTTCTCAGTTAGACGAAGAAAAATCTGTCATCGACAATGTTGCTGATGGCAAGCAAGATGTCATTTTTAATGGTCAAAGCCGACATGCTTTAGGTTACTTACAAGACTTTCTTTTTTCACCTCAGCGAGCTAGATCGCCGGTTAAATCTTTATCTGGTGGTGAAAAAAATAGACTTTTACTTGCCAAATTATTTTTGAAACCAGCTAATTTATTAATACTAGATGAACCTACCAATGATTTGGATGTAGAAACTTTAGAGCTACTAGAAGAGTTAATCAGTAGCTATCAAGGGACTATGCTACTGGTCTCCCACGACAGGGAGTTTGTTAATAACACCGCCACGTCAAGTTATTTCTTCCATGGTGAAGGCTTTGTTGAAGAGTTTGTCGGTGGATATGAAGTTATTATTCCACATCTTGAAAATTTAGCGGCTCAGCGGAAACAACAAGAACAAGCAATAAAAGTTGAACCTCAAGCTAAAAAAACAGTCGAAAAACCTCAATCTAACAAAGTAAAGCTGTCTTATAAGCAAAAACTTTTGTTAGAATCGTTGCCACAGAAAATTGAAGAATTAGAAGCTCTAATCGAAACTATTCAATCAGAAGTGAATCAACCAGAGTTTTTCAGCTTACCTCAAGACGAAACTGCTGAAAAATTGCAACAATTAGCCGATGCTGAAGCTGAATTTGAGCAAGCATTTGAACAATGGGAAGAGCTAGAAAGCTTACAAAATAATAATTAGTTATGATAAAAAAATTAAATACCTACTCTTTAGCCTTTGTTAGTTGTTTTACCAACTTTTTCGTTCATGCAGCACCTGCTCAATATGAATTAGAAATAATCGAGACACCAACTGATTTTAAACACAGCTATCCAGTTGATATAAATAATAGTGGCTCTGCGATTTCAGCCTTAGTGACGCGATTTAATTATCCTATAGATATGTCGCTACTTGATTTAGATGATGTGGATAAAAGCTTAGCAGATACACTTGCTATTAGAATTGATACCAGTAATGGCAACACTTTATTGAACGAAGTGAAAAGAGGGCGTTTTAACAACGTTAGTCTTTCACTTATTTTGACTTACCTAGATCAGGTTCAGTCATCCGGTCGGCATCAAAAACTAGGTGCGATTTCAATTAGAGATGCAGTGGGCGTCTATCGTGCTGGCTTATCTCACAGTAGTGAAACGAGAGAATTAGCTATTTTTGATACCATCAGTGATGCAACTGATGAATATACTTATATGAATTCAGAAGCTGCTAGAGCCATCAATAATAATGCTTGGATTGTTGGTGATGCGAGCTCTCCTTACACTTTAACTGAGTTAAACGATATTAATTGGTTGGTTCCTGAATTTTCACATCGTGCATACGTTAGGTTAAATTCAGGCAAAGTAACCCCACTCATCGCTGAAGAATCAGAGTATTTTGGCGGTGTGAGTTACGCAACAGATATCAGCGACTCGGGTTATGTTGTGGGTTATGCTTCAGTTGGTACCACAACTTCTTTATTATCAGCTCAGGCTAGCTGCGAAGCGAATGATGATAATGTTCCAGAAAACTTATGTATGTCTACTCTGATGGAAACGGAAGGCAATCAATTAGCTCTTTATAAAACCCACGCTTATCGTTGGAAAGTGAATGGTAATGGTGAAGTGGTAGAGCAAACCGATCTTGGTATTGCGATAGATGACTCAGCAACGGCCGCTCAAGCACAATATTACAGTAAAGCTTATGCGGTTAATTATGATGGTGTTGCTGTTGGTGAGTCACACGTTATCAGTGTCAATAATCGTGTAAGCTCTCAAGCTACGGTTTTTTATCAGGGTGCAGCAACTACTTTAATTGATTCATCTGACTCTCCTAGCAGTAAAGCCGTCGATATTAACGATAACGGTATTGTCTTAGGTAATGTTGTTAATGTTATTGGATTTGGCAGTGCTAATAAAAGTTTCTATTATGACTACAGTAGTAATGCGATTAACGTAACTCAGCTGGATGATTTTGCTCAAAATGCAGATACGACTGCTAGAGCAATTAATAATTTGAATCAGATAGTAGGTAAAGCTGAAAAAGATTCACTATCTGGCTCTTCAGTACCAAGCATTGCGTTTTTATATGATATTGCGACTGAGTCAATTTACGATTTAAATGATTATTTAGCTTGTGACACTGACTTACACTTAGTTGAAGCTGTCTCGATAAATGACGATGGTGTGATCTTAGCCAGAGCGACTAAGTTAGATAACCAATATAATTTGCTTGGTGAAGCAGTACAGGACACCCAGGATACGTTACAGCTTATGGTCAAGTTAAAACCAGCTGCGGTAGACTTCCAGCAGTGTGATTTAAACCTGGCAGAAGATGATTTAATTACACGAAAAGGGGCGTCAATTTCAGTGCCATTTATGCTTGTTTTCTTTATTACATTTTTGTTTAAAACATCACTTATTAATAGAAAATAATTCTATAGCCCCCTCGCTTTGTAAACCCTTTTAACTCAATAGTTTAAAATCGGTTTACAAAGCCTTTCCAATATCTGCCTATTTTATACTTGCAATGAATTTCTGATTTGGCTAAGTTTTATGTGAAGCAATTATTACTTATTGCTTAGATTCTCCATCCAGACAATAAAAGTAAGGAAGGTTCAATGAAACGACAAAAACGCGACCGATTAGAAAGAGCTCATTCAAAAGGTTATCAAGCTGGAATGATAGGAAAAGCAAAAGAAAACTGTCCTTATCATGACAATGATACTAAAGCGCATTGGTTGGGGGGGTGGCGATCAGCCATCGATGATAGAACCGTATTGGGTGTGAAGTAAATAACACTCTCAGTATAAGGAGACAAATAAAAAAAGCCCTATCGGGCTTTTTTTATTTTAACAGCAGATTTTAATCAATATTAAAATGCTGAAGTATCTTGGAATAAACCAACTTTAAGGTCTTTTGCTTCGTAGATGATTTTGCCATCAACCGCAACGGTACCGTCAGCAATACCCATGTATAATTTTCTTTTAATTACACGCTTTAAGTTGATCTTGTAAGATACTTTTTTCGCTGTCGGTAATATTTGACCGGTAAATTTAACTTCACCAACACCAAGCGCTCGACCTTTACCCGGACCACCGCACCAACCTAAGAAAAAGCCGACCAATTGCCACATAGCGTCTAGGCCTAAGCAACCTGGCATTACTGGATCACCTGGGAAGTGACAGTCAAAAAACCATAAGTCAGGTGTAATATCTAATTCAGCTTCGATATAACCTTTGTCAGAATCACCACCGTTTTCAGTAATTGAAATAATGCGATCCATCATTAACATATTTGGAGCTGGTAATTGGCTATTGCCTGGGCCAAAAAGTTCGCCACGGCTACAAGCTAGTAAATCTTCTTTAGTAAAGCTATTTTGAGTCATTAGTATTCGATAGTTAAAATAAAAACGCGCATACTTTATCGAACCCATGTTCGGTTAACAAGTCTACAAGCTATAAATTAGTTATTTTTTGACAAAAAATAGTGGAATATATGGCCAATTCGACTAAATAACGAAGTTCTCGTCGCTTCTCCTTCACTAAATTCGAGTAGTGACTCTTTTACTAGATCAAATAAGCCATCTTGGTTTTCTGTTTCAGCCGGTAAACCAGTTAAAATTGAACTCGCCTGATTGGCATGGGAAATTGGGTAGATGATCAGCTTTTTGTTTTTGACGGCTTCAATTGTTTCCGAATTCAAGTTTAAATGAGCTTGGTTCGTTGCCGGTATTATAATGTGGTGCGTTTCATCAGGAGCCATTTTTTGTGCAAGCTGATAAAAGCCCTCAATTTTTAAATCGACACCACCGACAGCTAATACATTGCCTAGTTGATCGATTGCCCCTGTAATGGCAACATTCTGGTTAATTGGCACCTTAGCGATCGCAGATAGTAAAGCATATAGCTCAGCTAATGACGCGCTGTCACCATCTACGCCATGGTAAGATTGCTCAAACACTATGTTCGATGAGATAGACAAAGGCTCATTTTCAGCAAATTCCTTACTGACGAAAGAAGATATAATCATCATCGCCTTAGCATGAATATCTCCGCCTAAATCAGATTTTCTCTCTATATCACCTATATCACCCTCACCAGAGAATATATTTGCTGTAATACGTGAAGGCTCGCCAAATTCGGCGTTTTCAGTTTCAACCACTGAAAGTCCATTAATTTGACCTACAACTTTCCCGGTAAAATCAACTTTGACTGTACCCTTAGCAATTTGCTCATGATGTAAAACTTTATCTAAGGAATTTTGGCCACTGATGTCAGCCACGCTATTTTCAACGTCGCTCAAATCAAAATTGTCTGGGAGTGAATGGAGCAACTCCTCCAGATAAGCTAGATTTAAACTTAACCACGCTTGATCCTCTAATTGCCTAGATAAAGCCCATGCAATGGCATAAAGTTGTTTAATACTGAGTGACTTTTGATAGCTAAACTCAATAAAGCTTTTTAGTGCAGTTAAGTTCGATTTAGTAACAGGGACTGCATAATCTGATTCATAAACTCTTTGGCTTGCGACTTCGTTTAATATAGGTAGTGCAGAATAAAGTTGATATAGGCTATCAGAGTGGCCGTAAAAAATAATATTTTGGGTAAAATCTAATTGCTTATGTTGAAATTTGTAATGCTGCTTATCGTCAGCATGGTTAAATAACCACCTAGAATCAAATTTACCACTTGAGAGTATTTTGCCAATTAAGCCTACTAACTTTATGTCTTGCAAAATAGCGGAAGCAGAAATTAGTACAAACGGTTTATCAGTTTGAAATAACTCCCCGCTAACGAATCTAGCCAACCTAGCCCTTTTATTAAAATAGCCAATTAAATGCTCAGTATTTAATAAAGGTTTGCTTTGCCTGTTATGTGACAGCCAATTTAAATAATATTGAGGAGAGCTACTGACATTAAGTAAGTAGACTTTAGCTGAATTGCTTTGGCAGTCACATAATAACTTTGCGAGCTTGGGGGTGAAGCTAAGTTGCTGTTGTTTATCGCAGTCTTCTGTATTCGTGAGTATATTTTTTAATGACTCTAACAGACTTAGTTCTTTTGCTTCTAACTGGGTTAATTTTATTTCACTCATTTTTAGTCGAATATACTCTTAGATATTATTTTGATTAAGCTAAATCAATTATTTAACTAAGTATACTTGCTGGTACCTTAAAAAACAGTATTTTCCTGCGTTGTAAAATTACCGAGTGAATTCTGTCATTTTAGATTCGTTACAATTGAAAATTTATCCGCACTTGTGGTGGATTCTAACTCGACAGGTTTCTGATAAGCCTGTATTATCGCCAGCTTTCGAAAATTTCATTTTAAAACATGTGGCACTTGGTAGGTGTCACCACTGGTAAGGAAAAATCATGCCTGTCATTACGCTCCCAGACGGAAGTCAAAGATCATTTGAATCAGCAGTTACACCTTTGCAAGTTGCAGCCGATATTGGCCCAGGTTTAGCGAAAGCAACCATCGCAGGCCGTATTAATGGTGCTAGAGTTGATGCATGTGAATTAATTGAAGAAGACGTTAATTTAGAATTAATCACAGCAAAAGACGAAGACGGTTTAGAAATTATTCGTCACTCTTGTGCTCATCTTATTGGACATGCAGTCAAACAATTATGGCCAGACGCTAAAATGGCGATAGGTCCAACTATCGATAATGGTTTTTACTATGATATCGATATGGAACATTCACTTTCAGAAAGCGATCTTGAAGCGTTAGAAAAAAGAATGAAGGCACTTGCTGCAACTAACTACGACGTAGTTAAGAAAAAAGTCAGCTGGCAAGAAGCTAGAGACACTTTTGCTGCTCGCGGCGAAGCGTACAAAATTGAAATTTTAGATCAAAACGTATCTAAAGATGACCAGCCTGGTTTATATCACCACGAAGAATATATTGATATGTGCCGTGGTCCACATGTGCCAAATATGAAATTTTGTCAGCACTTTAAATTGATGAAAGTGGCTGGTGCATATTGGCGCGGTGATTCTGATAATAAAATGCTACAACGTATTTATGGTACGGCTTGGGCGGATAAAAAGCAGCTTAAAGGTTATTTGAAGCGCCTTGAAGAGGCTGAAAAACGCGATCATAGAAAAATCGGTAAAGCATTAGACTTGTTCCACTGGCAAGAAGAAGCACCAGGCATGGTGTTTTGGCATAATGATGGCTGGACTATTTATCGTGAATTAGAAGATTTTGTGCGTACAAAATTAAAAGAATATGATTACCAAGAAGTAAAAGGTCCGTTAATGATGGATCGTTCTTTATGGGAAAAATCAGGTCACTGGGATAAATATGCAGAAAACATGTTCACAACTGAATCAGAAAAACGTGAATATGCGATAAAACCGATGAACTGCCCAGGTCATGTCCAAATATTTAACCAAGGTTTAAAATCATACCGTGATTTACCTTTACGTATGGCTGAATTTGGTTGTTGCCACCGTAATGAACCGTCAGGTGCTTTACATGGTTTAATGCGCGTACGTGGCTTTACACAGGATGATGCTCATATCTTCTGTACTGAATCTCAAGTGCAAGATGAAGTAAGTGCATGTATCAAGATGGTTTACGATACGTATCAAACGTTTGGTTTTGAAAAAATCGTCGTTAAGCTATCGACTCGCCCAGAAAAACGAATCGGAGAAGATGAGATTTGGGATAGAGCAGAACAAGCCTTGATGGATGCGCTAACTAATAATGGCATTGAGTATGACTTACAGCCAGGCGAAGGTGCATTTTATGGACCTAAAATTGAATTCACACTATATGATTGCTTAGAGCGAGCTTGGCAGTGTGGTACAATTCAATTAGATTTTGCATTACCAAGTCGATTAGGTGCGAGTTATGTTGCAGAAAATAACGAGCGTCAAGTACCTGTTATGATTCACAGAGCTATTTTAGGCTCAGTTGAACGCTTCATTGGTATCCTTACAGAAGAATATGCAGGTCACTTCCCGACTTGGTTATCACCAAAACAAGCAGTTATTTTAAATATTACCGATAAACAAGGTGATTATTGTCAAAAAGTTGCTAGAATATTGAACGAAAGTGGATTTAGAGCCTCTGCGGACTTGAGAAATGAGAAGATTGGCTTTAAAATTCGCGAACATACGTTAAAACGTATCCCATACATGTTAGTTGTTGGGGACAAAGAGCTAGAATCAGGCCAAGTTGCAGTCCGAACTCGAAAAGGTGAAGACCTTGGCACTATGACGATTGAAGAATTCAGACAACGTCTAGCAGCTGATGTAACTAGCAAGAATATTTAAATTTCGTGGAGGAATAAGCCATTAAAGGTGCTATAAGAAAACCAGATACAGGCAAAGACCGTATTAATGAAGAAATTGATGCAAAAGAAGTTCGTTTGATATTAGCTGACGGCGAACAAAGAGGCGTGGTTTCTTTACAAGAAGCTATGAATGCAGCAGATGATGCTAAATTAGATTTGGTAGAAATCAGCCCCAATGCAGCGCCACCTGTATGTAAGGTTATGGACTACGGTAAGTTCCTTTACGAAAAAAGCAAATCTGTAAAAGAGCAGAAGAAAAAGCAAAAACAGATTCAGGTTAAAGAAATTAAATTTCGACCTGGAACTGATATAGGCGATTATCAGGTAAAACTACGCAACCTGACTCGCTTTTTAGAAGACGGTGACAAAGCTAAAGTAACTATCCGTTTCCGCGGACGTGAAATGGCACACCAAGAGATCGGTATCGAAATGATGAATCGTGTTAAAGACGATTTAGCTGAGATTGCCAATGTTGAATCTTTCCCTACTAGGGTAGAAGGTCGACAAATGATCATGGTGTTGGCACCGAAAAAGTCGTAACTATGGCCTAAAGCAGTTAGCTTGCTAACTCGCCATATTACATTTGTTAACTGACAATGCGGAGTAAATACTCAATGTCAAAAATTAAAAGCCACAGCGGCGCAGCTAAGCGCTTTAAAAAAACCGGCAACGGTGGTTTTAAGTGCAAACAATCACACTTACGTCATATTTTGACTAAGAAAAGCTCTAAGCGTAAACGTCACCTTCGTGCGAAAACTCAAGTTCATCAATCAGATGTTCCATTGATCGTTCGCATGTTGCCATACGCATAAAAACAGGAGACTAAAAAATGCCTAGAGTAAAACGTGGTGTAACAGCACACGCTCGTCACAAAAAAGTTTTAAAACAAGCTAAAGGTTACTACGGTGCTCGTAGTCGTGTTTATCGTGTTGCAGTTCAAGCTGTAACTAAAGCTGGTCAATACGCATACCGTGACCGTCGTCAGCGTAAACGTCAATTCCGTCAATTATGGATTGCACGTATTAATGCTGCTTCTCGTCAAAATGGTTTATCTTATAGCCGTTTCATCAATGGCCTTAAGAAAGCTTCTGTTGAGATCGATCGTAAGATTTTAGCTGACATCGCTGTATATGATAAAGCGACTTTTACTGCTTTAGTATCTAAAGCAAAAGAAGCTTTAGTTTAATAACCCATTGTTATTAAACTAAAAAAGGAGCTACGGCTCCTTTTTTTATTTGTGTTTAAGCATAGGCTTAACCATATAAATTCAATTCTAGCTCATTCTAAATTCTCAAATATATAAGCCGACTTTATCGATTCTTGATATATTTTGGGCAGTATATCTGGGTCAAGCCCCATTTTACCTGCAAGTAAATTAACTGCGGACCACTGTGCTTTTTCGTATAACTCACAAATTTTTAGAATCATCCCGTATTGGTTTGTACGGCTCAGTAGTGCAGTTTTGACACTTGGGTTTAATGCCAGTTTGCTCAATATATTTTCCATTGATTGATCTAGAATGGCATTTAACACAGAGAATAAACCTACGATGAAAGCAAAATCTGGGTTTAGTTTTAGGTTTGCCGCTAGGCTCTCACAAAAACGGGATCGGCTAATACTTAGGGTGACCAGTTCTGCTGGCTTATTATGTTGTATATAGGTTGTCGCGATAATACAGATTAATTTTTTGACCGCATTTTCACCTAAAAAAGCGAGCGCCTGCTTGATGCTCGAAATCGATTCTTTTTTGTTAAAATAGCAAGCATTTACATACTTAAATAATTTATAAGTAAGGGTTAGATCTTTGGCGAAAAGTTCAGCTAAACGCTTAATATTAAAGGTTTCTCGCATTGCTTCAGTGTAAATTGATAATACATAATTGGCATCATTTGTTAATGTATTATGCTCGATGATCTCAGGCTTACAGAAGAACTCTCCTCGAAACAAATGGAAACCTAATGACCTGCATAATTCGTATTGTTCGTGATTATCGATATCGTCAGCTAAAAGAATCGTTTTTTGTTGCTTCAAAAATGGCATGAGAGGTTCGAGGGTATTAAGCGGCGTTTGGCTTATCGAAAACTTAATCATTTTTGCAAAAGGTAAATATGCTTCCCATTCGTACAAAAAAATATCGTCATTAAAGCAAAAACGATAGCCTAAGTGATATAAGCGACGACATTTTTCCAGCAAATCTGGGCTAGCTTCAGTTAGGTGAGATAAATCGATGAAAAACTTTTTTTGATCGACATAAGCAAGGATATCTTCGGTTAACTCAGCTTCCGTTAAATGCACCATCATGCTTTTATTTGACGCGAGTAAATTTAAATTACTGGTTTGATTTTGCCTTGCTAAGCCTTGTGTTGCCAATGCCCAATATTGTGAAAATCCAGCTGAGAAATTAATTTGATAAGCTTTTACAATTTTGTGTTTATCAAAGATGGGCTGTCTAGAAGTAAACTGTTTCATTAAATCTTTTCCTACTGCGATTAACTCAATATTAATACATAGATAGAATCTTGGACAGGAGATGCAAAAACTATTAAATAAATAGGCACAATTATGTGGCTTAGAGCGGTATTTTATAAAAAAATACTGTAGAATTACGCGCTTTATTTTTTCACTTTCATCTTGTGATATTAGATGTTTAGTTAATTAGATAGGTTAACTAAATTACTTGAAAAGATTGGTTTTAAAGTAACTAAACTTGGCTCTTCAAGTGATTTAGGTTAAACGCACTAAAGGTTTATTAAATGAATTTAGATGGCATAGTCGCTCAAGCGCAAGAAGCAATTGAATCAGCAAGTGATTTAATTGCTTTAGATGAAATTAGAGTGCAATTTTTAGGTAAGAAAGGACTTTTTACTGAACAAATGAAAGGCTTAGGCAAATTGCCACCAGAAGAAAAGCCAAAAGCGGGTCAAGCAATCAACCAAGCGAAACAGCAGGTTCAAGCATTATTGAATGATAAGCGAGATGCTTTTCAACAAGCTGAATTAGATAAAAAATTAGCTGAAGAAAAAGTTGATGTTACCTTACCAGGTCGCTCAGCTGAAATCGGTGGTTTACATCCGGTAACGAAAACAATTGAGCGTATTGAGCGCTTTTTTGGCGAGCTTGGTTTTCAAGTTAGAACAGGCCCTGAAGTGGAAGATGACTGGCATAACTTCGATGCTCTAAATATTCCTGATAACCATCCTGCACGAGCCGATCACGATACTTTTTATTTTAATCCTAAGTTAGTTTTAAGAACTCAGACTTCAGGCGTTCAAATAAGAACTATGAAAGCCGAACAGCCACCATTAAGAATTATTTCACCGGGTCGTGTATATCGAAACGACTATGACCAAACACATACACCTATGTTCCATCAGGTCGAAGGGTTAATGGTTGATGAAAAAGTCAGTTTTGCTGAACTTAAAGGTATTTTATACGACTTCCTAACAAACTTTTTTGAAGAAGAGTTAGAAGTTAGATTCCGACCTTCTTTCTTCCCATTTACTGAGCCTTCAGCTGAAGTTGACGTCAAAGGAAAAAACGGTAAATGGTTAGAAGTATTAGGTTGTGGCATGGTACACCCAAATGTTTTGCAATCAGTAGGTATTGATCCTGAAAAATATACAGGTTTTGCCTTTGGTATGGGCGTTGAACGTTTAGCTATGCTGCGTTACGGTGTGACTGACTTGCGCTCATTCTTTGAGAATGACTTACGTTTCCTTAAGCAATTTAAATAAAAGATTCCGGAGTAGATATGAAATTTAGTGAATCATGGTTGCGTGAGTGGGTTAATCCAGCAATCAGTAGTGAAGAATTAGTCGCACAAATTACCATGGCTGGTTTAGAGGTTGATTCAGTCGAACCTGTTGCGGGCGAATTTTCCGGTATTGTAGTCGGCAAAGTAGTTGAGTGTGGCCCGCATCCAGATGCTGAGAAGTTACAAGTAACAAAAATTGATGTTGGTGCTGAAGAATTAATTGATATTGTTTGTGGTGCAAAAAATTGCCGTCAGGGCTTAACCGTTGCGGTTGCAATGATAGGCGCTATTTTACCGGGTAATTTTAAAATTAAAAAAGCAAAATTACGTGGTGTTCCTTCTCATGGCATGCTTTGCTCTGAAGCTGAAATGGGTATGGCTGACGAAGCGCCAGGTATCATTGAGTTACCAAGTGATGCTCCGATTGGCATGGATGTTCGCGAATATTTAAAACTTAATGACAGTATTATTGAAGTTGATTTAACGCCTAATCGTTCTGACTGTTTAAGCATTGCTGGTTTAGCTCGAGAGGTTGGCGTATTAAATCAAGCAGATGTCAATTCAATTACAATTCCAACGGTTGCCGCGACGATTTCAGACAGCGTAGAAGTTAATTTAAACGCAGGCGAAGCATGTCCTAGATATATTGGTCGTGTGATTAAAGGCGTTAACT
This sequence comes from Catenovulum maritimum, assembly GCF_001050375.1. Lineage (GTDB taxonomy): Bacteria > Pseudomonadota > Gammaproteobacteria > Enterobacterales > Alteromonadaceae > Catenovulum > Catenovulum maritimum. The sequence goes on along the minus strand of NZ_KQ130503.1, from coordinate 38,175 downwards.
TAACAAGCTCTGTTAGCCCACTATGGTTAGTTGAGAAGTTAAGACGTTCTGGCATTCGCAGTGTAGATCCTATCGTAGATGTAACAAATTATGTCATGCTAGAACTAGGCCAGCCAATGCATGCTTTTGATAAAGCAAAAGTATCAGGCGCAATTCAAGTTCGGTTTGCCGAAGAAAATGAAACTTTAACCTTACTTGATGGCAACCAAGTTAAATTAAAAACTAACACCTTGGTGATTGCTGACCAAGAAAAAGCGCTTGCATTAGCTGGTGTTTTTGGTGGCCAAGAGTCAGGCGTTAGTGATAGCACTCAAGATATTATATTAGAAAGCGCATTTTTTGCGCCAGATGCCATTATGGGCAAGGCACGCCAATATGGTTTGCACACTGACTCGTCCCACAGATTTGAACGTGGTGTTGATAGTCAAATTCAACAAATCGCAATTGAAAGAGCAACTCAATTAATTTTAGAAATTGCGGGTGGTGAAGCGGGTGAATTGTGTATTGCAGAGCAAAGTGAACATCTAGCTCAAGCTAAACAAGTCACGCTTCGCAAAGAAAGACTAGCACTAAAACTGGGTATCAATATTTCAGACGAAACCGTTTTAGAAGTTCTACAAAGATTAGGCTTAGAACCGAAAACAAACGAGATTGGTTGGGACACTCTAGTACCTAGCTATCGGTTCGATATCTCAATTGAAGAAGATTTAATTGAAGAAATTGCACGTGTATATGGTTATAACAATATCCCTATGATTTCGCCTGTTGCGTCATTGAAAATGTCACAACACAAAGAGTCTAAATTGGCTTTACGTGATATTAGACGGGTTTTAGTCAGTTTGGGATACCAAGAAGCAATTACTTATTCATTTGTTGATCCTAAAGTACAAGCTGCATTATTTAAAGATCAAGAAAGCTTAATTTTACCAAATCCTATTTCTGCTGATATGTCAGCAATGCGTTTAAGCACTTGGTGTGGGTTGTTAAGTTCTGTTGTTTATAACCAGAACAGACAGCAATCTAGAGTTCGTTTATTTGAAACCGGGTTAAAATTTGAACCCGATCAAAACGCTGAAAATGGCATTAAGCAAACACCCGTTCTTGGCGGTGTTATCACAGGTCTTAAGCATGGTGAACATTGGTCGCTAGATTCAACACCGGTTGATTTCTTTGACTTAAAAGGCGATTTTGAAACTGTTTTAGGTTTAACAGGCAAATTAAATGAGTATCAATTTGTCTCAGAAACACATTCTGCCTTGCATCCTGGCCAATCTGCTGCTATTTATAAAAATAGTAGAAAAGTCGGTTACTTAGGTGCGGTTCATCCGCAAGCTAATAAACCGATCGGTTTGAAGCAAAAAGCCTTTGTTTTTGAGATAGAATTATCGGCTTTATTAGACGCTTCAATACCTGAAGCTAGGGGCTTATCTAAGTTTCCATCTGTAAGACGCGATTTGGCATTTGTTGTTAATCGTGACGTACAAACAGGAAATATTTTAGATGAGATAAAAAAAATTGGCGGAAATCAATTAGTTGAATTAAACTTGTTCGATATCTACCAAGGTGAAGGTATCGCAGACTCTGACAAGAGTATTGCTGTGTCTTTAGTTTTCCAAAATGTAGAACGTACCTTAGAAGATGAAGAAATCGCGGCAATTACTAATTCAGTTATTGCTAATTTAGAAGCCAAATTTAGCGCCACGTTGAGAGATTAGGTATGGCCTTAACAAAAGCCGATATTGCAGAACATTTATTTGAAAACTTAGGTATCAATAAAAGAGACTCAAAAGAAATGGTTGAGCTCTTTTTTGAGGAAATTCGTGCTTCGCTTGAAAATGGCGAGCAGGTTAAATTATCTGGGTTTGGAAATTTTGACTTACGCGACAAAGCTCAAAGGCCTGGTCGTAATCCGAAGACAGGTGAAGATATTCCTATTTCAGCTCGCCGAGTGGTTACATTCAGACCCGGTCAAAAGCTAAAAAGCAGAGTTGAAAAGTTTGAAGGCGATGCAGAATAATTGATTACCTCTAATTGAGGTAATTTGGTTCAGCTGCACAGGAAAAAACCCATGAGTAATTGGGCTTTCTATTAATTTAGGAAGCACAATTGTCCATGGGTTTTTTGTTTTCATTATTTTAAGTCAGTAAATCCTCAATTAGTGCATAAATAAAACACTTTTTTATCTATTTTCTATAGACTTTAATTTCTATGATTCTATTATAAAAAGGCGATTATGAGTCAACACGCTATAAAACGTTTTAAGATTTTCATTTGGTATTAACACGCCATATGAAGGTATACGATGTACGCAAATGCTTATCTAGATAATGGATTTTCAGTTGCCGGTGTATATTTAATAACCAATTGATTCTCAACAGCTTGTTTAAACTTGCTAAATCAAAATAGCAAGCTACATTGAGAATAAAGATAAGAAATTTACGCTATGGATGTAAGGAACGCTATGTCTACTGAAAACGCACTACTCACTATTTTAGCTGAAAAAATAAAAAACGACTCTTTAGTATTACCAACCCTGCCGGAAGCTGCTATTCGGGTTAGAAAGGCTGCAGATGATCCTGATATTAACCTTAATCAAATGGCTGAGGTAATTGCTCAAGATCCTGCATTATCTGCACGAATGCTGAAAATTGCTAATAGTGCTTATATGGGAAGGGCAATTAAAGTTGAAACGATTAATCAAGCCGTTACCCGTATTGGTTTGAGGCAGATTAAAAATATTGCTACTGCACTGGCAATGGAGCAACTGTTTGTTTCTAAAAACCCTGTTGTGAAGCTTTTCTTAAGTAAGGTCTGGGGTATAACTATTGATGTTTCTGCATGTGCTATGGCGACATTGAAAGCCTATATCACGAGAAATAAACATACATCGTTAAACTTTGACACTATTACGCTTGCTGCTATGGTTCATAACATAGGTGTTTTGCCAATCTTGACTGAGGCAGAAAGACATGAAGAGGTATTTGCTAATCCGGAATTCTTAGAAGGCGCGATTTCTAAATTAGCGGGTCGAGTCGGCGGTTCAATTATGCGAGCTTGGGATTTTAGTCCAGAGTTTGTCACAGTTGCAGAGCGTTGGAATGATAAACGATATATTCCTGAAAACGTATGTTACATAGACTTTGTACGTATTGCTGCAGTACATGCTGGCGTTATGCCGATTGAGGGTAGCAAAGAAGATTTTTACGCTGAATACGTTGAGAAAGGAGTGTTAACGGATGTTAACTTCCTAGAGTCTGATGATTTTACTGAACAGTTTAATGCGGCTAAATCTATTTTTGCTGATTAATTAAAGTCGCTCAAACCTATACTAATTAAAAAAGGCCTAAATAGGCCTTTTTTATTGCAGTAAGAATAATATGACGGCGAGGATATTATACTCGCCCCGAAATTATTTTTTACGCCACTGAGTGCCATTTGGACCGTCTTCTAAAACTACGTTGAGTGCCGCTAGTTTGTCTCTTGCTTCATCAGCTTGAGCCCAGTTTTTGGCTTTTCTGGCGTCATTTCGCATTTTAATCAGAGCTTCAATTTCAGCAACTTCTGCATTATCACCTTGTAAAAAGGCATCTGCTTGTTGTTGTAATAGACCTAATAAACTGGCTAGTTTTACGAGCAAACTCGCTAAAACTGTTACTTTAGAAGCATCATCAGATTTTGACGAATTAATCTCTTTTGCTAAATCAAATAATACTGATAAAGCGACAGGTGTATTAAAGTCGTCATCCATCGCATTACAGAACTTAACGACATGCGGATTGGTTAAATCCAATTCCAAGTCACTAATTTCAACACCACGTAACGCATTATATAAACGTTCTAGTGAAGCTCTAGCTTGGTCTAAATTTTCTGTTGAGTAATTTAGCTGGCTTCTATAATGGCCGCTTAATAAGAAATATCTGACAGTTTCTGCATCATATTTTTCTAATACTTCGCGAATGGTGAAAAAGTTGCCTAAAGATTTACTCATTTTTTCTTGGTCAACTTGTACCATTCCTGTATGCAACCAATAATTGACATAAGGCGTATCGAGCGCGCAGCAAGATTGAGCAATTTCATTTTCGTGATGCGGAAATGATAAATCTGAGCCACCGCCATGGATGTCAAAATGATTTCCTAGCACTTTACTATTCATGGCTGAGCATTCAATGTGCCAACCTGGACGTCCATTACCCCAAGGTGATTGCCATGCTGGCTCGTTTTCTTTTGCCATTTTCCATAGCACAAAATCTAGTGGGTTTTGTTTGTTGTTATCAAGCTCGACTCTAGAGCCTGCTTGCAGCTGTGACAGGTCTTGCTTGCTGAGCTGACCATAATTGTCAAAGCTATCGACTTTAAACATGACATCGCCGTTTGGTGCGACATAAGCATGATTTTTATTGATTAGGGTTTCGACCATTTCGATAACGTCTTGCATATGAGCTGTCACTCTTGGCTCTATATCCGGTCGTAATAAATTAAGGGCATCAAAATCTTGATGCATATCGGCGATTGTTCTTTCAGTTAAAGATTCGCATGTCTCGTTGTTTTCGAGAGAACGTTTAATGATTTTGTCATCAACGTCAGTAATGTTTCTAACGTAATTAACTTCGTAACCTTTAAATCTTAAGTATCTCACCATGTTGTCAAATGCGATGTAGGTACGAGCATGGCCAATGTGGCACAAATCATAAACTGTTACACCACAAACATATAGACCGATTTTGCCATCGGTTAAAGGTTTAAAAATTTGTTTTTCACGGGCGAGAGTATTATAGATTTGTAACATTTTTTTTCCTACATTTAAGATTTTAATAGGCCGTTCATTTGAATTAACTATTGTATCATTTGAAATGATAAAAGGTTAACGACTTTTAGTAAGGATAAATTGTGTATAGAATATCAGTTTTTAATTAGAGGGTTAGATATGATCACTTTTTCAACGAATCACGGCGACATTAAAATTGAATTGTTTGCTGATAAAGCACCAAAAACAGCAGCAAATTTCTTACAGTATGCTCAGGATGGTTTTTATAACCAAACTATTTTCCACCGTGTTATTGATGGATTTATGATCCAGGGTGGTGGTATGGAGGCTGGCATGGCTGAAAAAGATGGTCGTGCGCCAATTGAAAATGAAGCAGATAATGGTGTAAGCAATAAACGTGGTACCTTAGCTATGGCAAGAACTATGGACCCACATTCAGCTAGTTCACAGTTTTTCATCAACGTAGCGGACAACACATTTTTAGATTTTCGTGCAAAATCTGCTGATGGTTGGGGTTACTGTGTTTTTGGTGAAGTTGTAGAAGGTATGGACGTTGTAGATAAGATCAAAGCTGTTGCAACAGGTCGTTCTGGTATGCATTCAGATGTACCTTTAGAAGATATCGTGATTGAAAGCACAACGGTTGCTTAAAAATTTTGGCCTAAGTGTTAACTTAGGCCAATCCCTTTGCTGCTTTACTGGAATTTTAAGCATTTATGTCCACCTTTTTTATTTCCGACCTACATTTATCTCAAGACCTGCCCGAAATTACAGAGTTACTGCTTAAATTTTTGTCTGAACTGCCTAGCGATACCGAAGCATTATATATTTTAGGCGATTTTCTCGAATATTGGGTTGGAGATGATGATGATGCTAGTTGGCTAAATCCGATTAAGCTAGCTCTAAAAAAGGTCTCAGTGGAAAAGTGTCCGATTTATTTTATTCATGGCAATAGAGATTTTTTGATTGGTCAAAAATTCGCAAATGAAACCGGCATGACAATATTAGCGGAACCCAGCGTTGTGAATTTGTATAATCAAAATGTGCTTGTATTACATGGCGATAGTTTATGTACACAAGATATTTCTTACCAAAAATTTAGGAAAGTCGTTCGCAATAAGTGGATTCAGCGGATTTTTTCTTTGCTGCCATTAACCACTCGGCACAAGATTTTTGGTGTGGGTAGAAATAAGAGCCAGGAAAAGCAAAAAGGCATGAAAAACAACCAGATACTTGATGTTACTCCTGAAGCCGTTAGTCAATTGATGCAGTTTCATCGTGTTGACATAATGATTCATGGCCATACTCATAGACCGAAAATTCATACTCATACTATTTCAACTGGGAAGGGCACTCGTATCGTGTTAGGGGACTGGTATCAGCAAGGTAGTGTGTTAGAAGTAAACAATGATGGCTACTATTTATACAACTTAGCTTTTGCACAATAAAAAATTTTTCGATTAATTAGGCGATTATCTGAGTTATTGGCTATATTTTCAGTATTCAACTCTAGTAATTGAGCTTTATTCTTCTGTTGAACCAATCCGTTCGTTTTTTAAGTGAGAAAAGTATGAATCAAAAATTAAAGTTATTATGTGGGGCGTGTTTAATTACTTCCTCCTTCTATGCAGCCGCCGATATTAGGTTAAACGGTTTTGCCCGTATTGCTGCAGGAAAAACTTTGAGTGACGATCAAAATCATATGGGCTATGACAACAAACTTGATTTTAGAAACGAAAGTTTATTTGCCCTACAGGTCACAGGTGACATGGGCGATGGGCTTTCAGCTACTGCTCAATTTATGGCGCGAGGGGAAGACGACTTTGCGGTTGAAGTGGAGTGGGCTTATTTATCTTATCAGTTGACAGACTCTACTCGATTAAATGCTGGTCGATTGAGAATTCCATTTTTCCGTTACTCAGATTTCCTTGATGTTGGCTATGCATACACTTGGTTAAGGCCGCCAGCCGCAGTTTATGATTTACCTTATACCTCTTATGATGGAGTTAGTTTACTTTATAACACTTATATGGGAGATGCTGATATTGAAGTACAAGCTTTTACTGGTGCAGCCAAAGATACCATTAGCGTTGAAGGAGCTCCAGCAGAGACAGAGCTGGCAGATGTGTATGGTGCAAATGTTACCTTTAATATGGATTGGCTTTATTTGCGCGGTGTATATTTAACCTCAAAAGCGACTTTTAATGTCGGCGCGCCTGCTTTTCAAGGGTTAATTAGTAATCTTGAAGCAGCAGGCCAAGCAGAAGCTATTGATCAGGTTTTAGTCAATGAGGATACCGGAAGTTTTGCTGGAGTTGGGGTAGGTTTGTTATTTGGGAACCTGAATTTGCAGGGCGAAGTAACCAAGGTTGGTGTGGCTGATTCGTTTATTGCCGACAGAACAAGAAGCTATGTTTCAGCATCTTATCAATTTGATCAGTTAACACCTTATGTTTTAATACAAAAAATTGATGACGAAGCAAATTTAGATGGCGCTAACTCGATTCCAGATGTCGCTCCACTTGCTGGTTTGAAAGCGGGTTTAGCTGGATTTTTGCAAGATCAGGAAAATACAGAAGATGGTAAGTATTATAGTGTCGGCTTTAGGTATGACTTCCACCCATCTGCTAGTTTTAAAACGGACTTAACTCGTTGGAAAGGTGACGACGGTGAAGATGATAAAGTACTTACGTTTGCAATCGATATGGTTTTTTAAGGGGAGAGTTATGAGTAAATTCATTAAAGCCATATTTGTTTTGGCAAGCTTTTTTAGCTTCTCTGTACTAGCTGAAATTTCTATTATTGTCCACCCTAGTAATGCAGCTAGTGTGAGTTCTGATGATGTATCACGTATCTTCTTAGGGAAGAAGAAATCTTTCTCTGATGGGAATACAGTTGTTCCTATTAACCTAAAAGAAGGCAGTGACACGAGAGAAACTTTTAACTCGACTGTGTTAAATAAAAATAGCAGCCAGTTAAAAGCTTATTGGTCTAAGCTAGTGTTTACGGGTAAGGGCGCTCCGCCTAAAGAAGTCGCCTCTGCAGCTGAAATGCTGAAGTTGATAGCAAATAACCCAAACATGATAGGTTATTTGGATTCTTCAGCCGTTGATGCCAGTGTAAAAGTTGTGGCTAAATATTAAAAACCCAAAAATATAAAAAAAACCGCTTAAATGCGGTTTTTTTATGTCTGTAAAAATTTTATTTATGCCAAACATGCTATAATCCGGCGCCATTTTTTAGTTTGTCCTGATATTTCGGAGATTACATGATACCTGTTGTTGCTTTAGTTGGTCGGCCTAATGTAGGTAAGTCAACTTTATTTAATCGGTTTACTCGAAGCCGAGATGCACTCGTTGCTAATTTTCCTGGACTGACAAGGGACAGACAGTATGGCCAGGCGGAGCATGGCGAATATAAGTTTATCGTAATAGATACTGGTGGTATCACTGGCGACGAGCAAGGTATAGATGAAGAAATGGCTAAACAGTCGTTGTTAGCGATTGATGAAGCTGATGTCGTTATGTTTATGGTGGATGCTCGCGCGGGTGTAACCGCTGCGGATCAACTGTTAGCAGAATACTTACGCAAGCAAGAAAAGAAAGTTTACCTAGTTGCTAATAAAATCGATGGTATAGATGCAGATTCAGCGGTTGCTGAGTTATATAGTTTAGCTTTAGGTGAAATTCACCAAATAGCAGCATCGCATGGCCGTGGCGTTACCGCATTACTTGAAAAAACTTTACTGCCTTTAGCTGATGAATTTACTGATATGTATACCAGTGAAGTTGAAGCGGCAGAAAAAGCCGAGTTAGAAAAATTCGCGTTAGAAAATGAAACACAAGAAGAAAATAAACTAAAAGATAAGCCAATCAAATTAGCTATTATCGGCCGGCCAAATGTAGGTAAGTCAACACTTACTAACCGTATATTGGGTGAAGAGCGCGTTATCGTGTTTGATATGCCGGGTACGACTCGTGACAGTATCTATATTCCAATGGAAAGAGATGAGCAAAAATATGTGATCATAGATACGGCAGGGGTAAGAAGACGAAAACGTGTTAATGAAACCGTCGAAAAATTTTCTATCATTAAAACGTTAAAAGCGATCGACGATGCCAATGTTGTTCTACTCGTCATAGATGCGAGAGAAGGCTTAAGTGAGCAAGATCTGACTTTATTAGGATTTAGCTTAAATGCGGGTCGTTCAATTGTTTTAGCGGTTAATAAGTGGGATGGACTCGACACACATGTGAAAGACAGAATTAAATCTGAAATTGATCGTCGATTAGGTTTTATCGATTTCGCTCGATTACATTTCATTTCTGCTTTGCATGGAACTGGTGTTGGGCATTTATTCGAATCAGTTGATGAAGCATACGAATCAGCTACTCGACGCATTTCAACTTCTATCTTGACTAAAATTATGGAAGCAGCACAGTTTGATCATCAACCACCTTTAGTCGATGGACGTCGAGTTAAACTTAAATATGCCCATGCTGGTGGTCATAATCCGCCTATTATCGTTATTCATGGTAATCAGGTTAAGAAGTTACCTGAGTCATATAAGAAATATCTAATGAATTATTACCGTAAGTCATTAGAAATTATGGGTACACCAATAAAAATCGAATTTAGAGAAGGCGATAACCCATTTGCAGATAAAGGCGATAAGAAAAAATTAGCTCAGTTACGTAATAGACGAACTATGCAAAAATTCGCCAAGAAAAAACGTGAGAGATAGTCTGGATTACGGTTGTTTTATGATGTTTTTGTTACATTAAGAAGTTGTATTTATTGATAGGTTTGTAAATATTTAAAATAACTCAATAAATTCAAGGTTTAACAAATTCCATCAAGAACTTTTGATGATAAAAATATTTCAGTTTTGTCTTAAATTTTGCTTATTTTCATAAAAGTGTCAAAATTAGAGAAGATAATGAATTTATCAAAAGTAATATGAGATAAAAAATATGTCACGCCGTGTTCTTGTTGTAGAAGATGAATTGCCAATTAGGGATATGCTGGTTTTTGCACTTGAGCAAAAAGGCTATTACACACTTGAAGCAGAAACTTATACTGAAGCTTTAGATAAAATTGTAGAGCCTTATCCAGATCTGATCCTATTAGATTGGATGTTGCCTGGCGGTAGTGGTATTCAGCTTGCAAAACAGTTAAAACAAAATGAATATACCCGTCAAATTCCTATCATAATGCTAACGGCTCGTGGTGAAGAAGAAGATAAAATTAGAGGCCTAGAAGTTGGGGCTGATGATTATGTGACTAAGCCATTCTCGCCAAAAGAACTGCTTGCTCGTATTCGAGCTGTGATGCGTAGGTCAACACCGACAAGTTCAGAAGATATGATTCAAGTTCAAGGCTTGAAACTTGACCCAGTGTCACATAGAGTAACAGCAAATGAAGATGGGCTTGATATGGGTCCAACAGAATTTAAATTATTACACTTTTTTATGTCTCACCCTGAACGTGTCTATAGCCGAGAGCAACTGCTAGATCATGTATGGGGCACGAATGTGTATGTTGAAGACAGAACGGTTGATGTACATATTAGGCGTTTGCGTAAAGCGATTTCAACTCATGGACATGATAAGTTAATACAAACTGTGCGTGGCGCAGGCTATCGCTTTTCTTCAAAGGTTTCATAATTAAATTATATGCCCAGTTTATTAATTAAGGTTTTATCTAGATGCATACTCATGGTGAGTATCTCTTTTACACTAGGTTATTTTACTGGGTCTTATGCTTTAAGCTTTTTATTTGTTCTTAGTCTCGTCTTCATCTGGTTTAACTATAATTTAATTAGACTCAACGATTGGCTATGGAGTAAGAAAAATCTCTATCCGCCTAAAAGTAGTGGCTTATGGTCAGAAGTATTTGACGGTATCTACAGGTTACAGAAAAAAAATCGTTCTAGGCGTAAAGAACAAGGTCAGTTATTAAAACGCTTTAGAGATGGAGCAGAGGCTCTGCCTGATGCTGCAGTTGTTGTTCAAACTAATGGTCAGATAATCTGGTGTAATAAACTCGCTTCACATGTTTTTGGCCTGCGCTGGCCCGAAGATAGCGGCTTAATTATCACTAATTTATTACGTAATCCTATTTTTCTGGAGCAATTTAAGCTAATTAAAGACAATACTGAGATATTAGATGAATCTTTAATTATCCCTTCACCGATTGAAAGAGACTGTACGATTGAAATTAGGATTGTACCTTATGCGTTCGGCCAGCTCCTGATATTAGGCCGAGACGTGACTCAAATAAGTCGCCTCAACCAAATGCGTAAAGATTTTATTGCGAATGTCTCGCATGAACTCAGAACACCATTAACCGTACTTCAAGGCTATCTAGAAATGATGGATGACCCAGATATGGCTAATGCACTGCATAATAAAAAAGCAATTGGCATGATGTCTGACCAGTGTGAGCGCATGTTCTCATTAGTAAATCAACTGTTGGTGTTATCTAGGATAGAAGCGAATCGAGATAACATATTTGATCATCTTGTTGATGTCCCTGCGATGTTGCTCTTACTAGAAACTGAAGCCGAACAAATTAATTCGGATAGGGGGCATAAAATTAGCTTTCATGTTGATCATGACTTATTGATCCATGGTGTTGAAGACGAGTTGAGAAGTGCTTTCACTAATTTAGTTAAAAATGCGATTCGTTACACACCTAACGGTGGTGACGTTGTTGTCAGATGGGAGCTGATCAATGCTCAAGCCAAGTTTAGCGTAACTGATAATGGCGACGGTATAGAAGCCCAACATTTAAGTCGTTTAACTGAACGCTTTTATCGAGTAGATAAAGCAAGAGCAAGATCAACAGGTGGCTCTGGTTTGGGTCTGTCTATCGTTAAGCATGTATTAGCCCATCATAGAAGCCAATTAGAAATAGAAAGCGTGGTCGACGAAGGCAGTTGCTTCTACTTTGAATTTCCAGCTGAATTGGTCGTAAAAAGACAAAAGCGTTCTAAATCAGCATAGCGGTTTAGAAGGATTAACTTTATCAAGTCACTACGCTTTCAAGCAACTCACTTAGCCAAAAGTAAAATGGTAACCTGAATTACTTTGCATTAACTGCTCAGTTTCTAAGTCAGCAAACAGCAAAGTCTCAACATCTAAAAAGCCTTCAGGAAACTGAATATGCAAGTTATCTTGCTCTAAACTAACCTTGTAGCTAGGCAAATAATCGTCTCTTCTTCTTAAATTTAAAATAGCGGCGACTCTTAAGATACGAGTGATTTTTATGATGTGTTGCTTTTTAAACAGACTAAACTCGATACTGTCATCTAACTTAAATTTCTTTCTGTGGTAGCGAACAATAAAGGCTAATACAGCTTGCTCTTCCTGATTAAAGCCAGGCATATCTGTGTATTGCAAAATATAAGCAGAGTGTTTATGGAAAGCGGTTGAATGGATGTGCAGACCGATTTCAACTAGCTTACTCGCCCAAAGTAGTAAAGCATGATATTTAGGTGAAAGTGACCAATCATGTTTAATTTGTTGGAAGATAAAATCGGCACTTCGCGCAACTCTTTTGACCTGCGCTGTATCGATTTGATAGCGGGTGGTTAAACTTTCAATTGTCCTTTCGCGAATATCAAAATGTTTAAATCTGACTTCTGTCTCGTAAAGCACACCTTCCCTTAATGCCGCATCTTCATATCTGAGCTGTTTAATTTCAAACAACTCAAAGACACCGATTAATATCGAGAGTCCGCCAGCCAAAACAGGGTTTCTTTGCTCACTTACGCCTGGAATGAGTACATTCTCAGTTGAACCAAACTCGATTAATAAGCTTTTTAATTTATATAAATGGTTTAATTCAATTTTGTGTTCGGTGCTCCAATTATTCTGGATGATCGCTTCCCTTATTGCTTTTATCGTACCAGAAGTACCATGACAGCTTGACCAAGATAAATCTTTAAAATCATCGGAATAGTCTTCTAACTCTTGTTTTGCCGCTATGATGGCTTTCTTAAAAGCCCTATCTGTGATTTTACCATTAGCAAAGTAATTCTTAGTAAAGCTCACGCAACCCATAGAGCGCGAAGTGAGCTTTAATGGCTTAAAACCGTCACCTATGATGAGTTCGGTACTACCGCCACCAATATCAATAACTAATTTTCTGCCTTCATCTGAAACTGTATTGGCTATGCCTTGGTAAATTAACCTAGCTTCTTCTTTACCGGGAATTATTTCAATCGGGAAGGGAAATACAGCTTCTGCTTGTTTGATGAAAGCTCTGCTATTAATTGCTTTTCTTAACGTATAAGTGGCAACTACTCGGACATTTTCAGGCGGGATAGCCGCGAGGCTTTCTCTCATTTGAGCCAAACAAGCTAAGCCTCTATCCATAGCTTCTTGGTCTAAAATATCATCATCAGATAGCCCTTGAGCTAGCCTAACATTTTGTTTTACCTTATGCAGTACCTGCAAGGAGCCATCTATTATTCGAGCAACAATTAAATGAAAACTATTTGAGCCAATATCTAAGGCGGCTACTACGTTATTATTGCCAGTTTGCGGTTCTGTCATTGTCGCTCCAGAGTAATAAATGACATTAGTTATCTGTCATTTTAGCGGCTTCTAAATTTTTTAGGTAATCATATATTGCAATTTGAGAGCGAATTTTTCTTTTATTGCCTCTCGCCACATACTGGTTGCTCATTTTTTCATCTAAACAGCGGGCTTTAGTGGTATCTTTGAAGTGGAGATCAAATATGGTTTTGATTTGTTTTTTTAAGCTTTTATCATAAATTGGGCAACTCACTTCTATTCTGTGCTCAATATTACGAGTCATCCAATCTGCAGATGAAATAAATACTTTTTCATCACCATTATTATGAAAAATCATGACTCTAGGATGCTCTAAAAACCTATCTATAATACTGATTATTTTAATGTTCTCACTTAAGCCTTTTTTCCCGGGAATTAAGCTACACATACCTCGAATAATCATTTTGATTTTGACCCCAGCATGACTAGCTTCATATAACTTAGTAATAATAGCTTCGTCTACTAAGTTATTAATTTTAAGCATGATCTCAGCCGTATTTCCCATTCTGGCATTATTAATCTCTTGGTCAATCAACTGGGTAATGCCACTTCTGGTATTTAATGGTGACACCAATAAATGGTAAAATTTAAACCTTTTATAACTGTGTTGAATAAAATCAAAAACATTCTCTACTTCTTCAGTAATTTCAGGGTGGCAGGTAAATAAACTAAAGTCAGTATAGATTTTAGCTGTCTTTTCATGGAAGTTACCTGTGCCGAGATGCGCGTAACGGACAATCTCATTATTTTCTTTACGGTGAATTAGACACAATTTTGAATGTATTTTTAAAGTTGGGATGCCAAACTGAACTTTAATCCCAGCATCAGTCATTACCTTAGCCCATTCAATATTATTTTCTTCATCAAATCTCGCTTTTAGCTCGACAACAACAGTAACGTTTTTACCGTTTTTAACTGCATCAATTAAAGAGTTAATCACTCTAGAGTTTTTAGCGACACGATAAATATTTAAGCGGATATGTAAGACTGCTGGGTCAAAAGACGCTTGGCGAACTAACTCAGTGAAATGGTCAAAACTATGATAGGGGTAATAGAGCAAGATGTCGTTTTTTTGTATCGCTTCAAAGGCGCTGGTTGCGGTTGCAAAATCAGTATTTTCAAGCGCGGGCAAACTTGAATTTTCTAAGTAACTGCGACCAAAGTTTGGAAAGCCAATAAAATCTTTAAAATTTCTATAGCGTCCGCCGGATAGCAAGCCTTCATTGGTATTAGATATTTTTAACTGCTTCTTTAAAAATTTGAGCATGCCATTAGGCATCTCTCGGTTATAAACGACCCGAGTCGGTTCTGCATTGATTCTTTGTTTTAAGCTTTCCGACATTTGTTCAACTATACTTTGATCAATCTCATCTTCAACAAAGTAATCGGCATCTCGAGTTACCTTAAACGAATATGCGCAGATTTCGTCAAATTCAAAAAATCCGGAGAAAATTTCAGCTAAGTTGTGTTCAATTACATCATCTAGCAAGATAACTTCTTTTTTTACTTTACTGCGTTCGGGTGGTAACAAGATGAAGCGCGATAATTCATCTGTTGGTACTTCAATTACCGCGTACTGATGTTCGCCTGATTTTGAAATTTGTACCGCCAGATAGGTTTCATTGTCACTGATTAGATCAACTAACTTTTTACCTGTCGAAGGGATAATAGGACGAATGTGTTTAACAACTTTATTTTTATAAAATTGCTTTAACCAATTTTCATGAAAATCAGATAAATTAGTATGATCAACAAAATATATTTTGTATTTAGCTAAAGTTTTGGTTACGTCTTGAAAGATTAAGTCAAAATCGGCTTGCATGGTTTTGACTTTTTGCTGCACTTGTTCCAGTAAAGTTAAAAACTCATTGCTTGAGCTTGCTTCAGCATTCTCAGCTTCAATAATTGATTTTCGTTTTAACTCAGCGACTCTGACTCGGAAAAATTCATCTAAATTACTAGAAAAAATACCTAAAAATCGCATTCTCTCGACAACAGGAACAGAGGTATCTGCCGCTTCCTGTAACACTCGGGCATTAAATGATAACCAGCTTAATTCTTTTGCAATGAATAGTTTTTCTTTTGACATGAGAGACATAATTTACCTAAAACAACTAGTAGTCAATTAAACTGTTTTTTTATGACAGTATGATTTCAAATTTGAAATATATTTTGAAGAGAAAAATTTTCAAAACCTAATAAGCTCAATAAAAATAAGGGATTAAACTTATTAGGCACCATAGTTGTTGATGTAAGGTTAATGTCATAAAAGGCGATTAACCCGGCACTTGAAACTCTACTTCAACAATTAAGTCATTGGCAATATCTTCTATCGCTTCTTGAATAAGATCAAAATCTATATCTTCAGATAATTCTAAAGTGGCTGCTGCTTTGAATAGTTGACCACCCCAATTAGGTGCTGGCTCACAGCTTGATTCTAATTTAAGTAAGTTGACGTGGTGCTCAGCTAAAACTCGAGATATCTCATTAATAATGCCTAATTTATCATTACCTATTATTGATAATGAAACTGTTTTAACCGTATCGTGATGGTGCTCTTCGCCTTTAGCTAAATGCAGTTGAAACCCTTTAGACTGAAGTCGATTAAGATCTTGCTCAATCTCAGAAGAGAAATTCGTAGGGCAGCTAAATTCAACTATACCTGCAAATTGACCTGATAGGCGGGTGAAGTTACTCGCTAACCAATTGCCCTTGTTTTTGTTGATAATGGAAGAAAGTATTTCAATAATGCCAGGCTTATCAGCTGTGATGACAGACACAACAAAGTTTGATTGCATAAGGCTTTCCTATATTTGTTATTAGTTTATTTTTAGATTTAATCTACATAAAGTATAGATAATATTTATTTCTATCGTTAGTTAATTACTGGAATATGACAGGTGTAACAAAAGTGTCATAAAACTTTGCTATCTTGCCGCACAACTTAAGTCGTCAGTTTTTGTTATGAAAATTTCAAGTTTTTCCATTTTATCTTCAAGTTTGTTAGCGATCATTGCTATTGGACTTATTATTCTCATTACTTGGTCGAATACAAAACAAGATAATGCACAACTTACTTTGAATCAATATCAAGTTAACAAAAACCTTTTAACTCAGGAGTTTAGAGTTAAAGTTGATGACTATATTAAAACCAGCGACTCACTCAAACTCAATCAAGCAGTCGAACAGCTCAATAGCCTTAAAGCGAACTTTTCAAATCAAGACAACTCTGTTTTTGTCCCTTTTATTCATCAAATCGACGAGCTACTTAATTTTATTGAGCAGGACGTAAGAGCAGCAGGCAAGCTCGGCCGAAATGCCGCGGCTTTATTACAATATGCTGAGCAAGGCATGTTATCGAGTAATAAAGAGCTATATGATTATGCGTTAAAAGGTATATCTCAAAATACTGAGCTAGCGACAGAATATTTAAAACTGAGCAGTGAAGCTGGTTACTTACTCCATAAATTGAGCTATCGTCGAGAACGCACTTTTCAAGCGGAAGAAACCAATCAATCTAATGCTAACCTATTATATAAAGCGGCTGATGAGCTGCTAATTGTGCTTAAAGCATTGGATAAATTAGAAAGATTAGAAATATATTACCCACAGCAAGAAATTGAAGAAGATGAGTTTTCGTTGGGCAACGAAGATGAGGCAGAGGAAATTGGCGATACGGTTATTGCTGAGTTAGTTTCACTGGGGAAAAGGTATCCAAAAGAAGTAAAAAATACTCAGACTAATCAAAATCTAGTTAAACAGGCTTTATACAAGTTAGAATCAGCGGTTAATAATTTTGAATCTTCTTTTTTAACCATTGAAAATCAGTTAGTTAACCAGCAAAAACAAGTCTCAGCACAAACTCAGCTTTTACTATACTCTGCAGCCGCTGTTTTACTGATAGTGGCGGCTTTATTAATGGCCTTTCAGTACATTTGGGTCGTAAAGCGAATTCGTAAATTGGCCAAACGCTTCAAGAATTTGGTTGAAACTGGTGAAGTTAAGCGTATTGAAGTACAGAGTAATAGCAGCGAAATTGATATAGTCGCTAACTGTTTTAATCGTTTGTTGGATCAAATAGAAGCCGAAAATACATCCAAAAATCAAAAATTGATTAATATTTCGGACACATTAGGTAATTTGGTTGAAGAAACAAAAGACATAGAAACTTTTACGAGCCATATTCAAACGGATGTCAGAAGCATAGAGCCCATCTTGAATGAACTCATTGAGTTAGCTCAAGAAGTATTTTCTGGCTCAGAGTCTGTTCAATCTAATGCAGGGCTAACAGAGACTTCGATTTCAGACAGTAATCAAAAAATTGAATTAGTCACCTCTAATACAGAAGAAATTGTCGCGGCAATCCAAACCAGTTACCAATCAGTAGAAAGCCTATTAGTTTCCGTTGAGCAAGCTTCAACCATAGTTGACACAATTAGCACAATAGCCGATCAAACTAACCTACTTGCGTTAAATGCAGCGATAGAAGCAGCAAGAGCAGGTGAGCATGGCCGAGGGTTTGCGGTTGTGGCCGATGAAGTTAGAAATTTATCTAAGGGTACTCAGGCGTCGCTAGCGGATATTTCAAACATCTTAGAGAAGTTAAAAATATCTTCAGGTGAATTGGATTCAGTTATCTCTAGCATACACAAACTTTCAAGTATTCAAAAAACCACAGCGACTGAGCTGCATCAAAATGCGGATTCTGTTCGTTTACAAGCGCAACAATCTGCTAGTGCTGCAATGCAAAGTGTGCATAATGCTCGGGTACAACTCGATCATATAGGCAAATTTAAACAGTCGATTGAAAAAATTATTGGGGTCATAGCACAAGCACAAATTAAGGCGAATGATGTGACTAAAAGTACGCAAAATCAAGCTTCTAACATCATAGAAACGCTTGGTGAACAACAACCAAATAGATTGGCATAAGTACTTTCTGCTTATCTATTTGATACTTGTCATTTTATTGATGTGATTTTCGTGTAAAATCCGCGCCAGTAAAATTACTCAACGCAAACAAAAGGGTTTAATTATGTCTGCGAATTCATTACTGGGATTATTTGGAAAATCTCCTTTTAAAGCTTTGGAAAAGCATATAGATCTTGCAAAAGCAACATCTGAACAGCTAGCGCCATTCTTTGATGCCGTTTTTCAAGAAGATTGGACAGCCGCTGAATCCGTTCGTTTAAAAATATCTGAGTTAGAACAACAAGCAGATAAAATTAAGCGTGACATTCGTGTTCAGTTACCAAAGGGTATTTTCTTACCAGTTGATAGAGCTGATTTATTAGAGCTTATTGTTCAGCAAGATAAAATTGCGAATAAAGCGAAAGATATTGCTGGTCGTGTTGTTGGTCGTCAGTTGACCATTCCTCAAGCTATTCAAGAAGATTTCCGTAACTATTTAAACCGAAGTTTAGATGCGGTAGCTGTAGCAGCTAAAGCAATTAACGAGTTAGATGAATTGTTAGAAATGGGCTTCCGTGGTCGCGAAGTTGACATTGTTGAACAAATCATCCAAAAAATCGAAGCGATCGAAGCTGATACTGATTTAATGCAAATTAAAATTAGGCAGTCTATTCGAGCTGCTGAATCAGAGTTGAACCCGATTGATGCCATTTTCTTATACGATATTATCGAGTGGGTTGGTGATTTAGCAGATAAAGCTGAATCAGTTGGTGGGCGACTTGAGTTGCTGTTAACACGTTAATTATTGGAGATATCAATGGATATTTTACAAACTTACGGTTTACTTTTAGTTGGTTTTGCCGCTGTAGTTGGCTTTTTCATGGCTTGGGGTATTGGTGCAAACGACGTTGCCAATGCTATGGGTACATCTGTTGGCTCTAAAGCGCTAACGGTTAAACAAGCAATTTTTATTGCAATGATCTTCGAATTCGCTGGTGCTTACCTAGCGGGTGGTGAAGTTACTTCTACAATTCGTAAAGGTATTATTGATTCCACACCATTTATAGATATTCCTGAAGTCTTCGTCATCGGTATGATTTCATCTTTGCTCGCGGCTGGTACCTGGCTTGCAGTGGCTTCATACATGGGTTGGCCTGTTTCTACTACTCACTCTATTGTTGGTGCGATTATTGGTTTTGCGTTAATTAGCGCAGGGACTGAAGCGATTCACTGGGGTAAAGTAGGAGGGATTGTTGGTAGTTGGATTGTTACCCCGCTGCTATCCGGTATCTTGGCATACATCATATTTATGAGTGCCCAACGATTTATTTTTGACACGGATAACCCAATTAAAAATGCGAAGCGATATGTTCCAGTATACATGGCACTAGCCGGCTTCGTATTGGCGTTAGTGACAATCAAAAAAGGTTTAAAACACGTATTTAAAGATGCACATTTAAACATTTCTACTGGTGAAGCATACTTATATGCAGCGCTAGTTGGTTTAGTTGTTGCTGGTATCGGTGCTTATTTTATCTCTAAAGTTAAGTTGGAAGAAAAATCAACACGCCAAGTTCAGTACGAAAATGTTGAAAAAATCTTTGCTGTATTAATGATAGTAACTGCTTGTTGTATGGCTTTTGCGCATGGCTCTAATGACGTTGCAAATGCAATTGGTCCATTAGCTGCGGTTGTTAGTGTTGTAAGCAATGACGGTGAAATCGGTAGTAAAGCTGCTTTAGCATGGTGGATATTACCACTAGGCGCATTTGGTATTGTTGCTGGTTTAGCTTTATTTGGTCACAGAGTTATGGCGACTATAGGTAAAGGTATCACTCACTTAACACCAAGCCGTGGTTTTGCTGCTGAGCTAGCTGCGGCAAGTACGGTTGTTATTGCATCTGGTACAGGCTTACCTATTTCAACTACACAAACACTCGTTGGTGGTGTATTAGGTGTAGGTTTAGCACGCGGTATCGCTGCACTTAACTTAGGCGTTGTTAGAAATATCGTTATCTCTTGGGTTGTAACATTACCTGCAGGTGCTGGTTTAGCGATTATCTCTTACTTAGTATTAACTGCTATTTTACTTTAGTCAGTTAACTCACTCGCTATAATGAACTGCCGCTTAAAAAGCGGCATTTTTAGTTTTAAACTACCTAAACTGCATGATTTAGTGCTTAGTGACTTGGCTTTCCAACCTTGTTATAAAGCCAAAAATCAAGACTAGTAAAACGCCCGCCACCGGTAAATAGCAAGCTAATCAATATAATCAAATAGGTTGCAGCAAACTCAATACCGTTGTTTAAAATAACGAATTTTCCACTCGATGTGAGCCAATCAAAATGCCCATGCTGCTGTAAAATTTGATTCGCAGCGGTTAATTTTTCAGCTGAATCCATAATGTTTTGATTGAGTAGGATAGTGCCATTAGCCAACCAGCTTGACGAATCTGCTATGGCTAACCAGCCATTAGGCCAATGCACACTAAAAATAGCGACCAACATGGTAATAATTAACGGGATACTGACGAGTCGAGTGAGCAATCCAAGCAGTAATAATATCCCGCCAATTAGCTCTGCTGCTGTGGCTAAAAAAGCCATGACCATAGGTAATGGTAAGCCTAATCCCCACTCAGTATTACCAAACCAATTAACTATATCGTCAAAATTACTATATTTGCTCCAACCCGCCTGAATCATAATAGGGGCTAAGTAGATTCTAAATAATAACGGCGGTAGTCCATCTAATTGTTGGATGCATTTCATTTTACTTTGGTAATAATTTAAAGAATTTTGGATTTGGTTCATTGCGTTCTACTTTAAGTTTTTCATATTTATGTAGAACGGAAAAAGAGGGCTTGTCTTTCAATATTTGAGGTTTAATTGGATTTAAGCTTGTTGCTTAGGGTTCAGAGAACTTAAAGAAATAAAATCCAGCGGCGGGCAACCGCTGAGTTTTAAACCGAGTAGTATAGAACTAAATCAATTTATATTGGTTTAGCCCTAGCTACTCAAGCAGGTGTTCAGTAGTAGATCAAGGTTTGCTCTACTACCTGAGAATTGACGAAGGGCGGTGTCAATTCTCGACTCAAATCACATTTAGCAATTTACTAAACTAAGCGAAGTACACAAAAGCAAAGAGTGAGTTTGCTGTTGAACTTGAAACTACAAATTTAATGATTACTCCCTGTAATAATTAAGACTTCAACTCAGCTTATTTAGTTTTAAAAATACTCAATGTGATTTGAGTGTCGAACGCGTTAAGCAACAGCAGCTCTATCTGCTTGCTCGTTAATATGTTTGGTTAGCATGTTACCTATCGGTCTAGTTAGTCCCTTAGGTTTTACTTTTCTGACATTTAAAGGTGATAACTGCTGGTTTTTAATTTTGCTTGCGAGGCATTCTCTTATCTCAGACGATTTGTAACCTGCTTTTAATTTGATTCGAATATGCGGCAGGTTTACAGTATCTAAAGCGCCTTTTACAAACCAATCTTGTTTGGTTTTGTAGCCTGTTTTAGATTCCATATTGACGAGATCAATCGCTGCGATAGGCTCTAATGTGTTACGGTCAATTAATACAAAATCTAGCATCTTGCTGGCTGCTTTTACTTTTGCGTTTTGCTCACTTCTTTTGTCTGTTCCTGTGCGTACCGTGACGAGATCACTTAACCTAACGCGATTAACGATTCTGTATTGATCGCCAACCGCATGCTCTAGTTTCAGCATAAAGGCGCGCTCTGGCTCAGTAAAAAGTGCATTTTTTTTCTGGTAAGGGAAAGGCGCACCCGATTGTGTCATTTTTAAGGAAACAGCAGCAACCATTAACAATATAATCATCATTATTACAACGACAAGTTCCATAAGTATCTCCAAAATATTCAGCAACTAGCGCAACAGAAAATTGACGCTAAAACATAACTCTAAGCTTAATTGCAATGCTTGTGCCAAATAAGAAAATAAAATGGATTGGAACGGGGGTGAAAAGGTGGGCTAGGTGATTATTTAAAAAGTAGTAAGGAAACTTGGGCGGTTTAGGCTAACCCATGGTTTCCATAAAACTAATCACATTTTTTGCAACTTCGTCGATGCGTTGGCTTCTATCCATAGCCATTTTACGTAGTGCTTGATAAGCTTGATCTTCATTGATGCCTTTATTGCTCATTAACAAACCTTTGGCTTTATCAATCCATTTTCTGCCTTCAAGTTTACGTTTGGTTTCCGTGAGTTCTGATTTTAGTGACTCAACTTCTTTGAAACGAGCAATCGCAATTTGTACGGTTGGACCAACATGATGAGGTAATTTATCACCCACAATATAAGCATTAATTTTAGAGCTTAATATTTTTTCTATCATACTGGCGTCTGTAAACTCAGTAAAAATGACCATAGGTTTAGGATTCATTTCACTAATGATTAACAAACTATGTAGGTCATCATTACTTAACCTATCTATATCTAAAATAATGACATCAGGTTCTATTTCATCTACTTTTTTTAAAACCTTCATGTTCATGATATTTGGATAAACATCATAACCAGATGTGACTAATGAATTTCGTAGATCTCTGTCGTAGTTTTCCGTTTCTACTAATAAAAGCGCTTTTAGTCCTATGCTTCTATGCGACTCATACTTACTTTGCATTTTCGTTAACCGCTACTTTGCTGCTTACTGGTTACACAAGCACGAAGCATGCCTACTTTAAAATAGGCCTAAATCGGCTTAATTTAAGCCAAAATACGTGTTTTTTTCGAAAATTAAGCACAACCAATGAACATTAAAGATTTACTGCTATTGCGTGGTGCATTTTTAAAAAGCGGCTTTGCTTAAGAATAAGCATGATCTAGATCATGCTTTTTGACACTTAAAAACGAACCAATTTCATAACCTGATCTATATCAAGGTACTGCCCCTCATCATGATTCATTATCACTGCATCGAAAATCACAAATTAAAAATTCTACTAATTTAATTTGAGAGATGTCGATGTCTTACGCGAGACAGGTCAACGCAGACGCAGCGTTGACCAACTTTTATTTCTTAAGTATTTGCTCAAGGGTGAATACATTTAAAAGTGAGAACTGAAGATGAGCAACGAAGCTAATTCAACCACTAAAAAAACAGAAATGAATGTATTTTTGTTTATCACAGTTGTGCTATTTCCACTATTAAGCATTTTGTTAGTCAGTGGCTATGGATTTTCTATTTGGATTTACCAATTATTATTTGGCCCAACTGGATTTTAGATCATGGTCGATTTGGCAAAACGTAGCTTACTACGTGGCAGATTAACGCAAAAAACACAACTAGTCGTGATGCGCCCACCATGGAGCGCAGCAGAAGATACATTTACTAATGAATGCACTCAATGCAATCAATGCATTGAAGCGTGTCCAACTAAAGTGATTCAAAAAGGTGAAGGGGGATACCCTGAGCTTAATTTTGCAAAGGATGAATGTGACTTTTGTGAAGATTGTATAAAAGCCTGCCCAACCAAAGCCATTGACCAAACTAATCCCAAAACTAATCAATTTTTTCCAGTGCTAACAGACAACTGCTTGGCGCAAAAAAATATTTATTGCAGAAGTTGTGGTGAAAACTGCGAGCCTCAAGCCATAGAGTTTAAATACATTAATGGTGCCATAGCGCAACCACAAATTAACTTAGATGCTTGTATACAATGCGGTGCATGCGTATCTCCATGCCCAACCCAAGCCGTCCAGTTTAAGCCTTTAGCACAACTTAAAACCACTAACCAAACACTACAGGAGCAAACTCATGTCTGAATATCATGTCGCGAGTTTTATTGTTAGAACCCAACAAGAAAATTTAGTCACAGTGATTGACTCATGTAATCAAATTCATGGTTGCGAAGTACATGGGCATGATGGCCAAGCGAAGATTATTGTCACGCTAGAAGCGGCAAATCATAAAGAAATCGCTAATTTATCAGATCAGCTAGCTGCGGTGAAACAGGTTATCGATATTAGCCCTGTATATCACGAATACATAGATGAATCAGAAAACGAAGATGCAAGCGCAGCTTAAATCATTAATAGACAGATTAAAAAATAACAGAATTAAAAATTAGCCAATATAGGTGAGATTATGAATATAACACGAAGAGGTTTTGTAAAGGCAAGTGCCGCCAGTGCTGCAGCAACAGCAGCAGGCATTACACTGCCTGCAACAGCGAGTAATATCATTACTCGTACCGGCTCAACTGAGCTTAAGTGGGACAAAGCGCCATGTCGTTTTTGTGGTACAGGATGTAGCATTAATGTCGCAACTAAAAACGGTAAAGTCGTTGCTACTCATGGTGATATTAAATCACCCGTAAACCGAGGGCTAAACTGCGTTAAAGGCTATTTCTTATCAAAGATAATGTATGGCGAAGACAGATTAACCCAACCATTGCTAAGAATGAAAGATGGCAAGTATGACAAAAATGGCGACTTTGCTCCAATAAGTTGGGACGCTGCTTTTGACATAATGGCTGAAAAATATAAAGCCGCACTTAACACTAAAGGCGCAGGCTCTATAGGTATGTTTGGCTCAGGTCAGTGGACTGTTATGGAAGGTTACGCTGCGGTTAAACTAATGAAAGCTGGGTTCAGAACAAATCACCTAGAACCAAATGCGAGACACTGTATGGCATCTGCTGTAGGTGGCTTTATGCGTACATTTGGTATTGATGAACCTATGGGTTGCTATGACGATTTTGAAGCTGCAGATGCGTTTGTATTATGGGGCTCTAACATGGCCGAAATGCATCCTATCTTATGGACTCGCTTAACCGATCGTCGTTTAAGTAATCCAGATGTTGACGTTGCCGTATTATCAACTTACCAGCACAGAAGCTTTGATTTAGCTGATCTACCCATTATTTTTGAACCACAATCAGATTTAGCCATATTAAACTACATAGCTAACTACATTATTGAAAAAGACAAAGTGAATTGGGAGTTTGTCAACAAACACACTAATTTCCGTCGTGGTGTCACGGATATTGGTTACGGCTTAAGAGACGAGCATCCAGCACAAAAAGCGGCTAAAAATGCAGGTAATGCAAAAGGCTCAACGCCAATGACATTCGCTGAATTCAAAGAATTTGTGAGCGAATATACGGCAGAAAAAACGGCAGAAATTTCAGGTGTTGGCGAAGCTCAACTTGAGAAGTTAGCAAAACTCTACGCAGATCCAAACAAAAAAGTTATGTCATTATGGACTATGGGTATGAACCAACATACACGTGGTGTATGGGCAAATAACCTAATCTATAATATTCACTTACTAACAGGCAAAATCTCTACGCCAGGTAACAGCCCATTCTCATTAACGGGTCAGCCTTCAGCTTGTGGTACAGCTCGTGAAGTCGGTACTTTTAGCCATAGATTACCAGCAGACATGGTCGTCGCTAATCCTAAGCATAGAGCTTACGCTGAAAAAATCTGGAAATTGCCAGAAGGCACAGTTCCACCTAAACCGGGTTACCACGCCGTTTTACATAACCGTAAATTAAAAGATGGCGACTTAAATGTTTACTGGGTGCAATGTAATAACAACATGCAAGCAGCAGCAAATATTAATGAAGAAGGCTTCCCAGGTTATCGTAACCCTGACAACTTCATCATAGTCTCTGACGTCTATCCAACAGTAACAGCGCAAGCCGGCGACCTGATTTTACCAACAGCAATGTGGGTAGAAAAAGAAGGTGCATATGGTAATGCAGAGCGACGTACCCAATCTTGGTACCAACAAGTTAAAGCGCCAGGTGAAGCAAAATCTGACATGTGGCAAATGGTAGAGTTTTCAAAACGCTTTAAAATTAACGAAGTTTGGCCCGCAGATTTAATCGCTAAACAACCTGAATTAGCGGAAAAAACCTTATACGAAGTGCTATTTAAAAATGGCAACGTAGATGCATACGGCTTAAACGAAGTGCCTGACGATAGACTAAATGATGAAGCGAGAGAATTCGGCTTTTACATTCAAAAAGGTTTATTTGAAGAATATGCAGCTTTTGGCCGAGACCATGGCCATGATTTAGCACCATACGACAGATATCACCAAGAGCGTGGTTTACGCTGGCCAGTTGTGGATGGTGTCGAAACTAAATGGCGCTATAGAGAAGGCTCAGATCCTTATGTTAAAGCGGGTAAAGGCTTTGAGTTTTACGGCAAACCAGACGGTAAAGCGATTATATTTGCCTTGCCTTATGAAGCTGCGCCAGAAGTCCCAGACAAAGAATATGACCTATGGTTAAGCACTGGCCGAGTACTAGAGCACTGGCATAGTGGCTCTATGACTCAACGTGTACCAGAGTTACATAAAGCCGTGCCTGATGCGTTAATTTACATGCACCCACAAGATGCTAAAAAACGCGGCTTACGCCGAGGTGACGAAGTAAAACTAACTTCTCGTCGAGGCCATATTAATATTCGTGTAGAAACGCGTGGACGTAACAAACCACCGCAAGGCCTAGTTTTTGTACCATGGTTTGATGCGGCAAGGTTGATTAACAAAGTCACGCTTGATGCAACGGATCCAATTTCTAAACAGACAGATTTCAAAAAATGTGCTGTTAAAGTTGAAAAAGTTTAGGAGAAACGTCATGAAACAAAAAACATTTATCGGTTTTACTTTAACCATGGCCATTGCGTTTTTCTCTACGGTGATGACACAAGTAAATGCAGATCCAATTAACCCAATTTTGAAAGCTGAAATTGACGAAGAAGTGACAGCGCCAGAAATTGCAAAGCCAATTAAAAACGACATTAAGCAAGCTCGTAACTACCCAATGCAGCCGCCTTTAGTGCCGCACAATATTAGAGGTTACGAAATTAACTTAAACGTTAATAAATGTATGGCTTGTCACAACCGAACTCGAACTGAAGAAAGCCAAGCGCCTATGATCTCTGTTACTCACTACATGGACAGAGATGGAAACTTCTTAGCGGAAATTTCACCAAGACGCTATTTTTGTAACCAATGCCATGTCCCGCAAACCGACGCCAAACCCGTGGTGAAAAATGAGTTTGTTGATATGGAAAAAATGGTGATTAAAGCCGAAAAAGAAGAGGAGTAAGCTATGAAATGGTTGAAAAACTTCTGGCGGACTTTTAATCGCCCCAGCGTTCACTTTAGCCTAGGCTTTTTAGCCCTAGGCGGCTTTATCGCCGGCATTATCTTTTGGGGTGGCTTTAACACCGCATTAGAAATGACCAACACAGAAGAGTTTTGTGTTGGATGCCATGAAATGCGAGATAATGTATTTGAAGAGTTACAACCAACTATTCATTACTCTAATCGCTCAGGTGTTCGAGCAACTTGTCCTGATTGCCATGTGCCACATGAATGGTCAAACAAAATTGCACGTAAAATGGCAGCCTCTAAAGAAGTCTGGGGTAAAATATTTGGCACGATAGCAACTCGCGACAAATTTTTAGAAAAACGCCGTCATTTAGCAGAGAATGAATGGGCAAGGTTAAAAGCAAACGACTCATTAGAGTGTCGTAACTGCCACAACTTTGATTCTATGGATTTTACCCTGCAAGGAAAACGCGCAGCAGCGATGCATAGCACGGCACTGGCAAGTGGTGAAAAAACCTGTATAGATTGCCACAAAGGGATTGCCCACCATTTACCGGATATGAAAGGTGTTAAAGGCTGGTAAGCGCTAGCTTAGCTTAAAGTAATATATTGAAATGGCTTAAATATTTACAAAAAAGTTAACCAAATGGCAAATTTAAAAGGCTTTGTTTTACGACAAAGCCTTTTTTGTTTTTATGAATGTTCAAGCTACTTTGGTATTAGTGCTTTTTGTCAAATTGTGGATGTAAAATAAACAGACATTAATTTTAAGTGATTGTAATTGATATGTCTTAGCAATGCCTATCATGTAAAATAGAGTATCAACGCGCTACTATTTATAAAGTGTTGTTGGACGAGAATCAGAATATTGGTAGTGTAACCAAAGTTCAGCTCTTTCTAGTGGAACACTCTGAGGTAACAGTGGATTTTTTAACCGAATCACCTTTCGACTTCCGGTGAAAAATTCTTTAAGTATACCACTGTGGTGTTTTGAAAAAATTTTATCAAATTCGCCGTTGGCTATTATTTTCTCAAAGCCTTGATTCAAATGTTGAGCTAACTCGTGATTGTTTTTTTCAACATAAAAATAAAAACAGACGGGGTAAGTGATCAGTATATAGGGATCGACTGCAATCGATAGTTGATATTCTTGTTTATACAGTTTTGCTTCTCGTGCGGCTTCTAATATGGACATCGGGAAATAATCAAAGCGCTTTTTGTGCAACATACGAAATAAGCCAACCCAATGTGCACCTTTAGTCGATTCAATACCATTGTGTTCAAATATTTTATTGTCTGTCCAAGTATGAAACATGCCAGGTTTGTAGGTTTTAAGCTGATTTAAAGTTTTGATATCTTTAAATGTGTTGATGTTATCTTCGTGCACGAGTACTACGCGCCAGCCACTTAAGCCTTTCATTATAGGGATTGGGATCGCTTGGTATAAATCTAATCGTTCTTGTGTGGCATAACCTATTGTTATATCTATATCCCTTTTGGAGGTTAAAAGTTCAAAGGCACGTTGATGCGGTATTGTTAAATGATAACTCTTAGCGTCGTAAGCACCGTGTTTGCTATGATCTAAAATAGTTTGTAATAATTCAGTATGATAAGCATCACGGTAGACCCCAAGACCCCGATAAACGATATCTTTCGCATAGCAAGACTGGCCAACAATAAGTGCTAACACACACCACTTTATCCAAGCATACATAGCTAAAGTGCCTTAATAACTCTAATAGAAAGAGTATAGTCTATTCAAACCAATCCGCTTAAAAACTAGTATGACAGGCAGTGAGCCAAGGTAAGTTGGCATAAAACTGGAGGTGAAAGCCCTTTATTTGGTAAGGTCTAATAAGCCGTCGAAACCCCCTAAATTATCTAGACAGAAACGTATAGAAAATAATTAAGTCAATAGGTTATGAATTTTATTGCTTCTATTCTCATGTCAGGTTTGAGGAAGTAAAATTAAACAAGTACAAAAAACGGTTGGTTTTTGCTCGTACCTAGCTTATTTTATCCGTTATATATAGCTTCTTAGTATGACAGTTAGTGTGAATTCAGTGAATATTGAAAGCCTAGAATTTAAGAAATTTGAAGAAATAGCTGTCAAAGATTTTTTACCTATTTTAAATAAGTTAAAACTTCGAGAACACTTAATGAAGCATGAGCTATTTGATTTACGCAGCGCAGAGAATTGGATGCAATCTAAAGCTGAAGTTGATTCTATTAATGGGTGTAAAATTAGAGCTATATATTTTAAAGGGCAATTAATTGGTTGGTGTGGGATTCAATATGAAAATAACCACTATGAAATAGCTATTGTTATTGATGATAACTATTGGGGTAAAGGTGTTCGAGTCTTCCGTGAGGTGATGTCTTGGGCGAAATTATTTGGACATAATAAAGTTTACGTACATTTTCTTCATACACGACCTAAATATAAATTTTTACAGAAGCTAGCCAATCAGGTATATGAGACTGAATTATATGGTCATAAATTTACTACTTATGAGCTTGATGTATGGCGCACCTAGCGACTCACAGTGAAGAGCTAGCATCGAAGGATAATTTATGCACATTCGAGCCGCTAAAACAAATGATGTGGTCAAAATAAGTGAGCTGGTTACCTCTCTTTCACATTTTTATTTAACAAAGTCTGAAAATGAATTACCAGAATGGTTTGCTCAAACGCTTACTCACAGTGCTTTTTTAAAACGCTTAGAAAGCCATGAATATTCCAATTTTATTTATGAGCTTGATGGTGAAATAATCGGATACCTTGCAATGAAAGGAAATAGTCATTTGTTTCACCTTTTTGTATCGGAGAAGCATCAAGGGAAAGGGTTATCACGAGCACTTTGGGAGTTTGCAACTAGCGTATGTATATCTAATACTTATACACTTCGATCTTCCATATACGCAATCCCGGTATATAGAAAGTTTGGTTTTATTGAATCTGATACCGCAGGTGAAAAAGATGGTATTAGCTTTCAACCAATGGAATTACGAGTATAATATATAAACTATCTGGTCAGACACTTATAGAGAACAACTAAATCAATAGGTTATGGTTTGTCCAGCTTCTATTTTTTAACAATGCCTGTCATTTAGGTTTTTCTTCATTTAGGTTTTTCGCCGTTCAATATAATGTTATGCAGCTTTAACTATGCGTGAAAACAAACAATTAATTAAATTTTCAATATGGATACTTTCAATAATCGTGTCATTAATTTACGGATTTCATGAAAAATATAGTTATGACGTAAATGACGAACCTTTTTCCGATGATATAAAACAACTATCAAGTATCAAGAACAAATGGTCTATATTATCTTTTAACGATTCAGGGCCCAATATAGTCCTATCTATTCACATTACTGGGTTTGAGCGACCTTTGCCTCAAAATGTAAAATTAGCCAAAGATACCGCGCTAAATTTTGTGTGTAGTCACAACTATTTTGAAAATCAGTTACGTTTAAATAAAGCAGTGATCGTAAACTTAAAAGCTGACAAAGATAATCCAATTAACTTTGCAAGCCTAAACATAGATTACCATCGCTGCCAAAGCGCTGCATTGCCAACGAGATAAAACCTCATCAGGGCTTAAAGCATCCGCAGCACCTGTATTGATTCTTAAAACTAAGCGATAGTGATTACTCATAACAGCGAAAGCAGCTACATCTATGATGAAAATAGCGGCGAGCTTTTGAATGCGTTCAACTAACCAAACTTTTCTATGTTCAAAGCTCTTTTTAGTGGTTTTATCATAACCACACCTGACACAACGCGAAATGCAATGATAATAAGGGGTGTCGGATAATGATATTAAACTGCTTCTGGGTTTGGCCATAAGATAACTATATTTATAGTCATGCGTGGTTACTTATACAGTTAGGTTTGGAGTGGATTTTTGATTTGTCAAATTACAGATGAAAATAAATAGACATGAGTTGTAAGTATTTGTAATTTATGGTTTTTAACAATGCCTGTCATTTAGGTTTTAATTAAATAAAAAGGCCGATGTTCAATGAACATCGGCCTTTAAAGTTACTCGGCATGTTAATCGTTATTAGAAAGCGTAATTAACGTTAACCTGATAAGTACGACCAGAATAACGCATACGGTATAACGCGTCTTCATTACCACCAGTAAACTCATACTCTTGGCGGTCATTTAAGTTGTATGCCAACAAGTTTACTTTTAAGTTTTTCATTAACTTGTATGAACCTGAGAAGTCTAAACGTCCGCCAGCAGATTGTTCACGGCTTTCACTTCCTAAGAAACCAACTGAACCACCAGAACTGATGAGTTTTGTGTCTTGCCAGTTATACGCTAAACGCATGCTTAATTTTTCATTTTCCCAATAACCGATAAGGTTATAAGAGCGTGGTGATACTTTTTCCATAGGCTGTTTTTTGCCATCAACTAATGTTTCTGTATCCACGTAAGTATAGTTAAATACACCACCGAACCCGCTCCAAGGATAAGGCAAAAAGTCTAATTTTTGTTGAATTGACAGCTCATAACCTAAAACATCTGTGGTATCTTCACTATTAATCGTATATTTTACTTCAACTTCTCTGCGTACGCCTTCAACCCCATTTTCATCAACATATGGGCTTAACTCCATACAGGTTAGTTCACCAGCGGTATTTTTTGATAATTCGACGGCACCAATTTCGCCACCAAAAATATTTTCAAAACCAACTGGACAGGCGACTTGATCGCGGAATAACCCAGCAATTTCCTTAGAGAAAACGCCAAAAGAAATCGCACTGCCTTCACGGTTATACCATTCGATCGACAAATCATAGTTTGAAGAAGTGTATGGCTCTAAACCACTTTTAGGTAGCGTCACTTTTACTTTACTCGCGTTTGACGATATTGTGCCTGTTGGCAACTGCGAACGTAAGTTTGGACGTACCAGTGCTTCTGCATAGGCAGCACGAACAATCACATCGTCAGTAATGTCGAATGAAATATTTGCCGATGGCAGACTATGGCTATAATCGTTTTCCGTTACGTTCGTGATCCACTCGCCGTTAATGTTGCTGACGCCCGTAATGTCATTTTTAGTCTGAACATGGCGGATACCCGTGTTACCACGGTAATCTATATTCGCTAAACTACCTTCGAATTCGGCCATAATGTATGCGGCGTTTATTTGTTGGTCTGCCGCAAAGTTTCTGGTCAAAAAGTCATTTGGTGTTGTTGAGCTACCTTTGATATAAAAGCCAGTCGGGTCTGCTTCTACTGCACCTTCTAACTCGCGCATATTCGTTTGTAATAAAGCTTTTAAATTGTTTGAATCAATAGATTTCCAACCACCTTCACCATTGTAATATCCAGAAAATTCGCCATTAAAATATGGGTTCTGCACGTCTGAAAATAGCTGCTCTTTGAACAAGTTTTCAGAGGTTAATGCGTTGACATTAATGCCACCGGCGCCCACACGTAAATCCGTGTTATTAAGTTCTTCGTTAGAATGGCGTACACCAAATTTAACCGAGGTGAATTTAGCGGAATCAAAACCTAAATCAATAAAACGTTTTGCATCAAACTGAAAGCTTTTTTCAGTTCTTTCTGGTCGGTCAACACGGCCATTAACGAAGAATTGCACTTGTTTACCACCAGTTGCGAGTGGGTTTAGTGTGCTGCTAAAACTTGTTAGTGGTACTTCAGACCAACCTGCAGTAACCTCTTTACCTTCACTGTTCATATAGGTGTAAGTTGCATCGTAGTCTACGCTATCGAATCCAGAGGCTTTTGTGTAAGCCTTTGATAAATCGCCGTTTCCAGTGTTAATTTCTACATCAATTCCGCTGGGTGCCCAGTTAATTGAGTCGATTGTGGTACTACCTTCTTTTAGGGTATATTTTCCTGAACCTTTATTGGTATGACGAATATCTAAACCTTGGTTTTGAAATTCGTTTAAAGACTTTGAATAGCTGGCTGCGGTATTAAATACCCAGTCGTCGGTCGCATAATCTGCGTATAAAAATATACCTTTAGCTTCTTCTGTATACGACATCAAGCGATTGGCAGGAGCCCAGTTTGCGTTGGTTAATTTTACATGGCTTACTGCATAAACTGGATTGCCAGCTTCGTTATTCGCCAATTGAATTGGTGCACCAATAGGTTCAATTAACGCATTTTTTGCATTTGGATTATTCGGCACAGAAAACTGTACATCTTCAAAATTACTTTCGTCTAATGTACGTTTTGTATATAACAAATTTGTGCCAAGTTTTAAGTTGTCTGTTGGTTTAAATTCAAGATTAACGGTTGCAGATATTCGGTCGCCGCTTGATACTTCAGATACTTGACCTGCTCGTGTAACAGCTTTAACAACTGCGTTTGGGTCTAAACCGTGTTTCGTTTTATATGCAGCTAAGTCTGAATCTATGATGTTGTAGTTAGCGCTTGTTTCTTTTCTTTTGCCGTTCGCATCTAATATAAATTCACCGTTGGTATCTTTTTGATATTGGCTTTCAACTAAAGTTGAGTATTGGGTATAGTTTGCAGTGTCTTTACGGAAATTTTGCTCAGAACCTGCTACTTTAAACGCAATAGCAAATTTGTCTTGAATAAAGTGGTGTGAACCTTGAATTTTAAACTCTTTATTCCAGTCATCGGTTAATTCTTCATAGCGGCCACCCAAACTCACAGAGTATTTGCCACTTTTTTTACCTAAAGCTCGTTGTAATTTTTTATCAATCGTACCTGCAATACCACCTTCTTGCATATCTGCAGTTGGAGATTTAACTACGGTTACACCGTCAAATACGCTTGCTTCAAATGAGCCAAATGGATTTGAACCACCTTCTTCTGCTTCACTTCGGCTAGGGTTAGCAAACGACATGCCTTCAGCAGTCGTTTTAACGAAACCCCCAGATAAACCACGCAAAGTAATTTCTGAGTTACGTTGACCGTCGTCAGTTTGTAACTGGATGCCAGGTATTGCTTGTAGAGCTTCACCTAAATCTAATGCGGGTAAGGCGTCAATGTCAGACGCAGAAATAGCATCAACAACAGAGATTGCTTCACGCTTGGTGAGAAGTGCTGCTTCTAACGAGCTACGCACACCTGTAACAGCGATTACTTCAGTCTCTTCGTCCTGCGCTTGTTGTGCTAACACTGCGTTCGGAATTGACAATAACCCAACTGCAATTGCAATTTGGTTTAGTTTGAATGTGCTAGTGGTGCTTTTTTTGTTCATTTTAAAATCCTCGAAAAAAGAGCGAGGTGTTGACATTTTGTTATTAAAATGTTCCCTTGACTCATGATCGCGATTTTAGGTCAAAATTGCTTTTTGGCAATCATTTTTAATCTTTTTTAGTAATAAAAAAGCATATAAACGTGGTTTTTAATAACTAAAAGATCGTTTTTGGGACTTATGTGATTACTTTTGTTGTTTGTGTTTGGTTTTTGATTGGTTTTGATTTTGGGGTTAATGTGTTTTTCAGGTGTTTATCAGCCACATTGTTAATTCTTTATACAGGGATGATTTAAATCTTTCGGAATTTTATCGTATTACTGCGGTCAGTTCTCTCAACACTTTGAGAATAACTTTTACTACCATGGTGTTGAATGCTAACAAAGTCACTTGCATCTGAAACCTTTGACTAATTGAATAACTAACCTCAATTTGGGATAACAACTTGCTTTCTTGAGGGCCTTTTTCCTGATAACTGCGTTGAATTCGCTAGTAATAGCCAGCTATTACGTACGCAAATTCGCCTTGTTCTAAGAAAAAATATCTTTCAAGAAATAAAAAATCAATAATACCAATAGTTTAATGGGGTTAGCTAATTTCTTATCCCGAGTTAAGGTTAACTAAATTGGGTTTCTATTCTGTTTGGAAAAGCTAGTCATCTCTCTTATCTGGATTGCATCAATATTTGACTGAATATTTGATTTAAATTCACTTTAGCTTTTAATTTTGCTGCTAATAGATAAAGTCCACCGAGTTTTCTGTGTATAAATATGGCGTCTATTGGCGGCGTATGCCATTGGTCTTTATCTGCTCCGATCACGTGACTTGCTTCTTTTACTTCATTGGTAAAGTCACTGTTGGCGAAATCAAATTCGCCGTCATACCTTAAAGGTTTAGTTGCTAAGTAAAATATTTTGGTGATGTCTTTTTTATGCGAATCGCTGATATCGCTTCTGAAGAATCCTATTTTTTCAGCAGCTTGCATCATGTTCGTTTCATTTTGTTCTATAGCCGATAGCATAAATTGAAAATACCCTTGACTGACATGCTCAGGGATTTCACGAGTAGCACCAAAATCAATTAAAACGATTTTGTTATCAGCTTGGTTATACATAAAGTTTGCAAAATTAGGATCGGATTGCATCAACTTAAAACGAAATAATTCTTGAGCGAATAACTTAAACAGCGAGGCAATAATTTTATTACGCTCGTCTTGCGCTAAATAAACACAGTTTTCAATTGATTCGCCTTCAACAAACTGCATGCATAGAATATTTTCTGTATTTAATTCTGGGTAACTTACGGGCAATATAAAGTCGTCATTGTTACCGAGTGCAGTTTGATATTGAGCTAGGTAACTCGCT
Organism: Catenovulum maritimum; assembly: GCF_001050375.1. Taxonomy (GTDB): domain Bacteria; phylum Pseudomonadota; class Gammaproteobacteria; order Enterobacterales; family Alteromonadaceae; genus Catenovulum; species Catenovulum maritimum. Next base: position 2,239 of record NZ_KQ130503.1, on the reverse strand, counting down.
TCTTGGATATAATTCGCTTCGGTATGCAGTTGTTGTTTTGCTTGCGTCAGTAACTCATCAATCTCGATATGATCAGGTAACAACCGAGTTAATTTAATTAAGCTGGCTACATTATCGACGTCACTGTCGATCGTTTGTTGAATACCGGGATACTGAACTTTTACCGCAAGCTTTTCACCTCTTTCAGAATAGGCTAGGTGAACTTGGCCAATTGAAGCCGCAGCGAAAGGTTTTAAATCAAAATGAGAGAAACTATCTATCCAGTGTTCGCCCCAATTTCCTTTTAACACTGAAACTAATTGCTTATGTGGCATTGGAGTGGCATCCGCTCTTAATTTTGCTAACAGATCGCTTAATTCTTCTGGTAATAAATCTCCAGTATCCATAGAAAGAAGTTGACCTACTTTCATCGCAGCACCACGCATTTGCGAGAGTTTAGAGGCAATGCTTTCGATATTTTTAGGCGTGAGCATTAATTTTTGCAGGTTAGGCTTTTCACCTTTACTTAAATCTTTGATACTGCTCGTTAGCATATTTCCAGCAATACTGGTCGCCAGGCCACCAATTTTTGACAAACGAGCGAGCCTTGATGTGGGTACTTTAGACGACTTATAATCAGACATATTGCCCCTTGAAAGGAATAGTTTTATAAATTATTTATATTTTGGAGCAAGCCTTTAGCGTGTAGCATGATTTGCGCTTGTTCTTGTTGAGACTTTTTATACCAAAGGTTGTTCATCATGCTCATTCTGTGGTTGTGCTTAAATTTAACTTGATGCTGGGCAATAAAGTTCCAGTATAAACTATTAAACGGACAAGCTTTTTCACTTAGAGTTTGTTTTACATCGTACTGGCAATTAGCACAATAATCACTCATTTTATTGATATAATTTCCACTGGATGTATAGGGTTTAGTTGCTATTAAACCGCCATCAGCATATTGCGACATACCTAAAGTATTTGGCAGCTCCACCCATTCAATTGCATCGATGTAAATAGCCAAATACCATTGATGAATTTGCTTAGGCTCGACGCCGACTAATAGGGCAAAATTTCCTGTTACCATTAACCTTTGTATGTGGTGGGCGTATGCAGTATCGAGAGATTGTTGAATAGCTTCAGACATACATTTCATTTTGGTTTTAGCATGCCAATACATTTCAGGTAAATCACGTTTAGCTGCAAGTTGGTTATGTGTAATATATTTTGGCATATTGCGCCAATAAATCGCTCGAATGTATTCTCGCCAGCCTATTATTTGTCGAATAAAACCTTCTACTTGAGCTATATCTATCTCAGGGGGTTGTGTTAGTTGTGCATGATATTTTTTAAGAACTGCTTGTATTACCTGAAGTGGATGAAGCATTTTAGTGTTTAATGCAAAAGAAAGTCTTGAGTGGTACAAGCTCCATTTTTTATCTGATTGACAGGTCATAGCATCTTGAAAGTGACCAAATTGAGCTAAACAGGATTGGCAGAAATGCTTAAGGAGCGCTTTAGCTTGTTTGCGGTTGACAGGCCAAAGTAAATTGTTACCACTAGTGCCTATGGTTTCTATTTTGTACTTTTTTATTCTAAGCAAAATGCCGCTTATATCATTGTTAAATATGAGGGGCGTTGGTAAATCGGGCAGGTCTTGTTTTTTTAGTTTATTTCTATTGGCTTGATCGAAATTCCATTTACCGTGTAAGGGTTTGTTGCCATCCATTAATATATTAAATCGCTTACGCATTTTGCGATAAAATACTTCCATGGTTTGGTGTTTATTCTCCTCAATTTCTTGATTTATCTGCTCAAATGGCAATAAAAAATGTTCTGTTTCATACATTTTTTTTGTGATGTTAGAGTCAAAATTCAGCAGATTAAATTCGTCGGCTAACCTATATTCATCTGGTCTTTGATATTCAAATTTAGAGATTTTAAGTTGCTTACTATAGCTTGCAATCAGTTGTGTAAAATTATCAAAATTTTGGGTTTCATCTAAAGTTAAGTGGATGACTTGGTGCCCAGCATTTTTTAATGCGTTAGCAAATTCAGTCATAGCTAAGAAAAAAGCACCTATCTTTTGAATGTGATGTTTAACGTAAGTTGCTTCTTGTTTAATTTCAGCAATCATGTAGACAGTGTCATCTGATTTTTGCTTAAACCAAGAGTGGTTGGCGTTAAGTTGATCGCCTAAGATCAGCCTTAAAGTATGATATCCAGTCATCTAATCTACCCGTTCTTGTAGAGCTAAATC
>NZ_KQ130502.1 GCF_001050375.1 Catenovulum maritimum | reverse complement strand
TTCATATAAATCAGCGACATGCTTTCGGATATCTCGATAACTTAATCCCATTGAAAACATGGATAGAATTTTATGGTCAATTTCTTCAGATAATTTAGTTTGATTTTTCTTAATTAGTTGAGGCTCGAAGCTACCCGCTCTGTCTCTGGGCGTTTCTAATTCAAATTCACCGGTTGAGGTTTTAATCGTTTTGGATGTAGAGCCATTTTTACGATTGGGCTGGATATCATCTTCAAGATGCTGCTCTAGTTCCGCTTTCAAAGCGGCTTCGGTCAGTTGTTTGATTAATGGAGTAAGAACACCATCTTTACCAACTAGCGCTTTCCCAGATTGAAGTTGTTTTAACGCTTCATTGAAGTCAAATTCTTGAGTCATATGTCACTCCTGTTTTATCTAAATAATAGATTGAAATGACACAGATTTCTAAACACTACCTTTTAAAAATCAATATAAAACAGTTAGATACATTTAGTAACGATTAAAAACTAATAGTAACATCTTGCAGGAACAGCCTGTCACGCCGGGGGTCGCGGGTTCGAGTCCCGTCCACTCCGCCACTTATTAGCGTCCTACTAATATTCTTTAAATTACCTCAGTAATATTTATCAATTTCATCTCTTATTTAGCTTAAAATTTCTATACGAATTTCAAGAAATTAATCCTCAGCGAATAATGATTCTAAAGTTAGGTTATTTAAGTTATTTAGGTCATTGAATATGTTGCCTGCTACGCTCGGATTTGAGTTTCGCCCTTGGACTAGATAGCTTTAAATATATATCGCTTTAGAGTGGTGATGGCGTTGGTCTGTCTAGAAATATATTGTGGGCTCAACTTTGCTGTTTAATTTTACTCAATCTAAAATGGTTGAAAATTAAGGGGCATCTATTCAATAACCAAATCACTACAGGTATTATCAAATAATACTCTAGTTAAACTTGAAGGTTCAGATGTTGTACGCAAGCACGTCAATTGTTTTAGGGCTAGTTCTATTGGTTTGGAGTGCAGACCGTTTTGTTGTTGGCGCATCCTCAGTTGCAAAATGCTTCAACTTGCCTCCATTATTAATAGGTATGGTCATTGTTGGTTTTGGTACTTCAACACCTGAATTATTCGTATCTTGTATTGCTGCATTTAACGGTGATGATGAAATGGCCATAGGCAATGCACTGGGTTCTAATATTGTAAATATCTCTCTCATACTAGGAATTACAGCTCTCATAGCTCCAATTACGGTTGCTTCTAGTATTATCCGTCGTGAGTTACCTGTCTTGTTAGTAATATCCATCCTTTTGGGGATTTTAATCTGGGATATGAGATTGGATCGCTTAGATGCATTTATATTATTAGCAGGATTTTTCGGTTTATTAGCGTGGACCATAAAAATGGCCAATCAACAGACTGAAGACCCTTTGAATTCTGAGTTTAAACAAGAATTATCGACAGCATCCTCCAGCCCCAAAATTGCGGTATTTTGGACTTTAACGGGATTAATCACGTTGATAGCCAGCTCTCAGCTGCTTGTCTGGGGGGGTACAAACATGGCTGAAGAATTTGGTGTTAGTAAGCTTGTGATAGGTTTAACTATTGTAGCGATTGGTACTTCTTTACCAGAACTGGTCACTTCTGTAACAGCGGCTTTAAAGGGTGAGCATGATGTCGCTATTGGGAATGTGATTGGCTCAAATATGTTTAATTTGCTTGCGGTAGTTGGTTTATCTGGGGTTGTGAACCCAATGGTGAACTTGAATCAAACTATATTTTGGCGCGATTGGCTTAGCATGCTATTCCTAACAGTAGTACTACTTTTTATGGCAATAGGTATTAAAGGTGTTCGTAGAATAGGAAGAGTAGAAGGCGCTGTTTTAGTTAGCTGTTATGGTCTTTATACATTTCTACTTTTTACTTAGCAGACTCAATTTTACCCGTGTTATAACTTTTAAAAAAAGGAGCATAGCCAAATAGCTATGCTCCTTCCCAATAATCTAACCACAGCAATTAGTTGTATTTGTTATTTAATTTCTTGCTGCAATTCAATGTCGGCGAATCATGTGTGACAGGCATTGTTAATACCAATAAATATCAGATTTTTAACTAGACTTTATGCTTTGCAGGCGCGAAGCTTGCCGCCTGTTCGTTAGGAACAACGAAAATCTTGAAGCGTATAAGTTAAATTAACGTTAGGGTAGGGATAATTAGAAGGGTTAGACGATTATCTTGAATTAGCTATACATCATATTTTGTTGTAGGGACAAAACTACCCTTTGCGCCATCATGACATGGACACAAAGGGAATACATCAAGGTCTAAATTCTAGAGTTGGTCAATAGTCAATAAGGTATAGATTATTGACTTCTCTTATTTTGGTTTTCAATTTGTTGTATTTTACTTTCTAGTTTTGAAACTATCTCTGGATGTTTCATAGCTAAGTCTACTAACTCAGATGGATCATCTTTTAGGTTAAATAATTGAGGCTTAACAGAAATGCCACTATCAATATTCTTGTTAGATTTAACCCAGCCTGGAACTTTCTTGGCAGGACGAATGTACTTCCAGTCGCCATCTCTGAGCGATAATGTAAACGGCGTTTCTTCTATTAAAGTATCACGAGCTGGTTTACTGGCATCAAACATAGCAGTTAGATGATCAATACTATCAATTGCTTCATTAGTCTCTAGCGGATGCTTTAATAGACTCGCCATAGAAGCATAAACATCAATTTGGCTAAACAATGTGTTGCTGACACCTGATTTTACCGCTTTAGGGTAGTGAACAATAAATGGTACTCTTGAGCCGCCTTCAAATGCACTGTATTTACCGCCGTTAAAAGCTCCATTTGGTTTATGGTCGTCAATTAATGTTAGCGCTTTATCATCATAACCATCGGTTAATACTGCGCCGTTATCACTGGTGAAAATGATTATGGTGCTATCTAATAAATTAAGCTTTTTAAGATGATCAACAACTGCACCTGTTATCCAATCCATTTGAACAATCGCATCACCCCTAACGCCCATATCGGTTGCACCTTCAAATTGTTTGTTTGGTAGTCTAGGTACGTGAATATCATGAAACGAAAAGAATAAGAAAAATGGATCATTCTTATTTTGGCTGATAAAGTCATTAGCCTTATCTGTTGTTACTTGTGGAAAATCTTCATCTACCCATTCAGCCGACTTACCACCTTGCATCCAACCAATTCGGCTAATGCCATTGATAATGGTTTTACCATGTTGATCATCAGCCCCTTGTCTTAATAACTCCGGGTTTTCATAACCCGTAGGTCTTTGTCCTATTTTATGGTCATAATTAACATAAAGCGGATCATCCTTGGTTAAATTTAACACATGATGGTTTTCTAAGTATACGGTTGGAACTCTGTCGCCTGTAGCAGGTAGAAGAAAACTATAATCGAAACCTATTTCGAGTGGTCCAGGTTTAACTGCCTCGTTCCAATCTATAGGAGTGACACCATCACCTAAACCTAAATGCCACTTGCCAACAACAGCGGTTTTGTAGCCATTTTCTTTGAGCATTTTCGGTAATGTATTTTGCTCTGGTGAGATAACCATAGCAGCATCACCTTTTAAAATCTTGACACCTTTTCTGAATGCATGCTCACCGGTTAATAAAGAGTATCGAGATGGTGTACAAGTGGCTGCAGATGAATGCCCATCTGTAAATCGAATGCCATTATTTGCTAAAGCATCTACATTAGGCGTTTGAACCTTAGTTGCGCCGTAGCTACTAAGGTCACCCCAGCCTAAATCGTCGACATAAAAGATAACTAAATTAGGTTTATCTATATCAGTTTTATCACTTGAAACGTTTTTAGGTTCCTGACTACAGGACGCAATTAAGGTCAATGAAGTGATTAGTAGGCTTGCTTTTGTAATTGTTTTAAAACTTATCATAAAGAACTCTTATTTATGCTCGTAATTTATAGTTAATAGAGAGAAAACGATCCTTTTTTATCTACGCACATGAATGCTTTGAGTCAGCCAATAAAAGGCTTGATTATTAATTATTAACAATCAGTGCCACAAATAAAAAACTCTAGGTTGTTTAAAATCAATTTGATTTGTAGGTTAATTTTGAAACAGTATATCAAGTGGAGTCTCGGTTTGCTTTGTTAATTGTACACAGTTTACATTGGTTATCCAGCAAATGGATATATAACTCCTTAACTTTGATATCTAAGACTTAATTTGATATATAAATAATAAATTCTTGTGTTCATTTTATTTTGTTGACTGTATTTTTTATTAATAAATTTGTTAGTTAAAACCATGTGCATTAAGGAGGTTTATCGGTTTCCTTTTTTCTTTCGTGTGTGGCATTATTTATGTCAAATGTTAGTGTTGGGATATTTCTCAATAAAATGAGATACAAGTAGGTAGTTATGATTACCATTAAAGAAATAGCTAAAATTGCAGGTGTTTCAGCTACCACGGTTTCGAGGGTTATTAATGGCCGAGGCAAGGTGGGTGATAAGTGTCGTAAAAAAGTACAAAAGCTAATTGATGATCTTGGTTATCGACCCAATATTAATGCCAGAGCATTAGCAGGTCAAAAAGCTGACTTTTTAGGTATAGTAACCCCAAATTTTTCTAGCCCTTTCTATGGTAATTTAGCATCTGGGATCTCTGATGCTGCTATTGATGCCAAGCATAGAGTTATGATGAGTAACTCGAACAAAACCAATACAGTGTTTGACGCGGTGGAATCTTTACGAGACTTTGGCTGTGATAACATAGTTTTACACAACAAAGACTTATCCGATGACGAAATCATTAAATTAGCAGAAGAGAATCAAGGCCTTGTCTTAATTAATCGTTTTATATCGGAAATTGCGAACAGATGTGTTTGGCTGGATAATTGTTCAGCAGGACGAGCAGCTGCAGAATTCCTCTACAAAAATGGTCACAGAAAAATTGCAATCATAAATAGTGATAGAAACATCAGCGACCCATTCGACCGATTGTTTGGCATAAAGCAATATTTTTCGGCTAAGGGAATTGAAATTATCAATGACAATATTAAATATGCCGTGCCGTCGTTACAAGGTGGGATAGATAGTGCCAGAGCGCTCGCTGAAGAAGGAGCCGATTTTACGGCCGTTATAGCATACAACGACACTATGGCCGTGGGTGCGATGAACGAGTTTCAAAACTTAGGCTTCAAAGTACCAGAGCAAATATCTGTGATGGGGTTTGATGATATCTTGATAGCTTCGACCAGCCGTCCATTTTTAACCACTATGAGATATCCAATTTACGATATGGGTCAATATGCCGCCAAATTATCGATTCAGTTAACTAAAACAGAAGCTTCATCGATTAATCAATCCCATCAATTTATGTCTACGTTAGTAGAAAGACAGTCCGTTAAAAAAATGATTGAATCGTCCTAAACTTAATTTTTGAGTTTGATATTTACTAACTCGCCTTCCAGCATTTTTGTATATGTAGAAGGCGTGTTTGTGAAAATTTTCTAGCTACGCCCCCTAAATGTTATAAAATATAAGTAAATGTCAACTTTAGTTTGCTTTAGGGTATGCACCCATCTTAACTTGGTATAAACTTTAGCTAAGTAATAGGGATTACTAATTATTGAACTAAGTTAATTATGGAGAATTATATTATCTTTTTTCTCTAGCAAGAGTACTTATGGTGCATTCTCGAATCATTTCGGCAAACTTTAAGCATAAATTCATTTTAGGTTTAGGCTTTTTTGCTATATTTTTTACCTTCCAAGGGATAAGTGTACTGGCAGTCCCATACTATCAAATGACGCTAGGTATAGATCCGTTTTTACTTGGTTTAGCTATTAAACTCCCGTTGCTCATTTTTACCTTTATGTCGCCATTTGTTGGTCAAGTATCCGACAGGTGCAAAAGCCAATTTGGCCGCAGGCGACCTTTTATCTTGTTTTTTCCTTGGCTTAGCTGTTTAGCTTTTGGTGCTATCTGGATGGTACCAGCAGTATGGACACCTCAAGCTCAGCTCATTTACTTTTCATTATTTGTCAGTGCGTTTTACTTTTTTAGTATTTGGTGGACAGTGCCAATGAAGTGCTTAGCGTATGAAGCAACGACTGATTACGATGAAAGAACTAATGTGATGGGCTTTGTATCTTATTTCTTTAAATTTGGCTCTTTAATTTATCACTGGTTATTTCCAATCAGCCAATTGGCAATATTCGGTACTGTGGCTGTTGGTATCATGTTTGTAGGTTGGGGCATTGGCATTTTTGGTATTGCCTTATTAGCCATTATTCCAGCTATATTTTTAAAAGAAAACAAGCGGGTAAACACACCCAACAAACCAGATGAAATCGGTTTGTTTAAATCGATACAACAAATCCTTAAGCACAAAAATATGCGAATATTAATGGGCATTATGTGTGCTCAAATTTTCTTTGGCGTACTGTCTGCTTCAATGGATAGCTACGTTCTGGTTTATCATATGTTCGAAGGTGACATCAAGTTAGGTACAACTTGGAAAGGCGTGTTATCAACCAGTTATGCTATTTTTGGCATAATAGCCATCGCCCTTTGGACCTATTTATCGAGTAAAATAGGCAAAGTAGCTACCTTTAAAATTGTTTGCTGGTTAACTTGTTTTGGTGGTTTGGCAAAGTGGTTTATTTACAACCCAGGCAACGAATACTGGCTAATATTAGATGCTGTATTATGTACTAGTATGTGGGTGAGCATTGGCGTTTTAATTGCGTCTATGTTGGCAGATATGATAGATAAAGATGAATTGGAGCATGCGGAAAGACGCGAAGGTTTATTTGTTTCTTTAAAAGCTTGGGCAGTGAAATGTGCAGGCTCTATTGCTGTTATTCTTGCGGGGTTGTTACTTAATTTAATTGGTTTTGATGCTTTACTTGCTGGCGATCAAAGTACGCAAACTATTATTCTTATGAAAAGTATTTTATGCATAGGGACTATTTTAGGCGCGGCAATCTCTTTATTACTGATTAACCAGTATGATTTAACTAAAGAAGAACTAATCCAAATACAAAGTTTGCTTAAGCAAGGTAAAGCCGAGAGCTAAATTAAGTTAAGCTCGCACTATTGGTTATCAAACTTGCATGTAGTTTGACGAATTAGAATTGGTCCCAACTGGGTACTTCACCGTAATAACCACTAATAAAGTCGATAAAGGCTCTTAACTTAGTTGCCATTAATTTTCTATGTGGATAAACGGCATACAAGGCCATAGGCTCAGGTTCGAAATCTGTTAGAAACCGTTTTAATTTACCTTGTTTTATTGCTTCACCAACGATAAATGTGGGTTGTAGTGCATAACCTTCGCCCGCAATTGCTGCCTCCATTAAAATGTCGCCATTGTTGCATGATATGCCTGACTCTAAGTCTTTTGCTGAACGTTTCAGTGACTGCATCAATTCGTTTTGCTCTTGCATGATTGATAAATAGCTATAGTGTAAAAAGTGAGACGGAATTAGTTGTTTAGGGTGAGTGGGTATGCCATGTGTTTTTAAATAAACAGGTGAGGCGACTAATGCTAGTCTGATTGGACTAATACGCTTTGCAATTAAAGCGGAATTTTTTAAATGACCAATGCGTAAAGCTAGATCAAAACCTTCTTCAACCACATCAACTTTTCTGTCGTTGAGCTGCAGGTTAATGCCTACATCGGGATACTGTTTTTTGAAATCACGAATAAGAGGAGACAGTTGTCTAGTTGAAAAAGAAACCGGCGCATTAATTTTTAATAAGCCTTGTGCCTTATTATTTAGTTGGCCAAGTCCACCTTCCATATCATGAATACTTTCCAGTATGTGCCGGACGTGCTCAACACATTGTTCTCCAGCTTCGGTTAGCCTAACGGAGCGGGTTGTTCGGTCAAATAGTCTTACGCCTAAATAAGTTTCTAAATCAGAAACATATTTGCTAATCAATTGATTCGAGTTTTCTAATTTTTCGGCTGCACGAGTAAATCCGCCTTCTTCTGCAACGGTAATAAAAGCTCGCATTGTTTCTATTCTATCCATATAAACCGCCTAAATAATGATTACCAATATTATGTTGGTAATCATTCAATAAATACAGTCTTTATTGAATTAAAATATAAAAGTAATCTTATTACCAAGCTGAAATGAACGGCTAACAGATTAGACAATTTTAAAAGGAAACGACAATGAACAAACTAACTTTAAATAATTTATTACAATCTAACGCGGGTTTAGGTTCACTTATGTTAAGAATTCCGGTTGGCATTATTTTAGCTGCACACGGTGGTCAAAAACTATTCGCTTGGTTTGGTGGCTATGGGCTCGAAGGTACAGGGCAATGGATGACTAGCATTGGTTTAGAGCCCGGCTACTTAATGGCTTTATTGGCGGGGAGCGCAGAGTTTTTTGGTGGCTTGGCATTAATATTAGGATTGTTGACACGACCAGCTGCGGCGCTGAGCGCATTTACCATGTTAGTTGCTATATTCAGTGTACATATTAGTCACGGTTTGTTTATGAGCAATAACGGTTACGAATTTGCGCTTAGCTTATTAGCTGCAACACTAGCGCTTACAGTCCAAGGAGGCGGTCTCTTCTCACTAGATAATAAGTTAGCAGATTTACTGGGTAAAAATAAATCGCAGCATAGTTACGCTAACACTACAAAATTAGCTTAATGATTTAAATAAAGCCTCTTGATTGCAAATTAAGAGGCTATTAATGCTAGAGGATGACATTATGTTAGTGAAAGGTGAGTGGAAAAGTAAGTGGCATCCAGTTCAAGATAAAGACAGCCAAGGCCGTTTTATCCGCCAATCGAGCGCATTTACCAAGCGTATTACAGATGTCAATTTAGCAGTAGAGCAGGGTTTGAGATTATATGTTGCTTACATATGTCCATGGGCTAATCGTACCTTAATTGCTCGCTCATTACTTGGTTTAGAAGAGACTGTTGATGTTAAAGTCGTTGACCCTCAATTATCTGATTATGGCTGGCAATTTGGTTCATCACTAGGAGCAACACCTAGTGGGGTTGAGGGAGTAGAATATGCTCACCAACTTTATACCATGACGGAACCTGAATATACTGGCCGTGCAACTGTACCCGTGCTTTGGAATATTAATAAAAATAAGATAATCAATAACGAGTCGTCACATATATTACGTATTTTAAATGATGACTTACGACCCATACATGATTCAGCTATTAATTTGTATCCTACAGAGCTGCAGTTAGAGATTGATGCTTTTAATCAAAGTATTTACGACAGCCTAAACAATGGCGTTTACCGTGCTGGTTTTGCATCAAGCCAATCTGCCTATAACGAAGCTGTTATTGCGATATTTAAGCGTTTAGATGAATTAGAAGCGCATTTTGAAGTTAATGGTTACGCTGTTGGCGGCAAACTGACAGAAAGTGATATTAGATTATTCGTGACGCTAACACGTTTTGACATTGCCTATTACGGTTTGTTTAAAACCAACCTTAAATTGATTGCTGATTATCCTGCCCTTTCACATTACTTAAAACGTTTGTTACAAATAGACGCTTTCGCAAAAAACACCAGAGTAGACCATATAAAAGCGGGTTATTATTCTATTAAAGCATTGAACCCATCAAATATAATTCCACAAGGTCCTAAGTTAGATTGGTTTGAGTATTTAACTCATGGAGTGTGAGGGGATGTAATTTGATTTACAGACGATTTTTAATTTTGGCTCTGATTGACCAGGTGTTTTATGTAAGGTTCTGATGTCAAATTATTTGTTAATTTACATAATAGGCCTGAGGTAGCTCGGATAATTCGAGTATTGGTTTCTAAGGCATATTTATGGTGAAAATAGCTGCGAGCTTTTGAATATGTTTAACTAACCAAAACTTTATAAGTTAAAATTCTTTTAAGTGGTTTTATCATAGCCATGCAAATAACTACGCCTGACACAACGAGCGACACAATTATATAAGGAGTATCTGATAGCCATAAGTTAGCTATGTTTATAGCCATTCGTGGTTACTTACATAGTTCAGTTTGGGCTGGATTGTTGGTTTCTCAAATTACGGAAAGAAATAAATAGACATGAGTTGTAATTTATTTTTTAACGATGCCAGTCATGTAGTAAGTACCTCCAAAAAAACGCACGTTTCTTGTTCACTAATAAAAACATTAGCCTGTTATGCGGTCGTAAGCCATACTCATCTTTTATGGAGAAGAATTCAAAGATGAAAATGTATAAATACATAGGCTTGATTTTATTAATATTAATTCAGACTGCATCCGCTAAAGATAAATCGCCGTTTAAAGACTGGCGAGATACTGTTAACGAGTCAAATTTTTCAGGTGTTGTGTTGGTTGCTGCAGAGAAAAAGGTTTTGTTTAAAGAGGCTTTCGGGTTAGCCAATAGAGAAGAAAATATACCTTTTAGAGAAGATACAATTTTTGATATTGGCTCACTTACAAAACAATTTACAGCAGCGGCAATTTTAAAACTACAGGAATTTAATAAGCTGTCTGTCAACGACTCACTATCTAAGTTCTTTGATAATGTTCCTGATGATAAGAAAAACATTACAGTGCATCACCTATTAACTCATACTGCCGGTTTTATTGCTACTCGAGGAGGAGGAAGTTCAAATTTGTATGATGTTGTAACAAGAAAGGAGTTAATTGAAACTGCTTTCAAATCAAAATTACTCAGTCTTCCTGGAGAAGAATATAGTTACTCTAATATTGGTTATAATTTACTCGCGATAATTATCGAAAAAATCACAGCAGATAACTATGAAAATTTTTATTATGAAAATCTTTTTGAACCTGCAGGTTTAACTGAAACTGGCTATCGTCTACCTAAAAGGGCTGCAAATAGAGTTGCTATAAATTACGGTGCAGATCAAACTGCTTTTCAACGGCTATTTTCGATTGAAGCGAAAAGCCTCCCCGTGGGAAGCCCTTTTCAGCATTTAAAGCTTAAGGAAGGTCCGCGTTTTAATATGGAGGGCGCTGGTGGTATGTCATCTACAATAGAAGACTTATTCCGTTGGTATATAGCTTTGAATTCAAATTTGATACTTTCTGAAAAATCTAAAAAACAATTATTTTTACCACACAATGAATCGTTAGATAAAAACTCTAAATCACATTATGGTTATGGCTGGGATATAAAGTCTACAGATAGAGGAACATTGCATGCTCAACATAATGGCTCAAATGGATACTCTTTTGCAGATATGCATTATTTTGTTGATGAAAATATTTTTATTGTACTAGCGACAAATGACATAGACGTATATCCACAAGCTGTAATGGGTGAGCTCTTATCACTAGTGGAAATAGGTATGGCCAATCAGCGCTAAGCCAGAGGCGGATATTTTTATAGTGCAAGTTGACGTGGTAATGCAATTGCATTACCATTTATTCATAAAGTAAAGCGAGGAGGTTGTTATGTTACAAGCTGCTGTAGAAACAGAATCAACATTAACAGACAGATTTCAAACAACGGTTCCAAGTGTGGTGCGCCAGGCATTACACTTAGAAAAGAAAGATAAAATTAAATTCACGATTCAACCTGATGGAAGTGTATTGCTGTCTCGTTCGGTTGAAACTCAGGAAGATCCGATTGTTGAATCATTTTTAGCTTTCGTCGCGAGCGATATGCAAAACCATCCTGAAAAGATACAGCCACTGAGCGCGAGCATGCGAGAGCGCATTGAAATGTTAACTGCTGGTATCGAACTAGATTTAGATGCGCCATTGGCAGATGAGGACGAATAAACTTGTCTGATGGAATGATTGTACATGGGTGGACCTTGTATGCCCACCCATTGTTTATAGAGCAAGTTGAAACACTTGAGCAAAAAGTCAAAGCGCTCAAGGCAAAAGACCCAAGTGGTTACCTTAAAAAAAATAACACTAAAAGACTCGCCGCAATTAATAAGCTTGCTTACGAGATTATTCCTCAAGACCCAACTCTGCCTGAATATAGACAAGGTAAAACTCTGGGAGACGACAATAAACACTGGTTTAGAGTCAAGTTTTTTCAACAATACCGGCTATTTTTTCGTTTCCATCTTGAGTCTAAAGTGATCATTTATGCTTGGGTGAATGATGAAAATAATAAGCGAGCCTACGACAGCAAGAGTGACGCTTACAAAGTTTTTGCTAAAATGTTAAAGTCCGGTAACCCACCAGATGATTGGGATGCTCTTTTAAAAGCCGCCAGCAAAGCCAGACCTAATAAGATGTAACATTCTCATCGTGAAATGTCGATGGTGGATCTTGTTTGCAATTACTTTATATGCAGGCACGATATTATGATCCAGTCATTGGGCGGTTTTATTCGAATGATCCTGTGGGCTCTGTTGAGTTTTTAGCTAAAGGGAATATTCAAGGCTTTAATCGGTATGCATACGCCAATAATAATCCATATAAATATGTTGACCCTGATGGAAGGGCTGCTGGAACTGTCAATGAAATGAGAGAAGTTATAGGAGGGGTTTTAACCGTGGGTCCAATTGATGCTTATCAAGCCGCATTTGGTAAACATAATGACTTTGCTAGGGGGCTTGCAAGTGAACTTCTTTCTGAGCAGCCTGGAGTTGAAAATATGACAACCACTCAAAGGATGGAATTTAAAAATGGTGTAAGACATGTTGCTTGGCAAGCATCTCTAACTATAGAGGAAGGGCTTGATCAAGCTAAAACTATAGGTAACTTACATGAGTTAGGTGAAGAAAAAAGCCAAGACAGCCAAATAGATCAATTTAATAATAAAGTTGGCCAGTCAATCGGCTCATCAGTTAAAGGTGTTAGTGATATAAAAGGTAGTATACAAAATGCACTTAAAGCTGGAAATATTATCATTAGTTCAAGTGATTCGAGAGTGAATCAAAATTTACCTAAATACATTAATGATGACGATGTAAAATCGTCTGGCTATTAAGAGATGTAAATTGTGAAAAAACTTTATTTAAGTCTAATTATTTTCATATTTTCATTAATTATTTATGCGTTCTTTGTGCCTTATGAAAACTGGTCTTCCCAATCTGTCCAAGAATCCATGAAAAGAGGTGATGATATAGTCAAACATTTAGAAGAATATAAAAAGAAAAATGGTTTTTACCCAATTAATTTACAGGATCTTGGGAAAAAAATATTTAGTAATATCCCCGCCCCTATAGCGGGTGATAAAACTTGGCAATATCAGCAAGAACTTTCTGGTAAGAGTTTTAATTTAAGGGTCGGAACAAAAAACTTAGAAGATGGGCATATTTTAATGAGGGATCATAGGTATTGGATTCATGATACTCAATAATAAATTAACCAAGCTAATAAGCCATCCATGTGATAAGCGAAAGCGAATCCCAACAATATTTCTTCACGGTTGTCTAGGCAGCCGTTTTTAGTCGCCAATTCTGAGCGGAAAGCTTGCAGATTTGAAACGGAAGCGGTGCAGATTTCGTTCGGAAAGGCTGCGGATTTAGAGTGGAATATACATTTACCAATAAAAGGGCTTTTCAGCCCTTTTTGAATTTTGGATTAGTATAGGTTTAAGCGATTACACCCGGAATTTCTTTACCAAAGCCAATATCGACACCACATGCTTGAGCTGCTGTATACAGCACATCGTGATGATCATAACCAGTACCAGCGTTTGTTACTACGCCACGGTTAATTCTTGTCCCACCTCCGGCAATGGTATAAGCCACTGGGCTTGCTGAATGGGTATCAGCGTGGCCCATGTCTGTGGTTTCCAGCACTACTGTGCTGTCCAAAATACCAGCTGTTTTAAGCTTTTGGATTAAATACGCGTTATAACTCGCCATATGGCTACGCATTTCAGTGTAATACGGGTAATTTGCTTTACCACCGCTACCACCATGTATCGACTGATGATATACGCCTTGATAGCTTAGTTCTGGAATTCTGAAGTCGCATTGACTATTGCCATACGCCAAAGAAACCGAACGGGTTAATCCGCATTGTAATGCTGCAACCGCAATATCTGCTTGCATTCGAGCTTGCAGGGAGAAATTATCATGGGTTAGTGCGAATTCGGTATTGCTAGGTGCTATGCTACAACTTGTGCCACCGGATAATTCATCCAAACGACGTTGAGTGTCAGCGATAGCATCTAAATGGTCATCCATTCTTTGCACTTCATAACCTGCTAATTTACTACGAATGGCATTTGCCGCAGATACATGAGCATTCATGATTGGCGTTTTTGCGCTGCTGCCTTGGCTAGAACCAAAAACTAAATCGAACACAGTAAAAGGGTTATCCTGAAATGGTATCCGGTTTTTATTATCTTTAGTCATGTAGTTAGCACCGTTACTATGCACACCTAAGTTGATGTAACGAAATGGCATATCCGGTCCTAATGCATTACCCATAATGACGTCGTAACTGTCACTATTCCATTCTTTTGCGCAAATGATAGGCATACGACCGTGACCCGCATTGCCGTGTGACATGTTCACCAAGAAGTTACATTCGTTTTTTACCGAATTGTAGCCATGTGACATTGCCCCCATTACCATATCATCGCCGGTTCCTGTTGGATTCCATAGGTCGGCAATCGCGCCACCTGGCGTAAAAATGCTAATGGTTTTATTCGGTAACCCAGCCTCTTGGGCGTCTGCATGTCGCGAGAACAACATACCTGAAACAAGCGGGGAAGTGCGAATTAACGTACTTGATATGCCAGAGGCTGCAACCATTCTTAACAAGCTGCGACGTGACATTGCTAATTTATTTAATTGATCTTTATTCATGATAATTTCCTTTGCAGCTCAAACGGTTATTCATCTCTTGACCAAGCTTTGCGATATCTAACTGATTTTAGATAACCAAAGTTCTCTAGCATGGCTCTTGGACTTTCGTTTGCCATCTTGTCTTTTAGCGTGTCGATTTCACATAAATAACCCGCATGTTCTGTTTCCGATAAGCTTGCATCCTCTGGATTATTAGGATCAATTTCATTATGTCCTACTCCGATTGCATAACGGAACATTTGTTGTGTTAAACAAGTTTGAGATGAATCTAATCCTGCCATCAGGTTAGCTAATCCCTGAGTACCGTAAAAGCTAAAGACAGAATCAAGATCAGCGTAGCTTTCTGGTGCGTACAAAGCGCCCGAAGCGTCAATCTGGTTACCCTTGATGTCGCTGCTACGAATATTACCTACTGCATCAAAGTCTTCCATACCAAACCCAAGTGGATTTATGTACTCAGCATGACAACTGCTACAAGGACTTTCTACTGTTAACGCGTGATATTTAGCACGGTTGGTGGTTGTTGGCTGTTGCAAGAACTCAGACAACTCGGCAAGTTTTTCGTCGCGAGCAGCAAACGTACCAGCTGGTGGATCGGGTTGATCTTGACACAACATTCGACGACGAACACGCACTGAACGAATGACTGGGTGTGATTCGGCGGCTTCGGCCCAGCGCGCCATAAACGCGCCGTTAGCTAAAATACCACCACGGTTTGATGTATCAATTTTTTGCATTTCTTGCCCTGTCACACCAGCGATACCATAGTGATTTGCAAGTGTTTCATTTAAGAAAGTGTAATTAGCCGTATAGAGAGACTCAAAACGTTCATCCTGTTGCATCATGATCCAAGCGAAAGTTTTATTTAGTTCTGCTTTCATATGCGGTACTAATTCTTGATAATTTGGATATAAAGTTTCGTCTTTTGCTGCAACTTCTAAATCCGCTGTACCTAGCCAGCTGCCAATAAAGTCAGCTAAAACACCTTCAGCGCTCGAAGCTAATCTAGCTGCGTGTTGCATTATCTTGTCTTCATCTCGAAGTTCATCATTGGCGGCAGCTGCTAGCAATTCATCGTCGGGCGTGGTGCCTGTAAAGGTATAAGCTAAAAATGTCGCCATTTCGTAAGACGTTAACTCAAAGGCATCGTTGTCCAGCTCTGGATTATCAAGATTAGCTTCACCTAACTCATGACGATAAATAAACTGTGGCGAAGATAATAAACCCTCTAACGCCAACTGCATGCCTGCGGCAATATCGCCACCATTGAATGTACCTAATGCTATTGATTCATAGGTACTTTGTTCATCTGGCGTTAATGGACGTCTAAATATCTTTGGTGCGACATCAGTGATGAGCGCTGAAGCACAACTTTCATCGATAGCTGCACATGATAAGAGGTTGGAGAAACTCTGATTAGCCGACCATTGTGCAAGTTCTTCTGCCACCAACAAATAATTGTTATATGTGGTGGACAATACACTTGTGTGAGTATTGTTTGTGAAAAAGCCCACTTGGCTGTCTGGCGACAGGCCATCGGCAACGTGATAATCCACATTCAACAAATCTTCAACTGTATTTTGGTACTCACGTTGAGTCAGGATCTTGAGTTGTCTTGCCCCATAGGCAACAGGCGTAACACCGACATCACAAGTTAATGTGGTAGGCCATAAAGTTTGGATATATGCAGCAATGTCTTCTGCACATTGCTGATCACAAGATGCTGGATTGCTATATGGCATTGTCCGGGCGATAGTTTCAATCATGGCGTCGACATTTCGTTCGGTATTTAACGCAGGGAAACTGCCTAAACCGCCGCCCTCTGAACCATGACATCCGGCACAGTTGGCGTTGAATTGTTCCATTCCTCTGGCGATAGCATTGGTTTCAGTCACTGTTACTGTGACTGCTTCTGTTGGTAAAGAAGGTACACTTTGGTTAAGCGCAATGACTTTATAGTTAAATTCGCCGGTATCAGGTAAACCTTCGGACATTAAAGTTGCACTGGCTGCAAGCTCAGCCACTGTGTGCCAATCACCACCTAGGGCTTGGCGCCTAACAAGATAAGATGTTTCATTATTACTGTTGTCGCGCCAATTTAAGTGCGCTTGATTGTCCGATGGTTCATACTGCACCACTAGACTGTCTGGTGCGATAGGCGCTTCTGCTTTCTTAGTTTGAACAAAATCATTCGTATTCACAGATGTAAATTGTAAGTCGAAATAAACGGGAACTGTTTCACCAATTCCAGATAATCCTGCAACCACACGCAAAGCTTCAATACCATAAGCCATATCGAAACTATTACTGTTAACTACCAGTGGGCGTAATGTTGATACTTTAACTGTGCCAACCCCGAGTTTAGTCACTAATAAGTCTAATGAAATCGGCTGACTGACACCGTGAATAGTTAAATCACCGGTCACTGTTTGAGTCGCAATATCGCCTGTTGGCATGGCAGAGATTTGAGACGTGTCTATTTGCGTGGTGAAATAGGCAGTAGGCAAAAGCTCGGTGGCGAATAATAAATCCACGACTCGACTGTTACGAATATCAACGCCGGTTTCTATGTTATTTAAGTTAACCGCTAACACCACATTACCATCCAGATCAATACTACCCGATAATGCATGGCCGTTTACGTCATTCCCTTGAAATTCATTGACTTCTGCTGTGTGTAACTTTTTCACAGATACGTAAGTGAGTAATGAAGTGTCTCCATTTAACGACCACAAGCCTGTGTCGATTTGGTTGTCCTCGCTATTATTGCCATCATTAGCGTTATCTGAACCTGGTGATGTGCCTGTAACGCCATCGCAAATATCACCGCTTAGTGTCAGTTCAATTTCACCATTGTAACCATTTCTACTGGCGACAAAACCAAGCCCTAATCTTTCATTTGGGTTTAGGATGGAATTGGTATTTTGCTTGGTAATCGTACATCCAGTATCCGTGCAACTATATGTTGCATTCCAACCATTATTAATTGAAACGCCTTCTGGCCAAGTAAGGTTGAGTGTCCAGTCGTTTTTGGCTGTATCGTCATTTTGAATGATAATTTCCGTTTTAAATCCAGTGTTCCAATTATCTGGTATGGAAAATTCACAGCTTGCTGCATACAGGTTCTGCGATAGTAATCCGATTCCAGTCAGTAATAGAACAGGTAAACGAGCCGACTTAATATTCGCTGTATTATTTGTTTCGCGGCAAAACAAGTTTTGAAGGTTAATTAATCTCATTGTTTTACTCCTCGCCTGCTTGTACTGGTTCTTGTGTTTGGAACACTAAATTAAAGTTCACTGGCACGGCATAACTTATCGAAGTTAAATTTGCTAAGGTTCTTAAGGTTTCGATACCTGCTTCGAGGCCAAAATCTGTTGCATTTAATAAGATAGGTTGAATGTTTTGTACCAAAATACGTGATGAAGACAAACGGCTTACTTGCACTTGAGTATCGATTTGGATATCAACGCCATACAAATTTAACGTCGCACTAATCTCCATTTCTTGCGTTGTACCTGCTGGAACCGCTTTAACCGTATCGTAATCTAACGACAAACTAACTTGCGCTAGCGGATAAGTATTGATGTCAAATAAATGTTCCTTCATGCGACCATCGCGAGTTTCAACGCCGGTATCAACACTACTTAAGTCAATTGATAGCCTAGCATCACCATCGAGTGAAATATCGCCAGATAAAGTGCGGAATGTGTGAGTTTCAACCGTGTGTTCTTTTTTGGTAGAAACAAAATAAAGCGATGAGTTATTGCTATCTAATACATATGGCAGACTTATTTGTGGCTCTGATACAGAAATGGTTAACGGTTCGGTGCTTGAACTGACCGCACCATCGTTGACCGTTAAGTTAACTACATAATTACCTTGTGCTGGGTAAATGTGAGTAGGCTGCATCTCTGTTGACGAGTTACCATCGCCAAAATCCCAAAGATAAGTTAATTCATCACCGTCAATATCCGTTGATTGATTAGCATTGAAGGTGACACTTAACGGCCCTTCGCCAGAAGTCACAGAAGCGGTCGAAACTGCCCTTGGTGCATTATTTATGGTGCCGTCAAACGAACATAGTCCGCCTAACGCTGGAATTGTTGGTACTGTGTCAGGAACCGGTTTTGCAGCATTAAAACCAAAATTAATGGTTTGTCCTGCTGCTATAGTCGGGTTGTACTGTTCGTTAACGATAGTATATGGATTACTGCCTGTATGATTACCATGCCAAACGCCGGTAATTTTAGTTGAATCTTCAAACTGCATTAACACTTGCCAGCCATCGATGGTTTGATTAGCCGTATTGCTAATATCAACTCGTGCTCTAAAACCCGAGTTCCACTCTTGCTCAATGGTTAGTTGACACTGGGCTGATTCAGGCTGCGGCTCTTCAACTTCTATGGTTAGTTGTGACTCTAGTGCTTGCTCACCACTTGAGGCAATATGAGTAACTATATATATCCCAGCAGTATCAAAGGTGTGTTGTGCATTTTTCGTAACTGCGATTGATTCATCAGCAATACGCCAAAGGTACTCGACTCCATCATCGCTCGCACCTGCAACTTGCGAAGTAAAATCAACAGTTAAAGGCGCTACACCGGATAATGTTGAAGCATTAATTTCAATAGAAAAAGGGGTATCGTCGTTGTCACCACCAGTACTATCACACACACCACGTAACTCAGGCTGAGAGACAATTGATCCATTGATTTTTGTTCCGTTAAACCCAAAGGATTTGGACTCGCCGGGGTTGATCTTTGCATTCCAACTTTTGTTGGTGAAAAAATACGGATTACTGCCAGTTAAGTTAGAACTCCATGAACTGCCAATCGTTTCGTTTTGACTAAATGCTAATTCAACTTGCCAACCTTCAATCACATCATTGCTGTCGTTGGTGATGACTAGTTTACCTGTGTATCCATTTTGCCATTCATTCGCAACAGAAAACTCACATTGTGCTGCTTGCGATTGATAAGCCCACAGTGGACTTGTGATCAGCAAAAATATTTTCGATTTTTGCCAACGAGGGTAGGGACAACTGCTCATACGTATATCCTTATTTTAATGTATTCAACATAGTTAGGCACTATAGTCAGAAATTGTGCAAGAATTGTGTAAATTGACTAAAACAACAAAAATATTACAAAGCAATATAGATGTTTAATTGAATCAATTATTTAGTAGATATTTTGGGACTCGCTCTGGCGAACGGCGAAAATTTGAATCTATTAAATCTAGATTAACTCTAGATTTTTGAATGTTGTTAGATCTAATCAAATAGTAAGAACGTCACCGGTTATTTTATAAGCTTAAAAGGAACAAGTTTTATGTTGATATGGTCACTAAACTTAGAAAACGATAAAGAAAATGAGTTTGAGAAATCGGATGATTAGAAAAAAGAATGTAATAACAAAAGGCGAAACTGATAAAAAATAGCGGAAGTGGAATTTGCACATAAGGATCCTGATTTAACACCTCAAGAGTTTAATTAAATACTTAACACATATGAGCCAGCCAGAATTGAATAGGTAATAGAACAAACTAACAGGGGAGGCATTTATGGAAAACCATTAAATCAATTGGTTATGAGTTATATTATTTAAACTACTATTGTTTGTTTATGTGTTTTGATTGATACCTTAGCTTCGCTCTGTATTATAGCCTCATTATTAAAGCCTATTTTGTTTATTTGAATGGTACTGGAATGAAGAAATTATTTATCTTATCGCTAATTATGTTTGCTACAGGATGTGTGTCTACGTATAAAATGGCCGATAGTTCAAATGCCGCTCTTGTTGAAGTTCCTAGTCAGGAATTTGATTTCCAATTGCTTGGTGGAACTTCAAGTCGGTATGTCTTTATTGGTGATATTGACGAAAGTGGCTGTTTATCCAACAAGGCTAGAGTGGAGCCAGAATCGTTGAGGCAGGATGGTAAATTAGCCATAGCAACAGATAAAGAGGTTGGAATTATGGTTGCAGCTAATATTGGTAACTCTATATGTTCGATTGGTGTGGCGGTTAAACTTAAACCTAATGGTCAGTACAAAGCTAATTTCGGAATGGGATCTAAGTTGTGCGGGTTTGACTTGTATAAGCTTGAAGGAACTAAAACATCAAAGGTCGAACTGACACAGCTTTATCAAGGTTCGCTGTCAATGTGCAAAAAATAAATATGAACCTGCAGGGCAGGCACTTATAGAAAACAGTAAGCCAGAGCCATTTTAGAAAACTTATCTGGCTTTTTTATTCGTGGGTTCGATATTATGCAAAATAAGATTTGGAGAAGAATATGTCAGATTGCATTAAAACCTTTTTTGAAGCATGGCAAGTTGAGGACGCTGATCTTCGACTTACACAAATAAATAGTTGTGTTACAGAAGCAATACAGTACAACGATCCTCGCACGCCCGAAACGGTAACTGGTATTCCAGCATTGAATAACTATGTCGGTATGTTTAGCGCAAATGCACCAGGTTGGTCTGCGAAAGTTATTAAAAGTGATGCGGTCGCTGGCGTCACTCGTGTCACAGTCGCTTTCGCTGGTGTGGGGCCTGATGGGGCTGAACAAGTTCAACTGGGTCAATATTTTGTAGAAAAAGACGCAGAGCTAGTTTCCCGTATGGTCGGGTTTGTTGGTATTGGTGAGCCGAATTAAATTTACGAATCAATGCATTAATCACAAGCCGTTGGAGGCTGGCAGTTAGTCCAGGTTTTTGCCCTTCTTACCCGCACTACAACGTATTAGGCTGGATGTGCAGGTAAGTGGCATGTTTTTTAGTGGTTAATGAAAGCTAGAGTTTAAATTCATGGATAAGCTCATTTAAACGAACGCCAGTGTCACCAATTTCACGAGCTTTATTAACCGTATTTGAGGTTTGATGCGTAATATTGTCGCTATCTCCTTTTATCGTTAAGATTCGCTGATTGATTTCGTTTGATACGCTGCTTTGCTCTTCTGCTGCGGTTGCAATTTGAACGGCCATTTGAGTTACGCTATCTAGTTCGGTTTTAATGCTTTCAAACGCTTCAACGCTTTCAATAACACTTTCAACAGCATGCTCTCCTTCATTTTGCAAGTTATTCATACTTTTTGCAGCTGAAAGAGCACCCTGTTGCAAGGTTTCTATTTGCTGATGTATTTGTTCAGTTGACTCTCGAGTTCTAGAAGCAAGGGTTCTAACTTCATCAGCAACGACGGCGAAACCTCTTCCTTGTTCGCCAGCTCTTGCGGCTTCAATTGCGGCATTTAAAGCGAGAAGGTTTGTTTGCTCAGCAATACCTTGAATCACATTCAAAATACTTCCAATTTCCTCTGAATCTTGATTTAAACGCTCAATCAATGTTGCTGTATTACCAACTTCTTGAGTAAGCTGTTCCATTGCTTTTTTACTGTTTTTCGCATTTTCTGCACTTGAAATTGATAATTCAAACGTTTTTTGCACACTGTCAGAAGTCATAGTCGCCATATTAGCGACTTCTTCAATTGTGGTTGTCATTTGATTAATCGCTACAGATATACTATCAGTTGAAGATTGCTGACTGGTCAACAAATCAGATGTATCTGCCATAGATTTGCTTACAATTTGGGTAGCATCTTGAATATGACCTGTTTCATCTTGTACCCCTATCAAGGTTTTTCTAAAACTTAAAATTAAAGTGTTGAAGGCTTTGCTAAGCTCAGATAATTCATCATCGCCTTGTTCATTCAGCTTAGTCGACATATCCTTTTGCGTAGCCAGTTCAGAAAAGAGGTAAACCATACGTTTCAACGGTTGAACAATACTGTTCGCGACCAGATAAGAAAACAAGCCAATAACGACTAAAACTACGGATAAAAGAATAATCGTATTGACCACTTGAAATTGCGCTTCACTAATAAGATTTTCTTTAGTTTCAATGATTTGAGAAAGTACTTGCTCCATCATTTTATCGTAGAGTTGGACGACGCTATTGTTTATTTGATTCCAATCAACAGCTTCTTGCAAAGGTATTTTCTTATTTACATTTTGATATATATTCGTTCTAACTTGCAGCGCAATATCGTTCCATTTTTTGTAATCAGGATGATTTATCATCTCGTTAAATGACATTTTAGATTCATTAGATGCAAAGCTGTTAAATAACTCGTGTGCTCTGGTCACAGAAGTTGCACCTCGAAAAATCTCTCCAAAGATATACACGTCTATTTGCTTATTAATTGATGTGTAAGCATATGCGTTATGGAAAGAGGTTTCAGCTAGGGCTGAAACTAGGTTGAAGTATGCGTTCGACATCCGACTGAGCGTTTCATTTTGGCTAGAGATAACTGCTATCTCGTTTAAGGTTAATACTAGCTTTCTAGCTGTAAGGTTAAACTGCCACATTACATGCGTTTTTTTACCGCTTTCATCATGGGTGTGAGTTTTATTTTTAGCACCTTTTCGAACATAAACCATAGTATCTAACAAAGCTTTTACTTGTGTTATTTGATCTGATAAGACTTCAAATCGAGCCAATTTATCTGAATTTGTATTGATGAAATTGGAATAATCAGCCTGAGCTTTAAGTGCTCTTTTGTTATAAGTTTGCATTTTCTGCAGGCTATTTTGCACTTCGTTATCAAGGCTATCGATATATTGACGACTGTAATAAGATTCGTTTAACAGTGTTGAAATTAATGGATAAGTTACATTTCCGTACTCTAATACAATTTCTAACTCGTGAATTTTATCTTGCTTGGCATAAGCTTGCTCAAGCTTTTCTAACGCAAACATAAATGTAACAGCGAGAGGTACTATTGATAGGGCGATCATTCGTGTTTTTATTTTAAATTTATTTAGTATCTGCATTATCAAACCGTGATAGTAAAGAAAAGGTCATTCAATCAATATAGTACATGTTTTGATTAAAGCCGTTAGATTTCGACAAAAAAGTATAAAGGACAGTTACATATAGAAATTAAATCTAAAGTTAAATCTTATATACTCTGCATTTTTTGCTATTTAGCTCATCCATTTTCGACAGCTAGCTAAGTGAAGTTAGTGCTTATGATTACAATAACAAGTTTTTTGTAAATAAATGGAATAAATTAAGTGATAGGTGATTTTATAATAAACAAAATAAGTAGGTTGATTTTTATTTTTGTCTCTAGATTTTGTTGGCATTATGAATAAACTACTCAGCATGGTATCACCTATCTTTGTAAGGCGTAATAAATGATTCATAAAATAAATATTAGACCAGAGTGTTATCATGATGTAGCTATCATTGAAACTGTCACAATAGCGGCTTTTAAAAACCATCCTCACAGTAATCAGACTGAGCATAAAATCGTCTCTGGATTGCGTACTGGTAGTGCACTTTCTATTTCTCTAGTTGCAGAGTTTAATGGCACTGTAATTGGCCATATTGCGTTTTCTAAAGTAAAAATAAATAATGAATTTATTGACTGGTATGGGTTAGCTCCTGTTTCGGTTATACCGGAATTTCAAAACCAAGGTATTGGTTCACAGCTTATAAATGCTGGGTTAAAAGCACTTCAAGAGTTAGGTGCACTAGGATGCGTGCTCTTAGGTGAACCTGAATACTATACTCGATTTGGCTTTAAATCTGAACCGCAGTTAATACTGAATGAGGTTCCGCCAGAGTATTTCCTATCCTTAGTTATTAGTGGTGACATGCCAAGCGGAGTTGTTAGTTACCATCAGGCTTTTAGTTTATAGCTAAACTGCATTCGAATTGTTGATTTACAACAAGTGGCAGGTATGGAGAAGTTCAAATCAAAACCGAGCTGATTAAACCTTACAGATTCTGTTATATTCATAAATTAAACAGCCTGTGACTTAAAAATAATGCAAATTTCTACACGCCCTTGATACTATAGCTGCAACTCAGTGCCTTTACTCGAGTTGTTATAAATCACAAGGAATGTCAATGGACAAATTACTCGCAGATAATAGTGAAGAAATATATAGCTATGTGCTCAATAATTCGTTGAGAGAATCCGAAATTTTAAATAAATTGCGGTTAGAAACGCAAAAAGACCCAGCTGCAATCATGCAGATCCCACCAGAGCAAGGGCAGTTAATGTCATTGCTAATAAAGCTAATTTCAGCGAAAAGAGTGATTGAAATCGGTGTATATACTGGCTATAGCGCTTTATGTGTTGCACAAGCTTTACCAGATGATGGCTAAATGATCGCGTGTGATATTAACGAAGAATGGTTAAGTGTTGCTCAAAAATATTGGGCGCAAGCTGGTGTTAGTCACAAGATTGATCTAAGAGTTTGCCCTGCAGTGCAAACATTAAATTCTTTGTTGGATGATGGACAGGCGGAAACATTTGATTTCATTTTTGTTGATGCAGATAAACAAAATTATGATCAGTATTATGAGTTGTCACTTAAGTTACTTAAACCTGGTGGGCTAATGGCAATCGACAATACTTTGTTATTTGGTTCAGTTGTAAATGTGGCATTATTACCTGAAGAGTTAAAAGCGATATTGTCTGAATCAGACATAGAAATGGTTAAACAATTAAATCTCAAGATCAAAAAAGATATTAGGGTAGACATTAGCATGCTACAAGTTGCTGATGGCATTACTTTAATTCGGAAAAATGATCTTTAGCTGAATCAGTGCATGGCTTTTGAGTTTCCTCAAAAAATTCTCTGACCCTAAAATCACTAGAGTCAGAGAATTCGGCAGGGAAGGCTGCGTCTATCCCATTCCAATATTAGTCACCTGAGCTAAAGGTTATTCAGCTTTGCGGCTTTCCATTTTTGCTTTAATCGTTTGTTTAATTTCAGTTTTACTTACTAAACCATCTTGGTCAGTGTCAAAACGCTCGATGAATTTTTCATCGACTTCTGAGCTGTCAAGCATGCCATCTTTGTTAACGTCTTTACTATCAAATTTTACGTGTTTGCCTGCAAATTTACCATGCTTACCACCTTTACAATGCTTTTTTGCAAATCTGTGTTTACCTGGTTTTTTGGTTTCACCATTTTCAGCACGTTTTGCTTTTTTCTCTTCTTTTATTAATTTGAAGTCTTCTTTATCGATTTGACCATCTTGGTTTTTGTCTAATTTATCTAATGAAGTGCCCGCATTTTGGATTTCGCTCGAATCAATTACGCCGTCTTGATTAGTATCAAATAAATGATGAAGTGGGTTTTTGTGTTGTCGTTTTTTAGATTCGATATCATTAGCTGCATTTGCAAATGTGTTAGCGCCCATGGCTAGTAAAGAAACTAAGATAGCTGAGTGTAATGTTTTCATTTGAGTCACCTTTAAACTTAATTGACATATTTTGTTTTGGTTAAGTTATGGTTTGTTATCGACTTTCCCTTAACCTTGAAGCTATATTAGCTATGTCAATATGAGCGAAAGATGAGGAAATAAATATAATTTGAATTTTTTAAGTTAAATTTTAGTTTGTTTATTTTAGTTTTTGGCTGAGTCGATAAATACAATGAGTTATGTGCTTAGCTTTAATTTAAGAGCGGGTTGTAATATTAGATGTAGTTAATGAAAAAGTAGTATCTGGATTATGAGGTTTGAGTTGCAGGTGTTGTTTTAGTTTTATAGGCGCGAAGCTTGTTCACGCCTATATTAGGTAAGCGAGTTGATTAGTTTCTTTGTTCCAGTTTATACATATGGCCTTTATGATCACGTGTGATCATAATGTAAATATCACCTGATGGGCTAACTGCTACATCTCGCACTCGGCCGAAGTCTTTCACTAATAGTTCTTCTTCAACGACTTGTTTATTTACTATTTTTACGCGACGTAACTCTTGAGCGCCCATACCCGTTACAAGCATGTTATTTTGCCATTTTGACCACTTTTCTCCGTGGTAAAAATCGATTCCGCCAGTTGCGATTGATGGTACATAATAGCGTATTGGTTGTTCCATTCCCGGCATATGTGTTTTATCTGTCATTGAGGTGCCGTCGTAATTTAAACCATAGGTAATCACAGGCCAGCCATAATTTAAACCTTTAGAAATTAGATTAATTTCATCTCCGCCTTTAGGTCCATGTTCGGTAGACCATATTTCACCTGTACTTGGATGTCTGGCTAAACCTTGTGGGTTACGGTTGCCATAAGTCCAAATGCTTTTATATGCGTTAGCTCGGTCGAACGGGTTGTCAGATGGTATTGAACCATCTAAATGTATGCGATGAATTTTACCATTGGGCTTAGTTAGATCTTGTGCATCAGGGCGCACGCCTCTCTCACCGATTGAAAAGTATAGGTATTTATCATCCACAACGATACGCGAACCAAAATGGCGGCCAGATGGGAGGGCGAAAGCATCATCTACGCTGAAGATTTCCTGTTTATCAACTAACTTATCGCCTTCAATTCGAGCTTTAAGTATTGCTGTCATGCCTTTTGGCTGTTGCCAATTGTCATTTACATTTTCTTTCGCGTAAGCTAAATATATGGTTTGGTTTTCAGCAAAGTTTACGTCTAGTGCAATATCAAGCATTCCGCCTTGATCGTTATTCCAAACCTGAGGTGTACCTTTAATGGTGCGATAAGTACCATTAATATTAGCGTAATAAAGATTACCTGTATCTCGCTC
This sequence comes from Catenovulum maritimum, assembly GCF_001050375.1. GTDB lineage: Bacteria > Pseudomonadota > Gammaproteobacteria > Enterobacterales > Alteromonadaceae > Catenovulum > Catenovulum maritimum. The sequence goes on along the minus strand of NZ_KQ130502.1, from coordinate 31,545 downwards.
GGTAGCTAGATATTCTTGATCATTGATAAAAGTGATCGCCCAAGTCAGGCTGTCAAATACAGTTAGTAATTTTAAATCAAACTGGTAGTGTTCGCTGGTCACGGATTTATTTTGTTCAGCTAATTTACCTGAACTCGGCGTGTCATTCTGCGATTTAATAAATTGTGCGACCAATTTAATTTGCTCTGGCGCTAAGCCAGCTGAAAATGCAGGCATACCTTTGTCTAAAACACCGTTTTTGATTGTTTTGATAATGGCGCCTTCGCTATCACCGTGTAACCAAGTGTCGTCAACTAAGTTTGCACCTAATCCACCTTGTAACTGGGCTCCATGGCAACCAGCACAATATTGTCGGTAAACTTGCTCACCACTTGGCGGCGCAGCAAAGCTTATTTGCGACCAACCAAGACTAATTAATATCAGGCTTAAATATTTCATTATTGTCCTTAAAACGTCTAGATTTAAAAGGTTACTAAATGTATAGGGTTTTGAAATTATTGTTAACATTTAACTATTGTGTAGTAGCATTGGTTAAAAATACTGTAAACGCTTGGTTTTAAATAAGCGTTAGCCTTATTAATTTACCTGAAAATTTAAAAATGTGGTGACTATATATGAGAAAAGTAATTCTTATTTTGTCGATGCTGCTATGCATACCCCTGAGTACTGCAACCGAACGTTTGTTGTGGGGACATGTATATGAAACCAGCGAACCTTTGCATAAATGGGCTGTGTGGGCTGCTGACGAAGTACAGCGAAGAACAAATGGGCGCGTTGAAATAGACATTTTTCCGATTTCGATTTTAGGTAAAGAAGCTGAGCTAAACGAAAGTTTAAGTTTAGGTGTGGTTGATATTATCTATACCGGAACAAGTTTTGCTGCGCAGCTGTCACCATCGTTAGCCATTGCCGATTTACCCTATGTATTTGACGGCTATGAGCATTGGCAAGCCTTTAACAATAGTGAATTACTATTAAGCTTAGCGGATGATTACGCTAGTGCTACAAGAGGCAATAAAATACTGGGTAATAGTTATTACGGCCAGAGACATGTAACTTCAAATACAGCAATTGTTGATTTGGCTGGTATGAAAAATTTAAAAATACGTGTACCCAATGCCAGTATTTTTAAAGAGTTTCCGCTAGCGGTGGGTGCTAATCCTACCCCTATTGCCTTTTCAGAAGTTTATATGGCACTGCAACAAGGTGTGGTGGACGCACAAGAAAACCCTTTGCCGACGATTAAAGCCAAAAAACTTTATGAAGTTCAGAAACATATTAACCTAACAGGGCATTTAATGGGTTCAATTCTGACGATCGTAAGCAGTTATCGTTGGGATAAATTGCAAGCGCAAGACAGAGAGGTATTACAAACAGTATTGCAGCAAGCTGCGGTTAAAGTGAGCGAAGAAACTCGACATAATGAACTCGCACTGATTGACTGGTTTCAACAAAATGGCATTAGTGTTAATCAATTTGATACTCAAAGCTTTCGCCAAGCTACCCTTAAACGCCATGCACCTTATGTAGAAAAAGTTGGGCGTGAGAACTATCAAAAACTTATTTCGCTTAACCCCGACAATGCTGAAGGAGTGAATTAGTAATGGATAATTTAGAAGCTCATCATCAACCAATTCAATTAAAAAACCTGCACGTCGAAGACTGGGTATGTTTAATTGTGTTTTGGGGATTAGCCCTTATTTTGTTTGCACAGTTTTTTAGTCGTTATGTATTTAATTATCCGCTAGGTTGGTCTGAAGAGGTGAGTCGCTATTTGCTCATTTTATTGGCATTTGCTGGTGCGAGCATCGCTAGTCGTAATCAAGCGCATATCGCCATGACACTATTTCATCGCTGGGTACCTAAAAGAATGCTCGGTATGCTAGAAATAGTTATTGAATGTTTTAACTTTGTCGTGATTTGTGTATTGGCATATTTCTGTCTGCAAATTATACCACTGATTGCGCCTCATTCATTAGCATCTATACCCTTATCTCTGACCTGGGTATATCAAATTTTGTTTGTTTTTTTACTGGCTATGTTAGTTAGGACGATTCGTGTTTTGCTTAGTAAACGTCAAAACCTCACAAACAAATCCAATCCACTTAACAATCAAAGTCAAGGACTATAAATATGGTTATTGCCGTTTTATTTATCTCATTACTTGTGCTGATTATTCTGGGCGTTCCAGTTGCTTTCGCGCTAATAGCTTCGTCATTATTAGCAATCATGGTTGATGGCTTATTGCCAGAGCTTGTTGTGTTGCACCGTATGGTTGCTGGCATTAATAGTTTTCCATTGTTGTCTATCCCATTTTTTGTATTTGCAGGGGCGTTAATGAACGCATCTGGCATTACTCAGCGTATTTTTGATTTTGCGAACTCTTTAGTTGGTTGGTTAAGGGGCGGTTTAGGGCATGTAAACGTTGGTGCTTCAGTATTATTTGCTGGTATGTCAGGCGCTGCTGTTGCAGATGCTGGCGGTTTAGGCGCAATAGAAGTAAAAGCAATGCGTGATAAAGGCTACGATGCTGGTTTTGCAGTTGGCATAACAGCAGCATCATCTACCATAGGACCGATAATTCCGCCAAGTTTACCTATTATCATTTATGGTGTCATGGCATCGGCTTCAATTGGCCAGTTATTTGCTGCAGGTTTAATCCCAGGTTTATTAATGGCACTAGGTTTAATGGCTATGATTGCCTGGTATGCCAGAAAAAGAAATTATCCAAAAGACGCTGGATTTTCAGTAACTAAAACTTTAGTGACTTTTAAGTCTGCATTTTTGTCGTTAATGACGCCCGTAATAATTATTGGTGGCATTTTGTTTGGTGTATTTACTGCTACTGAAGCAGCGGTTGCTGCTAGTGCTTATGCTCTGGTACTGAGTTCAGTCGTATATAAAACGCTGACGTTTAAACAGTTAGTCGCAATCAGTCTTGAAACGATAGAAACAAGCAGTATTATTTTGCTGATTATTGCAGGTGCTTCAATTTTTTCTTGGGTGTTAACGACACAGCAAATTACTGAAGTATTTACTCAGTGGATGCTAGGTTTTACTGAAAACAAAACCATACTATTACTCCTTATGGTTCTGATTTTGTTTATCGTTGGCTGTTTTATGGAAACCATAGCCGCAATCACTATTTTAACGCCAATCTTATTACCCATCGCGATTGGTTTGGGGATAAATCCTGTGCATTTTGGTATCATCATGGTACTAAATTTAATGATAGGGTTATTAACACCACCCGTTGGAATGGTTTTATACGTCTTGTCTCGTGTCACTAAAGTGCCATTTGAAACTTGTACCAAAGCAACACTACCATTCTTAATCCCATTGGTGTTTGTCTTAGGTTTAGTCACATTTATTCCAGAATTATCTTTGTGGCTACCTTCAATTTTGTATAAGTAATATGGCAAGTAGGATGGCAGGTGTTTATTGATAAGTATTAAACACCTTGCATTAGATTAACTCGTGGGTGCTTAAATTTGGTTTAACTAATATAGCTTTAACAATTAAAAAATCTCTGAATTTTACATCAGAGATTTTTTATATGTAAGGTTGCGTCTATCCCATTTCTTAATCCTGTTACTGTCTTTAATATTATTCTGTTTTACGGCTTTCGACTTTGGTTTATGTTTTTTCTTTGATTTAATCTTTATTATCAAACTGCCTCTTTTCCTTTCTTAGCTCGTTTCAGCGAGTTGTGCTTTTCTTTCTTATTTTATTAATTCGAGTTCAGCCTTATCAATTTGTCAGTCTTGGTTTTTGTCTAAATTATAGAATGTTGTGCAATCGCTATTGATTTCGCTCGAATCTAGGCAGCCATCTGAACTCGTGTCGAAAATATGGTCAGAACACAAACTTCAATAGACTGAGTTTAAGCAAAGATTACAATGTGACGCCTTTTTTCCAAATTGCGATTTCACGATTATCGTGAATTTCATTATTCGTTTTTTCCCCTGATGCCACTTTCAAAATATATTCAAATAACTCATCTGCGCATTGGTCAATATCCATATTTTCATCAAGAATTTTGCCTGCATTGAAGTCAATCCAGTGCGGTTTTCGCTTGGCAATATTTGAATTACTTGAAATTTTAATGGTAGGAACAGGAAAACCCAGAGGAGTCCCTCGTCCTGTCGTAAATAAGATGATATGTGCGCCTGCTGCAGTCAATGCCGTAGATGAAACTGCATCGTTACCAGGTGCTTGTAGTAGGGTTAATCCAGCTGATTGGCTTGCTTTTTCGCCATAATCTATCACTTGGTTTATGATGGCTTGTCCGCCTTTTTGAATTGCACCTAATGACTTTTCTTCAAGTGTGGTTAAACCGCCTGATTTATTACCAGGGGATGGATTTTCGTATATAGGTTGATTATTGTTTATAAAATACTGTTTGAAATCACTGACAAGTTTTACGATTTGATTAAAGATATTTTTGGTTGCCGATCTATCCATTAATACTTGTTCTGCACCAAACATTTCTGGTGTTTCGGTTAAGATGACTCTGCCACCATATCGAGTTAACTTATCCGTAATACGACCAACAATTGAATTAGCGCTTAAGCCACTAAAGCCATCAGAACCGCCACATTTCATACCCAAAGTTAACTTTGTTACCGATTGTTTGCTTCTAGTATCTTGTTGCATCTCTTTTAGTAATAATTCGATACATTCAACACCAGACTCAATTTCATTGTCTACTTCTTGTGAATTAAAATAATAAACTCTGGATTCATCAAGACCAGTAATATCTGCAATTAATTGTGTTAATTGGTTATTTTCACAGCCCAAACCTATTACTAAAACACCGCCAGCATTTGAATGTTGGATCAAGCTAGAAAGTAAATTTTTAGTATTGCTTAAATCATCTCCTAGTTGAGAACAGCCGTAAGGGTGAGTAATGGCTAAAAAATCATCTGCCTTACCTGCAAATTTATGTTTGCATATATCTATTATGCGTTTAGCGGATTGGTTAACACAGCCTACGGTATTAATCACCCAAACTTCATTTCGAATGCCGACCGATCCATTTTTACGTAAGTAGCCTAAAAAGTGGGGGACTTCTTGCTGCTTAGGTTCAAATTTGTTCTCATGTTTAAATTGGTAGGTTTCAGATCCATTTAATTTGGTTTTTAAATTATGGCTATGGACGTGTTGACCAGGGGAAATATCACAACTGACTTCACCTATGGCAAAGCCATATTTAACAATGACATCACCTGCTTTAAGTTGATTTAAACTGATTTTATGACCCGCAGGAATGTCTTCTTGTAGTAACACTGAGCCATAGCAAGGATCGAGTAGGCTACCTTTAGTTAAAGGGGCGATAGCCACAACAACATTATCGTCATTATGAACTTTGATCACTTTTCTTGACTGGTTAGTGTGAGCGATAGATAATTTTTTATTCATAAAAAAACCATTTAGATACAGATCAATTATAAGCTAGTTTGTATTAGCTAGTTAAGCTGACAGTAAAGCTTTTAACTAATCTGTATGGTGAATCTTTAATTTAGAATATAAATCATATCGTATAATCACTTCTAAATGAAATTTTATCAATCCTTGTCTTGGAAGGGTCAAGATAACCTTTTTGATTATTTTAATCTGTGGCTGTGGTGGGAAAATTTAATCAGATGAATTGGGATAAGCAGTTTGCTAGCTTTTAAAATGTTTAGGCTTAAACGGTTGTTCTAGGGACATTTCTTCTAACAAAGCAAATTCGCTAGTAAACGACTAGCGAATTTAACCAAGCACTCCAAATTTAACTTAATTGCGCCAAGCGTAACTGAATTTTGAAAATATTCTACGCTCACGCGTTTCTAAATGCCCTAGCTCTGGGTTGTGGGCACCTTGATCCGAGTAGCCCAAATAAAACAAACTATCCGCATTGAGTTTATAAGAAAAAACGATCTGATTATTGATATTTCTGGTTAATGCAGCGATGTCATTACTAGGGTTATTATCGCGATTAGCACGATGTAGCTCAGTATTGCGTTTAATGTGGGTATACTGACTAATCAGTTTTAGCTGAGCTTTAGTGTTAAACTGGTAGCTTATACGCAAGTCATTCTGTTTAGCTTGAAAAATATTACCTGCGTCAAACTGTTGTAATTGACCATCAATAACATGTTGAGTTTTATCTGAGTCTATTGAACGATACTCATGAGAAAATTTGATATTGAGTCTTTGTCCAAGGTATAAATTGGCTTCTGATTTAAATCGTTTAAATGCACCCAATTGACCATTTTGATAATCAATAGCATCACCTCTAGTTGCGATAAAATTTAGTTTTACGCTCGAAATGGGCTGGAATTTTGAATCTAGATGGATTTGATTTAATTTAAAGTAAGTTTCAGAATCATCAAATCTATCTTTAAATAATCGAGTTTCGTCATCTAAAGTTAGCGTAGCAGAAGCATGGTAGATACCTTCCATATTGGCGGATAATGACATTTTTTCTGAGAGTAATTGCCCTTGGCGATCTGCTTTATGATGATAGTTTGCAGAAGTTGAACCACGCTTAAACCAAGAATTGTTTTCGCCATAAAACTTAAGGCTACCATTTAATTTTTTTCGGATATAATCAGCTTCGGTTATGAAACCTAAATCAGCCCTAAAGCCTTGCCCTATATTTTCATAAGCTGCTCCTAATGTGTATCTATATAAATCACGATTATAATTTAATGATAAAGCATTACCTTTTTGGTTTTGCGTTAGGTCGTGTGCGCTTTGTATGTCGAAGGGGTTTTTGCTATCACTGTGTGCCCATTGAAAATGCAATAAATCAGATCCAGTTAATGCAAGTTTCCCATCTATTGAAATCAAAGAATTTCTGTATTTTGTATTACTACGCTGAGTATATAACGCACCTATACTTGTTTTTTCACCTAAGTCTTGATTATATCTAGCAATTAATAAGTCACTTGGCGAACTAGTTGATAATTCAGTAATGCTAGAACTTTGATTATTAGGGAGTACAAACCGCGTTTCTTGATCATTTGCGATTAAAACACCATAGCTTTGTGAGCCGCTTTTACCACTGTACTTAAGCCCGTATTCTGGTGCAACTATGCTACGGGTATGAACCAAGTTTAATAAATCAGTTGTTAGATATTCGGTACCCTCAAGGAAGAAAGTTCGTTTTTCTGCGACAGATAACGCGTGCGGGCTATTAATGTCGAGTTGGGCTGTGTCTGCTTCAACTTGAGAAAAATCAGGATTAATGGTGGCATTAAGTGTGCTATTTTCATTAGGTGCCCAACTAATGTTAACACTTGCGGCCAGCTCTTTTTCTTCTACCCATGCTTCACTCGAATTTAGTCTGTGCCTTTTTTGGCTATATGTGACACCCGGGATAACCTGTAGGTTATTGCTTTGTTTAACGTTACGAAATCCAGTTATTTTAGAAAATTGACATAAGTTACAATTTTGCTTGTTGTCACGTTTAAAATTAGTAAGCCATCGTTGTGATTTACCTTGATGGGAACGATAAACTGCGATACCCCAAGTTTGTTGTTCTTTTGTGTTCGCGAAACGTAGGATACTTAATGGGATACTCAGTTCAGCGCGCCAACCGTCAGGGGTCATTGTTGCTGCACTTTGCCAACTGGCATTCCAACTGTCGTTGGTTTTCCAACCGCGTTTGTCTGTCATGCGGGCATCAATTTGAACACCTAGCGGATTGACGAAAAATTCGTAACCGTTGCGTTCGTCATTAAAAGTGTCTATGACTATCCCAAGTAAATCATCCGCTCTAGCTTGATCGCGATCAGATAAATGAGCTCTAATTTGTTCTGGGTTCGGTGTGAATGCATGTAGTGCAACATGCAAACTTTTACCATCTTCGTATAAATATGCAATTGTTTTAACTGGTGCTGGTGCACCTTTGCCTGGTACATCATCATAATCAAGTGACATTGTTGTGGCTTGTTGCCACTGGGGTTCGTCTATTACACCATCAATTGTAGGCGCAATGGTTTGGTGACTTAATTGATATTCAGTACTTGCCCGAATACTACTGGGTAATAGGGTTAATAATAAAATGAAAAATGTAATTGATGAATAGTAACGATACAACATAGTAACTCCGGATATAGTCTAATTGCCTGAATATATTGTGATTTTTTATTTTCAGCACAGTAGACGAATATTATTATGTTGGTGGTTCATTTTGGTAATTATGAACTAATTTTTAGTTAATGATTATCTAATATTTAGATAATCTAGTTTGTTTCCATGCTAATTGAATGATATTTAACCAAGGATTAAACTTGTTGAGTCGTAAGGTTAAATGTTAACAAAGTATCTTGGCTGAGGTATTATTAGCGAGCTTTTATTTCCCTTATTTAAAGATAACTGAGCATGGCTGATTAAATGATCTATCAATTTAATACTTATGAGTTAGATACTGACAATTTTTGTCTAAAAAATTCGGGTCTTAATGTACCGATTGAACCTCAAGTATTTAACTTGATCGTTTACCTAATTAATAATCGCGATAAAGTGGTTACAAGGGATGAATTATTCGAAAAAATTTGGTTAGGACGAGTCGTTTCAGATGCCACCTTAAGTAATCACATTAATAGTGCCAGAACTTTGCTTGGTGATGATGGTGTCAAACAAGCTGTTATTAAAACGATACGAGGAAGAGGGTATCAGTTTGTTGCCCAATTGACGCCATGTTCAAGTAATGATATCTCAAATGATGCAGCAGAACGAGAAGGTGAGTCTAAGCTAAAACAGTCAACTAATCGATTTTTAGTGCCAAGCTTTATTATATGCTTAGTAACTGTCTGTATTGGAGGGGGTTACTTCTTATCGCAAATTCAGAAACAGCCACTTATACAATCAAATTTAGATAATATATCAAGTCAGCAGACAATCGCAGTTATCCCTTTTAGAGTTGTCAGTGAAGTTGAAAACGATAACATTTTTATAGAAGGTTTTTGTGGCGAATTAACCGCTAAATTATCCAAAATATCAGATATAAAAATTATCTCACATTTATCTGTTGGCGTTTATTTACAGCAAAATAAAAACAGCGACAAAATCGGCTCTGAATTAAATGCAAGCCACTTATTAATCGGTTCAATGCAACGCGCTAGTGATCAAGTAAAAATCAGTATTCAACTGATTGAAGTAAATAGTAATGAGCACGTGTGGGCAGAAAGCTATACCAGAGATTTAAATTTAGAAAACATGTTCTCAGTACAGTCAGATATTACGACTTCAATTACTGAGCATTTGAGCTTAGTGCTGAAAAATAAGCATAAGTGATTCATGTTTCATTACCCAAATGAAACATGAATTTTATTGAGTCATGAATTTGGATTCTTGCTGTTTAATTAAAGTACCAGATATATTTCATGGTCATATAATATTGAGATTCATACCCAAATAAGTGTCAAATTCAGGTTTTAAAACATTTATATATTATCTTGTTTTGAAATTAGGAGTTAAGGGTGCTGTATTTTTTTATTTGTGTAGGTTTGCTTATTCTAGGTTATTTTATTTATGGCAAATCAGTTGAGTCAATTTTTGGTATAAATACCAAGCGTGATACACCTGCTATTAGCCAAAATGATGGTATTGATTTTGTCCCCATGTCAAAGTTTAAAATCTACCTCATTCAACTTTTAAATATATCTGGAATAGGGCCTATATTTGGTCCTATTTTAGGCGCTTTATATGGTCCAGCCGCTATGCTTTGGATTGTATTTGGTTGTATATTCGCTGGTGCAGTACATGATTATTTTTCAGGTATGTTGTCTATCCGAAATGGCGGTAACTCAATTCCAAACTTAGCGGGTAAATATTTAGGCTTAAGTATGAAGCACTTAACTAATATATTTGCGACTATATTGTTACTGCTAGTGGGGGTTGTATTTATATCTGCGCCTGCTAATTTGCTTGAAAAATTAACCAGTATTAATGCCATTTACTTTTTGATTGCGATATTTATTTACTACTTAATCGCTACCGTATTACCCATAAATAAAATTATTGGAAAGTTATATCCAATATTTGGTGCACTGTTACTCTTCATGTCTGTCGGGTTAACCATTGCCATTGTATTATCTTCAGAGCATACCTTACTACCAAATACCCAAGTTTCAGATTTTTTCACTAATTTGAACCCTAATGATATGCCACTGTGGCCTGCTTTATTTATTACGATTGCGTGTGGAGCCGTTTCTGGGTTTCATGCGACACAATCTCCACTAATGGCTAGATGTGTACAAAACGAAAGGAATGGTCGCTTTGTTTTTTATGGTGCCATGATAGGTGAGGGTGTCATTGCTTTAATATGGTGTGCCATTGCTTTATCTTTCTTTGGCGGTATTGAGCAACTAAACCAAGGCATGGCGGGCAATCCTGCCAACTTAGTTTATTCGGCTTCTACTGAATTACTAGGTGTTATAGGTGGGTTTGCAGCTGTTTTGGGCGTAATAATTCTGCCTATTACTTCTGGCGATACTGCTTTTCGTTCAGCGCGTTTAATTTTATCCGAGTTATTTAAAATGCCACAAATCAAATTAAATCATAGACTGATTTTGGCTATTCCATTATTTATCTTAGGTGGGGTTCTAACCCAAATCGATTTTGGTCTCGTATGGCGCTATTTTGGTTTAGCTAACCAAGCTACAGCTGTCATTATGTTATGGACTGCTGCATCTTATCTGTTTATTCATCGTAAATTTCATTGGATATGCACTGTACCAGCAATGTTTATGACAACAGTCGTTTTCACCTTTGTCTTTTCCTCTAAAGAGCTTGGTGCAGGTATCCAAATTGAGCTTGCGACTATCATAGCTATTATGTTGACATTTGTGGTGACACTAACGGTTTTAGGGAAAGCTAATTCTCGACGCAAACTCGATGGCGATATATTGCCGGAAGTAACTTAGTAACATACGTCAATTTCAAGTTTGATATTTAGGCTTGAAGCTTAGCTTTTTAGTATATTTTTTATATTGAGCAAAGCAGCGAATGCTTAATATTAATCTATACTTAGCTATGTACTTGGTATTGGCACATATGTTCGTAGTTTTTATGTGCTTGATTATCTATTCTGGCATTTCTGGAAGATAGTTAATGAAATTTAAAAGCTGGCTTTTATATATTGTATTGTGTGTAACGAGTTTCAACTTATGGGCAAAAACCGAGCTTAGATTATGGCATAGCCAAGGCTACACCAAATCATTTTGGCAAGCCATAGCAGATGATTTTTCGCAGCAACACCCAGATATTAAAATTCAAATTTCAATTATTCCATGGAAAAGTTTAAATCCGTCACTATCTCAAGCTGTATTTTCTAATAAAGCACCTGAAATGGTGCTTTTCCAGTCTGATAATTTAGGTATTAAAAATATTTTTAAATTATCTTCAGTCCCTTCTAGCTTACTTTCAGATTCATTGTTACCTGAACTAGATTTTTTTGTTTACCAAAATGGGGTTCCTTACGGGATCCCACTAACGCATGGTAACCACTTAGTACTTTATTACAATAAACGAATTGTAGAAAAGCCTGCTGCTTCGTGGCAGGAATTAACAGAACAGTCAAAGATGCTTGATAAGCAATATAAATTTTTGGCTTTTGATTATTATTCTGCTTATGGATTTGTTAGCTTTCTCAACGCTTTTGACCCTAAATTTGCGATAAGTAATAATCTAAGTTTAGATACTCCCGAAATGATTAAAACTTTAGAATTTTTTAAGAAAAATACTGACAATCGAGTTTTTGATATTAACTGTGGTTATATCTGTGCTCGTGAGGCATTTTTAACCGGTGAATATGCATACGCAATAAACGGTGATTGGGAATATAGCCGTATATATCAAGAGTTAGGTGATGATCTCGGGGTTGCTCTGCTACCTTCTATTAGTGGTAAACCTATAGTTTCAATGAAATCAGCTTTGTTACTTGTTTTTCCTAACCAGTCATTAACTTCTAATAAGCGTGATGCTTTAATTAAATTTTCTGAGTATGTCCAATCAAAAGCAGTTGCTAAAAGGGTATACCATGAAACTCAATCCATGCCGACACATTCAGAGGCGATGCAAGACTTAGTTGAAAATGGGGGGAACAACTTCAAATGGTTCATACAGCAACTTAAAATGAGTAAACCTATGCCATCCTCTTCAGAGATGGCTTCAGTTTGGGACAGTATTGAAAAAGGCTTAGAATTATATATAACTGGAGAATTAAGTGCGGAAAATGCAGCTAAATATATGAATAAAAAAGCTCAGTATGAAAAACGTAAGATCACTGCTAAGGCAAAAAATGATAACTAACCCTTTAGCAAGTTTAAGAGCTTCATTGATTCTGGCATTATTTTTATTATCTGTCGTGCCAGCCTTGGTTGTTAGCTTTTATCTGGTTGGTGAGTTTAGTGAAATACAAGGTAAAGAGAGATTAGCTAAGCTAAATGTTGAAACAACCAACGTGACGCAATTAATTAACTTTAAGTTATCTTCTTTCCATACTAAATTTCAGCAAGCCGCGAAAGATAATTTGATTAGTTTAGCTGCGATGACAGGTACCTTTAGTAACAAAGCGAGAGAAAAATTATCCGTCATATTAGATGAACAAGATATGATTAGTGCCATGGTCTTAGTCGATCAAGATAATTGGACTGTCACAGCAACACCACTCTATGCTGAACTACTTGAAATAGAGTCACTGTTCCCTTATTTTTCTGCTCTATATCAGCAAGGGTACCAAGCTCGAACTCAAACCCATATTCTAGAATCACCTAGTTTGGTTAAAGACCTAGGTGAAAAGAATCTGGCGCCAAAGCAATACCAAAGTGATCATTTAATCGTATTTGTTGCCCCTTTATTTTTGAGTGATCTTGCCAAAGCGGATGAATTTGCCGAATTCACTGGGCTTTTAATCGCCTTATTACCGATGGAGAACTTACTCAGTGAGATTAAGTTTTCTCAAAACGAAGCCTATTTAGCAAATGCCAGTATTAATAACCAAGCAATACTGACTAATCAACAAGTCATAACCGACGATGCTTTAACTTTGATTGGTCAGTTAGAAATTCCAGAATACCCAAGTGAGCTTGTGTTGGCATTTGATTTCAAAAGAGAGTTAGTGTTTCAACCGGTGACAGAGTTAACTCAAGGCTTTTTATCACTAACTGGCATTTTTCTCGCTGTTTTTATGGTCATTGCTTGGGGGATCGCTTTAATTTTTTTAAAACCATTGAAGCAGTTACAAGATTTAGTTCAAGCATACTTTTCTGGTGAGGATAAACCTAAGTCACCAAAAGCTTATTTCTCCGAAATTGAGCAAATTATAACTCTATTGGCTACTATGGCCGGAAAAATTGAACTTGAGCATGAGAATTTAGAGCGAAGAGTTCATGAAAGAACACAAGAGTTAATTACAGCTAATAATGAATTATCAGAAGCAATGGAGCAATTAACTCTAGCCCAGCAACATATAATAGAAACTGAAAAAATGTCATTGTTAGGGCAATTAGTTGCAGGTGTTGCACATGAAATAAACACGCCATTAGGGATATGTTTAACGGCAGGTACCTGTTTACAAAGTGATTTGGTTGTAATGGAGAAAGCTTATAAAGATAACAAAATGACCAGAAAGTCTCTTGAAGCTTATTTCAGTAAAGTCGATGAAGGTTTCAGTATTATTTTAAATAATATCCAAAGGGCTTCATCTTTAATACAACATTTTAAGGAAATAGCGGTTGACTCCACAAGTGAGCAGTTACGCAGATTCAAGCTAAAAGAATATATTGAAGAAATTTTACATAGCCTTCAACCTGAAACTAAGAAATATAACTTGTTGATCGAAATTAATGGCGATGATAGTTTGCAGTTGGATAGCTACCCAGGCGCGTATGCCCAAATCATTTCAAACATGGTGATTAATTCTTTACGTCATGGATTTAGTCAAAATGATTCAGGCAGCATAACAATAGATTTTACCGTTGAAGGTGAAAAACTCATTTTTACTTATAAAGACTCAGGAAAAGGTGTAAATGAAGAAGACTTAGATAAAATCTTTGCGCCTTTTTATACCACTTTGCGTAACAAAGGTGGTTCAGGTTTAGGCTTAAACATCATCTTTAATTTAGTTACTCAAACACTGCAAGGTAAAGTTAAAACAAACAGCAAACTAGGCCACGGACTAACCTTTATTTTTACTTTACCGCTTAAATTAAAGCCCCTTCCAACTGAATGATATATTAATTGACCTGTTAACAACAATCTAATTGTCTATTTGACAATTAGATTGTTTCTGGTGGTATAATCCCTAACATAGATTTAGATGAATATAAATTATAGGCAATAGAGCATGCTGAGTAATCCTATTTTGAGAGGGTTTAATCCAGACCCTTCGATTATATGTGTTGATGAAAATTATTATATCGCGACTTCTACTTTTGAATGGTTTCCAGGTGTTCAAATTCATCATTCGACAGACTTAGTGAATTGGCATCTTATTACCCATCCACTAAATAATAACCAGCTACTCGATTTAAAAGGAATTCCTGATTCTTGTGGGGTTTGGGCACCTTGTTTGTCATATTCTAATGGTATTTATTATTTGGTTTATACCATAGTAAAAAGTTTTGATGGTCCTTGGAAAGATTTAACAAACTATTTAATCACAGCTTCTGATATAACAGGCCCTTGGTCAAGCCCAATAAAGCTTAACCATTCAGGGTTTGACCCTTCGTTATTTCATGACGATGACAAAAAATGGCTGGTTAATATGAAAGTTGATCATCGCAATAATAAATTGTTTGGCGGAATAGTGCTGCAGGAATATTGCCCAGAACGTCAATCGCTAATTGGTGATGAAGTGCTAATTACAAAGGGCTCAGAGCTTGGATTATCAGAAGGTCCTCATTTATACAAAAGAGGAGAGTTTTATTATTTAATCCTAGCTGAAGGTGGGACTAGTTATGATCATGCTGTGAGTATAGCGAGATCCAAGTCATTAACAGGCCCATACGAATTTCACCCGAATAATCCAATTTTAACCGCAAAAGCTAACACTGAAAATTTATTGCAAAAAACAGGACATGCTGATATCTGCCAAGGTGCAGATGGTAACTGGTACATGGTATTTTTAACTAGTCGACCAGTAGGTGAAAATAGAAGATGTGTTTTAGGAAGAGAAACCGCTATTGAGCAAGTTTATTGGGGAGATGATGCTTGGCTGCATCTTAAATCAAACAATAAATTGGCGCGTGAAGTAATCCCACAGATTGGCACAGTAGAGACTAAATATCAGCCAATTGATTGGTGTGACAATTTTGATAACCAAAACCTAGACATTAATTTAAGTTCGCTGCGCCAACCCATCACTAGTCAATGGGCTGATTTAAAGGCGCGTGATAATTGGTTACGACTTTATGGGCGCGACTCTTTGGCTTCAACTTTCGAGCAAAGCTTGTTAGCAAGAAGGGTGCAAAACCATGAATTTTTCGCGCAAACTAAAATAGATTTTACCCCAACGTGCTATCAGCAAAGTGCAGGTTTGGTATGTTATTACAACACGACTCATTGGCACTATTTAGCGATTCAAGGTAGAGAAGATGGCAAGCGTGAACTCGTTTGTTTAACTTATAATAATAGAGTTTTAACTCAGTACCCTACACAAGCTATTGAATTACCAGATAATGTCTTCGTTTACCTTAGGTGTGAAGTGGTTGGCACTGAACTAGTTTATGCTTATTCATTGGATGCAGTTGATTGGATTAATATGCCACATGTATTGAATATGTCGATTCTCTCTGACGATTATGTTTGTTCAAATAGCAATGCTTATAAAGCTGCTTTTACCGGTGCTTTTATCGGAATTTGTTGCCAAGATCTATCTCATTCAAACCATTATGCTGATTTTGAGTACTTCTCTTATACCGAATTGAATCAAAATCTATTGGCTTCAAAGACAAGCTGTTAAAGAGAATTTATGAAATTAGTATTAGCTATATTTATCAATTTAACTTTCATGGGGGAGCTAATGGCCAAACAATTTAATGTGATGTTATTTACTAAAACGAATGCTTGGCATCATGAATCTATTTTAGACGGCGTAACGGCAATTAAAAAGCTAGCTGAAAAGCATCATTTTGATCTTGAGTGGCATGAAGACCCAAACCAGTTTAACGAAGAAAATTTAAATCGATTTGATGCAATCGTTTTTTTATCTACCAGTGGGGATGTTTTTAACCATACTCAAAAGCAGGCCTTTAAGCAATTTATTCAAAGAGGTAAGGGATTTGTGGGTATTCATAGTGCATCAGATACTGAACACAATTGGACTTGGTACACTAAACTGGTTGGCCGGCGCTTTATTGTTCACCCTGAAATTCAAACCGCTAAATTGGACTTAGTCAATCATGACTTTCCGGGTTTATCTTGGTTTCCCAAAAATCAATTATGGACAGATGAATGGTATGAGTTTGGACCTGAGTTATCTAATAAGTTAAATTATTTATTAGCTGTTGATGAGACGAGCTACGAGCCTAGAGCTAACATGGGCGATGTTATTGGCCATGGAATGGGAAATTTTCATCCAATTGCTTGGTACCAATATTATGATGGTGGTAGATCCTTTTACACCGCATTAGGGCATACCTCAGCTGTCTATCGTAACTCTTATTTTCTAGATCATTTATTCGGTGGTATTTATTGGGCTGCTACGGCTAAATAAATTTACTCAGTCGTTCACATCAAAACTATCAAGATAAGGTGGCAATTACTCACTTTATCTTGCTTTCATCTGTAACAGATAAACTATAGTAAATAACCTGATTGAGTTAGTTAACCTCTAATCTCGAGTAAGGTTAAATATAATATTTTTCAATTTACGCCAACATTAATGTATCTTTGACATTAAGGTTCGTATTTAAAGTTTTATCTACTAATATCTAAAGCAAGAACAATTAAAAAAATAAAAATTAAAGTTAACTATCTGATTTTAAACTTAATAAATGAAATGTTAGGATGGTTTTTCGTTCAGGATAAAAATATATAAATTTGAAATTCTAGCTTTATGGACTAAATTCTATCTATTATCTTAAAAAATAACTTAATGGTCAGTTTGACTATAAATATTAATTGTTTTAATATTGTAAACAGGTTTTTGGGTAAAACTAGAATCTATGTAAATAATAAATTTAATTAACTAGAAGATACATGGGGTTTAAAATGCCACAGAATGTAAAAACAACGGCACCTGTTTTCAAAAAGAGTTTGCTCGCACTAACGATTTTAGGTTTAAGCACTCCTGCTTTTACTGCAGAACAAACAGACGAAGAAGTTGAAGTAATATCAGTTAAAGGTTTACGCGGAAGCTTAATGAAAGCACAAGATATTAAGCGCGAGTCATCTACATTTGTTGATGCGATATCAGCAGAAGATATAGGTGCTTTACCAGATAGAAGTGTATTAGAAGCAATGTCTCGTGTTCCGGGTGTCTCAATTGAGCGTTTTGCGGCAGCAAATGACCCTGACCATTTTGGGATAGAAGGGAGTGGTGCTGTTATTCGTGGTATGACTCAAACAAGAAGTGAATTTAACGGTAGAGATACTTTTAGTGCTAACTCAAATCGGGGTTTAAGCTTTCAAGATGTGCCACCTGAATTAATGGGTTCGGTTAAAGTTTATAAAAACCAATCAGCTGATATGATCGAAGGCGGTATAGGTGGCACGGTAAATTTAAATACGCGTTTACCTTTTGATCAAGCGGACAGAGTTGTCGCAATTTCTGCTGATTATACCTATACAGATATGGCCGAAGAGTGGTCACCAAGTTTGTCAGCTATGTTTAGTGACCGCTGGCAAACTGATATTGGTGAATTCGGTTTTTTAGTCAATTTAGCTCAATCAGATTTAACTAGCAGATCAGATGGACTTCAATCAGAAATCGTATTAGAAAGAACGGACTTAGTTGAAGGTCAAACCGTTTATGCCCCTAATGGGGGTAACATGAATACCCAGATTCAAGATCGACAACGTGATGGTTTAGGTTTAGCCGCACAGTGGGAAAATAACGATCGCACTATGTTAGTCACAGCACAGTTCTTGCGCTCGGACGCTAGCTTAGGATGGAATGAAAGAACCATAAGCTTTCAAACCAATATGTGGGAAGACGATGGGGTTACAATTCGAGACGAATCCTATCCGTTAGACGGTTACCCTAGTTATGATTATGACCAAAATGGTGTTTTCCAATCAGGATACATAACACATGTAGCACTTGGTGGTTGGCGTTCTAACGGTAATGATGCTGAGCGTGTGCCTCAAGCTGCTGACTGGTCAGGTAATCCTGTGCCACAATTTGGTAATGTTTTTCAAACCACGACTCGTCGTAAACAACAATCGACACTGGTAGAAGATGCTTCGCTTAATTTCAAATTTAGGCCAAATGATACTTGGTCCCATGAGCTTGATATCCAATTTGTCGATGCAGAAACAAAAGATGATGATGCAACTTTATACTTAAGCTTTTTTGCTAATCAGTTCTTAGATCTTTCAGGTGATGCGCCAAAAATCAGATTTGGTGAACCTTGGAATGGCCATGCTGGTGGCAACGGCCGTGAAGGGAATGAAGCATTTCTACAAGATAAATCATCTTATCATTGGCGCTCAGCAATGGACCACTATGAAAGAAGTGAAGGTGAGGAAAGTGCGTTTCAATGGGATACTAAATACGTAACAGATTCTGGCTTTATTACTTCGATAAAAGCGGGTGTGAGGTATGCCGAGCGTGAGCAAACGGTTAAATTTACTGAATACAATTGGCAAACTTTAGGTGCTTTACACTCTGCCGATCATAATGGTGATGGCTATGCTGCTGCTTGGATGGATATCCCCGCCAGTGCTGACTTAGTTAATGATGTTGAAAATGTTAGTTGGGATGATCATTTTGGTGGTGGCCATGTCAGTATTCCTGGAGATGGTACAACGATTCATCCTTCATTTGAGATAGTGAATGATTATCAAAACTGGGGCACTAGGTTAGCGCCTGTTGCGAGTGACTGGGAACCTGCGGCTGATAGACCTAGAAATCAATTAGGTGTAGATAGCAATGGCAACCCTGTATATGAAGAATTTGATAGCCACTTTAGGCCAAACGAAATCAATGACTTTGTAGAAACGAATAAAGCGGCTTATGTACGTTTCGACTTTGCTTATGATGATAGTCCAATTCCTTTTACTGGTAATTTTGGTGGTCGTTATGTGAAACTTGAGCGAGAGACTAGTGGTTACATCTCATTTCCTTACCTAGAAGTTAAACCATTAGAGTCATTTCAAATTGATGGTGTAACAGCAGAAGAAGCGCAAGCAGCGTTTGAAAATCAGGTTAACTATCACTTGCCTCAAGATGATTTAGATTTTGCAAATGATGGTGTAGCACCGATTTCAGCTTCAACATCTGATAGTTATTTCTTACCGAGTTTGAATCTTAAATTCGAATTAGATGATGATTTAATTGCCCGTTTTGCGGCATCAAAAGCCATTGCATATCCAAATACAGGTGATATGAAAAGTTTTGTTTCACTATCAGATGATCTAAGACCTGCAGTAGTACGTGAAGGTGATGGTGAAGATTCTAAAATTGTGAGTGCTGATGTAATTCGTTGGACAGGTAATTCTGGTAATGCTCAGCTTAAACCTATGCAATCAATCCAATATGATTTTTCATTAGAATGGTATTTCGGCGAAGATAGTTCATTAACCGGGACGCTTTTTTATAAAGATTTAAAAGACTTTTGGGTAACGGGTGGTGTTGACGAAACCTTTACCAATAATGGCGTTACCAACACAGTTACTATACAAAAGCCTGTCAATACGGATGAAGGTAAAATGAAAGGTTTAGAGCTTGCTTATCAGCAGTTTTATCGCTTTTTACCTGCACCTTTTGATGGTTTAGGCATACAAGCAAACTATAGTTATATAGAGGCTTCAGGCGTGCCCAATTCAAACTTGTTTACGACCGATCCTGAAGGTAAACCAAAAGATGGACCGACTCAATTAGCTTTTGATGAGTTGCCTTTGGCTGGACAATCTAAGCATACTGCGAATTTTGTCACTATGTATGAGAAAAATGATTTCTCAGCTCGATTAGCTTATAACTGGCGTTCGTCTTACATGATTACTGCGCGCGATGTTATTGCACCACATAGACCTGTTTATGGTGAAGCGGCCGGTTACCTAGATGCCTCTATGTTTTATAATTTAACCGATCAAATCAAGATTGGTATACAAGGTGTTAATTTACTGAATACGATCACAAAAACGAGTATGCAGGTAGATGAAGCCGGTACTCGCTATGGGCGTTCTTGGTTCTTAAATGACAGACGTTACTCTGTTGTATTACAGGCTAAATTTTAACTAACCCTAAGGCGCATTATGTATTAATGCGCCTTAATTTTTTAAGATCTTTTTCATATGCACTTAGTTAAAAATATTGTCATTGTGGGTGGTGGTACAGCTGGTTGGATGACAGCAGCGGCTTTATCTAAATTAGTAATGCCTCATGGTTTTCAAGTTACTCTGATTGAGTCAGATAAAATTGGGACTGTTGGCGTTGGTGAAGCGACATTACCGCATTTGAGATATTTTAATCAGTTACTGGGTATAGATGAAAAAGAGTTTATGCAGGCAACTTCAGCAACTTTTAAGCTAGGGATCAAACTTAAAAATTGGAAAAATTTAAACCAAGATTACATCCACCCGTTTGGAGACTTTGGCCAGTCTATTCAAGGTGCCAATTTTATTCATGCTTGGCTAAAAGCAACTCAAGCTGGACTCAACTCTGATATTTCTGATTTTTCAGTTGGCGTTCAAGTTGCGCAAAATAATAAGTTTAAATTCCCTGAATCCAACCCAAACTCGGTTCTATCTTCCTATTCGTATGCTTATCATTTAGACGCAGGTTTATATGCAAAATTCCTAACTGATTTCTCGATAGAGAATGGTGTAAAGCGTATAGCAGGCGAGATAGAAAAAGTTGAGCTGAACAATCAAGGCGATGTTTTCCAGTTGATATTGCAGTCAGGAGAATCGATTACAGGCGACTTATTTATTGACTGTTCTGGCTTTAGAGGTTTATTAATAAACCAAGCTTTAAACGTAGAATTTGATAATTGGCAACACTGGTTACCTTGTGATAGTGCGGTGGCCATAGCATCAGAAAAAACAGACGAGTTATTACCTTATTCAACAGCAACAGCTAAAACCGCTGGTTGGCAGTGGAAAATCCCGCTACAAACTAGAGTAGGAAATGGTTTAGTTTATTGCAGTCAGTACATGAATAAAGGACAAGCTGAAGATGAGGTTTTAGCTGGGTTAGAATCAAAGCCAATTAGCACATTTAATCATCTAAATTTTAAAACAGGAAAGCGAAAACAAACTTGGCACAAAAACGTGGTTGCCATTGGCTTATCATCAGGCTTTCTGGAACCGTTAGAATCAACCAGTATTTATTTAATTCAAGATTCAATAGAAAAGCTGATTGAGTTCTTTCCCCATAATGGGCTGCTACAAGTTCATATTGATGAATTTAACCGTTTAGTCGATAACGAGTATCTTAGAATAAGAGATTTTTTGATTATGCATTACCATGTCAATCAAAGGTCAGATAGTCAATTTTGGTTAGATATGCAAAACATGGCTATACCAGAATCGCTTGAAGAAAAATTAACCTTATTTAAAAAATATGCACATGTGCCTTATTACGGCCAAGGGTTGTTTCTAGAGCCTAGTTGGGTTGCTGTACTTGTTGGACAAGGTATGCTGCCTGAAAATTACAGTCCAAAATTAACGAATTTGAATCAAGCCGATTTAATCCAAATGCTAGAGAAAATGAAAGATTTAATTAAACAAGCGAGTCTTTCTTTACCTGAGCATAGTGATTTTCTTACAAACTTTCTGGCCAACGAAAATCGACTTAGCAATAGTAAATTAGCGAGTAAAAGTTTGTATGGGAGTCGAAATTGAATTCGATAAAAAAGCTGAATCAAATTGCGGTTTTAGGTAACTCGTGTACAGCTTGGTTGAGTGCTTATACGCTCGCATATAAATTTAAAGGCATATTTGAAGTGTTACTCATAACAGATGAAGAACCACTGCAAGATTCAATTTTGTCATTATCACCTAAAACAAGAAAATTTAATGAATTAATCGGCTTAGATACGACTGATTTGATTAACGCCTACAAAGCTAGTTATCATTTTGCTTATGAGTTTTGTCATAATGCGAGTGACTCAACTGCTAATAAATTTTTGTTAGGATATGGTCAATATGGCATTCAATTCGATAATGCTAGTTTTTTTCAAGCCTTTAATTATATAAAGCATCAAGATAAACATTTTTCACGACTAAAGAGTACAAAGCTAGAAAATTATTGCATAACAAACCATTTGGCTCGTCATGGGCAAGATATTTTACCCTCGAATAATCCAAATTCTCCATTAAGCACCCATGACTATGGTTTGCAGGTATCTGAACTTAGCTTGCGAAATTATATTATTTCTAAAGCTTGCAAGCTTGGTTTAACTCAATATAACAATAAGGTTAGTAGTTTGGACAAGGCAGGTTGTGAAATTAAAAGTATATTGCTGGATAGTAATAAATTGCTTAAGCCTGATTTGGTGATTGATTGTTTAACTCAAAATGAAGAGGCAAGTGATTTTGAAGCCTGGAAAGAACTGACACCATATAATCATAAAATTAACGACTTAAACCCAGCTCAATCTCAAGGTCAGTCTCAAGTACAGACAAAAGTTCAAAGTCCATGCTTAATCGCTCAGGTTGTTGTAAATCCGGACACTATTAGACTAATCTCTAATAGCCAATCTACACAGCAGATAACTAAACACTCAGCTGATCAAAGTTTAGAAAATCTAGATAATATAACTAAACAAAATCAAGAAAGTTTAATCTATAAGCCAGGGCTTTATAAATACGCTTGGCAGTCTAATGTAGTTAAATTAAACAATTGCCAACCATTATTAGACAATTTTGTATGTTCCAAAATAGATTTAATTCAACTTAATTTAAATCGTTTAATAGATATGCTGCCAAGTCATACTGATTTTGAGTCGATTGCAAAAGAATATAATCGAATTAGTATTGAAGAAGCTAATCACTTAAGAGATTTTCATCTTTTATTAATACATAGCAAGCAGATAGACAATTTAGCTAATCAAAATCTACCACATTCTTTTTTGCATAAGATCAAGTTATTTTTGGAGCAGGGTAAATACCCCAAGTATGACACTGACTGTGTTGGCTATGAAATATGGCAGGCTTATTTGCTGAGTTTAGGTATTTGGCCAAAATATCCTGATAGCCTTAGTCTAAACTTAAACTCTGAAAAGCTATTAACGGCTTTAAATCAAATATATACAGTGTTTAGTAAAATAAACACTGATCTGTCTCTAGCAAATAATTAGGTGTATATATGACACAAGATCAATCAATAGAAAAAATCGTCATTGTTGGCGGCGGTACGGCAGGTTGGATGACAGCTGCAGCAATGGCAAAATTGATTAAAAAACCTAATTGCACTATTACCCTAATTGAATCGGCAGACATACCGACAGTCGGTGTTGGTGAAGCGACTATACCGCAAATTCAGTTATTTAACGCTTTACTGGGTATTGACGAAAATGAGTTTGTAAAAGCGACTCAAGCGACTTTTAAACACGGGATAGAGTTTGTTAATTGGAAGCAAAATAACCATAAGTATATGCACCCATTTGGCACCATAGGCTTAAATTTTGAAGGAGTCGATTTTCATCATTATTGGAACAAGCTCAATCAAACTAATCAAGCAGGATCAATCGAGGATTATGCCTTTAACTGTGTTGCTGCTTATAATCATAAAATGATGCGGTCTATTAATGTACCTAATTCGCCACTGAATAATATCGCTTATGCTTTTCACTTTGATGCTGGTTTATATGCAAAGTGGTTAAGAAATTTTGCCGAAAAAAATGGTGTTATTCGTATTGAAAATACAGTGCAAGAAGTAAAACTCGATTCAAAATCAGGCTTTATTAATTCAGTCGAATTAGCGGATGGTCAAGTAGTAGAAGGTGAGTTATTCATTGATTGTTCAGGCTTTAAAGGGCTGTTAATTGAAGAGGCATTGAATACAGGTTACGAACATTGGGGACATTGGTTACCTTGTGATAGAGCAGTTGTAGCGCCTAGTAAAAATGTTGCTGACCCCGTACCTTATACGCGCTCGACTGCGCATGGCGCAGGATGGCAATGGCGTATCCCTTTACAGCATAGAACTGGCAACGGCCATGTATATTCAAGTCGGTTTATGTCAGATGACGAAGCGAAACAGACTTTACTAGACAATATTGAAGGCCAAGTATTAACCGAACCTAGAGTGGTTAAATTCACCACAGGTACGCGAAGAAAACATTGGAATAAAAATTGTGTTGCCATTGGGTTATCGAGTGGCTTTATTGAGCCATTAGAATCAACCTCAATACATTTAATTCAAAGTAGCATTTCTCGTTTAATGAGTTTATTTCCGGATAAAAGCTTTGAAAAAAGTGTCATAGATACTTTTAACTCACAGACAAAGTTAGAAGTGGAAAGAATTCGAGATTTTATTATTCTTCACTACAAAGTGACTGAAAGAGAAGATACAGAATTTTGGCGATACTGTAAAAATATGGAAGTGCCAGCGTATTTAGAACAAAAGATAAAGTTGTTTAGCCAAACTGGTCGTATATTTCGCCAAGACGATGAATTATTTAACCAATCCAGTTGGTTAGCTGTTATGTTAGGTCAAGGCATTACGCCCGAGGCATATCATCCGTTAGTTGATAATTTATCACTTGAAGAAATACGCCATCGTTGTGACAATATAAAAAAGGTCATCAAAGAGTCTGTTGAACGCATGCCTAAACAATCTGAATTTATTAATAAATTTTGTCGTGCGAATTTAGAATCTGTTTAGCCATATTTGATGAGTACTAAGTTTAATTTGAGAGAATGCAATGACAGGTGAACCAAAAATGCTTGCCCCAGAAATGGATGATGCTGAATTAATACCAAAAGACTGTATGTCGAATCTATCAGTCGATAGTCTTATTTTTGCTATGGATGAAGGTCGACTTAAGATTTTATTAGTTAAATATAATCAAGGTTTAGCAGCAGGTAAGTGGGGCTTAATAGGTCATTGGGTCAAATGGGATGAAGATATAGAAAGCGCTGCTTATCGTGTTGTTAATACAACAACAGGCGTTAAAGATTTTCATCTAGATCAGCTCTCAGCTTTTGGTAATGTAAATCGTTACCCTATTAGACGTATTGTAACTGTCGCTTATTATGCACTCGTTAGATTAGAAGAGACTCAAATCATACGTGGTGAAAACACACACGAAATCCAGTGGTTTGATGTTAGAAATTTACCTGAGCTTATCTTTGACCATAAAGATATTATTGAATCTTGCTTAGAACATTTTAAATACAAAGTAAGACATGAGCCGATAGGTTTTAGTTTACTGCCTGAAAAATTCACCTTGCTGCAACTGCAAGAGCTATACGAAGCTATGCTAGAGGTGACTCTAGATAAGCCGAATTTTAGACGTAAGATTAATAAAATGAATTTGCTGATTGATTGCAAAGAAAAACAAAAAGGCGTTGCGCATCGTGCAGCCTCTTTATATAGGTTTGATATTAATGTCTATGAAAAATTAAGGGAATTTGGCTTTAGCTTTGAATATTAACTTATGTGCTTAGATGTATATGGGCGTATATGCTACAGTTAATTTAATCGTTAACAGAACACCATGCCTATGTACTCTTTGTGTAAAGCTTTAATCGTAATTATTTTACCATTTACCAGTTTATTCGCGCTCGCGGAAAAGGTTAAAGTCGCTTATTTTATTCCAGCCGCTGAGTCTCAAGTTTTTTGGGATTCAACAATCCCCATAGCTAAAGAGTCTGCGAAACAATTTGAAATCGATCTCAGTATAATTTTAGCAGGATACGATAGATTTAATTATATCGAGAATGTGAACAAGGCAGTTAACTTAACCCAATTTGATTACGCGATTGTTAGGCCGCTTGGCGGTAACACGAAAAAGTTGTTCGATTTACTTGAAAGCAAAAACATTCGCTATATTAGCTTTGAAGCAG
The DNA here is from genome assembly GCF_001050375.1 of Catenovulum maritimum. GTDB lineage: Bacteria > Pseudomonadota > Gammaproteobacteria > Enterobacterales > Alteromonadaceae > Catenovulum > Catenovulum maritimum. Next base: position 5,370 of record NZ_KQ130502.1, on the reverse strand, counting down.
AACCTAAAGAACTTGGGTTAAATTCACTTGAATCCATTCGTAAATCCTATCCAAATTGGCGACAAAATATTTATTACGACAATATAGAAGCCAGTGAAAGTATCACTCAATATGCAATTAACCGGGCTAAAAAGCTTGATGTAAACTGCAATATTATTGCATTGTCAGGGTCTTGGGATAATGTAACTCAGGCTCGAGAGTTAGGATTGAAAAATATAGTTAATCTTGACCCTGAATGTGAGATAAAGTCACTTGCAAAAACGCATTGGGAAGTAAGCCGGACAGAGCAACAACTCTCACTTAACTCATTAAAGCAAGCTGAAACCTCTATTTATTGGACTGCAGGTAGTGAATTAGCGATAGCCGTTACTAATAAGGTAATGATAGATGAAGAAAAGACTGTACTTGTTACTTTCGATTTTATTACAGATGCACTTGAGCTAGTCGAAAACAAAAAAATAGCAGCCAGTATTGGTGGGCATTTTATTTTCCCCTACCTTGCTATGATACAGATAAATCAAGATCTCATAAAAAAAGACTCAATGGATTTTAGAGAAGATAAGATCAAGTTGGGCTTAGTCGACTTAAAAAATGTTGGTGTTGTACTCCAAAAATTAAAAGCATCCCAATGGGATAAAATCGATTTGGTTAGTTATTCTCAATATTTGAGACAAACAAACAATAACGCGACATTTGATGCACTAAAGTTAATTAACAAATTACCGCTAAACTAACCTCGCGTTGAGGGCGTTTCATTAAAGCATTTGTCTGCTGTAATGAAACACTCTGCAAAACATATTTTATTTATTCGTAAGGTTCTATTGTCTGAATTGTGCCATCTGGATTATGGATTAATTCTGTCATTTTTATACTTCGTAAATGGGTTTGACCACCCGATAAAGAACTATCATGGTAAAAAAGATACCATTTACCATCGTATTGTGTGATTGAATGATGGGTTGTCCAACCTAACACAGGATTTAAAATAACGCCTTGATATTTAAATGGTCCGTAGGGTGAGTCACTCGTTGCATACACAATTTTATGTGTATCACCAGTTGAGTAAGACAAATAGTATTGCTTATTAAATTTGTGCACCCAAGGGCCTTCAAAAAACCTTCTATCAGTATCACCCGCAACTAATAGCTCACCATTTTCATCTAAGATGTCTATCTCTTTTACTGTTTCACTGAGTGAAATCATATCCGTTGATAATTTAGCGACTCTAGGCTTAATTGCCGTTTCATTATCAGCTGGGTACATATCCTCAGTGTAGCTGCCGGATTGCCAACGTTGTAATTGGCCGCCCCAAATACCACCAAAGTATAAGTAATATTCGCCATTATCATTATAAACAGCCGGGTCTATACTGAATGTACCCTGAATAAAATCAGGTTCAGCGGTAAATGGACCTTCTGGACAGTCTCCTGAAGCCACACCAATTCTAAAAATACCTGATTGATCCCTGGCAGGAAAATACAAATAATATTGCCCATCTTTCTCTGCAGCGTCGGGTGCCCACATTTGTTTTGATGCCCAAGGTACATTGTCAATATCCAGAGCAACACCATGATCATTAATTTTTCCATTTGGGCGATCAAGAGAGAAAACATGATAATCACGCATCGCAAAGTGATCACCATCATCATTCATAGGTTCACTGGTTTCTATATCATGCGATGGGTAAATATAGAGTTTACCGTTAAATACATGCGCAGAAGGATCAGCTGTATAAATATGAGTGACTAAAGGCGGCGAAACTGCTTTGATATTTTCTGCCCTTTGCATATCACGTTGTGTCACAGCTTCGGCATCGCTCTGCACCTCATGTGCTTCTACTAAACTTGACTCAGGAATTGTGAGAGTTACTGATGATGTCATATTAATCCACTTTTTATCTATAATATGGTTACTAAATAAAAAAATATGATTATAGTTTTTAAGACTATAATCTTGGTAACCAAAAATTTTTGATCGAAATATATGAAACTGCGTTTTTATTTATGCGGTTTCACAAGCGTTTTCATTTTTAATTGAGCACGATTTAATCGTTTGATTGTTATTTGTTTTTAAATTGATATCCGCTAAGTATTCTTCAGACAATTTATATTTTCTGATTAAAATTAAACTTGCGAATAGGAGTAAAACAGGCGCGCCAGCAAAGGCAAATGTAATACCAAATATAGCATCGCTTGTTTGTTCTTGGTTAGGCACATAATTATAGGCAGCTAGTAACCAGCCAGCCGAAGCACCGCCAATTGCAAAACCCATTTTTATCGCTAATAAGTGGCCAGAAAAGGTCATTGCTGTGATACGTCTACCTATTTTAAGCACACCATAGTCAACTGTATCAGCGACCATGCTAAATAAAATCGGAGTAACTAGCATATGAGCAAAATTAGCGACAATAAAAATAAGGTAAATTAAAGTAATTTGATTAACCGGCATGATGAATAACAAGGCATGAGCAGCGATACCTACACTCAAACCGATTTGAAACAGTTTTTTATTCGTTATTATTTTGGATAAATATATGGTTGATACCGCACCTAACACAGATGCAATTCCACCAAGTGTCATAAAACTAGCGGTTAAGGTTTCATCACCTAAGACATATTTTACGTAATGAGGTGTAACAGAGCCTCTTAGTGCGACTAGTGTTAAAATAAACACACTGATAATGGAAATAATAACCCATTGATCATTTTTAAACAGGCTAAAGAAGTCGCCAGATATAGATTGATTTGGATCTCTTGGCGGTGGTGTTTGCTTTTCTTTTGTTAAAGCAAAGCAACCTAAAAAGCAGATGACAGCTAATAATGCCAGAACACTCATAGCATACTGGTAGCCCTTCGCTTTATCACCTTGTCCAAACCAATCAACCAAAATAGGTAAAGCTGAAACCACTATCAATAATCCCGTCATTGCCATGGCAAATCGGTAAGATTGTAATGAAGCTCTTTCTTTGGTGTTACTTGTCATTACTCCACCTAATGCAGAGTAGGGAATATTAATACTGGTATAAAGCATCATTAAAACTGCGTAAGTAATATAGGCATAGATTAGCTTACCGTCTTCACTAAACTCTGGAATGGTAAAGGCGACTATAGCCATGATGCCGTAAGGAATTGCCATAAATAAGAGATAAGGGCGGTAAACGCCCCATTTTGTTCGAGTTCTATCGGCTACTCCACCCATAATAGGGTCGGTAAAAGCATCAAATACCCGAACAACTAACATCAGTGTGCCAGCAGCAGCTGCGCCAATCCCAAAGACATCGGTATAGAAAATCAGCATGAAATTAGCAACAACTTGAAACACTATGTTGCTTGCTGTATCTCCTAAACCATAGCCAATTTTTTCTTTGAACGTTAGCTTAACACTAGTGTTCGACATATTATGCTCCAGATTTTTATTATAGTTAGAACACGCTTTAAACTTGTTTCTAACTTTTCTATATTGAATGATAGTGTCTACTTGACTATATTGCAATTGAAGTATCTAAATACAATATTCATTTTAGACAGACGAAATATATAAGGCTAAGCCTTTAGCTAACATTTAGCCTAATGTACCAGACTTTGGTTAGGGTCAAACCACAACTCTGCTCTGTCGGTTGGGGTTGCACTTGTTAGTTCTGGATTCTTCAGGTGAATGACATTTCTTTGTTTTAAGTTTGCTTTATTTAAGGCACTTTTAATATCTGGGTGTGAGTAAAACATTTTGTTGTACTCACCTGAACTGATAAGCGAATTTAAACTTGCCGTTAAGTAGCTAGCTAATTTTTTGTTTGATTTATTAACAAAGAAATAAAAAGGCGCTGTGTATCTAATCATAATATTGGATTCGACGACTAGATCTAATGCTTGCTCACGCTCTATTTCAGCCCAAGGTTCAGGAATACCTCTAGGGAAGTAATCAAATCTATCGCCTTCGAGCATATGAAATAGATTAATGTATTTAAGCTCCTTCACGACAGGTAGATTATTCGCTTGCAATATTTTAGTATCAGCCCAAAAAGAACCTTGGCCTGCTTTAAATTTTTTCAAGTCATCTAATGTTTTTACACCATGGAAAATATTTTGGTTTTGTTTTGTCACTATCGGGATCCGCATGCCGTACATACCTCGATAAATGGGTATGTAAATAGCTTGAAATTTTTCTTCGTGGGATTTACTTGTTAATGTCCAGATGATGTGGATTTTATCGTTTAACAGATCGTTATGTAATTTTGCTTCGCTTAACTGAATACCAGTTCCATCATCCATAAAATTAAGTTGGTATTTATTGTCTCTATTAATAAGGCTTTTTAACAATACGACAGCGAACCTTTGATCAGTAGATTTACCTTGTACATTCAATTGGATGGGAAGCCTTTCCTTAGCACAGACTGAATGTATAAAAATAATAGGAATGATTAATAAAAAAGTAATGCTTAGTAATCTATTTTTCATGTCAGCCTCTGTGTCTAATTACACTGTATTTACAATCCATTCTAATTTTATTGGAACATTAAAGTCAAGTGGACAATAAGTGTGTTTTTAAAGAGATCAAAATTTATTTTATAAGCCACTGTATTTAAAGGATTGTTTTATCATTAATTTTATAGCTATACATTTATGACTAAAAAAAATTCAAAACTAACTTGTAGTCATTATTACAATAATATAGATTTGTGTGTACAAGATGTTAACGGTGAATGTGTATATGAGAATTAATTTAAAAGCAAAAACCTTTATATTTGGTCTCTCTGGTTTACTAATTTCTGCATGCTCAGATCAGAATAAAACAGAAATTCCAAGTTTTTCGGCTGAAAATAAACAGCCAGAATCAGGATTAACAATTCAGACTTTGGACTTTGAATCTAATGATTTATCTGCATGGCAGTTTGAGTCCACTTCAAATTTAAATGTGTCGACCGAGGCTTACAAAACAGGTAACACTAGTTTGAAAGTGAGCGGGCTGAATGAGTCAGCTGTTATGCTTGATACGAGTAACAGTTTTACTAATGGTTATGAGTACACAATTTCAGCATGGGTTAAGGCTTCATCTACAGAAATAGATGAAATTAATTTAGCTTTAAACCTGATAGATGAAGCTGGTCCAAGAGAAAAATTAATTGCTCAGCATGTATTCGATCAAGTTTCAGCTAAGCCTTTAACACTGACCGCAGTTAATTCACAAAATAGCGGAAATGAATGGGTTTTAATTCAAGGCCATTATCAACACTTATTATTTGGACAGCTTAAATCTAGTGAAATTGTATTTAAGGTTTTGGGAGGTGATGGACAAAATTTAGAGTACTTTATTGATGACCTTAGTTTTACCGCAGGAAAAGTGAGCATTTCAGACGATTCCTCAGGTGGAGAC
>NZ_KQ130501.1 GCF_001050375.1 Catenovulum maritimum | reverse complement strand
TTACCCGCTCTGTCTCTGGGCGTTTCTAATTCAAATTCACCGGTTGAGGTTTTAATCGTTTTGGATGTTGAGCCATTTTTACGATTGGGCTGGATATCATCTTCAAGATGTTGCTCTAGTTCCGCTTTCAAAGCGGCTTCGGTCAGTTGTTTGATTAATGGAGTAAGAACACCATCTTTACCAACTAGCGCTTTCCCAGATTGAAGTTGTTTTAACGCTTCATTGAAGTCAAATTCTTGAGTCATATGTCACTCCTGTTTTATCTAAATAATAGATTGAAGTGACACAGATTTCTAAACACTACCAACTAGCGTTAGACTTGTTCAAATCTAGCCTTCTATGCAGATGTTTTAACTTGTTACTTTGCTATTTCAGTTGCAGCTGTTTCGTCTTGTGTCGACGCTTGTTCATTTTCAACTAGAGTTTCAGCCTCTTCTGCTTCCATTTTAGCCCTGTCAGCTTTTGAAATATATTTAGGCTTGTTTGGCGTGTGCAGTTTAGCCTTGGCCTTTTTTAAGCGCTTTTGATGGATTTGTTGGATTTTCTTTTTACGGTTCATATATGGTAATTCTTGACTAGATTACCTTCATTCTAACATGAATTTAAACCTAGCTAAATTTACTAGTGTTTATTTTACTTGCATATGCTAAATTCAACTGTGAATTTATACAGTTGGATTTTAAAACACCGTGATACCACTAGAGTACATTATATTCTCATTAGCTTTTCTCTGTTTATTTTTAATCATTTGTTTAGTGATATGCATTAGTAAAACAAATAAAAACGCTACTTCGAATTTAGAAATTCAAAAAATGATAGATGATATTAGATTATCTATGATGAATCAGAGTCATGAACAATATCTATCTTTAGAACAAAGATTAAATCAGCAGCAAACCAATTTGCTACAAGAGCAATATAAAAACCAAGAAATTAATCATAAGCAGCAGTTAGAATTACTCGATATGTTAACTAGGCACCATGCTGAACATAGAAGTGAACTTGCTAAGGCTGTTTCACAGCATGGTGAGGTAGTTGCCAAACAGCTTAATCAATTAACTCAAGTGACAGAATCTAGATTAGATAAACTATCTCAAAGGGTGAATGATAAATTAAGTGAAGGCTTTGAAAATACAGTTAAAACTTTCGGTGATATATTAAAACGTTTGGCTTTAATTGATGAAGCTCAAAAGAAAATTTCTGAGTTATCAACAAATGTAGTTAGCCTACAAAATGTGTTAACTGATAAAAAAAGTCGCGGCACTTTTGGCGAAGTTCAGTTATATACTTTGGTTGCTAATGTCCTCGCACCTAACCAGTACAGCAAACAAGCAAAGTTGGCGAATGGCCGTATTGCAGATTGCTTACTTAACTTGCCAGAACCGACGGGTAAACTTGTGATTGATTCTAAATTCCCATTAGAAAATTACCAAAGAATGACACAGTGCGAGCCAAGTGATCTTGAAATTAAAAAATTCACAGCCGCTTTTAAACAGGATATTAAAAAGCACATATCAGATATTGCTGAACGATACATATTACCTCCTGAAACTTCTGACTGCGCGATTTTGTTTTTACCAGCAGAAGCTATTTTTGCAGAGATTCATGCCTATCATCAAGATGTCGTGGAATTTGCGTGGCAAAAGAAGGTTTGGCTGACTTCCCCTTCAACTTTAATGGCTGTATTAACAACTGCTAAAGCAGTGTTAAAAGATGAAGCAACCAAAGAGCAAGTTCATCTTATTCAAGAGCATCTCAATAAGTTAGGCAATGATTTTGCACGTTTTCAATCTCGTTTTGATCAACTGGCTAGACATATAGATCAAGCTGCGACAGATGTTAAACAAATTCATACCTCTGCCGCTAAAATCACTAATCGATTCCAAGCGATTGAACAAGTCAAACTTGAAGAGCAGGGTAGTTAGCCTGGATGGCCATCTGCTCTTGCGGTAAACATTATATTGCTATAACAGATACAAAAAATACTGAATGAAATTAAGTAAAAAGACATTGCAAGGTGTAAGTACCAAACTGGCAATTGTATTTGGCTAAATAGCGGTAATACGGCTCTAACTAGGGTCGCTAAATTAATAGTTACAAAAGCGACTGTCATCCAAGTCGAAATATCTAATGGTCTGCCACTATGGCCGAGCGAAACTCGAGCCATCATGCTCAATATTAAGCCGCTAATCGTGCCTAACGTTAATATATGTATCACTGGACTTAACCAGTTTACGCCAAAAAAGAAAAGAACAGCACAGGCTAAAGGTATATAGGCATAAGCTAACCATAACGACCAGAGCAAAGGGTGCTGCCAAATTTTCATATCATGCCACTTAAATATTCTCCATCCTTGAATTAAAAAAACAAGTAAACTGACGGCTTCTATATATTTAGAGTTTGTGAATACTGCATAAGCTAAAATTAATAAGCTGACTTGTGCGATAGCTGTAAGCCAAACGGCTTCTTTAACCTGTTCAATCCCTAGCTTACGGCTAATAAAAAATGGAATAACTCGACCGCCCAGTAAACTAATTAAGAATATAAATATGAGTACAACTGCGTAGCTTATATTTCTAGCTAATAAAACATCTTGTATGTTATTAGCCCAAAGTAAAGCAATTCCAAGTACGAGAAACAAAGTCAAAATTGGAATGAAGATTAAATTTCTTTTATTGTTTGTTGCAATCAATCGTTGTGCAATTGCTATCATGGCTTGCAAAGTAAACAATGTATCAAAAGCTGCGGTGAGCCAAACTTGATCCCAATTTAAATTGGCATTTAGTCGAGCGGCTAACCAAAAACAGGTAAGTAGCATGAGTGGCGTACCATGTAAGCTGCGCTGACCAGTCCAAGTTTGCACCGCTGTGATTAAAAAACCTATGACAATTGCAAAACCAAAGCCGAATAAGAATTCATGACTGTGCCAAATAATAACTGAAGTTTGATAGGGCCAGTCAATAACACCTGCTAAAGTTAGAATCCAACGTAGAGAAATTAAAACTAAATATAGGGTAGGGAATAAAAATAGAGGACGGAATCCCATGCGCCATATGGGACTGATTTTTTCTTCAATAGATAAATCGGTAATTTGCATATCTGACTCTGGATAAAAAAGTATATTTTTATTTTACATAGCTAATTGAGTTAGTTGTTTAATTTAAATCAAATAATAGAGGTTAAGTTAAATATAACTAATTCTTAGCTTAATATCCGGTTTCTCAGCAGATATCAGTATGTTAAAGTAATTGAATCTGACTATATTAATTAATTATCTATGAAGCCATTGATACTGGACGTAAAATCGTTTGAACTGGATCCAGAAGAAAAAGAAATCTTACAACATCCTTTTGTCGGCGGCATAATTTTGTTTAGCCGAAATTTCCATGATGTGGCGCAATTAGATGCGCTGGTCAAATCGATACGCAAACAAGCACCTAATTTATTAATCTCAGTTGATCATGAAGGTGGCCGAGTTCAACGATTTCGTGATGGCTTTAGTAAAATTCCAGCAATGGCCAGTTTATCTAAAGTTGGCCAACTAGGGCTAGATGTTAAATCGACTTGCCAAGAAATGGGCTGGTTAATGGCCGCTGAATTACTCGCACTAAATATAGATATTAGCTTTGCCCCTGTACTGGACTTAAATCGCATTTCGGATGTGATTGGCAGCCGTAGTTTTTCGAGTGAACCTCAGGAAGTAGTTGAGCTAAGCCAATACTTTATTAATGGTATGAAGCAAGCTGGTATGCGTACTACCGGAAAGCACTTTCCTGGGCATGGTAGTGTAAAAGCCGATTCCCACGTATCAGCTGCTATTGATGAACGTAGCTCAGATGAAATCTTTGAATTGGATATGAGTGTATTTAAGCAGTTAATTCAAAATCATCAGTTAGATGCGATTATGCCTGCACATGTGATTTACCCAAGTATCGATGAGAAACCAGCTGGTTTCTCTAATATTTGGTTACAAGATATTTTACGCAATAAATTACAGTTTAACGGTACTATTTTTAGTGATGATTTATCTATGGAAGCAGCCTCGGTCGCAGGTGGCTACACAGATAAAGCCCAAGCTGCACTTGAAGCAGGTTGTGATATGATTTTGGCTTGTAATAACATTAAGGGGGCGATTGAAATAATAGATGCGAATCAAAGTTTATCTCAGTTTATCCAAAGTGAAAATTACCTTAGTTCAAGCAATCATCCTCAGATATCATTAGCTGCTTTACAAGCGTCAGCTCGCTGGAAAGCCGCTACTAAAATCGCTCTACAATGTTCAGAAATTGAAATATTTAATTAGGTTAATATGAAAAGTAACGAAAAATTAAAAGCACGTTCTATATTATTTGTCTGTCTTGGTAATATTTGTCGCTCACCTACAGCACACGCTGTTTTTAGACAAAAAGCTAAGCAGGTTAGGTTACCACTCACGATAGATTCTGCTGGTACCGCTGGTTATCACAAAGGCGCTAAACCGGATAAACGTTCAAAAGCTGCTGGTGAAAAACGAGGTTATGATTTTAGCCAATTAGCGGCCAGACCTGTGGTTGCAAATGATTATGAAGAATTTGATCTTATTTTAGCGATGGATCAAGCTAATTATGATGATTTAATAGCTGATTGCCCTGAGGAACATAAACATAAAATTCAGCTGTTTTTAGATTATGCGGTTGAATATACAGATGAATCTGAAGTACCAGATCCCTACTATGGTGGTGCGCAAGGTTTTGAATATGTTCTAAACTTAATTGAAGATGCTTCTGACGGTTTATTAAGTCGTTTGAAATAAATTGTTATAGCTGATTTATAAGCAAGATTAAGAGAGGAAATAGCATGTCTGATTGGACTCCGTCTTCATGGCGAACTCGTACTATTTTACAACAACCTACTTATCCTGATTTAGCTAAACTAGCTAATGTAGAAGCTGAGTTAAAAAAATTCCCACCTCTTGTATTTGCTGCTGAAGCTAGGTCTTTGCACCAGCAACTTGCTAAGGTTTCTGCAGGTGAAGCTTTTTTGCTTCAAGGTGGAGATTGTGCTGAGTCATTTAATGACTTTAATGCACCTAAAATTCGCGATACATTTAAAACATTATTGCAAATGGCGATTGTCTTAACCTTTAGTGGTAACTGTCCAATTGTTAAAGTGGCTAGAATGGCTGGTCAGTATGCTAAACCAAGATCCGAAGATTTAGAAACGAGAGATGGAGTCAGTTTACCTACCTATCGAGGTGACATCATCAATGGTTTTAACTTTACAGAAGACGAAAGAGTACCCGATCCAGCGAATTTAATTACTGCTTACCATCATTCTTCTTCTACTTTAAATCTGCTAAGAGCATTTGCCCAAGGTGGTTTAGCTGATTTACACGAAGTGAATCGCTGGAATTTAGACTTTGTTGCTAATTCTCCTGTTTCGGAAAAATACCATGAAGTTGCGCACAAAATTCAAGAAGCATTAAGTTTTATGGAAGTGTGTGGCTTAACCGCATTGAATACGCCTACTATAAGAGAAACTGAATTATTTACGTCTCACGAAGCTTTACTATTAAATTACGAAGAAGCTTTAACGCGCAAAGATACTTTGACTGGTTTATGGTATGACTGCTCTGCACATATGGTTTGGATAGGTGAGCGAACGCGTCATTTAGATCATGCTCACGTTGAATTTTTCCGTGGTATCAATAACCCTATTGGGGTTAAAGTAGGACCAACCATTAAGCCGGATGAGTTAATTAAGTTAATAGACGCGTTAAACCCGCTTAATACACCCGGAAGATTGACGTTAATCACGCGTATGGGGGCGGATAAAATAGGTTCGGTATTGCCTGAATTAGTCGCAAAAGTTAAACAAGAAGGTCGACATGTTGTTTGGTCAAGTGATCCTATGCACGGTAATACTATTAAAGCGGCAAATGGCTATAAAACCAGAAACTTCGATAGTATTTTAAGTGAAATAGAGCAATTCTTTGCTGTACATAGAGCCGAATCATCTTATGCAGGTGGTATTCATTTGGAAATGACAGGGCTTAATGTAACGGAATGTACTGGTGGTGCGCATATTATTTCGGAATCTGATTTGGCTCAGAGATATCAAACACAGTGCGATCCAAGGTTAAACCAGAACCAAGTTTTAGAAATGGCATTTAGAATTTGCGATACTTTAAAAACAGCTAGGGCTGATTATCTCGCTCAATAATTGTAAAGCTGAGGAGGGAATCCTGTTTCCCTTCTTCTGGTGTTTGTTACGATTCAATATTATTGAAAACAATAAATTAATTTTGAGTGTTTATTTATCTGCTTTGTTTGATCAACGTTAAAGATTTTCAGCTTATTTATAAGTTAAAATAACTCAGATTTTTGAGTCCGAATCCGCAGTACAATATGAGTTTTTTTGTTAACTTCAACTTTAAAACAAATTAGCGAGTTAAACGCTGTTATCTGGGTAAAGGCCCTTAAGAGAGCACAAGTTGTTATCCCGAGTTGATGTTAGTCACAATGGCTAGCCACTAGAAAAGGTATTACAGGAATTTTTCCTATTTAAAATTGATGAAGCAGACTACTTATAAAATTTATACCTTTTTGATATTTATATTTTTATCGCTCAACATATCAGCTAATACGCTTCGAATTGGTGTCGCAGCGAACTTTAAACCCGCAATGAATCTGATAAAGCCTGATTTTGAATCTAAATATAATGCCAAATTGGTTAGCATTTATGCTTCCTCTGGTAAGTTATATTCACAAATTGTTCATGGTGCGCCTTTTGATATATTTTTAGCGGCAGATGATGTCAAAACTCAGGCTTTAGCAAACCAAGGCTTAATTCTTGATGGCTCTAGGCAGATATATATAAGAGGGCAACTGGGTGTTTGGTCAAGGCACAAAGCTGTCAATTCAATAGAAAGCTTAAAATTGACTATGCGCCAAGCTAATAAGATTGCAATTGCGAACCCTAAATTAGCACCATATGGTCAAGCTGCTAGTCAAGTGATTGAACAGTTAGGATTAAACCAAATCGTTAAATTAAAATTGGTGCAGGGGGAAAATATTTCTCATGCATATCAATTTGTTAAGACAAATAATGCAGAATTAGGTTTTTTATCTTGGTCGCACTTATTAGCAGATAAAGACAAACTTTCAGATTTTATTTACCTGGTTCCTAAACAGTATTATCAACCGATTAATCAGGAAATGATAATCGTAAAAACGACTAAAAATTCAGATTTAGCGTGGGCTTTTCATCAATATTTACAATCCGAAGATGTGCAATCTCGCTTGGTTAAACTAGGTTATATCGCTAGACAGGCACTGAACTAATGTTGACTGAATTAGAATATAGCGCCATCTATTTAACACTCAAGTTAGCTTCTACAGTTACCTTAATTTTATTGTTGGTTTCTTTACCTTTATCTTATTGGTTAGCCAGAACTAAATCCCTTTTAAAAGTCCCTGTATCCAGTTTAATCGCCTTACCTTTAGTATTACCGCCGAGTGTTATTGGCTTTTATCTATTAATCTCATTTGGACATGGCGGTAGCTTGAGCCGGTACTTCGATTTACTTGGCATACAAAATCTCGCTTTTAGTTTTACAGGTTTGGTTATTGCCTCTGTTATTTACTCTTTACCTTTTGTTGTGCAACCAATACAAAATGCTATTGAGTCTATTGGTGAGAGACCTTTTGAAGTAGCCGCGACTTTGGGAGCAAATTCATTAGACACTTTTTTTTCGGTTGTTATGCCTCTCGCTAAACCCGGTATTATCTCAGGTGCTATTTTAGGTTTTACCCACACCATAGGTGAGTTTGGTATTGTGCTTATGATAGGTGGTAATATACCAGGTGAAACTCAGGTGATTTCAGTTCTAATTTATGAGCATGTTGAAGCGCTAGAATATGACAAAGCTCATTTGCTCTCCGCAGGTATGTTGATTTTTTCTTTTGTAGTACTTTTGGTGCTGAACCTTCTCAATCGAGGTTCAAACGGGTTATTTAAAGTAAAATGAATTATTTAGATTTAGCGATAGATTTAAAACTGGCTAATTTTAACCTGAACTTAACCGTTAAATTAAGCTTAAGCGGCATCACGGCTATTTATGGTCACTCTGGTTGTGGAAAAACGTCTTTACTACGTTGCATTGCAGGTCTAGAGGATAAGTTTAATGGTCACGTTCAATTTAATTCTAAAATGTGGCAAGTTGGAAAAACTAAGCTTGCAACACACAAACGTAATATCGGATATGTATTTCAAGAGCCGAGCTTATTTCCGCATTTAACGGTTAAGCAGAATTTATTTTACGGTTTAAATCGAAAACAAACTGTGAATGTGTCCGAGCTGGAAGTACAGAGTATTCTATCGACTTTTGATATTGCAGATTTATTAGCTAGCTATCCAAGTCAACTATCTGGTGGGCAAGCACAAAGAGTGGCTATTGTTAGAGCTTTACTGACTAAACCCAATATTTTATTAATGGATGAACCATTAGCTGCGCTTGATAAAGCACGTAAAAACGAAATTTTACCCTATTTAGTAAAGTTAAAAACAGAAACGAAAATACCTATCCTATATGTCAGCCATTCTTTAGATGAAATTAGTCAAATTGCTGATGATATTTTATTAATTGATAAAGGTAAGTTAGTTGATTATGGCCAGTTAGAATGCGTTTTAGCGAATGCAGAACATCAAGCAGTATTTGCTGATGAGGTTGGCTGTATACTTACGTCTGAAATTGTTGGCTATGATGAAGAATATCAGATTCTCGAAACGTCGATTGCACAATCAGATTTTAAATTATGGCTAAGTACTGGCTCTAACGCAAAACAAAAACAGGAGCAGATTAAAGTTAGAGTCAAAGCCAAAGACGTTAGTATTAGTTTAAATCAGCCTAGTGACACAAGTATCCTGAATGTACTACCTGCGAGAATAGTTCAATTAGAAAGGCAACTTCAGCAGAGTAATTGTTTAATTAAACTGGAAATTGCTGGACAGTTTCTATTTGCACAATTAACTTTAAAATCTGTCGAAAGGTTAGAGTTAAAACCTGAAATGAAAGTATGGGCTCAAATTAAAAGTACAGCTATTCTAATCTAATTTACCGTAAAATTACTTATCTTCGTGTTTAACATCAGATTCTGGATGAGATAAGTTTTCAAGTTCTCGGTAAAGCTCACTTATGTCATTCATATTCAATTCAACTAAACGTTTTAAGTGAGAAGCGCTATCTATATCTAAATGATGCGTTCTTAAGCCAATCTTAATCGAGTCGACATGCGCCAATTTAACAGACATTTGTATTTCAATTTCTGAATTGGGCAACACAAAGCTTAGTGTATATTCATGTGCATCTATGGTTAAGCTTTGTTGGTTTTCTGGCTGGCTAATTAAGGCGCCTTTCAAAGAAAGGTCAATAATATTTACGTCCCAAGTTTGCGATTGTAAACTTAATTGGGCTGGGGTAGAAAAAAAAATTCGGGTAAATTCTCTTCTTTCGTCCATTCTTCACTCGGCTGTTGTCAATAATAAGTAACTTAAATCAAAGATAGCTTATTATCTATTTTTTGCTAGTAAAGTTATGATTTATTTAAGGTTAGTAGAGAATATGATTAAACTTGTGAATACTTAACTTTAGATTTGACCAGCTTAGTGGCAAATCTAAAGTTAGCAATGTATATAAAATTATTTGGTAATTTTTTTATACTTAATTCTATGAGGGTTTAGAACTGCATCGTCACCTAGAGTTTGTTTTAACCAAGCTTCGTAATCAGTATAGTTTCCTTCATAGAAGTTAACTTGACCTTCATCTCGGTAATCTAGGATGTGAGTTGCGATTCTATCTAGGAACCATCTATCATGTGAGATAACCATAGCACAGCCTGGGAAATCAAGTAATGCATTTTCAAGTGCTCGTAGGGTTTCAACATCTAAATCATTGGTAGGCTCATCCAGTAATAAAACGTTACCGCCAGCTTTTAGCAATTTAGCCAAATGAACACGATTTCGTTCACCACCAGATAATTCACCAATTCGTTTTTGCTGATCTGTACCTTTAAAGTTAAAGCGGCTTACATAAGCCCGGCTATTAATTTCAAACGAACCTATTTGGATGATATCAGAGCCTTCAGAAATTTCTTGGAAGACAGTATTTGCGTCATTCATAGAATCTCTAAATTGATCAACACTCGATAATTTAACTGTTTCACCTAATGTAATTGATCCGCTATCAGGCTGTTCGGTTCCAGAAAGCATTTTGAATAAAGTTGATTTACCCGCACCATTTGGACCTATGATACCGACGATAGCACCTTTTGGTAGGCTAAAGCTCAAATCATCTATCAGTAACCTATCGTTAAAAGATTTAGTTAAGTTTTCAACTTCAATAACTTTATCACCTAGACGTTCACCCGGCGGAATATAAAGTTCGTTTGTTTCGTTACGTTTTTGGAAATCTTGATTATTAAGTTCCTCAAATCTAGCCATACGAGCTTTGCTTTTAGCTTGACGGCCTTTAGGGTTTGATTTAACCCATTCTAATTCTTGTTGAATCGATCTTTGACGCGCTTGCTCAGATTTCTGTTCTTGTTTTAATCTTTCATCTTTTTGTTCTAACCAAGAAGAATAATTCCCTTCCCATGGAATACCTTGGCCTCTATCTAGCTCTAAGATCCAACCGGCAACGTTATCGAGGAAATATCTGTCATGGGTGATAGCCACGACTGTGCCTTCATAGTCATGTAAAAATCGCTCTAGCCAAGCAACAGATTCTGCATCTAAGTGGTTAGTTGGTTCATCCAGTAGCAACATGTCTGGTTTTTCAAGCAATAGTCGACACAAAGCCACACGTCTTTTTTCACCACCAGATAGTTTAGTGACATCAGCATCCCAAGGTGGCAGTCTTAATGCGTCTGCTGCTCGGTTCAGAACGTTTTCAATATTATGGCCGTCTTGCGTTTGTATGATGGCTTCTAATTCGCCTTGTTCTTTTGCTAATGCATCAAAATCAGCATCTGGTTCAGCGTATGCAGCATAAACTTCATCTAAACGAGTAATTGCGTTTTTTACTATTGAAACTGCTTCTTCAACATTTTCTCTGACGTTTTTATTTGGATCTAGCTGAGGTTCTTGAGGTAAGTAGCCAATTTTTAAACCGGGTTGCGCTCTAGCTTCCCCTTCGATTTCGGTATCAATACCAGCCATTATTCTAAGTAGAGTTGATTTACCTGCACCATTTAAACCAAGTACACCTATTTTAGCGCCAGGAAAAAAACAAAGATTAATATTTTTTAATATTTCACGTTTTGGTGGGACAATTTTACCAACGCGTGACATCGTATATACATATTGAGCCATATTGCAGAACCATGTAATTGTTAGAAATTATGCGCTTATTCTAGCTTTAGCTTGCAAAGCTTTGAAGTATTTATTCGGATATTTATCAAATATGCACACATTAGGCGTTTAAAAGTGTAAATTTAAATAAAAAGATTGGTTTTTTATTGTAATCAAGCTTTAATATTAGGTTATTGTATTTATAAATAATAAATTGAGTTACGGAAAACTCAGCATAATATGAGGCAATACACTTGCTATGCAGTGGTTGAAAACTAAATTTATTCACTCTATTTCGATTAAGGCTAGTTTAGCCATTTTCACTTCATGTTTGATTGTTGGCAGCATAGCTGCGTTTATCTTCTCTAAATATCAAAATGATTATATTTATAGTGTCGTAAAATCTGAAATAGAAAATTCCGCTAGTCAAACTTCAAATATTATTTCTAACCATTTAGAGCAACTTGTTTACGTTGGCAAACTTGCCAATCACCAGGTAACTGTCGCGTTAAGGAATAAAGCAAGCCAAACCACGGGTTTCTCATTACCACAAGTCACTGATGGTAGTTATCGCTACAGCAAATCGAATGTTGGTGTCTATCTTGCGCAAAGTAAAACAGTTACTGATAAGGTTTTGTTTGAATCTAAGGTAACAAGTGAAATATTTTCCGGCATAGCAACCAACATCCAGCCATTATTTGCTAATTTTTTCTATATATCAGTTAACGGAAATGCTACCGCTTTTCCAAGTGGATTAATTGAAGGCTTAGGCCATGATCATACTTTTACTGATGACTTATTTTATAAACTCGGTACGCCTGAGTTTAATCCTACCCGTCAACCGATTTGGACACCTGTATATTACGACGATATCCAATTTAGCTGGGTAATGAGCCTGATTATCCCTATTTATATAGATAATCAATTCGTTGGGGTAACAGGAAGCGATTTCAAAGTAGATGAGTTAGGTCAACTATTATCAGATAAAATGGATTTAAACCCAAATAAGAAAATTTTTGTTTATGATAAAAAAGGAAATTTAATTTTAGACCCTCAGCTAAGACATATTCAGACTGAACAAAAGCCAGTTCTTAACACGACTTTGAACAATTTTAATACGATATCGCCAGAATTACAGGAGATTATACGTAGCAACATATTGTCTAATAAGTTTATTAAGACCCAAACTTACGAACGTAACGAAAGCAATCAAATCGTGACAATTAATGCGATACCAGAAGTTGATTGGTATTTAGGCGTAGCTGAAAACTTACAAAATAACCCTTGGAGTCCATCAAATGTAAGGTTTTTCTTGTATTTGGGAATTCTATTATCTGCAATTTGTATGGGTGGATTAATCTACTCTTTTATCAATACCCAAATTCTCTCTAGGTTAAAGCAGATTTCAAATGCATTAACCCAAGTTAAACAAGGCGAATTAAATTTATCTGAATTAGCAAGGAACTGTGACGAAATTGGCGCTGTTGCAAAAGCACTGGCAAGCATGTCGGATGATAATCAAAAACTTATTCAAGGCTTGAATTTAAAAATCGAAGAAAAAGAAGTTGCGGAATTATCTGCCATTAAGTTAGCAAATGCAGTGAAACATAGTGAAACAGCAATCGCAATTCTTAATCAAGATTTTGAAATTGAATTTATTAACCCTAAATTTATTGAGTTAACTGGTCGTGAAGAGTATGAATTACAGGGCGCAAAAATAGAGACTGTGGTTGATCCGCAAATGACTTGGGTTTTAGATTCCGCCTACGAACAACTTGCATTAGGCCATGCCTGGAAAGGCGAGCTATTAATTGCACACCCTAACGGTGATAGCATTTGGGTATCACAAACTTTTTCGCCTATGACACAAGATGTTCAAGGCGTTAAACACTATGTTTCAGCGACACAAGATATTAGTTTTATTAAACAAAGCCAGCGTAAAATGGAAAAATTGGCTTACCATGACCCATTGACTAATTTATACAATCGAACATTCTTTAAAGCTCAGCTCACTAAGTCATTAGAGATGACAAAACGTGGACATTTTGCTTTTGCATTATTTTATTTTGATTTAGACAAGTTTAAACGCATCAATGACACTTTAGGTCATGAAGCAGGTGATGAGTTACTAGTCGAAATATCTAAGCGATTGGTTCGACGTTTAAGGGCTGAAGATACTATCGCTAGGCTTGGTGGTGATGAATTTGCAGTCATATTATCTGGCGTTTCAAGTGCTGAAAGAGCGGCTTCCATGGCGCATGATATTCAAAACGTGATTAGTGAGCCAGTTCAATTATCAGCTGCAGAAGTTCTAATCACAACGAGTATCGGTATTACTATGTCACCAAGAGATGCCATTAGCATTGAGAACTTAATGCGAAATGCTGATCTTGCAATGTACCGAGCTAAAGCTGCGGGTAGAAATACACATTATTTCTTTACGGATGATTTAGATAAAGAAGTACAAGAAAGCTTAATTATAGAAACTGAGTTAAGGGAAGCGATAAAAGAGCAGCAATTTGTGCTTTATTATCAGCCTCAAGTTAATCTAGCAGATGGTGAGTTATTTGGTTTTGAAGCTCTAATTCGTTGGAACCACCCAACTAAAGGTATGGTTTCCCCTGCTGTTTTTATACCAGTTGCTGAGCAGTCTGGTCTGATTGTTGCCTTAGGTGAGTGGGTTATCGATGAAGCCAGCCATTTTATCGCAAGATTGAATAAAGAATTTAATAAAAATTATACTGTCGCGGTTAATCTATCTGCACGTCAATTTAAAGATAAGAACATAGTCAGTATCATCAAAGATAGTATCACTAAAGCTAGAATTAATTCTCATTGGCTAGATATAGAAATTACAGAGTCTATGTTAATGGGGGATATTAACGAGGCGTTGAAACAACTTGATGAAATTAAATCTTTGGGCGTTCAAATGTCAATTGATGACTTTGGTACGGGTTACTCTTCATTAAGTTATCTGAAAAAGTTTCCAGTTGATACGCTTAAAGTTGATAGAGCTTTTATTCGTGATATACCAGATGATAAAGATGATATGGCGATTTCAGATGCGATTATAGCGATGGCGCATAAGCTAAACATGCAGGTGATCGCAGAAGGGGTAGAAACTGCAGAGCATGTTGAATTTCTGGTACGTAATAATTGTCAAATCGGCCAAGGTTATTTATTTAGTCAACCATTACCTGAAGCCGAGTTATTTAGTTTTATTAAAACCGAAAAAATCTATCAAAACCTTTTCTAGATAAGCATGCCCTGATGACTCTTAGTTATATCAAATTGAGAGTCAGCTACTCAGTTTAACTTACTTTAATTAGGCGTAAATCGACTTGCATCACAGCATTTGGGCCTATTTTACTGCCATTTCCTTTTTTACCCCAAGCTAGCTCTGGAGGAATTACAAATTCATATCTTGCTCCAACAGGCATAAGCTGAATTCCTTCCTGTAAGCCAGGTATAGCTTCTGATATATCAAATTCGTCCGGTAGACCAGCTTTATAAGTATCCGCTATGACGCTGCCATCTGCTAAGAGTATTCTTTGATTTACTGTAACAGTGTCTGTAAATTTAGGACTAGTTCCCTGAACATCATCAATTACCCGATACAATAACCCTGAATCTAGTGATATCACATCAGCTTTGTTTTGATATTTACTGATGAAGTCTTCCGTTAATTTTTTATTAGATCCGGTAGAGCCTTTTGATGTTTTTTTAGCTTTATTTCTAGCCACAGATTACCTATTATTAAATTTATAATTTTTAGTATTTTAGCAAAAAAAACACTACAGCTACACCAAGATATTAATGTTAGCTATAGTTAGCTGTTAGTGAAGTTTAGTTTCACATATATTTTTAAATGTCGGTTTTGATATTAAAAAGCCTTCGGAGCTAATTTTGCCAATCCGTTACCTAGCAGTTTGGATCGTCTTTTGGGGTTTCCTACCGATTAAATCTTTTGCTCTAGAAAGCATAGTTTTAAATCAAGAGTCACCAATTCATATTAAAGACGAAGGTTTATGGCGAGCGGTACCTGAAAACATCACAGAATTAAATATAAATAACTACAGACAGGTTTGGTCTAATACTCTGCCTATTACAGAAGGCATAGTGGGAAAATCAGGCGGTTTTTTAACAAAAATCAATATTACAAATAATAGTGGTCAAACTTGGTTTTTAATTCCAAATGCTAATTTTCTTGATATTGCCAGAGCGACTTGGATTACAAATTCAAAACAAGAAGAAGAAGTCATAGATTTTTCGCAGTTCCACAATAGTTCTGCTCCTCAATTACTTCACTTTCAAGTGTTGCCGATACAAGTTGATGGTGAAACGAATACGTCAATATGGCTGTATGTTTCTGCTAAACACTTTCCGACACTTGTCTCGTTGACGCTATACAGCTCTGCTGATTTTTATCGTTACCAAACTATGAATAATTCGCTATCCTTGACCGCAATTTCCATAATGTTATTACTCGGCTTATTATCTTTTTTGATCTATACAAGAACCGGTCACCGAATCGCGATAACCTGTGCGGGCTATGTTGGTTTACATGGGGTTGGTTGGGCGGCCGCTTCGGGTCTGGTAAATGATTTATTCAGCGAAATTCAGATTAATTGGAGTTACGCTGGAATGTATATATTTCCATTTGCGATTGCCTGTGCGTGTCAATTTGTTAGTGATTTATTTGAGTGTAAAAACCAACACCTAAAATTAGCTAAATTTCTAAATATATTAACAATAATTTGTACCTTTCTTGGTTTATCCATGGCCTTAATATCATTTCAGCTGAGTTTTTATGTTTCTCATATCCTTGCCATGATTTGGATTTTAGTTACCTTATCTGTCAGTGTAATTATGATGAGCAAAAAGGATTTTAGAGCTAAATATTTTCTAATCGGTAATTTGTTGTACAGCTTTTCATTAGCATATTATATGGCGGCTCATAACAAAATGTTTGGTGCTTTAGATAACCCAGAAGCTGTGGTTTTAATCGCACTATCTGTTGATTGTCTTTGCATTATTTTATGCCTTTCGGAATGGTTTAAATTAAAACAAATTGAGTTTAACCGACATTTTTATTTATCTAGAATAGATCCACTTACCCAGCTAGGTAATCGTTATGCATTAAATGAAACCTTGTCTAATTTAGGCGAACATTATTTTATAGTTTATATTGATTTTGATGGCTTGAAGGCAATTAATGATAAATATGGGCATGCGGAAGGAGATAAACTAATAGAGAAAGGTGCTAAACTGATTTCAAATTTAATCAAGCCTAAAGGCACGACCTTTAGAGTCGGTGGTGATGAATTTATTTGCGTGTTATCAACTAGTACATACGCAGATTTACTGAGTCTTCAACAGATTATAAGCCAGTCTCTGATCGAAATTAATAGCCAGTTAAAGGCATTTTGGGCTGAAGCTGGCTTGAGTTTTGGTATTGCTAATAACCAACAAGGCAATACAGCATCTGAGTGTTTGTCATTAGCAGACAGTGAAATGTATAAATATAAGCAACTAAAAATTAGAGTTGAGACAGCTAAGCAGATTTAACCACTTTATCTAAAAAACGTGTCGGTAATATCCTTTTTAAAAAGCCAATTACATAGGTTGGTTTAGTCACATAATATCTAGCTTGAGGCTTATTTGACTCTAATGCATGAATTAAACGTTTATATACCTGATCAGGTCCCTGTGTAAAAGCCATTCCAGGTCCTTCTTTTTTTAGTCGGGTTAACATTTTTGAATAAGTATTTTTAAACCGGCTTTGCTCTAGATTTATATTTTTTTCAAACTGGGCTAAAGCATTTGCTCTAAAGTGACTTAAAATTGGCCCAGGTTCAATCAAACTAATGTGGATATTTGTGTCCATTAATTCCAATCGTAAAGTGTCAGATAATCCCTCAATGGCATACTTTGATGAATTGTAAGCACCTCGAAATGGCATAGCAACTAAACCTAGCACTGAGCTGTTTTGGATGATTCTACCGCTATTATGTCGATGCATATGCTTAACGCATAAATTAGTGAGTTGGTGCCAGCCGAATACATTTGTTTGGAATTGTTCGAGCAATAAATCTCGGCTAATATCTTCGAGTGCACCTGGTTGAGCGTAGGCTCCATTGTTGAATAATGCATAGATAGATTCATCAGCCTGTTCCTCCGCCCAATTAAATGCATCTAATACACTTTTAGCGTCAGCTAAATCGAGTTGATGGGCATCGAAACCCAGTTCTATTAAGTTTTTTACATCCGGTAATTTACGTGCGGTAGCTAAGACTTGGTAACCTTGTTTCTTTAGCTCTAAAGCGCAATGTAAACCAATTCCAGTAGAACAACCAGTTATTAGAACGGTTTTACGACTCATAGATAAAATCCTGAAAATTTTTGAGGGGGAGGTATTTTCAGGATTTTATCTTATATTGTCCGATTAAGCTAAAGGATTCAAACACTTCGCTTCTATTGTTTCTTTTTTATTATTGGTGTAAATATGTATGTGAAGTGGATAGTCTTTAACACTCATCCATAAATTAGTATGTTCTTTAGCAGGACATATAACTTGCTGTATGTATTGTATTTGTTGGCTTTTAGATAATTCTAATTCATCTGGAATTTGGATATAGGCGTTAATCGCTTGCTTGAAAGCGATTGTGCCTTGAAATCGCCAATCACCATAGATGAAATTTGATTGAAAGGTTTTGTTTACTTGGCTCAATAATTCACTCGGGACTGAGTTATCATTATCACGAACTTGTTTAGCAAGTGCTTTATCACATGCCGTCAAATTCAAGGCTGCAGTTAAAGTAATAACAATAATAATAAATTTTTTAATTAATCGAGTAAACATAACAACCTCTGACAAATGTTATGTTTACTGTATCGGCCTCGGAAAAAAATCTTTAATTTTGTTTTGTCTTAATTTAAATAAATGAGCTTATTTTTATTTTTTTTACTCTTAAAAATAATAAAAATAACAATATTATCAGGTATATAAACGGCTCTGTGATATCAGCTTTACGAGACCAATAAAAATGTATCCAAATTAGTATACTGGCAGGATAGATCCAATTGTGTAGGATTTGCCAATGGCTTCTTAAATGCTTTTTTATTGAATTAGGTGAAGTTAAAGCAAGTAATAATAAAATACTAAAGGCGAGCATTCCCAGCCAAATATATTGTCGTTTAAATAGTTCAGCTAAGAACAAATCAAAATTCAAACCAAGTTCGAACCAAATAAAACTAATTAAATGACAGCAGGCATAAAAGAAACTATATAAGCCAATTAGTCTTCTACATTGCATCAACCAAGCTAGTTTTAACCATTTGGCAATAGGTGAAATGGATAAACAAACCAACAAGCAATGTAAACCACCAATTCCGGTAAAATGTATAATCGCTTTAACTGGATCAGCGCCATTGAGATCGTTAACTGATAGGTAATACTGATATACCAGAATCGGTAATGCTAATACATGTATTACAAGTTTAGTTAGGCGAATTTTAGTTTGATTTTTAATAAGTTAAACCTTATGAATTTGACAAAACCGTTAGAAAAAACGGCTAAGATCCATCCCTTTATACAAAGGGGCAACTTCTTCTTGGTAACCATTGAATGCTTGTGTGGGTATTCTCCTTTGATTTAACAAACCACCACTGGTTATTAATCTTTCAGATGCTTGGCTCCATCTTGGGTGGTCTACCTTAGGGTTTACATTAGCGTAAAAACCATACTCATTTGGTGCTGATAAATTCCAAGTGGTATTAGGCAATTTATCAGTCAGCCTGATATTTGTAATAGACTTAATGCTTTTAAACCCGTATTTCCAGGGGACAATTAGTCTAATTGGTGCACCGTTTTGATTAGGTAATGCTTTTCCATAAAGACCGACAGCTAATATGGTTAAAGGATGCATAGCTTCATCTAGCCGTAAACCTTCAATATAAGGGTAGGGAATGCTACCGCCAATAAATCGGCTAGATTGTCCTCGCATCTCACTCGGTCTTTCTAATGTTTCAAATGCGACATACTTAGCGCTAGATTTGATGTCAGCTAGCTTAAGCAAGTCACTGAGTTTAAAACCAATCCAAGGTACAACCATAGACCAAGCTTCAACACACCTGAGTCGATAGATTCTTTCTTCTAAGCTAAATTTAGAATAAAGGTCTTCATAATTTAATTTAAAAGGTTTGTTTACTAAGCCATTAATTGTTACTTGCCATGGGTCAACTGTGAGTTTATGAGCATGTTCTGCAGGATCGCTTTTACTCGTCCCAAATTCATAAAAGTTGTTGTAACTAATAACCTTACTTTCAGGTGTTAAAGATAGTTGAGAGTTAGTATCACTTTTATAAGTTAACGGTTTTAAGATTTTTGCTTTCGCTGTATCTTGCTTTGGTTTATCGTTATCGAACCAATCTAATAGATTGGCGTTTGCTTTGGCAGTAGGTAACCCTGTAAGTCCTAAAAAGCCAAGGCTAGTTAAAATTTTTCGTCTGTTTTTAAAAATATTTTCATCGGTAATTTGATTGTCTTTAAAATCAGAAATATTCGATTTTATTATTTTCATATGACTCTCATTAATACGAATAATTAGTTAACTAGACCTGCTAAATCGGGTTTTGTATTCAATTTAAAGTGAATCTTTTTTATCATCAGATAAAATTCTAATTTCTCTTTGAGGAAATGGGATCTTAATTCCTGCTTGTTTTAGCCCATCAAAAATCGCTATATTAGCTTGGTACTTAACTTCGTATAGATTCTTTGTTGGTACCCAGAAGCGAACACCTATTTGGATCGAACTGTCGGCAAAACTATCAATACCAACAATTGCAGGACGGCTTGAATCTATCTCACTGATACTATCTATTACTTGTTTGATAGTTTTTATCGCTAAATGTGGATCTGAACTAAAGCTGATTCCGACGATAGTTTCAATTAGTTTCACTTCATGTGAATTTAAGAGAATATCACCAACCAAATACTTATTTGGGATAATAATATCTTCTTTTTCTTCATTTACTAATATGGTGCAAGCTAATTTTACATCTTTTACCACACCGGTTTTATCTTGTACTGTAATCGTGTTACCGACAGTAAAAGGTCGAGTTAAAATAATCGCAAAGCCTGCGCCGTAATTCGATAATAAGCCTTGAAAAGCTAAACCAGCCCCTAATGAGGCTGCACCTATTGCCGCAACAAAGGGGGTAATACTAATACCAATTTTACCTAGTACGATGACGATTGCACAAAATAGAATGATGAACTTTATTAAGTTGGCGATGAATTGGCTAAGTGTAATGTCGACATTTTTAGCCTGCAGAAATTTATAAATGAATCTCGACATCTTATTTGCAAGAACCAAAAATAATAAAAAGATTATTGCTGCACCAACTAATTGAAAGCTATAAGTTAATATATATTCAATCGCCATATCATAATAATGTTGGATTTTTTCGATGTCAGATTCAAACATATTAATCTCGATATATTTTTGTTAAATCAGAATAATGGTCTATTCTTCTGTCTCTTAAATAAGGCCAAATTCGGCGTACAGATTCACTTCTTTCAAGGTCAAGCTCTGCAATGAGGAGCTCTTCTTCACTATCACTCGCATGGGCTAAAATCTCACCTTGTGGACCTGTAATAAAACTATTCCCCCAAAAACGAATACCTTCAGAAACTTGACTCGGATCTGCTTCATGGCCAACTCGATTACAACTTAATACAGGGATGCCATTAGCAACTGCGTGTGATCTTTGTATGATAACCCAAGCATCTAATTGTCTTTGCTGCTCTTCATCTACATCGGTTGGATCCCAACCAATTGCGGTTGGATAAATTAGCATTTCGGCGCCAGCCATAGCCATTAACCTTGCAGCTTCTGGAAACCATTGATCCCAACAGACTAAAACACCTAATTTCCCTAAACTGGTTGAAATAGGTTCAAAGCCTAAATCACCAGGTGTGAAATAAAATTTCTCATAAAAACCAGGATCATCTGGAATGTGCATCTTGCGATACATACCTGCTATAGAACCATCAGCTTCAAACACCACTGCAGTATTGTGATACAAGCCAGCCGCTCGCTTCTCAAATAAAGAGCTAACTATGACTAGGTTAAGTTCATTAGCCACTTCGGATAAACGGTTAGAAGTAGGACCTGGTATAGTTTCAGCTAAGTCAAATTGGTTAGTATCTTCAGTTTGGCAAAAATATAGTGATTTATGTAATTCTTGCAGAACAATTAAATTAGCCCCTTTTTTCGCAGCTTCTTTTATCCCATTAATCGTTTTTTCTAAATTGTGTTCAAGATCACTAGTATTAGAATGCTGAATTAATGCTGCAACGACTTTGTTTTTTACCGTCATTTAAATTTCCTCTCAAGATTACACAAATAACCTGCTGGTAGTTGCATGGTTAAGCAATGCAAACTACCGAACTGTTCAATAATCGGCCTGCAATTTATGGCCAGTACATCATGCTCTGGAAAAGCTTTTTTTAGTATAGTTAAAGCTAGCTCGTCTTGGACAACTCCATAAGCAGGCATTAAAACAGCTTGATTAAGTATTAAAAAATTAGCGTAAGTTGCTGGTAGCCTTTCACCACAGCTTGAATATTGAGCGTCCGGCCAAGGTAATGCTATTAATTGGTATGCTTGGCCTTGTTTATTCTTAAATTCGGCAAGTTCTTGAGCCATGTCGTTTAAAGGTTGGTAATGAATATCATCGGTTTTATCACAAGCTTGGTATATGATTTGGTTGTTAGGCGCGAACCTAGCTAATGTATCTATGTGGGCATCAGTATCATCACCAGCTAAAGCACCTTGAGTTAACCAAAGCATTTTATCTAAGCCAAGTAATGAGAGTAATTCTTCTTCAATTTCAAACTTAGATAGTTGCTTGTTCCTATTAGTATTCAGTAAACAAGCCGCTGTGGTCATTAAAGTACCATTTCCATCCGCTTCTATCGAACCGCCTTCCAGTATCAAGTCTATTTCTTGAAAATTCGTTAGGTTAATTTGCTCAAAAAGCTGCTTATTTATTTGATTATCTAGATTAGCAGAGAACTTATCGCCCCAAGCATTGAAAGTGAAATTAAGAGGCTTAATTTGTTGACTATTACTGTCAACCAAAGTGATAGGCCCATGGTCTCTGGCCCAGGTGTCATTAGATTGAGCAATCACAAATATGAGCTGCTCAACGCCAATGTTTTTGCCTTTTAGTTTGTGGATAACACTTTGTTTTAACTCAGTGTCATGGCAAACAATGACAAGTTTTTGATACTGACTAATAGCGGCTACAAGTTCAAAATATACAGCTTCGACTTGCTTTAGCTGACTTGCCCAATCCGTTTTAGAATGTGGCCAAGTTAGCATAATGGCATCTTGCTTGTGCCATTCGGGTGGTAAGTAATATTGATTCATTATTTTTCTGTTTGATTCGATTTTTCTTGCGCTAGTTTTCTTAAATGTTTACTTTGCTGATGTAAGGCTGTACGGACTAATATCTCTCTGTCTTCATCACGAATTTGACTGTAAACGAATTTATATTCAAAGCCTTGTTCAAACGGTTTCTTTTCTACAATTTCAACATAACAGTATACTGCGCTTGCTTCTTCTGGCATAAATATTTTTAACCTAAATACTTGGTCTATATGCCAATCCTGATTCAAATTAATGCTAAAACCGCCAGCTCCAAATTCTTTAGTAATATACCTTTGTTCTTGATCATCTTCCTGCATCACAATGTAGGACATAATTAAGTCAATTTTTTGTGACTGTAGCTTTAAAAAATTAAACAATTCTTCAGATTGATTACTTAAGCTTCCTACCGCTCGAAGTGAATCTGCTTCTATACTATTAACTTGTGTTGCTAACTTAAATGAATAGGGCATTTCAGCTAAAAATTCCATTTCGTTTGGAATTTTTTCATCTAAAGCAAATGGGGTTAAGTTGACGTTGAGGTTCAAAGGTAAAGTAAAAAATTCTTGATAAAGTTTTTGTTTTTCTTCTAAAAGCATTGTTGAATCCTACGAAGCTAAATTTTCCACTTGATTAATTTTAATTTGAATTGAGTAAGACTTTGCCAATTCTATTCCGTGGCTATACTCGGTTGGATATTTATCTGAAACTTGTTCTACCTTAGCTTTTGCGGGTTCAAAACCATATTCAGAAGCCAGATGCAAAAATGCGATCGCTTTTTCTATATTTTTATCGACACCTTCGCCAATAAAATAACTCCGCCCCAGTGCGCCCATTGCTTTATTTGAACCTAATAAAGCAGCTTGTTCAAACAACTCAACTGCAGCTTGATAATTTTTTTGCTCGCGCTCTGAGTAGGCTTGTTTTAAAACATCACTGACCTTAATTTGATTCTCTTTTGTTTGCTCTACAACTTCTACTGGAGTTAAACTTGTTGCATTTTCTTCTTGTTGAGCAGTCTCTTCAGATTGAGATTCTGTTTTTGTCGTTAATTCCGAATTGTCAGTTTCATCTACGGCTAGGGCACTTGGCTTGGTACTGGGTGTTATATCTTTCTCTAATTGTGGTTTTTTGTCTTTTAAAGCAATAATGACGGCGTCATATCGGCTATTTAATTGGCTCAGGGTTTGTTGCTGAGTGACAATTTGTTGCTGATAAAAGAGACTATCTTTTTCTAGTTTATTTAAGTGGTTTGTTAAAGTAGAAACTTGTGATTGATGTGCTGACTTTAATTCATCAATCCTAGATTGATAACTATTCTCTAATTCTTTTAATCTTTGATCATAACTTTCAGCTAAATCTAATCTATGTTCATCCTTTACCGCTTCAACTCGTTTAAACATAGTATTTAGACTGGTTTCATATGCTCTACGTAAGTCGTCAAACCAACGAAACAAGGTACCAGGAATTTTTTCTTTTTCTAGGGCTGATGCTGAACTGGGAAATAAATTAATAATTTGAGTTTTGTCTAAATATAATTCGCCATTATCTTCATAGGTGTTTAGGGTATGACGGTTATCTTTATACTTACGAATTGTATCTTGTAAGATAGCAACAGAAGCTCCACTAATTTCTGAAGCTTGCTCTAGGGTAATCCACTGAATTTTATCTGTTTGTGACATTTGAAAAGGCATATTTAGATAAACATAATTGGCTAATGCTACCAGTAAAGCTTTAGCCTAATCAATGAATAATGCCAGAATCTTAGTTGTTTAAATAAAAGCTTGGGGTGATAGTAAGATACTATTGGTGTGGCCCGCAGTTAGTAGACCATTTATCATATTTGCTACTCTATGGTCTATGTCGCCTGTATATTGCTTAATCTCGTCAAGTGAACGTATTTGATCTTTCTCTACATGAAGAGAATCTTCAACTTTATCAACAACAAAGCCTAGTTTAGGGCGTCTGCCATCTGTTGTTGTAAATACAGTAACTGGTTTGTAAGTAACTTCTACTTGATCTCTTGCCGTCGCAAATAACCTTCTTAAAGATGCGAGTGTAGAATTGCGCTCAACTTCAATTAAAGTTAAAGCTTCCGTTTGTTTGTCTTGTTCTAGCAAAGTTAAAACTGAATCAGCTAAGTTGTGTATGGCTTTATGCGGCGCATCAAACTTCTTTAATACCTCTGCTAAGTCCATATTTGTAGTTGTAAAACTATCGTACCATTTGCCAAATGCACATTGATGTGGATCTTTTGCCTTAGTAAATTCTATCCCAGTTCTAGCTGTGTTTTCTAAAGCGTCAAGCCAATCTACATGGTCTTTTTCTCTTAGGTGAAGTAATTCAACTAACTCTTTATTTTGATGTTTGGTCGATGTTTTATTCATCGCAATGCTCAAATCATAAATTGGAGTCGGTACTCCCATAAAATCTTTAACGCCAAGAAAAGCGGAGTCATCAGTCGGTACCGATGTTTGATCATTGGTGAATTTTTCAGTAAGTAAAATATCGAGTATATTAAATGCGACTAATCTATTTCCGACGCGAAAATTAACAACTTCCATGGATGATAAACACTTATTTTATAGAGGTATTATTACTCTAGCTTTGTGTGGGAAAATTACAAGTAATGAATTGAATTTAAGCTGTTTTTCATTCAGTTAACTAGATAATTAACTGAATGAATAGCAGTAAATCAGATTTTTTTAACAACCAGCCCTTTTAAATAGAAAGCTTCTGGATAATTTAAACTAATTGGATGATCTTGGGCTTGAGTGAGTTTTTCAACAATTTGAGCTTGAACACCTGCGTCTAAAGCCGCGTCAGCAACTACTTTTTGAAATAGGTCTGCTTCGACTAGGCCAGAGCAAGAAAATGTTAATAAGGTACCACCTGGCTTTAATATTTGCAGAGCAAGCATGTTGATATCTTTATATCCACGACAAGCTGAAACTAATTGTCTTTGATTTTCAACAAATTTTGGTGGGTCTAAAATGATGGTATCGAATTGCGTACCATCTTGCTTATATTCTCTTAATAATTTGAATACATCGGCATTAACATTGGTGTAACCAGTGCTGAAACCGTTTTCTTTATAATTTAATTCTGCCGTGTCTAATGCATTTTGAGAAACATCAACATTGGTTACTGATGTTGCTTGATTTTGTAGAGCGTATAGACCAAATGTGCCAGTATAACTAAAACAATTTAGTACTGATTTATTTTTTACATACTTAGCGGCCTTTTGCCTATTTTCTCTTTGATCTAAATAAAAACCAGTTTTATGCCCTTTATCAATATCAACTAAAATTTTAAGATTATTTTCTTTAATCCAAATTTTAAAGTCTGATTCTCCACTTAACCAACCTTTAACCGGCTTTAACCCTTCTTTTTTACGGACGTCAACATCTGATCTTTCATATATAGGCATATCAGGAAAGACAGTTTGTAAGGCTTGAACGATTAACTTCTTCCAACGCTCAACACCAGCTGACAAGAACTGACCAACGATAACATTGGCAAATATATCTATGGTCAAGCCAGGTAAACTGTCTGATTCACCTGCAATTAGTCGGTATGCATCAGATTTATCTTGGATTAAGCCTTGTCTAATTTGTTTAGCTTGAGTCAATTTTTCAATAAAAAACTCAAGGTCTATCTCTCTATTTTCAAAACTCCAAACACGTGCTCTAATTTGTGATTTTGGAGAGTAGGCGGCTTTGGCTAACCATTGACCTTTAGCACTAATAACATCAACTGTATCACCTGAGTTAGGTGTACCTTCTACTTGTTTTATTGCTCTTGAGAAAATCCAAGGGTGTCTTCTTAATAGTGATTTTTCTCGACCAGGTTGTAATATAATTTGAGCCATTTTATTCTCGAGTGTTACTAGTTATAGATAAACGCATCAACCGAAATTGCCTAGCATTTACCCTTAGCTGGAATTAAAAAGAAAACAGCCGCTTTAGCGACTGTTTTATCATATAAGGTTTTGTTTAAAACGGGTTATTTAACTTGCATGCCTGGTTGTGCGCCTTCTTCTGGATTTAATATCCATATATCTTTACCACCAGGACCTGCAGCTAGAATCATACCTTCCGACATACCAAAACGCATTTTTCTAGGTTTTAAATTAGCTACGACGACGGTTAATTTACCTTCTAAATCTTCAGGCTGATAAGCCGATTTTATCCCAGCAAATATCTGTCTCGTTTCATTACCTAGATCAACTTGTACTTTCAATAATTTGTCTGCGCCTTCGACATGTTCAGCTTTGGTGATTTTAGCAACCCTTAAATCAATTTTAGCAAAATCAGGGAACTCGATTTCTTCAGCGATAGGTTCAATTTGAGCTGCCACTGATTCATTCGATTTATCTACTGAATTTTTGACAGTTTTCTCTACTTTAGTTTCTGCAACCGCCTGTTTCGACGCTTCAGTCATGGCTTCTATGTGCTTCGCTTCTAATCTTTGTAGCAAAGGTTTAAATTTTTCTATTTTATGATTTTGTAATAGTGCTTTATGTGAATTCCAGCTTAAATCATCATTTAAAAACTCTGCTACGTTGGCGGCTAGGTTAGGTAATACAGGCTGTAGATAAACAGTTAAAATCCTGAATAAATTGATACCCATTGAGCATACTTGATGTGCTTGTTCTTTTGTTTCTTCATTTTTAGCAAGTACCCAAGGTGCTTGTTCTGCAATAAATTGATTCGCCTTATCTGCCAGCGCCATTATTTCTCGAATTGCTTTACCGTACTCTTTAGTTTCGTACAATTGTGCGATTGAGTCGCCAGCATTAATAAATTCATCAGCCAATACTGGCTCTAGGATAGTGTCTGATAAACGACCTTCAAACAACTTAGTGATGAAACCAGCACATCGGCTAGCGATATTTACGTATTTTCCGACTAAATCAGAATTAACTCTTTGAACAAAATCTTCAAGGTTTAAATCTAAATCATCGACCCGGCTTGTTAATTTAGCTGCATAGTAATAACGCAAATATTCAGGTGATAAGTGTTCTAAATAGGTTCTTGCTTTGATAAAAGTACCTTTAGATTTACTCATCTTAGTACCATTAACGGTTAAGAAACCATGCGCATGTACTTTAGTCGGTTTTCTTAAACCAGCGCCATCTAACATAGCAGGCCAAAATAAACCATGGAAGTTGATTATATCTTTACCGATAAAGTGGTGTAGTTCTGCGCTAGAATCTTTTTCCCAATAGGCATTAAAGTCTTCATTATTTTGTTCACACCAGTTTTTAAAACTACTCATGTAGCCAATAGGCGCATCTAACCAAACGTAGAAGAATTTATCCGTTGTACCTGGAATGTTAAAACCAAAATAGGGTGCGTCACGACTAATATCCCAAGCTTTTAAACCATCTGTGATCCATTCACCAAGTTTATTGGCCATCTGTTCTTGTAGCGCACCTGAGCGAGTCCACTCTTCTAACATGGTTTGAAACTGACAAACTTCAAAAAAATAATGTTCACTATCTTTTAAAATCGGAGTCGCATTTGAAACGGTAGACTTAACATTTTTAAGTTCAGTCGAACAATATGTTGAACCACAAGCATCACAGTTATCACCGTATTGATCTGCAGCACCACATTTAGGACATTCACCACGGACATACCGTTCAGGCAAAAACATTTGTTTTTCTGGGTCGTATAATTGCTCTATGGTGCGTTTAGTAATGCAGCCCGCTTTTTCTAGTTTAGTGTAAATTTCTTGGGCAAGCACTTTGTTTTCGTCTGAGTGTGTTGAATAATAATTATCAAAACTTATTAAAAAATCATCACAGTCTTTTTTATGTTCAGCTCTAATTTGCTCAACTAATTCTTCAGGTTTAAGTCCCATCTCGTCAGCTTTAAGCATGATAGGCGTACCATGTGCATCCGATGCGCAGACAAAGCGAGTTATATTTTCACGTGACTTTTGAAAACGCACCCAAATATCGGTTTGAATGTGTTCTAATAAATGACCAAGGTGTAATGAGCCATTAGCGTAAGGCAATGCGCAAGTAACTAAAATTTTTCTTTGTTCTGTCATGGAAAATAAGTTTATATTGGGAATATTTAATGGCGTGAATACTACTCAAAATCACGCAAAATTGCATCCGCTTATCTCAAACTAAAGTGAAATAATTGTGTTTAAAACTATTTTTAACGGTCAAAAGAATAAATTGAAGGCTGAGGTCGAACAATTTAGTACTTTTTTACAACAGAAAAACGTGAATCCAGAGTTAGTCGATTATTTTATCTCGCAACTCGAACAAAAAAACTTGGATAAACAAAGTTTACAGCTGCCTTTCCAATTTAAGCAATTAGAAGAATTTATTTCAAACCAGAAAATGGCAGTTAACACAGAATATGCCGCTCAGTTGGCTTCAATTAATAAATCCCATAATAACCCATTAGCAAACATCAAACATATTATTGCGGTTGCTTCTGGCAAAGGTGGGGTAGGTAAATCGACTACCAGTGTTAATATCGCAAGAGCACTTATTGAGCAAGGCGCTGCAGTCGGTATTTTAGATGCAGATATTTACGGACCATCTATTCCAATTATGCTGGGTTTAGAAAATAAAACGCCGACGAGTGAAGATGGCCGAATAATGCAGCCCCTTCTATCTAAAGAGGGTATCAGGACAAATTCAATTGGCTTTTTAGTGGAACAAGAAGCCGCTGCGATCTGGCGTGGGCCTATGGCAAGCAAGGCACTAACCCAATTGTTTAATGAAACCGAATGGGGTTGTTTAGATTATCTCATCATAGATTTACCTCCAGGTACTGGAGATATTCAATTAACCATCACCCAGAACCTACCTTTGAGCGCTGCAGTCGTAGTTACTACACCGCAAAATGTAGCTCTAGCTGACGCAGATAAAGCGATTGCTATGTTTAATAAATTGGATATACCCGTTCTTGGTGTTATCGAAAATATGAGTTCATTTATTTGTGATAATTGCGGGCATGTCGATCATATATTTGGCTGTGATGGTGGGAGAAATTTGGCAAGTAAACATAAAGTCGAGCTATTAGGTGAAATACCTCTGAGTACTAAAATTAGGATACTCATGGATCAAGGAGAAATTACTGATTTCAAAAGCGCGCCTTTTTATCAATATTGTGAGACAATTGCGCTTGAGCTTGCTTGGAAATTATTTAAATTAGCTCAACATTCCCCTGTGAATCGAGCGATTCCAATTAAAACAATATCGTAATTTATTTAGGTTTCATTTATGCGTTTATGTGATAAAGATATTATCGAGCTTTTAGATAGCGGCAAAATAGACATTCAACCAAGGCCAGCTGATGACATGATAAGCGGAGTCAGTGTCGACATTCGCTTAGGTAACAAATTTAGAGTTTTTCAAGATCATGCCGCGCCATATATAGATTTGAGTGGCCCAAAAGAAGAAGTTAATACAGCATTGAACTCTGTGATGTCTGACGAAATAAAAATTGAAGATGGTCAAGCTTTTTTCTTACATCCGGGGGAATTAGCTTTGTCAGTTACCCACGAATCAGTGACTTTACCGAATGATATTGTAGGTTGGCTGGATGGTCGCTCTTCTTTAGCAAGATTAGGCCTAATGGTACATGTAACTGCACATAGAATTGATCCAGGTTGGTCAGGTAACATTGTGTTAGAATTCTTTAATAGTGGTAAATTACCACTAGCTTTAAGGCCTCATATGAAAATTGGTGCGCTCAATTTTGAAACCATGTCTGGACCAGCCTTAAGACCTTACAACACTAGAGTAAATGCCAAATATCGTGGTCAAGACGGAGCTGTTGCCAGCCGTATTAGTGAAGACGACGAACGCAAAACTAACTAATTTAGCTAGCCAAGGCTACGCCTTGGCTAATTATGCTATAAATGGCCTGCCTTAATTTTACTTCATTATGCCTATAGCTAACATCTGAGTCGTTTAGATTAGACTTTATATGTAAGCAATTACTAAGATCGATATCACTAGCGGATTCAGAAGATAATACGGCATCTATATTTAAATTGGGTCGAATGGTTTTCAACCAATTTAACCTTTCATTTAGATCGGTTTTTGAACATGTCCCGTGTTCTTCACCTAAATTATCAATAAAGATAATTTTGGCCTGCGATAGGCAAATCGCATGGTAAATATCTTCAACCAAGAGTGCAGGCATAATACTGGTTAAAAAACTACCGGGCCCAAGTAGAATAACGTTGGCATTTTGAATTGAGCGAATAACACGATTAGGGGCATATACTTTTTCTGTGAGTGATAAGCTTTCTGGCATCTGTCTTAAATTGTCGACTGCAAGTTCGCCTATTATGGTTTTGTCGCCTGATTCAGCCATTAGGTGAGTAGGTTGCTCAGACATAGGATACAAGCGACTATCTATCCTTAATAAGCGCCTAACAATCTCAATTATTTCGATTGGTTTAACTTCTAATTGCTCTAAAGCATGAAATATTAAATTGCCTAAACAGTGATTTTCTAAGTCACCATGTTTGAATCTATAATTGAGTAAATCCGAACCTAGTTTACTTCCTGCCAAATGGGCGATGCAATTTCGTAAATCTCCCCAAGCTATACAGTCGGTTTCATTTCGTAATTTTCCAGTTGAGCCACCATTATCTGTCGTTGCTACAATGCCGGTTAAATTTGAACCGAGCTCGGAAAATGTATTTAGGACTTTTCCTAATCCGTGACCGCCGCCAATTGCGACCATATTAATATATTTTAATTGCATAATTTGTTTCACTAAAAATTGAGCAATGCTTCCTGCTTCATATATGGTGATCTTGAACTAAAACTCAAGCTGAATCTAGCTAAACTTGTATTTTATCTATATATTGTGAGCTAGTTTGTATCCAAGCTTGATTAGTCATAGCTAATGCATATATATTTAAAGCGTGATGAGTTGTAAAAAAGAGTTTGGCTATGAAATTCGATTTGATTAAAACACTTCAAAATGGATATAAGTACAGCCAAGTATGGCCAAACAAACCGCAATTATTTGCGATATTCCCTGAATGCCGTGTTATTTCGGCAACCAAGTTAGCATTACAGCTAATGCCAGTTATTGCTGTTGGCAGTTTTATTCTACAGTTAAACTATTTTGGTCAAAATTATTTACCCCAGTCTTTAGCGCTTAGTCTCCTAGTATTAAGCTTACCTATGCAAGGCTTAATCTGGTTAGGCAAGCGTTCTGAACAAGTTCTCCCAGTTACATTGGCAAGTTGGTATTACGAGATAGGTGATAAATTAGCTGAAAATGGAGTTTTGATAGAGCAAACGAAATCAAAACCCAAGTATCTTGATATGGCCAACACCTTAAGCCAAGCCTTTAATAAGCTTGATAAATTTTGGTATAAAGAGTGGTTTTAAATTCCTTTAAATTCACATCCCATATTTTTCAACGTTAAGATTAATTTTTTAGGGCTAAAAGGTTTAACTAAAAATCCTTTAGCGCCTAATCCCATCGCTTTTTTCACATTATCTATGGTTGAGTGTGCACTGACAATTGCAACTTTTACCTGAGAGTCTATTGCTAGAAGCTGTTCAAATACAGCCAAACCATCATCTTCATCTAACTCTATATCTAAAAATATTAGTTTAGGCTGTTCAGAGATATATTTAGCCAAGGTATCTTGGGCCGAATCTGCTTCGACAAAATTATTAAACCCAAGTTCTGCTAACATTTTTCTCAAAAAGTCTCTCATTATTCTAGAGTCATCTACAATTAATACTTTTTCATTTCTGGCGGAATTTAAGTTTGGAGAATTACTCATGGTGCTTCCTTGTTAATTTTTCTTCTATTACTTTACTTAGCTCTAGAGTAGCTTTTTTTATTGTCTCAACATCTTGTTTGTTTGCTGCAATCTCGATAGTTGAAGCTAATTCGGTAATCTCTGACCAGCCCATATTACCGGAGGTGCCTTTTAATTTATGAGCTTCGTGCGACAATTCTTGATAATTTTCCACTTCAATGAGTTGGTTAAATACAATTATGGTGTTAGTTAAACCACTTTCAAAGTTATTTTTCATTTTTTGATAATCTTCACTTTGTGTAATTCTGTTCTGAAAATCAGCAAAATCAAAGATTTGAGCCTGAGCTTTTAAAAAATGTTGTAACTGTTTAAATAATTCTTTGGTATCAATTGGCTTGGCAACACAAGCATCACACCCTTGGGATAAATAACTTTCTGTTTCGGATTTCATTGAGTTTGCTGTTAAAGCTATTATAGGCCCATCATAGCCCAGTTGCCGGAGCATTTTGGTCGCTTCTAGTCCTCCCATAACAGGCATCTGCATATCCATGAGTATCATGTCAAAATCTTCTGACAATGCGATTTCTACAGCTTCGCTGCCGTTATTCACTAACGTATAGTCAACTTTAGTCGGCTGTAAAATAAGCTTAATAAGCGTCTGGTTGTCTGGGTTATCTTCCGCAATTAACAGTCTAGATTTTGATAAATCTAGCACACTGGTAGGCGAAACAGATTTATCAATTTTGCTAATGTTTATTCTCTCTGCGATTAATTCGACATCTTGATTAGATAAATCCATAGAAAATACAAATAGAGAACCTATACCTTTTTCACTTTTAACGCTAATTTCTGAATTCAAATAGCCCGCTAAATGTCGACTAATTGCAAGCCCTAAACCTGTGCCGCCAAAATGTCGAGTTGTGCTGGTATCAGCTTGAGTAAATGGTTTAAATAATTTATTCAACTCTTCAGGCGACATGCCTATCCCTGTATCTTGGATTTGGAACACCAGTTTTTTATATTTCTCAACATATTCAAGTGTAATTGTGACATGGCCTTTTTGAGTGAATTTAATCGCATTCGAAGTTAAATTAAACAGAATTTGCCTTAAACGAGTCGGATCTGATACAAACTTTACAGGGAGTGGATACTCACAATAAAGATTAAAATCTATGCTCTTCTCAGCGCATAAGGGTTCAGCAAAGCCATTTAATTCATCTATCAAATCAAATAAATGAGTATCTATTTGTTCAATATCCAATTTTCCGGATTCAATTTTTGATAAATCAAGTATATCGTTGAGCAGTGCAGTTAAATGTATACTATTTTTAACGACTTTACTGATTAGCTCATCTTTTTGCTTTACATCGGTCGCCGAATGCAAGGCATGTTCAGAGAAACCTTGAATTGCTGTGAGGGGCGTTCTTATTTCATGACTCATATTAGCTAAAAATCGACTTTTAAGTTCGTTTGCTTGTTCAGCTGTTTGACGCGCATTGATTAGTTCGGTATTCGCATTTTTTAGCGCTAATGTTCTAGAGTCTACTTTTTCTTCAAGATGATCTTTATAATCTTGAATGCTTTGATTACTTGTATTAAGCGAACTAACCATTTTATTAAATGATGAAAATAAAGAACCTATTTCATCATTTCTTTTAACTGGTAATCGAATCGTTAATTGACCGTCACCAACCTGTTTACTAGCTTGATCTAATCGAGCAATTGGTCCGAGAATTGTTTTTTGAATTAAAAAATAAGTTAAAAATGTAGCTATTATTACCATGGTCACTACGGTCAAAATGGTGATGATAGATAAATCTCGGCTACTTTTACTTAATTCGTCAATGGAAATCCCTGAAACTAAGAATAAGTTTAATGGCAGTGATTTAACTTCGAATACCATATCTATATTATTAAAATGAACCTCTAATAAATCATGAGACTGCGCAGAAGCTGTTACTTTTTCGAAGAAAAATTTAGGTAAAAATTGGTTTCTTAATTTAGCTTTATTACTCAAAATGATTTCACCGTCAGTATCTAACATCATAGCAATCCCAGTATCACCCAATGTTTCATCCATAATATTTTGGAATACACTCGGTTCTATCGTCGCAACTAAATAACCCGAAAAGACATTATTAGAGTCAAATAATTTTTCTACTGCAAATATAGCGATTGATTGAGTATCTGGGTTTGTTTCTATACTAAAATGAAATTTATTATGAGTTTGTTTGATCTCTTGGTACCAGAGCATATTACTTTCGTTTTGGCTTTTATTATTGCCAAAAGTCGTCGAAAATCTGGCGTCTTCCAAACCATCTGGTCGAACAATTCTAAATTCATAAAAATCTTGATACGAATCTGAATATTGAGCAAATTGTTCAAGTAATGGCGCTAACAATATCGCGTATCTATGTTGTTCAGACTTTATCGTTATATATTCGCTAACTATATGGCTAGAAGACAGCAAGCTTAATGCTGAATGAATGGTATCTAAGTAGCTCCCTAAAGTAATCGCTTGTTGCTGTAATTGTGACTTAATGGCTAAAGACGCTTGTGTTTTAATGCTTGATTGGGTTGTTGAATAAGCGAAAAAGCCTACAATAACCATAGGTGTAGCGATAATTAAAATAACAAAAATTAATATTTTATGACTAAGCTTCATGCTGGTTTATTGTTTTAATCCTTTATGTGCATACAGTAGCTGATTGTATATAGTGTGGTATAAACGCTCTGACTTAGCACTCAAAGGTTTATTCAATGACGATCTTTTAATTAATTCTTTATTTGGATAAATCGTCTTATTGTTTATTTCGGTTTGTGGCAGTAA
This sequence comes from Catenovulum maritimum, assembly GCF_001050375.1. Taxonomy (GTDB): domain Bacteria; phylum Pseudomonadota; class Gammaproteobacteria; order Enterobacterales; family Alteromonadaceae; genus Catenovulum; species Catenovulum maritimum. Next base: position 27,240 of record NZ_KQ130501.1, on the reverse strand, counting down.
TGATAGTGCGGTTTTGTTTGTTGTTGCAAATTTATATGTGAGCGCTAGGTGAGTTGCTACTTCTGGTCGTTGTAAATAGTCTAAAAATTGATATGCCTCTTGTTTCATTTTAGATTGCTTTAATATGCTGACACAATCTAGCCATAATGTTGTACCTTCACTTGGGATAACAAAATCTAAATTATCTGAGTATTGTTGTAAATATAATGCATCACCGTTATATGACATGGCCATATAAATTTCACCAGTCAGTATATTTGAGTTAGGTTCTAAATTAAGAGAGCTAAAACCATTAATATATTTGAGGCGGTCGTAGATTAAATTAGCTGCATTGTTAATGCTAACTTCAGGTTTAGTGTTTGGTGGAGAATTCTGAGCTAAAAGTGCCATAGACAATACATCCCTAGAGTCACTCAGTAACTGTATTTTGTTGATTAATTCAGGCTTATCTTCGCTGAAAAATGATTTCCAAGATGTAGGGGGAGTGGTCAAATCTTTTCGATATAAAATGCCAATTGTTCCCCAAAAATAAGGAGAGCAATATTGGCTATTAACAGCCTCAGTTTTCCACTTATCATCAACATGAATAAAATTACTTATTTTACTCTGTTCGAGTGGCTCTAACCAATCACGACTAGCATAGCCAGCTAGTCTAAATTGACTACTGACTAATAAATCATAACCTTTACCGTTTGTAGCATTTAATAAACTGTCTTTAGTTTCATCAGATTCGTAATGGATTACGGTTACCTTGATACCCGTTTGCGTTTCAAAATCCTGTAATACCTTGTCTGAAATATAATTAGGCCAATTCAATAATACTAATGATTTAGCTGCACCAATTGAACTAAAGCTGAGTAATAATAAAATACAACAAGAAAAACGCATATCTCAATCCGTAAACACACTTAAAATAGAGTATAAGAAAAATATAAAAATTTGCATTTAATTTTTCAATTGTTGTTCAATGATTTAAGCATTTAAACTTTTAATGGAATTCGAGTGTAGTTTTGCATTGGTATCAGATAAAATAAAACAAATTCTTATTTATTAAATTTATATGAAACACACTGAAAAAACAGGCATCAGTATTAAAATCAAACCTGCTAAAAATGCATTTGACTGGTTGACTCAAGGTTATAACTTGTTTAATCAAAAAAAGCTCTTTTGGATAGTCACAAGCTTTATTGTATATTTTGCTTCATTGTTGATAGCTCAAGTCCCTATATTAGGTGGCTTAGTCGCTAGCTTGTTATTATCTAGCTTATTGGTCATTGCGCAGATGCAAGATAATAATGTTCAAATTGATAGTAAACCAATAATAAACATAATTAAAACCAAGCTTTTTGCCTTAACCCATTTATTTATATTTAATATAATTTCAGGTGCAATTGCCTCTTATTTGGCTTTGATTAGTTTGAATATAGATATGAGTGACGTTAAAGATAACCAAACTTTAGCAAGCTTTTATATTTTAACACTTTGCTTTTACATCCCTTTTCTTTTTTGCTTTTTGTTTTCGCCAGCCTTAATTTTATTCAATAATTTAAAAGCGGTTGACGCGATGAAACATTCTTTTACGGGGTGTTTTAAAAATTCAGCACCTCTGATTATTTTTGGTATCTTAAGTTTCTTCTTATTTATATTAGCCGCTTTATTATTTGGTTTGGGCTTATTAGTTTTACTACCCGTGCTGCATTGTAGTTTATACATGATTTATAAGGATATATTTTTATCTCGAACCGAGTTTAGTATGCCAAAACCTAGCGATGAAGATGACTCTGGTTTTTATGTTTAATTAGATTAATTTGGAAATATATGCAAGCTTCAGAACTTCTTTTAACAAGACAATCCTACAACAAATTAGTAGAGCCAGCGCCGACTCATAGCGAGTTAGAGTTAATTTTAAACTCTGCTATGGCAGTACCTGATCACGGAAGCTTGATGCCGTGGCAATTTATTGTTTTTCAGGAAAAAGCGAGAAATGATCTAGGTGAAATTTTTGCAGAAGCAGCAGAGATAGATAAGGCTGATGAAGTCAAGATTCATAAAGCGGTCAATATGCCTCTAAGAGCTCCACTTATTATTGCTGTTATCGCTAAAATTAAAGCTGACTGTAAAATTCCAGCACAAGAGCAATTAATTACCGCAGGCTGTTGTGTCCATAGCATGCAAATGATGGCAGTATCTCTTGGCTATCAGGGAATATGGCGAAGTGGGGAATATGCATATCATCCACATGTGCATAAACAACTCAAGTTAGAAAGTCAGGATGAAATTGTTGGCTTTTTATATTTAGGGAGCGCTAAAGACAGCATTGAACCTAAACAAAGACAGTCCTATCAAACGCACACAATTTTTTGGTAATACAACTGACAATGACCTTTAATGGTTATTGTCTTTTTATCTATATTTACACTTATCAATACAGCTACATTAACCTTAATCCAAGGCAGTAAACCTGAAATAAAATGGAAAATACTCCTATTAACCCATGTTTCCTCACTTAATTTGTATGATTCGTTTTAAATTTCTTATAATCATAATTTATTTTTCGTTTTACTGATCTAAATATCTAATTCTCTGATATAAATAAACATAAATATAAAAATGGATATGAATTTATGTCAGAGAATCAGAAACTTAAAATAGGAATCAGTGCCTGTTTACTAGGCGATAAAGTCCGCTTTGATGGCGGCCATAAAGCATTACTTTTTGCTAATAAAACTTTATCTAATTACGTTGATTATCAATCTGTCTGTCCTGAAGTCGGTATTGGCATGAGTATACCAAGAAAACCTATCAGGCTAATTGATCACGAAGATCAAATTAAACTAGTCGCTACTCGCGATAGCTCCATTGACTATACTGAAGATATGCATACTTTTGCTAATCAGAAAATGAAAAGTTGTAATCAACTAGATGGATTTATCGTTACTTCTAAATCTCCTAGCTGTGGTATGGAAAGGCTTAAAGTTTATGATTATGAAGGTAATGTACAACATAGAAAGGGAGTGGGTTTATTCACCCAAACTTTAATGGCTACATACCCAAACCTGCCAGTTGAAGAAGATGGCCGATTAAATGATGCGCCACTTAGGGAAAATTTTATTGAACGTATATTTGCTTTTAATAACTGGCGTACCCAAGTAGCATCATCTAATGAAATGAAAAATTTAATCAAGTTTCATAGTAATCATAAATACCAAATTATGTCCCATAGCTATCAAGGATATAAAAAATTAGGGCAGTTAGTTGCAAATCAGGCTAACCTTGATTTCGACGAGATAAAAGAACTATACATAGCAGACTTCATGCAAATTATGAAAAGTGTTGCCTCTCGTAAGAGACATTCAAACGTATTGCAGCATGTGCAAGGATATTTTAAAAAACAACTGACTACAGAAGATAAAGCTGAGCTGACTAAACTAATAGTAGATTATCGAACTGGACTTGTACCACTGTTATCACCGGTCACTTTAATCAAGCATTATTTAAAAAAGTATCCAAACGATTACTTATCTCAGCAAACATATTTTAATCCTTATCCGTTATCTATGGGGTTAAATGGTTAATGCAATTAGTTTGGTTTAGAAATGATTTAAGAACTTATGACCATACAGGTTTAGCATTAGCTAAACAGTCAGGTGAACCGATAATTGCTGTTTATATTGCAACCCCACAGCAATGGAAGCAACACAAGATGGCTTCTATAAAAACACAGCTAATTTATAGTCGTGTCGACTCATTAAGCCAAGACTTGGCCAAATTAAATATCCCTTTAATTATTAAAGTTGTAGATACATACAGTGATTGCATCTATGTGATGAATGAACTGATAGAAAAATTCCCTATAAAATCTATTCATGTCTCTGCAGAATATGAATTAAATGAAATTAACCGTGATGAATGTGTCGAGCAGATGTGTCAAAAACATCAGGTAAAGTTTCACCAACATCATGATAGTGTCATATTGCCACCAGGATCTGTTGTCAAAAATGATGCAAGTCCTTATTGTGTGTTTAGTGCTTTTAGAAAAAAATGGTTAAATGTCTTTTTGAATAAGCCTGTTACTTGTCTACAACAGATCAAACCACAAGCTAAAATTGAATTAAATTTCGACCTAAATACTAGGGATTTAATAACCGCAGAGCATGATTTAACGCAATGGCCTACTCAACAAGATGTGGTGTTAAATAAACTACGTGTTTTTTGTAGTTCTAATGTCAGTCAGTATAAAAACAATCGAGATTTTCCTGAGGTTGATGGTACAAGTAAGTTATCGCCTTACTTGAGTATTGGAATTATTAGCCCAAGACAAGCCGTAAATCGAATGATGGCAGAACACGGGGACCAGGTGTTTAATTTTGATACAAACGAAGGGACCTGGGTATCTGAATTAATTTGGCGAGAATTTTATCGTCACCTTTGTTTCTTTTATCCCGAAATTAGCAAACGAAAGTCAGTCAAAACTAAATTTGAATCCATAAAATGGCGTAACCAAGTTGAAGAATTTTCATCTTGGAAACAAGGTGTTACTGGTTACCCCATAGTAGATGCCGCAATGAGGCAATTAAACCAGACTGGTTGGATGCACAATAGACTCAGAATGATAACAGCCAGCTTTCTAGTCAAAGATTTACAAGTGGATTGGCGCTGGGGTGAAGATTACTTTATGTCTAAGCTGATTGATGGTGACTATGCTGCAAATAATGGCGGGTGGCAGTGGTGTGCATCAACTGGACATGATTCAGCGCCGTATTTTAGAATTTTCAACCCAACAACCCAAGGTCAAAAATTTGATCCTGACGGTCGATTTATTAAACGGTATTGTCCAGAGCTTGGATCTATACCTGACAAACATATACACACGCCCTGGCAATACTGCGACAAATTAGGGTGCAATATCAATTACCCTAGGCCAATAGTGGATCATAAGCAAGCTAGAGAAATTACATTGAGTTTATATAAAGAATAATTAGCTTCGATTTATCTAAGTTTAATGTTAGCTAGCCCAATTTTTTCTCTATGTAACTGGACTAGCTATATGAGTAAGGGCTGAGTAAATTAAAAATTAAACTCAACCCCAACCGCTACTTCTCTCCCTTTTTCCAACTGATAAGCAAAAGCTGCATCTGTAGATAATGGGATTATAGTTGTCATACTGGTATATTCTTTATCTAGTAAATTATATATCGCAAGATAAAAAGAGGTATCCCAATTGGCCTGTGTTAATTCAAGCTGATAATCTAATAAAGAATAAGCCGTTTGTTGAGTTTGAACCTCATTGTCTGATGCGGTGCCATGCTCACTTTTGTAACTTAAATTTAGTAAATGGCGTACCAATAGGCTAGAGCCAATTTCATTATGGTATTCTAAGTTTACGTTAGCTTTGTATTTTGGTGTAAATGGAGTGGAGCGGCCACTCCAATCACACAAACTAGTTCCTGTTGCTAATTCTTCTGTTTTACTACAGTTTGCTTCTGGATAAACATCATACTCAAAGTCTAGATATTCCCCTGAAACACTGAGTACTAAAGAGTTAGTTAAATAGTTAACAAAATTTACACTGATCCCTTTAGATGTACTTGATGGTGCGTTAGCGACATTAAAACCAATAGCGCCGTTAAAAACACTAACTTGAAGATTGTCGTAACTACCGTGGAACAAAGCTAAGTTTAATCTATTATTTTGCCAAGCATGCTTAACCCCTAATTCGTACACTCTAGCGACTTCACTATCATATTCAGCGTCATCAGCTACATTACTTTCGTTAACTAGATCAAAACCGCCCGCTTTGTAGCCTTTTGCATAAGTTGCATAAATATTTGTATGCAAGCTGGCTTGGTATCTCAAACTTAAGTTGTACATGAGGTGTTTTTCTTCACGCTCTAACCCCTTTAATGAGTGCGGAGTCGCGGTGAAATTAGTGAATATATTGTAGCCTAAAAGATAATCAGGTATTGGCGCAGGCTCAACCGTTTGGTTATTGCTATCGGTGTAAACATATTGATTGGGGTCAGATAAATATGATTGGTTGGCTAGCAGTTCTGGGTAACTAAGCCACCTAGAATCTGTAATATCCCCGTTACTAATTTGGTGCAGTATATTTGCAGTTAAGGCAGATTGATTTGCAGTTTTAGATATTTTAGTCCATCGAGAACCTAAGCCGATATATAAACGCTCCGTTAATGGCTGTTCTATATCGAGCCATAATGCTTGCTGCTGAGTTTCTTGATTTAAATTAAGCGCTCTAGAAAAGGGAGAAATTAAACTATTTATGGCTGGGAAAAACTCAGCGCCAAATTGCCCAGCTAACAACATAGGTGTATTAAAGTCAGCAAAGTAATCACTCAACAAGTCATCTTTTTGTAAGCTAACACCTGCAATATATTGAGTATCTTGGATTTGACCACTTACTCTAAATTCTTGCGAATATTGCTTATATTCTTCAACTAAATAAGTGTTGATTAATGGTAAAGGTGTTAAATCCGAATCTAATGACTGTTGATATTTGTACTGGCTCAATGCAGAAAGGGACTTAAATTCAAAACTATCAGATTTATAATTGAGTTCAACTAAAGCCTCATCTGATTTCGTATCCCAAAAGGTGTTCTCAGGGGTAAACAGACCTGCGTTACCCACATTTAATGTTCCATCTCCTTGGCCAGTATAAATTGAGTTTTCAATTGGGTTACCATCTTTATCTACATGTTTTAGAACATCTAAAAAGTGCCCTTGTTGGCTAAATTGACCTGTTTCGGCTCTTAGGTATAGATCCCAACTAGGGTTTAGCTGCCAACTTAAGCTTAATCGATAAGCTTCATTTTTTATTTTAGGCTCAGACTGACTATTAAATAAATTATTTGCTATCCCTTCATTTTGATCGAGATATTTGGCAGACAATCTCACAGCGACATCTTGGCTTAATGGTAAATTGATCGCTGATGTCACTAAATGTGTTTGGTAATTTTTTTCGTATTTATAATTAACATAGCCTGAGAAATCATTTTCAGGCCGAGCAGAGCGAATAGAAACGGCACCACCTATAGCACTATTGCCATAAAGAGTAACTTGCGGGCCATGTAAAATTTCAACGCTTGATGTATCAAACATACCAGTTCTATGTTGATGCATTCTACCTCGGTAAACTTCATCAACATAAATACCGACAGCTTGTTCAAAAGAAGCATTATCTCCAGATGAAACACCTCTAATGCTGAGCCTACTTTGGATGGGGAGTTTAGGTTGCTCTAAAGAAACAGCATATTTACTCAGCTGCTGTAAATCGTGGATGTTTAAATCCTTGAATTGCTGATGACTAAAAGCAGTGATAGATAAAGGTACTTCTTGGATATTTTCTATTCTTTTTCTTGCATTGACCTCTATCACTTCAATCTTGGATTGATCATCTAGTTCCTGCTCAGCATTTCCGTACGCTCCATATGAAATTTGCATCATGCAAAAAAATATAGCGGTATTCATGGGTGCCGCGCGCATATGATTCTCCAATAAGAATATAAGTAACCATACAATTTTGGTAGATAATCGGATTAATTCAATTTTTTAGTTGAAAAATCATTATCTTCAATTAGGTTAAAATGGTTATAAATTAAATATTTGTATTAAACAGCCGATTATACACAAGGCTATATTTTTTAATAATATAACCTTAATAACTAAATTTAGTTTAGCTTAACCATCTCTTTGTGGTAGCAGACTTTATAAGTTAACCGAGGAGACGTTTAAATTATAACTGATACTGGCTCAAGCAGTTTAACCAAAAATAAAGGTACAAAAAATAAACATCGATCAAGTTCTATTTTATAGTATCTAAATTATAAGGAAAACGGATGAAAAAAGTGAGTTTACCGGCTGATGACGCCTTTTTAACTGATGAATTAGCTCAGTGGTGGTATTGGACTGGACATTTAAAAACAAAATGTGGCAAAAATTTTGGATTTGAACTTTGTTTTTTTGCCGTCGATGCAGATGCCTCACATTTATTTGAGCTGATTGCACATAAAATTCACGGCAATCAAGTACCGCATGATTTATTAACGGTTCAAATGATGAATGCAGCGATAACAGACATTGATAATAATAAATTTTATAGTCGTGTAGATTATTTACCTGGTCCACCCAAAGTAATAGAAAATGGTTTTTCACTGGAGAACATTTTTAAAAATTGTCGTGCTACAGGGGGAGACGGCAATGATAAATTAACTAGCAAGGTCAATCAATTTGAGTTGTCACTTGATGTTAAAAGTCAAAAACCTGCAGTCGTGCATTATCAAGGTGATAAGTACGATTACACTTTCGGCGGCTATACCTATTATTACTCAAGAGAAAGTATGGTAGCGGATGGAAGCTTAACCATAGCTGGCACTGAGTATGAGGTTGAGGGTGAAGTTTGGTTCGATCGTCAATATGGCGACTTACTCCAAGCCTGCTTTTTAGTCGGCTGGCAATGGTTTGCAATTCAATTAGATGACAACACCCAAATCATGGTGTTTGCCTATCATAGCGAAGCTGATCAAATGGCTTCAATCACAGATTCAGCAGGTAATACGACTCAGTATTCACCCTCAGAATTCGCAGTTGAGATTTTACAATGGTGGAAAAGTCCGCATACAGGTAAAAATTATCCAGCTAAATGGAAAATTCAAATTGCTGATTATGAATTAACAATTACGCCACAAGTACAGGACCAAGAATTACATGAAGCTTGGCTATTTCCTAAATACTGGGAAGGCGCGTGCACAGTAGAAGGCAATCAAACTGGTTCGGCATATGTTGAGTTGGTTGGTTACAAGCGTAAACATTGGTTATAACAATAAAAAGAGAGAAAAATGAAAAAAAATAACATAAAAGTTGCAATCTTAGGGGGCGGCGTTGGGGGAATGAGCGCTGCACATATGCTGATTCGAAAAGGGTTTGACGTCAGTGTTTACGATATATTAGATATTCCAGGTGGTAAAGCACGTAGCATGCCTGTACCAAATACAGGCACTGATGGAAGACCTGATTTACCAGGTGAACATGGTTTTAGATTCTTCCCTTATTTTTATAAAAACTTACCTGAAACAATGAAGGAAATTCCGTACAAAGATGGCAAAACATGTTTTGATAACTTAGTACCAGGTGAATTTGCTCAATTACTTAGATATGGTTTACCTTCTGTCGAGATACCAGCTAAATTACCCTCCAACTTAAAAGAAGCCTTGAAAGATTTATACGTTTTTTGGAAAGATGCTCATGCTGATTTGGGAATCGGGGAAGAAGAACTTAAGTTTTTCATGAATCGGATTTGGCAAATATTAACATCTTGTGCTGACCGACGCCTCGCTGAATACGAAAAGTTAGGTTGGTGGGATTATACTCAAGCAGACAAAATGAGTAAGGCTTATCAAGAATGTTTAGTTGAAGGTTTAACTCGTTCGCTAGTAGCAGCACAAGCTGAAGTTGCAAGCACACGTTCAACTGGCGATATCTTAGTCCAACTAATTCTTGGGATGACGCATTTCAAAGAAAGTGGCGATAGATTATTAAATGGCCCAACCAATGATGTCTGGATTGACCCTTGGCTTACCTACCTTCAGGAACAAGGCGTTTCATACCACTTCAATTATAGTGTCGTGGGCATAACATGTGATCAGGGTAAAATTTCCAGTGCTCAGGTTCAGCCAGTTAAAGATTATGAACCAATTGGCCCAGTTGAACATATTGAAGCAGATTATTTTATTGCTGCATTACCGGTAAACAATTTTGCGCCTTTGATTACTCAGGACATGCTAAATATTGACTCGACTTTAACCAATATCCAGGAATTAGCGAATTACACTTCTTGGATGAATGGAATACAAATTTATCTAAATAAAGATGTAAAAATCGTTAATGGACATAGCATTTATGTCAATTCTCCATGGGCTATTACTTCTGTTTCTCAGCAACAATTTTGGAAAGATCATAATTTACAAAATATGGGCAATGGTGATGTTAAAGGCTGCATTTCGATTGATATTTCTGAGTGGCAAGTAAAAGGTTCTTTTATTAAAAAAGCCGCAATAGATTGCTCTCCTGAAGAAATCATCGATGAAGTTTGGCAAGAATTGAAAGCTTCACTGAATGTTGACGGCAAAGTAGTGCTAAAAGATGAAGATAAGGTTGATTGGTTTATCGACCCAGATTTAATTTTTAAAGACGATAAAGTGGTTGAAAATAAACAACCTTTGTTAGTTGATCACGATAATACTTGGCATTTACGGCCACAAGCCTATACCTTAATTCCTAACCTATTTCTTGCATCAGACTATGTTGCTACATATACTCAAATAGCAAGTATGGAAGGAGCTAACGAAGCGGCTAGACGGGCGGTTAATGCGTTAATAAATAATTCAAACGTAGACGTTAAGCTAAATGATGTTTATGCTTTACATGAACCAAGTCTATTAGCCCCAATGAGATTGCTGGATCAGGAAAGATTCAATAAAGGCTTACCATGGGATGAAAGCTGGAATATTAATTTTTAAAACCTACAAATTAACCCCAGTAATATAACTGGGGTTATAGGATTCTATGCGTTTATTAGTCATTTTATTTTTTATATTCAGTTTATTTAATGCCTGTTGGGCTGACAATAGCCAGATAAAATTAAAGAAATTTTTACTGAGTGAAATTAATACTCAAGAGATTTCTAAAAATTTAGAATTTTATCCATTACCACAAACTAAGCTGGACCCCAAATCGTTAATTCAGCTTACCTCCAGCTTACAGCCTACTAAAAGCTTACCTATGTTAGGGGGCTCATTCTTCACTAATTTTGAGCTTATAAATGATACGTCAGAACAAAATTGGTTTATTTACCCTTTTGGAACGGTTATAGAAGATATTGAAATTATCTCACTCGATGATGATATGAGCTTTAAAACAGGTTTGAAACACTTACATTTCAATCCAGTAGATTACCATTATGGCAATAAGATACATATCGGCGCCGGCGAATCTAAAAAAATCCTAATAAAATTCACTAGCAACTTTTATTTTGCCCCGATAAAACTAAAAATTTCACCCGAGTCAGTTCAAGTTAATCAATTAGAAGCGGAAAATATCGTTTTTTTACTTTGCTTAGGTATATGTCTTTGTCTAATTCTCTATAACTTCTTTATTTATATTGGCTCAAGAGCCAAGATGTATTTGTTCTATTCAGGTCAAACATTTTTCTTATCTTTAGCTTGGGTTTCTATGTTTGGTGTGTTGCCAACACACTTTGATATAGTAAATTCAGGTTTGCTGAATATACCTTTCTCACTCGCATCTGTTTTCTTTTTATTATTTTGTCGGGAGTTTTTAGACTTAAAAAATAATTCTCCTAAATTAGACATCTTAGCTAAATGGCTGGCCTTACTTATTTTGATTATATCGCCAATCGCTTATTTCATGCCAAATATAGGTATGATAATCGCTACTGTGTCGACTAGTGCTTCAATGGGCGTATTAGGTTTAGTTGCTTGTATTATTTCGTTAAGAAATAATTATCGGCCTGCGCGTTATTTCCTATTGGCTTTACTCGCTATTATTGTTCCAGGCATGTTAAGTAATTTAACCAACCTAGGATTAGTCCCATCTTTGGATGTTAATATTTATTTATTAAGCTACATTGGCAGTACATTAGAAGGACTACTTTTTGCTTTTGCATTAGCGGATAAAGTTCGTTTGGTAAATGAACGTAATGTTGAATTAAACCAAAATTTAGAAACTAAAATAAAAGAAAGAACCTCGGAATTAATAAAAACCACCAAAGAATTAGAACACGCAAATGATGCTAAAAGTCGCTTTTTAGCGCAAATGAGTCATGAAATCAGAACCCCGATGAATGCTGTAATAGGTTTAAGTCAGCTTGCATTAAAAACTAATCTTGATTATGAACAAAGGGATTATGTAGAGAAAATATCGAATTCAGCTGACGTTTTGCTCGGCATTATAAATGACGTTTTAGATTACTCTAAAATAGAAGCCGGTAAGTTAAAAATCGAAAACATAAACTTTAACTTAGACAAGGTCATTCAACGTTCAGTTAATGTGTGTTCACTAAAAGCACATAGTAAAAGTGTTGAGCTAATTCTAGATGTAAAAAAAGATGTCCCGCAATACATTGAGGGCGACCCATTAAGAATCCAGCAAATCCTTGTAAACTTAATATCAAATGCGGTTAAGTTTACAAATGATGGTCATGTCAGTATTAGAGTAAACGCAATAACTAAAGGCGATAACGAATTAACACTCGATTTTGCCGTCGTTGATACTGGTATAGGTATGACGGATGAACAATTACAAACCTTGTTTGAATCTTTTACCCAAGCTGATACATCTATCACGCGTAAATATGGTGGTACTGGATTAGGTTTGTCAATTTGTAAAGAATTAGTCGGTTTAATGGGCGGGAGAATATGGGCGAATAGTAAACTTGGCGTTGGTTCAGCATTTCATTTTACGATTGAGGCTAAAGCCAGTTCAGCATCAGAAAAGAAACCAAGTTACTCTATATCTGGTAAACCAATCAATGTTTTAGTTGTTGATGATAATAAGATTGCCAGAAATGTAATCGAAGAGATGCTTAAAAATAAAAATGCTCATGTCACGTCTGTAGAGAATGGTATTCAAGCGATAGATGCAGTTCAATCTGCAATTAAACAGCAAGCTATGTTTGATCTTATTATTATGGATTGGAAAATGCCAGAAATGGATGGTATCCAAGCATCAAAACTAATTAAGCACGATATAGGTTTACAGCAAGTACCCGCTATATTAATGATTTCAGCATATGATAGGGATGATGCTAAACAATTAAGTGCAGCAGCTGGTATTGATGGTTTCCTTGAAAAACCGATAAGTCAATCAGCTTTACTAGATTCTATGATGCATTGTTTAGAGCTGGATTTATCTGATGTTGAAGAATTCGTTGAATCTCAATTAGAAGGGAAACTAATCGATTTATCGAGTGTTAAATTGTTATTAGTTGAAGATAATAAATTAAATAGACAAGTAGCAGTCGGTTTCTTAAAAGAAACTGGGGTTAAGATTGATATTGCAGAAAATGGTATTGAAGCCATAGATAAGGTAATCAACAATGATTACGATATTGTTTTGATGGATATTCAAATGCCTGAAATGGACGGATTAACTGCGACTCAGGAAATCCGTAATATTAAAGAATATAAAGACTTACCTATTCTTGCAATGACAGCACATGCAATGGCTGGCGATGCACAAAAGAGCTTAGATGCTGGAATGAATGGGCATATTACTAAGCCTATCGACCCGGATGAAATGCTTAGAAATATAATCTATTGGGTATCTAAAGATAAATTAAAAACCCCAGAAAAGAAACAATTTAAAAATTCGGAATCTTTATCTTATTTGAGTTCTTTAACCTTACTTGATGTTGCTTCTGCTTTAAAATCTATGCAAGGTAAAGAATCCTTGTATTTAGAGTTACTTGAAACTTTCTATACTGAAAACTTAGACTTAGTTGATGAACTTAAATTATTGTCGGCACAAAATGATACCAGTAAACTCTATCTTAAAATTCATACATTAAAATCTAACGCAGCTTATATTGGCGCTAAAGATTTAACTACAAAAGCGAAGGAATTAGAAGAATTAGTTGAATCACGATTAGAATATTCGACTCAAATGTTAAGTTTATCTAATGATTTAACTGCATTATTAGCACAACTAGAGCCAGTTGTTAGTAGACTATCACAGACTCAATTTTCGGATACCAGTTTGACCCAAGCTGAAGTTGACGAGTTATTTGAGCAGCTTAAAGTTTACTTAGCGCAATCTAATGCTAAAGTTGAAACTTATATACCTAAACTTAAAGCACTCAGCTTAAATGTAACTAATGGTTATGTCATTGATAGCTTGATAAAATTAATTGATGATATTGAATACGATGAGGCACTAGAGTTAATCGAAAATCAAGATGTTAAGTTTAAGATAAAGGAAAGTTAGGTAATCATTTGTGAATGATCTTAAAGTATTAATAGTCGATGATGATAAAACTAATCGCCGTGTTTTAAAAGAAATCGTCGAGAGTATGGCACTAGTGCTTTTTGCCAAAAATGGTCAGCAAGCTATTGATAAGTCAGTAGAATTGCAGCCCGATCTCATTTTACTCGATATTGTTATGCCAGATATTTCAGGCTTTGACGTTTTAAACCAATTAAAAAATAATCCAAAAGTGGATCACATTCCGGTAGTGTTTATTACGGGTAAACATGAGAATGAAATCGAAGAACGTGGCCTAAGAATGGGGGCGATAGATTTTATTACGAAACCATTTCATTCGGGAATAGTACAGGCTAGAGTATACAACCACCTTCAATCCGTCATACAAAAAAAGTTATTAGATCATTACGCCTACATAGATCCATTAACTTCAATACCTAATCGACGCCAATTTAACGCTCGTTTACAGCAAGAATATTTACATGCCTTAGAGTCTAATCAAATATTAACTTTGGCAATTGTCGATGTTGATAATTTCAAGCTTTATAATGATCACTATGGTCATTTAAAGGGAGATCAAGTACTGAAACAAGTCGCAAAAGCAGTTGAAAATCAAATGAAAATACTGGGTGGTTTTGTTGCTCGTTTTGGCGGTGAAGAGTTAGTTATATTGATGCCTAATACAAATGCAATAGAAGCTAGCTCGCGGCTAGAAGAAATACGCCAGAGCGTAGAAAGCTTAGAGATCCCACATATCAAAAATATTTCGGACTATGTGACTGTCAGTATTGGATATAGTTCGGCAAATATTTTGCAAAAAGGCCATGCTAATACTATTTTTGAGATAGCAGACAAGTATTTATATATTGCAAAAAGTAATGGACGTAACCAAGTGAATGGTCAGACTTCGACCATAAAATAAATTAGGTAAATGCATGGACTCAATATTGATTGTCGATGATGACAAATTAAACCTAAAAAACCTAAGTAATTTGTTAGTTGCAGACTATCAAGTCATCTTAGCCAAAAATGGTTCACAAGGTATAGACAAAGCAAGTCGCTACGTGCCTGATTTAATATTATTAGACCTCTATATGCCCGATATGGACGGTTTTGATGTTGTTAGGCAGTTAAAATCTTCCATTCTCACTGAAGACATACCGATAATCATTTTAACTGGCTCTGTCGCTGGTGATAATGAGGAATTAGGCCTAAATTTAGGTGCTAATGATTATGTCCATAAACCTTTTAATCCAGCTGTTTTAAAGGCTAGGATAAGAACTCAATTAGCACTGCGCGAACAGAAAAAAAGCTTAAGCTTACTAACTCAAAAACTGCAAGAGGCTAATGTCGCAAAAAGCCGATTTGTTGCCAGTATGAGTCACGAAATCCGAACCCCTTTGACTACGGTTTTAGGCTTTGCAGAAGCGTTACGAAATCAAGAAATTAAGCCAGAAAATTATGCTGATGCTTTTATCCAAATTGAGCAAAATGGTCGACACTTACTCGGTTTAATTAATGATGTACTGGATTTTTCTAAAATTGAAGCAAAGCAGCTTGAGCTGAATATTGAATCTTATGACTTTATTCAATTGATAAATGAAATCAAGTCGATTTGCACTAACATACACAGAAAAAATGGTGTTGATTTTATCTGTGATTTTCAATACCCGTTGCCGCAAACAATTGAAATTGATGCGGTGAGATTAAGACAGATTTTACTAAACCTAGTATCTAACTCGGTTAAATTTACAGAAAAAGGCTATATTCGACTTGAAATTAGCTATATTCCAGAGAAAAATGAGCTTCAATTTAAAGTGACAGATACCGGTATTGGTATGGATAGTCAAACAATTGAAAAGCTATTTAAACCTTTTACTCAAGCTGGTGCCAATATCACCAGCCGTTATGGTGGCACAGGTTTAGGCTTGAGTATCAGCCAACATCTAGCAACTGCCATGTTTGGAGAGATTAAAGTAGCTAGCCAGTTAGATAAAGGTAGCGAGTTTTGTTTACATTTATATCAAGTTGCTAAAACTAACGTTCCTCTTATCAAAAAAGAAAAACATTACACGCATCAAACAACGAATGAGTTAAAACTGTATCCATTAAGTGGTCGAGTTTTACTCGCTGAAGATCACCATGTAAACCGTCAATTAGTTGAAATGTTATTACGCCAATGGGGTTTAGAAGTTTTATCCGTTGCTAACGGTGAAGAAGCTACTCAAGCTGTTATTTTGCATAATTTCGATTTAATTATTTTAGACATTCAAATGCCTGTTATGGATGGCGTACAAGCAGCTGGATTAATCAGAGATATGGGGTATTTAGATACCCCAATTGTTGCGCTAAGCGCACATGCAATTAAAGCTGAAATAGATAGTTTTATGGAATCGGGTTTTGATGATTACTGTCCAAAACCTATAGATAGAAGATTTTTCTACGGTTTACTTGCAAAATATTTAACTGCTGATAAAACAGTCAATATCCAAGCAAATCAAGCATTAATAAATATGAGCAAAAAAGCAGAAAATGCATTAATTGATGATTTTATTGCAGATTTAATTATAGTAAAACAATGCTTAATTGATGCTCAGGCAATGAATAATAAAAAACAGTTGGCCAAAGAAGTGCATAAGTTAAAAGGCAGTGCTGGCAGTTTTTCATTTCATAATTTAAGTTTAGAAGCTGATAAATTAGAAAAGGCTTTAATTCCAACAGAGTCACTTGCTTCAGTGGAGCCTCAGCTCAATAATCTATTAAAACAAATCGATGAAGTTCTGGCTAAATAAATTTTAGCTAAGACTAAAACTCTAGCTGCAAATTTGTCATAATGGCTCAAATTTAAGTTTTGGGTCCGTAATGAATAAACAAGACAAGCCTTTCCCTTACACATTTAATACCGAAGACATTAAACTCGAATCAAAAGAAAAATTATTTGATCGTTTCTTTAATGTTTCTCTCGTGAGTTTTAAACATAAGTTATTTGCTGGTGGTTGGTCTGATACTGTACAACGTGAAGTATTTGAGAGATCGGACGCTGTTGTTGTTTTACCTTACGACATAACTCGAGATGACATTGTCATGATAGAGCAGGTGAGAGTTGGCTGTATCGAAAATGGCGAAAATCCCTGGATGTTCGAGCTGGTTGGCGGCATGGTTGAAGAAGGTGAATCAATAGAAGATGTGGCTAAACGGGAAACAGAAGAAGAAACTGGACTAAGTGTAAAGCAATTAGTCTCTATGCAAAGTTACCTCTCTAGTTGTGGTGGTACAAGTGAAAGAATTCATCTTTATTTAGCCATCGTGGACTCAACTCAATATAAATCAATTTGTGGCGTCGAGCATGAGCATGAAGATATCAAGGTGCATGTATTTGAACGGGAGCAAGTATTAGCTTGGTTAAATGCTGGGAAAATTGATAACGCCTCTGGTGTGATTGCTCTATATTGGTTTCAAAATAATCTAACAAGATTAAATCAGATGCTAGAAGCATAGGTCGTAAATGAAAGCATTTAACCGAAATAAATACAATGTAGATTTAGTTAAAATGAATACTATCTGCGAGCGTAATTATTTCTCAATAAACCAATTGGTCGCAGAATGGGAGCCACTTCAAGCTAAAGTCATATTTGAAACGTCACCGCAATCGATTATTCAAATTAAAATTTTAGAAGTGAGTCGCTATACTAACTTGGTTGAAATAAGGCAGCTATCACCTAGCTTACCTGATGTTTTCCAACCAAATTTAATTGTACGTGTTTATCATGATGCGAAAATGGCAGAAGTCATTAGCTGTCAAAATATCGGTCGTATTCAACCTAGTTATTTATACCCTAATAAACAAATGCATCAACCAGATGAAAAATTACAAATTAATGCATTTTTAAATGATTGGCTGAATTTCTGTCAAGAGCATGGCATGTCTACACCGGTAAAAGTTTTTTCTGAATGAAGATTTACATACAAATTTCTGATTGCCATTTACGCCAAAATAAATCAGATTTATTTTATCAAGCTAACCCGTATAAAAATTTAGTAAAAATCTTAACTGAAATTAATACCAATCAAAATAAATACAATGGGATCCTATTTACTGGCGATATAGTTCAAGATATTGATTGGGCAAGTTATCAAAACTTTTTAGATGCAATCGCTCTATTTAACTGGAATATTCCTTTTTACTTAATCCCAGGTAACCATGATTTACCGCAATACATAGATAAGGTTAAAAAGTTATCACCTTTCGTTGCAACTAAAATAATTCAGGATGGTGATTGGAATGTTTTTTTGTTTAATAGTTATTTGCCTGACGGTGGCGGAGCTGGATTAATTTGTTCAAACCAAATAAATCAAATTACCAACCGTTCAAATCCGATTAAAGGCTTTAATTTGGCAGTTTTACATCACCATGTTCAGCCATTTAATAGTTTTATCGATAATTACCCATTAAAAAACGCAGACGACTTTTTAACTAGTCTGGAGCAACTTGGACAAGTAAAAGGTATTTTACATGGTCATGTACACGATTTCAGACAAGGACAAATTAATGGGATAAATTGGTTTTCGTCACCTGCCAGTTCTGTCACTTTTGATCATGAAACAGATTCAGCACCGAGTTTGAAATTTGGTTATAATCAAATTAGTTTATCCCCACAAGGGGAATGTATAGTTGCACCCAGATGGTTAGCTTAATGTTAGATATCAATCAAGAACAGCATTCGAATATGAGTACGGATAAGGTAGCAGATACAGAACAGTGCAAAAAAACGATTTTATATCTACATGGCTTTTTAAGTTCTAATCAATCAGCTAAAGCGGTTGAGACGATTAATTATGTAAAGGAACATCACTCAGATATTGACATAATCGCGCCTTTATTGCCAAGTAGACCTGATGAAGTAGTCAAATTACTCAATGTGTTGTTGAAACAATATAGAACAAGTTTAATTGGATTTATCGGCAGTTCACTTGGCGGCTATTTTGCTACTTGGTGTGCAGCACAAACGTCAAAGCCAGCGGTCCTAATTAATCCAGCTGTTAAACCATATGCTTTACTTGATGATTATATGGGGTGGCACCAAAATCCATATACCAAAGATGAATTTGAAGTCACTGCTGACTTTAAACAAAAAATCAAATCACTTGAAGTAGAGTCAGTTGCTGAATTGAAAATTTTAGCCTTACTACAAACTAAAGACGAAACGCTTGATTATAAAGAAGCGGAAGCAAAATTTGCTGCTAATGAGCTAGAGGTAATAGAAGGGGGAAATCATGCATTTGAACATTATTCAGATTATCTCCCCCAAATAATAAAATTTTTAAACTCAAGCACTTGCTAATTAGTGTCAAATTTAATAAAACACCTGTGAATTAAACAGAAACATTTAAATAAGAAGAAAATATGTCTGAACAAGCCTATAACGCAGAATCGATTGAAGTCCTAAGTGGGTTAGAACCAGTTCGTCGCCGTCCCGGAATGTATACGGATACAATAAGACCAAATCATATAGGTCAAGAGGTTATAGATAACTCTGTCGATGAAGCTATGGCAGGGCATGCCAGTCAAATTAAAATTATTCTACATCCAGATCAATCGCTAGAAGTTATTGATAATGGGCGAGGTATGCCTGTTGATATTCACCCCGAGCAAGGTGTCTCAGGTGTCGAACTAATCATGACTAAATTGCATGCCGGTGGTAAATTTTCCAATGATAATTATCAATTTTCAGGCGGTTTACACGGTGTTGGTATTTCGGTAGTAAATGCTCTATCAACTCGAGTTGAAATTACAGTCAGACGCGATGGCCAAGTTTATGAAATAGCCTTTGGAAACGGAGAAAAAGTTTCTGACCTAACTATTACAGGTACTTGTGGCAAACGCAATACAGGTACGCGGGTTCAATTTTGGCCGGATGCTAGTTTTTTTGATACATCTAAATTTTTAGTTTCTCGTCTTATCCATGTACTAAAAGCTAAAGCGGTTTTATGCCCAGGTTTAGAAATAGAATTTCAAGATAAAGTCGGCAATGAAACTCATAAATGGTGTTTTCAAGACGGCTTACGTGATTATTTAGTTAAAT
Organism: Catenovulum maritimum; assembly: GCF_001050375.1. Classification (GTDB taxonomy): domain Bacteria; phylum Pseudomonadota; class Gammaproteobacteria; order Enterobacterales; family Alteromonadaceae; genus Catenovulum; species Catenovulum maritimum. Next base: position 7,144 of record NZ_KQ130501.1, on the reverse strand, counting down.
CCGTCGAAGGATTTACTTCATTGCCAGAAAACCCATTTGTCGGTGAATTTTCAAGCCAGACAGAAGCTGCTGAATGGGCGGTGACTTGGTTAGTTGAAGGCGGTGAAAATATCACTGAAAGCTATGTTAATCTTATTCCAACCGCCCAAGGTGGTACGCATGTAAATGGTTTACGTCAAGGTTTGTTAGATGCCGTTAGAGAATTTTGTGAATTTAGAAATTTGCTACCAAGAGGCGTAAAATTAACACCAGAAGATATTTGGGACAGATGTAGTTATATCTTATCGGTTAAGATGCAAGATCCTCAATTCGCTGGACAAACTAAAGAAAAATTATCTTCAAGGCAATGCTCTGCATTTGTATCTGGCATAGTAAAAGATGCTTTTAGTTTGTGGTTAAACGAACATACTAATATTGCCGACTCATTAGTCGAAAGTTTTATTTCAAACGCGCAAAAGCGAATGCGAGCAGCTAAAAAAGTTGTTCGTAAAAAAGTAACTTCTGGGCCTGCGTTGCCCGGTAAATTAACTGACTGTACTTCACAAGATCCAGCCAGAGGCGAGTTGTTTTTGGTCGAGGGTGATTCTGCTGGAGGCTCGGCAAAACAAGCAAGGGACAGAGAGTTCCAAGCAATCATGCCATTGAGAGGGAAAATCCTAAATACTTGGGAGGTCGATTCTAGCCAAATATTATCTTCGCAAGAGATACATGATATTTCGGTTGCTATCGGCATCGATCCGGATTCAGAAGACCTCTCTGGCTTGCGTTACGGCAAAATTTGTATCCTTGCCGATGCTGATTCAGATGGTTTACATATAGCAACTTTGTTATGTGCACTCTTTATGAAGCATTACCAAGCACTGGTTAGTGCTGGACATGTATTTGTTGCTATGCCACCGCTATATCGAATTGATGTTGGGAAAGAAGTATTTTATGCGCTGGACGATGACGAACGTAAAGGCATTTTAGATCGAATCGAAGCGGAGAAAAAACGGGGTAAAGTCAATGTTCAGCGCTTTAAAGGTCTAGGTGAAATGAATCCTCTTCAACTAAGAGAAACCACAATGGATCCTAATACACGACGCTTAGTGCAATTAACCATAGATGAAATCGAAACCACCAATGAGTTAATGGATATGCTATTAGCTAAGAAACGAAGCGGTGATAGGAAATCTTGGTTAGAAGAAAAAGGCGATCAAGCTGCGTTAGCCGCAGCTGAATTAGCAGAATAGATAAATGTTAGAAAATGTCGTCATAATAACAGGTGGGGCACAAAGGGTTGGTTTGTGTGTCGCCTTAGATTTAATAAAAGCAGGTTATCAAGTTGTTGTCACTTACCGAACCCACAGGCTAGGTGTTGAAGAACTAAAACAAAACGGAGCTACTTTAATCCAAACTGATTTTTCGAATCAAGATGGCATTGATAATTTTATCCAATGGGCTAACGAGAATATTCAATCTATTCGTGGTTTAATTCATAATGCGAGTGATTGGCAGGGGGAATCAAGTACAAATTGCAATAATTTAATTGCTGAATGTATGATGCAAATTCACTTTCACACACCATATCAACTAAATTTAGCCTTAACTGATTTAATGAAAAAGTTAGATATGGCAGATATTATTCATATCTCTGATTATGTAATTGAAAAAGGCAGTGATAAACATATTGCTTATTCAGCCAGCAAAGCCGCTATGGATAATTTAACCTTGTCTTTCGCAAAGCTGTTAGCACCTAGTATTAAAGTGAATTCGATCTTACCTTCACTTATTGTATTTAATGAGCATGATACTGAAAGTTATAAAACTAAAACCTTAAAAAAATCAGTTTTAGGAATTGAGCCAGGCGAAGCTGAAATCAGCAATGCTATTTTATTTATTTTAAACAGTCGCTACATGACAGGCCGCCAACTTAAATTGGATGGTGGACGTCACATTTTATAAAATGAAGTAGATGGAGACTCAAACAAACATGAACCAATTGGATTCACTCGGAGCAGAGTGGCAGACATTACAAAAGTCTTATGACTTATATGAAGTCTTTTCTTTAGTAATTAAAATGACAGCAATTATTTTAGCTTCATTTGTTTTAATCGTTTATCCGAGTGAATATAAAATTGTCACAGGGTTAACCTTAACATTTTGGTTATTAGACGGTATTTGGAAAACATTCCAATCCAGGTTTGAACTCCGCTTAGTCCAGATCGAAGTTTTGATTCAACAAGGTAGTTCAAATTCAGGTATGCAATTTAATCAAAATTGGCAACAAAATCGACCAAATACGGTTAAATTAATTACTAGTTATATGATCAACTCAGTCAAACCAACAGTCGCATTCTGTTACTTAGCAATACTGGTTTTAACTGGATTGAAAGCATGCGGAATCATCTAGAAGACAGACGATTAAGCTACATCTTTGGCGTTTAGTAACGCCATTAATTCAGGTTTTAAAGACAAATAACGACGCATATTGTTTTCGGTTAAATCAGATTGTTCAATAACACTGACACAATTACTGCACATGTCTTTCATTTCTTTTGGACTTCTACCTTGGGTTAAGAAAGTACCAACTTTAGTAATAGCCTGAACTAGATTTAAAGCTAAACTAGCGTTACTTGGCATGTATTGATAAGCCTCAACAAAGCATTCTACCGAACGTGTATATTTGGCACTTTGATACATAGCTAAGCCTTCGTTATTTAGTTCTCTTATCCTTTCTTTTAAAACCTCATGGCTTTCTTTTTCTTTATTAATTAAGACAGTTAGGGTACTTGATATTAAATCATCTTTATCTGCAATTCCTTCTAACGATTCCATAATCTCTTCACTTCGAGATAAATTGCCGGTAGAAAAATAGGCCTTTGCTTTATCTAATCTATCATCAGCTGTATCGTAAGGAGAATCATGCTTTTCACTTTCTTCTAAATTATTTCTTGCTTCATCAACATTTCCTTTAAGAACTTGCACTCTCGCTTTTATAACTAGTTCTTGGGCTTTAACTGCATCAGAATAAAAGCGTCTGTCTATATCTTGAAGTAGTTCGGTACATTTACTGATTTGTTTAGCAATTTCTAATTTGTTGCCTTCATTTGATAAATCCAACAAACACCGAGCAAAATTTAAATAATTTTCTGGTGTGTCAAAGACCGAGTATCGACTACTTTTGAGGATTCGAGAATAAGCTCGTACTGCTTCTTCTGTTTCATTATTCGCAATAGCTAGATTAGCGATAGCCCTTTGTCTAAATAAATTGCGAGGAGAAATTTTACCGGCTTCCATCAACATTTCGAATGCAGTTACTGTATCTTGGCGGGCCATGTTTAGTCGCCCTAACCAGTCATAGGCTTCTAACCGTGTATCATCTCTATCAAGTAATTCAAAAAATAATCCTTCTGATTCAAAATGTTCCCCTAGTTTGAAGGTTGAAATTGCTTTACCAAGCAATGCCCAACTATATTCTCTTTTTTGTAATACATTATTGTAGAGTTTTAGTGCTTTTTCTGGTTGTTTTTCACTAAGGAGTAGTTCGCCTTTCATTCTAAGTGCAAGTAAAGCGTTTTGAGTTTCATTTTTAATCACGTCATTACAGGCTTGAATTGCTTCAGCAGGAAGGTTTTCATTAATTGCTTCATAGACTTTACCTAAGGCAACTTTTTTAGCTAAAGAACGGGCAAACCTTTTTTCAAGGCCTTTATAAGTAAAAGGTTTTAATAAGAAATCATCAGGTTGTAATTCGACTAAGCCATGAACATGAGGACGGCGATTTTCAGCTGAAATGATGAAAAAGCAACAATGCGAAGCGAGTAGTTTTTTATGTTTTAATTCTTCAAATAGTTGATACCCATCTTTACCATCGCCCAAATTGAAGTCAGCTAAGATAAAATCAAACCGCATATCCGTTGCTTTTTGTAATGCTTGTGTACCATTATTTGCTGAAGCAATCGTTACAAAGCCAATTTTTTGCAACATGCCTTTTACGGCAGAACGTATTGGTTCGCAGTCATCGACAACCATTACTTTCTTTTTTGCATAAAAACTGCTGCGAAACATCATACTTATACAAGTGACCTTAAACCATATATATAACTTAAACTTTAACAGAAAATTAACTAAAGTTGTATTTTTAAACAATCAAAGCCAATTATTTCACGATTTTTATCATAAAAAAGCAAAACTTTTTATTTATAATCAACTTGAAAAAGCAAAATTTGTTAATATATATACTTAAGTTTTTGGGGGTAGTGTAAGGGATATAGTTGTATTGCATATATGTATAGTCATTGTAATGAATATTTATCATACAAAGGCTAGTAAATTATGCTTACTATAGTAAAATCCCCCAAGTTTTTGATAGACCAACTTAAAATCGATAGGATCATTATACATGACTACTAAGCTGGAAAACCTCCGTAAATTAACGACTGTTGTTGCAGATACAGGCGACATCGAAGCAATTAAAAAATTTCAACCTCAAGATGCTACAACAAACCCAAGTTTGTTATTAAAAGCAGCTCAAATCCCTGAGTATGAGCCACTAATCCAAGATGCAATCGAGTGGGCTAAAGCTCAATCTAGCGATGTAGAACAACAAATCATTGACGCTGGCGATAAATTATCTGTAAACATTGGTTTAGAAATCTTAAAAATCGTCCCTGGACGTATCTCTACAGAAGTAGATGCTCGTTTATCTTTTGATAAAGAAGGTTCATTAGCTAAAGCTCGTAAATTAATGAAATTATATAACGATGCTGGTATCGCCAACGAGCGCGTATTAATTAAACTTGCTTCAACTTGGGAAGGTATCCAAGCTGCTGAAATCTTAGAGCAAGAAGGCATCAACTGTAACCTAACTTTATTATTCTCATTTGCACAAGCACGTGCATGTGCTGAAGCTGGCGCTTTCTTAATTTCTCCTTTCGTTGGCCGTATCTTAGATTGGTACAAGAAAGCAGAAGGTAAAGACTCATATGCACCAGCTGAAGACCCAGGTGTAGTTTCAGTAACAAATATTTATAACTACTACAAACAACACGGTTATGAAACAGTTGTTATGGGTGCTAGCTTCCGTAACGTCGATGAAATTACTGAATTAGCTGGTTGTGATCGTTTAACGATTGGTCCTAACTTGTTAGAAGACTTAGCTGCTCAAGAAGGCGAGTTACCAGTTAAACTAGCTTATAGTGGTGAAGTTAAAGAGCGTCCAGCTCGAATGACTGAAGAAGAGTTCCGTTGGGAACATAACCAAGATCCTATGGCGACTGAAAAGTTAGCTGAAGGTATCCGCAACTTCGCAGTTGACCAAAATAAATTAGAAGCTGATTTACGCGCACGTTTAAGCTAATTAGCATTTAAGATTATTTATAAGGCGGTTTTAAACCGCCTTATTTGTTTAAGCAATTTGAAAAGAATTTTATTATGGCTTTATTTACAGAATTAAAAAGCTTTCAAGCTTTGAAAGCTCATTTTGAAGAAACCAAAAATCTTCATATGCGAGATTTATTCGCTCAAGATGCTGAGCGTTTCGCTAAATTTTCGACTACTGCATGTGGTATTGAATTAGATTATTCAAAAAACCGTATTACAGAAGAAACAAAAGCGTTATTACTTGATTTAGCAAGAGAAGCTAAAGTTGAAGAAAAACGTGACGGCATGTTTGCTGGTGCACGCATTAATACATCAGAAGACAGAGCAGTTTTACACACAGCATTACGTAATAAATCTGGCAAGCCAGTATTATGTGATGGTGTTGATGTCATGCCTGAAGTACAAGCAACACTTGCGAAAATGAAAGCATTTGTTAACGAAGTACATAATGGCACTCGTACTGGTTACACTGGTAAAAAATTCACTGACGTTTTAGCTATTGGTATTGGTGGTTCATTCCTAGGTCCTAAAATCATGACTGAGGCACTTAAGCCTTATCGTGTTGATGGTATCAAGGTACATTTTGTTGCTAACGTTGATGGCTCACACATACATGATGTACTTGCAACTCTACCAATTGAAAGCACATTAGTATTAATGTCTTCTAAATCTTTTGGTACGCAAGAAACATTAAAAAACACTGAAACTGCTAAAGAATGGTTCTTAGCAAACGGTGGTAAATTTGAAGATATCGCTAAACACTTTATGTGTGTTTCTTCAAACATAAAAGCTGCTACTGATTTTGGTATGGATGCAGACAACATTTTCCCTATGTGGGATTGGGTTGGCGGTCGATATTCACTTTGGTCTGCTATCGGATTACCAATTGCACTTGCATTAGGTTTTGATAACTTTGAAGCCTTATTAGACGGCGCTTATGAAATGGACCAACATTTCTTAAATACGCCATTAGAAGATAACGTACCAGCATTACTAGGTGTTTTAGGTGTTTGGTATATCAACTTCTTTGGTGCTCAAAGCCATGTATTATTACCATATGACCATTACTTACGTGGTTTCCCTGCATATGTACAGCAGTTAGATATGGAATCAAATGGTAAATCAGCTACACCAACGGGTGATTATTTAGATTATTCAACTGGTCCTGTTATTTGGGGCGGTGAGGGCACAAATGGCCAACACGCATTCCATCAGTTAATACACCAAGGTACAGTATTAATTCCAGCTGATTTCATCATGCCGATTCATTCTCAACATGAAATGTCAAACCACCATGCTATGTTAGCATCTAACTGCTTTGGTCAAACTCAAGCTTTAATGCAAGGTAAAACAGTAGAGCAAGTTAAAGCTGAATTTGCTGGTAAAGGTTTAACTGACGAAGAGATCGAAAAAGTAGCGCCGCAAAAAGTATTCGAAGGTAACAAGCCAACTAATACAATTTTGGTAGATAAATTAACACCTAAAGCTTTAGGTCAAATTATCGCTATGTATGAGCATAAAGTTTTTGTTCAAGGCATCATTTGGGGTATAAATTCATTTGACCAATGGGGTGTTGAATTAGGTAAAGTACTAGGTAATGATGTACTTGCTAAACTTGAAGACAGTAGCATTGAATTAAATGGCGATAGCTCAACTAATGCTTTAATCGAGCGTTTTAGAAATCGTAACGCATAAAATAAACTGAACAGAGTTTCATTTTATCTTTTATAAAATCCGCTACTTGCTAGCGGATTTTTTTTATCAAACACGCTTAGTTTAG
>NZ_KQ130500.1 GCF_001050375.1 Catenovulum maritimum | reverse complement strand
AGGCTTTCATATGAAACTGATATTTTTTAAGGCCAAGCATCACACAAAGCACGGCCTGATTCAGTTTCGATTTTTAAAGTTTATTCATCGTGTTGGCGTTTTAATTGGCACTGATTGCCCAAGTGCCCTCTGTTATTTCAAACTTTAGGTATTTGTCGTCATCACCGATAAACCGAACGCCATCGAGCTTTTCTGGTTTTGACCAGAATGAGCTGTTTTTTTGCCACACCTTTTTGCCGTTTATGCTTACCTGTTTAATGTTGAAATAGTGCTTTGGAATACCGACCACGGCTATTGTGTTTGCCGGTGAAGTTAAGCTAATAGCAATTTTGGAGTCGGTGCGTTTAATCTCAAAATCAATATCACCTTGTACACTGGGTACTGATTGTTTGATGTGCTTCATGTGCGCCATATTTGGCATGATTTCATAAGTTTTCCAAGCAACTGATGTGGGTGCAATGCCGGCAATATGTTGGCTTAATACCGTAGCTGGAGCATTCCATGCGTGGTTTTCGGTGCCACGACCGTCCATATACTCGGTTAAGGTGGAGCGTTCTTTGTTATCCACTTGCTTGCCATAACGTTGTTTCATTCGCGCTAACGCGTCGTCGTAACGGCCAGCAATCGCCATGGCGTTATAAATCATCCATTCAAAATGCGGGCTGGCAAAGTGATTAGGAATTAATACGTTATTGACAATTTGTTGATACTGCTCTGGCGTTGCTAAACCGAATAAAATAGCGATGGCATTGGCGCGATCATCTTTGAGCTTGTTAGGCTTACTACTATAAAAACCATCTTGCCAAAAGTGCTGTTGGAAGGCTTGTTTAAGCTCTGTTATTCGTTTTTCGTAAAACGCTATATGAGTATTGTCGTTTAAGGCTTTTGCCATTTTATGAGCAGATACTAAAGCGCTGTAATATAAAGCGTTTTGGATCACATCGTAATCAATAGTGTCTTGTGGGCCCCAGTCAGTCCATTTCCAAGCGCCACTTCTAAAGACGATCAGGCCATTGTCTTGTTTGTCCCAAATTGAAATATATCTGTGTACATAAGGGTAGGCGTAGGCGAGGGTTTCTAAATCACCGGTATTGTAATAATAATGCCAAATGGCTTGTTCAATAAACTGCAGGCTTTGTGCTGGTAATTCACGAAAACGTCCCGGACCTAAGCCTGCGAATACGCCTGATTCAGAATCACTAAAGGCCATGGTAACTTTAATCGCTTTTTTCAGAAGATCTCGGCCGGGTTTATCCATGCTATAAAATAGATAACTGGCTTGGTCGGCGACATCGCCAATCCACAAACCACGTTCACGGTCGGGGGTGTCCATAAAGTTATCACGTGCACAAATGTACAGGGTGTTTTCAGACATTTGCCAGATACGTGAATACCATGCATCGTCACTTTCAAAATGACCAACAGGCTTACCTACACCTGTCCAGCGGTATTTTAAACCGTGCACTGTCACGCCTTTAGGAATGGTATATTCAATGATGCGACCATTTAACCAAGAATAAGATTCAAACTGCTGGCGACCAGTTTTAGTGGTATAAAAGGTCTCAATTGTGTTTAATCGCATATTCGATTTGATGTGAATGTTTAAGCCCGCAGGCGCTTCAATATCAAAATAAGGCGTGAAGTTTTTATTAAAATCTAACTTACATTTTATTTTTTTACCGTCACTGATAAACGGGAATTTGGACGCAGGGAAGTTAGTGCAATTGACTAAACCGAAGTTATTTAACGGCGGGATTTCACTCGGGAATAACTCGAAAAACGGGGCGCGAGGAGGGTTTTTTGCACTGTTTGCCGCTTTCCACTTAGAGTCGTCAAAACCCGGTAAATACCAAGCGTCGTTACCCCAGTCACCCATATCATTGCGGGCATCATAATTAACACTCCATGCAGCAACTCGGCGATGTTTTTCTTTCGCTACCGGTTGATAAGCTAAATGTTGTTTAGCTTTCCATGACGTGTCAGAAATAATGAGCTGTTCACCCACCTTAGCCTGAAATATAAAACCACCAATTCTCGCCGAAATATGGGTGCCTTTGTCACCATTAGCGCCGTAATACCAAGCTAAAGCCGCAATGGTGTTTTTACCTTTTTTTAAGTATTTCTTGATATCAACTTGGTCGTAATATTTATTAGACGCAATGGGAAAACCGTCAACACGAGGCGAGGCTTTTACTGGCGATGGGCCACCAGTATAGCTGCCTTCAAACACCACCATTTCGCCATTGATCCATAACCAATATTTAGTATCGGCGCTGATATAAGCGGTTATTGCTTCATTAGTCGCTATCTTGTCAAAATCAGTGATATCGACTTCTTTACGCAGTGCAACCCAAGTGTTTGGGTTGCCAATTTTTTGTTTAGTCCAAATCCATTCCGCATCCCATTTTACAGCGGCAGATTGTAAAGAAAATAAAGTTAATAAGCTGGCAAGCAGCCCGAGTAATGTTATTCGTTTAGTCATTTGGTGTCCTAGATGTCTTAATAAGCACTGCATATATTTCACTCAGCACTTTTAGTCATTGGCTGTTATGTTTTATATGCATAAAAATCTTGATAGATATAAGACTTAGTCACCTTAATTGGCTATTGATACCCCTATTTTTTAAATTCTTTTATTTGTTTCTGTCATGGGTGTGTGAATCTTTGGCTTAGGTTTGAGCAACAAGTTATTTTCTTCATTAAAAACAAAGCAGAAAGCAGAACTAGAGTAGCTTAGCTCGCTTAGTTTAATGTCGCGCTAAGATGGGTTATGCGTAAGTGATTTAAACCATTCCACTGTAATGAACCTCAACTCGGTGCTTTTTTGAGGGCCTTTTTCCTGATAACTACGTTCAATTCGTTAGCAATAGCCAGCTATTACGTACGCAAATCCGTCTAGTTTAAGAAAGACACCTGTGAAAATAAATAATATCAATGGTTTAATTTGAATGGCTAATTTCATAATCAGAGTTAAGGTTAAGTAAATTCGGCCCTAATCTTTACAACTGAACTAAAATAATAAAATCTCAGAATAAGTTTGATTTGAGTGTTTTGGATGAATACTGTGCTGCTGTTAACACCCATTTAATAAGGAAGTAACTCGGACATGAAACAATTATTGTTAATATTATTTTTATTTACCTTCAATATATCGTCGCTTTCAGCACAAATTATATGGTCTGCGGAACCCACTAAAAGTGCTCAAGTCAGTGACTTCTTTAAAAGACTGGATACGGGGAACTATCCTCAAGATTATTGTGTTAGTCGAGGTGATGAAAAGGGCGTCCCCTCATCGTCAGCCAAAATAGCACAAGACCCTGAATTGGGAAGTATTTGGAAAATACATAAACCGCTTAATCGAAAAAGAGCCGAGTTTGCGCGTTTTGAGGGCACAGTTAATGCTTTATCGCCTAAAGAGGGAGATGACCTTTATATTTCATGGCAGTGGAAAATTGATACCCTTGATGGAGCCAAAATTGATAAAGAAATCACGGTATTTCAATGGAAATCAGCAAGTCCGCATCACCAAAATTATCCGCTTAACCTAGAGTATGATGGTGAGTTAACCTTAAATGCATTTGGCGCGAATTATAAAGGAAAGGTTTCGCAATCTGCTCGTCGGACTGTGCTGTGGCGCAAAGCTGTTCCGCAAGGTGAGTGGGTTTCTTTCATAGTTCGGATTAAAGTTGATAAAAATGATTTTGGTGGCATTGTTCAGTTTTGGTTTAATGGCGTTCAACAAGCGTTAGATAATAAACAAAGTAAGTTATATCAGGTGAAGTTATCGGATGATAAAAAAACCGCATTCCATAGGACTAATGATGGCAAGTTTGTTTATCCAAAGTGGGGCGCTTATAACAAGAAATCTTGCAAATATGCTGTCAACACTTACTACCATGATATGAAGGTGGGGACTAGCTTAGATTCTGTCATGTAAGTTTACGACGCAAACCATACATGCATCCCTCCTCTTCCTTAAGGGGGTTTTGCCTACAGCCATGGTAACATTTCATAGTGAGTTGTAGGCAGCCTGTTTTCCTCACCTTTTTTCCCGTTTCTTTTTCCTTTAGTTGGTATATATCAATCGTACGATTTTTGTATGCGTTTTAAAGGTAAGCCAGTTAATGGCTCTAGCTCAACAGCAGCATTCGCAGGTAACTCTAGTGTAGATGTTTTGGGGAGTGGTTGGGCATTTGGCGGTCGACCAAAGTAATTTTGCCCTTGCTGAACATTTTTAAAATGCTGCTGTAATAAAAATGGCGGTAAAGCAAAATCGTAAAACGCGACTTCATCAATAATGCCTGAGAAAGCCTCCATCGCCCAACGAGATTCTGCTGGATTATTTCCAATCGAAGCTTGTCCTGGCCCGCCACTTAAAATTTTTGACCCAGCTGGATATTGGTAACTTGCAAGTCGAACACCGTTTATATAGATGGCTTTCAAACCTGTTGTTACATTGTAGCTTGCTACTAGATGATGAAAATCACCTTGTTGCAACTGAGCTAATGTTGGGCGTCCTTCGAGCCCATCAAGTGGCAGTTTTAATTCATGGTAACCTTGACCGACAATGTAGAGACCAAAGCTTAAACTTTCATTAAATTGACCTTCTGGTCGCAGGTAGTTTTTACCTTGATCATGCTGAAAGCTGAGTAGCATGCGGAGTTCACCATCTCCTCGGTCTTTACGAAAGATAGTATCTATCGCTTTAAATTCACCAGAATATTCTGGACGAATCAGTGCCTCAATGGTGACGCCATCGGTCACCGAAAAAGATCCAGTTGCCGGTGCTGTACCACCACCGGAGCCTACATCAATACGTGCGTTGGCGCTATTATCAAAAATAAACGCGCCGTGTCCTACTAATCCGACTGTTCTGGAGGTTCCTGTTGAGGGGATGCCTGTTGCTCCGCCCGCTGAATCAATCGCACGATCACTTTGGCTATCAAAACTCCAAAAATGTTTCGGTTGCCATCGGCTGGGTATTAACAAGGTATTGTCGCCACTATGTATGATGGGGTTTTGATGCGCTTGAGTTAAGTCGAGGGAAAGCAATCCGCCATTTGTATGTAGGGTAAAATTGGAGCCATGCAGAATAATATTATTATTTGTTACTGGAGTGATTCTCAATTTTCCTTGGGTTAATCGTATTTCATTATGATTAAAAAACTTAATATGGGTATTGGCGGTTAAGAACAGTTTATCACCATCGGCGAGTATCAAACTAGAATCTTGATCAACTTGATATTCGCCCGAAAATAGCTGGGATTTATCTATTCTACCTTGGCCAATAATTGAAATTTTTCCCTGCTCGATTTCTGCAATAACCGGCGCAGTGTTTGGATTAAATATTTGCCAAACTAAGAATAACAAAAAGGTTAGAGTGATGAGTATTATCGACAATTTTAACAGCTTAGCAGGAGCTTTAGGGGGCTGTTTATTATCTTGGTTAGAAGATGCTGCTAATGGCATAGCTGTTGTTTGTTTTGGGTTGCCTGTGTATGTCGCTATATCGTTTAGTGCGTCTTCGCTGTCTTTACGTCTAATGACAAACTCTTCTGTGACGGCGGTTTCTGTTTTGCGTTTGTAGGAAAATTCTAAATTACGATCGGCACCAGAGAGTAATTGAGCATGCATTCCCATGTAATCATAAAAAAATTGTTGCGCTTCAAGGTTACCTTTAAGCAACTGTGATAATTGCTTTTGTTGTTCGGGAGTCGCTGTTTTAGTGCCTATCGCGTCAGCAATTTCTCGAATAGCGGCAAATTTTTCACTTCTGATCATTTCTTCTCTCCGCTAATTTTTTGTTCAACACAATCGAATAATTTTTTTCTTAATTTGTGGATAGCCTTGCGAATAGCATAGATAGAACGACCAGATTGATCAGCAATCTCTTGTGCCATCAAGTTATGATTATAAAAATATTGGTAAATTTTCTGCATTGGAGGGGGAAGCAAAGTATAGCAATGCTCTAAATGACGCCACTTTACTTCCTGTGCTGCAGTATTCTCTTCAAGGATTGAAAGGTTATTACTAAATTCTTGTAATAAGTCGTCTTCTAATCCTAACTGATATTTATTTTGTCTGCGTTTAAAGGCCCTAATGCGGTTAAATGCAATACAAGTTGCCCATTTAGAAAAGTCACTTCCGGGTTCAAATTTAGAAAACTCATTCCACAAAGTTAAACTAGTTTCTTGAAAAATATCGTCGGCAGCACTGGAATCCCAAACAGAAGCATAAATATAGCGATAAAGCCGATTTTTATCAGCTTCAAATAAGGCTTCAAATCCCTCAATGCTAGCTAAATTAGAGGGATTATTCTCAGATAACCGTATTTTATTTGATTGGTTTAGCGGCAAGCGAAGACCTTTAACATGTAAATCGAAAATGACTCGGCAGTGTATTAAACGTGCATATTGTTTAAAAAATGAGGAGGTATACTAGCCTATTAGTTATATTCTAAACAAGTCCTATCAAATTGAGTCATATTTTGATTTTTTCTTTTACCAAATTTAACTAGCTGTTTTTATGAGCTCAAGTTTAAAGTTAAGCGCAACAGGCTTTTAGCGGATCTATAAAAAGACTTATGATACATAGAAGATGCATTAAATATATCGTTAGTTGAGTTAAAGGGAGAAAGGTAAAGTTGCTTTATTAGTCATGCCGCTTCAAGCAAGCGGCATACTTTAGCTCAGGTCAAATAAATCATTTTTTTAAGTGGTTAAACTAATTTCCTTTGGGATTGCTTAATTTTCGAGCCGCCAAACCTAACATGCCAACACAGAAAATTGCTAAAGAAGTCGGCTCTGGTACTTTCGATACTTGAGACGATAGGATATCGCCATCTCTTACAGCCCAAGCATAGTAAGCACGAGATTTGTGAGAGTTAGTGACAGAGCCGTAAGTCGAATTTAAGTTAAATGCGGAGTTGGAACCTTCACTGTATTCGTCTTGAGTCCAATAATGAGAAGAAATCAGGTTATCAATTTGTAAGATCTCGCCAGTGATTGCATCGTTAAATTGGTTCGTTAATGCTAAAGAGCCACCTATATCATGCCATTCTGGATCGGTTGCACCATTTGAGTCGTAGATCCCGTGTAAACCAAGGTTGATATAAAACATGTAAGATAATTCGTTTTGGTGGCTAATGCATCCATAACCATTGTATATAGGATCACAGCTGGTATCAGTTGGATCTGCGGTTGTTAAGCGCCAATCGTCAAACCCTTCATATACAAGTTGGTCGGCCCAATTGTTAGCCGCATCCCAGCCCATACGGCCATTCGATTTTATGTCATGTGTCGAGCTAGAGAAAAATGAACCTTGCTTATTTTCTGAGGCGTACCCACTCGTATAGGCGTAATTAGCATCTTGTAACCATGTGATATCTAGCACGTCGTCGTATAACATGCCGTTACCTCTGTTGATTAAGCCTGCATGGGCGACGTTACTAAATATTAATGCGGCTAAGCTAATCAATTTAATTTTAGTCATCTTATCTTTCCTTATATGTGGTAAAACTAAACTCTATTTATTTCAGCGCTCTGTTGGAGCTTGCAATATGAGAGTCGTAGCAATGAGATTATTAAACTTGCTCTAGTTTAATAAGATGATTAGCGGGTGGTAGATACGTATTTTTGAAAGCTAAGTGCAATAAATAAATAAAAATTTAGTGCTTGAAGCTTAAAATTAGAATCATATAAGATAGAATCTGTATTTATTTTACGGAATTTATAGAGTCACTGAATGAACGATGTACGAGATAGCTCTCCAGACATTACGGAGTTAATTGTAAAGTGGAAATCTGGCAGTTCGACATCTTTTAATGACATTTTTTCATACTGTTACCAAAGAATAAAAAACGAAGTTAGAAAACAAAAACTCAAACAAAACAGTAAATCTGCCGCTTTGGACATTTGTTTACAGACGACCACCACTATCGTTCACGATGCTTATATAAAACTATCAAAGCACAGAGAACAAACAGTGAGTACAAGGAAAGAACTTTATACCTTGATTGCTCAAGTGGTTAAGAGTGTGTTGTATGATCAATACCGGAAAGCTTCTAGTTTAAAAAGAAAGACAGATTCTGCCGATAACTTTAATCATGAGCAAAATCATATTTTTGAAGTACCTGATATTTATGCCAAATTAAATCTGGCGGAAACCAGCTTAGCGGCTGAAAAGGAAAGGTGCGTTGAGGTATTTAATTTAAGTTTATTTGCTGGTTTAACGCCAGATGAGATAGCTAATTTACTGGGCATATCTATTAGGACAGTGCACAATGACTTAAGCTTTGCTAAGTCGTGGTATCTTAACGAATTAGTTGATTAATATGTCAAATTTTTATGATTTATTTATAGAGCTTTCTAAAGAGCCGAATCCTGAAGTCTCTGAAATTTACAAAAACCTAGTACAGCATAGCCCTAAAAAAGCTAGTAAGTTGCTTAATCTGCTTTCTCACAAGCAAAAAGATTCCGATTTGCTGTTTGAAAAAATTTACGAACCACTCATGCAAATGGATGACCCTGATAACAGAATAGGTCGCTTAATTAATGGAAAATACCGTTTGATCGAACTGATTGGTCAAGGTGGTATGAGTGATGTGTATAAAGCTGAACGTATCGATGGATTAATTGAGCAAGTTGTCGCGGTGAAATATTTTTCGTTAGCACATAGCTACGATGATGCAATGGTCACAATTAAAGGCGAAGCACAAATTCTGGAAAAATTAGATCACCAGCACATCGCCAGTTTTATTGATGTTGGTTTTGATGAAACGGGAGAACCAAATATACTAATGGAATATATAGCAGGTGAGACTCTGCATCGTTTTTTACAATCAAATCCAGAACCGAAAACACTGAAAAAAATTGAACATACCTTTAGGCAGGCATTAGCACATGCTGAGTCTAAAGGGGTTAAACATGGTGATATTAGTTTGAACAATGTATTAGTGGATCATGATGGTAACGCGAATATTATTGATTTCGATATAGCCAGTACAGAACCAAGGTGTGTTGATTAGCGCACTTTGAGTTCCAGCAAGCAATAAATTATTAATTCCAAGGAGAAAGGTATATTTATGTTTTACAAACTCTCACGTTACTTTAGCTTAATTTTCGCTATATTGTTTTTATCAAGCTGTGTCAGTGGACCTTCTAAGTCTACTCAAAAAATTAATGCAATTACGAGTAGCCCAATTGCCCCTTCATCTTACAAGTCAAATATTTCAAAAAATGTGAAAGTCGTAAAAGATAGATGTCAGGACGTTAAACCTCAAGATCAACACTATCAATTCTGCATTGACAGGAAACGTGACGCTCAAAGCCGTGCTAAAGATAAAGTTGTGGTGTTTAAATGATAATGGAACAATCAGAAATCAAGCCATCTTCTTGGTATACCCATACTAAAATCATACTGCTTATTTCAATATTTGTTATTTATATTGGATTAGAGTTGTCTCTCAATTTTATGCTGATTGATTTTTATTCATTACCCGTTAGTGAATTATTTGGGGAGCAAGCGGAAGCTATAAAACGTTTGGATATTTTTGGTCGTTTGTTATCTAGCTTCGGCCTTGCTTTGGTCATTGTTTCATTTTTTCCTAAGATTAATGCACTGTCTCTTAAGCTTAATAACCGCTTTATGAAGCAATTTCCTGCGCTGGCTTTTTTACGTCAGGATATTGTTTGGTCAAAGATTATTATTTTTATCTTAATTTGGGCTATGTTGTTCCCCATTTATAGGATTGCGGTTGACTCTTATGTTCACTCTCGCAGTAATGATGACAAGTTGAGTGCAGTGAGGGCTATTATTTACAAGGAAGGTCACTTAGCTGGTCGAATAAAAATTGATGGTGCCAATGATTATAATGCTTTGTTGGAAGACGGGCAGAGAGCTGGGTTAATTAACTCGTTAATTCCAGCATTAGCCTATATCTCTACAGAATTTAATCAGCTCATTGAGCGTAACATGGAGCAGTTAGCTGATACATATTTAACGGGTCACCAAGAAGAGCGTTTCTTAAAAGAAGGGCTACCCAAATTAAGACGGTTCGATGATTTTTATCGACAGGAATACCAAAAATATCAACAAGCGAACAATCGCTATATGCGAGCGGTCGAACGATTAGAAGATGATGACGCGATATATAGAGAGCAGTTGCAGTTAATTGATATCACAAATAAGGAATTGCAAACGAGCTGGGACACCTATGTTTATCAATTTGAATCGGCGAGAGATAACTTTAAAACTTTATCAAAAAACCCAAGCTTGGAAGATTTACATCGCCAATATAAAAAGCAATTCAAATCTAGCCGATGTAACGATAGTTGCCGCCAACAAATCAGAGCTGCACATGCTAATGATTTGAATAACATCAAGTATGAAAGTGGCCAATATATAGGTGTTAATGTTCTCCCCGAAGATGTCTTCTTTATGGGGATAATAGACACTGATGACCGATTATTAGCTATGCTTACTACTGGCCGTAAACGTTGGTTGAAAGCTGCTTATGGTGTTGGAGAGCATGAAACCTTTGATACTTTTGTTGTTTCGGAAGATGCACGTAAATTACTGATTAAAAAATTTAATCAGCAGGGGATTACTTTACCTGATAATTGGCAAGTTCACGAGGTATCTGCAATTGCAGAATTTCTTTATAAGAAATATGAAACTGAAGCAAAAAATATCTGGGATGAATACAAAACAACCTCCAAGCTTTCAATATTTGAGTCTGGTTTAGATAGGGTTGGTTTTGCGACACACAAAAATGTAAATAAAGAAGCAAAACGAGTACTTGGCTCATATTACATATCCGAGTTTACGCCAGGTTTATCGGAAAGCGAGTATTTAAAAAAATGGATAGCACAACAAGATAATATTTCATTTATTCGAATGATATCTTCAACTGCTGCTGCCTCTGCTTTTGCTCCGGGTGGATCTTTGTATCAATTAGGTGTCGATGCACTGAAGCTATCTGTCGTTTTGCCTTTTAGTGTCGCTATTAGTTTTACGGCTATTTTTGTCTTAATGTTGAAAACTTTGATTCAATTATGTCGTTTTAGATGGCACGGATTGCCATACATAATTTTATTATCTAGTTTAGTTTCAGTGGTATTTATTGTTCCTGTGTATGACTCCCTGCATGAAGAAAATAGCTTTGCACAAATTATGAATTCTTTTGCAGAAAATGTTAAAGATGAAACTTCATTAGCTATCAAAAGTGATGAAGAGGAATTAAAATTTTTAGTTTTTGGCCGTGGTTTAGACTTAGAGAGTGGTTTGTATCTTAAATATAGAAATCATGGCTTTTTACAGTTTGTTTCAAGTTTGGTTGTACCTCAATTTTATCTCAATAATGAAGGCGAAAAGATAGCTAAAATTAGCTCTACGGATTCTGTGTTTAAAGCCTTAAGTTCTTATGATGAAATTTTTAATTCAGTGTTTTATCAAGTCCCAAGTTGGATGCTCTCCGACTTTTTATTTTGGGTGAGTGATAAAAAAGAATTTGACGCGAATGTAACTATCCTCAAGCGAGATCATAGTATTGGTGCTTTCTTTGGGGTTAATTTAACGAATAACAAAGTGTCTAAAGTCACAGTCCCTAATTTTCTAGAAAATAGAGATTTAGCTTTACTCGCGGAACAAAAGTATTTCTATAACCCTGATATATCCAGTTTAGCCGAAAGTTTTGTTAATAATTACGGCGATGGCGGATATTTTTTGAGTATGGCAAACGGGTCTATTTTTAAAGAATCACTGTTAAATAAAATTGAAAAATCTATGGTAACGCTTTTGAATGATCAGAAGCACTTATTAGCAACCATTAATAACTTGAAATCCATGGGCTATGAGAATTTAGTTTTAGTGCAGACAACTCGGTCTGATGATTATCAATGTTTTGCTGTGCCAACAGTTTCAACAAGTTCATTTGCTGAAACGATTACGGCTAATAATCTCAGCTTTAAGCAAATAGATAACTGTAAAGGAGTTTTGTAATGTTTAAATATGGACTGAATTGGATTAAAAATACCTTCATTGATTTGGTTTTTCTTTTGATTATGTTTTCGATTATTTATTTCGCTTTTAAGTCGATGAATCAAGAATTACAAGAAGAGGTCAATCAAGCTGTTCACACACTAGAGCGGATTAAGATTAAATGGGTAATGATTAAGGAATAAGTTATGTCAGATGAAACGAACACGAGTAATGTAGAGAAAAAGTCCATGTTTAAATTTTCATTCGAGTTAAATGCCTATGTCGGGATCGCAGTTTGTGGATTGCTTTGGTTTGGCTATTCAGGGCACCAAGAAAACTTGAAAAACAGTCAAAAAGTGAATGACTTACTTGTTAAGTACGAAAAAACACTGGATGCCGCAATCAAAAATGATTCTGCCTCTTTGAGAAATTACCAAAAAAATCTTGAAAAAGCATTGTCAGATCTTTCACCACAAGAGAAAAAAATATTAGAAGCCGCCTTAAGGTTGTCTGAATAATCTAGCAGACAGAATTATTAACACTGCACTGGAAAGGGCATTTACATTCTGCCCTTTCCCACCTAGGTGAGTTCAAGGATAAATTATTGAGTAGAGATTCTGTCTATTAAAAAATGAGCTTGCTCAAAGCTTTCTAACACATGGATGCATTTACCTAGTAATTGTTTATCGACAGGCAGATAATCTGGAATGGCTACAGTTTGACAACCTGCACTTGTCGCGGCGGCAACACCTGCTGATGAATCTTCAAATACCAATACATTTTCTGGATTAAGTTTTAGCTGCTCACAGGCCATTAAATAACAGTCAGGTGCTGGTTTTGCCTGGGTGACTAAATCGCCGGTGATAAACACTTTAAATTCATCCATGTAATCTGTTTTTGTAAAGCTAAGTACGGCTGCGTCATGCACGCTAGAGGTGACTAACCCAATAGGCATATTGAGTTGCTTTAGTTGACTAAAAAAATCTGAAAATCCAGGTTTCTGTGGTAAGCCTAAGCTTTTTTGATGATCTATATATGCACGATTGTGCGCGATAAATTCTTCCATAGGAAAGTCTTCGCCAAACATTTTATGCGCCCGTGCATAGCATTCAACTGCTCTGACGCCAACAAAATCATCATACATTTTTGCAGTAAAATGCTGATTAAAGGCTTTAGCGCTTTCAACCCAAGAATCACAGTACATTTTTTCACTGTCAAAAATGGTTCCGTCTTTATCAAATAATACGGCTTTTATTGGTTTCATTCTGTTTATTCCTGACTGGTTTGGTTTTGTATAGATAAATGGTCTTTTGACTCACATATGGTCACTGGAATCGATTTAGAAGTTGGAGTATATGATTGTTTACCTACACTATCAATTGCAAGTAAAGGGTTAGTCTCCGGGTAATAAGCCGCTAAATTTCCGGCTGGAATATCATAAAAAACGAGACTAAACCCAGTGACCTTTCTGCTAATACCTTGGTCGCATTTTGAGTGAATGTCAATGAGTTGAGATTCAGTTAAGTTTAATTTTTTGGCGTCATCAGGATTAATAAAAACGATATTGCGTTGACCTTTGATACCTCGATATCTGTCGTCTAAACCATATATTGTCGTATTGTATTGGTCGTGTGAGCGTAGGCTTTGAAGCATAAAAAATGCTTTGTCATTGGCAACCTTTTTTTGCTGGCTGTAACAGTCCGCCAAAATCGATGTTGGCAAAGCGCTAGGGTTAAATTGGGCGCGGTTATTTTGTGTTCGCCAAGTTAAGTTTGCCGCTGAATTTGCTAAATGAAATCCATGTTTTTGGGTAATCTTTTGATTAAAGTCCTCAAAGCCTGTGACGGTCTTTGCGATTAGATCTCGGATACGGCTGTAGTCTTCAATTAAGTGAAGCCAGTTTATTGATGTCTCGCCTGTCTTTTCTGAAAGTGTTGCATGAGCCATATTCGCGACAATAGCAGTTTCAGATAGACATAATTCAGAAATCGGCGGTGTTAGACCAGATGAGGCATGCACCATGCTAAAGGTATCTTCAACGGTAATTTGCTGGGGGCCAGTTGCTTGCATGTCGATTTCGGTTCTACCTAAACAAGGTAAAATTAAGGCTTGGTCTGAAACGAGCAAATGTGAGCGATTGAGTTTGGTACTAATTTGAACGTTTAGCTCGCTGTTTGTGATGGCTTGATGAGTATATTCTGTGTCTGCCGCCGCCGATGCTAAATTGCCACCTAGGCAGATTAAAACCTTGCTGCTTTTTTCATGTAAGGCTTTTAACGCCGCTTGCACATTATGTCCTGATTGTTTAGGCAATTCGGTCGCGTAGAAATTCTCTAAGCTTTGAATAAAATCGAGTGGCGCTTTTTCGTTTATCCCCATAGTGCGATTGCCCTGAACATTACTATGACCTCGAACTGGACACAAACCTGCGCCTGGTTTGCCAATTTGACCGGTAAGCAAATGCAGGTTGACGATTTCTTTAATTGTATCTACCGAGTGGCTATGTTGAGTAATGCCCATTGCCCAACAGCTAATCACCTTGTCACTTTGAATAAAAATATCCGCGGCTTGCTGTATTTCGGCTTTTGTTAAGCCAGATTGCGCTTCAATTGATTGCCAAGAGGTTTGCTTAACTGCTTGCTGGTAAGCTTGATAAGCATGGGTATGTTGTTCGATAAATTGAGTATTAATCGCTTGGTTATGCTGCTCAAAAATGTGTTTAGCCATCCCTCTAAGCGCTGCCATGTCACCGCCAAGAATAGGGGTAAGGTATAAGTGACTAATTTTAGTAGCGGCAGAGGTTAATAATTCGGTTGGGCTTTGCGGACTAGCAAACTTTTCTAATGCGACCTCTTTTAGATTATTAAAGCTGACAATTTTACACGCATTTTTGGCCGCTTTTCTGAGCGCGTTCATCATTCTCGGGTGGTTTGTACCTGGGTTTTGACCAAACACAAAAATAGCACTTGCTTGATAAAAATCGTCTAAAACAACAGTACCTTTACCAACCCCTACGGCCTGATTTAATGCCACGCCACTGGCTTCATGACACATGTTTGAACAGTCTGGAAAGTTATTTGTTCCAAACATTCGGCCAAACAATTGATATAAATATGAAGCTTCATTACTGGCTCTACCTGAGGTATAAAATTCGACTTCATTCGGTGAACTGAGTTGATTTAGTTTACGGCTAATGAGCTCAAATGCATCGGCCCAGCTGATCGCTTCATAATGATCAGTTTGCTTGTTATAAGACATAGGCTGAGTTAGCCGGCCTTGGTATTCCAGCCAATAATCGGACTGTTTTCTAAGTTGACTCACTTTATGCTTGGCAAAAAAATCAGCTTCTACTTTTTTCTCTGTTGATTCCCAAGCGATTGCTTTGGCACCATTTTCACAAAATTGTAGATGTCCTTCTTTGCTGTCTCCCCAAGCGCAACCAGGACAATCAAAGCCGCCTGATTTATTCATCCTGAGCAGGTTCTTAATATTATCTTTTGCTCTTTTACTTTGTAAAACATGTTTTATGGTTGACTGTACCGAAGCCAAACCGCCTGCTTTACTTGGTTTTTCTATGTTATCAGACATATTTAATTACCTGTTTATTGACTAAGGGTTGTGCGGCAGTAATAAATTGGCGCGTCTACTTTAGGAATGTGAATTAGATTTAACCCATGTTCTATTGCCATATTGACCGCAAGCTGGCTGGGGGAAGCTAGACTGACTAAATTATTAATTTTTGCCAAAATCGCTTTTTGGATTAGCTCACTACTACATCGACTTGTGACTAATACAGATTTAATTTGTTGATTTGATCTTAGGTTATGACCTATAAGCTTATCTAAAGCATTGTGCCGGCCAATATCTTCACGACATGCCGTTATATTAGTCTGTTCATCCAAATTAAATGCTGCGTGGATTGCCCCGCTCTGCTTAGCTTTAACTTGAAAGGTTTGGATTTGCCGCCTTAAAGCGACTAGATCTGTAAATTCAAGCGCTTCACTAGGTGCTAGTTGATTTAATTTGGGAAAGGCTTGTTCTAATGCTTCTAAGCCACAGATACCACAACCAGCAGCTGCTGGATACTGACGTTTTTGCTGCTTTAATTGTGAGCTACACCGATTGGCAATATCGACATTAATTAGCAAGCCAAGGTTAGTATTTTCGACCTTAATATCATGAATATCATGATTATTTTTAATCACAGACTGACTAAATAAAAAGCCCACGACAAAATCTTCTAGATCATCCGGCGTTAACATGACCACGGCATAGTTGATGCTATTAATACTAATAGCCGCAGCGACTTCATCGACTAGGTGGTTAATTTTCATTATGGGGGCTGGGTTTGATTTCAAATTTTGTCTTGTTAGTAAGGTCAATTAGGCCTTTATATTAGTCATTTGTTAACAATAGTCCAATTAAACAATTTTATTCCGTGATAGTATTAATCTATCGTTAA
Organism: Catenovulum maritimum; assembly: GCF_001050375.1. Classification (GTDB taxonomy): domain Bacteria; phylum Pseudomonadota; class Gammaproteobacteria; order Enterobacterales; family Alteromonadaceae; genus Catenovulum; species Catenovulum maritimum. The sequence continues at coordinate 66,916 of NZ_KQ130500.1, read as the reverse complement.
ATTAACTTTAATAGTTATTGTAAATGAATTTAAAGCAGCTTAATTATTTTCATCAACTTGCCAAGCACAAGCACTTCGCAAAGGCCGCTAAAGCTTGCCACATTACTCAGCCTACTTTATCTGCAAGTATTTCTGCCTTGGAGCGAGAGTTAAACACAGATCTTGTGATCCGAAACAGCCAGTTTTTGGCTTTAACGGATGAAGGTAAAATTTTATTAAGTCACGCGGAGAAAATCTTGTTTGAACAACAAGCTCTAACACAAGCGCTGTCGGTTAAATCTGGTGAGTTAAGCGGAAAGTTAAAACTAGGCGTAGTGCCTCAATCTGATAAAGATATTATTTCAATCGTTAAGCGCTTTAATCATAAATACCCTAATATCACTCTGGTTTTGAGGGTAATGAGTAATGAACAAATTTACCAAGAATTAGACTCTCACGCTTTAGACATAGGACTCGGCTTTGTGCCGCCAAATGAGGCTAGCTTTAGCGCTTATCAATTCATTGCTACTTGCCAAAATCGTTTAGCCTATATTACTAATCAAAAGTCGATTACTGCGGATCTTGAAACTTGTTCATTATCTCAGCTGGATGGACAAAAAATTTGCCTACTCAGTGAAAATATGAAGTTTAGGCAACTAATAGATACAGCACTTGAAACTAATCAAATTAAAATACAACTCGTATTGGAAACTGATTGTATGTTGAGTTTAGCGACAGCGGTTAAACAAGGGCTAGGTGGAGCGATTATAAGCCTAAGTAGTGCGAAAGCCATAGCAGAGGCGTTTCAATTAACTTATCTGGAAATTGTAGGGGGGGAATTAAGTAAAACAGCCTTTATTACACGTAAGACAAGTATGACACCTGCAACAAAGGCTTTTTTAGCTTTGCTAGATGAATATCAGCAAAGCTAATGGAGAAGATAAGGTATGGCTACTTTATATTTTTTCTTAAAGCAGCAATGGCTTCTTTAACATCATCGTTGCGTATGCCATTAATGATATGCTTATGCTCATCTACAAGCGCTTGTGACGTTTTAATTCGCTTATAGTTCATACGCATACGCATGACAATTGGATACCATATATTAGTTAAATCTTCGCCGCCGGCTAGATTAACTAAATATTGATGGAATTCGACATCTGTTTTAGTTAACTCAGTAAATTCTTCACGGTCAAAATGCTCTTGCATACGTTCTATGATGAGTTCAAGGTCGCTTAAATGCTTTTCTGTCACAATTGACATTAAGTTTTTAATCGCAAATTCTTCAATTTTACGACGAATTTCAACGTTTAACTTTTGCATTTCTGGTGATAACGGACTGCTGACTGATGAGCCTATGTTATTTTTACTAACTAATAATCCTTCTTTAGTCAGCTTTAATAATACATCTCGGATAGGTCCACGAGAAACGCCAAAACGTTCGGCTAGTTGTTGTTCGTTGAGCTTAGTATTTGACTCTAGCTCGCCAGAGATAATGTCTGACCTTAAAGCATCTGCAATTTGCTCACGAACAGGGACTATTTTGTTAGTTTTATTCATCTTACTCAGTTCCAATTCATATGATAATTGATATATATGGTCGATTGTAAACGAAAAACAATTGATAGCGAAGAGTTTAATATTGCTTTGCGACAATTTTCTATATTTATCTAATTTATATTTCCAAATATATATATGTTATTAACAAAAAAACAACAGTTAAATCTGATTAAGATTTAACTATATGATATTTATGTAAAATGTTAATTATTAGATACTCCCTGTACTTTCTCTATTTAGTTAACTGTTAACTATTTTGTTAAAAAATGCAAGTTCACATTCAAAAATACCCTTAAGTTAGTTAAAGAATTTAATCTAAATTTACACTTCTAATTTGATTGATATTCCTTTTTGTACTTAAAACCTAGTCCTAATAACAAAATATCATATAAATTTTTTTCTATTTTTTTAAAAAAAAATTATTAGATTCGTCTAATTTTCGTGCCGAAAATACTAAATTAACAAAATTAGTGGAAATCTTTATTGCGTTAAATTCATACAAATAATTAAATTAAGTAACTGTAAATCTTATATATTTTTTGTTTGTTTATTTTTTAAATACTTTAAAAAGAAAATGATTTGTGATTAATTTGTGAATTTATATTGATTTAAGTTAATTGTTGACAATATACTATATGTGTCGCGTTCGGTTATGTGAGTAATCAGGAGCACGATCTCGATGGGTAGTTTGCTTGAAAAAGCTTAGTTATGTGCTTGAGTCATATAACAGGGTGAAATGTGTAATCCTTAGTGGAGATAAAAGATGTCAACAACACGAGAACGATTCAATTTAAGTGCGCTTTCGTTAGCAGTCATGGCGAGCATTAGTATGCAAGCACATGCAGCTGAAAATAATAATAATAGTGAAGAAGAAGTCGAAGTCATTGAAGTATCTGGTATGAGAGGCAGTATTGCTAAGTCAATTAATGACAAGCGATTCTCAAAAAATATTGCGGATACAATTAATGCAGAAGATGTTGGTAAAAACACAGACCAAAATATTGCAGATGCTTTAGGTCGTGTAACCGGCGTGTCAATTGTCAGCCGAGATGGTGAAGGATCACAAGTTACAATTCGTGGTGCGACAGCTCAGCAAAATAACATTACGTTAAATGGTCAAACATTGACCTCTACAGATTTCAGCCAAGCTGTAGATTTAAGCTCGTTCTCAGCGGATATCTTATCTCGTTTAGAAGTTGTTAAAACTTCAAGTGCAGATCACGATGAAGGTTCACTTGGTGGTAGTGTTAACTTAGTGACAGTAAAACCTCTGAATACAAAAGATGACATTAGAACATTACAAATTCAGGGTCGTTACAATGATTTAGCTGAAGAAAATGATCATAAAATCCAATTTACTTTCACAGATAAATTTTTAGACGACACATTAGGTTTAGTTGTATCTGCTTACAATCAAACGAACTCAGTCCGTCGAGATCAATACCGTGTTGGTAACTTTGTAGAGTCCTTAGATTTTGTTGCTGCGACCGATCAAAATGGCAATGTACTAAATAATGTACGTGGTATCACGCAAAACGAAACTTTCTATGAATTACACCGCAATGAATCAGACCGAACAGGCTTAACCCTAGGCGTTCAATGGCTTGCGGGTGATGCGACAGAAGTTAATTTTGATTTAACTTACAGTGAACAAGATTATGTTAAAACGTTTGATGCAGTTAAAACTCGATTTGGTTCTAGTGCGGGTTTTGTTGAAGGCGATTTAAATACACCAAACTACTCTGCTGAATCACAAAGAGATGAGTATGAATCCCCGTTTACTGACCCATTTGCTGATTGGATTAGTGTTGATACAGATACAAAAACCATTACTAAAAACATAGGCCGTTTTGGTCAAGGTGATGTAATTCGTTCCGATGGAGGCGACGAGCAATCTAATTTAAGTGCTATTTTAGATGTTAAACACTCTATTACCGATGACTTAGAAATGAGTGTGAAATTAGGTCACTCGAAAAGTGAATCTAACAGTCTTCCGAATAATGCATATACCAATATGCAAAATTTTAACCAAATAAATAGCCCATTATTATACAGAGCAGGCGCTGATATAGTTGCGACTGGTTATGACTGTACAAGCGGCTTATGTCGTTTAGTTGCAGGCGATACTGTGAGTGATTTAGGCGAAAATATCACTAATGCTCCATACACTGATAGCGAAGGTGTGTCTCGTCCAGGTTGGTATGATAATACGAATGTATTAACAGGCTTTAACCCATCTGACACTAAAACCTTTCACTTAGGATTTATACAAACTAAAGGTCGTACGGTTGAAGATACAGCTAATAATTTCCAAGTAGATTTTGATTGGTACAAAGAATTAGGCCCGATTACATCATTTGAATTTGGCTTAAAATTAGCTGAAAGAGAAAAATTTGTTGATAATCAAGAGTATAGGTTTAACTCTGCAACGCAGACTGCTGTATTCCAAGATCCTATTACAGGTGAACGTTTTATCATTCAAGAAGGTGGCCTGAACGATATCCGTGCGGATTTAATTGCTAAACCAGGCGGTTTAGGGGTTGATAATTTCATGGAAAATTTAGGGTATGGCGACGACCCTGTCGCTAACGGTTTAACTCCAATTGATATTAAAACAGCTCGTGACCTAGTATTAAGTGCTCAAGATACAGTAATTAATGTTGACGATACTGAGACACGTTTAACCAATATCGATAGCCAAGCCTTATATTTTAAAACTAACTTTGAATTACTGGATGGCCGCTTAACAGGTGACTTAGGTGTTCGCTATGTTCGCACAGATGTTGAGTCTAAAGGCTCAGCAGGTGCCGTTTGGTATACACATAGAGATACTAACTTAGTTCGTGAATTCGACATGATTAAGTTAAAAGAGTTAAGAGATCGTTCTTTACCTGCATGTCCAGATGCGAATTATACTGATGACACGCCAGGATATGTGAAAAAATTTGGTCGAGTTGATGGCTATGGTTGGGATACAAGTGCTGGGACAGATCCAGCTACTTGGACTCGAATTCCAGATGCGGGTCCATGCTATGATAAAGAATATGCTGATTGGTTTGATATTAAGAGTGTCGATCCGTCAGCAACTGTTTACCCACAAGATTGGCCAGAACTAAGTAAACGTGCAGAAGACTTGCCTGTTGTTGATTGGAACTCAATGTGGCGTCATGCTGACATTAGTGGTACGCACTTCTTTGAATTTGGTAACTTAAGTGATACGGCAGCTCAGATAACATTTGATAATACATCTACGCCAGGCAAGTTTGATACTACGGGCTTTACTGCTAATCAAGTACAGGATAAAACAGTTTCAGCATATCCTGCATCTAACAGCCATACGTATACTAATTTATTACCGAGTTTAAATTTAAACTATGCATTCTCTGACGAGTTAGTTGGTCGCTTTGCTGTGTCAAAAACTATGACTCGGCCTGAGATTGATTCATTAAGACCTGGTTTCCAATTAAATCAATCACCTTATTGGTCTGGTACAGATTCAAATGTGGGCAGTAAAATTGACATGTTCAATACTAAATTGGACCCACTAGTTTCTAAAAACTTAGATATTTCTTTGGAGTGGTATTTCAATCCAACAGGCATGTTAAGTGTGGCCGTATATCACAAAAATATGACTAACTTTGAAACTATTAATTCGGGTTTATATCATATTCGTGATTTTAGAGAAGATGAGGGTCAATTAGATCCTAATTCTATCCGATTAGCGGAAGCTACGCTTGAAGACCAAAACGACGCTGATTTAGAAGGTTGCTTCGGATTAAAAGCGGTTGCTGATTATCCATTCGGTACAGGACCTGATAATGCAATTGGTTTAAGTGATGACTTAGACGTGTTATGTGATACGTTTGAGGTTAATGAGCGAGTGAACGGTGACGGCGCTAAAATTACAGGTGTTGAACTTGGTTATTCTCAAACTTATGACTTCTTGCCAGGCATATTTAGCGGTTTAGGTTTATCTGCAAACTACACATATCAAAGCAGTAAATATGATACGACTTCAGCTGATGAAGTTGAGTACCCTGTAGAAGATACACCAGAGCATAGCTATAACATGACAGGTTTCTGGGAAAAAGATGGTCACTCAGTTCGTTTAAGTTATCGTGGAACGTCTGATTCATTAGTCGGAATGGACTGGAATACAGCACTTCGCGGTCGTAACTGGAAAAGTGGTACTTTATGGAATGAAGGCCGTGATTCTTTAGATCTTTCAATTAATTATAAAGTTAATGACACAGTTTCAGTTAGCTTCCAAGCGGTTAACTTAACTGATGACAACTTCCGTCAATACTTTACTAGCCGTACCTTACCTGTATTACGTGTAGCCGCTGACAATGCAGCTGGTTACGAGTATCAAATGTACAACGAAGGTAACCCGCTAGATGGCGATGCGACTAAATCACGCACCTATGTAAATTATAAAGTAGGTAAAACATACAGATTAGGCGTTCGAGTTAACTTTTAAGAATAATTAAATGTGGGCGATTTGACGGTCGCCTACATAAATTGAATGGTGTAATACTATGAATATAATGAAAAAGTCTTTATTAGTAAGTGCTGTATTAACTGCACTTACAGGTTGTCAAGATGACGATAATTCTGGGATTGTATTCCCACAAGAAAACTTAGCGCCTTCTCAGCCAGGCGACATTGCTGTAACAGTAAATGAAAGAGACGAGCGAGTACGTCAAGTTTATTTATTAGGTACAGCGGCGGGAGAAAAATCTGGGATTAATGATAATGGCACACCAGATGATACATCTGATGATTTATCTGCTGTTGCAACGGATCCGAATGGTGATTTCTTAAGTGTTATTGACCTTCAATCTTCTTCTGAAGATCTGACAGGTTTTGAAATTAACAATGGTGTTGTTACCGTTCGTCCAGCTGAATTGAAACCGATTCTAGATGCCGGTGATGAACGCACAGTGACTTTCACTTATAAAATTTCGGATGGTGAACTAGTAACTGAAGAGCGAAAAGCTGTTATTACAGTTGTTGGTGACGAATCTGTGCCAACAGCAGAAGGCGACTTAGCCTATAACTATACAAAATCTTCTACCGTTGAGATGGTCGATTTATTATTGGGCGTTGAAGATTTAGATGGTGAAGATTTAACCATTAGTAACTGGCAGAAAGTAGGCGCTCACGCCTATGATTTAGACGTTAGCTTAGATACTAGCAACTTAACTGTCGATCTTGCAACAGTTAAAGATGCGGTGCCAAGCGGTGAGTTTGTACCTTTTACTTACAGCTATGATATTTCGGATCGTAAGAATACGATTACTCGTAATATTACAGTGAACTATCTTGCGGTAGAAAAGATTGAAGGCGCACCATTTTTCACTGACTATTTCTTGACCTTACCGGTTACAGAAAATACTAACCCTACTGATATTGATCTAACTATGGGTGCTGAAGATGACGACGGTGCAATTAGCATTAAAGATCTTCAAGTTGAAGGTATGTCGGAATTACCTAAAGGTGTTTCGGTTGAGGGTAATATTTTATCTGTCGTCCCTGCTATTTATAGTGATGATTTAGCGCCAGGTGAATCACAACAATATGTTTTCAGTTTCCAAGTTGAAGATGAGTCAGGCAACACAGCTGATGGCCGTCGCCGTTTAACTCTGACAATTAACGGTGCGGATAACAACTTATTACTCGCTCAGGGCTTTAATGCTGACTTTGAAGATGTGAATAAAGTGGGAGCAGTTGGCGAAAGCAATACGAATGACTTTGTTTTTGGTTGGGCTAACTGGGGCTGTCCAGTTAAATCGATTCAAGCAAGCTCAGCTAGAACGGGCGCGTATGGTTTCCGTTTAGAAGGTAATTGGTGTGATAACCGTATTCCGGGTCAATATTTTATTCCTGAATTAAAAGCGGGTGAAAAATATGTAACGTCTTACTGGATTCGTTCTGAAGAAATAGTTGGCGCAAATGGCAACCCATATGTACCAATTTATGCTGGTCCTGGTGACGGTCCTCGTTTTTGGGTTGGTGCTCGTTTTCAGAATACTAACTTGAATGAGTGGAACCAACACGTGCAATATATTGATGCGAGCGAAGCTAGTTTTTCTGCTCATGTCGGCAAACCGTTTTGGTTTGGCTTACTTAAATATGATGGTCAGGGCAAGCATGACATTGATGACTTAAGTCTGATTCGCTATAGTGCATTTATGCATCCATCATTGGATTTACTAACGAGTGATTATGGTTTATTTGAAAATAATGAATCCATTACAAGCTCAGGCGGTGTGGCTGAAATTCGCGACGTGGCAGGTGAGAATAAGTTATACGTAGATACAACAGGCGAAGCTTCTGGTGTGACTGTGAGTGTGCCACTTGAAGCTGGCAAAATCAGAATGAATCGTCATTATGTGGTTGAGTTTGATGTTGAAAATATTAACTCAGATGACAACACCACATTTACGGTTAATATCACAAACGGTGTTGAATCAATTACTATGTCAGGTGATGTAGAAGATGGCTCTGCTGAGTTAGTGATTGATGAGCGTATGGCGAAATCGGCATCTATTGACTGGTCTGCTGAGAATATGACTTTAGATATTACCTTTACAGGTACGGACACACAGCACTATATTGATAACTTAAGACTATATAGTGCGCCATAGTTGATGATTTAAGATTGATTTTCAATTAATGTAAATGCCGCTCTATTGAGCGGCATTTTTGTTTCTAGCATGGTGTAATAGGTGAGTTAATGGCAAAACCCTTACAAGATATTCTGATCCTCGGCGGCGGAACTGCAGGTTGGTTAACCGCGGGTATTTTAGCTGCGCGACATCAGGCTAAAATTCAAGCGAATCAATTATCGATAACGCTTTGTGAATCGCCAAATATTCCAACTATAGGCGTGGGTGAAGGCACGTGGCCGACTATGCCTAAAACATTGCAAAGTTTGGGAATTAGTGAAGCCGAATTTGTTAGTGAGTGTGATGCGTCTTTTAAACTTGGCTCAAAATTTAACGGATGGGATAGGGCGGATAGTGAGGATTATTACTACCACCCTTTTGAAGATATACACGCGAGCAAAGAAGGCTTAACAGCTGAGTACTGGCTTTATCTGCAAAGCAAAGGACAAGTTACAGATAAATATTCAGCCATGTATTGTTTTAGTGACTTGCTTGCCAATGCAGGTTTAGGTCCAAAAACGCCTGAAAATCAGGCATATCAGAGTGTGGTTAATTATGGTTACCATTTGGATGCGGGCAAATTTTCTAAATTCTTGACTCGGCATTGCACTGATAAACTAGGTGTTAAACATGTATTGGCTGATATCACGCGAGTTAATTTGACGCCAACTGGGGAAATTGATTCTGTATTAACGAGCAAAAATGAAAGCTTAACGGCGGATTTATTCATTGATTGTACTGGCTTTAAAGCATTACTTTTAGGTGAAGCACTAAACATCCCCTTTATATCCGTTAAAGACTGCTTATTTGCTGATACAGCGATAGCAACTCAAGTCCAATACGTAGATGCTCAAGCTTCGATTAGCTCTGTTACTCAATCAACAGCTCAGCGAGCTGGTTGGATTTGGGATATAGCCTTACCGACTCGACGAGGCGTTGGTCATGTTTTCTCTTCTAAATATACAGATGTGAATACTGCGACAGAAGATTTGTATCACTATATAGAAGCAAGTGGCTCTAGTACTAAAGATCTTAAACTAAAAGAGATCAAGTTTAACCCTGGTCATAGACAAAAATTTTGGCATAAGAACTGTGTTGCTGTCGGTTTATCGGCAGGGTTTTTAGAGCCGTTAGAAGCATCCGCTTTAATTTTAGTCGAGTTATCTGCTCAAATGATAGCGGATCAGTTACCACCGACTAAGACTTGTATGGAAATTAGTGAACAGAGATTTAATAAAAAATTTAGGCATCATTGGCAAAATGCGATCAACTTTTTAAAGTTGCATTATGTTTTAAGCCAGCGAGATACCCCATTTTGGCACGATAATCGGACTGTCGAGTCAATTCCTGAATCTTTATTGCAGATGCTTGAGCTATTTAAACACAAAGTCCCTAATGCGCATGATTTTGAAGTAGTTGGTGAGCTATTTAGCGCGACAAATTATCAGTTTGTTTTGTATGGTAATCAATTTAATACCCAAGTTGCTTTCGGCTTGAGTACTGCAGAAATTGATTATATGGCGCGGCATGTAACAGAAAATCAGCATAAAATGCGTCAATTTTTAAAACAAATGCCGACAAATAGACAATTGCTCGCTAAGATGGTCTCGCAAGCATAATAATTAGTTAATTCCGAGAAAATAATGACAGATAAAAATATTCAAATCGTTAACTTTCAATTGCATAGTGATTTATGTATTGATACTAAAAATTACGAAGCCGCTGAAAACAAAATGAATACGGCTTATATTGTGGCAACTGAAATCAGCACTTTATGCCATGAATACCCCATTTTTATTATTAAAAATCCAGATAATGGGCTGTTTCAACTTTGCGCTTTATTGGGTCTAAACTCTGGTGAAAATTTATATTTAGATAACGGTCAATGGCGAGCGAAATACTTGCCATTAGATGTGTTAAGACGACCGTTTCAGCTAGCTTTACCAGAAGGTTCTATGGATAACCAAGGGCAGGTTGCGATTAATATGGATAGCCCTCAGGTATGTGTTGGTAAGGGAGAAGCTGTGTTTACTGAAGAAGGCGAACCGACGGCTTATTTTAAACGGATTCAGCAATCTTTCTCGCAGTTAATGGGCGGTACAAAATTTACTAGCTCGTTATTAAAACAAGCAGATGACCTTGGCTTGTTAGAGCAAGTGACGCTAGATTATGAATCATCAAGTAAGGGTAAACAGAGTCTAAACGGATTATATAGCTTTAGCCAAGAGGCTGTTAGTAAATTAGCTGGAGAGTCATTAGAACAGTGTCATAAATCAGGTATTTTGCAAGTCTGCTATTTAATGCAAACATCTGGCATTCATTTACAGAAATTAGTTGAATGGAATGAAAAGCTTTAGTTAACGCTTTATTCGAGGCGGTAAGGTTGAAAAGGTCACGATTACGTGACCTTTTTTTATCAAATTTATTGTAGACTCGAGATAAAATCTTGGTCTTTATATAAATTTTCTAGTAGTTGTTGAACTAGTTTAGGGTAAGACATTTGCGCATTTTGGATCGCTATAGCCCCCATAAATGAAGACTCCCAGCTACTGTTTGCCGTAATGGTTTTTTTGAACAAGCTTTTTCCGTCTTCTTGGATCACAAATTCAACACTTATAATGCCTTCACCTGTGCTGATCCCTGTTGCATCTATGTCATTTTCAACAATAGTTGCTTTTAACTTTCTTGGCGAGAGGGGATTGTGCAACTGAGCTTTTTTTAGTTCTTCGGTAATTGCCGTTTCAATGTATCTACCATATGACTCCTCGTAAGGGGAAACGAGTTTGGTTCCTCTCAATGAGATTGAATTTTTTTTCTTATCAACTTTTACAGTATTTACATCAACATCTTTTTTTACTACTTTTAGTAAATTTACATTTTCAACTTGTGCTTGGTAAGAGGGAGCAACAATTGAGCAGCCAGATAAAACTAAATAGCAAATGCTAATCAATAGTAATTTAATTTTCACGGTATATCCTTATTAAATAGTGACTCTAAGTGGGTAAGGGATGAAAGCGTATTTCAGTTGTTTGTTTTCGATCATGGTATTTAGAGCATCTTTGATCATATTTGTGAATACTTCATCCATCGCTTTTTGCGGTGTGTTTGCCATAGCTGGAATAAACCAGATCCCAATCCAAGTTGTTAGCTCGTCTTGATTTTCTTTTACATAGATACTTTGATTATTTTGAGCAACTTCGGCTTTTAGAGTGTATTTATCGGTTGCTGCCGCAGGAATTACGCCAAAAGTAAATCCAGAAAGGAAGCCCATAACAGCTGCCGCGCCATTCTCACCATAATTATAAAAATGCAGTTTAACTACGTAATCAGCCTGGTCTTGTTGAAATAAATCGTAAGTGTAACTTTCGAATAAATTTGAATCGTCTAAAACCTTAGTTGCTATACGTTGTAACTCGGGCTGGACTTGATTTATTTCAATCGCATTAGCGTCATTAGGCTTACCCCTAAATAGCTTAAGGTCGACAACTACTTTAGGTTTTTCTTTGTATTGACTGACATCAGGTAACTTATCTATTTTAGCTATTTTATCACCCGGAAATGCTGCGCAAGCTCCTAATAATATTGACAATGATAGAGTAATTATCCTTATTGGTAACATGTTTTTTGTATCCTAATTGTTAAAAAAATGAATTTTAACTTGTCTCTTTTGTAAGTCAATTATTTTATTTGTGTGTTACCATTTTTCTGTCCCTAGGTCATTTTCTTTGGGCGTGAAAGATTTCAGGGCTTAGTGTAAGTAGCGATTTATGTACAGATCACCAATTAATGTGATCTCTATCACAGCTTGTAAACTAGGGAGGACTTAAAGCTGATCCTATAATTTTTAATTACGTATTGAGAGGTGTTAGCCAAACGTTATAGCGTTTTGTGTTTAACAAATACCCTAATCCCCAGTATTTCTGGGGGGTGAATAAAACAAAGGACAGAACTATGATTAAATATATTAATACCCTGTTATTGAGCATGCTTGTAATGGGTTGCTCAATAGATTTCAGTTCTGATGATGATCCAGAAATGGATGAATTCATGCCAAGTGTTAGCTATAAAATAGAGTTAACGGGCCAGCAAGAAGTACCTATGGTAGAAACGGATAGTGTTGCTTACGCCACTATCGAATACGATGCAAATTTGATGAAATTTCGAGCTTGGCTAGATGTTAGCTCAGTAGATGGTTATACCGCAGCTCACATACACCAAGGTCATATTGGAATGAATGGTGATGTCGCTTTCGCGTTTGCACCTAGCTCAGATCCTGACATTTACAAGATTGAAGAAACTATGTTAGACACTAACGCGGTTGAAGCAATGTTTGACGGGGCTTGGTATGTCAATCTTCATACTAGTGAGCATCCAATGGGAGAACTCAGAGGACAAATCCTATCAGACAACCACTCAATTATAACTTTTAAATTATCTGGCTCACAAGAAGTCCCTGCCGTAGATACCCAAGCTATGGGCTATGGTTATGCTAGCTATGATTCGGTTTCTGGATATTTAAATCTTAAAGTGATGACAATGGACTTAGCTTCCGCTTCTGCGAGCCATATTCATACCGGCCGAATTGGAGAAAATGGTGGCGTGCTTGTCGGTTTAGTACAGTCGACTACTGATACCTCTATGTGGATGACTCCAGACGATACTATGCTAGATGCAGTGACGGCAGCTGAACTTATGGCGGGTGGTCATTATGTGAATGTGCATTCTACTAACCATGCTGGAGGCGAAATACGAGGACAAATATTAATGGATAACTACAAGCTTGCCACTTTTGCACTGGATGGTGAACAAGAAGTGCCAGCAGTGGATACCAGTGCGATGGGCAGTGGTTATGCTTTAATTAATCTAGACAATAATCATTTAGAACTGAAATTAGTGGCATCTGGAGTTGATGATGCTAGCGCTGCGCATATCCACACTGGGCGAGTTGGAATGAATGGTGGTGCCGCAGTGAGTTTAATTCAAGGGACGTCTGCAAATATCTGGATGACACCTGACAACACTATGCTAGATAATGACACTTTAGCTGCTTTAATGTCGGGAGGGCATTATGTCAATATTCATACCCCAGCGAATGCCAGTGGAGAAATTCGAGGACAAATCTTAACCTCTGATTTTAGTCTGCTAACTTTTGGAATTGATGGTGTTCAAGAAGTACCCGCAGTAACCACTTCTGCAATGGGCGATGGTTACGCACTGGTAAACATGAAAGATATGTCTATAGAACTTAGAGCCGTTACCACAGGTGTTTCAGATGCGACCATGGCACACATACATAGCGGCACTGCTGGTAGTAATGGCGGTGTGGTTGTTGCATTAGAGCAATCTAGTGATGATATGAATGTTTGGATGACACCCGGTAATTCAATGTTAGATCAAGCTAATTTTGAAGCACTCTGGCAGGGTGGTCATTATGTCAATATACATACGCCAGCTAATGCCTCGGGAGAAATCAGAGGCCAAATCTTACCTTAGTAGTCTCCTTACATTAACAGATTAAGCTTTGGTTTAATCTGTTAATGTAATTCACGTTAGTCTCTTCTGTGTTATTACTTACCTTTTATTTTAGTCATCTATTTTTTTGCGTATTTGCTTTTTGAACAGTATTTTAATTCTTGATACCTCGGCTAATTGACATAATTCACTTAGTTAAACCTATATGAATTTTAAATTTATATAAAAATAAGTTAATATGCAGTATGTTTGTTAACAGTGTACAATTTTAGATTATGAATATTGAGCCAAAATCAATTCCCAAAAATAACATAGATCCGCATGGCCTGATTGTTGGTCATGGCGATTTTAAATATAGAGTAGACACAAATTGGGGGCGATTAGATCCGTCTAAGGTGCCTGTTGAAAACTGTCACGGTATGGCATTTGATTCTCAAGGCCGAATTTTTATGGTGACGGATAACGATAAAAACAACATTATTGTTTACAGTAAAGACGGCGAACTACTTGATGCTTGGGGAACACAGTTTCCAGGAGCACATGCAATTAAAATAGTGGAAGAAAATGGGGTCGAATTTATTTATTTGGTTGATTCAGGTTGGATATTAAATCGAAATTGGGATGGAGAATCTACCGATGATTGGGAATCACCATACAATAAAGTTATCGCACAAGCCGGTTTTATCGCTAAATTAACTTTAGACGGCAGAGTCTTATATACAATAGGACATCCACAAACCATAGGTATTTACCGTCCTGATCAAGCTTTTAGACCGACAGATATTGCTATCGCTCCAAATGGAGATCTCTATGTCACCGATGGTTATGGCTCTGATTATTTAATTCAGTATAACAATCAAGGGCAATATATTCGGCATTGGGGCGGCAGTGAGAATTCGGATAAGAATTACAATTTAGTTAATACTCATGGCATAGAGGTTGATTTACGTCAGCCAGAACAGCCGAAGCTGATCGTTAGTTCACGTTTTGAGCAAGCGCTAAAAGTGTTTAGTTTATCGGGTGAGTATATTGAAACTATCGAAACCCCAGGCGCTTATATTGGTGGGCCGGTTTTTCATTATGACCACTTTTTTGCACCTGTGTGCTGGTCTGATCTAGAGGGTAAAAATGTCGACGATTCAGGATTTATTGCAATTTTTGATCGAAACAACAAACTGGTGTGCAACCTTGGCGCGCAGCAGCCAGAATATATAAATGGCAAGCTACAGAAAATGTGCTCAAGCTGGGATATTTTTAACCATGTTCATGCTATCTGTGTCGATGAAGACGACAACTTATACGTTGGTCAATGGCGAGCGAATAATAGCTATCCATTTAAGTTGGTTAAAATAGATTAATCTCAACTCGATGTATGGACTCCACCACCCTACTGAAGTAGCGTGGTAGTCACCAAACCAAAGGAGCCCATACATAGAGTTAAGGTTAGATTAATTTTACTTGCCTCTTCTTGGATAAATTAAGAAGAGGTTAATATTTGGATACGCCCTTTCCAAAAACAGACTACAGAGCTGAAGTTAAGGGTTTTGAGCTTTAATTTGAGGCTAAAAAAATTAATCTTTAGACACTTCCTATGTCTAAAGATTAGTGTGCTTTGGGCTTATTTAATGACCAATTAAACGAGCCGCCAGCAGCGTTTTTGAATAGACCGTTTTATCGGTAACGATTAAACCTCAGCAGTTTCCTGCCATTTCAAAATTGCATCATCTTCTACTTTATGTAGTGGATGATACACAGCTTCATTTTCCTTAAATGAAACATTTCTCATTGCATTAAATGCACTGATCATTGACCACCTTGGTTCAGTTGAACGGTTTTGGTTTGATTTATGGAGTAAATTACAGTGGAAGAATAAAGTGTCTCCCGGCTCTAATTCAACATTAACCAGTTCGTGATGTTTCATGGCTTCTTCAACAAACACCATATCAGCACCTTTTTGATCACCTGTTTTATTGTGATTAATTCGACCAATATGATGCGAGCCTTTTAAAACCTGTAAACAACCATTTTCAATTGTCGCTTTGTTAATCGCAACCATAACGCTTACCAGTAAAGGGTAAAGCTGATAATTATCATTGTGCCAATAGCCAAAATCTTGATGCCATTCCCAAGCGCCGCCAACCAATGGCTCTTTCATCATAACTTTGGTGCTGGTGTGATAGACAGCTTCCCCTAGTATTTTTTCAACTGAATCAACCATACGGCGTCCTCTGGCAAACATACCATAAAGGTCATCGCCAGCGTCCTGCCATAAGCAAACTTTACTAACAGCGCCTTTAGCATCTTTTTTATGCCAAGCTCTGTCGTATAAAGAGTCATCGTTAAACGCTCTGTCTTGCAGACGTTTTACTTCTTGCTCGTTATAAAAATTTTTCGCTATGACAAAACCATCACGGTGAAAGTCATTAATTTGTTCTGCTGTTAAAATTGTCATTATTCTCACTCCTAACATTATCTTAGTCAATGAATACATCATGTCTAATGTTAACAATAATTTCAAGTTTTATTTTTATATGAATTTTATATTTTTATATGAATATTTTTTATTTGGGATTTATCTTAGGCAAAACAATTGATTAATGAAATATAAAAGGGATTTAAGTATGATGTTGTAATGCGTGTGTTGAGAGGGGTTTAGCTTGTCAGGAGCCGAAAAAACAAATAAATATGCAGTGCCTGCACTGGATAAAGGGTTAGATATTATTGAATATTTAGCTAATCAAGAATTACCAAAATCTCAAACTGAGATAGCACTAGGCTTAGACAGAAAGCCAAATGAAATCTATCGAGTGTTAGTGGGTTTAGAATCAAGAGGCTATTTATCAAGAGACGATTTGTCTGGCAAATATAGTTTGTCTTTAAAGCTGTATAATTTATCTAGATCGACCTCTCCAATCGATAAAATAAGGCAATGTGCATTACCCTTTATGGAAGACTTGGCGGTTAAACTTGGTCAGTCGTGTCATTTAAGTATGCTTTATCAAAGTAAAACCATGGTGGTTGTTCAGGCTCGAAGCCAAGTTCCAATCTCGATTAACATAGCAGAAGGAGCTGTATTCCCGACGCTCAGCACAACCTCAGGTAAAATTTTACTCGCTAATAGTAATAAAGCTGTATCGGATATGATTTTAACCCGAGACAAGACTTATAAAAAAATGACCAGTGAAGAGAAGCGGGATTTAAAGCAAGAACTCGCGGAGATTAGAACATCGGGCTACTATTTTTCTGAAAACTCTATGGCATCAGGTGTCTGTGATTTAGCTGTATTAGTGGGTCATCCCGAAGGTAAAGTGGTTGCTGCGCTCGCTGTATCTAGTTTGCATAATCCTGATAGTAAAGCCATTGACAATGAAACCATTAAATCGTTATTGGTTGAAGCTGCGGGTAAAATATCTAATCAATTAGGCTGTTAAGACGCTAAGTATTTTGTTCTGTGTTAGCCTAACCTTTAATGGCTAGTTCAATATTCGCTGGATGTGAGTAATTGGACTAAAATGTAAGTGCTTATTATCTATTAGCTTTTAGTCGCTTTAATTTTATTAGGGTGGAAATCTGCATTATTTAAATAATAAGCGACTCATTTATTAATCATATGAACAGTGAGCTTTGATTTGATACGCTTTTTACCAATAATTTTGCTGTTGTTCTCGGGCCTTGTTTATTCCGAGCCTAGTAATCAAACCATAGCTGAAAATACCCGTATCACTCATTTAGCCGGAGGTTCTGATTACTTTCCTCGTTTACTAAAGCTAGCCTTGGAAAAAACAAAAACGACTCATGGTAACTATGAGATTAAGGTAAAACCTTGGATTGCTACTAAACAGAGAATGCGAAAAATCCTTGCAGAGAATGAATATTTTAATCTGCTCTGGAGCACCTATAGTGAAGCAAGAGAAAAAGAGTTATTACCGGTTAAAGTCGACTTGCTCAAAGGATTAAACCAACACCGAATTTTATTAATTCATCCCAATACACAAAGTCAATTTGATCATGTTCGTAGCATAAAAGACTTAAGTGCCTTTACTGCAATATCTGGCGCATTTTGGCAAGATTCTATCATTTTAAAGCGTAATCAATTACCTGTTTTATTAGCACCAGATTTAGATAAAACGATTAGAATGTTTAACCTAAAAAGAGCTGATTATTTTCCGCGCGGTGTTTACGAAATTTGGCAGGAATTGACGCGGCCGGAGTTTGCAAACTTTGAGCTGGAGAAAAATTTGCTACTCAAATATGAAGCGGCTTACTATTTTTTTGTCAGTTATAAAAATAGAGCTTTAGCCGATAGATTGACGCTAGAGTTAAAACTCGCCCAACAAGATGGCAGCTTTGACGAGCTCTTTTTCAGTTACCCTGAGTTTGCTAAAGGCTGGGATAGCGTGGTTAATAATCAAAGACGAGTGATTTATTTAAACTAGCGTTATAGGCTTAAGGTGGCTGGCAGCTTAACTTGTTAATTGAGCTAGCTGCCTTGGTTTGTTGAATTTTATATCGATTAATTTGGTTACAATTAAAACTTAGTCGTCATGACAAAACCATCATTTCCAGCTAGGGTAACTTTAGTTGTTTTACTCGCCACTATCTTCTCCATTTTTAAGCCTTTTACACCAGGACCTTGGCTAATCAAAGATAAGTTTTGACCATTTAGAAAACTCAAATCTAACTCGATGGACTTGGCTTTGTTCTCGCCATTAATTCCTGCTACGTACCAAGTATCGCCACTGCGCCTAGCAAATACAGCTAATTTACCTGGGTAGCCTGAAATAAATTTGGATTCATCCCAGCTAGCGGGCAATCTGCTTAATATATCTTTGGCAAAATAAGGTACAGATTTCATGCCTTGGGGTGTTTCGACTATATGTTGAATACCAGATACAAAAATAATAGCCTGTGCTAGTTGTAGTGCGTTAGTCGTTTTACGCTCAATGTTTGGAATAGGATTAAAAGTGGTTGGGGTATAGTCCATAGGGTCAAACAAGTTTCTTGTAAAAGGTAAAACACTAGAATGACTTGCGACTTTATCCGCAGAATCTTGGAAAAAAGTAACCATTTCAAAGCCTTTAACCGCTTCTGCTGTCATTAGATGCGGATAAGTTTTATGCAAGCCTCTTGGTAAAGTGGCGCCGTGAAAATTAACCAGTAATTCATATTGAGCAGCATCTTTTAAAATTTCATGATAGTAGGCAATCATGGATTGACCATCTCCGGCGAAGAAATCAATTTTAACGCCTTTAACCCCTAATTTTTTTAGCTGCGAGAAGGCTTGGTGGCGCAGTTCTGAGGTGAGCAATTGACCTTTAGGCGAATACTGAGTTTGATTCCATGAGCCAGAAGAGTTGTACCAGACTAAAACACCAACATTTTTACTTTGGCCATATTCAACTAGCTCTTTTAATTTCTCGAAGCCGATTTTTCTATCCCAGTCAGCATCTATTAAAGTATATTGCCAGTCCATATTTGCGGCATGATCGATAAATTCTTTTTGTACTTCGAAAATAGTAAAGTCGTCCTTTAATAAGCCCCAACTCCATGAAGAAACTCCCGGCTTAATAAAATCTGTATTCATTGTTATGCTTGGTTCGGCTAAATCTGTGCCTAAGGTTGACTCTGAAACCGTTTTTAAATCACCAATAGTTAGCACTCTCCATGGGCTTGAAAATGGGAGCTTGCCTTGAGCCAATCGCCCTGAATTTGTGAAAACTTCAGCTTGCATAGGTTGGCCTAGAGTATACTCCCCATTAGCTGAACTAGGTGCTAATCGCGAAGCATGGAAATTGGCTGAAATGCCTGCTTCCGTTAGTGCTAGCCAGTTTGATTGTGTTTTATATAAAGCAGGAAACACCCAACCCGCAGGCGACGGAGAGCTTTGGTCTACAGGTATGTCGATTTGGTAATGCTCTTCGTACGATGGATTTGTATTCGCCCAGCCTGTTTGAGCTTCGGCAATTGGTTGCAGCCAAGCTCGGCTGTCGTCCGGTAGATTAAAACTGGTTAACTCTTGAGAAAATTGAACTTGCTCACCATTACCAAGAGCTGTGTATTTAAACGCAACCCCATCATCAGATACTCTAAAGGTAACCTTTAATTTTTGTGCTGCTGAGTTCTGAAAAATAAAGCTTTTTTCATTAGCCTGATAACGAATGTTTTTTTGCTTAGCCGAATATAATTGGTAGCTTTCATCCACAAGTTTTGTTGATGAAGTCGACACGCTTTGTAGGTCTTGAGTGAGATCTCTATCAGTAAATACGAGCCCTAATTTAGAGCTTTCTAAAACCAGCTCTCCGTCTCTGCTTATCTGATATTCAATTTGCCCATTGTTATTGTGTACATGTACATTAATTTTTCCGTCTGGACTGGATAAGCTTTTATCTATGTTTAAAATTGAGCAGCTCGCCAGCGTTATCGTTAACGCTGGCAGTGTCAGTAAATATTTCATTTGTAGTACCTTGAGTGCAATTATTTATATTAGACGACTTGAGCAAGCCGCTTGGTTTTGTGATTAGTTTATTGTGCTGAGTTTGTAGATCATTTTTGAGTTATATTTTTGACCTGGTTTCAACACGGTAGAAGGAAAGTGCGCTTTATTCGGTGAATCTGGAAAATGTTGTGGTTCTAAACAAAACCCACTTCTTTGCTGGTAGCTTTGCCCTTTGCCTTTTGATTGACCATCCAAAAAGTTACCTGAATAGAATTGGATGCCAGGCTCAGTTGTAAAGACCTCTAAGACTCTGCCTGTCGTTGGCTCTACTACTTTAGCTGCCAATGCAAAATCGATTGTAGATTTTTTATTTAGAACATAGTTGTGATCAAAACCTAAACCGTATTTAAGCTGGGTATTTGAATCTTCGATATGCTGGCCGATAGGGGTTAATCGCTTAAAATCAAAAGGTGTATCCGCCACATCAATTAGTTTTCCGGTTGGGATTAAACCTGAATCAACTTCTGTTATCTGTTCGGCATCTATCATTAATTCATGCGATAAAATCTTGCCTTGTCCTGCTAGGTTAAAATAGGTATGTTGGGTTAGGTTGATTAAAGTGGCTTGGTCTGTGATAGCTTGGTACTGAATAACAAGCTCATTTTCTTGAGTCAGTAAGTAATCAACTTGAACAAAAACATTGCCTGGATAGCCTTGATCGCCATCTTCACTCAATAGTTGTAACTTTAATCCTTGTTGGCCATCTTTTACGTAAGGTGTGACTGACCAATTTTTTTTATCATAGCCGTTATACCCTCCATGGAGATGGTTTTCGCCATTATTGAGCTCAACTTGATAGCTTTTTCCTTCTAGTTCAAACTTACCTTGAGCAATGCGGTTACCAAAACGGCCGATTAGCGCGCCAAAAAAATTAACGTCTGTTAGATAATCGTCTAACTTGTCATATCCTAAAACAATATCACCCAGCTTACCTTGGTTATCAATAGCTCTAAACGATGTAATAATACCACCGTAGCTAATCACGTTTACCTCAGTACCTTGTTGATTAGTTAGTGTATATTGAGTGACTATTTCGCCATTTGCTAGCGTGCCATAATAAGTTTGTTTGACCATCTTGTTTGCCTAAAGCTATTGACTTGGGAATCTCAAATTTTAAAAATATAATATGATTAATTAATGTAATTTTTTGGTATCTAACCACAATCGTTTGTCTTGGAATGGGGTTTGCTCTGGAATTGACGGGTTTTCTATTTCAAATACTAATCTATGCTCAATATTTGCCTTTTCAATTACGTCTTGAATCATAGGGTTATTAAAGAAGTAATCATTAAAAGTACCGTCGTTGATTGCAGCATCTAGTCCACTATAAATAGCTTGGGCTAAGGCTTGGTTTTCTTTATTAACAAAAAAGTATGCCGGCATAGGGTATTTTACAAGTAGGTTTTTTTCTACGGTTAAAGGTAACTCGGGACGACTTGCAATTTCAGCCCAAGGTTCGTGAACTCCGCGAGGTAAATAATCGTAGCGTCCACCTTCTAGCATATGAAATAAATTCTCATAAGTTCTAGTGCCATACACTTTTATTCCTGCGCTGCGTAAAATGGCAGTATCAGCCCAGCTACGCTCTTGAGCGGCTGTTAGTGATTTCAGTTCAGATAAACTTTTTATTTGGTCAAACTTAGCTTGGTTGCCTTCTCGAATAATGAAAATTCTGTGTCCGAGTAAACCTTTATAAAGTGGGATCCTAATAGGCGTTAAGCTATTTTCTAGCTCTTTTGACGTGCCAGTCCAAGCTACATCTAGTTTATTTGTCTTGAGCTGTTCGATCATGCTTGTCTGAGGTATGTAGCGTTTACTTTCTTGAAATATATAGTCATTGCCTTTGTCATAACTAAGTGCCAGTTTTAATAACCCGAATTGGTAAGCCTCTTTTTCTCCCATCTCTGTCACTTTGTTGTGATTTATTATGATGCTGGCGCTAACACCACTTGAGAAAAGACAAAAATAAAAGAAGAAACTAATTAATCTAGCCATAACCACACCTCAAATTAACAATATAGTATTACTATATACTTGTGTGTATTCGGATACAAGTAGAACGTGTGGTTGTTATATGTACAAAAATTTATGAGTGGGGTGATTATACAAAGTTAAGCTTTGACCCTGTATTTGTAGTGCCTAAGTACAAATCAACTGGGTTATTAGATCGCAAAATTAAATGTGGCGAGCTTAGCTATTGCTAGCCAGTACTTGCAGTAATAGATGCTGCACTTGAATGGACGGATTCAAGTCGTACCAAAAATATCAACATAAATGTATTTGTTGAGACTCGTTATCACCTAAGTCAGGGCTAAATCCAATCAAAGTAATTATCTAAGAAGTCGCTAAAGTCAGCTCTTATTGGTATTCGTTGTATTAACTTAGGCTTACAGAAGATTTTGAGGGGCCAATTTGCTCTTATGTTCTTCGCAATAGTGTCAATTTTTTAGCATTTTTTTCGTTAGCTCAGTGATATATAAATATATAACTCGCGTTATTTGTTATTAACTTAATGAAAATTGAATGGATTTAAGAAAGAAAGTTTTTGATGAGCTATGTAATTTATTTAAATTCACTATAAATAATACTTAAAATTTTGAGTACTATTTTCTATTAAACCCGACAGCCCGCAAGCATTTAAGCCTAAATTAACATATAAGTTCTCACAATCTAACTATAATTAACAAAAAATTTACTAATGCAAAGTTATTGACACAGATTAAATAGTATTATTAAATTACCATATTGTGTTTTATAGATTAATTACAAACGCACATAGCATTTATCATCCAAATGACAAATGAAAAATATCTCAGTGAAAGAGGGTTCATTTAATGAAACTAAATAAAATAGCACTAGTTATAAGCAGTGTTTTAACCATTTCAGCTTGTGGCACAGATGATGGTGAATCACTATCAACCACTGTGGCGCCAAGTAATCCGGGTGTCGCAAACCCAAGCACCCAACCAAGTTCACCAAGCACAGAGCACTTGGATTCAGTTACAGGTGCAGCTAAATTTACAAATGTGGGTGTACACGATCCTTCTATTGTGAAGGCTAATGTTGAAGGTGTAGATACTTATTATATTTTTGGTTCGCATTTAGCCGCGGCTAAATCCACGGATTTAATGAACTGGGAAATGATTTCTAGTTTGTCGAATAATGCTAATGTAAATGAAAGTCCATTATTTGATTTTAACTACACAGGTGAATTTGCTGAAGGTATCGCATGGACAGACGGTTTTACTGGTAACTGGGCTGCCAATGTAATTAAAGCACCAAATGGTAAGTATTGGTTCTATTACAACCACTGTGCTCAAGACAATCCAGATACTGATGATAGGGATGAAGTGTGTTGGAACCGTTCATATTTAGGCTTAGCCGAAGCTAATTCAATTGAAGGACCATATGTAGATAAAGGTATTTTCTTACGCTCTGGTTACAGAAGTGTCCAAGAAAATATTTTAGACGGTGATGGTCATCCAATCCCGCAAACGGATTCCGATGGTAATGAATTAAAAGATGCGGATGGTAATACGCTTTATCAAACACAAACTGTATTCCCTGAATTTGCCGATTTTCCGCTTGATAATGATCAGGTTACTTGGAACGGAGCTGTCGATCCTAACGTTATCGACCCAACTGCCTTTTATGATAAAGAAGGCGGTTTATGGATGGTTTATGGTTCATACTCTGGTGGTATTTTTGTCTTAGAAATGGATGAAGCAACTGGTAAACCTGTTGTCGGTCAGGGTTACGGCAAGCACTTAGTCGGCGGTGATTTCCGTGCTATTGAAGGTCCGTACGTATTTTATAGTCCTGAAAGTGACTATTATTATTTAATGGTGTCAACCGCAGGGTTTGCATATGACGAAGGCTATAACATTCGTATTGCACGATCAAAAACACCAGATGGTCCATATTTAGATGCAGCGGGTAATGACATTGCGAGTGCTCCAGGATTAGACGTAGGTGTTAAATTAATGGGTGGTTTCGTTTATACCCAAGAAATTGCTGAAGAAGCTGAATCTTGGGGTTATAACGCGCCGGGTCATAATTCAGCCATTTATGATGAAGCAACAGGCCGTCATTTATTGGTAACTCATACTCGTTTTCCTCAATCTGCGACAGAGTTTCCAAATAACGCTAACGCTCATCAAGTGCGTGTACATGAAATGTTTGTCAATGAAGCGGGTTGGTTAGTCGCATCACCACAACGTTATGTACCTATTGATGGACCTAACCTAGTTAATTCAGAAGATGTCTTAGGTTATTACAAATTTATTAACCATGGTAGCGAAGTAAATAATGCTTCAACGCTATCAGGTCATATTGCCTTAAATGCGGATTATACGATAACAGGCAGCGAGACTGGTACTTGGTACATGTTAAATCAAGGGCAAGTAGCACTTGAACTTGAATCTGGAAAATACAATACAGTTGCTAAGTGGCAATGGGATGACCATCGTCAAGAGGTCGTCGCAACTCTTTCTGGCTTATCAAGTGCAAATGCAACCGTTTGGGCAAGCAAGGTTGATGATATTACTGCAACAGCAGAAGTGTTAGCAGATGTTGAACAAACGCTTGATTTACCAACAGAGCTAACAATAAACGAAGAAAGCTTTGTCATCCCTACTATTGGACGAAACGGAGCGAAAATCACATGGGAAAGTAGCGATGAGTATTACATTAGTAATGACGGTTCTATCTTTATCCCTACACCAGACCGTGGTGATCAAACGGTCAATTTAGTTGCCACTATCAGCTTAAATGGCCAAAGCACCACTAAATCTTTCACTGTTGATTTAAAAGCTCGTCCTGCTTTTAAAAATGCGGTGGCACATTATCAATTTGAAGACAACTTAAACGTTTCTTTGGGTAATTTTGCTGCAGCTAGCATGACTGGAGACAGAATTGACAATACAGGCGGAACAGAAGCTTATGTCGCTGGACAAAAAGGTGAAGCTGTATCTTTAGATGGTCTATCTGGTGTCAGATTGCCTGATGATTTAATTAACAGCTATCAATATACAATTTCATATTGGATTAATCCGACCGAAATTACTAATTTCTCAACCAGTTTCTTTGGTGCGCAAAATAATACAAATTGGTTAAGCTTTCTACCAGGCAACTGGGATGGTCAAACCATGTTATGGAGTGGTAGTGAGCAGTGGGTTGACTTAGTTTCAGGCATGACAATACCAACAGGTCAATGGAGTCATCTTGCTGCTACAGTAAATAATGGTGAAGCTAAGTTTTATATAAATGGTGAACTTAAAGCTAGCGCTAACAACTATAAAGATTTGTTTAGTACTGCTGGTAGCTACTTTGCATTAGGTGTTAACCATTGGGATTTGCCATTTAAAGGCGCTATTGATGAATTAATCATTTATGACTATGCGCTATCATCGTTAGACATTAACGGTGCAGCTAAAAATAACCTGACAGATCCAGACGATTTTGCAGACGTTATTAAAGCTGCATTAGATTTAGGCGATACCAGTGCGGTGCGTGATAGCTTTGATTTATTACGTGTAGGTCCGTTTGTTTCTGGTATTAGTTGGGTGTCTGATAACCCTGACTATCTTGAAGTTAGAAATGGTCGAGCCATAGTAACTCAACCAAGTGGTGAATTAGGTGACCAAGATGTGACTTTAACTGCAACTATCACCTTTAAGAAAACTGACGGTAGTTTTTACACAGATACAAAAGTATTTGATGTCACTATTAAATCACTTGCTCCAGCAGAATACAGTTTTGAAGGTGACTTAACTGCACTTAATGGTTCAGCTGAGGCTGGCACTGTTACGGGTGACCGTATTGATAATACAGATGGTGCTGTTTCATATGTTGAAGGCGTCAAGGGTAATGCTCTTCTACTCGATGGTACTTCTGGTGTGAGGTTACCAAATAATTTAATCACAACTTATGACTACGCTGTTTCTATGTGGTTAAAACCAAATGTAATCACGGATTACACTACTACCTTCTTCGGTGGAGTAAACACTTCTAGCTGGGTCAGTTTCGTACCTTCTGCTGGTGGTCCAACTCGTTTATGGTCTGGTACAGCTTGGTACGATGCGGAGCCAGGTGGCACTATTCCAGCTCAGGAATGGACACACGTCGCTTTCTCTGTAGCAAACGGTGAAGTGAAACTTTACTTAAATGGTGAGCTTAAATTTGACGGTGTTGGTTATCCAAATGTATTTGGCGCTGGTGGAACAACTTACTTTGGTTTGGGTGTCAACCATTGGGATGTGCCATTTAACGGTGCAATTGATGAATTGAAAATATTTGGTAATTCAATTTCTCAAGGCAAAGTTAGTGAGCTGTTTAATGAAGGCGAACTTACATCTAACGAATAGTCAGTAGTTAAGATTTTTGTAGAGGGAATTTTGTTCCCTCTCAATCAGAACAAATTTAAGCAGTCAGCTGTTTAAGCAAAATTAATATTATTAGGAGCTACAAATATGTACTCAAAATCAGCTATCGCCAGTGCAGTCTTTACAGCATTATTAACTCAGCCAGTGTTGGCTGCAGAGCAAGATACACAAGAAGATGTTGAAGTAATCCAAGTAAAAGGTATCAGAGGTAGTTTAAATCAAGCATTAAATAACAAACGTTTTAATACTCAAATTGTTGATTCAATTGTTGCTGAAGACATAGGTAAATTTCCAGATAATAATGTTGTAGAGGCCTTACAACGTGTAACTGGGGTTCAGGTAACTGGCCGTGGCGGCGGTGAAGCAAGTACAGTCTCGATTCGAGGTTTGAATGACGTTCATACTACAGTGAATGGCCGTGATGTATTTACCGGGACTGGTAGAGCGGTTGCGCTGCAGGATATTCCTGCCAGTTTGTTATCCAATGTTACCGTTTATAAAACACGTTCAGCATCTCAAACTGAAAGAGGTATTGCGGGCTCGATCGATATTGAAACTAACAGACCATTTAAGTTTTCGGGTTCTAAAGTTGTATTAGCTGCTCGTGGTATCTATGCAGACCAATCTAAAAAAATTGATCCTGCATTAAGTGCATTAGCAAGTAATCGTTGGGAAACGGATCTAGGTGAATTTGGTGCTTTAGTCAATGTTTCTTATGTTGAAACAAATTACCGCGATGATGGTTTAGTTGCTGGTGCAGCTTTTCCATTTTTTACGTCGGAAGCACCTTTTGGACACCAGCCTTATAAAATTATGAACTATAACGGTTCTAATGAGTTTTGGGATGCTGGTCGTGGCGCAACGAATGGATTACCCAGCGAAGCTGGTTCGACTTTATCTGTAGACGGGCAAGAAATTCCATATTACATAGCGCGTGATGCCGTATTTGGTACAGTCGGTGAAGCAAACCGTAAACGACCTGCAGCCAGTGTATCATTGCAATGGGCCGTAAATGATGAATTAGAATTATTAGCTGAAGGCTTTTACACGGGTTATCGTCAAGAATTACAAAATTCATTGTGGTTTACTAATGTTTTTGAAGAAGACGGTAATAATGGCAACTTGATTATTGATGCGCCTATATTAATAGAAGGCACAAACATTATTAAAGAGCGTCAAGTATATGCGCCAAATAGTTTTCAAAGTGGTGATGCAACAACAGGCAAAACAGACAGCTATTTATTTGCTTTAGGTGCCAAATGGATGCCGACATTAGATTTAACTATTAATGCTGAATTAATCGCGCAGAACAGTACCTTTGAGGGGGATTTTTTTGCGATGCGATTTGATCGTAAAGCATACGGCTTAGATGTGGATTTTAATCATAGTGGTGGTGTCCCAGGATTACATTTTTGGGATAACCCAGAAACGAGTATCGATGAATCAGATCTTGCAGATCCGGCTAACTGGAAAACAGGGACAGTATACGACAATGGTGGAAAGCAAGACGGTGATTCTATAACTCTGAAAGTTGATGGTGAATACTTTTTCAATAATATTATCGATAAAGTTAGGTTTGGTGTGAAACTTGAGCAACGTAATGCACTAAATTACCAAAGAGAGCAAAATAAAACTAAAGTATTACCTATACCGGATATGATCCAAGCCTTGACGGAAGAGGGTGTGGATAATGCTGGTGAATTTGTTAAGACTGTCGATGAATACATGTTTGGAACGGCTGATATTTTTGACAGTTATTCAGTTGCAAATGGTCTCTTCATGATAGATAACGCGGCTGCGGTTCGCTCAATTTATGAATACGAGAAAAACCAATATACGAATACATTCAATGTTTCAGAAGACTCAATGGCAGCCTATGTTACAGCTGATTATAAATTAGGTGACATTAATGGCGAAATTGGTGTTCGATATGTCAAGTACAAGCAAAATATGGAGTTTTTAGATTTTGATGATAACGACGGATATGGTGTAAGTGAACAAAGTGAGGTACTACCAAGTTTTACTTTAAACTGGAACATTACAGACGATCTCGTTGGTCGTGTTGCTTATACACAAACTTTGCGTATGCCAGAATATAATGCCTTAAGTCCTCTGCAGTTTTGGTTTGATCCACTCACTGAAGGTGTTACTTATGGAACAGGAAGCGGTGGTAATCCTGATCTGAGACCGACCAAATCAGCCAATTATGATCTTTCGTTAGAATGGTATTTTTCACCAGGTAGCTCTTTATACGGTGCTGTTTTCCAACGTGATATTGAAGGCTTAGTGATTGGTGGTAGAAAAGTCGTTCGCCGAGTTGGCAATGATGATGTGGAGCGTGACTATATTTTAAGTGCTCCTGTGAATGCGTCAGATGGTGAGTTATCTGGTTTGGAAATTGGTTTAGTTTATGTGCCTGAAAACCTACCTGAAACCTTAGACGGTATTGGTTTTCAAGCTAGTTATACTGAATTAGATTCATCTCAAACTGTGCAAGATTTTAATGAACTGGGCGAAGTAACAGCAGTTATTGACTCAAAAATGTCTGGCGTATCAGATTCATCTTATAGCTTAGTGGCTTTTTATGAGAAAGAAGATTTCGACATGCGTTTATCTTATGTTTGGCGTGAAGCTTTTTACAGTGGTGATGAGGGGCCTAATTTTGCCAATCCGATTCAATTCTGGAGTAAGCCTGAGCAAAGTTTAGACTTCCAGTTTAGTTATGATGTGTCAGATGAGTTAACCCTTACTTTTGATGCAACTAATATATTGGATGATAGGTTCCAGAATCATTACGGAAAAGGTAACGTTGATACCTTTAACTTTGCTACAAACATTTTCTCTCGCACATTTGCTTTAGGTGCTAGATATAGTTTTTAATATTGTTAATTAAAGCTGATATTTAAGAGATTAAACACAAAATCCGGTGGCTATAAGTCATCGGATTTTTTGTTTTTAGGATTTATAATTTAGTAGAGCTTTACTTCTACTATAAAGCTGGCTTCATCAGGAGATTAAATCATAGCTGATGGCTTGGCTAGAATTCAGGGTTTAGAAAGTTAAAGCATTGACTAGTTAACCATAAACTTTCTTTTGCTAGATTAATCTGACTAAGAGATTCTAGCTATAGTATGTAAAATGTGATATTTATATTATTTATTCGTTTTTAACGCTTTATTGTTGTATATTTGTAAACATCTTTTATTATTGAAGCATAATAAAAATTAATAACCCAAGTTATTAAAGATTTATCTTAGCTTATTGGTAACGGGATTCAAATGCACAACATAGATTGGTCTTCACTTGCTGAGACAATTAACCCATCCACTTTGCCATTCATTAATGGTCGACACTATCAGCCTAAATCAGATAGATGCATAGTTAAAAATAGTCCGATTGATAATCGAGTTCTCCCTAGTATTCCTATTTGCAATCGTTCAGATGTCGATATTGCAGTTGCCGCTGCTCGTGGATCTTTTAATCGTGGCGTTTGGTCGCAATTGCCGATTAATGAGCGAAAATCGATTTTATTTAAATTTGCCAATTTAATTGAAGCGCATATAGCCGATCTTGCGATTTTAGATTGTCTTGAGATGGGTAAATCAATAGAAAATTTAGTATATGATGACGTGCCAGTTGCTGCACAGAGTATCAGGTGGTTTGGTGAAGCAATTGATAAAGTTTATAATAATTGTTCTCCGCTTAATGAAAACTCGTTAGGTATTATTACCCACGAACCTTTAGGGGTTGTGTCTGCAATTGTGCCTTGGAATTATCCTATGATAATGACGGCTTGGAAAATTGGTCCGGCATTAGCTATGGGTAATTCTGTGATATTAAAACCTGCAGAGCAGTCAAGCTTATCCGCAATTAAGCTCGCTGAATTAGCACTGGAAGCTGGTATACCTGCAGGTGTACTCAATGTTGTCACAGGCGATTCAGAAACGGGTCAGGCTTTAGCTCAGCATATGGATGTTGACGGGGTCTTTTTTACCGGCTCCACGCAAGTTGGCAAGTTAATTATGCAGTATGCTGGTCAATCTAATTTGAAACGAATTGCGTTAGAATGTAGTGGTAAAAGTCCATTTGTCGTATTAGATTCTTGCAAGCAATTGCCTTTTGCGGCCCAAACTCTAGCTAGACACTTGTTTTTTAATCAAGGCCAAATTTGCTCGGCGGCCTCCAGACTCATAATTGATGAATCCTTAGCTGCAGATTTTATCCCTTTGCTGCTCGAGCAAGCGCAAATTTACCAGCCTAGCAATCCATTAGATATTAATAGTCGAGTAGGTGCTTCTTTTTGCCACAAACATTTAGAAACAGTTGATAAATTGGTAAAAAATGCCCAAGCTGATGGTGCAAAACTAATTTGTGGGGGGCATAAGTTAGAGACAGTTAAAGGCGGTGCTTACTATGCGCCGACTATTCTAACTAATGTAACCAACGATATGGAAATTGCTCAAGCCGAAATTTTTGGCCCTGTGTTATCTGTGATTACAGTGAAATCAGAAGCAGAGGCAGTTGAAATCGCCAATGAAACACCTTTCGGTTTAGCTGCTGGGGTTTGGACTGATGATTTTTCGACTGCTCACAGAGTATCTAGACAGCTCAAGGCTGGCAGTGTGCATGTTAATTCTTGGGGTGAAGATGATGCGACAGCACCTTTTGGTGGTATTAAACAATCAGGGGTAGGAAAAGATAAGTCAGTTTGGGCGTTACAGCAATACGCTAATATGAAGAACACTTGGTTTAAATTTTAGCCGTATTAGCTTATTTCCAGCTGATCATCTCAATTTATATTGATTTAGCTCTATGTAAACAAAGGCTCTATATTGAATAGAGCCTTTGTTATTTAAGAAGAGAAGCAAGTTATTTCACTGGTTCTGTTATACCTTCTGTGGTCATTATGATTCTTTGAATGCTACCATCTGGGTTGTATTTCATTTCTTCTACGGCAACTGATCGTCTGAATCGACCTCCACTTTCTTGCCCTGGTTTAGGTGGTAAACCGCCGGTATGATAGAAGAAATAATCTTTCCCTTTAAACTCAATAATCGATTGATGATTGGTTTCACTGTTACCTGCTAATTCGTTCAGTACGCCTTTGAACTCCCAAGGACCATGTATGCTTTTGCTCATCGCGTAACAAATTTTTTCAGGGAACTCACAAGCATAAGAGAGGTAGTAATTATCATTTTTTTTATGTACCCAAGCTGCTTCTGTGTAGTTTGGCACATCAATTACTTTGATTGGGCCATCAAGCTCGATCAAATTATCTTTTAGTTTTACATATTTAGGAACCAAGTTACCAAAGAACATGTAGACATCGCCATTTTCTTCAATATGAATCGCTGGATCAATATCGTCCCAGTCATTTGGCGTATGTTTTGTCATATCATCTGTGACGAGTGCTTTGCCTATTGCATCTTTAAATGGGCCGAGCGGGTTGTCTGAAACGCCAACACCTATCGCAAATCCAGGCTTGTCATCTTTATGTCGAACTGTTGTGTAAAAGTAGAATTTTCCATCTCGCTCAATCATGTGAGCAGCCCAAGCTGAACCTTTTGCCCATTTAAAATCGTCAGCACGCATAATTGGACCATGTTGTGTCCAATTCACCATATCTTTCGAGGTAAAGACCAACCAATCATGCATTTGAAAGAAGACGTTATTGCTAGGTGATTCATCATGGCCAGTATACAAATACACAGTGTCATTATGTACAAATGCAGCCGGATCTGCTGTAAAAACGTTATCTATAATCGGGTTTTTAGCAATTGATAAGCCCGAAGTCAGAATTAGCGCAGCGGTTAAAGTCGATTTTATTAATTTCATATAGCACCTTGTTGTATTACTAATGTATAATAGTATTATTATATTCTTTTTGCTGCTTGTAAATATTTTGAAACTAAATTTTTACTATTTATTATCATAATATTGCTTTTATACTTGCAATAGTAATACAATATGTATTAATTTAAATTGTTACACATCAGGCTAAATTTTAGATTAGTCTTATTATTAACTCATAAGTTGCTTTAATTTTAATGTGGTTTGTTACTTAGGTTCTTATATGAAATCAGCAAAGTTAAGTTTGTTAGAAAAAATAGGGTACGGCTCAGGAGACATGTCGGTTAATGTTGTTATCTCTTCAATGTTTTTGATAATGACTTTTTTTTACACTGATGTATTTGGTTTAAAACCAGAAGATATGGCTTTAATGTTTTTACTCGTCCGGTTAATTGATGGGGTAACCGATCCATTAATGGGGTTATTAACAGATAAAACCACAAGTCGTTGGGGCAGGTATCGTCCGTATTTCTTATTCTTATCTATTCCTTTTGGCATTTCAGTCTTTTTAACTTTTAGTACGCCTGATTTTGATTACAACATGAAGTTAGTGTGGGCATATTCCACTTATATCTTTGTGACCCTGATGTTTACCGGAGTGACGATCCCCTATATTTCGTTAATTGGGGTGATGACAGATGATCCTAAAGAGCGCTTATCAGCAAATGGATATCGTTTATTTTGTGCCAAAATTGCTGCTTTCTTAGTTACCATTATCGTGCCTCAATTAGCCAATGCCGATATTTGGCAAGGTGATGTGGCGGCTGGTTACCAAGCCGCTATGGGCGTAATGGCACTTATCGGTGCTGGTTTATTACTTTTTTGTTTTGCGACAACTAAAGAGCGAATCGCTCATACGGTTGATTCAAGACACCTTTTTACTCAATTTAAAGTGTTATTTAAAAATGATCAGTGGCTTATTTTAGCTTCGGTTTGTTTTTTGGGCACTATAGGTTATGCCGTCCGTTCCGCGGTTGCGCTTTATTATGCTAAATACTTTTTAGGGGGAGATGCTGCATTTCAGTCGTTATTTCTATCTGTATCAGTGGGGGCCGCTATTCTAGCTATGGTTGCTTCAACTTGGATCACTAAGGTTTATTGCAAAGTTAATCTTTTCCGCATTTCGCAAATTTTAGTCGGTGTTGTTAGCGTTTTAATGTTTTTCACGGTTTCGCCAGGCGATCAAATTTTAGCGCTTGTTTTTTACTTCGCAATTTCCTTTATTGTTGATTTACATGCCCCGGTCTTTTGGTCCGCTATTTCAGAGTCTGTCGATTATGGTGAGTACAAAAATAAAGACAGAGTATCAGGCGTTGCTTATGGTGGTATTACGTTTTTCCAAAAAGCAGGTATGGGTATTGCGGGCTGGTTAGTCGGTATTTTGCTCGCCTTTTATGGTTATGTTCCAGATCAAGCGCAAACAGCAGAGTCGTTGTTTGGTATTGCGTTAATGCTTTGTATTGTACCTGCATTGTTTCACAGTTTAGTCGGCATGCTTATGTATAAGTATGTCATCACAGATGATTACTACAATAAAATGAAATCATCTTTAAAACCTTTAGCATCAAGCGAGACTTCGGCTTGAAGGCGCGTTTAATTGTTGTATTTATTTTGGAGTTTTTATGAGTGCTATTAAGCCGCTGATACCACAAAGAGCAGATCCTTTTATTTATAAGCATACAGATGGTTATTATTATTTCACGGCTTCTGTACCTGAGTATGATCGCATTGAGTTGCGTAAAGCTAAGACGATTAAAGCGTTAAGTTCAGCCGAAACTGTGTCTGTATGGCACAAGCCGGAAACAGGTCCCTATTCTGAATTAATTTGGGCACCCGAGATTCATTTTGTCCGTGGTGCTTGGTATGTCTATTTTGCAGCTGCGCCAACGCGGGAAATTAAAGACGAATTATTCCAGCATAGAATGTACGTTATTAGTTGCCACGATGCCGATCCTTTATCTGGAAACTGGCATTTTGATGGCCAGATTGAAACAGGGATGGATACTTTTTGTTTGGACGCGACCGTTTTCGAACATAAGGGTATATTATATTACTTATGGGCGCAGAAACAGAATGATATTCAGGGTAACTCAAACCTTTATATTGCTGAAATGAAGTCTCCTACTGAAATTAAAGGTGAGCCTGTTATCTTGACTAAGCCTGAGTTTGATTGGGAAATCCGAGGCTTTTGGGTCAACGAAGGTCCTGCTGTACTACATAAAAACGGAAAAATTTATGTCACTTACTCAGCAAGTGCGACAGATGAAAACTATTGTATGGGTTTGTTATCAATAGACGATCAAGCCGATTTATTGGTTACAGATAATTGGCACAAAGCAGACCAGCCTGTGTTTATGACGAATGAAGCAGCTAAAATGTTTGGCCCTGGACACAATAGTTTTACTCAGTCCGAAGAAGGTGAAGATTTACTGGTCTATCATGCGCGTAATTACACAGAAATTGAAGGCGATCCTTTATGGAATCCAGACCGCCATACATTTGTTAAAAAATTAAATTGGGATCAACAAGGCAACCCTGTATTTGGGACCCCTGCTGATATTCAAGATATTATTTCTGCTTGAGTTAAATTATGAAGATACTTTCTAACCTAGTGAAACTGAGCAAAATCGCTGGTTTAATGACAGGACTGGCGATAGGACAA
The DNA here is from genome assembly GCF_001050375.1 of Catenovulum maritimum. Lineage (GTDB taxonomy): Bacteria > Pseudomonadota > Gammaproteobacteria > Enterobacterales > Alteromonadaceae > Catenovulum > Catenovulum maritimum. The sequence continues at coordinate 31,843 of NZ_KQ130500.1, read as the reverse complement.
GTCTGTGCCCAACCGCAGATAAGCTTATTTTCACTCAATCAGGTTGAAATTAAAGACGGCCCTTTTTTACACGCTCAGCAAGTAAATATTAATTACTTATTAGAACTTGACGCGGATAAATTACTCGCCCCATACCGACGAGAGGCGGGTTTAGATGCCATTAGTGATAGCTATGGTAATTGGGAAAATACTGGGTTAGATGGTCATATTGCAGGTCATTATATAACAGCATTAAGCTTAAGTTATGCATCGAGTAAAGATATTCGTTTATTAAAACGACTGCAATATATGCTTGCGCAGTTACAACTCGTTCAAGATGCGAACGGCGATGGCTACCTGGGCGGTATTCCAAGTGGTGAAAAAATGTGGAATCAGGTCGGTACAGGTAAGATAGATGCCGATCTATTTTCTATGAATAAAACCTGGGTGCCTTGGTACAATTTACATAAGATGTTTGCAGGGTTAAAAGATGCTTATGTGATTGCTGGCCAGCATAATGCGAAGGAAATCTTGCTGGATTATGGTGACTGGGTTAAGTATCTGGTTAAAAATTTAAGCCATGGACAAATTCAAAAAATGTTGATTACAGAACACGGCGGTATGAACGAAGTGTTTGTTGATATGGCTGAAATAAGTGGTGATCAAGAATATTTACAATTAGCTAAGTCATTTTCTCAGGATGCTATTTTAAATCCTTTATTGAAATCTGAAGATAGATTAAATGGTTTACATGCTAATACTCAAATTCCCAAAATAGTGGGTTTTAAACGTTATGCTGATGCTACAGGGAATAAAGAGTGGAATGCAGCCGCTGAATTTTTTTGGCAACGTGTGGTTAATCATAGAAGCACAGCGATAGGTGGTAACAGCATTAAAGAACATTTTCATGCCATTGAAGACTTTGAATCTATGGTCAAAGATGTTGAAGGTCCAGAAACCTGCAATACCTACAATATGCTTAAGCTGTCGAAAATGTTATATCTTACGAGCGCAGAAACTCAATATTTAGATTACTATGAGCGAGCTTTATATAACCATATTTTAGCTTCACAACATCCTGAGCATGGTGGTTTAGTTTATTTCACATCTATGCGTGCGGGACATTATCGTAAATACTCATCTGTTCATGATTCTATGTGGTGCTGCGTTGGTTCTGGCATTGAAAACCATGGTAAGTATGGTGAACTAATTTACGCCCAAGATGCTAATGATAATTTATATGTGAACTTGTTTATTGCGTCTAAATTAGAAGTCATTAATAAGAAAATTACCTTAGAGCAAGACACCTTGTTTCCGGAAGAAGAAACTTCTGTGATTCGGGTTAAAGGTGAAGGTCAATTCTCACTCAATATTAGACGACCAAAATGGTTAGCAGATAGAAAATTTAACATTAGTGTTAATGGCAAATTTGTAAAAGATAGTACCAAAAACAAAACCTACTTTAGTATTAAGCGTAAGTGGCACCATGGTGATCTTGTTAAAATTAGCTTACCAATGGCGACAAAAGCAGAAGCCTTGCCTAGCCAAGCTAAACACTATGCAATAGTACATGGGCCGATTGTTTTGGCGGCAAAAGTAAATCCATTCCCAAATGAGAAGCTTAATTTTATTGGTGATGACAGTAGGATGGGACATATTGCGAGTGGGCAAGTTTGTCCACCAGAAGCCTTGCCAGTGATGTTAGATAACCCAGATGAATTTATTCGTAAATTAAAACCTGTTGCAGGTCAGGCTTTGACTTATATTGCAGACGAACAGGTTTCAAATCCTTTATCAGAACCGGTTAAATTAGTACCTTTTTATAAATTGCATGACAGCCGCTACCAAGTGTATTGGCCAAATGCCACGCAGGCAGAGTTAGCCGCATTTAGGCAGCAAGAAGCGTTGAAGGCGGCTAAGTTAGCTGCGATTGAAAAATTAACGATTGATAAGGTAGCCCCAGGCGAACAACAGCCGGAATCTGATCATTTTTATCAAGGTGAAAATAGCGAAGCAGGTGTTCATATGGGGCGTCATTGGCGTCATACACGTGCCTGGTTTAGTTATGAGCTTAATGATGAACAGCAGCGAGCTAAAATATTAAGAATTAGTTATTTTGGTTTAGATAATGGCCGTTATTTTACTATTCTTTTAAATGGTAACAAAATTGCGGATGTTGAATTAAAGGGCGATAAAGGGAATCAATTTTTTGATCTAGATTACTCAATCCCTAGTTCAGTCATTAATTCATCTAATGGCAAACTGACACTTAAATTTATCGCTAAGCCAGGATCTGTGGCGGGTGGTATTTATGGTGTTAGGCTAATGAGCGCAGCAAAATAGCAGCAAGGTATCGCCAAGTGATTAATCTCAATAGTAAGCATAGCGAATTAACCAGAATAGAGAAAATAGCCTACGGAGCAGGTGATTTCTCTATTAATATTGCTTACGCATCTATGATGTTGTTAATTACTTATTTTTACACTGATATCTTTGGTCTAGATCCAATTGATTTAGGCCTGATGTTTGTCATTATTCGCAGTATAGATGCTATGTTAACCCCTTTTATGGGACGCCTTACAGATATTTACACATCACAATGGGGCCGATATCGTCACTATTTCTTATTTCTTTCGATACCTTTTGGTTTGTCTATTGTCCTCACTTTTACGACACCTGATTTAACTTACTCGAGTAAATTGTTGTATGCATACTGTAGTTATGGTTTTTTCTCATTAATGTTTACGGCTGTGACCATTCCTTACATATCAATATTGAGTGTGATGACAGATTGCCGTAAGGCCCGTTTATCTGCCAGTGGCTACCGATTGTTTATGGCTAAAATTGCGGCCTTTTCAGTTGTGCTGCTAGTGCCTGTCATTACTAGTATTGAATATTGGCACGGCGATATCAAGATTGGCTACCAAGCCATTATGGCTTGTATGGCAGTGATTGCGGTAATAGGTTTGTTATTGTGTTTTTCTAAGGTTAAAGAGCGAGTTCATTATCCAGATAATAATTTAAGCTTACTCCAGCAAATAAAGATTATCGTAAAAAACAAACTGATTCTGCTGCTCTCGGCTAGCTGTATTATTAGCACTATGGGCTTTATGATCCGCGGTGCGCTAGCTATCTATTTTGCTAAATACTATCTTAATTTAGGCTCAACCGGCCAATCTTTATTTTTAGCAACTAATGTCATAGCTTCTATATTAGCTATGATCGCCTCTACTTATATTACTAAACGCTTTTCTAAAATTGGTTTATTTTACAAAAGCCAGCTGTTAGCTGGGGTTGTTAGTTTACTCTTATTTTTTGTGGTCACCCCAGATGGTATTGTTTTAGCTTTTTTCATGTTTTTTGTTTTAAGTTTTGTGGTTGATTTACATGCGCCAGTATTTTGGGCATCGATCGCGGATGCGGTTGATTATGGCGAAGCGACAACAGGGCACAGGCTAACCGGTTTTTCATATTGCTTAATATCTATGAGCCAAAAAATAGCCATAGGCTTATCTGGTGCCTTGGTCGGGTGGAGTTTAACGGCTTTTGGCTATGATGCGAATAACGAATTGAAAAACCCCGAGACAGCTCAGGGTATACTGGTGCTATTTGCTGTTGTACCAGCTTTATTTCATATCTGTGTTGGCTTGATTATGAAAAAATATAAATATGTTAAGCAAACCTCGACAGGTATCACACAAAGCTACAGGGGGAATACCAAGCTTGAAAAAATTTAGCCTTGGCTAATTGCTTGTTTTGCACCTTCGTCTGTTACATTTAGTAAAGATAGCATTTCAAAATTAGCTCGTTCAGGGCTTCTTGATTTTATACCTAAGTAAACCGCTTTATGCATAGGAAGTGATGCTTTCCAATATTCTTCACCTCTATTTGTCGTAATTTCAAATGAACGATATAGCGCTTCAGCCAGCATAGTGCCAAACGAATCCATTAGAGAGTTACCAGAGGCCGCTAAAATAGACTGATGGAACATTACATCAGAGAGCAGTGTGTCTCTTGTACCATATTCAGCAGCTTCCATTTGTTCGTAAGCTTCACCTATTTTTGCAATTTCTTCGTCAGTTGCATTCTTGGCTGCTAATAAAGCCGCACGTGGCTCAATTGCTTGGCGAAGTTGAAATAAATCTTCTAACACTTCCTTGCCCATACTGCTTTCGAAGCACCAGTTTAAGACGTCAGGATCTAGCATGTTCCAAAATCTTTTGGCGCTTACTTTAGTACCTGTTTTCGGCTTTGACTCAATTAACCCTTTAGCTGACAGTAATTTAAACGCTTCACGTAATGCTGTTCGAGAAATGTCGAACTCTTCCATTATTTTAGCTTCTTGAGGCAAGTTCATCCCTTGCGTATAAAAACCGCAAACAATTCTTTCACCAAGCGTATTTGCAACTTGGCCATAGAGGTTTCTCTTATTAATTGTTCTTTTGTTTTCTAACATTTTTACCTCATAAATTTATGCATTATGATTAATACAATTACTCATTTTTGTTAAATGTTATAGTAATATTAAAATATAGCATTTATTATGTGTTAAGTGTAATTTCGCATGATTATACTGTTTTTTTTTAAGTTATGAATAGTATCGGTGCTTATATATTGTTAATTTATGTACTTGGTATTTGTCAGTATTGAATATAACTGGCTATTTATGCTGAGGTTGGACTGTCTGGAAACACTTTTGCTTGGCAAATTTAACAAAGTTAGTGTCTTCTAATGACACTGAAGGTCACAGTTGGAGTTTAGCTAAAAGTAATATGTTAATTGGATTGACGCTATTCCACTTAAGTTAATTAAGTCCTGCTATTTAGAATATTTTCCTCTCATGACACCATCTAACTTAAATCCCATGTTACACATCATTAAATCTCTAAGATCGTAAGCGTGATCAGGCGTTATTTCACTAAAAATACCTTTATCTTCAACATGCCCCATAGGTTCACCTTGTTCTTTAAAAACAAAATAATTGAAGAGGGATTGCCATTGTTGCCTTTCTTTAGCTGGCAAGTGAGATATTGTATAAAGGCCATGTAGTAGCGAGTTTAAAGGACACTCTAGTTTATTAGGATTGGCGTTCCAAAAATAATTAATCATTAAACAAAAATCGCCCTGAGACCTGACATTATGCCACCAAAGGTTAGGTACAAATAACGCGTCGCCAGCTTCTAACTCTGCTATTTTTGCGTGTTTAAGCGCCTCTTTATATTTAGGGTGCTTCTCAAAGTCTGGGTTATCTATATCGACTAAACTCATAGGTGCACCCGCAATCGTTTGGTTGAAAGGGGCTGGGTATAAATTTTCGATTTGTTCTATTGGGAAAAAAGTAAAAGTTCGCTTACCTGAAACAACACAAGCAATGTTGTCTGTTAAATCTAAGTGTGTGGAAATGGTCGCTGAATTCCCAACCCAGATTCGAGGTTCCATCTCCGAGTTGTTTAATAAAAATTCGAGAGGATGATCCAAATCAAATGAAGGGAAATGCGGTTTAATTAATTCACCACCGACATAAGCAGTTTTATCTGTTTTTATATCTTTTCCGTTAAGTAAAATCCTTTGTAAGGCTTCACGTAAAGGCTCTTGAATTTTTATAAAATTGGTGTCGTTTTGTGCATTGCCAAAAAAGTACCTTCCATTTTCGTTACAGTTTGCTTCAAAGGTTGCGACTGTTTTTGTATTCGAATTTAGGCGCTTATCTAGATACTTAATTAAATCATCTTGGCTTTTATTAGCATGCTGCCAAAGTGGCCAATTTTTTATTCCGCCTTTTATGATGGCAGGTTCGTGCAATGGAATGATTTCTTGATTAAATATTTTAGGTGTTACATTCTTCCATGTAGAAACAAACATACAATATCTTGTTGACTGTTGACAATATGAGAATGATACCTAGTTAGGTTTAATTTTTCTAGCTCTGAGTTTAAATAAACTTGTTTGTATTTTAGCCACAGGGTGTTTCAAGCAGCTGGGGTATAGGGTTATTTTTCCATTATATAAGCGCATAAATACAGTTTAAGATTGCAATCACTTTTCTTAACCTGTAACTTTTATGACTTAAGGTCGGTCTATATTCAGACAACAAAGCATCCATAATTATTGAGATAAAGTAATATGTTAAATAAGTTAAAACTATTCATTTTATGTAGTTCAGTATTAAGTCTGAATCTTTTCGCAGCGGATAAAAATCATACGGCGATTAAAGCCCAACTAGATATGATGGGACTGAGTGTTAAGTCGATTGAAGCTTCTCCGATTAACAACATGTTGCAAGTCATGACGAGTAAAGGATTATTTTATGTCAGTGAAGATGGTGAGTATTTATTTCATGGCAGCTTATTTAATTTAAAGAAAGGCTTAGTGAATGAGTCAGAGTTAGTGTTAGCCAAACACAGAAAAGAAGACTTAGATAAATTCAGCGGCTCGACGATTGAATACAAAGCGAAGAATGAAAAATACGTAATCAATGTATTTACCGATATTACTTGTGGCTACTGTCGTAAATTGCATAATGAAATGCAGGGTTATAACGATTTAGGTATCACAGTTCGTTATTTAGCTTTCCCTCGAGGTGGTATTGCTAGCCAATCTTATAATGATATGGTGAGTATCTGGTGTGCTGATAGCCCGAAAAAAGCAATGGATACAGGTAAAGCTGGTGGTCGTTTAACGGCAAAAACTTGTGCTAATGATATTAAAGAGCAATACGAATTTGGTGCCCAATCTGGGGTAACAGGTACACCAGCCATTATGTTAGAAAATGGCGTGCTAATTCCTGGCTATAGACCGCCTGCAGATATGTTGTCAGCATTACAAGGCGTTTAATATGCAAATTGAGCGACGCCTGATTGAGCAGTCAGGCGTTTTGCCTGACACCCTTCACCCAGTTTTAAAACGTGTTTTAGTTAACCGCGGTATTTCCCAACCAGATGATTTAAATCTCTCTGTAGCTGGCTTACCTGAGCCAAGTTTAAAAGGCTTACCCGAAGCGGTTGAGCTGTTGCATAGTGCTATTATTCAAAATAAGAAAATTTTTATTATTGGTGATTTTGATGCCGATGGTGCGACCAGCACGGCTTTAATGTTGACGGCTTTAAAAAGCTTTGGTGCGAAAAATCTTGATTATCTAGTACCGAATCGATTTGATTTTGGTTATGGCTTGTCTGTTCCCTTGGTTGATATGGCGGTTGAATATGGAGCAGAGGTATTAGTTACAGTTGATAACGGTATCGCCTGTATTGATGGCGTAAATCGCGCTAAGTCTTTAGGTTTGGAAGTGATTATTACCGATCATCATTTACCCGGTAACGTTACGCCAAAAGCAGATGCCATTGTCAATCCTAACCAAAATGGCTGTGATTTTCCAAGCAAGAACATAGCTGGCGTTGGTGTTGCATTCTATTTAATCCTTGCACTTAGGAAGTTTTGCCGCGACATTGACTATTTTGCGCAAGCAAAATTAGCGATACCTAATGTTGCTGAGCTATTGGATTTAGTGGCATTAGGCACGGTTGCTGATGTTGTCGCTTTGGATAATGTGAATCGAATTTTGGTTCAACAAGGCATTAATCGCATTCGAAAAGGGGTTTGTCGTCCTGGTATTAAGGCTTTATTAGATGTTGCGGAAAAATCGCATCGAGCTTTAGTTTCTTCCGATCTTGCCTTTGCGCTTGGACCTAGATTAAACGCGGCTGGCCGGCTTGATGATATGACAGTTGGTATAAGCTGTTTAATGGCTGAAAATTACTCAGAGGCAATGCGATTAGCGGCTCGGTTGGATGGCTTAAATCGAGAACGTCGAGAGATAGAACATAGTATGCAGGTAGAAGCGGTTGCCGAAATGGAATCACTTAGCTTTAAGCAAATACCTTTTGGCATATGCTTATATAAAGACGATTGGCATCAAGGTGTTATTGGTATCTTAGCTGGACGAATTAAAGAAAGGTTTCACCGCCCAACTGTCATTTTTGCTGAAGATAACGACGATATTTTAAAAGGCTCGTGTCGCTCTATCAAAGGTTTTCACATCCGTGATGCGTTAGAGCAAATGCACACGCAAAATCCAGATTTAATCATTAAATTTGGTGGCCATGCGATGGCAGCTGGTTTAAGTATACATAAATCTAATTTAGATAGGTTTAAACAAATATTTGATAATACGGTTGAGAAACTGATACAAGCTGACGCTTTAACGAATAAAGTGTTAACTGATGGCGCATTACAAGCTGACGAATATAGTATAGAAATTGCGAATTTATTAAAGCAAGCCATGCCTTGGGGTCAATGTTTTGAAGCCCCTATTTTCGATGATGAATTTAAAGTCGCGCAAGAAAGGCTGCTAAAAGACAAACATTTAAAATTAGTACTTCAGCATGCCAGTGGTGAAGTGTTTGATGCTATTTGGTTTAACTATAATCCTGATTTGTGGCAGCTAGGTAAAAGCCAAACTATGCACGCGGCTTTTAGTTTAGATACAAATACTTTTAGAGGTAAAACCTCTGTGCAATTAATGATACATACTGCTAGTTAACGCTTACTTACATTGAACTTAGATCATGAAAGACCATGAATATTGGATGAGGCTTGCACTGGAACAAGCGGCTTTGGCAGAAGCAGAAAATGAAATTCCAGTAGGTGCAATTATAGTGAAAGACGATACTGTAATCGCCAGTGCCTATAATCAATCTATTACTCAGCATGATGCGACAGGTCATGCCGAAATCAAAGTGATTCAGCGGGCAGGGCAATTTTTACAGAATTATCGTTTAGTCGGTTGCCGCTTATACGTCACGCTTGAGCCGTGCTCTATGTGTGCTGGTGCTTTAGTACATAGTCGGTTAGATAGTGTGATATATGGTGCTGACGACCTTAAGACTGGCTCGTGCGGCTCGATTATGAATTTAATCCAACACCCACAGTTAAATCATCAACTTGAATTGGTCTCTGGTGTGCTAGCTGACGATTGCGGTGCAATTATCTCAAATTTCTTCAAACGCAGAAGAGCAGAAATTAAAGCGTTGAAAAAATCTAAAAAGCAAGATAGTTAAAGAGTTTACTTGTGGTGTTTAACTAGATTTGAAACGGGGAAAGGGTGAAGAAACCAAGTAACCTAAAATGTTACTGTTTCTTCCATTTGTTGGTTAGCAAAGTTTTTACGTCGACCGATTACTTTATTATGAATTTTCTTTAATAAATGTTTTCTACGACAGCTTGTGCTATTCAACCTTCTTCTTTGTACAGCCATTTTGGCCTCCTTTTGTATTAAGATTTCTCTCCATTTAACCTAATGATTATGACAATAATATTAAGCTGAACTATTTTTATACAATTTAAGCTCTCATTACAAGCTTTAATTCGTCATTTCCTGATATAAAGTGATTAAAATTGATTTAAATTTAAAATTCCTACTTTATTTAGAGTTATTTTTGTTAAAAATAACTCTGTCTATGTTTTTCGACCCAAAGTAAACTCGAACCACAAACCGCAGCAGGTGCTATGATTAAGTTGATTATTGGTAACATAGTTAAAAAACTGACGATAAAACCAAAACTAAAGCAATCGGCTTTGTGTCGCCACAATTCGTTTTTCATCTCAATAAAACTGATACCGTTGTTATCGTAACTATAATCACAATACTGAACCGCCATCATCCAAGCGATAAAGCCAAGCCAGAGCAACTGGCCGACAATTGGAATCGTCATAAATAAGACAAAAAAGAATAAGGCTCGTGGAATGTAATAAACCATTTTTTGCCACTCACGAGTTAAGGCTCTGCCAACTTCTTCGGATAATTTAAATTGAGGGATTTTTGCCTGTTCAGCTTCAGACAAATGCATCTGTTCTATTTTACTCGCGAGTAGGCCATTAAATGGTGCAGCAATAAAATTATTAATGCTGGTAAAAACCAACGAAAAGAAAAACATCACACCAATTAAAGATAAAGGAAATAAAATGTCAGCAAGCCAAGATAGGTAGCTTGGAAAAAAACCTTCTAAAAATGCTTTTAGCCCACTTAATTCCTGATAGAGCCAGTAAAAACTGACACTGAGCAAAATAACATTTAGTAAAATTGGTAGGTAAACATACTTGCGTATGCCTTTTTGGTTTAAAAGGCCAAAACCTCTAAATAAATACTCTATACCCATGAAAAAAATCTTATTTGTTTAAAATCGCTAAAATATGCGACAAATCTATGAAGTCGTTTGTTCTTAGGCGCTTGTTTTGGTATGTTGCGTCTACTATTTTCTTGAAGTACCCAACCATACTGTTTAATGCGATTAAAGCAAATAAAATTAGCTGGCTTTAAGTCATTTGTTGACCCAACGACGGTTCCATTCCCAGGACAAATGACGTCTATTGTTGGCCCAAATGGTTGTGGAAAATCTAATATTATAGATGCAGTGCGCTGGGTATTAGGCGAAAGTTCAGCAAAAAATTTACGCGGCGATGCTATGACAGATGTCATTTTTAATGGCTCTTCTGCGCGTAAACCTGTTTCTCAAGCTAGCATCGAATTGGTATTTGATAACACTTCAGGCCGCATTAGTGGTGAATTTACTAGTTATAACGAAATATCGATAAAGCGAACGGTTAATAAAGACGGTACTTCACACTATTTACTCAATAATAATAAATGTCGCAAAAAAGACATTACTGAATTATTTTTAGGCACAGGGTTAGGCCCAAGGTCATACGCTATTATTGAGCAAGGCATGATCTCTAAGCTAATCGAATCTAAGCCACATGAGCTCAGGTTGTTTATTGAAGAAGCCGCGGGTATCTCAAAATACAAAGAACGTCGCCGAGAAACCGAAATCCGAATTCGGCATACACGTGAAAATTTAGAAAGGCTCGATGATCTCATCGCAGAGTTAGCGAACCAAATCGATAATTTGAAACGCCAAGCTGAATCAGCAAAAAAATATAAAGCGCTCAGGGCTGATGAAAGGCAATTTAAAGCAGAACTGTTAGCACTTAATTGGTCTGAATACCAAAGTGTCGTTGATACTTTGGACAAGCAAATCAAGCAGCAGCAGCTCAATTTAGATAAACTGATTAGTGAGCAATCCGTCGATGAAAGATTACAAACAGAATATAAACAAACTTTAGCTGAGTTAACGACTGAACAAGAACAGGTTAATCAAAGCCAATTTAAACTAGCGCAAGAAATTACCAAAATTGAGCAACAGCTGATTTTTCAAAAAGTAGAAAAAACTAAGCTAAATCTAGAACTCGATAAGTTGAATCAGAGCCTGACTGAATTAACAGCACAGGTTAAACAACAAACACAGCAAAATACCGAACAAACTGACAAGTTGAGTCGCATTACCCCTGAAATAGAACAAATTAGCTTGCAGTTAGACGAGGTAGAACAGCAACTCGAACAAGGTGAGATTGAGTTTAATCAAGCAAGTGAAGCCTTTGAATCAAACTCACAACAATATTATCAAACTAAAAACCAGCAGCAAAACATACAATTACAGGCAGAAAACTGTCGGCAAAGCATTACGCAAGATACCCAAAAACTTCATCAATTAAAGCAACAAGGCATAGAGCTTAGACAGGTTAAATACAGTGGCGATATTCAACAAATTACAGCGAAATCGAGTCAGGAGAAGACTCGATGCGAAGAGTTACAGAAACATGTTGCATCGACGAAAAATCAACTACAAGTTGATTATCAAGCATGGTGTGAAAGAGAGCAAACCAGAGATGGACTTAGAGCAGATTTACAAAACTGTCATGCCAGAATAACTAGCTTACAAACGCTAATAGAAAACCAAACTCAATTAGATGACACTAAACTGCAAACTTGGTTTCAACAAAATCAGATAGCTGAATATAAAAATTTATATGACGATATCAAAATACAAGCAGGTTGGGAACTTGCCGTTAACACGGTTTTAAAGCAATGGCCTGCAGCTTATGTGATAAACCAAGCAATTGGGTTACAGCTGAGTATGCCTGATTTTGAGCTCACTTTGTTCAATCAAGGTAAGAGCCAAACACCTGTCGATAAAGTTGCAAATAGCTTAGCGGAAAAAGTGGATGCGCCAGCTGCTATCATCCAGTTATTAAATCGAATTGAAATAACGACAGAAGCGCAAAACTCTAACCCTGATATATTCGATTCTATGATTGAACAAAATGGCCATTGGCGCAGTCAGGTTTGGTCTTATTTCCCAGCTAAGCAAGATAATGCAGTGTTAGTGAATAAATCTAAACTAGACAAAGCGCAAAACCAAGCTCGGGAAATAGTGGCGGCATTAGAATTGGCGGAAACTCAATTTTTACAAGCAAAAGCTCAACATGAGAAAACGCATCAGCTCAGCCAGAAGCAGCAAAACGCATTCGTCATTTCGCAGCAAAAATTAGATAAATTGGCTGATGAATTAGAGTTAGCTAATAAACAAATGCGTTATCAGCAAACACAAATTCAAGCCAATGACACTGAAACCGCTCAGCTGACATCAAGACTTGAAGATAAAGCCCAGCAGCTAGAAATACTAGAAGACCAAAGCGAAGAATACACAATCAAGCTAGCTGAGTTAGCCGACGTTAAAGCATTATCCGAAAATAATAAGCACAGCTTATACGAAAAACAAAAGCACCTGCGCGCATCGCAAAACCAGGTTAAGCATACTCTGCATCAGCTTCAGATCCAATTTGAAACCACAAAGCACCAAATTGAAAGCATCAAATCAAATTTGGCAACGAATCAAACGAGACTAATTGAGCTAGAAACAAAGCAAACTCAAACTAATCAAGCGTTAAATGAAGTAACCCAGCCAAATCAAAGCTTAGCCTTAACGCTTCAGCAAAAGTTAGGACAAAAAACAGAGCTAGAAGACACCAAAGTTCGACTGCTTGAGAAAATAAAAACCGTCCAACTCAGTTTAGCTAATTTAGAGCAAGGCCAACACAGTCACTTTGGCCAGAGGCAAAAGCTGCAAGACTCAATTAGCCAATTTCAAATTGAACAACAGGGTTTTAAAGTCAAAGCCAAAGGTATTTTAGAAAATTTAAATGAACTGAATGTGAACTTGGATATGTTGTTACAGCAGATGCCAGTACAAGCAGAGCAGAAAACTTGGCAGCATAATTTAGATAAGTTGAGCATTAAAATTGCGAAATTAGGCGCAATTAACTTGGCGGCGATTGATGAATATGAACATCAATTGCAGCGTAAAGAATATTTAGACGCACAAAAACAAGATCTTGTTTCAGCGATTGAAACCTTAGAAGATGCGATTAGAAAAATAGATAAAGAAACAAAAGCTAAGTTTAAAGATACCTACGAAACTATCAATCAAGACTTAAAGCGACTTTTTCCAAAAGTATTTGGCGGAGGTTCAGCTTGGCTCGAGCTGACAGATAATGATTTACTTGATACTGGGGTTAGCATAATGGCTAGACCTCCGGGTAAGAAAAATAGTACGATTCATCTATTATCTGGTGGTGAAAAAGCATTAACTGCATTATCGTTAGTGTTTGCAATATTTAGGTTGAATCCTGCGCCGTTTTGCATGTTAGATGAAGTTGATGCCCCTTTGGATGATGCCAATGTTGCGCGCTTTTGTAATCTAGTTAGAGAAATGTCGAGTACGGTCCAATTTATTTATATATCACACAATAAAATAGCGATGGAAATGGCTAATCAACTGGTCGGTGTCACAATGCAAGAGCCTGGAGTATCAAGAATGGTTGCAGTCGATATCGAAAAAGCAATAGAATTAGCTCAGCATTAGATTATTACCCTAAGTACAGCTTATATATTCTGAGCTGAGGTTAATTAGTGAATAAAATTAAAAGAAAAGGTTAAAAATGGAATCAGAATTACGTTTAATCCTTATGGTGCTAGGTTTTATAGCAATTGCTGCGCTTGTCGTTCACGGCATATACACCATACGTAAAAATAAGCAGATTGAATCCGAGCAATATTCAACTAATACCGACGCAGAAGCTGATGATGGTGTAATTTCTAAACCTAGGGTAGTTACAGCCAAAGCTAAAAAAGCGGAAAGCAGCTCAGACCAAGCCTCAGATGATAAAAAGTTTTCGATTAAACAAAGTATCAATAATCTAAAACAAGAGAAGGTTGAAAAACCAAAAGTGAGAGTAGAGCCTGAGTTAGCAGGAAGCCAATTGCAAATGGAATTACCCGACGCGGATGATCACTTTGGCGATGAGATTATTGATCAAATCAGCGCTCGTGAAACACTTGAATCTGAAATACCTTCGGTTTCAGAGCCTGCAGAAGTAGAACAAACGGCTAAATCGAGCGAACAAAATCAGTCTAACCCCGAAGAAGTTCTAATTTTGAATGTAGTGGTTGCAGAAGGCCAGCAAATGTCGGGTGCGGTATTATTACCTACTTTATTAACACTGGGCTTTAAATTCGGCGAATTTAATATTTTTCACCGTCATGAATCGCCATCAGGCGAAGGTGAAGTCTTGTTTAGTTTGGCAAACATGTTTAACCCAGGTACTTTTGATATTGATAATATTGAGCAGTTCACCACTCAAGGGGTTTCATTATTCTTGAGTTTACCTGTTGCGGGTGACTCACAAGCTGCGTTTAACATGATGCACAATGCAGCGAAAAAAATAGCCGCAGAATTTAATGGTCAAGTATTAGACGGCCAGCGCAGCGTGCTAACGCGACAAACAGTACAACACTGCACAGATCGCATTCGCGAATTTGAACGCAGACAGTTGCTCAAAGCTTAAGAAGTTAAGCACATATGTCGGATATAAAATTTAGCCCAGAAGAAAAGCAGCACCTTGTAGATAAACTTCAAACTTACTTTGAAGACGAACTACAACAAGAACTCGGCCAGTTCGATGCTGACTTTTTACTTGATTTTATATCTGAACATATGGGTAATTATTATTATAATCGTGGTGTACAAGATGCTCAGCTTGTACTCCAAGAAAAAGTTGAAGCAATAACTGACGCGCTTTACGAAATTGAAAAACCGACCCGATTTCACCGTTAATATCCTCAAGCTCAAGGTGTTTTCTAGTTAGCCCTTTTGCAAAATCTGTAAAAATAGTTCGATATTTTTATCTTTTATTTGTCGAATCCTCACTAAATCGAAATTAATTGATCCAATCAGCGAAAAAGTAATAATTTTTATTATGTAAATTGGCATAAAGCGATTAATATCCCCGCCTGAAAAGCTTGCTTAGATTGAGTAGTTGTTTGACATAATTTAAGCTAGCTTTTGACAGTAAATAGTTAGAGCGTATAAAGCAGTTGAATATGGTTTCTCAACAAATTTTTGGTGTTTATGCTGATCATTGTCTATACAATTTAATTTAGTAAATAGTAGACGGTTCAGTGCAAAGAGCACATGTGGAAGGTGAATACGTTTTAGATGAATAACGCAGTAATTTAATGAAAGAGCAAAATCATGAGTAAAGTAGTCATAATTGGTGCTGGCGGTGTAGGCCAGGTGGTTGCGTTTAAATGTGCGCAATTAGCAGAAGTATTCACAGATATCACTTTAGTGAGCAGAACTGAATCTAAATGTGTTGCGATTGCAGCAAAGATAAAGCAAAGCCTAAACCGTGAAATATCAACCGGTCAGGTAGATGCAGATAATGTACCTGAGCTAGTCGCTTTACTGAATAAGATAAAGCCAGAGTTGGTTATAAACGTAGCTTTACCATACCAAGACTTAACCATAATGGATGCTTGTTTAGAAGCTGGCGTACATTACATGGATACAGCCAATTATGAGCCACTAGATACAGCTAAATTTGAATATAAATGGCAATGGGCTTATCAAGAAAAATTTGAAAAAGCTGGTTTAACTGCATTGTTGGGTTCGGGTTTTGATCCGGGCGCGACCAATATGTTTACTGCGTACATTGCAAAACATTATTTTGACGAAATACATACACTCGATATTATCGACGTTAATGGTGGCGATCATGGTTACCCGTTTGCGACAAACTTCAATCCAGAAATTAATATCCGTGAAGTGACTGCAGAATGTCGTCATTGGGAAGATGGTCAATTCGTTACGACGCCTGCTATGTCGACTAAGCAAAGCTTCACCTGTCCTGATGGTGTTGGTAGCTATAACATTTACCGTATGTATCACGAAGAACTTGAATCTTTAACCAAGTTTTACCCAAGTTTAAAGAAAGCTCAATTCTGGATGAGTTTTGGTGAAAGCTACTTAAAACACTTAGAAGTTTTAGGTAATGTTGGTATGACAGGCATAGAACCAATTGAATTCCAAGGCCAACAAATTGTGCCGATTCAGTTCTTGAAGCAGCTGTTACCAGATCCATCTACTTTAGGACCACGAACTAAAGGTAAAACTTGTATTGGTTGTGTGGTCACTGGGATTAAAGACGGCCAAGAAAAAACCGTTTACTTGTACAACATTAAAGATCATCAAGACTGCTATGCTGAAGTTGAATCACAAGCAATTTCTTACACTACCGGTGTACCAGCTATGATTGGCGCGAAAATGATTTTAGAAGGCCAATGGAAAAAACCGGGTGTTTGGAATATGGAACAGCTTGACCCAGATGCATTTATGGCAGACATGAATGAATATGGGTTACCTTGGCAAGTTATCGAAAACCCAGACTTTAATTTACTTTAATAACTCAACCCGAGTTAACTAAGTTTTGTTGAATGGCATTAAGGTGAATACACCTTAATGCTTTATCTCCTTCCTCTGATTCAGCTAGCAGAAACCGAATATGTTAAACAGTAAAACTTTTCATCAGTTCGATCCTAATCGAGTTCCTTCACCTTGCTTTGTCGTCGACGAAGTTGCGTTAAAAAACAATCTAGAAATTCTTCAGCAAGTGCAACAAGCGTCTGGGGCGAAAATTCTTTTAGCGTTAAAAGCTTTTTCTATGTTTAGCCTAGCGCCACTTATTGGCCAGTATTTAAAAGGGACTTGTGCCAGTGGCTTAAATGAAGCGAGATTAGGTAAAGAAAAGTTTCAAGGTGAAGTACACACTTTTAGCGCAGCCTATACAGAGCAAGATTTAGCTGAAATTTTAAAAATTACCGACCATTTAATTTTTAACTCTTTTAACCAATGGCAAAGATTTCAGCCATTATTACAAGCAGCAAAAGCAGAGCGACCTGAATTAGAGTTTGGTTTAAGAGTGAATCCATTACACTCAGAAGGTTCGACACCTATTTATGATCCATGCGCCCCTGGTTCTAGACTGGGGATCCCTTATCCAGAATTTCAGCAGCATAGTTTAGAAGGGATTACAGGAATTCATTTTCATACTTTATGTGAGCAAGAATTTGAGCCTTTAAGCCGAACTTTAGATGTTATTGAAAAAGAATTTTCAGAGCTATTACCTAAATTAAAATGGGTTAATTTTGGTGGCGGACACCATATTACTAAGCCGGGTTATAACATAGATGGCTTGGTCGAAAGGATTAAAAACTTCCAACAAAAATATGATGTACAAGTTTACTTAGAGCCGGGTGAAGCCATTGCGATTCACACAGGTGTGTTGGTTAGTGAAGTGCTAGATATAACGCACAATGCGATGGATTTAGCTATATTAGATACCTCAGCGACGTGCCACATGCCAGATACATTAGAAATGCCATACAGAGCAGAGGTTTTTGGCGCTGGGGAAGCTGGTGAGCAAGCGCATACATACAGATTGGGTGGCCAAACTTGTTTGGCGGGCGATGTCATTGGCGATTACTCTTTTGCTGAGCCATTGACTCTTGGTCAAAGGATAATGTTTGATGATATGGCGCATTATACTATGGTTAAAACGTCGACCTTTAATGGCATTGGGTTACCGAGTATTGCAGTGTGGAACTCAGTAACAGATGAAGTGAAGCTGATTAAACAATTTGGTTACGAAGACTTTAAAATGAGGCTGTCTTAACAGGGCTTAGATGTATGCGTTTATATTGATTTAGCTCTATATTACTTACTCTATCTAGCTGACAATACGGCAATAAGCACAGGTTATTTTGATTCAATGAGACCCAATCACAAAATCTGTGCTCATTTTGGCAAGCATTAACAGACCTAAGATTTAGCTGTTATTTATGTCATCTTGCAGTGTGATTCTACCTTCTGTCCAAGTCGAAAATAAGTTTTCCCATTCTGTTGTATCCCAGCTTAAGCTATCTGCTAAATCTATTGCTTTACGCATGTGGGTAAAAGCCAGTTTTAATTGGCGATTGTTACTATCACGATAGCTTAATGCTTTAACAAAATGAAATTCTGGATCAGCTGCTTTTTCTTCGGCAAGTTCGGTTAGATATTGGTTAGCAAGCCCTGCATTATAATAATCTTGCTTGTTATCAATTAAATGGATGTAGGCAGCTCTGAGCTTAGCATTTGAGATATTTTGCTCAGCAGCACGAGCGTACCAAAATAAAGCTTTTGGTATATCTTGTTCAACCCAAGGACTATGCTGAAGTAACGCTGCTAATTGGAAATTTGCTTGGCTGTAACCGTGTTGCGCTGCTAACCCTATATATTCAATCCCTTTGGCGACATCAATTTGTTCTCGGTATAAATACAAGCCATATTCGTATTGAGCGGCAGGCCAGTGCTTTTCTGCACATTGTTTAAGTAGCGCTGCGCCTTCTTCTGGTGTTTTGGTTAAAAATTTAAACCGCATTAATGCCATCGCAAGTTGGAACTGATCTGCCGTTTTGTCGCTTGCTCTGAGTTTATTCGCGATACGACGCATACGTGAATATAAATTAGGGTGCTTGGCTTCTAACTCGAATCTAGACATATCGGCAATGCCTAAAATTTGCTGGCCAACAAACCAGTTTGGCTGTTGATCCAGTTGCACTGGGGATTTATAAAAGCGGGCAAAGTCGTCAACCCGTTTTTTGACATAACCCATTTTTTGACTGGTTGCTAAATCGCGAACACTGCCATCTAAAGCGATTTGATAGTCGAGTACGGCAAAGTAAGGTCGGTCGTTTAAATTGATAAAGCTAGATGGGCGGGCAGTTGATTGCGCTGGCTCTGAGCCAAAGTCACTTGATGTAAACTCACCGTCCTCGCTAAAGCTATCCGAAAAACTATCTTCAATTGAAAAGCTTTCAACCGAATCGCTTGGATCGTCAAACCCTTGCTCAAACCAATCTTCGTCAAATACTGATGAACTCAGGGTGAGTTTTTTGGATAAATTTTCATTCACTGTGACTGGGAAGTATTTTGCCTGCTGGGCTTTTTTACCATATTTTTCAATTGTTTTTGCTATCAGATGGCTTTGTTTAAGGCGTTGTTGCTCTGGTAAGCTATCTAAAATTTTTGCGGCAATTTGCTCTGAATCCGAAATTTTATATTCAGCTGCTAAAGAAAAATAGATTAAAGCTAAGGGAATATTTTTCGGAATACCTAGCCCTTTAAAATGCATGTAACCTAATTGGTAATAGGCATGTGGGCTGCCAATCTCTATATTTTGCTCGTAAGCTGCTTTTGCTTCTGTGTAGGCTTGTTGTTCAAACAGAACATCTGCGTCCATGACTGTGGTAATTGCTTGCGTATAACCACTAAAGAATAAACCTAAAACTAACCAATTTTTCATTTTTATTACTCATAACATCCGATGTTAAGCTTTATACTATTTGGTCTAATTATCGTCTATCAAAATAACATAAAATTTACTTTCGGCTTAATTGGGTTTCGCTGATTAGTGAAATGCTTAATAAGTGGCTCGATAATTTTATAAATCGAGTTGATTTTCTATCTGCTGGCGCAGTGCTTTGTTGGGTAGCTTGTTTAACCAGTTTCGTGCTGCAACCATGTCGAGTTTTGCGTACGTTTCTAATACGACTACATGAGCTCCAGTAAGATACTCGATCGGTTGTTTACTATTAGCAAGGTCATCTAACCAACGGACTGCTTCATCAGGATTTTGGTTGACCCATGCCTGTGCTATATCAAACATTAACTCATGCCAAATTGCCTCAGGAGCAAGGTACTCGAGTTGATAAAATACATAATCGGGTTGTACTTTCGCATAGTTTTTGAGTAGACCACGCATCAGCATTTCGTATTGTACTTTAGAGAATTTATTGCTCTGTGATTGTAACCAAGTTAGTGCTAATTGTGGTTCTTTAAGGCTCCAATTATTGATTAACGACATACTAAAGGCGAATTGTTCGGCCACCTCATTCTCACTTATAAACTGTGCTGCTTTTGCTGGATTTTTGCTGATGAACTCGTAAATCTGTTGAGTGGAGTTAATGCGAGTTTTAGACTGGGTTAAGCTTATATCTGAGTTAAGGCTTGAGTTTGTCTCCAAAGAGAATGACTTGACTGGTTCTATGTCTAGTTTTGCTTGTTTAATTGATGAGTTAAATTGATCTGCGGGTGGTTTTTGCTCTATGTTTTGTTTAGGTAAAAAATAGCCTAACCCCATAATGATAGGCAATAAAATCAAGCTTAAGCTGATAAACTGTCGAGTCATAACAAGCACCATAGTTAATTGGCGCACCATACGGCGCGCCGCTTAAAATTAATTTAATTCAGCTCTGGCACCACTAACATAAACAACTTGTTCGTCGTTAATTGTACCGCTTAAAATTCCGCTTTCACCACCTTGTACGTATATGCCCCAGCGTTGTACCGTTGGTGTATCACCTCGCTCCCAAGTTCCGGCCGCTTTTTCAACGTTATTGATGAAAGCTTTATAGTTATAGCCATCGTCAGTCACTCTTAAGTTAAAACTTTGGCCAACATTAAACCCAGTATCAATTTTTTCGTTTTGGCTGAATACTTGATTACGTTTGACTAAAATAATGTCGCCGTCTTTTTCTACCCATAAAGAGATCCCCCATGCTGGATAGGTGCCGTCTTGGGTATTTAAGCCGCTGCCTTTTGATTGGAACAGCATGACATCTTTACTACCGTTATGCTTTTCTACTCTAAAGCGAGCTGAAAATGTCACGGTTTTACCATCTGCTTCAACTGTTGATAAATGGTTACCCACAAAGGCTTCACTTCGAGCTGCACCTATTCGTGTACCAAAAAAGTTTTCATCATTAGGAAACATTCTAAATACTTGAGTGTTACCATCTTTTTGATACCAACGCGTGCTGGGAGAAGTTGAATAAGAGCTACCAAATGGATTATGCCAGCGCATGTCACTATTCGGCATAACCGAGCGAGACCCAGTCCCAGTTGTTTCAACAACCGAGTTATTTACGTTTATTTCGGTACCTCGAGTATCTATTGTGCCGTTATTTACGTTATTAAGCATGCTTGTTTGTTGTTGTGAAGTAACAGCCCTAGCGACATTATTGGTTAAATTGCTCCAATTTGGATTCCAACCTTTAAAGTCTCCCCATGCTTGGCTACTAGCCAAAGACGCTGCAATCAGAAATGTTGCAGAAAGCGGTTTAGCGATGATTTTCATTATTTTTCCTTATTTTTAAAGTGCTTGGGTTAATAAAGTGTTTGTTTTGTTGTTTTTGTGTTGATTTAATATGTTTCATGTTGGTCTTAATTGCAACAAAAAGATCTAATTTGATTTTTTTGTCATGGGTGTTTTTATCTTTTAGTTTAAGTGCGTGTTTTAAATAAAAATGATTTGGGTAAGATCTAAACACATAGTATTGCCCATGATATTTACTATAAATTTATTTATTTGATTTGTTGTAAGCGCTTACATTTTGTTTTAAACTTATTAATGCATATTTAATTTAAGGTAAACATCATGGCTTTTTCTATTGAAAACCCAGAATCGAATGCCAGTATTCCAACTGGAGAAAATGCTGGGCAATATCGTTCAGCGTTAATTGTATTAACATCACTATTTTTTATGTGGGGCTTTATCACAGCCCTGAACGATATTTTGATTCCCTACCTTAAGAGTCTTTTTTCGCTTAGTTATTTACAAGCAATGGCAGTAAACTTTTGCTTTTTTAGTGCTTATGCAATTGTTTCCTATCCTGCAGGTAAGTTCGTAAAAAAAGTGGGTTTTCACAAAGGGATAGTCGCAGGCTTGAGTATCGCGGCCTTTGGTTGTTTGCTGTTTGTGCCAGCAGCCCACTTTAAAGTGTACGCTTTGTTTTTAGCTGCTTTGTTCGTGTTAGCGAGCGGTATTACTTTGCTCCAGGTATCAGCTAATCCATTTGTTACTATCTTGGGAGAACCCGAAAAAGCCGCGATGCGCTTAAATTTAACTCAGGCATTTAACTCTTTAGGGACTACAGTTGCGCCAATATTTGGCGGAGTATTGATTTTATCTTACTTAAGCTCTGCAGATAATTCAGATGCCGGATCGGCAGTTCAGTTACCCTATTTATTGCTGGCTGCGACATTTTTCGTCTTGACTCTTTTATTTTGGAAAGTGATTAAATTACCACAAATAAATACCGAAGAACCTAATACAGAGAGCCAGTCTGGTGCCAGCGCATGGCAGCATAAGCATTTGGTGTTGGGTGCGATTGGTATATTTGTTTATGTTGGCGCTGAAGTTTCTGTAGGTAGTTTTTTAATTAACTTTTTAGGCGAATCCCATATCGCAGGTATTACCGAACATCAGGCTGCTAAGTATGTATCAATATTTTGGGGCGGTGCCATGGTTGGCCGCTTTGTCGGCGCTGCATTGATGACTAAAATTGCAGCCAATAAACTCCTTGTTTTGAACTCGTTTTGTGTATTTGCTCTATTATTGGTCACTATTTTGGCTGAAGGTCAGCTAGCTATGTGGGCTATTTTAAGTGTTGGCTTTTTCAATTCTATTATGTTTCCAACTATTTTTAGCTTAGCGTTAAATCGTCTCGGTTTAGCAACGAGTCAGGGCTCTGGTATTTTATGTTTGGCTATTGTTGGTGGCGCTTTCATTCCTTTACTTCAAGGTGCTGCAGCAGATATTTACAATGTGCAGTTTGCTTTCATTGTGCCTTTAGTCTGCTATCTTTATATTGGCTTTTATGGCTTCACTGGTTACAAATATAAATTAAATAAAGCCTGAGGGTAAATAATTTGGAAAATATTAAGGCATTGAAAATAAGTGAAAAAATTGGTTATGGTTTAGGTGACACGGCCAGCAATTTAGTTTTTCAAACGCTGATGATATTTTCCACTTACTTTTATACCGAGGTTTTTGGGCTATCTGTTTACTTAGTCGGATTTTTACTCATTATTGTTCATTCGATTGATGGACTTTCGACTTTTTTTATTGGTTTTTTAGTTGATAGAACCAATACTAGATGGGGAAAATTTAGACCATATATTTTATGGTTTTGTTTTCCTTTGGCCTTTTTTAGTTGTTTAGCTTTTACCACACCTGATTTTACTGAACTAGGCAAGTTCAGCTATGCCTTGGTCACATTGGTACTGCTCACGATCACTTACTCATTATTAAACATACCTTATTGCGCACTTGCAGGGTATTTAACCCAATCGCCTCAACAACGAATTTCTTTACAGTCATACCGCTTTTCTCTTGCTATGTTAGGTGGCTTAATGATCAGCGCTTTCATGATACCTATGGTGGAATGGTTAGGTGCAGGAGATGAGCAGCAAGGATTTCAGTTGGCTATGATAGTATTGAGTTCGCTCGGGCTGGTATTTTTTCTGATTTGTTTTTACACCACTAGAGAAAGAGTTGCGAATGAACATATGTCTCACGGCAGTCTTAAGCAAAACTTAAGTTGGATATTATCCAATCCAGAGTGCAGGTTTATTGCATTTATTTGCTTTTTAATTTTATTAGCAATCGTGATTAGAAACTCTGTGACTCTGTTTTATGTTGGTTATTATTTAGATATGTCAGCCCAAAGCTCACTTTTTCTTTCTGTTGGAATGATAGGGAGCATTATAGGCAGTTTTTCCACCCAGCATTTCTCAAAATATATTGGCCAACTTGGACTATATCGAACGGCACTTATGGTTTGTGCTTTGATAAGCTGTGCTAATTATTGGGTGTTGCAAGATCAATTTTATCTCGCCCTAGTTTTTAATTTCGGCTTAAGTTTCTTTTTACAAATGGGAAGTCCCATTTTATGGTCAATGTTAGCTGATGTTGCTGATTATGCAGAAGAACAAAGTAAGATACATCTGACCGGTGCGGTTTATTCTGTTAGCCAAGTTTCAATGAAACTCGGAATTGCATTGGGCGGTGGCTTATCAGCATGGAGCCTAGGTATGTTTGGCTATCAAGCAGATTCAGTTCAAACTGAGACGAGTTTGCATGGGATCTTAATTGTCTATACTATTTTTCCTGCTGTGTTACTGGCCTTTATTGCTTACCTGCTCAAATTTTATAAGTTATCTATAAAATGATAGCGCTTATCATTCTGTTGTCTCGCCTTTAAGTCTAAAATCCGGTTTATCCGCTAATTTACCGAGTGTAAATAGTGTATTTTGTTTGTCTGTTTCGTTTTTTTTACATTTTAAAGATAAAAAATCAACAATTACTAATGTAAGCGCTTTCATTTTGTTTCACTTTATTCTAAACTTATTTCAATTCTTAAATTATTGGCAGAGATAAGGTCTATTCAAATAATGAAACTTCCATCAAATAAAATACTTATCGCACTTTGTATGTCAGGTGCATTAGCGAGTTGTAGTCAGTCAAACCAAGCAAATCAAACCGTTAACCCGATTGATATCTGGCCATCGGTTAAATCAGCTGTCACTAAAGATGCGGCTGTGGAGCAAAAAGTGGCTTCTCTTTTAGCTAAAATGACACTCGAACAGAAAGTCGCGCAAATGATTCAACCAGAGTTACGCTTTGTTTCAGTTGAAGATATGCGTAAATATGGGTTTGGTTCAATCTTAAATGGAGGAGGCTCTTTCCCTGATGGTAATAAACAAGCCAACGTTAAAGATTGGGTAGATCTTGCTGATAGCTTCTACCTTGCTGCACTAGATGATTCTCAAGATGGTATAGCAATACCATCAATTTGGGGAACAGATGGCGTACATGGGCATAATAATGTTTATGGTGCGACTTTATTTCCACACAATATAGGTTTAGGTGCTGCTAATAACCCAGAACTGATCAAAAAAGTTGCCGAAGTGATTGCGAAAGAAGTTGCAGAAACGGGTATAGGTTGGAACTTTTCGCCAACGGTTGCAGTTGCGCGAGATGATAGATGGGGACGCGCTTATGAAAGCTTTTCTGAAGATCCTGCTATTGTAAAAAGTTATGCTGGTAAATATGTAGAAGGCATGCAGGGCGAAGCCGGTAAAAACTTTTTAGCTTCCGACAAAGTTGTTTCAACGGCTAAACATTTTCTTGGTGATGGAGGAACAGTTGAGGGGGTCGATCAAGGCAATAATATTGATTCAGAAGCAGAGCTGTTTCGCCTACATGCTCAGGGATATGTAACCGCTATTGAAGCGGGTGTACAAACCGTTATGGCATCATTTAATACATGGCATGGTAAAAAAATGCATGGTAATAAATATTTATTAACCGATGTATTAAAAGAAAAGATGGGTTTTGATGGCTTAGTGGTTGGTGACTGGAATGGACATGGTCAAGTCAAAGGCTGTAGCAATGATAAATGTGCCCAAGCAATTAATGCTGGGGTTGATATTCTTATGGTTCCGGAAGATTGGAAAGCTTTATATTTCAATACAATCGCTCAAGTTCAGTCTGGTGAAATTGCACTATCTCGAATCGACGACGCTGTGACTCGAATTTTAAGAGTTAAATATAGAATGGGCGCGTTTGATGCTAAGCCATCTGATCGACTTCATGTACCTAATAAAGGGGCGATTGGTTCTATATCACATAAAGAAATAGCACAACAAGCGGTGCGAGAATCTTTAGTCTTACTTAAAAATAATCACAACATATTACCGCTAAAACCAAACTTGAATGTACTTGTTGCTGGTGATGGTGCAGATAACATTGGCAAACAAAATGGTGGTTGGACACTCACATGGCAAGGTACTGCAAATGTAAATTCTGATTTCCCTAATGCGACTTCTATTTATCATGGTATTAAACAAACACTAGAAGCGAACGGAGGCCAAGCAAACTTAAGTTTAGATGCTTCTTATACTGAAAAACCAGACGTTGCCATTGTAGTATTTGGTGAAAATCCTTATGCGGAAATGCAAGGCGATATTAAAGACGGCAATTTAGAGTATCAAGCTGGCGTTAAAACTGATTTGAAATTATTGCGAAAGTTAAAGAGTGAAGGCATTCCTGTTGTGAGTGTATTTTTAACTGGTCGTCCGCTTTGGGTGAATAAAGAATTAAACGCTTCAGACGCTTTTGTTGCTGCTTGGTTACCAGGTACTGAAGGTGGCAGTATTGCGGATGTTTTATTTAGCGAGCTAAATGGTCAAATTAAACATGATTTCAAAGGGAAACTTTCTTTCTCTTGGCCTGCAAAACCAGATCAAACAATACTTAATGTAAATGACCAAAACTATAAGCCATTATTTGCATATGGTTATGGTTTAGATTACAACTCTAATCAAATGATTCCGGATTTAAATGAAGATTTAACTATTAAATCTGCGGCTGTTGCAGATGAACTGACCTTGTTTAATCAAGCTCCAACACTGGGTTTTGACTTTAACTTGTACAGCCAAAATACAAAGGTAGCGGTTAACTCGAATACGGTAAGCTTGGACGCAGCTAACAGTGTGACTTACAAAAGCTTTAACCGTTTTGTGCAAGAAGATGCATTTGAATTAACTTGGTCAGGTAGTCAATCAGCGGGTATTCAATTAGTGAATCCAGCAGGCTTTGATTTTTCTGAATATGCCAAAGCAAATAGCAGTGTGAGTTTTGATTTAAGGTTACAAACGCCAGTTTCAGGTCAAGTGGTTTTCAATTTAGCAACGACTCAAGGGCAAGCATTTTCAGTTGATTTAGCTAAATACATTAACAGCTCAGCACTTGGAGAATGGCAAACGCTCAATATTAATCTATCTTGTTTAAATGAGAACTCAGAAACTTTCAAACAGGTGAGTAATATCTGGTCGATTGAATCAGACCAGCCTAATAAGTTGAGTGTTTCTAAGATTCGCATCGTTTCAAATCAAGCAAGTCAAGACTGCCCTTAAGCTTTCCCTTGTAGCATAACTCTAGCAGTCTAGCCGTTCGGACTAGGCTGCTTAATTTATGGAAAATGTATGACTCATTTAAAATTTACGGTATTAATATCTTCTTTATCAGCACTCGTATTAATTGGTATTTCAAGTTGTTCAGGAATCAAAACGGCAAAATGGGAGCTGGTTTGGCAAGATGAATTTGACGGCGCTAGCCTAGATTTAAGCAAATGGAATTACGAAGAAAATTGTTGGGGTGGGGGTAATAACGAACAGCAGTGCTATACAAATAAACCCGACAATGCTTACGTAAAAGACGGTGTTTTGAATATAGTTGCCAAAAAAGAAACCTTTACTGGTCCAGCTCATGTCGATGGTAATATGTCTGATAGCAAAACTTTGCCATATACCTCTGCCCGTTTAAATACCAAGCATAAAGCCGATTGGACATATGGCCGCTTTGAAATTAGTGCCAAATTACCGCAAGGGCAGGGTACATGGCCAGCCATTTGGATGTTACCTACGGATAATGTTTATGGGACTTGGGCGGCTTCTGGCGAAATAGATATTATGGAAGCGGTTAATATAAATACAGCTTCGGATGCCCCTGAAGCAGAGCAAGGCGCTTTAGAAACCCGAATCCATGGCACTTTGCATTTTGGACGAAATTGGCCAGAGAATGTGCATTCTGGTACAAGCTACACCTTGCCAAACAGTCAAGATCCAAGCTCAGATTTTCATCAATATGCAGTTGAATGGGAGCCGGGGGAGATTCGTTGGTATGTCGATAACATTCACTACGCAACTCAGACTTCAGCTGGTTGGTACACGCAATACCCAGATCAGGCTGGCAAGTTAGTGAATGGATCAGCCGATGCGCCATTTAATCAAAACTTTCATATATTATTAAACTTAGCTGTCGGCGGTGCTTGGGCTGCTAATACTAATAATAAAGGGATTGATCCAAGTGTTTTTCCTCAAACCTTGGCGATTGATTATGTTCGTGTCTATCAATGTAGTGATCAACATAACTGCGGCACTAAAAACCTTAAAATTAAACCGCTAAAAGGGCTTTCAGCGCCAGCGCTTTAACAATGGCGATTCAACTTTAGCCCAAATTTTAGATTAAAGTTTGGGCTAAAAATGGGGCTAACATGAAGGCTAAATGTTAGCTTTTATTTTGCGAGTTTTTGAAATTCACTCGGGGTCATACCCAGTTGTTTTTTAAACACAGTCGCGAAATAAGCAGGATTTTTAAACCCGACTTCATAGGCAGTTTCGGTAATACTTTTAACAAGTAATAAAGATTTTGCTTTGTCTAATCTCACTTGGGTTAGGTACTGATTTATTGTTTGGCCCGTATGTTGTTTAAATAATTTTATGGCCTGTGCGCGGCTGGTTCCTACTTGCTCACAAATAGTCTCCAAATTGAGTTCTTTATGGTAGTGGCTCAAAATGCAAGCTTGGATTTGTTCAACTATTCTATTGTCGACACCTTGGCTATTTTGTTGGCTTAATTGGTTTACTAAATCATGTGTATGTTTTAATAATGCTTGGTTAATCTCGGCTAAAGAATTTGCCTTGTCTATGTTGTCGCCGCTTGTCTCAAGTTGTTTCATGCTTCCTTCGTAATCAGCGCCTTGGTATAGAGCTGCATCGAATAATATAAAAGCGATTTCTTTGGCTCTTATTTTGTATGTATCTAAATTGTCATGACAAAACGTTGATAAAGCGGCTACCAAGTCATCAAACCTTGGCTCTATTAAGCCTAAGCTAACGGTATTGACAGCTTCAACTAAAGATTCCCTTTCTTTGTAAGGGTAGCTTTTATTGAGTGTTGCTGGATAAAACTGACTAAATTCACAATGTTTATTTAAGCTAAATTGAGTTCTTGCTAACTGGTTTTGATGTGTGTGGTGTTGGTTTTGTTTTAGTTGATCAAGTCTAATTTCATAGTAAACGGCCCATGCCCAAACTAAAGCCGTCACGCTCGCGCCACTATAGTACCAAGCCCACTGCTTAAAGATTAGGCCAACAGTCATACACAAGCATAGCCACAAAACACCGTAACATAAGATTAGCGCTTTATGATTTTGATTCGAATTGTCGGATTTTTGCCTTAAAAAATATACTAAAGACAGGCAAGGAATAAATAAAACGCTAGCGATAAATCCCAGTTGAGAAAGGTACACATACTCGGCTTTAATCAAAAAGTTAGTCCAAGGTATTTCGCTGCCTTTTATTTGAACTAATGGCGGTGAGATAAGAAAAATGGCACTCCAAATTAATCCCAAGTAATAAGGTATTCGTTTTAATTGGCTTGAGAGTGTTATTTTGGCGCTGATAAGTAAGCCGTTAAGCAGTGACGGAATACCAAAACTAAACAGTAGAATATTCCTAGCAATATCAAAATACCGGTTAGCGGTTTCAATCGGCAGCATATTGATCAGTGGCCCTGCTAAAAAACAGGCAAAGCATAAGATAAATATAGCGAAATGATGGTAAGCCTGCATTTTATGTCTGATTAAAGTGAAGTAGGCTAAAACCAATAAATAGGTTATTGCTGCGACAAAAGGTATGACCCCTTGCGTAAACATGTGCCAAGAAATCTCAACTTTGTTCATTTATTACTCATAAATTTTACTGCTAGTTCTAGCTTTAAGTTTAACGTTAATTATTGTTGAATGTTTACAAATTTGTAAGTTTATTAAAGAATTAGCTTAATTTGAAATCTTTATAGCCTTTTTTATAAGCTGAAATTTTGATTATGTGAGATAAATCCACTGATTAAAATTGTTTAGATAAGGTTTCAAATGAAATTAAATATTCAGCGCATTTTGGCTAAGGGGTTAAAAAGTTTAGTTTGGCTTTTTGTTGCTTGTACTTTTGCGAATGATACCGAGCAACCCAATATACTCTTTATTTTAGCGGATGATGCTGGATATCATGATTTTGGCTTCCACGGGAGTAAAGTCATGCAAACGCCTAACTTAGATAAGTTAGGCAATCAAGGCATCTTATTTACACAGGCCTATGTGAGTGCCGCTGTGTGTGGTCCTTCTCGAGCGGGTATTTTAACCGGTCAGTACCAACAAAAATTTGGCTACGAAGAAAATAACGTGCCCGGTTATATGAGTCACTCAGGTACGCTTGGCGACGAAATGGGCTTGCCGCTTAATTTAAAAATAATGCCCGAATATTTAAAAGCGCAAGGTTACACCACAGGATTATTTGGCAAGTGGCATCAAGGTAATGCGGACAAATTTCATCCAACTAAACGTGGCTTTGACTATTTTTATGGTTTTCGAGGTGGGGCAAGAAGCTACTTTGCTTTTAATGAAGACAACCCAAATACTCGGCCTGAAGATTATTTAGAGCAGGGATTCAGGCAGTATAAAGAATCACCTAAGTACTTAACCCATGCTTTGGTAGATAAAACCATAGAATTTATCGAACACAGCCAAACCAAAACAACAGACAAAAAACCTTTTTTTGCGTTTCTATCTTTTACTGCAGTCCATGCGCCTATGGAAGCTGAAGCCGCTGATCTGGAAAAATTTTCAGCCTTGACGGGTAAACGCAAAACGCTGGCAGCGATGACATTCGCTATGGATAAAGCGATTGGACGGCTACTGAATCGACTCGAGCAGCTAGGAATTAGAGATAATACCTTGGTTGTGTTTACCAATGATAACGGCGGACCAACCGATCAAAACGCTTCAAACAATGCGCCATTAAGTGGTACAAAGGCAAATCATTTAGAAGGCGGAATTCGAGTGCCTTTTATCATGTGTTGGCCTGCTAAACTGAACCAATTAAAAGTTTACCGTGATCCGATTATTACACTCGATTTGTTACCAACATTTTTTGCTGCTGCGGGTGGTGATATGAAAACACTCAAAGATATTGATGGCAAAAACCTGCTTCCATTTTTAACTGGAACAATGGCGAATAATGAAACACATACACCACATCAAATGCTTTTTTGGAAGAAAGAAACCCGAGCTGCAATACGACATGGGGCATGGAAATTATTACGCTTCCCAGATCGGCCTGCTGAACTCTATGAGTTGGAATCAGATCCGGCAGAAGAAATTAATTTAGCGGCAGCACATCCAGAAATCGTCACTGACTTATATAAAAAACTATTTAGCTGGGAGCTCACTCTAGAGCGACCTAAATGGCAGTTGAAACGCCAATATGAAGGTGCGGCTATGCAGCGCATGGATAAGTATCGAAAACATCTAACAGATTAATTTTAAGAAGGTTTATCGCATGAAAAAGTTCATTCATCTGTCCGCTTACTGGGCAATTGTACTATGGGCAAGTGTTATAGGTTTAGCGCAAGCAAAGCAAAAACCTAATATTGTGGTTATTTTAGCGGATGATCTTGGTTATAGAGACGTAGGCTACACAGGTGCCCAAGATATTAAAACGCCCAATATAGATAAATTAGCTTATGGTGGTGTAAGGTTTAACAACGGCTATGTGACCCATTCTTATTGTGGGCCTTCTCGCGCTGGGCTACTAACTGGTCGTTATCAAGCGCGATTTGGCATGGAAAATAACGTATCTTATTCTCCAGATGATAAGTATATGGGACTACCTCTGTCTGAAAAAACCTTTGCCAAACGGTTACAGGAAGTTGGCTATAAAACAGCCATTATAGGTAAATGGCATCTGGGTGGCGCACCCCATTTTCAACCTAATAAACGAGGTTTTGACTATTTTTATGGCTTCTTAGATGGCGGTCATCAATATATGCCAGGCGAGGTGCATCTTGGGGCGGATGGTTATTGGTTACCAATTATGCGAAATCATGATGTCGCTGAATTTGATGAGTATCT
>NZ_KQ130499.1 GCF_001050375.1 Catenovulum maritimum | reverse complement strand
AGCGTCAGCGATGTCGATGTTTCCGATAACTTAACTTTATCAGCGCCAACGTTGCCGTCTTGGCTGAGTTTTGATAGCAGTGCTGGCGTATTATCTGGCACGCCAACCAATACTGAAGTTGGCAGCCATTCAGTTGTGTTACGCGTCAATGACGGCTCAGTCGATGTTGATCAAAGTTTTAGCATTACGGTGAGCAATACCAATGATGCACCCGTGATCACATCATCTGAAATCACCAGCGCAACCGAAGATTCAGCTTATAGTTATACTTTTAGTGCCAGCGATGTCGATGTTTCCGATAGCTTAACTTTATCTGCGCCAACGCTGCCGTCTTGGCTGAGTTTTGATGCAAGTTCAGGGATTTTATCTGGCACGCCAACCAATGCTGAAGTCGGCAGTCATTCAGTTGTGTTACGCGTAAATGATGGAACAGTCGATGTTGAACAAAGTTTTACTATATTCGTTTCAGATCCCAATTCGCCTATTGTGCTTGCTTTGCTACCAGCAGCGGATTCGATTGACCTCGCAACTCAAGGTGAATTTTTTGATCTTATATTGAATGAAGACATTCAAATTACCCAGTTTAACGATACGCTAATTCAAGTGTTTGAAGTTCAGAGTCAAGCTTTAGTCGAGAAACTCGATACAGATCAAGTTGGTATTTTAGGTAATAGTTTATCTTTTGTGTTATCTGCCACTCTCACTCCAAATGTTGAATATGAAATTCTAGTTTCGGCCAATGTTATCGAAGATTTATCGGGAAATCCTTTCGCTGGGGTTACTGCAAATCAGTGGCGTTTCACAACGATTAATAATTTAACTGTCGCAACTGACGATAATGTCCAAACCAATGAAGATACCAGTATTCAAATTGATGTTTTAGCAAATGATTTTGATAGCGATAACTTAATTGTTCCATCGAGTACGCTTGTGCTTGATGTACCTAGTTTTGGTTTAGCCCAAGTAAATACGGCAAATGGTGTTATTACTTATACACCGAATGCTAATTTTAATGGCCAAGATAGTTTTACTTATCAGGTTAGTGATACACAAGCTGAAAGCTCAAATATAGCTGTCGTTACAATTAATGTGACAGCCGTCAATGATGCGCCAACTTTGCAAGCGGATGTTGTGCAAACGACTGAAGATAGAATGCTTGCTATCGATGTGCTTGCCAATGATACAGATATAGATCTGGGAGATTCACTCGATCCAAATAGCATTCAAATTGTGCAAAATCCGAGTCATGGTTCCTTAAACATAGTTGGTAGTTTAATTGAGTATAGTCCAGCGCAAGACTTCACTGGAGGCGATAGTTTTAGTTATCAAGCGGCCGACAGCCAAGGTCGTTTTGGTACACCAGTGAATGTCATGATTAATGTTTTAGGCGAAAATGATATTCCAGTTGCTACTGATGATGTAGCGCAAACCACAGAAGACACTTCAATTAATATTGCTGTTTTAGCCAATGATTTTGATATTGAAGATGTCGCTATTCAAGCTGCGAATATTACATTGGTCAAACAAGCTAATTTAGCGAGTTTGACGATTAATTTAGATGGCACTATTAACTATCAACCTCAGCTTAATGCTAATGGTATTGATAGTTTTGAGTATGTTGTAACAGATAGTGAAGGTGCTATTTCAGCACCAGCGGTTGTGAATGTGGTTATTTCCGCGGTCGCAGATTCACCTGTCACGAATCATGATACGGTCATTTTAGCTGAAGATTCGAGCCAGTTAATTAATGTCCTGGGTAACGATGCGGATGTCGAAAATGATATTGATGTCACTAGCATTATTATTACTTCAACTGCAGCAAGTGGTGTACTAAGCATTGAAGCGAATGGTTTGGTTATGTATCAACCTGAAGCTGATTTCTTTGGTAGTGACAGCTTTAGTTATAGTGTGATGGATGATACCGGATTAGTTTCAAATATCAGTGTTGTCAGTATTCAAGTTACAGCGGTTAACGATCAACCAATCGCCAATACAGATCATTATCAAACTCTCGAAGATACAGAAATATTGTTGAACCCTGCTGATAATGACCAAGACATTGATGGTCAACTTGATTTAACTAGCTTGGTAATTGTTAGTCAGCCAAGTTTGGGCGTTGTGACTATTCAGTCTAACGGTCAAATTCGCTACCAGCCTAATTTCAATGTTTTTGGCACAGATAGTTTCAGCTATCAAATTTCGGATGATCAAGGGCTAGTATCAGAAATTGCTAACGTGACGATTGATATTACCGCGGTCAATGATGCGCCAGTATTTACTTCTCAAGCAGTTTCTATGGTTAATGAAGATGAGCTTTATAGTTATCTCATTCAGCTCACTGATATTGAACAAGAGATTTTAACCTTAAACAGCCAATTACCAGATTGGTTAACCTTAACTAATTTAGATAACTTTACATATCGTTTAGCCGGTGCGCCGACAGAAGCGGATGTTGGTAATTATGACATTCAGCTTATTTTATCGGATGAAGAAGGATTGTCCGATAATCAAAACTTCCAAATTTCTGTATTACCTGTGAATGATGCACCAGAGATTCAACAGGGCGAATCACTGGCGTTAAATGTGGTTGAAGATCAATCGATATCAACGCGATTATCTCTGTTCGATAGTGATAGCGAAACATTTCAATGGCAAATTTTAACGCCAGCTCAATTTGGCGTTGTGACTGTAGACCAAGGGCTGATCCAATATAATCCAAATACCAATAGTGAAGCACCAGATTCATTTGTTATTGAACTCAGTGATGGTGAATTAACTGATACAATTATGGTTAATGTTAGTGTCACAGCTGAAAATGATGCACCACAAATTTTGTTAGCCGATGGCACTTCACCATCGCGAAGTTCAGCAACCAGTGCAGAAGATACTCAGTTAGACGTTAGATTAACCGCATTTGATACCGACAGCTCAAATTTAACTTGGACGCTAGAGCAGCAAGCGACATTAGGCCGTGTCACCATAGAGCAAGGTTTGCTGACTTATCAGCCTTTACCTGACTTTGTCGGTAGCGACAGCGTTCGAGTTTTATTATCTGACGGTGAATTAAGTGATAGCTTAACTTTATCAATAACAGTAACCAGCGTTAATGATGCGCCTGTTATTTTATTAGACGACATTGTTCAGTTAAGTTTAAATGAAGATGAGAATATCGAGTTAATCTATCAAGCTCAAGACGATAACGGTGTTGAAAACTTAACTTGGCAAGTGGCGCAGGCACCTAATCTTGGGCTGGTTTTGCTAGATGCTAATGGGCAGGGCAGTGGAGACTCAAATAGTGGAATAAGTTCGGTCTTGAATTATCAAGCTAACCCAAATAGCTTTGGTCAAGATAGCTTTGTGTTGCAAGTGTCTGATGGTGAATTAACCGATCAAGTGGAAGTTAGATTAACCCTTAATCCAGTCAATGACAGTCCAATCGGTGAAGCGGATGAATATAGTGTTAACGAAGCTGAATTATTAAGCGTTGATTTATCGAATGGCGTGTTAACCAATGATACCGATCTTGATAATGACGATTCTACTTTAGTCGCTGAATTAGTCGCGCAACCGAGTCGCGCCAGTGTCTTTAACTTCAGTAGCGATGGTAGCTTTAGTTATCAGCACGATGGTAGTGATTTTGGTTTAGATAGCTTTAGCTATCGAGTTTTTGATGGCGTAGATTTTTCTCAATCAATCGAAGTTAATTTAACCATATTGCCAGTAAATGATTTGCCTCAATTTATTTCATCTTCTCCTAGTGAATCTGTGCAGCAAGGAGATTTCTTTAATTATGACATAGGCACATTTGACCCTGATGACATTAACTTATCACTGAGTTATCAGGGGCCAGATTGGCTTATGTTAAATGGTCATAATTTATCTGGTGTTGTACCAATCGAGCAAACGGGCGCTGTCAGTTTTACGCTAACCTTGCAAGATGCGTCGGGTGGTGAAAATACACAAACTGCTAATTTTAGTATTATTGAGCGAGATATCATTCAGCTTGAAGTTACTCCTTCTTGGTCGGCTAGCCCTGCATTTGTCGATGAAAAAGTAGTTGCAAACATCCAGCTTCAATCTTTTTCAGAGCAGGCCGAAACACTCCAGTTAAACCTGACCTTATCTGAAGGAGTGAGTGTGATTAAATCTGCTGATTGTCCTTTTACTGGCGTTACCGCAAGTTGCAATATTCAAGTGAGCTTGGCAGAAATACAAAACATACAAATCGAGTTGCTGAGTGCGCAAGCACAAGACATTTTGTTAACTGCAAACTTGGTCGATCAATTTAATGTTTCGGTTGGCAGTGTTTCAACCGATGTCGCTGTGGTTAAACAAGCGGTAAACCAAGGTAATGCGAGTTTTGATATTAGTAATGCAACAGCGATTAGTGCCGCGGATATAGCTGAAAATCAAGGTGTTGAAATTATTGCAGGTACTGAGTTAGGTGACACGATTAAAATTGTTACTATGAGTGCAGCTGAGGAGCAAGCTTCCTTACTAGCAGAAATTGATAATACGGGGCAAACAGAGCAAGTTTTAATTGACGACTTCGATCAAAACGGTGAGCTAGACATTGCAATTATTAATAGCCAAGGACAATCGAGCGATATTTACTATTGGATTGCGCCATTAACTTATCAAACTAATCCATCAACTAATCAAATCAATTTTGGCACTAAAGGCTTTATCCAAGATTTTAATTTTGACGGATTGCCAGATTTAGCGGTTACGGGGAATAGTTTTAACCTCGCCATTTATATCAATGTAGATGGTGTATTTAGTGAAACCCCTGATGTATATACCACAGATAGTTTAATTGTTAGTGCGCTTGGCTTAGGCGTGAGTAATGAAATTGTGGTGGCGACTAAAACTAATTTACAAACCTTGTCTTACCAAATAAGCAACCAACAACAAAGGCCTAGCAATATAACAGGGATGAGCAGAAGAAGTGTGCGCACTGATATTGTGAGTTACGCTTCAAAAGTTGAAAAGGCTAGCTTTGTACCAATTTCAGAACCATTAGAAATTGTTGGTATTACCGATATTGCCGTTGCTGATTTAGATGGTGATTCGAGCCAAGATATTGTGGTAACGAGTCGACCCGAAAAAAATAGTAATGCTAGTACACCAGCACCAGTTGCTAACAATTCAGTCAGCATTATTGCAACTAATCGAAGCAAATTAACCAAAGTGGCGAGCTTTGGTAGTTCAGCGACTAACAAAGTGAGTATTGCCGACTTTGATGGCGATAATAAGCCTGACCTTATGGTTGGCAATGATAATGGTACAGTACAAATATTTAAACGCGGCCTTGCTAATGATAATAGCTATGAAGCTCAAGAATCAGCAATTGTGGCTAGCTCACCATTGATTATTCCTGTTGATATTGACGGAGATGGCTTATCTGATGTTATTAGTTATGACAAAGAGCAAGGTAAAGTTGCGCTCTTTTCAACTAATTCCGATGGCAGTTTAGGCCAACAGGTCGACATAGCGCTTAGCAGTCAAATGACGTTAACCGAAGTTGGGTTTGCGCAAGACTCTCGCATTTTTTATCAGTTGTTTGTTGCAAACTTGAGTCAAATTCAAACCCAACAAAATCAGGTTAAATTAACTCCAGATGAAGGGGTTGATGTCAGTCAAATGCCAGCTTATTGTCAGCAGCAAGACTCATCTGATCAGATAGTGTGTGAGTTAGGCACATTAGCCAAGGAAAGTACTAAGCAAATACCATTTATGCTATCAGGCGAGTTTAGTAACCGTAGTTTACGTGCTCGTTACAATGGCGCGGTAGCGGATCCAAACCCAGACAATAATTCAGTCTCTAATCATTTCTCTCAGTACAGTGGAAATTTAGCCGTTAGAGCTAACTTGTTGGCATCAAATAATTACCAGTTTAATTATCAAGTGTCAGCGACGAATCTTCATTCGAGTACGCTGACCAATGTTAAAACCAAAATTTCATTTCCATTGGGCTTGGGCTATATTCAAGTTCCTGATAACTGTGTTAGACAAAATTCAACATTAGATGTGTTATTCATTTGCCAATTTGGCACTTTAGCTGCGCAGCAAAGTGCCGATATAGATTTTGAGTTAAAATCTAGTGCTGAATTAAATGAACAAGAAATCATGATTGATGTACAAGGAAAATCTGATGTCATAGATACTGACACCAGTAATAATGCAGCACAGACAAATTTAAAAGGCGTCTTTACCGCTCCTAGCGTAAGTAAATCTAGTGGCGGCTCTAATAGCTATTCACTATTAGCTTATCTATTTATTCTATTCCTAATTCGATTTTTAATTCGTTTTAACTATGTAGCGTGTAATCGCTATGTATCTACTGTTGGAGAGTCAAAGTGATTCCATACATACGTATCGCAGTTTCTTGTTGTTTATTAATTTTCTCTAACTTGGTTTGCGCCAATTTATTACATACTCAGTCGATTTCTCTACAACAGGGCTGGAATGCCATTTACCTTTCGGTTGATCCTGAATCGACAGACTTAAATACACTGCTTGCGGATACTGAGATTGATTTAGTCGCCAGTTATTTTAGTCCATTAAGCTCGGTTGAGTTTATTGATGATCCGAGCGAACAAGATTGGAAATCAGCAGCTTGGCATAAATGGGTATCACCTCAACGTGACGATTCGTTTTTAACTAATATGTTCCAGCTATCTAGCGGTAGAGGTTATTTGGTTCATGCGAAGCAAGATTACACTTGGCAAGTTACAGGAAAAATTAAAATTGCTGAAACTAATTGGCAAGCCAACGCTTTTACCTTGATCGGTTTTGATATTGATGACAACACAGCGCCTACCTTTGAGCAATTCTTTCGCGGCTCGCCAGCACATCAAAATTTAATCGCTTATCAATTATTGGATAACAAATGGCAGCTGATTGATCAGCCAAGCCAAACCTTTGTTCAAGCAAATTCAGCTTACTGGATATACAGTCAAGGCGACTCTACTTTCTCTGGTGGACTTGAATTCAGCGACTTAGCTGTTGATGGTATTGACTTTCAAGGGCTAACTTCAGAGCTTTCGTTTAACATTAAAAATGTCAGCAATCAGTCTTTTACTTTTAGTTTGGCAGCCATTTCTGGTACTGATTCTGCTGCGCTTGTGCCTTTGTCAATTGAGCAAGGTATAACCGATAACAGCAATATTGTCAATTTTGAAAGCGCGAGCTTTCCAAGGCTAGATGCAGGTGAATACACTCAGGTTCGGCTGGTTGTTGATAGGAGCTTAATGAGTGCAGGCGAAAATCGTCAAAGTTTTATTGAAATGATCGGGGCAGGCGTAAAGCGCTTAATCCCAATTAACGCGAATAAATAGGAATAGAATATTATGCTCAAACTTAACCTTAAAGCTTGTTTGGTTCTATTACTTATTACGGTTAGCTATATCGCTCGGGCGGCAGACTCTATTCCTGATAATTCAGTAACGCTTGGTTTAAAGCAGAGTATTAAGACAACCAATTTACCTCAGGGCACCAAAGATGCAACTATAGAGTTTTGGTTTAAAACCGCATCAGCTAACTCAGGGTTAATGCAGGTTATTTTTACCCCAGCGTTAAACAATCCTCAACCTAACATTTCAGCTTGGTTAGAAAATGGTATTTTAAAGATTAGTAACTTTCCTGGCGCTAGCGCTTTAATGAGCTCCACTAAAACTTTAAACGATAACCAATGGCATCACTTTGCGCTCACTGCCGAATCTCAAACCGATAATAATTTAGTGTTTAAATGGTTTTTAGATGGCGACAAACAGGCATCTTATAAGTTAAAAGATGGAGCGACTAAGGGCTATTTCTCTAGCGCTGTGGTTAAGTTACTTTCAGCTGAGTTTTATGCAGGTTTGCAGGCTGAGTATTATCGCTCACAGTGGATTGAGTATTGTCACTATACTGCTTGTAGTTATACAGGCTATGAGCATTTTAAAACCTTATTAGGCCGACAACTAGATCAAAATATCGGTAATTTTTATGGTCATGGTGCCCCTCGTTCAAGTGGCTTTACTGTGCCGAATGATCAATTCGCAATTAAATGGCAAGGTTATTTACTTGCGCCTGAAACGGGTGAATATGCATTATCAACGGTAAGTGATGATGGTCTTAAACTCTGGATAGACGATAATCTTGTTATCGATAAGTGGCAAGATGGTGGTCATGAAGCTTCTCATACCTTGACCACGACAGCCAATAGCTTGCATAAAATTAAAATGGATTATTATGAAAAATCGGGTGGTTCGTATGTACGCTTAAGGTGGGATCCGCCGCATACCAATATTTTTGACATTCCCGCCGGGCATTTTTATTGGCAAGATCCAACTGATATCACAGCCTCTTTTGCCGAACCTCGACTATGGAACAGCGTTAGAACAGAGCAAGAAATCAAACAGGCTTATAACCTACCTTTAGATGGCCATGAGCAAGGTTTAAATAACTATACTCGTTTTACCGCTTTTGCAGATTTGAATGAGCAACATAGATATTTTTGGAGTAGAACAGGGCAAAATAGCCAAGTATCGGTTATTTCAAACGCTAAAGCGAAAGACTTAATTTCTGCTACCATAGAGTTGCCAGTTGTTAATGCCGCAACTGGGCAGCATGCGTTATCACTAGATGGTACTCAGGCGCAAACTTTATCTGCAAAAGCGGCTGGTTATGGCGATTTACTATCTAATAAAAGTTATACCATAGAATTTTGGGCGAGAAATGGTAATCGACGAGCTTCTCATAATTCTTCTAGTTTTAATCCAGCAGTAGCAGTAGTTGGTGCGGATGCTCGTGCCAGTTATGCATTTGGTTTTTCAAATGAAAAAATATTTTGCGCCAATCAAAGAGCTGGTGGCGGTATAGTGAATGCAAATGCTGAAGAGTTACCGACACCTTGGGTACACATTGCTTGTAGTTATGATTTATCTACAGGCGCTATGAATGTATATCGAAATGGTGACTTAGTCGGAAGTAACACTGGTATATCAGCTGTAATTGCAACCAGCGATTTATTGATAGGAACTGACGGCTTTAATAATCATTACAAAGGTGAACTAGACGAGCTAAGAATTTGGCACTCCGTGAGAACTCAAGCTGAAATTAAAGCCAATATGCGACAACGCATTACTCAGCAACCAACTAATTTAGTGTTATACCAAACATTTGATAATCCATCGATTGGTGATTCGGAAACTCAATATAACTTTAAAGATGTATTTAATGCGAATACCTTATTGGGTCAAGCAGACACGCTTTCTCGGCAGCAACTCACTTATGGCGTTAAGCTTGATAACTTAGATAAAGATGGCGCAATACCCGTTAATGGTGAACAAGCGCTGAGATTTGACTCTCCCTCCCAATCGGCTTCTATCAATCTAACCGCAGAACAATTAACGTCAATCGAAAGCGCATTTACTTTTTCGGCATGGGTAAATACTACATCAGCGGCTAAATCAGAGCAGTTTATTGCGGGTAATGACACTTGGTTGCTAACTCGCTCGGTCAATAACCAATTAAACTTATATCAAGTGGGTAATGCCACAGCCGTTATCACGAGTAGTAAATTTTTAACCAATGCGAATTGGCAGCAGTTCGCAGTGGTCTATTCGAACAATAAGTTAAGTTTGTATTTAAATGGCGTAATAGAAGGCACTGCTGATGTTGTTTTAGCAAAAGCGTCAACAGGTTTGGAATTAGCTAAAACCAGTCAATCAAACATCTCTTTGTCACCATTCAATGGTAGTTATGACCAACTACAGTTATGGCAAAGCGCACTGAGTGCAGAGCAATTAATTAAATTATTTAAACTCGATTTACAAGGTGGAGAGCCTGGGTTAATTGCTAAACAAAGCTTTAATAAAGCACAGGTAATGCCGACGGGGAGCTTACTATTTTCGGCAATGACTTTAACCGATCTTGCTGCATCAAATATAGTTGATGGGCTCGCATTCTCTAAAACCGATCTTGAACAAGCTTATTATTTTGATGGCGTTGACGATAGCTTAACAACGGGTTTAGTTGAGCTAGATTTAACGGACGGAATTAGTGTTGATTTTTGGAGTCGCTTAGCAGCGTTAAACCAAGATTCAGTTATTTTTAAACAAGCTTCAGACACTAGTTCATTTACTTTAGGTGTAACCAGTAGCAACCAATTTTATTGTGATATGGCTGGTTTTAAAGTCACGACTGCCGCTGAAAGTTTAGATTTACTTTGGCATCACTGGGCTTGTGTACTTGAGTTAGACAAACAAGACAATTTGCAATTAGCCATATATAAAGACGGGGTTAAGTTAGCTAGCGAAACCTCGTCAACTAGCATCAGCTATAAACAAAATCTTGCAGTGGTATTAGGTCATCATGACACAGCGTTTTTTCATGGTTGGTTAGACGAATTACATATTTGGTCGCGCACTTTAGTTGCCAGTGATTTAAATCGTTTACAAAAATCATCACCCGCAGCTAACTCTGAAAAATTAACCGCGTACTGGCATTTTAATGATGTTTTTGCTGGTATTTATACTGATGCAATATCAGGTGTAAATGCGATCTCAGCGGCCAATAGCGCACCACAAACAAGCGCTGGGATTGAATTGTCTGATACCGCATTAACACTGGGCGGGCAAGCCCCAACCGGCGAGCTTAAATATGGATTATGGCAAGGGCAGGCAATTATTAGTGCTGTCAACGAATCTCATTTTGAAGTTACTGCAGATGCAGCGGCAAAACCAACCGCGACCAGTACCACTTTTGCTTTACCTTTTTTAATTCACGGTAATGCTTCAGCAACGCATTTATTATCTGAAGCAACCTTAATGCAAACTAAATCAACCGCTAGCGAAGCGATTAAACGGGTTATTATTACTGATCAAACCATGCTAGCAAATTATGATGGCATTATTAGACGCAATGGTAAGCTAACTGGGATAAGACTATCAGCGCTACCATTCGTGCTGAACTATGATGCAACTAGTAAAAAAGTGAACACTCAACAAATGATGCAAGGCAGCATTGGTGAAGGCGGCGCGGTTAGCATAGTG
The DNA here is from genome assembly GCF_001050375.1 of Catenovulum maritimum. Lineage (GTDB taxonomy): Bacteria > Pseudomonadota > Gammaproteobacteria > Enterobacterales > Alteromonadaceae > Catenovulum > Catenovulum maritimum. Next base: position 81,049 of record NZ_KQ130499.1, on the reverse strand, counting down.
ATTGAGTACGCTAAAGATCATCCAATAAACCCCTATCGACATTTATACCACCCAGATTTAGACCAAGGTTTTGTCATCACTCGAAACATTCAATTTAGTTTTGATGCTTATAGCGCAGAACAAAAAGCGAATAATACCAAATTAGGTGTTTCTGAATTAAGCGGAACATACACTGAAAAAGTGACGGGTTTACACAAGCAAACTAAAGACGGCAGTTTAGCGCCAATCATTTCAACAGGGCAATTTAACATGCAGTTAGTTAGTCCAGTCACCGAATTAAATAAATAGAGGCTAAGTAATGAAAATTTTTAATATGCGTTCATTTTTTATTTCTTTTGCTTCATGTTTAGTTTTGCTTACCAGCTTTTCTGGATTAACGGCAACACCATATTTATCAAATATTAGCGGGGGCTTAGTACGAGACTCTGCATTTGATGAAAGTGGCAATCTGTATCTTTTAATACATAACCAGTCGACAGGTTTAACCATTGACGGTGTTGCTCGACCTGAAACATTGACGAATACAGGGGTTAGTTTAATCAAGCTTAACTCGGCAGGCACTGTGGTTAAATTAGTCGATTTAGGGGCAGCATTCTCGAGCACAGATAGCACCAAAACGCTTAAAATTGAATTGAGTAGTGATAAATTATATTTGTTAACCTCAAATACCAGTAGTTCGAATTTCATGAATAAATATAGTTTGGATTTAGTTCATGAAAAAAATGAATGGTTCAATACCTCAGCTGATTTTGAAGCGACCAACTTTTCATTATCTTCATCAGGTACACCTTTAGAAATAGGTGTAAGAAAAATCACTAAAACGCCAAATAATGTTGAAGGCTGGCGCTATCAAGTTGAAACCCCGCAAATGCGACGTTCGTCTAGTGATATTACAGTTACTGATTATTTAGTTTATAAACGAGAGTATTTGCATGGTTCTGAATTAACGAGCGAACCGACTAACTTTCAAGTACATGTACCTATGTTGGCTCAAGCCGTGGTTTCTGATGCGACGGGTAACACTTTTAGTTTTCATGGCATTGAGCAGATAGCACATGGTTATATGGTGACAGGTAAAAAAAGGGCTGGCAATACAGATTTTAACTATATCAAAGACAAAATGTCTCGGGCTTATAATATTGATAATGGTGGTGATAATTACTACGATGATGATTGGCATACTTTTTTAAAACCCAGTAGTGGTTATCAGTGTGCGACTAATCATGGTGTCACTTATTCTGCTCACCACTATAATTGTATCGCTTGGAATCCTATACCTATTCTTAACTCGGGAGATAATGGGCACTACAATCGAGTTGACGGCTTAATTAAATTGCCCAAAAAAGGCACTTATAAATTTAAGCTGACCAATGTCGATGATTGGGCTCGGATCATAGTAAACCGTAATAAAAATCAAACCGATCTGACGACTACGACTCAAACTTCAGAAGCTAGCTACACGCTAGATGCAGGCTTTCATTTTGTTACTGTGGAGCATTGGGATATTCACGGTGGCGGTAAAAGTGTAAAAATACAAGTGCTTGACGATAATGATAATGTCGTTTTATCTCGATATTTAGTTCATGATTCAAACTTAAATTCAGCTAATTATACAAACCACCCTAATGTTGGGGATTGGTTTTGGCCAAATTATATACCCAGTCAAAATTCAGCTGCTGCATATGATAATGGTAGCTCAATTTCTATACCTGAATTAAACACCTCACTTCGTGGAGATGAAGCTTTTAGACCGACAGAATATGATACGCGTAATAGTGGTCGCACCATAATTACTAAGCGTAACAGTCAAGGAGTTTATCAGTCTGGATTAACGCGCAGTGATGAGATCCCAGTTGATGCCATTTATGCCAATTCAAAAATTTATGTTTTGGTTAAAATGGTGGTACCGAACAGTGATTTAAATGCGACTTCTCCAGTTAAAACTACGGGCTTAAAATTATACGCTTTAGATAGTAGTTTAAATAAAATAGCGAATGCTGAAGCCATATTTGAAATGCAAAGTGGTGCAGTATATAACGGTGAAGCGATAGCATTAGAAGCAGATAATTTAGGTAATATTTACTTAATGGCAACACTAGAGCCATCAGTTACAGCTGATTTTAAATCGAGTACATCAGTTACTTTTGGCAATATTACAACAGGTCAGCGTAGCTTTTTTGTTGCTAAGTTAGATAGTAATTTAAATTGGCAGTGGTACAACAAACCAGATGGCTTTACGGGGACGTTGGATATAAGCCATAAATTTCCGGGAGGTTTAACGGTTCAGCCGACTTCAGGTGATGTTTATGTTTCTGGTTATTTTAAAAACGGTAAAATTACACTTAAAGATACATCTGGCGATTTAGCCGAGTTAACTGCGCCAGCAACAGAAAACAAAAGTTTTATGCTGGCATTAAACTCAAGTGGTAAATGGTCTACCCGAGCGACAGTCAGTATAAAATCAGACTATGCGACTAGCTTAGTTTACCCTGGAATAGGCAACTTCAATTACCTTAAAGGCTCAACGGTTGAGGTGAGTGCGCCAGATCAGTACTACATAGATAAAAATGGTCATGTTTTATATCAACAAGACTCTACGGGTAAGAATATTCTTGATAGCTCTGGCGATAAAGCCTTAGTCACAGATCCAAATGATCCAAGGGCAGTGACCCGTTATACCTGTACTGGTTATGACTTAGAAGATCAGGTTGTCAGTGGTGAATCCTGCCGATATTCATTTACTTTTAATGCTGATGTATCAATTGAATTTAATTGGCAAGTTGAACACATACTCGATCTGCAAACTAACATTACTAACTTAGGTTATACCTTAGCGCAACCGAATCCAGAACCCACAATTGGCCGTCATTGGATTAAAGAGGGAGAGCAAGTAACGCTGCAAATTGATGGTGCTGTGGTTAACTCTACCGATAATAATAAACGAGTATTATTAGATGATATTGGGTTGACTTTACTCGATGAGCGAAAAGCTTACGCACCTTTTACTAACTCGGGTGAAGCGTTAGCCTTGAGTGGCACTTCAGCTAAAGTTTCTTTACCGACGATAGGTAAAGCGGCATTCGATGGTGATTTTACCGTAGAGTTTTGGGTTAAAACTAAGAATAACAGTAAGTCTTATGCCAATCGAATTGTTGATTTTGCGACTTCAGATACAAGTTCTATCCGACGAGATAATTTACTTTTCGGGTTAAATGGAAGCGATAAAAAACCAGAATTTTATATCCTTAATAAAACTCAAACGGGTTATCCAAGACTCCATTCCACCATAGCGCTTAAAGAGAATGAATGGCAACACCTAGCATTAACATATGACCGCAGCGAAACAACCGCGACTTTTTATATTAATGGTCAGTTTGCTGGGGCAAAGTACGATATGCCTTTACCAAGTTCAATTGACAGAAATGCGAGTTTTATTGGTAGTACGAATTGGCAATATTTTGAAAAAGATTTTGAAATTGACGAATTTAGATTGTGGCGCTCAGCGAGAACCGAAACTGAAATTCGAAATAACTTAAATAGCTCATTTTCAACTAACCAAACAAACTTAGAATATTATTTAAGGTTTGAAGAGAAAACTGCCACTTTAGCGAGTCAGTATGCGTCAAATACCAATTCAGCTAGTATCTCAGGATTAAATAACGGAGCAAGTTTTAAAGCAGGAGAAATTGCACTTCCGCTCAGTTTTTCGCCTAGCGATCAAAGACAGCAACCGCTTAGTTTAAGCTTTAATGCGCCATTACAGGTTGACTATAACTGGCAAACTCAATATGCCGTTAGCATTAATACCAGTGCCAGTAAATATGAAAGTTTACCTCTAGTGCAAACGCTTCAATCTGGCAGTGTGGTTCAAATAACAGAAAATGCGGGTAAATACTGGATTGATGAAAATGATCACATTCGCTTACTTATGCCTGCAGCAAGTGGACTAAATCAACTCAAGGGTTGGCAGTATGCAAGTGGTTTACCTGATGATGGAAAAGAATCAGGCACAATAACCGACATTGCAAACACGACAGTTATAGATGGTGTCAGCTATTACTATATAAATGTAGATAATGTGAAAAATGCAGTTGGCTTAACTTGGGAAATGGAAATTTTAACCCTTAAAGCTTCTCAAGCAATTGGTAGTAGCATTAGCTTAGCCGATATAATTGATGCTAATTTATCGGATAATAATATTAAATCAGCGGTTGCAGCATTAAAAACCAGTTTAACTAATAATAGCCGCTTAGATGTTGCACCTTTTAGTGGCTTTGTAATTACAGGTAATGCCGATACCTACCAAGACATGGTGCTTTGGGCGGGTTATGATAAAAAACTTTACCCGCTGATTCCAGGTAAGCTAAGTATGGAGTGGTCAGTCAATGATCCCACTCAAGGTAATGATGCCGAAACTTTTAGAGTCGAACTGACAACCCGTTGGCCGTCAGCTGAACATTATCCTTATGTTATTGATACTCCAGCTATCTTATTAGACCGAAATATTACCGATAGCTGGGCGTTTGTTAAGTTAGCTTACAGTGAAGTTGAATCTAATGTTGGCGTTGTCAATGGCAGTGAATTTAGCTTTAGCCGTGCTGATGATCCTGTGCCGTTAACTGTTGAAGACGACAAACAAAGCGTCTTAATTTTCACTTGTACGGATAAAGGCTTATCGCAAGGGCAGCAAGCGAGTGTGGCCACAGGGGACACTGCAAACGAATCTGTTTGTGTACGTGTGGTTCAGCTTAAACCTCAATCTATTGCTCATTCCAATGCGACCGCACCTGTGGGTGATGTACTAAAAGATAGCGAGCATAATGCGCCGCATAGTGGTTACATTGAAAGCAATTTAGCGCGTTATAACCCTTATATTTATCAACCTGAATCTTTATCAGGCCCTATTATTCCAGTAAACCGTAATTTTATTAATGATGATATTGAGCAGCTATTTGAAGTGTACTGGTATAAAAACTATAACCATGACTCTGTATTTGAACCAGTTTACTGGCCGTTTAAAAAGGTTAGGTATAGCATTCGCTGGCCTGAAAAATTAAATGGTAATGACGATCCGCAAGCATTACAAAGAATTGTAATTGCTAGCCGTTTAGGATCTGACGGTAAAAACGCATTAAGAGTTGCTGAACAGCAAAAATTTGATCCAAGTAAATTTGAAGAAATATCTTTATATAACCAAAGCAATAAAAATCTGCCGGGTTACAACCCAAATGAAGAGCACGGTTTATTAGAAGCTTCATATCGTTACCGTACTGAGAGCCCAAGACCACAAGCCGCGTTTGCGCTGCGTAACGATTTAAACGTGATAACTCAAGATGATAAATATACTTCAGATCCTTATGTATTAGTGCAGTACAAAGACACGTCTTTAAATCCTGCTGATTACCGTATGAAGGTATACAAGGTTGAAATGGAAGATGAAAATACATTCCATAATTTAACCGATGCGAGTGACTCAGATACAGATTCTGGTTCTTCAAATAATCCAGATGCCGATTTGGTTTCGGGCTTAACTGCAACTTATTACTACGATAATAATTTAACCAAACCTATCCATAGAGAGTTAGTTAATCAAATTCAGTTTACTACGACTACTGCGCCGCATGGGTCATTACCAAATGATAATTACTCTATTCGTTATCAAGGTAAGGTTGTGGCTGAAGTCGATGGCGAGCATGAATTTAGTGTTTCGTACGACGACGGAGTGAGATTTTGGTTCAATGATGAACAAGTAATTAATGATTGGAATGGGGGAGGAACTCGAACCAGTAAATTTAAGAAAACGCTGGTTAAGGGGCAGTCTTATGAAATTAAGTTAGAGTATTTTGAATTAACTTTTGGTGCGCATTTAGATTTTAAATGGCAAAAACCTTCAACAGCTTCACCTGTTATAGTTAGCGCATTTAAAACCAAAGCACTAGAGGCTGATCAAGGTTATCGAGTTGCCTATTATAACAATACTCAATTATCAGGAGTGCCTGTAGCGGTCGAAACGATAGATAAAATTAGTTTCTCGACCAACTCAAGTCCTAAATCTGGGGTTAATAATGATAATTTTTCTGCTCGATATTATGGCTCTATTACACCTGATTTGACTGGTGAATATACCCTAGTTGCGAGGAACGATGATGGCGTTAGAGTTTGGTTAGATAACAAACAAATTATTGATGATTGGAGAGGCGGCGCACCAAGAGATAATACACACAAAGTAAATCTGGTCGCGAATACAACTTACCAGATTAAAATTGAATATTATGAAGCTGTCGGTGGTGCGGAGCTACAATTTAAATGGATTAAACCTTTAGAGTCTAATCAAAGTTTAATTGAAGGGGCTTATGCCGCCGCAACTTCACTCGATGATATTAGTTTTGCGACAGTATCAGCTAGAGATTTAGCTGCGAAAGCTGCTAGCACACCACTGCCTTATACCTTTAGTTATCCGATGAAAGCGGGTGAACCTATTGTTGCGCCTTATCCTGTTAATGTCGTTCAAGGCGTTCAAATATCGCCATTAAACTGGGGGCATCAGGGCGCAAGCGCGACGCAAAATGTTTACTGGGAAGATCACAAAGGTCAGTCTTGGGCAATTTCAGGTGGCAGCGAGTTATTCAGTTACACTTGGTATCCTATGCAGCCGAGCTTTTGGTGGCCTGCAGACAAAAAACTTTGCTATAACCAAACTGAACCAGCTGATTATAAGGGGCGCGAAATTACCTCTTCAGCCTCAGCTAATGTGACATGCCACACCGTAACTGATGGCACTTATTTACCATTATCACAACAGATTACCGCTGAGAATAAAGTTAGAGAAGTTGAAATAAACTTTAAAACTGAATGGCCAGCAGAGTTACCTCTCTTAAAAGCGGGTGAAACTTTAACATACTCAGGTGGTGAAGCTGAAGAAGATGGCATCGCAGAAAAAGGCTTACCTGGGGTGTTGGCATTTGCAGCGGGACAAATCGTTTACGATGATGTGAACAAGTTGATGGGCTTTAATACTAGCTATAATGCAAAAGACAAATATTCAGCTCGATTAGCGCAAGTTTTAGAAAAACGTACGGTGAAATGGCCAACCTCAGGGGGCACTGCATTTAGCAAGGTACCTGAATTTAGTTTAAGTTTGGGTAAAGTAAAACAACTGAAAGGCTTATATTTCTTTACTGAATTGCCAGCGAGTTTGCAAGATAGAATCTACTACGACCCGCTAACCAAAGAGCTAGTGGTTAGAGGCTTCTTAGATGGTAAAACCTTAGGCGATGAAACCTTAACGGCAGCGCCAGGCGCGATTTATTCACTCTTGCCAAATATATTAACTACAGATGATGTCACGACAATTAAGTCGTTAACCACCAATACGACTTTCCATCAAGTTGTGGACCAGTTATATGCTTTATCAAGAGACCCGAGTGCGCTGTCAGGTATCGATTTTGGCGTTGGTCTTGAATTAAATAAAAGTAACATCGCAATACATGCCAGTAGCTTAGGCGCTGGGCTAGCGTTAATGCCAAGTGCAGGTATGCTAGATCCAAATTCTTCAGCACCTGATATCTCTTATGTCACAATTGCTGAAAATAATCATAAAGATTTAGGCTCAGCTCCTGTTTCATTGCATATTGTTAAATTAGTTAAAAAAGAAAAATATCGAGGTGAGTTAGATGTTTTATATCCACCGAACGTATTTGATGAAAAAATCAACCTGCGCCATACCGCTGATTTTGGTGCCAATGGCTCGGATATGGTGTTTGAGTGGAAATACCGTCCTGACAATGGCAAAGATGAATTGCCACCAGATCAAAAACCAACAGCTTGGAAACCTTTCTCAGTACCAAACAAAGGGCTAGGGCAAAATGAAATTGCACTACAAGGAGCAACCGCTGCGTTACTCGCTGATAACTTGTTCTTTGCTCGATATCGTCATACAGATTGTGTTGCAGACGATTGCTGGTCAGATTGGGCAGGAGCTGCAAACAACAAACCAAGTAAAAATATTTATAAAGCTCAGTTATCTGAAGGTTGGGTAAAGCGCGTAATCGACAGAGTAAATGCGTTTGAGTCTCGTATTAACGATTTTTATAGCTCAGATTCTCCAGCAACTTATAGCAGTATGATCCAACAAGCTGGACAAAGATTTAATGGCGCGGTTGCGTTGAATTCGGATAAAGATGTTATTGAAAATGTTGGCTTAATTCAGCTTTATCAAACAGTGCTGGAAAGAGCTCGATTACTCAGTATTGATGCCTCGCAACCCACATCAACCAGTGCGGTTAATAATGCATTACAACTTGCGGCAACTCGATTAGCGCAACTTTATACTTTACTTGGTAACGAAGCTTATGTTGATGCGCTCGATCCGACCATTGGTTTTACTACAGAAAGCGGCGAATACGGCAGTTTGGCGCCGAGCATTTTTAGCTTTAAAAACCAAATGCCAAGTATGATCCAAGAAGAATTATCGTTATTAAGAGGGCGTGCGGAATACGGTGCAAGTCCTGCCTTTAATCGATTAATTTGGAATTTCACCATAGGTGATGGCGAAGTTGCATATGCACTTAATTACAATATTAAAGACGTTGATGATACTGGCTTTATCGATGAAGATGACGCCAGAACTTTATACCCGCAAGGGCATGGCGATGCATGGGGACATTTCACCATGGGGCTTAGGTATTATTATGATCTGATCCAAAATGAAAACTTCAAATGGGTGCCTCGGGCTGAAAAAGTTTTAATTGACGGCGTTACCGTAGATGTCGATTTTACCGACGAACAAAGATTTGCCGAAATCGCCGCAGCGCGTGCGAAAACGGGTCGAGATATTGTTGATATGACTTATCGAGCAAGTTACGTTGAAGATGCAGATGGACAATGGCAAGGCTATAAAGACAGAGATAGTGATCGCGCATGGGGCGTAACTGAATGGGCGCAAAGAGCTTCAACTGGCGCTTATATGGATTGGTTGATGGCCAATTCTATGTTGCCAGCACAAGATTCTACCTACTCTGACTCAGCGGATATACGTAAAGTAGATCGTTCAACCGTACCTGAAATTCAGCAGATAGCGACTCAAGCGGAAGCAATAAATGCCTTGGTTAGAGGGGCTGATAAAGGTCAAAACCCACTTGGCTTAGCACCAGATATAGTGCCGTTTGATATTGACCCTGTTAGAGTTGATCGCAAGCATGATGATCCTGCAACTCACTTTGAACAGGTTGCAGAGCGTGCAGAAGAAGCATTAGACAATGCATTCAAAGTATTTGATTACGCCAATACCCAGAAAAATCGCATTCGCGAAGTGGCAGATTCAGCCCAAGACATGTTGGAGCAAGCGCAAGATCAAGATAGAGATTTCAAAAATCGCTTAATTGAAGTGTTTGGTACGCCATATGAAGGCACTATCGGTAGTGGCAAAACCTATGCCGCAGGCTATGAAGGCCCTGATTTGTACTTTTATCAGTACATAGATGCGAATGATATCAGTAATGAAGCGGCACCAGTAGTCAGTGCTACTGGTGGTAACACGGTTGATAAGGTTATTACTAGTTTTTATCAAGATAGAATCACGCGTTTATCAGGTATTGATCCTACCGATAATTCAGGTATTTCTAATTTATTAACCGATAAGCAAGAAATACAAATTGATTACCCAATAACAGCTGCGGACTACAGTTTCCAAGCACCTGATACATGGGGAATACGTCGAGCGCCAGGTAAAATACAAGCCGCTTTAGCGGATATGGTTAGGGCTCAAGCGGACTATAATTTAGCTTTTGAAAATTATGGCGACTTAGTTGAAAACCTTGAATTTGATGTTAAACAGTTAAAAGACCAATACAAGTTTAATAATGACATTATTGAAATGCGAAATGATGCAGCGAGCGACGTTCGAAGCTTTAATGCTGCGATTGGTGTGTTAAAAACGGTTCAAACGGGTTTAAATGAAACTCGGGATTTTGTGCGCCACACCGCAACTATGGCCGCAGATGCTTTGCCGAAAAATGCAGGTTTAAGTGTTGACGTTGGCTCGCCAGGTCGAGCTGCAGTTTATGCTAGTTGGGCGATTGCCGATCCAATATTATCCGTTGCTAACATTGCAGCTGAAGGCGCTATTGTTGCAACAGAGTCGGAAAAAGAAATTGCTCAGATAAAATCTGAAATTGAAATTGAAAAGAAAGGTTACACCTTTGAAGTTCAGCAAAAACTTAAAGAAATTGAATATGTATTTACTGATGACGAACCGACCCTCAGGCTTGAAATGTATAAAGCTAGAGAAACGCTTCGCCAAGCTGGTGAGGCTTATCGCACTGTATTAGCCGAAGGTTTAAGGTTGCTCGATGAAAGAGAAGCATTAAACAAACGTATTGCAGCCAAAGCACAGGGGGAGCGCTATAAAGATATGACTTTCCGCATTGGTCAATATGATGCATTACAAAAATACCGTGCCGCATTTGATCTCGCATCTCGTTATGTTTACATGGCCGCTCGAGTGTATGACTACGAAACTAATTTAGCTGAAAACGATCCCGCTTCAGCGCAGCATCTACTTACTCAAATTGTTAGCGAAAGAGTGTTAGGCGAACAGGCCGCATCAGGCGCTGTTAGTGGTCAAGGTGGGTTAAGTGAAGTATTAAGTACACTTAAAGTTAACTTTGATGTATTAAAAACTCAAATGGGCTTTAATAATCCACAAACTGAATCAGGACGTTTTTCATTACGTCATGGTTTATTTCGTATTCCAAATGATTCCGGCACCACAGATGATGATCAACTATGGCGAAATACTTTAGCCCAATACAAGGTTGATGACTTGTGGGATGTACCGGAATTTAGGCGTTTTGTTCGTAATTTTGCACCAGAATCAGCGGGTAGCCAGCCGGGGTTAGTGATCCCATTTAGTTCAACTATTGAATTTGGCAAAAACTTTTTTGGTTGGCCGTTGTCGGGTGGTGATCATGCCTACGATGCAAGTAATTTTGCAACTAAAGTGCGCTCGGTTGGGGTTTGGTTTGACGACTACAACAACAGTGCGCTATCAACTACACCAAGAGTTTATCTAGTTCCAGTCGGGTTAGATGTGATGTATGTACCAGATAGCTTAGAGCTAGATACTCGTGAGTGGGAGGTGGTTGACCAAGTTATCCCAGTACCATTACCAGCCCGAGATAGCGACTTAAATAGCAATAGCTGGATACCAAGCGCTGATAGTGTGAGTGGATCGTTTGATAAAATTCGTCGCCATTCAAGCTTTAGGGCTTATCATGATTCTGGTGTGTTTGATGTGAATAGTATGACATTTGATAGTCGTTTAGTTGGGCGCTCAGTTTGGAACACGCGTTGGATGCTAATTATTCCAGGTGGTACTTTCTTAGCTAATTCTGACGACGGTATGAACACCTTTATATATGGACAAAAAGTGCCAGGTGCAGCGAATGCCAGCCAACGCGATGGCAATGGTGTCAGCGACATTAAATTGTTCTTCCAAACTTATTCTTATTCAGGAAATTAATTATGAAATTATTTAATATGACTAATTGCAAATTAATTGCTGGATTCACTTTAATTGCTGTTTTTGGGCAAGTTAATGCCGAAATACCAGAGCCACAAGTAACGCTTTACGGAAAGGTTTTTAACCGATTTCAAGGGGTTGAAACTCGCGTTACTTCAGGTGCTTTAAAATGGCAGATTAAATCGCAAACTAATGCTAATCAAACATTTACCTATTCAGCTCAGCTACAACCCTTAGCCAATGGAAGCTATGATTATCGACTCGATATACCGCAGCGATTATTAGAGCAAGCCATTACACCAGCATTAGCAAACCAAGTGTCAGATAATCAGTCGATTGTGGTTGGCCAAAGCGTTGAAACTTATATCCATAATTTAATCTCAGTCGACAACATTAAAGCTCGAATTGTCGATGCAGATTTAACCCAAGTTAATTTAAGTCAAGAGTTACGCTCGCAACATGTTGAAGTCGATTTATATTTATCTAAACCGCCAACTGACACTGATAATGATGGTTTGCCTGATAATTGGGAATTCACCTTTTTTGGCGATATTACATCAGCAGACGCGACCGCAGATGAAGATGAAGATGGCTTGTCGAATTTAGAAGAATATCAATTATCGAGCGACCCTAGAGCAGAAACGGGAGATAACCGAATTCCAACCTTAATTAATGGCGAATTGGTGATTTCTGAGCAAGGTACTAGTTTGTTTAAACCCAATATTTTGGACAGTGATACTTGGGATAGCAATATTGAAGTGAGTATAGTTGCGATTGATGCAGCACTCGAGTTGACTTACTTAGCGGGTGGTTCACTCGATTTTACCCAACAAACCAAAATGAGTGCAGGTGATAAGCTTAAATTAAGTGACCTATTAACAGGACACTTATTAATGAAGCATGTTCCAAGCAGCACTCATGCGCAGCAAGCTAAGTTAGATAAACTTGCAGTACAACTTGTGATTGATGATAAAGATAATGCACCAGTTTCGCTTGAGATTAATATTCAACCTATACGACCCGTTGATAATAATTCAATTAGTATGCAAATGTGGTTTGATGGCTCGGTTGATAAAACATTATTTAATAGTTATTACAGCCCAGATCAGGAATACACAGAAGATACGGATGAAGAGTGGTTTGGCCGAGCTGGACGCAGCGATATTGACTTGATGCATCATATTGACAATACAGGTTGGGTATGGAAACAAGTTGCTACTGCGAATAATGGCCCGCTTGGACAACAAACGATTGAACTAGATGGCCAGCATTATTATGAATCTTGGGTTGAGGAAGAAGAATTGGGCGAAATCCCGTTTCATTTTAATCCTGATTTAGCTTATTTCGCCGTCTTCAAAAGTAATAGCCATGCAGAGCAAATATTAACGCACGACACAACTGCAGAAATCGGGATTACAGCGAATGATGATCCGGTTTACCCTAAGCGACTTAGATTTTCGCGAGAAGGACACGAAACCTTATATGGTTCTCGTTCAGTCAATAATACTTGGGGCATTTCAGCTTTATTCAGTAATAGTTTATCTACTCAACTTGAGCTTGATGGGCAAATGGCGGGTTACGCCATTACCCAGCCTAAAACCGATTCAAGTCAAGAGGATCCTTCTGACATTGAATGGGGTACCAGTCGCACCATAGGTGGAAAAATGGTGGGCAGCGCAAATAACCAAAACTACAAAATGCAGAGTCCTTTTAATGGTAGTTTAGGTGAAATCATGATGTTTAATTGCGGTGATTGCCAAGCCGAAAAATGGCAGATATATGGTTATCTTTATAGTAAATGGTTTGGCTATGTTGTTGTTGACCATTCACAAACCACTTACAGCGTTGATGCCCGATCTGCTTCAGCATCTTATATTGGCGCACCTGACACAGAAGACGAATACGAATCACTCGATGAAGCTTTATACTACACAGGCGATCGTCTTGGCACCCATTTAACGGATGGCCAAGCAGCATACAAAGATAATTATGGTAAAGATAGAAATTATATCTTTATTGGCGGCTCAGCTCACAACAAATTTGTTGGCGGCAGTGAAGGCGATATTTTAGTTTCGGGCGGCGGCAGTGATTGGCTAACTGGATTAGGCGGTAAAGACATATTCGTGGTTTCAAATGGCGCTGTGGTGATCGACTTTAAAGCGGAAGAAGACGTTATTGATTTATCTTTATTGCTCGATATTCAAGATCCTAATTTAGCACTGAATAAATATCTTAAATTTGAAACTGATATTTATGATACTTACTTAACGGTTGATGCCAATGGTGACGGTAGTGGTTTTACTGATGCAACCGTTATTTTGGGGAATGTATCGGTGCGCAATGGCGATTTAAGTCGATTATGGTCAATTGGAGCGATACAAGCAGGAACTGCAAGACCAGAATTAACTTTAGCCTTTGAACCAGTAGAAAGCAATGAATTAGAAGAGAAGAACCAAATAGCACAAGAGTTTGTGTTAACCAGTACCGGCAGCCCATTACCTGTTGGCTTATTTTTACCCGTTGCTATGACTGGCTCAGCAGTATTAGGTCAAGATTATCAATTGGAAATAGCGAAAATGCCAGTTGATGAAGACAGCGAAATTAGCTGGCAAGCATTAACTAATAGTGGCATTCCGCTTGATGTTACACCTGGAACTCATAGCGTAAAATTACGAGTCAATCCAATTAAAGACAATATTCAAGAACGCCGTGAAACTATCAAGCTAGAGCTTATGCCACTTGAAAGTTATGACTTAGGTGAACTAAAACAGCTTGAATTTAGCTTATCGGATGGTTTACCGAGTATCGCGATTGAGGCAGAAAATACCAGCATTATCGAAGGCGTTAACGAAGTCTCTATTGTTTCTTTAACCCGTGAAGGCAGTTTAGATGTGCCGCTAAAAGTTAAATTAGACATTGTCGGCTCAGCAGAAAATGGAGTGGACTATGGCTTTATCAGTCAGGAAGTGACATTTTCAGCCGGTGAACCAAGAGTGAGCTTTGAAGTATTAGCTTATTCTGATGATAAAACGGAAAGCACAGAGTTTATAGAGTTAGCACTTACTTCAACTTTAGATTATGACATTGAGGAAAACTCATCTATAAAAATTGCTATTTTTGAAAATGGTGATTTAGTTGATAGCGACGGCGATGGCATGGATGATATGTGGGAAATTGAAAATGGTCTGGATTTCAACAAAAACGACACCTTAGGTGATAACGATGGTGATGGTTTGGCCAATATTCGAGAGTATGAATTAGGCTTAGATCCAAACCGAACAGATACAGATGGCGACGGTGTTCCAGATAAACTAGATTTATCACCTAATGATGCTTCTAATAGTGGTCAAATCGTTCAAGTTGGACAGCAAAAAGTATATTTGAGTATGACCTCATTATCGGTTATGTCAGGTGACAAACTTAGCTTACCTATTTATTCTAGCGCGCAGCTTGATAGCGGTATTGCGGCAACAGGTTTGGATGGCATAGGTATTAGAATTCACTTTAATAGTCAAGTATTTAAATTTACTGGCTTTAGCAATTTATACCAGCAAGATCATGTATATAGTTCAAGCATTGCGAAACAAGATTTTAATGATTTTGATAGCAATGAAAAAACCGACAGCTATGTTGAAGTTCGTTGGACTAACCTAGAAAATAATTGGCAAATGCCAAGCTCCAGTTTAGCTAACTTACATTTAGAAGTATTGAGCCAGCCGAACAATCAGCAGATTGATTTTAGTGCCAGCCAATTAAGTATTGGCTATGGCTTAGCTAAGCAAGTTGTAGACTTAATGCCGTTAAATGTTGATCCACTAGATGTTGATAACGATGGTCAAGCCTCTAATGAAAAAGAATCACTGGCATTAATGCGTTACCTATCTGGCTTACGTGGACAAGCGGTTAATCAAGGTATTACAAGCAATGATTTAGATAGTGAATTAAATAAACTGATTGAATATTTAGATGTTGACGCCGACGGCAAAGTTAATGCGTTAACCGATGGTTTGTTGATTTCTCGTTGTGTAGCAGGTTATCAAGGTGAAGCTCTAACAAAAGGCATCATATTTAATTACTCAGGCCGTCAATCACCTGAAATTATTCAGCAGTATTGTCGTCAATTAACAGAATAGGAAGATAACAATGAACCTTAAATTAGCTAATAAAATCAGCTGTTTGCTATTAATATCTTCTGCTTTAGTTGCTTGTGGTGGCGGCGGTGATAATTATACGGTTGAAGGCGGAGGCGACCCAGCAGTCACAAACCCACCGCCAGAGCCGCCAGTAGATCCTGTGCCAGAGCCTAGCACAGAAAGAGTGCAAAAAATTATCAGCGGCAATTTAAGCGTTAACAAAGGCGATAGTTTTAGTTTGCCATTGCAATATAAAACGGAACCTGAAAATGTTGATTTAGCAGGGTTAGCTGTGCGAGTCCATTGGGCGAGCCAAGACTTGAATTTTGTATCGACAAGCCAAACCCTAACGACAAGCTTTTTAGGCGAAGGGCAAGCAACAGCTGATTTAACTGATTTAGATAATGATCCCCAAACTGACATGTATATGGTTTTTTCTTGGGCAAACTTCCCCGAAGGCAAATGGCCTAATACAGATACTTGGCCGGTGGCACTGACTCAGGTAGAGTTTGAAGCGCTTGCGTCGGGGGCGACCCAAGTTAACTTTAGCGCCTCATCTACTGCGGGTGGCTATCAATTTTCTGCAGATGCAGTTCAGGTAACGATTGAATGAAGCTAACTCCAACTTATACTCTTGCTAGCCCTTGGGTTAGTTACCCAATCGGGTTTATTTTTGGTGTTGTGAGTTTGTGGTTAGCTCAACTGAGTTACCAAGCTTTTATGCTGGCGAAACCAGAGCTGTTAACTGTGAATGTAGCTAAGGTTGGAGATGAATATATTAGCCTTGAATACTTTGAACAAGCAGCAAAAAACAGAGCAGGGAAGCATCTAGACTCGCTTGACTATAATGTTTTGCTTGATGAATTAATTGTTCGGCAGGCAAGTATTCAGTTTGCGAAACGGCATAATCAAGATGATTCTTATGACTACATTCAAGCGGTTGAAAATTTATTAATTGGTCAATTAAGACAACAAATTTTACAACCTAAGCTCGATAAAATTAAAGTATTAGAAGCAGAAATTCAAGAATATTATCAAGCCAATCCAAGGAAATATCAGCAAAATACTAGAGTTCAAATTGCCATGCTTTATCAAACATTAACTGGCGATATAAATCAGCAAATCGAGCAATTAAATCAAGTCCGTGATAAAGCTTTAGCAATTAAGCTGAAAGACTTTGGTCCGCTAGCAATTGAGCATTCGGATGATCAAGCTAGTCGTTATAAAGGGGGATTAAAAGGTTGGCAAATTCAAGGTGTTGCTTCTAAGTATCCTCAGGCAGTACAAAATATAATGTTTCATTTGAAGCTAGGTGAGGTTTCACCTGTTATACAAACCGATAAGGGGCTTTATTTAATTAAATCGGTGAACAAGGTAAATGAGCAAGTTTTGCCATTTGAGAGAGTGAGGCAGAAAATTTACCATCAATTAATCACACAAAAGCAACAACAGGCTGAACTCGAGTTTAATCAAACGGTATTAAAAGCAATTTCAGTCGAACGCTATTTGGATAAGTTACCAGCTAAGTTGGTTTCCCCTCAAAAAACTCAGGAACAGGCAGCCCAACCACCTAGGCTTTAAATTAAGGCTTATAGCTAATGATAGTGATACAGCGACAGATGCTGTATCATATCCGTTAGATTTTTTTCCGGATTAAGTACTCACATGTCCAGTCAACCAGTTGATTCCTCGTTAGCTATCAAACATATCAATGTAACTGAATCTGATTTATCTCTTGCTAATAAAGTAGATTTATCTCCGCCGGCCTCTTTAGAGCAGCACGAAAGCCCAGTATCTGTTGAATCGGATAAAATAGTGCTGGCCACGATTAATGCTAAATATATACATGCTAGCTTAGGGTTAAGGTATTTATATGCCAACCTTAAAGAGTTGCAAGCAAATTGCGAGATTAAAGAGTTTGTTATTCAAACTCGAGCAATCGATATTGTCGAGCAAATATTGGCAGCTAAACCTAGCATAGTTGGATTTGGTGTTTATATTTGGAATATAGTTGAAACGACTAATGTGGTGAGTTTATTAAAAGTGATCGCGCCAGAGATTAAAGTTGTTTTGGGTGGTCCAGAAGTCAGTTATGAAACTGAACAACAGACGATAGTCGAATATGCTGATTATGTTTTAACAGGCGCTGCAGATATTAGTTTTTATCAGTTGTGTCGAGATATTATTAATCGCACAGAGCCAGAACAAAAAATATTGAAGTCTAAACCTGTTGCATTGACGGAGTTAGAGTATCCGTATCAATATTACTCAGATGAAGACTTACAAAACCGGCTACTCTATGTTGAGGCTTCGCGCGGCTGCCCATTTAAGTGTGAATTTTGTTTGTCTTCATTAGACACTGCATCTAATCCGTTTGAATTAGAATCATTTTTAGCTCAGATGGATATTTTGTATCAACGCGGTGCTAGGAACTTTAAATTTATAGATAGAACTTTTAATTTAAATATCGCGACATCGATAAAAATTATGCAGTTTTTCTTAGATCGCATGACGGATGATTTATATCTTCACTTTGAAGTGGTCCCAGATCATTTACCGCGAAAACTTAAAGAGTTTTTGGCTCAATTTCCAGACGACTGTTTACAATTTGAGGTTGGGATCCAAACCTTTGAACCCCAAGTGCAAGCAAATATAAATCGAAAGCAAAATAACGCTAAATCAAAAGATAACCTGATTTGGTTGAGACAAAATACCAGTGCACACATTCACGCAGATCTCATTTTTGGTTTGCCTGGTGAAACGCTTGAATCTTTTCGTGATAGTTTTAATCAACTTTATCAATGTAAGCCACAGGAAATTCAACTTGGTATTTTAAAACGCCTGAAAGGAAGCCCAATTATTAGGCATACACAAGCATTTGATTTGCGTTTCAATCCGCTACCGCCTTTTAATATTTTGAGTACCAATTTAGTCGACTTTGCAACTATGCAATTGGTTAATCGATTTGCGCGTTACTGGGACATGATAGGTAATTCAGGTCGCTTTAAGCATTCATTACCACAAATATTATCAGACAACCCATTTGATGAGTTTATGGCGTTGAGTAATTGGTTATTTGACGAGACGGGGCAAACACATCAAATTAACTTGAAGCGACTGTATGAGCTTATCTCACAAGCAACAGAGGCATTGTTTCCAACTAAGCATCAAGCGGTTATTTCAGCGATAGAGCAGGATTATGCAGCTTCTAAACTAAAAAGTCATTTTAGTACGCTTAAGGTGTTTGCTGAAGATAAAAGCGAGATTAAAACCCAAAGTAAGTTATTGCAAAGGCAACAAAGGCATAAGTCTTAGACTTTTGACGGATTAGAAAGAGCGTTTAGTAGGCGGGTTATCGGTAAGTATTAGGCAGCTGTTTGGTAGGAACTCATTTTTTCAATTCAAAATTTAATGTATTATAGCAAGCTACTTTACTGCAGGTTTCTGTTTCTTGAGTTAAGCGCTGTGGCATTTGTACTAGAGCAATTGATGGAAACCTATAACGATTAAATATGGAAATACAAAATGAATAAAACATGGTTAAACCTCGCACTATTAACCGGAATTAGTTTAACTGGATGCGGAGGTAGTGGCGGTGACTCCACTGCTAGCATTGAAAACAGTATAAATACCACCCCGATTAAAATAACAGAAGCTAATTCTGATACTGTGTCTGAAATCGCGCTTTCAGCTAGTTTAGAAGGCTTTGCTGATGGCGTCAGTCGCGGTTTTTTTGATTCATTTTCGGGAGTATCATCTCAAAATAACGAATCAAGCAGCCCTGTTAATTTTGACCGTTTAGTTGAGCTCACTCGTTCAAGTAAAAAATTAATTGGCGATACCTTTACTGGTGTGAAGATAAACCAAGAATTTGATTGCGATGTTTCTGGTAAACAAAAATTTATTGCAAGTATTGCTTCACAAGGCCGAGAAACCATAGGCGATTACTTGAAAATGGAATTTAGTAATTGTAAAGATAGTAGCGGCATGGTCAGTAATGGTGTGATGGCTGTTACTTTTACTAATGTTGTCGGAGACTCAGAGTTTTCGGATGATTACACTTTAGGTTTGAGCTTTGATTTTGATGGTTTTTCGTTGGGAAACACTTCAGACAAACTTGAAATATCAGGCGCTCTTTTACTGACTAAAATTAGTACAGTGAATGGTTATACTATAAAATCGCAGTCTAGTCAGGTGAGTTATGAAGCCGATAGATTTAAACAAATCGTAAGTGGTTTAAATGGCACAAGTGTTTTTGATAATAATACTGGTATTACTAGAGTAGATTATGCCGCAATCGTTGCAGACAATACGCTTAATGGCAGTGTATCCCTTTCGATTACCGATAGCTTTGAATACGCCTCTTTAAATGCAAGTTATCCTTTTAGCGGTAAGCTTAAAGTCGTTGGTTCAGGTTCTAGTATGACATTGACCACTTTATCTAGCACCAGTGTCAAAGTAGATATAGACACAAATGGTGACGGCAGCATAGATTCGACAGATATCGTTAGCTGGTCATCTTTAATGTAACTGATAGTTATGACTTATTTTATTCAAAAGGCGACTAATCTTATGCTTAGTCGCTTTTTTTTGCCTTTTAGTTTTATTATTTCAGCGCTGATTTATTGCCCGCTCTATGCAAACGAATTTTATATAAAAACGGGCGCTGCACATAACCAAACCGAATATGATGAGGTCGATTTAGGGGTTAACTTAAACCGTGAATCTGGCAAGGCTAATTCATTCATGCTTGAACTCGGTTACCAAACTCGATTATGGCAAATATCTGTCAGCATGGCGCCGCAAAAAGGTCGCTTAGATTATTTAGGTCAAACCCAAAGCGGGATACAAAAATCCACAAAGAGCGATATAAGCCGAAACCATTATACTTTAAGGCTTCGTCGTTTAATTAGCTCAGATAAGCTTGACTGGTATGTGTTGGGGGGATTAGCGAGTGTTAAGGTTAATAGAGATATTCGCTCACAAGCCGATGTTAGTGGTCTTTATGAAGTTTATAACTTTACAACTTTTCAGCTTGGGACAGAGTTTCAGCTACCTATAACTGACAAAAATAAACTTAAGTTTGATCTATTATTTGAATCTGCATTAGATGGCGAAATGACAGTTGAGTTTAAAAACAACCAGTTTGACATAGGCCGAGTTGAACTCACTAACTTCTTATCAGCAAAACTTGGCGCTGAATTTATTCATGAATATTCTCGCTCAGTCAATTTAAGCTTGGGAGTCGGTTATAAACAGGAGTTCATCGGAAAAAGTAAAGAAGCAAGTTTGTATCGTCTGGGGCGACCAGCAGGACAATTTTATCAGCCTAAAAGGGAGTATAAAGAAATATCTCTATTAGCTGCTATCAAGTATTCATTTTAAGGCTAAACACAGCTGTAATTGATTACAGCTGTGTTTTTGTGGATAGTTTAATCTGCCTTGAATTCAAGTGAGAAAGTAACTGGAACTGTATAAGTGATAGATGGGAGTCCAGCTAATTCTTGTAACTTATTGAGGCCGTTTACTAAATCAAATTGCGATGCTTGCAGTAAAATAGGTTGAGTTGAAATAACTTTTAGATCATTGTTCGCTTGCTTAAAAACGATTGCTTGCACATCAATATTTTGTTTATGTCCGTGTAAGTTTAACTCAGCTTTTAATGAGATTTGTTCCGCACTTCCTAGTGCTAAGCTCTTCAGTAAAGCTGGCTTTAATTGAGCTGTTAGTTCAGCTGTAGCAAATTTTGTTGTCTCAAATAAAAATTCCTGCATTCTTTGGTTTCGAATTGGAATTTGTGTATCAACTGAGTTTAAATCGATTTGAATTTCAACTTGGCCTAAATCAGAAACCTTGCCTGATAGTTGATTAAATTTATGTAGCTCAGTTACTTGAGATTTTTTTGTCGATAAAAAATTTAACTGAGATTGAGAGTTGACCAAACTCCAATCCGCAAATGCTTGGGTAGTAGATAAAGAAAGAAGTAAGCCTAATCCTAAGCTTAGCTGTTTAAATTTCATTAATGAGATTTCCCTTAATTTAATTTTCGGTGCGTCTTGTGGGGCTTGACCACTTTTTGCCATTCTATATTTTGATCTCCCATAACAATAAAGTCTGGGTTTTCTAACGTATCGCGCTGATTATAAGTGATGGGGTTAAATTCAGCATCTAAAATTTCCCCACCTGCTTCTCTAAGTATGCAATGACTCGCTCCTGTATCCCACTCTCCAGTTGGACCTATACGCAAATAAAAGTCAGCATTACCTTCGGCAATTAAACAGTTTTTAAGCGAGCAGCTACCTAAGGCGATTTTAGGATGAGTTTGTTCTGCAACTAGATATTTGGCTATGGTTTCTGATTTTTGAACACGTGATACCGCAATTCTCAGTTCAGGTTTTTCGCTGTGGCTAGTCACCTGGATTGGAACTATATTTCCAGTTTGCTTAATTTGTTTGTAAGCACCATTGCCTTTAGTAGCAAAATACCAAGTATTTTTGGTTGGCCAGTAAATTACCCCTAGTACAGGGGTGTGGTTTTCGATCAGTGCTATATTGACCGCAAAGTCGCCACTCCTAGAAACAAACTCTTGCGTCCCATCCATAGGGTCTAATAACCAGTAGCGCTTCCACTTTTGTCTTTCAACTAAAGGGGTTTTTTCCATTTCTTCAGAAATGATTGGAATATCAGGCGCTAGGTTTTTTAACTCTTCGACTAATACTTCATTTGCTGCATAATCAGCTGAAGTGACAGGTGATTCATCGTCTTTTTGATACAAATCATAGTCGTTTTTTTTATAAATTTGCATAATAGCTTCACCAGCGTGATATGCGATTTGTTTTACTTGTTCGAGCAGGTCTTTGGGTTTAGGTGTCATTCTGCGTCTTCAATATCTGTTGTGCCAAAAATAATGCCGCTACACTGCGTGCTTCGGTAAAGTCATCTCTTTGCAGTAGTTCATCTATATTATTAACTGACCAGTGTATAATATCCAATGGTTCTGGCTCATCTCCGTCAAGTTTTTCCGGATAAAGTGAATGAGCTAACAAAATATGCATGCTAGAGCTCGAATATCCAGGTGCCATAGCTAGACTTTTCATGTTTATCAGTTTATTAGCACCCATGCCTATTTCTTCTTTTAATTCTCTATTAGCAGCTTGTTCTGGCGTTTCACCTATATCAATAATGCCTTTTGGGAATCCGAGTTGGTAATTATGTGTGCCTGCTGCGTATTCTCGAATAAGGGCAAAGGTATTTTCATCTACCATAGGGACTATCATAACTGCGCCCCGACCAGGTCTATTTCCTCTTAGTCGTTCAAAGGTTCTTTTTTCACCGTTAGAAAATTCGAGATCTAGGCTCTCGACTCTAAATAACCTGCTTTCAGCTAACGTTTCAGTGTTCAAAATTTGCGGTAATTGTTTTTCTGGCAGTAATTTATTCATTGGCTTTGTTATACTAGTCTCCATGTAACCCAAAATATACCAATAAACCTTATGCTGCAATGGCAAGATATAGATACTGTGCTTTTAGATATGGATGGCACTTTATTAGACTTACATTTTGATAATCATTTTTGGTTAGAGCATTTACCCAAACGATATTCACAGATACATAATTTATCGGAAGAAAGTGTACGAGAAAATTTAAAACGCCAATATGCTAAATTGCAAGGGCAATTAAAATGGTATTGTTTTGACTATTGGGCAAAAGAGCTGAATTTAGATATAGTTGAGTTGAAACGTGAAGTGTCTCACTTAATTCAGATTCGACAAAGCACGCCTGAATTCTTAACTGCACTAAGAAAAGCAGGAAAACAGGTCATATTACTGACAAATTCCCATCCTGATGGGATGACACTCAAATTCGAAAAAACTCAGTTACATGATTATTTTGATCGGCTTATTTCAACCCATGAATACGGCTATAGCAAAGAGTCTTTGGAATTATGGCAAGCGGTTCAGGCTGATTTAAAGTTTGATAAAGCAAGAACCTTGTTTGTTGATGATAGTTTACCTATTTTACATAAGGCTCAGGAATTTGGTATTCAGCACCTAGTTGCAATTAAAAATCCAGACAGCCAGCAAGCTTCTCGCGAGATAAAGGAATTTGAAGCGATAGAGGATTATTGGCAAATGATTAAAGCCTTAGAAGAATTAGGTTAAATATTTGGCTGATTGAGCCGATATTAAATTATCTCGGATTATTGGCGCCGCATATGAAGCTCTTATCTTATTTTATTTTGCTTTTCACAATTACGACAGCCCATTCTATAGAGTATGTTTTGCCAACCTCTAAAGTCGACTTGTTAGTTTCTGATATCAAGCGCTTTGCCCCAGAAGATGAAATTAAACTCTTAATGGCTGGAGAAACTGAGTTTACGGCCTTACTCAGTGAACAAACGCAAGCAACTGTCAGAGGGGTCGCTATTTTACTGCCTGATATGACTGTTAGCCCTGCTCAAGCATCCGCATTTTTACGTTTAAGATATCAACTCAATGATTATGGTTGGATCACGCTTGCTGGGCTCGTACCTGATTTATCTAAAGGGGAAGAGATAACTCAAGATGAAGCGGTACTTAAAAAATATAGTGATAGACCTAATTCAAGTACTTATTATTTTCCAGAAAGCTTACAAGCCAACTATCGCGCGCAAATCAAGTTATTTGTCAGTGCCTTGCAACAGGAAGCAAAAAACTATCCCGGATTAATTTTATTCGTAGCACAAGGTGCCACAGCAGGTTGGCTAATCGAATCATTTGAAAAGAAAGAGATTAAACAACCTGATGCTCTTGTTTTAATTGCACCTTATTTACCTGATCATAAATTAAATCATGGGTTGGCGACTAAAATAGCGCGTTTGCCAATGCCAATTCTTGATGTTTGGTCTGAACAAGATAGTCATATTTCTTTATCGACAGTTAGCAAGAGAGTGCAAGCGAGCAAAAGACATTTAACTATGCATTATCGACAAAGAGAGTTATTTGGTCTGGCTGGCTTTGAACCTAGAGAAGCCAGGTTAGGTAAAGAAATATATGGTTATTTAACTTATTTAGGTTGGTAAACCAACTTTTGATTTAGCTAGCTTGGGTATATACGCAAACTTGATTACGACCACTTGTTTTTGCTTGATATAAAGCTTTATCTGCGGCATCTACCCAGAGCCAATATTGATTCATGTTTTTGTTAATTTCAGCAACCCCTATGCTTATTGTATAATTGAAAAATTGCCCTTTAAATTCGATCGCTTCAGCTGCTATTTTTTCTCTAAATTCTTGCGCGAGCATTAATGCTGCTGCTTGATCAGTGTTTTGGAGGATCACCCCAAACTCTTCACCACCATACCGACCAAATGCACTGGTTTGGACTGCAAAAAAGCTTCTTAATTTGGTTGAAAATTGTTGAATAACTTGATCGCCGGCAAGATGTCCAAATTGATCATTTATCTTTTTAAAATGATCAATGTCGATCATCAGCAAACAAGTTGGTTGATTCGTTTGTTTAAACTCTAAGTAACTCTTCTCTGCCAAACTTTCCCAAAAGCGCCGATTATATAATTGAGATAAATAGTCCAGCTGGTTTATCTTTTCGATTTTTTTGATTTTTTGTCCGAGTTTTTTTGAAAGGTGGTAGGTCACAGAGCCGACCATAAGAGGATAAATCAGCAGTAGAGGTAAGCATATTAGTATGGTTAGTTTGCTTGTCTCTATATCCCAATTAAAGCCGTAGCAAATAATCCCCAAAGCAACACCGACTATATTTGCCAGCAAGCCTTTAAGATAAAATAGTAAACCGCCTGAAGCTACGTTATTTAGAGTGGAAGCCGTAATATATAAAATACAAGGTATGATACTAAAATGTATAACAGGCAGCCAAAAGCCAACGATCACTGAATCGATTAATAAGCATAAAAAAGCCAGTTTATGCGGTTTATTAGCCTTTAAGCTGACTACATGGGCAACATGTGGCCATACAAAACTGCATAAAAATAGCGCAAGCCATGTGAGCAAATTATGCTGTTGCGCATATAACACAGACGCCACGGGAAATGCGCCGAGTGAAAGTCCTATAATTCTAGGTAAATATGTACGCCTGACAAAGCTAATACCTTTTTTTGCTTGCAAATTTGGGAGGCTTATTTTATTGATCTGTGGTTCAACTATAGCCAAAAATCACTTAATTGAGAAATATCAATTAAATGATTTTTGGCGAGTGTATTCTTAGAACAGTGTATTTTGCTCTAAGAATACAAGCATTTAAGCCGCTTTATTGCCTTCAAGTAATTGAATAACTTCAGCTGGAAATTGTACTTGTTGCCACAGCTGTTTTCTGAGCTCCGCAGTATCTTGATATTGACCTTTTAATATCCAGTCAATCAAAGGCTGAGGGTCATCAGGAAAAATAACCTGACCAGATTGATTATTTTCAAGCCAAGTTTCAACGGTTTCAAAATTCAGTTGATTCATAACTGTTGCAAGGCCTAGTAGCTCGAGAGTATGCGCATTACTCGCTTGTTCAAATTGACCATTTAACGGTTTTAACAAAATTCGTTTACCAAAACATAAAGCTTCACTCGACAGTTCAAAACCTGCATTGGCAATAATACCGCTGCACTCGGCTAAGTCTTGCTTAAACTTATCTTTACTGAGCTTTCTAAGGTGTAAGTGTTCGTTGTCTTGGTTTTCAACTATATCTGGGTGATAACAATAAAAGTCGAAATCACAAAAATCAGCCAATAGAGACTTTATTTGCTCAAGAGATTCAAATGGTAAGTAAACCAGTATCTTTTTCGGTGTTTGGCTAATATCGTGCTGACGTTCGATAAAAGGAGGAATAATCGATGCACCGAAGTGATACCAATGAACCCCTAAGTTATATTGGCAAGGCGCAAAATATTTAAGTAATTTCTTATCAGTCCACTTAGCGCCTTGTGTTGGTATGTTTTGCATAAAAGAAGCTTGATGAGATATACCTATGCTGGTCAATCCTTGTCTTTTCGCTGCCCAAGCAGTTACCGGTTCAAAGTCATTTAACAATAAGTCATATTGGCTTAAATCTAAACGGTTTACATCTTTCAAAAAACGAGAGGCTTCAATTTGCTTTAACGTCGAAAAAATAGAAACATCGCCATCATTACTAACAAAAGACATACCTTTTTTGACTTGGTAGTCTCCAAATACTTCCATATCAAAAAATTTATCAGGCTCTCGGCCGGAGAAGATATAGTCCACGTCTATATTTAACTCGGCAAAACGCTTAGCCATGATTCTAGCTCGGCTAATATGACCATTACCTGTTCCCTGTACACCATATAAAATTTTCATAAAATCAAAGCACCAAAAATAAACTAAACCAAGCGCTGGCAATACCTAGGATCGCGCCAGCCAAAATATCTGTGGGAAAATGAACCCCCAACAAGACACGAGATAAACCGATTAAACTAGCCCAAGTGTATGCAAGCAGGCTAAAACTGGGATAAAAATAACTAATTAAACTGGCCATCAAAAATGCAGCTGCAGTATGACCCGAAGGCAAACTAAATTTGTCGCTTGGCTCAATGTATGCCGCCACTAATAAATCGCTGGGACGCGTTCTTTTAAACGCTTTTTTCAGCATGAAATAAGAAGGCAACTCAAACATAAATGCAATTAAGCCTACGGCTAAAAACCAAAAGCCTTCTCTCTCAAGCAAGGCTAAAGTTAAAGCTAATGCAAGATAAAAGTGGCCATCACCTGTTTTGGAAATCAGTTTGACCCATTGCATGTTTTTATTTTGAGTTGAGGTGAAAAGCCAAGCAAAAAGTTGCTGATCTTTCGCCGTTATTTTATTCATATTTGAACTTATCCGTTAGGCTAATATTTCAAATACTATTCGTTTAATGTGACGAATAATTGAACAAAATAGGACACAAATATGACAGCAAAATTTTATATGATTGGTTAAGGGAAATGATTGTTAAAAATTGTAATTAAATAACATTATTTTATAATTTCAACTAAAATCCAAACTTGTTACTATTGTTAATAAGTGTAAAAAAATGTTAACTAAGATGTTGACGGTTACTGGAGAGCAATATGAGTGTTGAGCTGAATGTAGGTAATAAAGAAAATACAGCGTTTATTTTATTAATAAGCTGTATCGCGACTATTGGTGGCTTTCTGTTTGGGTATGATAGTGGTTCGATAAATGGAACTGTAGAAGGTTTAAAAGTTGCATTTAATTCTGATTCTGCGGGAACTGGGTTTAATGTTGCAAGTATGTTACTTGGTTGTGCTTTTGGGGCTGCAATCGCAGGCCGCTTAGCTGACACTTATGGTAGAAAGTTAATGCTAATTACCTCTGCCATTTTGTTTATTATTTCCGCATGGGGAACAGGTATATCTGCCACTTCGATTGAATTTATTTTTTATCGAGTTCTTGGCGGTTTCGCGGTTGGTGCGGCAAGTGTTATGACACCAGCTTATATTAGTGAAGTTGCACCTGCTAGATATAGAGGCCGTCTTACGACAGTTCAGCAAATTGCGATTATTTCTGGTTTAACCGCTGCATTTTTAGGAAATTACCTACTTGCTAGTATTTCTGGTTCGGCGTTAAACATTTTGTGGCTTGATTATGAAACATGGCGTTGGATGTTCTGGGTAGAATTAGCACCAGCATTTATCTTCTTATTTGCCTTGTTTTTTATTCCTGAAAGTCCAAGGTTTTTAGTCGCTAAAGGTAAAAAAGAGCAGGCTATTTCGGTATTAACTAAATTATACGGTAAAGAAGAAGCACTGAAAAAGTTTGATGAAATTAGCGCAACGGTTGCAAGTTCAGCAAGTGACCAACCATCTTTAAAAGATTTAAAAGATGGGGTTACAGGCAAAGTTAGACCTATCATCTGGGTTGGTATTGGCCTTGCGGTATTCCAGCAATTTGTCGGCATTAATGTGGTGTTTTACTACGGCGCAGTATTGTGGCAGTCGGTTGGTTTTTCTGAAAGCGATTCTTTGTTTATTAACGTCTTATCAGGCAGTTTGAGTATTGCTGCATGTATTGTTGCTATTACTTTAGTCGACAAAATTGGGCGTAAACCTCTACTCTGGATTGGCTCTGTGGGTATGGCTGTAACACTTGCTATTGCTGCATATGCATTCTCTACTGCTAGTGTAGGTGCTAATGGCGAAGTGAGTTTAAATTCGCAAATGGGTGGTGTAGCACTCGTATCTGCTAACTTGTATGTTATTTTCTTCAACATGTCATGGGGACCTATCATGTGGGTTATGTTGGGTGAAATGTTCCCGAATCGTATTCGAGGCCTAGGTTTATCTATTGCCGGATTCTTTCAATGGGTCGCTAATTTTGCGATTACCATGACATTCCCAATTATTTTAGCTTCTGTTGGTTTAGCTGTTGCTTATGGCTTCTATGCTTTATGTGCTGCGATTTCAGCTGTATTTGTCGCTAAATATGTATTAGAAACCAAAGGTAAAGAGCTAGAGGAAATGGCTGGCTAATAAAGATATACAAACTAATAAAAGCGCATAGTCATAGGTTATGCGCTTTTTTTATGCTTAATTAATACATATTTCACTCTAGTTGCAGTATAATTCGCGAAATTATTGGCAATAGATGAATGACACTTCATGGCGCAAATGCAACTTAATGCTGGTATTGAGTTTGAATACCCAGCTAAACCCGTTCCTTTGAATCAAGACGAAAAACAAGCGTACAAAGATAGAATCAAGCAATTGTTGATTGAAAAAGATGCTGTTTTAGTCGCACATTATTACACAGATCCAGAAATTCAAGCACTCGCTGAAGAAACTGGCGGATGTGTGTCTGATTCTCTCGAAATGGCACGTTTTGGGCGTGACCACCCAGCTAAGAATCTAATCGTTGCTGGGGTTAAGTTTATGGGTGAAACCTCTAAAATACTAAGCCCTGAAAAGCGTGTGTTTATGCCAACTTTAGACGCAACCTGTTCACTTGATTTGGGTTGTCCTGAAAAAGAATTCACTGAATTTTGTGACGCACATCCAGACCATACTGTCGTGGTATATGCAAACACGTCGGCAGCGGTAAAAGCTCGTGCAGACTGGGTTGTTACCTCTTCTATTGCACTTGAAATTGTTGAGCATTTAGATAGTGAAGGGCATAAAATTATCTGGGGACCAGATAAACATTTAGGCGCTTACATTGAAAAGCAAACAGGTGCCGAAATGCTCAAATGGAATGGTGCTTGTATCGTTCATGATGAGTTTAAAGCCAAGCACTTAATTGACATGAAGTCTATGTACCCACAAGCAGCCGTTTTGGTACATCCTGAATCACCAGCTTCGGTTATTGAATTGGCCGACGCTGTTGGCTCGACGAGCCAGCTCATAAAAGCAAGTCAGGAGATGGACAACGAAATGTTCATCGTAGCGACCGATAAAGGCATTTTTTACAAGATGCAGCAGCTAACGCCTGAAAAAACCTTTATTGAAGCACCAACAGGCGGGCAAGGCGCAACATGTCGTAGCTGTGCTCATTGTCCTTGGATGGCAATGAATGGTTTAGTTGCAATTGAAAACTGTTTAATCGCAGATGATTTGTCTGAGCATGAAATTTTTGTTGATGAAGCATTGCGCGAAAGAGCTTTATTGCCATTAGACAGAATGCTTAACTTTGCAGCTGAGCATAAGCAAAAAGTAAAAGGTAACGCGTAAACTAAGTTTTATTTCAGTTTTTAGGGCTGAAAACTTGCTAAATTGGGCTGTATTCCCTATTATGCAGCCCGCTTTAAACAAGCAATTTTAAACGGTGAGATGGCTGAGCGGCTGAAGGCGCACGCCTGGAAAGTGTGTATACGTTAATAGCGTATCGAGGGTTCGAACCCCTCTCTCACCGCCACTCTTCTTCTTTATCCCATAACTCTTCAATTTGTTTATACTGCGAGTTATTAACAAAGACTTCTTGAAATAAATTTTTCTTTATCCTGCTGGCCACAATACTGCATTAGCTATAGTGCATACGTTTTAAATTATTCTGAGTCGGCTCTTCAAGCGATTCCTTCATATTAGCCTGAGTTAAGTTTTGTTAGATTTAATATGTTAGTTGCGTAAAAGCACTCAATCTTACATTTGAAATAAAATAAATTTTTTATGCTTGGTAATACCTGATTAGTGTAAAATACTGACATTAACAAATTATAAAAATTGAATGGTTTACCTAAGAATATGACTCCTGAATTGCTATCAAGTATACAAGCCCAAGTTGAAGCTGCGTTATACGAAGATTTAAACGGTTTAAATCCAGATAATGATATTACGGCTTTATTGATCCCTGCGGAGCAGACAGTGTCAGCAAGGATTATTACCAGAGAGTCATGTGTTTTGTGTGGCCAAGCTTGGTTGGAAGAGGCTTTTCGACAAATTAAATCTGAAGTTGAAATTACTTGGTTAGCTAAAGATGGCGATAAACTGTCACCAAATCAAACTCTTTGTCAGTTAAAAGGTTCAGCTAGAGATATTTTAACTGCCGAAAGAACGGCGCTTAATTTTATTCAAACGCTATCTGCTACAGCGACTGCAACCTCTATATATGTGGCCAAAATTGCTCATACTCAAACTAAATTATTAGATACTCGAAAAACTATTCCAGGTTTACGTTTAGCACAAAAGTATGCAGTGACTTGCGGAGGCGGTCAAAACCATAGAATCGGTTTGTATGATGCCTTCTTAATAAAAGAAAATCACATTATTGCAGCTGGTTCAATTGAAAACGCCGTTAAACAAGCGCGTCAAATTGCACCAAATAAACCAGTTGAAGTCGAAGTGGAAAACAATGACGAGCTTAATTTAGCCTTAGCAGCAGGTGCAGATATTATTATGTTAGATAATTATTCACCGGCAGAAATAGCAGCGGCGTCAGATATTAATAAAGCTGCAGATAAACCAGCTAAATTAGAAATGTCGGGTAACATTACGTTAGAGACAATTGCTGATTATGCACAGGCTGGCGTTGATTTTATCTCTAGTGGTGCGCTAACTAAGCATATCCAAGCAATCGATTTATCACTTAGGATAGATTAAAACTTATAAACTAAAGTGACTGAGTTAATTTTATCTTTGTTAACTTGGTCATTACCTGAATTGGTATTTTGATTGCTGACAAGCGAGGCTTTAACAGCAAGAGAGCCATTTACTTTCATTGTAATTGCTGACTCTAATTTGGTTTTTATGTTTTCTGCACTTCGTTCCACTGAATAGCCAGCGTTAAAGTTCACGTTTTTAGCAATTTCTCTTTTATATGTTGCTGCCGCACGTAGAATAAACTCTTTTCGGCTTTCTTCATAAAATGTCGTTGTTGTTTTGCTATCAACTACATTTTGGTCGCCAGCTTCAACCTCGTTATCATTCTCATCAAAATAAGTTCTAAATGATTTTTTTAATTTATCGAAAGCATAACCAGGACCAACAGAAAACTCTAAATAATCGACTTCAGAATCTAAGATCTTATAGTTATAACCTGTTGCAACTGAAGCTTGGTAAGCATAGTTTTTATTAATTCTATCAGTTTCGTAAGACATGAATAAAGGGATACCATCACCGTCTTTAGAGACTAGATAGGTTGATTCTAACGAAGCAAAATACTTTTCACTTTTAGTGACAGGAATTGTGTCACTATCAGGATCATTTTTATCAACTTTTTCTTCATCTTGGCGAAAAAAAGTAGAGAACCTAAAGTCATGTCGAAAATTTTCAGTTTGATTGTTAATAGAGGTTTTAAAGATGAGGCGCTTAGAATCACTTTTAGATGTGCTCGCTGTCATAACATAACCCAACTCTGCTGAAGCATCGAATTTACCAAATCTTGATTCTTGGTGATCACTCGCTGCATAGCTACACTGAGCAAAGGAGAGTGAAGTAAAAAAGAATATAGATTGGTATTTGGTCATGAAAGAGCTCGGTTAAAACGGACAAAAATCGCGACTATTCTAATCTTTTTACCTAAAAGTTCAATTCTAAACTTAGGTTAAAAAATTATATTGAATATTTTCACTTTTAGTTGATTGTTTACACTGGAGTAAATCATATCACTCCAGTGTAAGGTGTTTATTGTGAATTAGCTTTCATAACCATTTGGGTTAGTACTTTGCCAACGCCAAGTGTCCTGACACATTCTATCTAAATCAAATTGTGCTGACCACTCGAGCTCTTTTAATGCTGCAGTCGCATCGGCATAACAGGCCGCAACATCCCCAGGTCTACGATCGACAATTTGGTATTTGACCGCTTTATCTGAGACTTTTTCAAAAGCTTTCACCATATCTAGTACTGAGTAACCAATTCCTGTACCTAGGTTATAGGTAAATACGCCAGTGTCTGTCTTAATTCTGTTTAATGCCTTTAAATGACCTAAAGCTAGATCGACTACGTGAATATAATCTCTGACGCCTGTACCGTCGTGAGTATCGTAATCATTACCGAATACACTTAATTGCTCACGGCGACCGACAGCAACCTGTGAGATAAAAGGCATCAAGTTATTTGGAATACCATTTGGATCTTCACCTATTAAGCCTGATTCGTGTGCACCAATTGGATTAAAGTAACGCAAGATAACAATTTTCCATTCAGGGTCAGATTCTGATAGATCGCGCAGAATCTCTTCAATCATTAATTTAGAATGGCCGTAAGCGTTAGTTGGTATCCCAGTCGGCATGGTTTCAATTAATGGTAATGCAATTGGATCGCCATAAACAGTCGCAGATGAACTAAATACCAAAGACTTAACTTGGTTGTCAGCCATCACTTGGCACAAGTTGATGGTACCAGTGACATTGTTTTGATAGTAAGTCAGAGGAATTTGGGTGCTTTCGCCAACTGCTTTTAAACCAGCAAAGTGAATAACAGAATCGATTTTATATTGTTTAAAAACAGCATCTAATTGTGCCGTATCTAAAATATCGCCTTTGACAAAAGTTGCCTGTTTACCTGTAATTTTTTCAACACGCTTGAGTGATTCTTCTGATGAATTACTTAAATTATCAAAGACAATTACCTGATCGTCTTGGTTTAAAAGTTCTAAAACAGTATGGCTACCAATATAACCAGCGCCACCTGTTACTAAAATTGTTGCACTCATTTTGTTCCCTTTACTTAATTGAATGAATCTACGAGCTAGTTTACCTAAGTATCTGCTCAATAGTGAAGTGCAAGTGCAAAATTAAACTAGGCTACCAGGAATATTTGCACTTAATTAGTGAAGCTGATTTTTGGTTTGATTTTAATTCTAGCTGATTATTTGTCTAAGTTGTTGTTTTTAATGGTTTAAAAAATATTGGCACGCTTAATGTATTATCTAGTTCGAACAATTTATTATTAATAGCACAGTGTTGTGCTGTTAAGGCAAAGATGCCCACTCCAGTTCATCACCTCTATAGGTGGTGAATCGGAGTGGGTTTTTTTTTGGGATTTTTTTAGATTATTTAGTTGGAGAGTTTATTAATGATGTTTAAGTCAAAGTTAATTAAAACGACGATCAAAACGTTAGCCGCTTCTGTTTCATTAGCTGCAACAGTGTTTTCTGCTCAGGTGAGTGCTGAAGTTGGTTACGCTGAAAAAGAAGAATTAAAGTTTGGTTTCATTAAATTAACTGATATGGCGCCATTGGCAATTGCATATGAAAAAGGTTATTTCGAAGACGAAGGCTTATATGTAACGCTTGAAGCACAAGCAAACTGGAAAGTGTTATTGGACAGAGTTATTGATGGCCAATTAGATGGTGCACACATGCTTGCTGGTCAACCATTAGGTGCAACAATCGGTTTTGGTACTAAAGCCGACATCATTACTGCATTCAGCATGGACTTAAATGGTAATGCGATTACAGTATCAAACGACATTTGGAAACAAATGAAGAAACACATACCACATGAAAATGGTAAGCCTGTTCATCCAATTAAAGCTGATTCATTAAAGCCTGTAGTTGATAGCTATCGCCAAAAAGGTAAGCCATTCAACATGGGTATGGTATTTCCAGTATCAACGCATAACTATGAGTTACGTTATTGGTTAGCTGCTGGTGGTATTCACCCAGGTTACTACGCACCGCATAAAGGTGATATCTCTGGCCAACTTAAAGCTGATGCGCTTTTATCTGTAACGCCACCACCGCAAATGCCTTCAACTATGGAAGCCGGCACAATTTATGGTTACTGTGTTGGTGAGCCGTGGAACCAACAAGCTGTATTTAAAGGTATTGGTGTGCCAGTGGTTACCGATTATGAAATCTGGAAAAATAACCCAGAAAAAGTATTCGGTGTAAGTAAATCTTGGGCTGAAAAATACCCTAACACTCATATCCGTGTTGTTAAAGCAATGATACGTGCGGCTATGTGGTTAGATGCAAACAACAATGCAAATCGTCCTGAAGCTGTGAAAATATTATCTAAGAGCCAATATGTTGGTGCTGACTATGATGTTATCGCAAACAGTATGACAGGTACCTTTGAATACGAAAAAGGTGATAAGCGTTCAGTACCTGACTTCAACGTATTCTTCCGTTATAACGCAACTTATCCTTACTACTCAGATGCGATTTGGTACTTAACTCAAATGCGTCGTTGGGGACAAATTTCAGACGAAAAACCTGATTCTTGGTACAAAGATATCGCGAAGAAAGTATATCGTCCTGACATCTATGCAGAAGCAGCTAAAGAGTTAATTGCTGAAGGAAAAGCAAAAGCTTCTGAGTTCCCTGAGTTTTCAAATGAGTCAGGCTTCAAAAAACCACAAAAACACTTTATCGACAACATAGTGTATGACGGTTCTAAGCCAAATGCTTATTTAGAAAAATTCGAAATCGGGTTGAAGGGATCAACCAAACTTTAAGCGCTGAGAAGACTTAAAGATAGGCGATGGCAGAGCCGCCATCGCCGCTTAAACAAAGTTGTTAGGAGAGAAAAATGTTGAAATCAGCCAATTTATCAAAAGTGACTACCTTGGATATTAAAACCACAGTTAATACCGATAATGCGAAAAAAATAGCGACAGCTGCATTATTACCTTTTATCGGTTTAGTAATTTTCCTATTTTTGTGGAATGTTGCCGCAAGAAATATAGATACCTCTTTAGGCCAATTCCCTGGTCCAACACATGTTTTAGAGCAAAGCTCTGTATTGGTTGATGAACATTTTGCCGAAAGAGAAAAAGCAACGAAATTTTACGAGCGTCAAGAAAAACGCAACGCAGACCGAATTGCAAAAGACCCTAGCTATGAACCAAAAATTAGATCTTATACAGGTAAACCAACCTTTTTAGACCAAATTTGGACTAGTTTATATACAGTTATGATAGGCTTTTTAATTGCCTCTGTTATTGCTGTGCCACTCGGCATTTTATGTGGTCTAAGCCAAAATGCTTATTCTGCAATTAATCCTTTAATTCAAGTATTTAAACCAGTTTCTCCACTTGCTTGGTTGCCACTTGTGACTATGGTTGTATCAGCTTTATATGTAACTGATGACCCAATGTTTTCTAAATCATTCTTAACTTCTGCCTTTACTGTTGCCTTATGTTGCTTATGGCCAACTTTGATAAATACAGCTGTTGGTGTTTCTAGTATTGATAAAGATCTAGTGAACGTTAGTAAAGTATTGAGCTTAAGCAAAATCGCTCACATTACAAAAATAGTATTACCGTCTTCAATTCCGATGATATTCACAGGTTTGCGATTGTCACTTGGTATAGGCTGGATGGTATTAATCGCAGCAGAAATGCTAGCGCAAAACCCAGGCTTAGGTAAATTTGTTTGGGACGAATTCCAAAATGGTAGCTCAGATTCACTCGCTCGCATCATGGTTGCAGTCTTAGTGATAGGTGTTATCGGCTTTATGTTAGACAGACTTATGTTAGCAATCCAACGCTATGCAAGCTGGGACAAGTCAATCGCACTTAGATAAAGACAAGCTAATTAAAAGCTAGATACAAGCAACCAATTATTGAACAGAATTTGAGGAAAAAATGATGGAAAAGTTTAACGACGAAAGACACTTAGAACTTACTAAAGTTGGGATAGAATTCCCAACGCCGAAAGGTCCATTTTGCGCATTAAGAGACGTAGACTTAAAAATAGCAAAAGGTGAGTTTGTTTCATTAATCGGCCACTCTGGTTGTGGTAAGTCAACCGTTCTAAACATAGTTGCTGGTTTATACCAAGCAACACAAGGTGGGGTTTTACTAGATAATAAAGAAGTAAACCAACCTGGGCCAGAGCGTGCGGTAGTTTTTCAGAACCACTCATTACTACCTTGGTTAACAGCTTACGAAAATGTTGAATTAGCGGTTAAACAAGTATTTGATGGTTCAACTAGCAAAAACAAAATGAGTAAAGCAGAAATGCATGACTGGATTAACCATAATCTAGAACTAGTACATATGACGCATGCGGCGCATAAACGCCCAGCTGAAATATCAGGTGGTATGAAGCAGCGTGTCGGGATTGCTCGTGCATTAGCAATGCAGCCTAAAGTTTTATTAATGGATGAGCCTTTTGGGGCGTTAGATGCGTTAACACGTGCACATTTACAAGATTCATTAATGGAAATTCATGCGGATTTAGGTAACACAGTGATAATGATCACACACGATGTTGATGAAGCCGTATTACTTTCTGATCGTATTGTTATGATGACAAATGGCCCTTCAGCTACTGTTGGTGAAATCTTAAATGTTGATTTGCCTCGTCCAAGAGATAGATTAGTACTTGCTGATCAACCTGAATATAACCATTACCGTCATGAAGTATTAAAATTCTTATACGAGAAACAACGTAAAGTAGAACCTGTTTCAGCTAAGAAAAAGCCTGCAGAAAAAGCTAAAAATAGCGAAGTAGCTTAAATTTTATATAAGCTACTCGATTAGCTGGCACAATATCTGCTAGAATCGATAGTATCAATGTCGATATAAAAAACCGGGATTGCCCGGTTTTTGTGTTTTTAAAGATTTATTCAGGAGGGCGTTTTGTCGAGCAAGCAACGCATAGTAGTAGTAGGCAATGGTATGGTCGGACATCATTTTGTTGATCAAATTGCAGCTCAAGCAGAAGGTCAAGTGGAAATAACTGTGTTGGCAGAAGAGCCAAGACTTGCTTATGACCGTGTTCACTTATCTGAATATTTTGGCGGTAAATCGGCTGACGATTTATCTTTAACATCAGATACTTATTACAAAACGCTTGGCGTATCTCATTTCATTAATAGCCGAGTTACAGGTATAGACAAAGCGGCGAAAACCGTAACAACTCAAGCGGGTGAAGTTTTTCCTTACGACAAATTAGTACTTGCGACAGGCTCATATCCTTTTGTGCCACCTATGCCAGGTAAAGACAGAGAGAACTGTTTTGTTTACCGTACTATTGAAGATTTAGACGCAATTAAAGCCGCAGCAGAAAAATGCAAAGTTGGCTTAGTTGTTGGTGGTGGTTTGCTCGGTTTAGAAGCAGCCAATGCACTAAAACAGTTAGGCTTAAAAACGCACGTAATCGAATTTGCACCTCAATTGATGCCGACCCAAATTGACATCGGTGGCGGTCGTCAATTAAAACAAAAGATAGAAGCCTTAGGTGTGTCAGTACATACCCAAAAAGCGACTAAACATATTATTGATGGCGAAACATGTCTGCACAAGCTTGAGTTTTCGGACGATACGGAATTAGAAACAGACTTAGTTTTATTCTCAGCGGGTATTCGTCCGCAAGATACCTTAGCGCGCGAATTTGATATCGAAATTGGTGAGCGTGGCGGCATAGTCATAAACGATAATTGTCAAACTTCAGATGAAAACATTTATGCAATTGGTGAATGTGCTTTGTGGCAGGGTCGTATTTTTGGTTTAGTATCGCCAGGTTACACTATGGCTAGAGCGGCCGTATCTCATATTTTAGGTGGAGATTTTACTTTCCAAGGTGCTGACATGAGCACTAAACTAAAATTGATGGGCGTTGATGTAGCTTCAATTGGTGATGCACATGCACGGACACCAAATGCTAAAACTTTCGCTTATGAAAACCCAGAAAAAGAAGTGTACAAAAAAGTTGTAACGGATGAGACGGGTGAATTCTTAATTGGTGCAGTTCTGATTGGTGATTCAACAGAATACGATAGCTTGTTATTCCAATGCTTAAATCGCGTGCCATTAACTGATACCGCTGAATCTTTAATTGTACCTGCATTACAAGGGCCAATTAAAAACCCAGCGGATGATATGCCAGAAAGTACCTTTATTTGTACGTGTAACTTAGTAACTAAAGGAACGATTGCAGAAGCTATCCAGCAAGGTTGTGACACTGTTGATTTAGTTAGAGCTAAAACGAAAGCGAGCTCTAGCTGTGGTACATGTGTTGGCATGGTTCAAAATGTTATCGACTCTGAACTAGCTAAACTTGCGATTGAAGCTTAATTAATTGCCTCTGTAAGTTTAAATTTAGATACCTGTTACTAATCAGGTATCTAATCTTTCTCTTTTTTAGTTAATCCCATGCCTAATCCCTCAAATATTCCATTCCTAATCAATTGCCAGATAAGCCTAGACAGAAACTTTTAAATAAGCTGAATCCCAAGATACTTTTATTTTATAATCTAGAGTCAGTGAGTCTTTGAGCCATTTTTGAATAATAGGTTATTTTAACCATTATCAATAATATTGAGGTGAGTGTGTTTAACAAAATTTTGATCGCTATTTTACTGCTAAGCTCTTTTCAGGCTAGCGCGAATAGAGAAAGAAACTTAAAGCAGCAAAAACTCAATACTTGTTTATTAGAGCAAATAAAGTCCTCGGCAGAAAACACCCAAATTAGTGCGTTACTTGAATTATGTGAGCAGTTAGTCTCGGCTGATAAAGATGATGGTGCCTTAACTGAACGGCTAAATGCGGAGCGCAAAAATAAATTTAATCCATATACAATAACGCCGCACAGAATGAATTATATTCTGCCGGTTAGTTACATCTCTAGCTATAACGAAGCTGCTTATCAAGCATCTCAATTGGTTGATCCAAAGCAGGATCTCGAAGCCAAATTTCAGATCAGTTTTAAAGTACCATTAAATGCCGAATCTCTATTTACCCAAGGTGATGCATTATATTTTGGTATGACACTTAAATCTTGGTGGCAAGTTTATGGCAATGAAATATCTAAACCTTTTAGAGAAACAAATTATCAGCCTGAGGTGTTTTATTACTTACCGGTGAAATGGCAAATTTGGCATACAGAAACCAGTTTGGCCTTTGGTTTAGAGCATCAATCAAATGGCCGAGAAGCCCATCTATCGCGTAGCTGGAATCGAGCTTATATGTCAATTTTGGTTGAAGATGCTGATTGGCTAATTAATTTAAGACCTTGGTGGCGCTTACCAGAATCAGATAAAAAGTCAGAAGATGACCCGAATGGAGATGATAATCCTGATATTTCCAAATACATGGGATATTTTGAGTTAACAGGGGCTTATCGGGTTGATCATAAAATTCAAGGTCAGTTTATGCTCAGACAGAATCTAGCGACAGGAAAGGGCGCTTTGGAGCTTGGTTTTACCTATCCTATTTGGGGTAGACTGCGAGGTTATATGCAGTTTTTTACTGGCTATGGAGAAAGTTTAATTGATTATAATCATTCTCAGCAGAGGTTTGGGTTAGGCATAGCGTTAACCGATAGATTATAACTAGCTTAAAGCCGACACAGCTAAATAAGCGGAAAATCTGTGCTTAACAGGTTAGTTAACATTAACAGGCTGCAACAAATATCAGTAGATAAAATAGAGTTTTAAAGTGATAACAAACCCATTAGATAAATTACCAGAAATACTTAAAAAAGATTTAGATAGTAACCTTTGTGTTTGTAATGAGGTGATTAAAATCGATATCATTGATGCGATTGCAGACGGTGCTATGTCGGTTGAGGAAGTTCGCCGTCAAACTTATGCGACAGATGGCAATGGTTGCTGTAAAAAAGATGTTGGACGACTAATCGAGTGCATTCATGGTAACGTACCAGAAGATTCACTCAGTTAAAGTGCTTGAATTAGAGCAAGCAAAACTTATTCAGGTAAAGTTGTTCTTATACTGGCAGAGCGGTGAGCACTAAAATTAAAAATAATACAAAACTAACAGTTTGCCAAAACATCACTGGATTGCGCTCTATCAATGGAGGTCTCGTTTTGGCGATGAAGGCTTTATTTGGAAAGCGTAAATCGTGGGTGAACTCAGATAACTGATCATATCGTTTAAATGGATCAATTTGTAAAGCCTTACGCAGTGCATCATCGACCCAAATGGGTAATTCAGACTCGTCATTAATTAAGCTTTTATATTTTAATCTACCTTGGGCTGAAACGCTTTTTGCTTGAGCTATTTCAACGCCATAAGGAAATTTCCCCGACAACATTTGATAAGCGATTACCGCTAGCGCATAGATATCTGATTTTTGCGTGCCGTGTTGGCCTAAAAAGTACTCTGGCGCTGAATAACGCATTGTGCCGCGTAAGGCTTCTTCACTCTTAGTGTCTGTGACGCCAGCAATATAGGTAGAGCCAAAATCAATGATTTTAGCCGTGTTAGAATTATCTATCATGATATTTTGCGGGCGAATATCTTGATGAATCATCTCTTGGCGATGAAATGCCTGTAACCCTTTGGCAACTTGCTCAATTATCTCTCTAACTTGTTCTAATTTAGGTTTTGGATTGTCTATCATCCACTGATTCAGTGAAATCCCTTCTATATATTCAGTGACTAGATAAAGGTAATTTCGTTTTCTATTTGGCTCTATTGCTCGTACCGCATTTGGATGGTTAACTCGTTTGGCTATCCACTCTTCTAGCATAAAACTTTCTAAGTATTTAGTATCACCTCGTAACTCAGTGGATGGTACCTTAATGACTACAGTTTGTTGGCTGCTTATGTCTTTCGCTAAATACACATGGCTACGGCTGCTGATATAAATTTCTCGAATAATTTGGTAGCCATCAAATTCCATTCTTGCAGATAAAGCGGGTGGCATAGGTAACATGGCAACATGTTGCTGAACTTCATCAAGTTGATAACTAGGCAAACTCTCGATGCACACAATCTGCACACTAAGGTTGTCGTTACTGCCAGCTGATAAGGCATGATCTAGGATTTGTTTAGCGGCAATATCTAATTTTTGTTTAAGGTTTTCATCTTGCTCGGACGATTTTGCCTGTTGGATAAATTGGCAAATCGTTTGATTATCGACAAACTCAAACACGCCATCAGTCGCTAATATAAAGATATCACCTTGCTCTATTGTGAGTTTTTTATAATCAATTTCTAGCGTTTGATCTATCCCCAGCGCTCTAGTTAAATAACTCACATCGGCAGAGACTACCCGTCTGTGGTCTTGAGTCAGCTGTTCAAGTTGGTTGCCATCTAGACGATAAACTCGGGTATCGCCAGAGTGAAATATATGCGCCGAATGCGATTTAAGTACCAACGCACTAAAGGTGCATATGTAGCCTTTGTCTTTCTCATATCTATACGGGCTGTTTTTGGTTTGGGCAAAGAGCCATGAATTAATTGATTTAACCACTTTTTGCACTGAAGTTTTAACTGCCCAAGAGTCAGAAGTGCAATAATAATCTTCTAAAAATCCATTTACCGCGGTTTTACTGGCGATTTGACTCACTTTACTTGAACTTATGCCATCAGCCATCGCTAAGACAATACCTTTGCTGCTAAGCATAGGCTCTTTCGGAATTCTAAACCCCAAGTAATCTTGGTTAACGGATTTAACACCTTTATCTGTGGCTTGGCCTATACTAACGTCAAGTGATTTTTTCATCTAGGCTACAATCTCTATAAGTCTATAAAAGCAAAAAGCTCTGCGGATGCAGAGCTTTAGTTAGTAATTCATCTAATGTGAATTTTTATTATTATGCAGGTTTACGCTCTGCTGAAGTTCTTACATGCGTCAAGTAAAGTGGTAGCCCGACTAACAAGAAGCCACCCGCTAAGTTACCTAAAGCTGTTGGTAATTCATTCCAAATTAAGTAATCATAAACCGTGAACTCTCCACCCATAATCATAGAAAATGGGAATAAGAACATGTTTACGATTGAATGTTCGAAACCCATGAAGAAGAACAACATAACAGGCATCCACATAGCCGCCATTTTAGAACCAGCAGATGTAGAGATCATAGCGCCAACAACACCCATAGAAACCATCCAGTTACATAACATGCCGCGAATAAAGATAGTAAACCAACCGGCAATACCTTGCTCTTGATAACCTAATGTTCTTGATTCACCAATAGATGCTACTTTCGCTGCGATTGCGCCACCATCTATGTTATAACCGTAAGTTAAAATGAACGACATGAAAAAAGCGGTTGTGAGAGCACCTGCAAAGTTACCGCAGAATACTAACCCCCAGTTTCTCATCATACCTTTAAAGGTGACGCCAGGTCGTTTATCAATAAGCGCTAATGGTACTAAAGTAAATACGCCAGTTAAGAGATCAAACTTCATTAGGTAGAGCATGATAAAGCCAACTGGGAACAAACATGCGCCTAAAATTGGACTGCCTGATTTAACCCCAACTGTAATAGCAAACACTGCTGCTAAGCCTAAGATTGCACCCGCCATAAATGCGCGAATGAAAGTATCTTTAGTCGACATCCAGACTTTTTGTTCGCCTGAATCAACCATTTTTGTGACAAACTCACTTGGTTCTATATACGCCATATTGTTGCTCTCTATGTAGTTTTAAAATTGATTTTTAAACGCCAAAATTAGTTTTACTAACTCGCCTTGTTTTTCTAATTTGCAAGTTAAGACTAGCAAATTCGGTGCCACCGATTTAACTATTTGTTTTATAAGTGTTTTAATTTATCTCTGTTTAAATCCTTATAAAATGTAATGTTAATTCTTTATCTTGGGGCTTTATTGCTCAGAAAGTGCACTAAAAAGAATCACCAAGCCTTATAAGGTAAAAACTTACCATTTAGGGTTAATATAACTCTGTCACCTTTTGGGTTTTCTTCCTTATCAACTTCCATTGAAAAGTCGATAGCACTCATAATCCCGTCGCCAAATTTTTCTTGTATCACTTCTTTTAAAGTATCGCCGTAGACACCGACGACTTCATATAAACGATAAATTAGTGGATCTTGCGGTACTGATTTATCCCATTCTTTAGTCGGATATTCCATTAACACCCGCGTTGCTTCTTCAGGTAGACCCAAAAACTCCACTAGTTTAGTTGCAGCGCCAGAAGGGCAGCTATTCATACCTAAACAAGCAGAAGTCGTCCAAACTGTAGACATGCCAATTGCTTCTGCAATCCCTTCCCAGCTCAATTCTTTTTCTTTTTTTATCGCAAAAATTGCTTCTGTTACATCTAGCCTATTCATAGTTGGGTTCTCCAAATAAAAAGTTAAATCTTAGCCATTTCTTTACACATTTTTTGCACCGTTTGTGCGCACTATCCTTAGTTAACTTGTTAGTCATCCAATCAGAATTAATCTCATGATTCCGATATCATGATCTCAACACTAGTATTGCGATATGTGTGCCAATCTATTAAATAATTTTAAGTTGTTGTTTTTAATTGACATTATTTTTTTTGTTATTATTTCTGTAGAACGATTTATCGTTGGTAACTATATTTCGTTGAGTTGGTAACGAAATTTCGTTTTGTTGGCCTAGCTTTTGTATATCTAAATGTTTACTGGAAACAGGTTGGTGTGAGCTTTGTACCAATCTGTTTAGATGCGACTTGCAATATAGGTTTATAGAGATGGATTTATTTCAGTATGCGCCAACTGCTTTAATACTGATTGACCCAATTAACAATCAGGTATTAGAGGTTAATCAACAAGCGGAAAACTTGTTTGGTTTAACCGCTCATGCTTTTAAAAAATTAGCGGTTAGTCAATTATTTCAGCCTTGCATAGGGCAACTTTATAACTTTAGTCAAGAAGTTATGCTGAAGCAGCAAGCATGGACGAGTGAGCTGTTTACCGAACGGAAAGGAGAATCATTGCATTTGGAGGTGACTGCAAAGTACATAGCGCCAAATATACTGTTGAGCTGTGAAGATGCGAGCGTGGTATTTG
Source organism: Catenovulum maritimum (assembly GCF_001050375.1). Taxonomy (GTDB): domain Bacteria; phylum Pseudomonadota; class Gammaproteobacteria; order Enterobacterales; family Alteromonadaceae; genus Catenovulum; species Catenovulum maritimum. The sequence goes on along the minus strand of NZ_KQ130499.1, from coordinate 36,301 downwards.
CTAAGCGTTATCAATCCTCAGTTGATCTGAGTTTTCAATCTGGTTTGTCGCATTGGCAAAAAAACGAAACTATATTTGAAGAAATAGAAAGACATAATCAACTCTTATTATCTGCAGTTGGAGATGGAATTTATGGCGTTGATGCACAAGGCAAGACAACTTTTGTCAATGATGCCGCAGAAGCGATCCTTGGTTGGAAAAGAAGTGAATTAACCGGCAAGAAAATTCATGATGTGATTCATCATTCGCATCAAGATGGGCGCCATTATCATAGCCAAGATTGCCCAATTTACGCAGCTTTTCACGACGGTACAGTGCATTTTGTCGACAATGAGGTGTTTTGGTCTAAGCAAGGTAAAGCCATATCGGTAGAGTATACCAGTACACCTGTGACGGATAACGGCATGCTGATTGGTGCCGTGGTTATATTTAGAGATGTGACAGAACGTAAAAAAACGCAAGCTAAGCTGTTAACTGCACTAGCTGAAGTAGATGCACTAAAAAGTCGGCTCGAGTTGGAAAACGCATACCTGCTGGAAGAAATTAACGCTGATTTTAACCATCATCAAATTATTGGCCAAAGTGCGGTAGTGCAGCGCATGATAAATCAAATTGAGTTGGTGGGTGAAACTGACGCCAATGTATTGATTATAGGTGAATCAGGTACAGGTAAAGAGTTGATTGCTCGCGCTTTACATGAAACGAGTCGGCGCAAAGCCAGGCCCTTGATTAGAGTCAATTGTGCAGCGATACCGGCTGAATTATTCGAAAGCGAATTTTTTGGCCATGTAAAAGGTGCTTTCTCTGGCGCAATAAGTGATAGGTTAGGGCGGTTTGAATTGGCAGATGGCGCGACTATTTTTCTCGATGAAGTAGGCGAAATTCCGCTGCAATTGCAGAGTAAATTATTACGCGTATTGCAAGAGCAGCAATTTGAGCGCGTTGGCGAATCTAAAACCCGTAAAGTGGATGTGCGAGTGATAGCTGCGACTAACCAAGATTTAATTAAATTAGTTGAGCAAAATAAATTTAGAGAGGATTTGTATTTCCGCTTGAATGTATTTCCGATAAATTCGCCACCGCTGCGTGAGCGTCGAGATGACATTCCGCTTTTGGTGAAGCATTTTATTGCTAAAGTTGCGACACGTTTTAACCAGCCACAACCGCAAATTAGCATAGCGCAAATGCAGCACTTACAAAATTACAACTGGCCGGGGAATATACGTGAACTTGAAAACATTATTGAAAGGCAGGTTATTTTAGCCAAAGGCGGTAAGCTCTCATTTGATTTTTTAGCAAGCGAAACTTCGCTAAACAAAGTAAAACTAAAACCTAAAAATGATGGCGAACTAATCAGCGCGCAGCAGCAAAAATTAATGGAAAAGGCCAATATAGAAAATGCGCTAAAACAAAGTTTAGGCAAAATTTATGGCGAAAATGGCGCAGCAGAACTGCTCGGTTTAAAGCCTACGACACTTGCCTCTAAAATTAAAAAATATGGCATAAACCGGCTTGAATATGTGGCTTAGTTATGCGATCAGAGTGTAAATAGCACTAAGTAGGGCTGGTTACTCGGGTATAGGTTAGCAGGGAATTAAATGAAGTTGACGCTGTAGTTGAATTAATCCAGCGATCGCTTTTGATGAAAGGAATTCATTCTCTAGTTCTTTATAAAAGCACTTGCCGCTGTTATTGCGACAAGTGCTTTTAAGTTATTAGCGTGTATAGGTATAAATTAAATTTTGTGTTTGAGTTATACCAGAGGCTGTAATCGTTGCAGAATATTCAATCACAACTTTTGTTGAGGTTTCTTCTGTTATATTAAAACTCACATTTTGTACTGTAATACCACCTACTTCGGTTTGTTGTTTAAAGGCTGATTCAATGTCGGCAGTATTGGCTGATGAAGGAACTGCAGCAACATTTTGAACTTTAACTTCAGGAATATCTATTTGAATTCCATTAACTGTTGCTTTACCTGTTATTGTTAATGTCCAGCTACCTGTGCCATCACCACCCGTATTTGGGTCTTTAATATCAATGACAATGCCACCATTTTCAAAGTTAATATTGCTAGGCCAAGTAATTGAGGTGAAGTCAGCAATTGTAACTGAGCTCGGTATTCCGCCTGCACCATTTAAAATGTCGTAAGCTTCAGTATAGGCCGCTTGAATATCTTGAATTGTCGTTGAAAAATTACTATTAAAATCACCGCTAGATAAAGCACCTTTTAATGCATTTAGATAGTCTGATAATTCGTTGACCAAACCATCATCTGTTCCAGCGAAAGCGGCATTAAGTATTGATAGCTGGGTTGCTGTGTTTTTTTGCTGGTTGCTAAAACTGGCTGATAGGCCTGCTTCAATTTTGGTTGCATCCGGAATTTTTGATGAAAATATATCTAAACTGCGATCGCTAACGCCTAAAGAAGATAGAACAACTTCAGATGCATCCTGTTGTAATTTGCTTAGATCAGGGCCAGTTAAAGTTGAAAGAACACTGCCGCCTAAGCTATTTGTAATAACTTCAGTTGCTGCTGTGGTTAAAGAATTAACGGGTAAACCTGTAACTTCAACTGTGCTATTAGTTGATTTATCTAGGGTTAAAGTCGTCATTAATTCTAAGCCAGATAAATCACTTGCCGTTACCGTATCTCCGTTATTTACGCTGCCACACTTATCTGCGTCACAGATCATTTCAGTATCTTCATCAGCTGATACTTTAATTAAGATTAAGCCAGAATCTTGGTCCGCGTTCTTTTCAAATTCTAGCGTATATTCGCCTTCATTATTAGTTTGAGTTGTCCCCAAAACAGACATGTCTGCCGCACTAATGGCTTCGACTTTGGCACTATTTAAAGTCCCTTTTATTGCGCTACCAGATATAGTAACAGCTTGTTTACTCATTGAGTTGTTATCATCGCTATCAGAGCATCCAGAAACCAGATGAGTGCTAGCCATGACTAGTATGAGTAAAAATGAGCGTTTTAAAGATTTAGTATGTTGAATTAAACGTTTCATATCCATTCTCCTATACGAGAGCATTAATTGTTTGTAAATTTAGCTTCAATCGAGAACTATCTAGTCTTTCATTATTCCTAATTTTGAATTGAAGTTGATTTACAACTAAGTGGTATTTATCACTTCGTTTTTTAAAGCAGTATAAGGATAGTTAACAGGACGTTTTATTTGAGATTATTTTTATACGATCTTGCTATAAGCGGCCCATTGATAAGCATTTATAGCGATAATGCACTATTCAGGGTTCATCTAATTTTGCGATTATACTGAGAGCTTTAGTATTTTCATCGCTTTTAGTGCAGCTTGTTTATCTTGCATAATAAAAGCGCTGTTGATCACGCCTTCCTTTAACAAAATGAGTTGATCAGTTAATTGCTGACATTCACCTATGTCATTAGTAAATGCACTGAGACTGTTTTCTATATAAGTTTTTACCTTGAGTTTATGCTGCAAGCATTGTTGAAAAATTGGGTTATCAAGATCACTGTATTCAGCGCTGGTATTCACAAAAAAGCAGCCTCTAAACTCACCTAAGGCTTGTACTCTATTGTTTATCCAATCATCTAGTGCATTGAAAAAAAACTCGATAAATTGACTTGTTGAATGAGCATGCTGGCAAGCTTGGCTTAGCCAGTTCATAAAGCGTTTATCTCTTTCAATGACACAAGCTTGGATTAAGGCTTCCTTTGTTTCGAAGTGGTTGTATAGGGTTTTTTTGGCAACTCCTGATGTCGCTAGAATATGATTAATGCCAACAGCATGAATACCGTCTTGGTAGAATAGCTTTAAGCTTGTTTCTATTAGTAAGCTTTTTTTATCCATATGCTTAGTTGAAATTCGTTATGAAAAAAGGATTGTCAAAGTATACAAACTTGTCTACTCTAACACAACGGGTAGACAGATGTGTCTACTTTGCTCGGTTGAGTTTCTAATTATAAAATCTATTTTGGAGTTATTTATTATGGATACACCACGCCCACCTTTACCGCCTTTTGATCTTGAAAGTGCTAAAACTAAAGTTCGCATGGCAGAAAACGGTTGGAACAATCAAGATCCTGAAAAAGTATCGTTCGCTTATAGCCAAGATAGCCAGTGGCGTAACCGTTCTAGCTTTATAAATGGCCGAGCCGAAATTGTTCAATTTTTAACTCAAAAATGGCAAAACGAGCTGAATTACAAATTAGTCAAAGAGCTTTGGGCCTATACGGATAATAAAATAGCGGTGCGCTTTGCTTATGAGTATCAGAATAGCCAGGGTCAATGGTTGAGGGCTTATGGTAATGAGAATTGGGAATTCGATGAAAATGGTTTAATGGCGAAACGCCATGCTTCAATCAATGATGTTGAAATTGAAGCGTCTGAACGCCTGTTCACTTGGCAAGGCGCGGTTAGGCCAGATGATTTTCCAAGTTTATCTGAGCTTAATTTATAGAGAGAGGCAGTCTGCAGAGGTGGGGATATTTAACCAAAGCCGCTGATTGAAGCATTCGTGGCTTTGGTTGATTTTTAAACTGTCACACCTTTTGCTTCTAATGGTGGTGTGCTTCACCGCCATGCGTGTGATGCTTTTTATAGTAGTCTAATCGCTTTTTAGCGTGACTAGGCTTATGCCAGTTTTTCCATTTGTCTTGCTCGGCCGCGTTTTCTTCGATTAATTCGTCGACACCTTCAGTGAAGACTGGGCCGTCTAAGATGTCATATTCCCATTCATTTGATGGAAAAATGCCAATTAATTCTGCGGGTTCATCATCTATATTAATGAAAGCATGTGGCACCATCGAAGGTATGTTAACTATATATGGCACTTCCACTACAACTTCTTCACCATCTAGGTGATAAAGCATTTTACCTTTTAAAAGCAGGTGGGCTTCTTCACCTACATGGCTATGTAAAGGTGCGCCATTGCCTGTATGGGTATTGGTTATCGCGACAGTTAAATTTTCGAAGCCGTGGCGTTTACCTTCCATTATGTGAATATATTCATTTTCAGCCGGATTAATGACGACCATTTCGTCTTTTTTAATTATGTAGTCTTGTACATTATCCATAGCGGGTGGTGTGAATAGGCTTGGTACTAAGCCACTTATTATCGGATAGTAACCATGTCCTGCAGCTTGGTGCTGAGCATGTCTTTCATTGCTAATTGGCATAAAGGTTTCGCCACTTGGTGTGACTTGTACTTCAGCGGTTGAATCTTCCACTTTATAAGTGACTTCTGGTATTTCTTCGCTAGGTTTTTGATGATGTGGGTGAGGCCTTGGCGCATGAGCATGTAGATTAAAACTAAAGCTTGCTATACATGACAATACGATAATAGGCTTTATTGAAAACATTGCTGACTCCATATTATTTATCAAATATCTTTAATCGAATTTGGGATGATTCGATTATAAAGTGCTGAAAACAGTGCACAAGAAGGCGAAAAATGGTTAGTTAGTTTCTTAAAGTAAAGCATTGTTAGATGCTCTGGCCTGCATCGACAAAATTTATTTTGTTCTTTTTATTAAGCAATAAAATGTGCTGCCACATACTAGGCAACTCAAGCAAATTGTTTGGTACATGCTGGTGTTAAAGTTCAATATTGCTAGGCTACTAATTAAGTCTAAGGCAACTAAAAAGCAAATTAAGCAGATGATACTTTTGTTGGATATTTGAGTGACAAGCCAAGCGCCAATTGGTGCGCCAATAGCCACTATGGGGATGCTAACTAACCAAGGACCAAACATAGGTGCTGTATCTTGGATATAAAAAGCATGGGTTATAAAGCCGTATATTGAGTTGATCGCCATACAGATCACTGTGGTCGGTATACTGATTTTTTCTGAGACTCGATAACTTAGGGTTAGCAAAATAAATACGATAATATCGACGCCGGAACCTGTCATTTCTGCGATAAAGCCGCCGAAAACCCCTGCAATAAAGAATTCTAACCGAGCCGACTTTTTTGTCACATGCAATTTTAAATATTGTGATTTTGGCTTTGTCGAGCAAGTGCAGTAAAGCAAAGCAAGAGCAAACATACAGAGTAAACTGGTAAAGGTTATTTTGGCTATGCCTGCGGGTATTTCAATGCCGTTTTGTGCAATTAGGTTACCTATAATTCCGCCTAAACTTGCAAACAATATAACGGGTTTTAGTACGGGCAGTTTTCTGTGCCAAATATATAGAGCAGCTGAGGTCATACCAATTGACTGGATCATAAATCCGAAAGTACGTGCATCTGCCGCGGATATGTCTAATACCTTGGTGAATACTGGAAAGGCAACCGCTGCGCCTCCGGTTGGGGTTGAGCCAGCGACAAAAGAGCCTAGTGCCATAGTCAGAGACATAGGCCAAAAATCGTTAAAGTAGTGCCAACTTTGGCTTATAAACATATAACTCAGCCAAGATGTATAGAGTATTAAAATTAGACTTGGATACAAATATTGGCGGAATGTCAGATTTTTATTGGGTGAAATTTTCATGTTTTTAGAACCGCAAGACGAAAGTTTCATCTTGCGGTTTTCCTAGCTAATTTCTTATCTAGAGTTAAGGTTAACTAAGCCATTTCAGCCTGTTTTTCGGTTTTTTTACTAGCCGTTAAACACTGGTTGAAGAAGGCTATTAAAGGTTGGTAATGTTCTGGTTCAACCCATTTCGCTTCTAAATCTTCAATGATGTCGTGTCTGGCTTGCAGTTCTCCGTTTACATAGTGACGAACAACTGGGTGTAAAAACTGACTCGCTTCTGATTTTTCGGTGTTTTCTCGATGAATACGCTCAACTGCAAATGGGTCTCCCATAATCGGGGCACCGTACTCTAGAGTTAAAGTAAATAAGTTGACGTTTTTAGCTGCATGGCGCTGGACTAAATAATCTAATGGAAACTCTTTGCTATAGTTGAAAAAGCCATCTTCCAACACGGCTGCATCAGCGATAAAACCAGGTTGCTGCCATAAACCACCTGAGTGATTAACTCTGTCTAGCATATGTTCGGTAATACTTTCTGCTTGAGCTAAAACTTTCACGTTCGGGATCGGTTTGCTAGAGAACTTTTCAAGTAATATTTCAGCAAGTGCTTTTGAGTTATATCTAAAGCCATGAATAAAACCAGATGTTGCTTTTCGGTAGTCTAATGAGTGGGTTAAAGTACCAGCCACATATAAATTTGGATTATTCACTGACTCGAAATTTGGCTTTAACGCTGGGTATTTTCCCATGTGGGCTAATTCTGGTTTAACTTGCTCTGAATAGATAGAAGCATCAAATTTAAACCCAGCACAGCATAGTACTTTGTCATAAATAATGGTTTCGATTTCATCTTCAGCATGATGATATTTAAAAGTAACTTCAAGTTGACCAGATTTTTTCTTAATACTGACAATATCTGCATCTAATACCGCATTTTGAGTTTTGAGCTGGTAGGTATCTAATACATTATTATTTATTGCTCGTAAGTCTCCGACATAATGGGTTTTCCACGCCATTTTTATCGAATTAGGACTGGCTAAATGTATCATAGCGGCAGCTGATGTTAGGTGATCTGCGGTTTCAAATGCTGAGTTCTTTTTGCCGATTATTAGCACGCGTTTGTCTTCGTAGTCCGTTAAATCCAAGCTCATATCTTGGTATTGTTCACTGTGTTCTATACCTTCAATATTTGGGATGTTTGGTTTAGATACGCCTGTGGCAACGACGAGTACTTTACAACGAATTTGCTCGTTAGTTTCTGTTGTTATTAAATATTCATCACTTTGTTTATCGATCAATTTTACACTTGTGTTGTATCGCATTTTTAGTTGGAAGCGCGACACAAAATCAGCCATATATTCCACCATGCTATCAGCATGAGGAAAGAATTGCTTGTCGTAATTTTTAAAACGAAATTGGTCATCGTCACATAGTAATGAGTTCCAATCATGACGCATATTAAATTCAGGATCTGTACTACCAGTAAATCGTTTATTGATAGATATTAAGGTTCTGTGACGTGGAAAGTGAGCAAATGTATTGCCTGCAATATCAGCACTATCTAGCACAATATAGTCTTGGTTAGCTTGTTCTAGGTAATAAGCTAGTTGTAATCCCCCAGGACCACCACCTAAAATGACATACTTATGTTGAGTAAATTGATTCATGATTTTTATCTCTTATTTAGTTAACAGTATGATGCGTTGCGCTTTGGTATCGCCTTTTACTTCAATCTGGCTAAAAGCTTTTACTTGTTCTATTTTGATATGTTGCTTTAAATTCAGCATGGCTAGTTCAGGTCTTTGCCTCGCTAAAAGTGGATAAAAGCTTTGTTGATGTTTGGCTTCAATTGATTTGCTTTTTAATTGAACTCTAAGTTGATATTGCTGTGGTTTGGCATTTGACGTTTGCTCTAATTGCCACTCAACTATTTCATCTCCTAGCCAAGATTTAATTGCGTTATCTAGTTGCATTTCATACAGCGCAATGTCGTCTAATAGCACAGTGTTTTTACTGCGGCCTAAAACGGAAATACTCGGCTTTTCGGCATTGTGTATGCCAGTTGCTCTGTTTACCTTGATGATGTCGCCAATTCGGTAACGTATGAGTGGCAAGGTATCGCGGCTTAAATCGCTAATTAATATTTCACCAAATTCACCGTTTTGTACTTGTTCAATTGGCTTGGCTTGTGCGGTATATAAATTATTTTGGCGCTCTTTGGCGAGTTCAAATTCAGGTAAAAATTCAAATAATAGGCGCTCAGACATGAGCTCCATTTCACCCAGTTTATTTGGACACTCTGTCGCGACTACGTCTGCTTCTACTGTGCCGTATAAGCTGTAGATGTTTTTAAAGCCCCATAATTCTTTTAATTCAGCTCTTAAAGCATCGGGTAATACATCACCAAAAATAATGGCTGTAGTTAAATTTGGTAACACCTTTGTTAGTGGCCCAAATTCACTTTCAATGGCTTTGCCTATTTCTTTCACAACTAAAGGTGTGCCTATGACAAAGGTAACTTGATCCGCTTGGCCTTTTTCAAATATTTCATCATAGTCAATCTGTGATGAATTAATGGCTCTTGCGCCTGTTGCTTCACTGCCATTGACAATAGCCCAGCCTGATATGCTTGGTAATGGTGCGCCTAATGACATAACGCCGTCGCCTTTACCCATGCCTAATTTACTGAGTGCAATTTTTTCGTGTATTTTTTGTCTTTCTAAGTCCGCATCAGAAAAAGGTATTTTTTTACTTCGGTTGGTTGTACCTGAAGTATTGAAAAAGCAAGCAGGGCATATTTCTAAGTTAGTTGCTTCTGCAGAAAAATCAGTATCGTTGGTAAAGTCAGCGAGTTGGGCTGGCATTAAGTAAGGCGTTTGTTTAAAACTAGTGACTGTGCCATAGAGAGGGTGATCTATGATAGGGTATAAATCATTGATCAGCTCATTATGATCGACAGCTTCAATGTGTTTTTCGGGTGTAGCTAGGCTTGTCATTGTATGATCCTCTGTTGATTGCTGAGTGTCTTGTTTTAAGAATGTTGTGGGTCTGTTTGTTGACTTAGTAATTGGTTTAGCATTTGATCTGGACAAAATAAGCTTCGCCAGTCGGTTTGCTTAGTTTTATGTTGGTAACCTTGGGACTGGGTTAATTCGTACTCTGCTGTATATTTTGTTGGGTTTTGAACTATCTGAGTGAGCGCATTAACTAACTCGATTGCATCTGTAATAGTGTTATTTAAGCCGAAACTTGCTCGAACCATGCCTTTTTTAGCTTCGATTTGTTCGCTTGGTAAATCAGGATCGAGTTCCCAAAGTTGATCTATAATCAGCTCTCTGACATAAGGGTGAGCGCAGAAGCATTCGTTCCTGACCGCAATATTAAAATAGTCATTTAAAATGGCGGCTAGCAACGCATGATCTATACCGGCTAAGTTAAAAGAGAAAGTAGCAGTTCTTGGATATTTGGCTAAATCTTGGTTGGCGTAAATACTAAGGCCATCGATTTTACTTAGCTCAGTAAACAGATATTTTAATAATTCGCTCTCGTGGTGAGCGATTTCAGTCATAGTGATTCTATTCAACACATTTAGTGACATTGCTAAATTGACAGCACCAAAAATATTTGGCGTGCCTGCTTCTTCTCTGGCTTGTAAATCGTCTATGAGATCGAAATGACCTTTAGATACCTGCGAAACTATGCCGCCTCCCATTTGGTTAGGTTGGCTTTGCTCAAGTAATTTTGTTTTGATAATTAACACGCCAGGTGAGCCCGGAGCGTACATTTTATGTCCAGAAAAAACTAAAGCGTCAATATCCGCACTGGTCGGATCATTTTGCGATCGTGTCAGTGATATAGGGGCGTGAGCTAACATTTGAGAGCCATCCACTATCACTAGAGCATTGTGCTGGTGGCTGATTTCGCTAATTTTTTTTATCGGGTTTAAAATACCTGTGACATTACTTGCGCCTGTAATGGCAACATAGTTAACTTGGCCTTGGTGCTTAATCAGTTTTTGTTCTAGGTCTTTAATACAAACCGAACCTAGGTTTATGCCACTATCTTCACATTCAATATGTTCTACTTTTTTGTTGTATTTTCTATGAGGCAGATCGTTAGAATGATGCTCCATTAAAGAGACAAGTGCTGTTGTTTTATTCGGGCGTATATTAGCCATAATTTGGGCACATCTATTGATCCCACCTGTTGCGCCACTGCCAATAAACACACAGCTATATTGCTTCGGATCGGCTTTAACAAAAGCTAATACTGTCTGCTTTGCCCAATCGTACATTTGATTTGAAACAATCGCAGAGTTATGTATTTCGCTATGGGTATTGGCATAATGAGGTAAATATTGAGTGCTAGCTAAAAACGCTGGTTTTAACATTAGGCAGCTAGCAGCCGAATCCAAATAAATCCGCTTTATGCTTTTGCCAGTTATTGTTTGGTATTTTATATCTGCACCATAAAACGCTTGGCTGATTTGATTGAGTAAAGCTTTACCTGATTGCATGATTGATCCTTAGCTATATTTGAATGATGAACTCAAATAAATTACTGCCAACCGATCTATCTATGATCCGGTAGCCTTTATGTTTGCTATAAGCATTAAAATCATTCACCGAGTCTGGATCGCTTGTTGTTACTTTTACGATAGAACCAGTCGCAAGCGTTTTTGTGTTTTGCTTAAATTTTAATATGGGCATAGGACAAGCAAGGCCTACAGCATCGATAAACTGGTCAATTTCCATTTTTCATTTCTCTGTAAATACGATTTCTTTGTATTACTTGAGTCCATAAGCTAGTGAATAAAGCTTGATAAAACACAGCCATAAATAACTAAATGTTGAACTCAATGTATAAATTTTGTTTGTTGGTCAGCGACGACTCAATCCAGTATATGAGCCCATTTTTAAGCTGACAATATGGTTTCAAATAGTGTCGATAGTGGAAAAAAGTAAAGAAATTGCTCTGCTAATACTTTGCTAGAAGAAAAAAAATTAAATTTATTTTCTTCATATCTGGAGATAAATTTTTTTGTAAAAAGGTTTTGCATCTTTAGTGTTATTGGCGTATTTATTAAATATAGCGACGACATTAGTGGGTGGAATTTAGGTCAGCCTAAGTCCACTAAACTTGTGTTTAATTAGGAAACTTACAATGTTGCTATACATACACGTACTTTTCTCCGCATTGTGGTTAGGTACTGCTGCGACCTTACCTTTCTGGGGAAATCGAGCGAATCGAGCCGATCATCTGCATACAGTTCTTGGCATTATAGATACAGTCTTTGTTTTAAAATGTGTCTTTATTATGGGCGGCTTAATAACCACGATCACGACTGGCCTTTTACTCGCTAACCAGTATCAATTTTATCTTCTACAACCTTGGTTGAATCCCAGCTGGCTCTTTTGGGCTGAAGTTATCACACTGGTCATCTTTATTAACTCGTGGCTAATTTTTTATTTTTTAGTCGTAGGGCGTAAAGGAAAAAGGAGCTTAATGCGGCGAGTACCTGCAATTGGTTATTCAAATATCGCTTTAATTGGACTGGTTTATTTTTTGATGGTGACAAAACCTGAAGCGAGCCAAACCCTTAAGCTTGTTGGTATAAGTTGCGCAATCATACTTTTACTTAATCTGGTTAATTTAGTTGTTAAATTAAAAAAATGGCACCGAATTAAGCAGATGTCAGCAGCTGAATTTGCTGAATATTATTTTTCATTACTGAATGCCGAGAAAATGACTGATTTACTTAAGTTGTTTCGAGATGACGCTGTTTTTAATGATCCTTTCGCAACATCTGAAATTAAGGGAATCTTAAATATAGAGCAGTTTTTCCAAAAGCTGGGAGATCAGTTTGATGAGATCAAGATATGTCCAGAGCAGGTTGATGGCGATAGTGACAGAGTCGAAATTTTATGGTGCGCAATAGGCAAAACTCAAAATGGTCAAATAATGCCAGCATTGAGAGGTAGCAATATCATGCAGCGAAGTCAGGGGTTAATTTGCCAAGTGGATATCGATTTTGATTTAAATGATTTACCCAACGTACAAAGAGTTAGCTTAAGTTAACGGAGTAACACAATGACAATGATAGAAAAAGTAATAAACCCATGGTTAGTCAATGTTAAAGCTTATCCAGCTTCGCCTGAATCTAGCTATATTAGGCAAATGATTAAATTAGATGCCAATGAGAGCCGTTTTGGTATTAGCCCAAAAGTTAAAGCTGCTATTGCGAATGGAATAGAAAGTGCCTACTTATATCCTGACGCAACAGCAGATCACTTTAAGAAAACTTTATCAAATATGCTTTGGGTCGATAAGGCTCAGATCACTTTAGGTAACGGCTCAAATGATGTGCTTGATTTGATTACACGAGCTTTTTGCCAACAAGGTGATGAGATTATGTTTTCCCAGTATGCTTTTGCCGCTTATCCGCTATTAGCTAAAATTTCGGGTGCTAAGCCCGTTATGGTGAAAGCTAACGGCTGGCAGCATGATTTAAAAGCCATGTACCAAAGTATAACCGACAAAACTAAGCTTATTTTTGTCGCCAATCCAAATAATCCAACTGGGACTGTCGTCGGGAAAAGTAACTTACTACAATTTTTAGACCTTTTACCAAAGGACATCATACTTGTACTCGATGAAGCTTATTTTGAATATAGTGAAACGGTTCAACTAATTGATAGCGTTAGATTATTAAATAGTTACCCTAATTTGATTTTGGTTAGGACTTTTTCTAAAGCTTATGGTTTGGCTGGGTTTAGAGTTGGTTATTCAGTCTCGCATCCAGAAGTTGCAGAGGTACTTAATCGAGTTCGCCAACCCTTTAATTTAAATCGATTAGGCTTAATTGCAGCAAGTGAAGCAATGCGAGAAAGAGAGTTTTTAAAACAGACGGTAGCTAAGAATCATTTGGGGTATCAGCAATTGAGCTTAGGTTTAGCTGAGCTTGATCTCAATTACATTGAATCAGAGACAAACTTCATCTGTGTTGAGGTTGGCTTGGCAACTAAAGTGACCCAGCAGCTCAAAAATCAGAATATATTAGTTGCAGATTTAACAGGTTACCAAATGCCTGAGTATATCCGTGTCACGATTGGCAGTGAAGCGGACAACACAGCTTTTTTAAAGGCATTAGGTAATTGTATTATAAAGTTAAATCTAACTAAGGAATCAAGCTTACTCGTTTGAGTACAAGTTTGAGATATCTATATCTGAATTACGACGGCCAATTTTTTTGGCCGCTCTGGCTTTAATATCGACAGCCCGACGACCAAATCGTTTTGCCCCTTTGGCTTCGGTATCAAAGTCACTCATGCGGCGTCGAGATTTTGCTTGGGTACTTTTTTGATTAACTTGGTCTAAGCCAAATTTATGAAGCTCAATGATCACCTGTTCAAGTTGTTTACCTTTTTCTGTAATGCAATATTCAACTTTAGGTGGAATTTCTGGATAGGCATGGCGTGTAATTACACCATATTGAGTGTATTGCTTAAGTTTTTCATTTAACGTTTTAGAAGAGATTCCTGGAATTTTCTTTAACAATACAGAGAAGCGCTTGGTTCCTGAAAGTAATTCTCGTAAAATTAAAGCGGAATATTTTCCTTGAAACATAGATAAAGTATGTTTGATAGGGCAGTCATCGTTGCATCTTTTATCATTAGAAGATTGAGCCATTTTATTGTCCTTTGCATTACATCGTCCAAATTAAGTATCAATAGTTTTATTCGCTTTTATTTGAACGTACAACCTGTGTAAAACACGATAAATATGAGCATTACTTTAGCGCTAGAATATAAAATTGGCAAATTGAATTATAAAAAATAATTTCTTAAGCTATTATTTATTATGAAGTTTTTTGTCTTTTATGCTTCTAACCCTTGCTAATTCAATTAATTTACAAAAGTAAAGTGATAGCGTAGACAATTAAAAATTTAACAGATTTTTCGTTAGTTCCGACGAAACTCATTTTATAACAAGCCTTCATTTTTTATTGTTTTGGTTTGATGCTGAATTAAACCTGAATATTTTTTGTACCGCCAATTTGGTGCAAATAAATAGAGGTTTTAGCCGAGTATCTAATGAAATTGTTTAGTTATGTTATTTTTATCTTTATATTCAACTGGTTATTGTTTTTGGTGTGTTTTTTGCTTTTGATATTCCGTCCGATGGTGGGATGCAATAGAAGAAATCATCTTGAGCATTTTTAGTTGATGGCTCCAATGGCGGAGACTCAACCAAATTTAGGTAAGAATTTGAATGAAGAATACAGCAGTAAAATTAAAACAAACCACTTGTCCTTATTGTGGTGTTGGATGTGGAATCGATGTAAACATGGATTCTATGACGCTAACTCAAGTCAATGGTTCTTCTGAGCATCCCGCAAATTTCGGTCGACTATGCGTTAAAGGTTCATCTGTATTAGAGACAAACGATGTGTCAGGGCGATTACTGCAGCCTATGATAGGGGATTCGGCTGCTTCTTGGGATGAGGCTATTAGCCATGTTGCTTCTGGTTTTAAACAGGTTATTGATGAACATGGCCCACAAGCTGTGGCGTTTTATGTTTCAGGCCAGTTATTAACAGAAGACTACTATGTTGCCAATAAACTGATGAAAGGTTACATCGGTGCGGCCAATATAGATACTAACTCTCGGTTATGTATGTCGTCTGCAGTAGCAGGCTATAAGCGTGCATTTGGTTCAGATACTGTGCCATGTAATTACGAAGATTTAGAAGATACAGATTTATTAGTATTAGTTGGCTCTAATGCAGCTTGGACACATCCAGTGTTGTTCCAGCGTATGGAGCGAGCTAAAAAATTAAACCCAAATTTACAAGTTGTTGTGGTTGATCCTCGTAAGAGTGCAACCACAGAGTTGGCTGATATTCATTTAGCCATTAAACCCGGCACTGACGTCGCGTTGTTTAATGGTTTATTACATTATATTGCGAATAACCAAGCACTAGATACAGATTACATCTCGCAGTTTACTGAAGGTTTTGATGCTTGTTTAGCAAGTGTTGAGCAAGCAAGTTTAGAACAAACTGCAGCAATATGTGATGTCGATGTTGATGACTTGGCGCGTTATTTCGCTTTATTTGTAAATAGTCCTTCTGCAATTACTTTTTATTGCATGGGCGTAAATCAATCCAGCCAAGGAACTGATAAATGTAACGCTATTATTAACTGTCACTTAGCGACAGGTAAGATAGGTAAAGTTGGATCGGGACCTTTCTCTATTACTGGCCAGCCAAACGCTATGGGTGGTCGTGAAGTGGGTGGTTTAGCAAATATGCTAGCTGCACATATGGATATTCAAAATCCACAACACACTGATTTGGTGCAACGTTTTTGGCAGTCGCCAACTATCTCTACAGAGATGGGCGCTAAAGCAGTGGATATGTTTGAAAAAATCCAAAATGGTGACATTAAGGCCGTTTGGATTATGGCAACTAACCCAGCAGTTAGTTTACCGAATGGTAATTCAGTTGCCGATGCATTAAAAAATTGCCCACTCGTTGTGGTTTCAGACTGCAATGAAAATACCGATACTTCGGCTTGGGCTGATGTACGCTTACCAGCAACCGGTTGGTCTGAAAAAAATGGTACAGTGACGAATTCAGAGCGTCGTATTTCACGTCAACGTGGTTTATTACCGCCATCAGGTCAAGCTAAGCATGATTGGCAAATTATTTGCGAAGTCGCTAAAGCTATGGGCTTTGAGCAAGGTTTTGATTATCAACACCCTTATCAAATCTTCGACGAACATGCACGTTTATCTGCATTTGAAAACAATGGGACGCGTGATTTTGATATCAGTGGTTTAGTTGGTTTATCAGAAGCTGAATACGATAAATTCCGTCCAATTCAATGGCCAGTCAATGCAGCTTATCCGCAAGGTAGAGCACGTATGTTCGATGATGGTAAATTTTTCACGCCATCAGGCAAAGCCCAATTTATTAGCGTGACAGCGCAGGCTCCTAAGCAGTTAACCTCGGCAGAATATCCATTAGTATGCAATTCAGGTCGAATTAGAGATCAGTGGCATACTATGACTCGCACAGGTAAAGCGGCTAAATTAACTGCGCATATTAGCGAACCTTTTGTTGCTATGCACCCTGATGATGCGAACTTGTATCAGCTTCAAGAAAACCAAATTGCTAAGATTAGTTCAGCGTTTGGTGACACTTTATTAAAAGTTAAAATTGATTCAGGTCAGCGTAAAGGTGAGTTGTTTGCACCTATGCACTGGACTAAACAATTTGCATCTCGTTCAAATATTAATGTGTTATATGCACCAGCAGTTGATCCGATTTCAGGTCAGCCAGAATTAAAACATGCTGCGGTCAAAATAGAAGCTTATCAAGCTGATTTTTATGCTATTTCATATAGTAAACATGCTGTTTTTGCTGATACAGAATACTGGGTTAAGGCACCAAATAGTGCTGGACATCAATTAAGCTTTGCTGGTACAGGTGAAGTGACAGATTGGTTAGATTGGTGCCAACAAAGAGCTAACGCTAATGGTGAGTGGATTCGAGTTGAAAATAACTCAGATAATTCATTTAAAGTATTTTGTTATAGCGAATCTGGTTTAGAGTTTGTTTGTTATATTCAAGCAACTCCGTTTACCGAAGACATGACTTGGTTATCTGAAATGTATAACTTAGAAACCTTTGATAGAGCTGAAATTAAAGCGTTAGTTGCAGGAATCCCAACCCCTGAAGTCGCTAAAGGCCGCCAAATTTGTAGCTGTTTCCAAGTAGGCGAAAAGCAAATCATAGAAGCTATCGTTGATTATGGTGATGACACGGTTGAAAAGTTAGGTGAGCGATTACAGTGTGGTACTAATTGTGGTTCATGTAAAACTGACTTATCTGGATTGATTAAATCACATTGTCCAGCAGCGGTTGCTTAATATCGTTTGATGATTCGATAAATACACTTTTATATAAAAAGGGCGCAAGCCCTTTTTTTCGTTTTAGCAAAACTTAAATCGACTAACTCACGTATTTTTAGCATAATTAAACTTAAGCAAACCGATAAGCTTTTTAGTTATTGCTTAATAGATTACTGATTAATAACTTTGCATTTCAATTTTAGCTT
Source organism: Catenovulum maritimum (assembly GCF_001050375.1). Taxonomy (GTDB): domain Bacteria; phylum Pseudomonadota; class Gammaproteobacteria; order Enterobacterales; family Alteromonadaceae; genus Catenovulum; species Catenovulum maritimum. The sequence goes on along the minus strand of NZ_KQ130499.1, from coordinate 18,709 downwards.
CTTTTAAGAATATCCATGATGACAACGCCTTTTAAAGATTATATTAATATGGTTGGCCGTGGCCAACGTGCAGGAAAAACGCTTTCACAACAGCAAGCCTATGATGCCATGTCACAAATACTCCAAGGTAAGGTATTACCTGAGCAATTAGGTGCATTTTTAATGTTGCTGAGAGTGCGTGAAGAAACCGCTGAAGAGTTAGCGGGTTTTACTCAGGCTTGTCGCGAATATGTTGAGCCTGAATTTAGCCAGATACAAGCTGATCTCGATATCGGCTGTTACGCAGGTAAAAGGCGTCATTTACCTTGGTTTATGTTGGCTATTATGGCTTTGGGTCAGTCTGGTATTAAAATTACGATACACGGCACTTCAGAACCTGATTCAAATCGTTTATATATTAAAGAGGCTTTAGCATTCTTTGGCTTCACTGCAGCTAAAAGTGCAGAGCAAGTTGAACAGCAGTTAAACCAGTTTGGTTTTAGTTATTTAGACTTAGCTACTATTCATCCCAAGCTAGACGACTTAATTCAGTTACGAGCTTTATTTGGTTTACGCTCCCCAGCAAACACTTTGGCACGAATGTTGAATCCTTTTAAAGCAAATCATAGTTTGCATGGTGTACATCACAGAAACTTTGATTTAAGACATGTTGCTGCCGCACAGTTGTGCAATGATGAGCATGTTGTGTGCTTTCGTGGCGAAGGTGGTGAAGTAGAATTTAACCCCGAACGCAAAGTGTTAGTGCATAGTTCGCGTAGTGGCGTTAACTCTGAAGTTGAAATGCCCGCTTTATTAGAAGGTTGGCAAATTAAACCTAGGGAATTGAATTTAGCTGAATTAAAACAGTTTTGGCTTAATGAAATTGACAATCCATACGGAGAACAAGCAGTAATAGGGACAATGGCGATTGTACTCATTCTGCTAAAACAACTTGATGCTGAAGAGGCGTTAACCCAAGCTAAAACGATCTGGCAGAGCCGATCAAGTACTTGGCCATTCGACAAGAATTAGTCCTTCTTCCACCTAACACCTTAGCTATAAAAGTTAAGGTGTTTTTGCCGTCTCTGCTTTCCTGTATTTACTATAACCAATTGAAAAATAAATATAAAAATAAAATAAAAAGCTTGACCCTAAAGGTTAATTAGGTTTAAATTTAACTCGCGTCAAGACATCCGACATCACTCTACAAACTATTTATTAATTTTAAATGTTACTTGGAGTGACCTATGGAACTTAAAAAATCTAAACTAGCTATCACATTAGCTTCTGTTATCAGCACTGTTGCTGTTTCTGCCCCTACTTATGCTGCGGACACTATTGCCGACGCTTTTACTGAAGGTAAGGCAAGCGCTGCGTTTCGTTTAAGATACGAAGGTGTAGAGAACCCTGGAAAAGCTAAATACGCTAAAGCAGGTACTTTAAAATCAAGCCTTTCATACAAAACAGCCGAGTTTTCAGGCTTCACTGCTTTTGTTCAATTAGATAATAATACTGCTTTTATTGACGATTATGCATTGACTACATCAGATCCTACTTATCACATTGTAGCTGATGATGAGTATACAGAGATTAATGAAGCAAATATCAAGTATGCTGCTGATGGTTACGCTATTACTTATGGTCGTCAAACCATTACTAACCTAAATCAAAGATTTATCGGTCATGTTGGCTGGCGTCAAAATAAGCAAACATTTGATGGTTTGCGCGCTCAAGCAACTTTCGGTGATGTGTCTGTCGATTATTCGTATATAACTAATGTTAATACTATTAGAGATAAGAATGATGATGTGGATGCACATAATTTCTTAGCAACTTATAAATTAAGCGAAACTCAATCAGTTAGTGGTTTTTTCTATAACTACGAGCTTGCGGGTGCAGCAGATGCTTTAGATACTTATGGTATTGACTATTCAGGTAAGTTTAGTGGTGTTGCCTTACATGCTTCATATGCAACTCAAAGCCAAGGAAGTTTTGATGCTGATTATTTAGCATTAGATGCTAAATATAAAGTTGGTAGCGTTACATTTGGTGCAGGCTACGAATTATTAGGCAGTGATGGTGGTAACGGTGGATTTACAACACCATTAGCAACTAAACACGCATTTAATGGCTGGGCAGATTTATTCTTGGGAACACCAGATAATGGTTTAGAAGATACTTTTGCTTCTGTTGCTTATAAGCAAGGTAAGTTTAAAGCTATGGCTGTTTACCATTCATATTCTGAAGATCATGGTGGTGCTGATGCAGGTAGTGAGGTTGATATAGTTGTCGGTTATAGTATTAGCAAAAACTATAGCTTAACGCTTAAATATGCTGATTTCTCAGGAGATGTTGCGCGTCCACTTAACGTAACTAAATCTTGGATTGAATTTAACGCTAAATTCTAATCTCAGACTCGATACAAAAAAGCCGATGAAATTTCATCGGCTTTTTTGTATCTAAGATAAAGGCTAGATTTAAGCTTTATTTCATCTTTAGTTATGTTTATATATGCGGATTAGCTCTTGGAGTTAAAATACTCGGTTTTGGATTATCCGCTAAATCAGGGTAATCTAGATTATAGTGTAACCCTCGGCTTTCTTTTCTTTGCATTGCACATCTAACAATTAACTCGGCGACATCTAATAAATTTCTTAGTTCAAGTAAGTTATTACTTACTTTAAAGTTTGAGTAGTATTCATGGACTTCTTGTTGGAGTAGCTCAATTCGTCTTAATGCTCGTTCTAAACGTTTATCGGTTCTGACGATACCTACATAATCCCACATTAGGAGTCTTAGTTCATGCCAGTTATGGTGAATGACGACTTCTTCATCTGAATCCGAAACTTGGCTTTCATCCCATTCAGGAATTTTAATTGAATCTACTTGAGTGTATGGTTGAGACAGTATTTTTTTAGCTGCTGCTTCAGCAAATACAAGACATTCAAGTAACGAGTTACTTGCCATTCTATTCGCACCATGTAAACCTGTGTAGGCAACTTCACCAATGGCAAATAGATTTTCAATATCTGTTTGGCCTGACAAGTCTGTCATTACGCCGCCGCAAGTATAATGCGCAGCCGGTACCACAGGCATAGGTTGTTTGTTAATTTTAATACCAAGCTCTTTACAGCGTTTATAAATATTGGGGAAATGCTGTTTGATAAAGGCCTTTGGTTTGTGGCTAATATCTAGGTACATGCAATCAGCACCAAGGCGTTTCATTTCATAGTCTATTGCTCTTGCGACTATATCTCTTGGCGCTAATTCAGCTCTTTCATCAAAGTCAGGCATAAAACGAGTACCATCAGGCCGTCTTAAATACGCACCTTCACCTCGCAATGCTTCAGTTAATAAGAAGTTGTTTGCGTCGGGGTGAAATAGGCAAGTCGGGTGAAATTGGTTAAATTCCATATTAGCGACTCTACAGCCAGCACGCCAAGCCATAGCGACACCATCACCACTTGCTATATCAGGGTTGGAGGTATATTGATAAACTTTACTTGCTCCGCCTGTTGCTAGTACAACTGAGCTGGCTTTTACAACTTCTACTCTTTCTAAATCGCGATTCCAAACATAGGCGCCATGGCATCTATTTCCTGCTTGTCTTATTTTTTCATCAGTAATGAGATCAACCGCATTGTAGCGTTCAAAAATATGAATGTTAGGATGTGAGGTTACAGCTTTTATTAAGGTTTTTTGTACTGCTTTACCAGTCGCATCTGCGGCATGTAGTATTCTTCTATGGCTATGCCCACCTTCTCTGGTCAGGTGGTATTTCTCTTCGCCATTATCCGTTTTGACCGTATCAAACGGAACACCATAGCTAATTAGGGTCTCTAAACTCTCTCGGGCTTTTTCTGCGGTAACTCGAACGGCAGCTTCTTCACATAAACCAGCGCCAGCAATGAGGGTATCTTGAACATGAGACTCAACACTGTCTTGTTCATCAAAAACAGCAGCAATACCGCCTTGTGCGTAATAGGTTGAGCCTTCTTTTAATTGTGATTTGCTTAAGACTATAACATTGGCTGATGAAGCTAATCGTAACGCTAGGGTTAATCCAGCAGCGCCAGCTCCAATAACTAAAATATCACATTTATGCTCGGTTTGATGATTACTCATATTTGCTCTAATACTGATACAATGATTCAGAAACTCTTCGTTGAGTTTAATTTTACATTTTAATTAATTTTTTAGAACTTTTTCTGTAACTAAAAGTCTATGTATTTAATTGTACAACTATACCATGTTTTTTAAGCCTTTTAATCGGCTTTAAAATGACTTGGACTTATTTCGAATATATCGAGATAAATACACAGGAGCGATAGCCTACATGAGCTTAGATGTAACAGACCAACAATTGGTTGAGCGTGTTCAGCGTGGCGAAAAGCAAGCGTTTAATTTATTAGTATTGAAGTATCAGCATAAGGTAACAAATTTAGTTGCTCGTTATGTTAAGCACCCAGGTGATGTTGCAGATGTAGCACAAGAAGCTTTCATTAAAGCTTATCGAGCTATGCCTGGATTTAGAGGCGAAAGTGCTTTTTATACTTGGTTGTACCGCATTGCTGTGAACAGTGCTAAGAATTATTTAACCTCTCAAGCGCGGAAGGTTGCGGTTAATGATATTGAAGTATCAGATGCAGAGTTTTTCGATTCGGCAGATGGCCTACGTGAAAATAGCTCACCAGAGAATTTATTGATTTCTGAAGATGTAAAAAAAGTAATTTTTGCAACTATAGATCAATTACCGAATGATTTAAAAACCGCTATCACGTTGCGTGAAATTGATGGCATGAGCTATGAAGAGATCGCCGATATTATGGAGTGCCCAGTTGGTACGGTTCGTTCGAGAATATTTAGAGCGCGCGAAGCTATAGATACTAATTTAAAGCCTATGTTGGCAAAGAGTTAATCCGAAAATCTAATTTGAATCTCTGGTTAAGTTTAAAAAATTATCAGTAAAAGTGAAGTGTATATGAATTCAAAATCTGTTAAAGAAAGTGTGTCAGCATTAGTCGATGGTCAAGATGAAAATAGTAAAGCGATTGATAAGCTGAAACATGATGCAAGCTTGTCTGAAAGCTTTGCCAATTATCACTTAATTGGTGATGCGATGCGTAATGAATTACCAGACAATTTAAATTTAGATTTAGCGGCTAATATTGCTGCTGCGATTGAAAAAGAGCCGGTTTCTTTTGCCCCGAACGCCAAAGTAACCGCTCAAAATGAAGAAGTAGCGGACAATAAAAAATCAAATGTTATTAGTTGGTTTAAGCCTGCTGCTCAGTATGGTATTGCAGCTTCGTTTGCTGCGGCTTTGGTCATCGGATTTCAGACAGAAACCCAACAAGATGTACATGTCCCTCAACCTGTATTACAAACATTTCCTATTGGCGGTAGTTTAGATCCTGTTAGTATGCAGCAGGTTGAATCAATACCGACCAGCCGACAGTATAGTGCGGCAGAGCAGAGCCAGCGAATTAACGCTTACATTATGGATCATGCTCAGCAATTAAAATCGAGACAGACTAATGCTATATCTGCAGAACAAGTTAAATTGCAACAAGCAGAACCTGAGCTTGATCAATAAACACTTCTACACGACCAGAAACTGTTTAAAAAAATGGTTTCTGGCGACTCTTTTTTTTAGCTTTAGCGCTTTAGCCAATGACGATGCAACCACTTGGTTGTCTAAGATGAAAACTGCTCTAAGTGAACAACAATTTGAAATGTCTTTTGTGGTTGTTCATGGTAATAAAGCTGATCCTTGGCGCTGGTATCATGGTCAAATTAATGGCCAAGAAATAGAGGTCCTGACATCTCTAAATGGTCCAGGGCAGCAAATTGTCCGTCGGGGCGATAATGTGACTTATTTGCAGCCTGAACAACTTGCTTACACTATTCAAGGCAATGTTCCCGCTGGACCTATTCCTGAAATTATTCGCAGTGATATTTCGAAAATATCTCAGTGGTATGATTTTCATCTAGTCGGTAAAAGTAGGGTCGCAGGCTTGCCAGCAAGACTTATCAGAGTGATTGCTAAGGATAATAATCGTTTTAATTATTGGCTTTGGTTGCACGAAGAATCGGGACTTTTACTTAAATCAGCTTTGATTAATCAACAAGGTGAAGTTTTAGAGCAGCTACAAGTTTCTAATTTACAAATACAATCCGAGCCTAATGAGTTAATCGCGGAAGTTGCTAAAGCGGAATTGCCAGAACCTTACAATTTAGTGCCAAGTCAATCTCATCTGGTATTAGATTGGAGTATTGGCTGGATGCCAGAGGGATTTGCTAAAGTGAAATCAGATCAACACTATTTGCTTGGGCAGAAAGAAATAGTGGATTATATGATGCTAACTGATGGTGTTGTGTGGTTTTCTGTTTATGTAAGACGATTGAATACGGGTGATAAAATCACTATAGGTGAATTTAGCTCGGGTGCGAATCATTATGCCAGTCATCAAATCGGTGAGTATGAAGTTACTTTAATCGGTAAAATACCGCCTAAAACCGCTAATCAATTACTAAAATCTATTTATTGGAACTAAACCTTTATTCACCTTCAATTTTTAATTGAAGGTGAATTGCACTTGAACAAGCTAACCCCAGTCTAAAAATGTTATTATTAAAGTTAGGTTATTTTGGGAAGCTATGTTTATGTTGCATGAAAAAGGCGTGGTAGAAGGCTTTGCAGGGCCACAAAAAATTTGGATAACAACTCAAGTGAAGACGAGTTGTGGCCAGTGCCAACAAAAGAAAGATTGTGGTACCGGTATTATCGCTCAGCTAATGACAACCAAAACGAATCGCGTCATGGTGAAATGTGATTACAAAGTCGAGCTTGGTGATACCGTGACAGTTGCGATACCAGAGCAAAACTTAGTTTGGTCTTCTATCTTGCTTTATCTCTTGCCCTTAGTCGGAATGTTTGTTGGTTTGGTTATCGCTAACCTTTTTTCATTTCACGAATTAATAGGATTAGTGTTTGCTTTATCTGGAATCATTTCAGGCCTTTATTTAGCTAACTTCTTTAGCAAAAAAATTAAAGCTTTATCCATTATGCCCAAAGTTGTTGAAACATTTAATTTTGATAAAGTTGAATGCAGCAAAGATTAAATAATTTTATTGGTTATTTTTTCGCTTAAATAGCCTGAAACTAGCTTCTTTAAACGGTTTGGGTATAATACCTCATCTCAACTAAAGAGTTGATTTTAAAGCTCGAATTATTATTGAATAGCTTGCTTCTCTTTAGTATCAAAGAATTGTTTTAGAGCGTTTATAAATTGAATAAATTCAAACACATACGTAATTTTTCTATTATTGCCCATATAGATCACGGCAAGTCTACCTTATCCGATCGACTCATCCAAACTTGCGGCGGCTTGTCTGAACGCGAAATGGAAGCGCAAGTTTTAGACTCTATGGAGTTAGAACGCGAACGAGGCATCACAATCAAAGCACAAAGTGTTACCTTAAATTACACAGCTAAAGATGGTGAAACTTATCAGTTAAACTTTATCGATACCCCTGGACATGTTGATTTCACTTATGAAGTATCACGTTCATTAGCGGCTTGTGATGGTGCGTTATTGGTTGTTGATGCTGGTCAAGGCGTAGAGGCTCAAACTCTTGCTAACTGCTATACGGCAATTGAAATGGATCTCGAAGTTGTTCCTGTCCTAAATAAAATCGATTTACCTCAAGCTGATCCAGACAGAGTTGCCGAAGAAATAGAAGATATCGTTGGTATTGATGCATTAGACGCTGTTAGATGTTCAGCAAAAACTGGCTTAGGCATTGAAGATGTACTTGAAACTATAGTTAAGCAAATTCCTTGTCCTGAAGGCGATCCGGATGCGCCACTACAAGCATTAATTATCGACTCTTGGTTCGATAATTACCAAGGTGTTGTATCTCTTGTTCGTGTGAAAAATGGTGAAATACGCGCTGGTGAAAAAATGCGTGTTATGTCAACAGGACACGATCACGTAATTGATAATGTAGGTATCTTTACCCCTAAGCAGACTAAAACCGGCGTGTTAAAAGCGGGTGAAGTTGGTTACGTTATTGCGGGCATTAAAGATATTTTAGGTGCGCCTGTGGGCGATACCATCACTATGGTTAAAAACCCTTCTGAAGTGGCTTTACCTGGTTTCCAAAAAGTTAAACCCCAAGTATATGCTGGTATTTTCCCTATTTCATCTGATGACTTTGAAGCGCTTCGTGAGGCTTTAGGTAAATTAAGCTTAAATGATGCTTCGTTATTTTATGAACCAGAAAGCTCTACTGCTTTAGGATTTGGTTTCCGCTGTGGCTTCTTAGGTATGCTGCACATGGAGATCATCCAAGAGCGTTTAGAGAGAGAATACGATTTAGACCTGATTACTTCAGCACCAACTGTAATTTATAAAGTAGAGAAGAAAAACGGCGAAGAGGTAATGGTAGATAATCCATCTAACTTACCTTCGGTTGGTGAAATTGAAAAGATATTTGAACCGATTGCTGAGTGTCATATTTTAGTGCCACAAGAGTATTTAGGAAATGTAATCACGCTTTGTATTGAAAAGCGTGGAGTACAAAAAGCGATGAGTTACCATGGAAATCAAGTCAATGTGATTTATGAGATTCCAATGGCAGAAGTTGTATTAGATTTCTTTGACCGATTGAAGTCTACCAGCCGTGGCTATGCATCATTAGATTATAACTTCACTAAATTTAATGAATCAGACATGGTGCGAGTTGATATTCTAATTAATGGCGAAAGAGTGGACGCGCTTGCGTTGATTACGCACAGAGACAATTCACAATATCGTGGCCGAGAAATGGCTGATAAACTGAAAGATTTGATTCCACGTCAAATGTTTGATATTGCAATTCAAGCAACGATTGGTGCGCATGTAATCGCTAGAACAACTGTAAAACAGTTACGCAAAAACGTAATTGCAAAATGTTATGGTGGTGATGTTTCTCGTAAGAAGAAATTACTCCAAAAACAAAAAGAAGGTAAAAAACGTATGAAGCAATTGGGTAATGTTGAAGTACCTCAAGATGCGTTTTTAGCTGTCCTTAAACTGGGTAAATAATTTAGGAAAAATTATGGCCAACTATTTTTCGATTATGTTGTTTGTGTTAACTATCTCAACTGGTTTAATCTGGTTGTTAGATGTTTTGCTATGGAAACCAAAACGCAAACAAAAGTTAGAAGCAGCTGGCGCAGCAACTCAGCTAGATTTAGATGATGAAGTTAAGCATAGAATCGCACCTCAACATCCTGTCGCTGAATTTGCGGAATCTATTTTTCCTGTTATCGCTTTCGTTTTTGTTTTGCGCTCATTTTTATATGAACCATTTCAAATCCCTTCAGGATCTATGATGCCAACGCTTTTGGTTGGCGATTTTATCTTAGTTGAAAAGTACAGTTATGGTATCCGTAATCCAGTCGCGAACAGTATCTTATTAGAGACAGATAAGCCACTTCGTGGTGATGTAGCTGTTTTTAAATACCCTGAAAATCCAGCGTTGGACTATATTAAACGTGTTGTTGCTTTGCCGGGTGATAGAGTTATTTATCGTAATAAAAAGGTTTATATTTTACCTAATTGCCAAGCTGGTGCAGAGTGTCAAACTCAATATCAGGAAATGCAGAAAGAACTAGTCAGTCGCGGTGAGTTCAGCATGGGGCCATATCCACTTGATCGATTTGTTGAAGATTTATCAGGTGTTAAACATGACGTATTATTGAATTTTAGAGCACCAGATATGTCATCTATGTTTCATAAACAAGCTTCAACCAGCCAAAATGATGAATGGATCGTACCTGAAAGCCATTACTTTGTTTTAGGTGATAATAGAGATAACTCAACCGATAGCCGATTCTGGGGCTTTGTACCTGAAAACCATTTAGTCGGTAAAGCTGTCTTTATTTGGATGAGTTTTGAATTTGAACGTGGTGAAGATGATTTTCTTCCATCTTGGGTCCCGTCGGGTGTTCGTTTTGACCGCTTAGGCAAAATCCCAGGCGCAAGTGAAATTAAAAAGTAATGATAGATACACTTAATATATTAACTAAAGCAATAGGTTACCAGTTTGAAGATCGTAACTTATTACAGCAAGCTTTAACTCACAGAAGCGCTAAGAGTAAACACAATGAGCGCTTGGAGTTCTTAGGCGATTCGATTCTTGGCTTTGTCATTGCAGAGCAACTTTATGTGCAGTTTCCTAAATGTAATGAAGGTGACTTGAGTCGAATGCGTGCCACTTTGGTTAGAGGTGAAACTTTAGTTGAATTGGCACATGAATTTAAATTAAGTGATTATTTAATTCTTGGCCCTGGCGAATTAAAAAGTGGCGGCCATAGACGCAACTCTATTTTAGAAGATGCAGTTGAATCTATAATAGGTGCTGTATATTTAGAAGCTGGAATGGATACAGCTAAAGCACTTATTCTAGCTTGGTATGAATCTCGACTCGCTCAGTTGAAACCTGGCCAAGCTCAAAAAGACGCTAAAACACAGCTACAAGAATATCAGCAATCTAGGCAGTTAGACTTACCAGATTATCAAGTTGATGAAATAAAGGGTAAAGATCACAATCAAGTTTTTTCCGTAACTTGTCACTTAAATGAACCAGAGCTGACAACAAAAGGCAAAGGTTCAAGTAGACGTAAAGCAGAACAAGAAGCTGCGCGCGCTATGCTTAATCGTATTTCTTCTTTATAGGTTTTCTTATGACCCCAAATACTCATTGTGGTTTAGTCGCCATTGTTGGTCGACCTAATGTCGGCAAATCAACACTCATTAATAGAATTGTTGGCCAAAAGGTTAGTATTACTTCTAAAAAGCCACAAACTACGCGTCATCGTGTTATGGGAATACATACAGAAGGCAATTATCAAACGGTTTACATTGACACGCCAGGTCTTCATTCTGATGAAAAGCGTGCGATTAACCGTTTAATGAATAGAGCTGCTCATAGCTCTATTGCAGACGTTAGCTTGGTACTCTTTTTAGTTGAAGGTACGCATTGGTTGCCAGACGATGAAATGGTATTAAAGCGAATTAAGCAAGCAGGCGTACCTTGTGTGTTATTGATTAATAAAGTTGATAACGTTAAAGATAAAGAGTCTTTGTTGCCTCATCTACAGTTTCTTGGCTCACAGCATGATTTTCAACAAATTATCCCTATTAGTGCAGAAAAAGGCGCTCAGGTTGATGTAGTTGAAAAAGTGGTTAAAGAGAGTCTTGAGCCTTGTGAGTTTTACTTCCCTGAAGATTACTTTACGGATCGTTCATCTAAATTTATGACGAGTGAAATTATTCGTGAAAAATTAATGCGTAATACAGGTGAAGAGCTACCTTATGATATTGCTGTTGAAATTGAAAAGTTTGAGTATCAGCCAAATGGTTTGTTAAAAGTATATGCAGCGATACTGGTTACTAGAGATGCTCAAAAGCGTATTGTTATTGGTAAAAATGGCGAAAAAATCAAAACAATCGGTAGCGATGCTCGTTATGACATTGAGCGCATGCTGGACTGTAAAGTTTACTTAGAATTATTTGTTAAAGTGAAGTCAGGCTGGGCTGATGATGAACGCGCATTAAGAAGTTTAGGGTATGGAGACGATAACTTCTAATCTAATGCAGAAGGCGGTTGTGCTTCACAGCCGCGCTTACCGCGAAGGCTCTTATATATGCCAGTTGCTAACAGAGTTTGATGGGCGGTTAACTGCGATTGTTCGAGTTGGCCGAAACTCAGCAAAATTTGAGCCTTTCAATTTATATACAATTAAACTTAGCCAAGGTAGAGCCGATTTATTTTTTGTTGATAAATATGAGTTAGATAGCCAGCTGGCTATTTTAACCGGCAAGCTATTATACAGTGGTTTGTACATCAATGAACTCTTGGTTAAATTACTGCAGCAAACATTACACTCTGAGTTAATCTTATCTTGGTATATACAAGTGATTTATCAGCTTAAGCTTTCTGATATTGAACTCGAAAGCGTTTTGCGTAACTTCGAACTTGATTTAATCGATGAGCTTGGGGTAAGTGTTGATTTTGACACCTGCTTTGATGCCTTTGAACCAATTCAAGCTGACATGCAATATCAATTTTATCCAGAGCAAGGTTGGAGCAGTAAAGTCGCTCCTTGGCTCAATTTACCTATTTTTCCCGGCGATATCATCACTAAAATTGGCGAAAGAGATTTTAGTGAAGTTGAAATTTTAAAGTCGGCAAAATTATTAACCCGACGTTGGCTTGATCATTTATTAGCTGGTAAGCCAATTAAAAGTAGAGAATTATTTAAGAGAATGAATCGATGAATAAAGAGATTTTATTAGGCGTTAACATAGATCATATAGCCACTATTCGACAAGCACGCGGGACGAGTTATCCTGATCCTGTTCATTCTGCTGCGGTTGCAGAACATGCAGGTGCTGCAGGTATTACAGTTCATTTACGCGAAGATAGACGCCATATCCAAGATAGAGATGTAGATATACTTGCTCAAACTGTCCAGACTCGACTTAATCTTGAAATGGCTGTGACGGAAGAGATGCTTAAAATTGCCGAAAGAATTAAACCTGAATTCTGTTGTTTAGTTCCTGAGAAACGAGAAGAACTAACAACTGAAGGTGGTTTAGATGTAGCGGGTCAAATTGATAAAGTGACTGCTGCTGTGGCTAGATTAACCGCTATAGGAACTCAAACTTCGTTATTTATTGATGCAGATAAGCAACAAATAGATGCGGCGAAATTAACTGGAGCACCGTATATAGAAATTCATACTGGTGGCTACGCAGATGCTGAAACTGAAGCAGAGCAAATGGCTGAATTAAAGCGAATTAGCGAAAGTGCTGCTTATGCTGACTCTATCGGCATTAAAGTCAACGCAGGCCATGGCTTAAATTATCATAACGTTAAACCAATCGCTGCTATCCCTCAAATGATAGAGTTAAATATTGGCCATGCCATTATTGCTAGAGCCGCAATTGACGGGCTTGAGAAGGCAACTCGAGATATGCTTCAACTTATGTTAGATGCTAGAAGTTAATGATTTTAGGTTTAGGTAATGACATTGTCGAAATTAAACGTTTTGATAATGCCAACTTACTCGCTTTAGCTAAACGTGTCTTAACACCTAATGAGCTTAATATTTTTGGAGAGCATAAACAGGCTATTGCTTATTTAGCTAAGCGCTGGGCTGCAAAAGAAGCTGCAGCTAAAGCAGTTGGAACTGGTATTGCCTGTGGTGTTTCTTTTCAAAATTTTGAAATCACCAATGACGAGCGTGGCAAGCCTGTCTTACTTGTTTCGGGGCAGGCTGAAAAAATATTATCGGATTTGGCTCAGGGAAAAGTCGTTAAATCCCTCATAAGTTTGTCAGATGAGCAAAGCTATGCATTTGCTACCGTTATATTCGAGTCCAGTTAAACGCTTCTTATATTCTAGATTTATATTGCTTGCTAGGGGATAAATTTGGCGAGTTAAGAAATAAAAAAACCCTGAAACTTCAGGGCTTTTTCGTATTGATTATCCAGCAATTTGATTACAGTTTTTCGTAACCATCATTGTGAACAGAAGCAACTGCACGACCTGAAGGGTCAGCCATATTTTGGAATGACTCATCCCAAGCCAATGCTTCAGGTGTGCTACAAGCAACTGATTTACCACCTGGAATACACTCTGCACATGAAGGTAGTGGGAAGTGCTCCTGGAAGATAGTACGATAATAGTATGCTTCTTTAGTATCTGGCGTATTGTGTGGGAATACATTCTCTGCATTCGCTAATTGGTCATCAGTTACATTAGCCGCACAATGCTCTTTTAAGCTGTCAATCCAGCTATAGCCAACACCGTCGCTGAACTGTTCTTTTTGACGCCATAAAACTTCATCAGGTAAGTAACCGTCTTGGAAAGCTTCACGTAAAATACTTTTCTCAGGCTTACCATTTTTACACATTTTAGCTTCAGGATTGATTCGCATAGCAACATCCATGAACTCTTTGTCTAAGAAAGGTACACGAGATTCTACGCCCCAAGCTGACATTGCTTTGTTTGCACGAAGGCAATCAAACATGTGTAGTTTGTTTAGTTTACGGTTTAGCTCTTCATGGAACTCTTTCGCATTTGGTGCTTTATGGAAATATAAATAGCCACCAAAGATCTCATCAGCACCTTCTCCAGAAAGTACCATTTTGATACCCATAGCTTTAATTTTACGCGCCATTAAGTACATAGGTGTTGATGCACGAATTGTGGTTACATCGTAAGTTTCTAAATGGTAAATAACGTCTTTAATTGCGTCGATACCATCTTGAACTGTGTAAGTCATTTCGTGGTGAACAGTACCAATTGCATCAGCAACTTTTTTCGCTGCTTTTAAGTCTGGTGCACCTTCTAAACCAACTGCAAAAGAGTGCAGTTTTGGCCACCAAGCTTCTGATGCATCATCTTCTTCAATTCGCTTAGCAGCAAATTTTTGAGTTATAGATGAAATAACAGATGAATCTAAACCACCTGAAAGCAATACACCGTAAGGTACATCTGACATTAAATGAGATTTAACTGATTTCTCTAATGCTTTATTGATGTCTTCTGGATTTGCTGAGTTATCTTTAACTGCGTCGTATTCCATCCAGTCACGTTGATAGTACTGACGTAATTCGCCATCAGCGCTATGCAGGTAGTGCCCTGGTGGGAACTCTTGAACTTTAGTACAAACAGGTACTAATGCCTTCATTTCTGAAGCAACAAAGAAGTTACCGTGCTCGTCCCAACCCATATAAAGTGGGATAATACCCATATGGTCACGTGCGATTAAATATTCATCTTTAGTTTCATCATATAGAATAAAAGCAAACATACCTTTTAATTCATCAATGAACTCAATACCTTTTTCTTGGTATTTAGCTAAGATAACTTCGCAATCAGATTTAGTTTGGAACGTAAAATCTATGCTTAGGTCTTTTTCTAATTCTTTATGATTATAGATTTCGCCATTAACTGCTAATGCGTGAGTACGATTAGGATTGAAAAGAGGTTGGTCACCAGAATTCACGTCAACAATCGCTAAACGCTCATGCGCTAGAATTGCGTTATCACTCGCGTAAATACCTGACCAGTCAGGACCACGGTGGCGTAGTAGTTTAGACAGCTCTTTAGCTGTTTCTCTTAGCTCTGCTCGATCTGTTTTTAGATCAAGAATACCAAAAATTGAACACATAGAGTTTGTGACTCCCTCTTCAACCTAAATCTTTAGAAAATTCGAAATAATTATTGGGAACGCGCCCAATTTTGCTGCATAGCAGCATATTCATTATTTAATAAAATACAAGAACAGAATAACCGGCAAAGGTATTTTTTTAGCTGGTTTGGTCGGTTTTTAAACCAAATTTAGCTATTTGAACCCGTAAGATAATTAAAAAGTGCGACATTATAGCAAAGTCTAATTAGCTTGGATACTTTGTATTGAGCTGGATTTGGAACTGTTTGAGTGGCTATAGTTAACATTTTTGTGCAAAACCTGCTTAAATCTAGTTTTTCTATGGCCCTGAACCCTATTCAATCGCTTTTTATTCGACTAGACTTAACTGGTTAATCTTTTAATTTTTATACTGGGCGAAATTCATTTTGCTTGTTGTATTGCTATCTGGGGTTGTTACATGGCGAGTCAAATTACTTTAAAAGATTCAGGACAAATTATAGATGTCTTGGGTGTCGTTCAGTTAATACAAAACGGTGAACCTGTTGCGTTAAATATAGGTGCGTTTTTAGCTGCAGGTCAAATAATTACTATTGAAAGTGGATCAAAGCTAGTTTTAAGAAAACTAGACGGCGAAGAAGTTGAAATGACAGATGCGGATGCTTCTACCGTTACTGGTGATTTGCCTTCAGATGATGAGATCGCCGCAATCCAAGAAGCTGTTTTAGAAGGCAACACGGAAGAGATTGCTTCAACCGCTGCAGGTAATGAAAGTTCTGGAGGTTCTGACGAAATCGTCACAGTGGAAGCTGATAATAGTGAAACTAGAGCTTCTGCAGGATTTGACACTAATACAACCCGTTTTGAAGCTGAGTTTTTTACTAATTTTTCTATCCCGGTGCCAGTTTCAGAGCTTGTCATTAATTCCATCGTTGATTCGCAAGATAATACCGCAGAAATTCAAGATTTAGTTACTAACACCCAGACCCCAGATCTAGGTGGTGTAATTGATGACCCTAATGCTACAGCTGTCGCTATCATTAACGGTAATGAATTTGATGTCATAAACAATGGCGATGGCACTTTCTCCATTAGCCCAGGCTACACCTTAGTCGAAGGTAATAATGTAATTCAAATTATCGTGATTTACCCTAATGGTGAGCAAGTTACGATTAACAGTAATGTTGTTGTTGATTCAATTGCACCGCAAGGAACAATTGATAATTTAGTCACTGAAGATCAAACCCCAGCTGTAACCGGAACCGTAGATGATAATGATGCAATAGTCGTTGTTTCGATTAATGGTCAAACGCTGCAAGCTATTAACAATGAAGATGGCACTTGGATCCTTCCTGATAATATTTTAAATACGTTATCAGAGCAGGTCCATGATATATCCGTTCAATTTATTGACCAAGCAGGCAACTCAAATGTAGTGGACTCAACAATTGAGATTGCGATTAATGAAGCTCCGATTATTCAGGTTAATGCGTTGGATATTAATGCTGACGATGTTGAAGTTGGTGACCCGATTGCTAATATCGTTGCCTCTGATGTTGACGGCGATGAACTCACTTTTAGTTTATTGAACAATGATAATGGATTTTTTGAGATTGTCGGTGGCCAAGTAGTTTTAACTCAACTTGGAGTAGATGCACTTCAAGATACAGATCTAAATATTTCTGATTTAGGGATTGACGTTGAAGTATCTGACGGTTTATTAACTGCACAGGCTTCAGATTCTAGTCTTGTTGTTAGAGGCGAAAATGTTGCGGTTGTCGGTATCTCATCAAATGATGTGGTGACCGAAGCGGGTGGCAATATTACTTATACCGCCACTTTAAATACAGCAATTGATCAGGACTTATTAATTGAGTTAAGTAATGGACAAAATATTACGATTAATGCTGGAGAGTTAACTGCGAGTGTTGATTTTGTTGTTGATGCAAATGAAGATTCCATTTTAGATGCACAAGAGTTATCAACTAGTATTACACAAGCGACAACTGACTCTAGTGTCAATGTTGTAGTTGATTCAACCCCTGTTATTACTCAAATAACCGACACGCTAGATACAACCGAATTAAGCTTGTCAGCAACTGATAGCTTAGAAGAAGCCGGCGGCACGATTACCTATACCGCAACCTTAACCAATGCAGCCGATACCGATGTGACCATCACATTGGCGAACGAGCAAACCATCACCATTGCCGCGGGTCAAACCCAAGGTAGTGTTGAATTTAACGTTGCAGCAGATGAAGATGCGATTGTAGATGCAACGTCAATTACCAACTCAATTGCGAGCGCCACAGGCGGTAACTTTGAGAATCTAGTGGTTGATCAAACTACGGTTACAACCGCGATTACCGATACGGTCGATGCAACAGGTTTAAGCTTGTCAGCAATTGATAGCTTAACGGAAGCAGGCGGCACGATTACCTACACGGCGACGCTGACTAATGCAGCCGATACCGATGTGACCATCACGCTTGCGAACGAACAAACCATCACCATTGCCGCGGGTCAAACCCAAGGCAGTGTAGACCTGGTTGTTGCAGCAGATGAAGATGCGATTGTAGATGCAACTTCAATTACTAACTCAATTGCGAGCGCCACAGGCGGTAACTTTGAGAATCTAGTGGTTGATCAAACTACGGTTACAACCGCGATTACCGATACACAAACAGATACTAACCTCACTCTAGATGCAACCAGTGCGCTAGCGATTGAAGGCGGCACGATTACTTACACAGCCAGTGTAAACCAATTATCAGATGCGCCACTGACGGTCAATTTAAGTAACGGCCAAAGTATCGTGATTGCTGCGGGTAGTTTAACGGGCACCGTTGACGTTAACGCTGCAGATTTAGATGGCGTGAGTGAAATTAGCGCACGCATTAATGATGTTTCTGGTGGTAATTACGAGAACTTAATCATAGACGAAACGCCAGCGGTGACTGAAATAGCACAAGCCGTAACCTTGCTTGCTGCAACGGATTCTCTTACTGAGGCGGGCGGCGCAATAGTTTATACGGCTGAGTTATCAGCGGTTCCAGAAAGTGACGTCACCATTACTTTATCCAATGGTGAAACCATTACCATATTGGCAGGCGAAACCTCAGCTAGTGTGAATGTCGAATTTGCCAATAGCGATGATGTTTACATAGATGAAAGCACAATCTCAGCAAACATAACGGATGCAACTGGTGGTGGGTTTGTTAGCCTTGGATTTAATGATGCGCCAGCCGTGACGCGTATTACGGATACAGTGGACACAACCGAATTAAGTTTGTCAGCAACCGATAGCTTAGAAGAAACCGGCGGCACCATTACCTATACCGCAACCTTAACCAATGCAGCCGATACCGATGTGACCATTACATTGGCGAACGAACAAACCATCACCATTGCGGCAGGCCAAACCCAAGGTAGTGTAGACCTCGTTGTTGCAGCAGACGAAGATGCGATTGTCGATGCAGGCAGCATCTCTAACTCAATTGCGAGCGCCACAGGCGG
>NZ_KQ130498.1:51339-93045 GCF_001050375.1 Catenovulum maritimum | reverse complement strand
GTTCTTTTTCTAAAAGTGCCTGTCCAGATAGTTGTTCTATAAGTGCCTGTCCAGATAGTTACTACTATTATGAATATTAAATCTCCCTTTTTATTATTTATATATGAGCACATGCATACGCTTCGATATGCAAAGCGTACTATTGAAAGCTATCTATATTGGATTCGATTTTTTATTAAATATAATAAAAATCAACATCCTAATGTCTTATCTGAGCATGATGTTGAATCGTTTTTAAGCTATTTAGCAAATCAAAGGCAGGTAGCTGCAAGTACACAAACGATTGCACTAAACGCGTTAGTTTTTTTGTACAAAGAAATCATTAAACGCCCGTTAAAATTAACTTTAAATTTTCATCGCAGTGCAAAGACCACCAAATTGCCCGAGGTTTTGACACCTCAGCAAGTCTCTATGCTTTTAAATCAACTGGCAAACCCGCAAAAATTACTCGCAAGTATCATGTATGGGAGCGGATTGCGTTTAATGGAAGCTATAAGGTTAAGAATTCAAGACATTAATTTTGACTACCAATGTATTGAGGTTTGGAACACGAAGGGCTTTAAAAATAGAAGGGTAACTCTAGCGACGGAATTAAATCAAGAGTTAGTAAAGCAAATGAATATTGCAAAAGCTTTTTATCTACAGGATATATACCCAAGCGACTTGAAGATGCGAGATTTCAGCAAGAGATAAAAAAACATTTAGACAAGGCATTGATTGCAGGTAATGGTTATTCCCTTGTCAAAATCAATAACGCCGTATAGATGTTTTTTAGCCTTGCCCTTGGGAGCTTCACAGCATTTCTATTACTGCGTTATGTTAATTTGAAAGGTGCCTACATTCCTGCATTAACATGCCTTGCACTAAAAACGCTGTGATAGCTCTGAAACATGCATCTTCAAGTCGCTTGGGTATAGAAATAAAGAGTATAGAGGGGTCAATTTACCTTTTGCGTTGGCCAAAAAATACCCTAATGCACCATTTGAATTTAAATGGCATTATTTATTCCCTTCTTATAAATTAAGTTTCGAACCCAATACACAAAATTTACGCCGTCATCATATTGACGAATCAACCATCCAAAAAGCCATTCGCAAAGTTGCACTTAATCTACAACTCAATAAAAGAGTTACACCTCATACTTTAAGGCATTCGTTCGCAACTCATTTGTTACAAGCTGGGGCTGATATTCGCACCGTTCAGGAACAACTTGGACACAATGATATTAGAACAACGCAAATTTATACCCATGTCTTACGAAGTGGTGCCAATAATGTTGTTAGTCCTTTTTCGAGGTTGTAAATAAACTCAATCACCTTCCAAAATACGAATCGAAATAGCTGCAGCAGCGGTGCGATTATCCACTTCGAGCTTTTTATATATTTGCTCTAAATGTTTAGTCACAGTTCTTGGGCTCATTTCTAAAATTTGAGAGATCTCCCAATTAGATTTAGCACTCGATACCCAAAATAAAACTTCAGCTTCTCTTTTAGTAATGCCTAATGCGGCTTTCAAATCCGCGGCGGTTTTCTTTGGCTGGCTTTGAGATATTCTCAGCAAATGCTTGCCGTCTTGTTCTCTTTGGTAAGCAACTTCAACCGCTTGGGTAAAGCAAGTGAGGATTAGAGGTGCACTTTGTGCATTGGGTAGCCATTTTTTAAGCTCAGGCATCATGAGCATCCAAGGTTTATCATTCACATTAGCGATTGATTCAATCAGCTCATATACATGCGGCGTAGCCCAATTTAAGTTACCGGCATTATCGATACAAAACACATAGCGGCCAGCATCATCTAAGGCTTGCTGAGCACTTAAGGCAAGTTTTGAAGTTTGCACATGGGTTTTGATTCTGGCAATGACTTCATCTGGTGCTATGGGTTTGGTCACATAGTCCACGCCACCAGCATCAAATCCTCTTACTACATCTTCAATATCGGTTAAGCCAGTCATAAAAATAACAGGGACATTGGGTAGTTTTTGCTTCAGCAAGCGACAGGTTTCAAAACCATCCAACTCAGGCATTACCCCATCCATTAAGATAACATCAGGATGCACCTTATCTGCGATAGATAGCGCTTGCGCCCCGCTTAAAGCAACCAGAGCAGTATAGCCAGCTTGATTTAATGCGACATTCAGCATGCCGAGAGATTCTGGGGAATCATCAACAACTAATACCACATCACTAATTTTATTGCTCATTCATTAACCCTTTTAAGTATTGGCTAATTCGAGGGAAATCACAGCCTGCTGCATATTTCTTTAAATCTGCCAATATTGAATCTGGAATTGTGTAGTCTTGATCTAACTGAATTAATTTATCGTTGAAGCCGGTTAAGTAACCAATTTCAGCGAGTGCAGATAAATCCTTGTATTGCGTTTTAGCAATCACAGGTTTCACTTTGGCCGGTATGCTTTTGCTTTTTTCTTTAGGTAAAGAGGATCCTTCCAAATATTTATACTGCCACTCTAAGTCTAAATATTGGCCAATTTTTCCCAGTAAGCTATCTATATTAATTGGTTTAGTGAGGTAATCATTATGATAATTCTCTGTGCTTTGATTAACATCTCTCGCATTGGCTGAAATCATAATGATAGGCTGTTTAAAATTACGTTTGCGGGCTGTCCTAGCAACTGCCCAGCCATCCATATATGGCATAGTGACATCGAGTAAAATTAAATCGAACGCGTCTTGTTGCAATATGGCTAATGCCTTTACGCCATCTTCGGCGGTTTTGATATTAAAACCCAGTGGCTCTAGTAAATCTTGCATCAGTTTTCTTTGGTTTGGATCGTCATCCACCACTAGGATTTGCTTAACGTCCCCATGATAGCCAACCGCCCTTGATTTAGCGTATTCAGGCTCGCTATGTTTATTGTTTAATTTAGGTAACATAAGCGCTAAGGTAAATTCACTACCCTTGTTTAGCTCACTAACAAGGCTAATTTGACCGCCCATTAACTCGGCTAAAGAACGAGAAATTGTTAAGCCTAAACCCGTTCCACTTATCGCTTGGGTTTGCTCTGTTGTTATTCGTTCAAAAGGTTTAAAAACTAGGTCTTGATCTGCTTGCGATATGCCGACGCCTGTATCTTTAATATTAAAATACGCAACTTCGTTACGGTAACTAACCGTAAAGGACACACTCCCTTGTTGCGTAAATTTGATCGCGTTCGATAACAAATTAATTAATATTTGTCTTAGCCTTTGTTTATCTGTGGCGACATATTGAGGCAAATATGCGCTGCATTGATAGCTAAACACTATGCCTTTCTTTTCTGCCTGCAACTTAAACATATCCACCAGCTGATTTAAAATAGGATGAATTCTGACTTCATCTCTTTGCAACCTCATTCGGCCTGCTTCTATTTTTGATATTTCTAGCAGCCCTTCGATTAAATCCGCTAAATGCTCACCATTACGTTTTAATATTTGAATTGTTTCTCTTTTAGCGGCTGGAATTGCTTCATCCTGCCCAAGAATTTGAGCATAACCGAGTAGAACATTTAGTGGTGTTCTTAACTCGTGACTTAAACCCGTTAAATACCGACTTTTAGCTTGGTTAGCTGTTTCAGCAATCTCTTTTGCCTGTTGTAATTCGATTGACGTTTGCTCATGTGCAGATATTTCGTGCGCTAATGTTTTAGCTTGTGATCTCAATTCTTTAAGCGCTAACCTGTTACTACTCCTTGCAAGTATAAATAACCAGCTCACCATACCGATAATAATCAGGAGTAGAAAAAATATTTTAATTAAGGTGATGCCAATAACTTGTTTTAATTCAATATCGTCGGCTGGCATTTGTAGATAAATTAAAAATAAAATCCCTGCACTAATACAACTTAAAAATAGAGTAACGGCAACAAATTGAGCTAAAGGCGAGCTAAATTTTTTCAGCGTTTTAGTCGAAAAAAAGCGATGAAAGAAATTAACCGACTGTGCAGCTATCGTCGCATCTGGACGACATTGGTCGCCACACCTGACATCTAAACTACAACATAGTGAACAAATAGCTTTGCCATAAGCAGGACAAAATGTCATGTCTTCACGATC
The DNA here is from genome assembly GCF_001050375.1 of Catenovulum maritimum. Classification (GTDB taxonomy): domain Bacteria; phylum Pseudomonadota; class Gammaproteobacteria; order Enterobacterales; family Alteromonadaceae; genus Catenovulum; species Catenovulum maritimum. The sequence goes on along the minus strand of NZ_KQ130498.1, from coordinate 88,994 downwards.
AAAGCTGTTCTCGCATATATGACACTTTAGAAATGGCTCTAACTCAACAGTTTGATTATCGACTAAGTAATATTTACCTTTTGTTGCATAACCAATTAAGGGGACTGTAATCAGGGGTAAAGCAAACGCCAGATAAGAAGCAAGTGCCTCGGTTGTTTCTCCATACCACCCAAAATGAGCGGTAAAGCCAATAAATGAAGCAATAAACATAGAGCCAACCCCAACAGGGTTAATATCAAATAAATGTGAGCGTTTAAATTCAATATGTTTTGGGCTTATACCAAGTGGTTTGTTGATCAATAAATCAGCCGCGACCGAGCTCAACCAAGCGAGGACTAAAACAGAATAAACCTGCAGCATACTTTCAATGGTTTGATAAATACCCAGTTCCATTAATAACAGAGCAATGGCGACGTTAAAGAACATCCAAACCACTCGACCAGGGTGATTATGCGTAACACGTGAAAAAAAGTTAGACCAAGCTAACGAGCCAGCATAAGCATTTGCGACATTGATTTTGAGCTGAGAAATAATGACGAAAACAGCCGCGAGCACAATCGCGATTCCAGGGGTATCAAACACATAACTGAATGCGATTTGATACATATGTGCGGGATCATCCGCCAAATCAATCGAAACACCTTGTTTAAGTGCTAAATAAGCCAAAAAAGAACCCAAAAATAATTTAGCCGCACCAAAAATAATCCAACCCGGTCCAGCCGCAGTTAAAGCTAACCACCATTGCCATTGTTGCTTTTTCGGTTTTTCTGGTAAGAATCTTAAAAAATCAACTTGCTCGCCTATTTGAGCAACAAGTGAGAGTAAAACCGCAGATGCGGCACCAAATAATAAAAGGTTAAAACTTTGCCCTGTGTCGCCCGACTCACCTGTAAATTGAAACCACTCTTGAAAATCACTATCTGGATGGTTAAATACGTAAAGCAAAGGCACTATTTGCAACACTATCCAAACAGGTTGTGACCAAACCTGAAAACGACTGATATTAGTGATACCGTGCGTAACCAAGGGGATCACAACTAAAGAACTGACTATATAGCCCAAAGCTAAGGGCAACCCAAGTAAAATATTGAGCGCCATAGACATAATGGCGGCTTCAAGCGCGAAGAATATAAAAGTAAAGGAAGCGTAAATTAAAGACGCAATAGTAGAACCGATATAACCAAAACCTGCACCACGGCTAAGCAAATCTATATCGACGCCATATTTAGCAGCATAATAACTAATAGGTAAACCAACAAAAAAAACGACTGCGATAAGTGCCCCAATAGCCCAAGCTGAGTTGTAAAAGCCATAATTAATTGTGATAGCACCGCCTATTGCTTCGAGTACTAAAAAAGAAACTATGCCTAAAGCTGTATTGGCTATCCAAGTAGACGACCACTTTCTAGCCCGCTTGGCAGTGAACCTGAGCGCAAAATCTTCCATCATCTCATTGGCAACGAGCTTGTTATAACTTCTTCGAGCAAATAAGATTTTTTTATTCGACTGCATTAAAACCAAACTTATCAATTAGTGACTTGAATTTTTAACGATTCATAACCCAATGCAGTCGCTTAACTACACTTAGATTGCATATAAAAACAGCAAGCAAATAACAGACCAGCCATTCTCGGGGAACATTTTGCACGATAACTGACCGTGCGTCCGCGAGCATATCAAGATAGTAAAAAGATAAATATGCGTAATTTTACGTATATAACTGCGCTATTTTGCGAATGTTCACCCTTCCCAAAACACTAGATACTTACAAACGTCGAAATTGAACAGCTAAGCAGAGTAGCCAAATCCCAATACTAAGCTGCTTGGTTGTTCAAATCGACTTACTAGCGTCCATTATAAGAATTCGATCAACGGGAAAACCACATGAAAAAATTAACTAGCTTAACCCCAGTTGCTGCAATATTAGCTTTAACCTTGGGTAACGTTTCGACAGCAAATGCAGAAATTAAACTTGCAGACCAGCTAAGTGTGACTGGTTTTATCGACATGTCTTGGACATATACAGATCCTGACGGTGGCAGTTCAGAGCAATCATTTGGCTTAGACCAATTCGAACTAGATTTTTTATATAACTTCGACAGCAAGTTATCCGCTCAAGTCGACCTAGAATATCAAGATAATGGTACTGGGGAAGAAGTAGATATTGAGCAAGCTTTTATTACTTACGGCCTTTCTGACAGCTTAAGCTTTAAAGCAGGTCGCTTCTTAAGCTATTCAGGTTGGGAAACAGAAGAACCAACAGGCTTATTCCAATATTCAGGTACAGGTTACGCTAAATATTTTTATGGCGGCTATCAACAAGGTGTTTCAGCACTTTACAGTGGCGACGGTTTTGCCGCAGCAGTCTCTGTTGTTAATAGCCTAGGTGATTTAGAAGGTGAATTTAAAGACCCTTCAAGTCCAGCGATTGAAACCATGATTGCTCTTATGCCAACGGATGATTTTACGATTAAAGGTTTTTACTCAGTAGATAGCATTGCCGGTTCTAGCGAGTCTGTAAAAATGATGAATATCTGGGCTGCCTACTCTATGGGTGATTTAACGTTAGCAGCTGAATTAAATGATTCACAAAATACTGCAGGTATAGGGACTGACGCAGCAGGCTACTTGTTTATGGCGAATTACGCTTTTGACAGCGCGGGTATCACATTGCGCTATCACGACTACGAAGTTGAAACAACAGCAGGCGCTATTATCGATGATGGTAGTGCAATCACTATCTCTCCAAGCTTAACCATTAGCGACAATCTACTTATGGTTTTTGAATACCGTATGGATAGCAGCGACACCAATGGTGACAGCGACTCTATCGCAGTTGAAGCTTTAGTGACTTTTTAATCGAATAAGAATAAGTAGAGGAATAGATTATGAAATTTAAAAAACTCGTTGCCGCTAGCTCGATTATTGCGAGTAGCTTAGTCAGCCAAATGGCGATGGCCGCAGATACGATTAAAGTTGGTGTTTTACATTCACTTTCAGGCACTATGGCGATTTCAGAAACCACATTAAAAGATACAGTTTTAATGATGATTGAAGAGCAAAATAAAGCCGGCGGTCTATTAGGTAAAAAATTAGAGCCTGTAGTAGTTGATCCAGCGTCAAACTGGCCATTGTTTGCAGAAAAAACACGTGAATTACTGGCTAAAGAAAAAGTAGACGTTATCTTTGGTTGCTGGACTTCGGTATCACGTAAATCTGCTTTACCTGTATTGGAAGAGTTAAATGGTTTACTTTTCTATCCAGTACAGTACGAAGGTGAAGAGTCATCTAAAAATGTATTCTACACAGGTGCTGCGCCAAACCAACAAGCGATTCCAGCAGTTGATTACTTGATGAATGACATAGGCGCAGAGCGCTGGGTACTTGCAGGTACTGACTATGTTTACCCACGTACGACCAATAAAATCCTAAAAGCTTACCTAAAAGCAAAAGGCGTTAAAGAGAAAGACATTATGGTTAATTACACGCCATTTGGTCATTCTGATTGGCAAAGCATAGTGGCAGATATCAAGAAATTTGGTTCTAAAGGTAAGAAAACTGCGGTTGTTTCAACCATCAACGGTGATGCAAACGTACCTTTCTACAAAGAATTAGGTAACCAAGGTATTTCAGCTGACGATATTCCAGTCGTTGCTTTCTCTGTAGGTGAAGAAGAATTATCTGGTTTTGATACTAGTCCATTAGTGGGGCATTTAGCGGCTTGGAATTACTTCCAAAGCGTAGAGTCTGACGAAAACACTAAATTCATCAAAGCTTGGAAAAAATACATAGGCGACAAAAAACGTGTCACTAATGACCCGATGGAAGCAACTTATATTGGCTTCAAAATGTGGGCAAAAGCGGTTGAAAAAGCAGGTACTACAGAAGTTGATGCTGTTTCAGACGCTATCATAGGTGTCACTGTGCCTAACTTAACCGGCGGTATTGCGGTTATGAATGCTAACCATCATTTATCTAAGCCAGTATTAATTGGTGAAATCCAAGACGACGGTCAGTTCGAAGTTGTCTGGGAAACACCTGATACTGTGATAGGTGACGCTTGGTCTGACTTCTTACCTAGCTCTAAAAACTTAATTTCAGATTGGACTGCGCCAGTAAAATGCGGCAACTTTGATGTGACCACGGCTAAGTGTTCAGGTCAAAACTTCTAACTGATTAACCCAATAATAATAGAGAAGTATGCCCAACTAGCTTTGCACTTGCTCCAACTCGAGTGCAAAGCAGACCAAGGACGAGGGCAAAACTTCCAAACTCCAAGCTAAATTAAAAACTGCTAATTAAATAAGGTGCTAACGCGGACAAGTGGTAAACATACTTATGTTTAAAACTGTTAGCACCTAATTTTGTTTCACCCAATAAGGAATACCGCAATGTTGCGAATATGCTGCCTTCTTCTATGCATGCTTTTGCCCTGCAACAGTTTTGCAGAATCAACTGCTAGTAACCCAGAACTCACTTCTGCTATCTCTAAGTTACCTAAAAATAGTCTTCGCGAACTACCAAAGTTAATCGAAACAATTGAAGCTACCGAAAGCCCTAAAATAAAAACCATACTAACTAGTTTACTCAATGGCGACCTTTATTATATTCGAGCCAATAAACAAGTTGTTCGAGTGGTTAAAAATACGGAAGGTTTATACGACCAATGGCACATTTTAACTGACGAGCAATACCCAGCAGTTACTAAATCTAAACTAAAGAAAATTAGAACGAACAACTCAATCCGCGGCCAAATAAAAAGCGTTTTAGCATTACTCGACCTGTCGCATAAAGACCCAAGTGTCAGATTGGAGGCGGTTAAAAGAATTCTAGACAATCCAGATAAAGAGTCGACAGCCAGACTCAAAAAGCGTTTAGCAAAAGAATCTGATGAAGCAGTAACTCAAACCATTCAAGTTGCCATCTCAGTTGCAGCCTTAAAATTTGGCAGCCTAGAAGAACAAATAGCAGCAGTTTCCGTGCTAGCGGAAAGTTTAGAGCCAGCAGCGAACAACGTGCTTAGTAGAACAAAAGAAAGCTTAACTGAGAAAACAGCAGAACTCGCTGAGGGAGAAACGCTATCAGCTCAAGAGAAAACGCTACAAACGGCGGTCAATAAAGCTTTAGATAAAATTGAACAAAAGCGAGACATTTACTCCTTTGCTGAAAATTTATTTTTTGGTATTAGCCTAGGCTCGGTTTTATTACTGGCAGCAATTGGCTTAGCTATCACATTTGGTGTTATGGGTGTGATTAACATGGCGCACGGTGAAATGATGATGCTGGGTGCTTACACCACATATGTCATTCAACAAATGTTCCCTGAATTAATCAACTATTCTTTATTTATGGCGATACCTGCTGCGTTCTTAGTTTCGGGTTTAGTCGGTATTTTAATAGAGCGCGGTGTTATTCGTTACTTAAAAGGCCGACCGCTAGAAACCTTGCTCGCAACTTTTGGTATTAGCTTAATCTTGCAACAACTCGTCCGCACTATATTCTCGCCACTTAATCGCCAAGTTCAGGCACCAGATTGGATGAGTGGTTCATTAGAGATAAACCCAATATTTTCTCTAACCTATAACCGTTTATACATAATCATTTTCTCATTAGCGGTATTTTTTGCCTTGATGCTGATCTTGAAAAAAACCCCACTAGGTTTACATGTTAGAGCCGTTGCACAAAACCGAGAAATGGCGCGTGCTTTAAGTATTAAAAGTGACTGGGTAGATGCCATTACCTTTGGTTTAGGCTCGGGTATTGCTGGTATTGCTGGTGTCGTGTTAAGCCAATTAACCAATGTTGGTCCTAATTTAGGTCAGTCATACATTATCGACTCTTTCTTAGTCGTGGTATTTGGTGGTGTCGGTAACTTATGGGGAACCTTAGTTGCAGCTATGTCACTTGGCTCAATGAATAAATTCTTAGAACCGCTAACCGGTTCTGTATTAGCCAATATTATTGTTCTGGTTGGCTTGGTGCTCTTTATCCAAAAACGACCTAAAGGGTTATTCCCACAAAAAGGGAGATCAGCAGACTAATGACTACTTCAACTCAATCTATATTTAGCTTTTTGCCGCCAAGTTTACAAAGCTTAGCGACCAAAATGACCAGCTTACACTTTGTCGTGACCACTTTATTTGTCGCAACTTTATATGTCTCGTTTTGTAATCTAGTTTTTGAACCTGGTTCTGCACTGCATGTAAGTACTTACACAGTAACTTTATTAGGTAAGTACTTGTGTTATGCCCTACTCGCTCTTTCAGTCGATTTAGTCTGGGGCTACTGCGGTATTCTTAGCTTAGGCCATGGTGCATTTTTTGCGCTTGGCGGTTATGCCATGGGGATGTATTTAATGCGTCAAATTGGTGACCGAGGTGTCTATGGGAATCCAGAATTACCAGATTTTATGGTGTTCTTAAACTGGGATAGCTTACCTTGGTATTGGGCCGGTTCGGACAGTTTTATTTGGATGGCCGTTATGGTTGTACTGATTCCAGGTTTACTTGCTTATGTCTTCGGCAGCATGGCATTTAAATCCAGAGTGAGCGGTGTTTACTTATCTATTATGACCCAAGCTATGACCTACGCTTTACTATTAGCATTTTTCAGAAATGAAATGGGCTTTGGTGGTAACAATGGCTTAACTGATTTTAAAGATATTCTCGGTTTTTCATTGCAATCGGATACCACGCGAATCGTGCTTTTTATTATCACAGCTGTGATGTTGGCCATTGGTTATGCAATTAGTCATTACATAGTGAAATCAAAAATGGGCCGAGTCGTCACCGCCATTCGAGATTCTGAAAGTCGAGTTCGATTTGTTGGCTACAAACCAGAAAACTACAAGGTTTGGATATTTGTTGTGTCTGGCGTATTAGCAGGCATTGCTGGCGCACTCTATGTGCCACAAGTCGGTATTATCAATCCGGGGGAATTCTCACCACTTAACTCAATTGAAATGGTGATCTGGGTTGCCATTGGTGGTCGAGGTACTTTATATGGCGCGATTATAGGTGCGCTAGTTGTCAGCTACGCTAAAACTCGCTTTACCGCAATTATGCCAGAAGCTTGGTTATTTGCTCTGGGCGGCTTATTTGTTCTAGTCACCCTATTTTTACCAAAAGGGTTAGCTGGCTTAGCGCCGCAATTAATTGCTAAATTTAAACGTTCAGACTCGGCTAAAGCGGCTGACACAGCTGATACAAAAAGTGAGGTGAAATCATGATAGCGACGACAGGTACAACAACGCCTCCGAAGCAAGGCTCTCCGATACTAGCCGAAGAAAACATTAATCCAGACACTCGTCATGGCGTTATCTTGTATGTGGAAGATGTTAGCGTCAGCTTTGATGGTTTTAAAGCTTTAAACGATTTGAATTTATATATCAATGATGGCGAACTTAGGTGCTTAATTGGCGCGAATGGTGCGGGTAAAACCACCTTGATGGATGTAATCACAGGTAAAACCCGTCCAGATGTTGGTAAAGTCAGCTTTGGTCAACAAGTCGATTTACTCAGCTTGAGCGAAGCGGAAATTGCCAGGGCGGGTATTGGCAGAAAGTTTCAAAAGCCAACCGTGTTTGAAAATTTAACAGTGTTCGAAAATTTAGAACTCAGCCTTGCGGGTGATAAAGGTATTATTACTTCACTGTTTCACAAACTAAGCAGCGAACAAAAAGATCGCATTGCTGAAATATTAAAAACCATAGGGTTAACCCCACAAGAAAAGCAGCTAGCTGGGGCGCTATCTCACGGCCAAAAACAATGGCTCGAAATTGGTATGTTACTCGCAGCTCAGCCTAGATTATTATTGGTAGATGAACCAGTTGCAGGCATGACAGCGCAAGAAACCGAACGCACGGCTGAGTTATTAACTTCGTTAGCGGGTGAACACTCTGTTGTAGTGGTTGAACACGATATGGCATTTGTTCGTTCAATTGCGCGCAAAGTAACCGTATTGCACCAAGGTAGTGTGCTGGCAGAAGGCAGCATGTCAGAAATTCAATCTAACCCAGATGTCATCCAAGTTTACCTTGGCGAAGAACAAGGCTAAGCAGGTATATAAATTATGATCGAACTTAATTCTGTTAATCAAAAATACGGCGGCACACAAATTTTATGGGATATGAACCTGAAAATAGAGGCTGGTTCACGTACCTGTATTATGGGGCGTAATGGGGTTGGTAAAACAACCTTGCTTAAATGCATTATGGGCTTACTGCCTGTTAGTACAGGCACCTTAAGCATAAATGGTAAAGATGTCACTAAAGCCTCTGTTGAGAAACGCCCTGAAATAGGGATAGGTTATGTACCGCAAGGTCGAGATATATTTCCACAATTGACAGTTGAAGAAAATTTAAAACTCAGCCTGAACTGTAAACGACAAAAAAGTAAAACCATTCCAGAAGATGTTTACGAGCTTTTTCCTGTGCTAAAAGAAATGCTACAGCGCCGCGGCGGAGACTTATCTGGCGGCCAACAGCAGCAGCTTGCAATCGCTAGAGCACTGGTATTAAACCCTGATGTATTAATACTAGATGAACCAAATGAAGGGATACAGCCAAACATAGTTCAGCTAATTCGAGACGTTTTATTAAAGCTTAACCGCGAAAAAGGCATGACAATTGTATTAGTTGAACAAAAGCTACCTTTTGCGCGCGCTGTTGGTGAAAAGTTTCATTTAATGGAAAAAGGCCAAGTCATCGCTTCTGGCGATATGGTAGAGCTCAATGACGAGTTAGTCGGCAAATACTTAGCGGTATAAATTAAACCAGAACAACAAGGAAAATATTAGTAATGACAATTAGCTGTGCAAAAACGCTTCCTGATGAGGTGGGTCAATGGCAGGCCAGCCTTGCACTTGAGTTTAGCCAAACTCAACAAGGCAGTCGGCTCAGCTCGATCAAACGTAGGGGTCCTTTAGCCGTTCAAAAAGCCTTCTACCCTGAAGGGCCAAATTGCGCACATGTTTACTTGCTACATCCACCCGCAGGCATAGTCTCGGGTGACGAACTCACGTTAACGACACTCGTTAAACCAAATGCTCACGCTTTATTAACCACCCCAGGTGCTAATCGATTTTATCGAGCGAGAAATGGTGACAATGAAGCGCGAAATAAGCAAAAGCAAACTATCACGCTGACACTAGCAGAAAATGCCATGTTAGAAAACCTGCCGCTAGAGACACTTGTTTACGACGGTGCGAATGGTATTAATACGGTTGATATAAAACTCACAGAGTCTTCAACTTATATTGGTTGGGATATTGTTTGTATGGGGCTGCCAGCGTCAGCGCAGTATTTTAAATCAGGTCAATTTACCCAATTAAATCGGATTTACTGCGATAACAAATTAATTTATCACGACCGTATCAAGTTAAGTCAACAAAGCGGGCTATTAGATCAAAAGCAAGGTGTAGCTGGGTTGGCTGGCTATACCACTTTTGCCACTATGACAGCTTATTCAGCCAATTTTATTCGGCCTGAAAACAATCAAATCCAAGCCAAATTGTTAACCGAAATACGCGACATTATCGAACAAAAACAAGCGGAAGAATTAGTCAGTGTTACCTGTATTGATGGCTTATTCGTCATTCGCTATCTCGGCAACCAAAGTGAACAATGCAAACAAATTTTTACGGCTATTTGGCAATGTCTTCGTCCAGCTTGCTGTGATAAGCCGACAAATTCACCGCGAATTTGGCTCACCTAATTTCATCATTCAATTGATATTCATATAAGAGATACAAGATGGATTTACTACCAAGAGAAAAAGATAAATTACTGATTTTTACTGCAGCTTTATTAGCCGAGCGAAGACTCAATAGAGGTGTGAAACTCAATTATCCAGAAGCCATGGCTTATATCTCAATGGAGATAATAGAAGGCGCTCGTGATGGCAAGACAGTAGCAGAGTTAATGGATTATGGCAGAACCTTGCTAACCCGAGAGCAAGTTATGGAAGGTATAGCTGAACTGATTCCAGAGGTTCAAGTAGAGGCTACATTTCCTGACGGTACTAAATTAGTGACAGTGCATAATCCGATAGTTTAGCTATCCACAGCTACACCTAGAATTAGAGAGTAAATATTATGATCCCAGGCGAAATAAAAACAACAGCAGGCGAACATGAACTCAATATTGGTCGTCAGAAAATATCTATCAAGGTTGCGAATGCTGGTGACCGCCCTATCCAAATTGGTTCGCATTATCATTTTTATGAAGTTAACCCAGCACTCAAATTTGATCGTTCAGCTTGTTATGGCTACCGACTCGATATTACCGCAGGCACTGCCGTTAGATTTGAACCAGGGCAAGAAAGAGAAGTCGTTTTAGTTGCTTACGGCGGCAAGCGTCATGTTTATGGTTTTAGGGGTGAAGTAATGGGCGCGCTCGACAACCAACTCGACAATCAAGGTGCAGAGCAAAATTCAGGAGCAGATAAATAATGGCCAGTATAGATAAACACGCTTATGCACACATGTTTGGTCCAACCATAGGCGATAAAGTTCGCTTAGCAGATACCGACCTTTGGTTAGAAGTTGAAAAAGATCTGACATGTGAAAAAAACGGCTACGGTGAAGAAGTTAAATTTGGCGGCGGTAAAGTGATTAGAGATGGCATGGGCCAAAGCCAAGCATCATGTCATGATACTGTCGATTTAGTCATAACCAATGCGTTAATTGTCGACCACTGGGGCATAATAAAAGCCGATGTCGGCGTTAAAGACGGTCGCATTGCGTTAATCGGCAAAGCTGGCAACCCAGATGTTCAAGATAACGTGGATATTGAAGTTGGCCCAGGCACCGAAGTGATCGCGGGTGAAGGTCAAATTTTAACTGCAGGTGGCATAGATGCCCATATCCATTTTATTTGCCCACAGCAAGTTGAAGAAGCCTTAATGTCGGGCGTGACAACTATGATAGGTGGTGGAACCGGCCCAGCAACAGGGACAAATGCAACCACTTGTACACCAGGTCCTTGGTATATAGAAAAAATGCTGCAAGCAACTAATGATATGCCAATGAATTTTGGCTTTTTAGGTAAAGGCAATGCGAGTAAACCACAAGCTATAATTGAACAGATAGAAGCTGGTGTATGTGGCTTAAAATTACATGAAGATTGGGGCACAACCCCAGCTGCAATAGATACCTGTTTATCTGTTGCCGAAGAGTACGATGTACAAATTGCGATTCATACCGACACACTAAACGAATCTGGTTTTGTTGAAGATACAGTGGGTGCATTTAAAGGCCGTACTATACATACCTATCATACCGAAGGAGCAGGCGGCGGCCATTCACCCGATATAATTACGGCATGTGGTTTTAATAATGTCTTACCTTCTTCAACCAATCCAACACGTCCGTACACTATCAATACCATAGACGAGCATTTGGATATGCTGATGGTTTGTCATCACTTAGATCCCAATATTCCTGAAGACATCGCTTTTGCTGATTCAAGAATTCGTAAAGAAAGTATCGCAGCTGAAGACATTCTGCATGATTTGGGCGCAATCAGCATGATAGCGTCGGATTCTCAAGCGATGGGACGAGTAGGTGAAATGATCACTCGAACTTGGCAAACCGCACATAAAATGAAGCAACAGCGAGGTCCTTTAACGCCTGATACAGCGGAAAATGATAATTTCCGAATTAAACGATATGTTGCTAAATACACAATCAATCCGGCGATAAGCCATGGCATTAGCCACGAAGTTGGCTCAATCGAGGTTGGGAAGTTAGCGGACTTGGTATTATGGAAACCCGCATTTTTTGGCATTAAACCTTCCATGATAATTAAAGCAGGTTTTATTGCCGCTGCGCCTATGGGTGATGCCAATGCCTCTATTCCGACACCACAGCCTGTATATTATAGACCTATGTTTGGTTCGTACGGCCAAGCTGCTGCTAAAACCTCTATGACATTTTTGTCGCAAGCCGCAATTGACAACAAGATTCCAGAAAAAGTCGGCATGACTCGACTTGTTGGCGCTTGTAAAAACACTCGAAGAATATCCAAAGACGATATGATTCATAACAACTGGCAGCCAAAAATTGAAGTTGATGCACAAACATATGAAGTAACAGCTAATGGTGAATTACTCACCTGTGAGCCTGCTACTGAATTGCCATTAGCTCAGCGCTATTGCTTGTTTTAAGCCTATTTTTAATATTTAAGGAAACATTATGCTTCAAGTTTATCAAAGGCTTTCTCATATTCATCAGCCTTGCCACGATAGCATTACACTTGATTTCACCACCCGCCAAAAAGCGCGGATTAAAGCAAGTACAGATTCAGGCCAAGCGATTGGAATTTTTGTGGATCGCGGCAATCCACTTAAAGTGGGTGAAATACTCAAAACTGAATGCGGAAAATTAATCCAAGTAAATGGCGCCAAAGAAGAAGTTAATACTGCAACCACATCTGATTGGCACACTTTTAGTAAAGTCTGTTATCACTTAGGTAATCGCCATACTCAACTTCAAATGGGTGAGCTTTGGCTTAGATTTAAACCCGATCATGTTCTGGCTGAATTAGCAGAAAACTATGGTTTAAGTGTCAGAACCCATGATGCTGTATTTGAGCCAGAAAGCGGTGCTTATGGCAAACATTCAGGGCATTCTCATAGTCATGAAAATGAGCATGATCATGGCCACTCTCATAGCCACGACCACTCAGGTTCGCATAGCCATAAGCATGGAGCCTAAGCATGCATTTAGCGGTTAGCCAAACTAAGTTATCTAATCCTAATTCGGCACTGGCGTTAAACCGCCTGCTCCAGCTATGCAGCGCAAACTTGCCCGTTGGCGGATTTTCTTTTTCTCAAGGCTTAGAGTTCGCGGTTGAAAAGGCATGGGTTAAAGACACGGATACTTGCTATAACTGGATAAATTCACTGCTTGCAGAGTCAATCTGCGCGACGGATCTCGCGGTTTTACCTAAGTTAATCCAAGCGGCAGAGACTATAGATGCAGCGGCTTTTACTCACTGGAATGAGTTTTTAATTGCAACCCGAGAAAGCAGTGAGCTTAGACTAGCAGATTTAGCTATGGGCAAAGCACTCATCCGGTTATTAAATCAATTAGACCAAATTGATATGTCGATTTATCAAAGCCTATTTGATGATTCTGAAATTAGTTTTGTCAGTGCATTTGCCTTAGCAGCCCATAGTTGGCAAATCAACAGCCTCACAGCGCAAGCAGGTTATTGCTGGACAGTAATAGATAATCAAGTTGCAGCAGCAACTAAACTAGTGCCGCTGGGACAAACTCAGGCTCAAAATTTACTCTTTAAACTCACCCAAGGCGTAGACGCTTTCATTACTAAAGCTAACCAGCTAGAGGATGATGAACTAGGCGGTAGTTTACCCAGAATGGCGATGGCAAGTGCTTGGCACGAAACTCAATACACTCGATTATTTAGGTCTTAATTCAATTAAGCACAAACTAAAAAGATTAAAAACTCAATACACTCGATTATTTAGGTCTTAATTCAATTAAGCACAAACTAAAAAGATTAAAAACTCAAAGAAGAGAATACGAATATGAAAAAACAAACACTCAGAATTGGCGTAGGCGGCCCAGTTGGCTCAGGCAAAACAGCATTGTTAAGAACTCTATGTTTAGAACTTAGGGATAAATATAATATGGCTGTTGTGACTAACGACATTTACACCCGAGAAGATGCTGAGTTTTTAACTCGACACAATGCTCTGGATGCTGATCGTATTATGGGCGTTGAAACTGGCGGCTGCCCTCATACAGCTATTCGTGAAGATGCCTCGATGAACTTAGCCGCAATTGATGAATTACAAAGTCGGCATGCAAACCTAGATTTTGTGTTAGTTGAAAGTGGCGGTGATAACTTAAGCGCAACTTTTAGCCCTGAATTATCCGACTTAACAATTTATGTAATAGACGTTTCAGCGGGCGATAAAATTCCACGTAAAGGCGGCCCAGGTATCACCAAGTCTGATTTACTCATAATCAACAAAATCGACATAGCTGATATGGTAGGCGCATCACTTGAAGTAATGGATAGAGACGCGAAGAAAATGCGTGGTGACAAACCTTTCATTTTCTCAAATCTAAAAGCCAAACAAGGCGTAGCTGAGATCATTGCCTTTATCGAAGAAGAAGGCATGCTTAACTTGCCTTCAGCTAGTTAATTCCAATCAAATTCGAAGGAAATATATTATGAAATATCTAATTTTATTATTCACTGCTCTATTCAGCTCTGTAGCTTTAGCCCACGAAGATCACGCGTTAGAAGGCATCGCCCATGAGGTCTATCATGTGATGTTTTTAGTTTTATTAGTCTTGGTTTTATTTAAAGCGGTTTCTTGGTTTAAAACTCGTAGTAAAAATTCAAGCAACAAATTCAAGAAATAATTTCAAAAAGTCAAAAAATCACCCAAGCAAGCACTTACGTTTTGCTTGGTCGCTGCTGATAATCAGGTTAACGCCCATTAACCTGTTTATCAGTTTATGCTTTCAGTTTTGCCCTTGTTTGTTTAAAATACGCGCCAATTAAATTGCATTGAGATTACTATGGTTATTATACGCGCTATTTTAGGTTCACTTATTCTACTGATTGACTGGTTAACCACACCAAGAGGCGTTAAACGACCGGCAGAGCAGCAGCAAAAAATTAATGAAGCAACCCAAGCATTAGCCCTTTACCAATACAAAGCTTGCCCATTTTGTGTAAAAGTCAGACGCGCAATGAAACGCCAATCGCTCAAAGTACAAACCTTTGATGCAAAACGAGATGATGCGAGTAAACAAGCATTGTTAGCTGGTGGTGGAAAGTTAAAAGTGCCTTGCTTAAAAATAGAGAAAGAAGATGGCTCTGTTGAATGGATGTATGAATCTAATGACATTATTCAATATTTATCGAAACGTTTTGCTTAACTTTTTTGGCTAAGTTAACCGCGACTTGTCATCTGAACGAATAGCGTAAATCCCAACATTGAATTAAATATTTCAAATATGTAGGGTCGTGCTTCGCGTACCGCAACCTACTTATACCAACTAATCGTAGTTGCTAAGAAGTGAATGAATCAGTTGTTTTACTGTAGTGGGATCAAAAGGCTTGTCGCACAAAGAGTTAATTCCACTATTTTGGACGGCTTGTAACTTAGAATCGTTTTGTTCAGATGTCACCATTAAAATCGGGACATCTTGTTGGTTAGAAAAGTTTCGGATGAATTCGGTCAGTTCTTTGCCATCCATCACTGGCATATTTAAATCTGTCACCACGAGATCAAACTCATTCTCTTCGACTAGATGAATCGCTTCTTCACCATTACAAGCAAGTTTAATTTGCTCTACGCCGCAATTTTCAAATACACGCTTTAAATGCTTACGAGCGGTATCGCTATCATCCACAATCAATACACTTAAGTCTTCACCATAAACACCATCAATATTGATTTCTTGTGGATTCAATAAACTAAAAGTGGAATCTAGAGCTGATTTTAATTGCTCACCGGTAAAAGGCTTAGGTAAGATGGCAATCACACCACTTTGACGGATAATTTCTAATTCATTACCTCTATACTCACTGCTGACCAGAATGAACAAACTTTCAACCATAGATTCCATTTGGTTAAATCGTTGAACTAAATCAGTCGCTGTGCCATCTTCAAAATAGTAAGCACTGCACACTAAATCAGGCGTAAAAGTTTGGCATTTTTCAATTGCCTGCGCCACTGTTTCTGCTTCTGCCAAGTTTTGAATACCAAACTTTTCTAATCGACGACGTATCACCTTTCTCTGCATTGCAGAAGGCTCGATCAGTAAAATAGCTAAATTATTGATATCAATGTTTTGCATTTGGTTATTCATTAAACAATAGACTCTTATATTGAGTTTACTTGGCTTATTGAAAATAGTAAATAAAGTTGTAAATTTAGCTTTTGTACCAAATGTTTAGCAAGCTAGCTAAGCGGTTTAGGTCAATTAAAACCAATCCAAATTAAGCTCAACTGAGTATATATTCATTAATACAAATGATAAGTAAAGGGCACCAATGTTCAATTTTTTAAAACCAAATCCAAGCAAAAAACTAGCTAAGCAATATAACTTAAAGCTTGAGGAAGCTATGCATGCCCAGCGACGGGGAGATATGCGCAGTTACGCTATGTTAACAGCCGAAGCTGAGAATATTGCCACCCAAATAAAGTCCCTAGAAAACGCTAAAAATTGATTTTTTCTGTTTGTTCAGATGTATGAGTTCAAACTAGATTATATTTTTTCAAATAGCCCCTCAATTGGTGGTAGCTAATACTCAATAACTGAGCAGCTTGTTTTTGGTTAAACTTAGCTTGTTCTAATGCTTGTTTTATCAATTCAACCTCTTGCTGCTGGCAAGTTTGTTTAAAGTCGATAGGCCAGACGCTCTGCTGTTTGGGCTGACTGGCTACCTCCATCTCTTCAGATTTATTGTTTGCAGATGTCGATGTTACTTCATCAATACCTGCATTAAGCGGAGTAAACTCAAATTCGGTTTTGAATGGGTCAAAAATAATCGTATCTATTGCTGTATCTGGCGTATTAGCACGATAGACACTTCGCTCAATAACATTTTTGAGCTCTCGAATATTACCCGGCCAATCATATGCTAATAGTGCCTGCTGTGCCTCAGCGCTAAATCCGGAGAATAACTCATGCTTGAGCTCTCTTGCCATATTAATCGCAAAGTGCTCTGCTAACTCAAGTATGTCGGATTTTCTTGCCCTTAATGGTGGAACATTAATCACATCAAATGCTAAGCGGTCTAATAAATCGGCCCTGAACTGTCCAAGTTCAGCTAACTTAGGTAAATCTTCATTAGTCGCTGCGATGATCCGCACATCAGTTTGTATGGTTTGGCTACCACCTACTCGTTCAAATTCCCCATACTCAATTACTCTAAGTAATTTTTCTTGTACTAAGGTACTCGTGGTCGCTAATTCATCTAAAAATAAAGTGCCGCCATCTGCACGTTCAAATTTCCCCAAATGCCGCTTATTAGCACCGGTAAACGAGCCGGTTTCATGACCAAACAATTCAGACTCTAGTAAATTATCATTCACAGCAGCACAATTGAGTTTGATAAACTCCTCTTGCCAACGCTGAGATAAAAAATGTAATCGCTCTGCAACTAACTCTTTACCGGTTCCCCTTTCGCCTATAATGAGTACAGGTTTAGTTAACGGCGCTAACTGCGAAATATGATCTAGCATAGCGAGAAAGTAATGTGACTGACCGATTAAATTATCATTATTGGTTGAATTAGCCATGTTTTAGTCAAAATAACAAATTATTGGTTTTATTAATTATTCTACATTCTACCCCAAAACGCCAACTTTCAATAAACACTTCCTAATCAATGACTTAAAAACTTGGTACGCTGCCTGCAATATCTTTAGCATGTAAAGCACACGCACAATCAAGATTTTTAACTTAAGGAATTATTACTATGGGTATCTTTTCAAGATTTAGTGACATCATTAACTCGAATATAAACGCATTACTAGATAAAGCCGAAGATCCAGCCAAAATGGTGCGTCTTATCATCCAAGAAATGGAAGATACGTTAGTTGAAGTGAGATCTAGCTCAGCCAAAACCTTAGCTGAGAAAAAAGATTTCACGCGCCGCTTAACTAAACTTGAGCAATTAGCTCAAGACTGGCAGGCAAAAGCTGAATTAGCAATCAGCAAGGATAGAGAAGATCTAGCTCGCTCAGCTTTAATTGAAAAAAATAAGATTATTGAACAAACTAAGAGCTTGTCTCACGAAATAGAGCTATTAGACGTTCAAATTGACAAACTTCAGTCTGAAATTACACAATTACAAGATAAGCTAACAGATGCGAAAACCAGACAAAAAGCTTTATTGTTAAAGCAAAATACGGTTTCTGATCGTCTTAATGTTAAGCGCCAATTACATAATGGCAAAGTAATCGACAGCATGGAAAAGTTTGATGCTTATCAACGCCGAATTGATGATTTAGAAGCAGAAGTAGATAGTTATGATTTAGCCAAAAAATCTCTAAATGATGAATTCGCTGAGTTAGCCGCGCAAGATGAGTTAGATGAAGAAATTGCACGTATGAAAGCTAAGCTTAACTCAACAGATAAAGCCTAATAAAATCTAAACTTATAAATTAAGGGGAAAAATAATGCCATGGTATGCAATAGTCGCTTTGGTGCCAATGATAATATCCATGTTAATCATTGCGCCTTTATGGCTGATATTAAGTTATAAAAGTAAGAAACAGTCAAACCAAAGTTTGACTGAAGAGGAGTTTTATCAAATTCAGCAACTGGCTACTAAGGCTGAGAAGCTAGCAGATAGAGTACAAACACTAGAAAAACTATTAGATGTTGAATCACCTAATTGGCAGGAGAAAATCTAATGTCAGAACGTAAATCGACACTAAAGAGAGATGTTCAACGCGCCCGAATTAAAGGTGTTTGCGCTGGTTTTGCCAAATACTTCGGCATTGAGCTTTGGGTTGTTAGGCTAATAACCTTTGGCGCTTTTATTTTTGCGCCCCCTTTTATGCTATTTCTTTATATAGGTTTAACTTTAATCCTAGAAAAAGAGCAAATAGAAAAGCCTTACCAAAGGTTTGAACAGAACACTTATAGAAATAATGAAGACTATCATGTCAATGTTAAAACCACAGCATGGCAAGCAGGCTTACCACCGAAACAGGCCTTGGCCTCGATAAATGAATCATTCGATAAGCTAGATAGTCGAATTCAAAATTTGGAAAAGTATGCAACATCGGAAAGATTCAGAGTCGAACGTGAATTTAGGCAACTGTAAGCTGAGTTGCCTAGCTAAACTTAAACATCTAGATGCATATGAAAGGTTTTTTATGGCTGCTTTAATTATAGCTATCATCTGGGAAGCTTGCGTTTTAGCCCTCTTTTTTGTCGCGAAAAAACGTAATAGAAAACTGACTATCCCCCAACAATTTGCAGCTGTTTTATTAGGGCCTGTCGCGCTAGTTTTGGGGATATTCTTTCTTAAAACAAAACTCTAATAACTTAACCTAAATCTGGTTATTTAAGCGCTTGCTTAAGAAGCTGTATTTTTTCTTCCACTTTTTTTGATTCGTGACTAGATAAGTCAATTTCGGTTAAAGCCTGTTTGACATTATCTTTATCTGAATTAGCAATCTTCAACCAAGCAATTCCTGTGATTTCATCCGTATCAACGCCTTTTCCTTCAAGGTACCATAGGCCGAGTTGTTCTTGAGCAATACTAATGCCAGCAATTGCCGCTGTCTGCATGTGCTTAACCGCTTTGACAAAGTCGACTGATACACCTAGACCTTTGGCATACACGTAGGCGAGACTAACATTCGCGAATAAGCCACCTGCGTCTAATGAAGCTTGATAGAGCTTAATGGCTTTTTGATAATCTTGCTCAACGCCAAATCCATTTTCATATTGATCACCTAGATTATTTAATGCTTTGGCATCACCTTTAACAGCCGCTTTAGCATTCCAAAAAGCCGCTTTTTTATAATCTGAGTTTGTTAAGTATTTAGCACCGATAAAACTTTGCGCGGAAACATAGCCACTTTCAGCTAACCTCTCCAATCCTTCAAGTGCTCGGCTTTTATTTTGATCAACCCCGTCACCATAGTACAGAGCCAAACCTAGCCTAAATATTGCGGGTTTATAGCCCTGCTCTGCCGCTCGCTGCAGCAATTGGTAAGCTTTTACTTTATCAATCTGGGTACCATCGCCTCTTTGATACATCAAGGCTAAGCCATATAACGCCGATTTATTGTTTAATTCAGCAGACTTTGAATAAAGTTCAAATGCTTTATCATCATTTTTATCTACATATCTCGCGTAATAATACATATTGCCTAAAGCATAAATGCCCGCTGCATCTCCTTGTTCAGCTGCTCGGCTGAAAAGTTCAAATGCTTTAGCATAATCAAGCTCAATGCCTTCGTATCCGAATCGATATAAATATCCGAGTGAGAGTAAAGCCTTTGCATAATTTTGTTCTGCCGCTGCATGCCACAACTCAATTGCTGCTGGGATATTTTTCTCAATACGGCTGCCAAGTCGATATTCGACAGCTAATTCATGTTGCGCTTGCGCGTTACCCGCTTTCGCTTGTTGTTGTAATTCATCCAACTTGGTGTTTAAGCTAATGACCTCTTTAGAGTTGAGGAGTGCTCTCGCCCAAAAATAAGAAGATTGACGATAAGCTTTTTGCTGTAAAACCAGTTCGAACTGTTGCTGAGCTAGCAAATAATTTTGTTGAATTAGCGCTTTAAAGCCAATGAAGAACTCAATATCGCTTTGACTACAAGGAGAAGTAATTTGTTGTCTAAGCTCATCCATTGATTCTTTTTGGGCTGATTTTAAAAATCGAACAATAGGGTCATCAGGTTTAAAACGGCTATAAGTAATAGATTGTTTTTCAGATAAGTTTAAGGTTTGATCGGCATAAATAGACAAGTAAATATCAAAACTATCAAATTGCTTAGCATCTAACATTTGTTTAATCGATGAAATAATATTGTCGGTTTGATGCAATTCGATTTGCATTAAAACTTGAATACGATTTGCAGCGATCACATTATAATTTTCTCTAAGTGATTTAATTGCAATTTCAACATCTTGATACTTTTTTAGGAGTAAAGCTGACTCAGCATAGATCAGAGCACTCCAATAACTAGGTTTAGCCTCAAAACTAGCTTTTGCGAGTTGAAATGAGATTGGAAACAATCCTAACCTTAAGTATTGAAAGGCAGCAAACTCAGTATATTCTGGTGTATTTTTGGCGAGTTTAGACGCTTTTGCTAAATACAGAGCAGAACGAGAGACCTGTTCAAGTTCAGCATAAACACATTGTGAAGCCTCTGCTCGTGTATTTAACGCTGAACCTAGCTGATACATATAAGCCGGCGTATCAGGCTGTTTAAGATTAGCAATATTGGCACTCGCCACTGCTAAATCAGCTTGCCCAGATTTTTCATATAGCTCAGACAAAATTAGCCATTGATATGGCGAATATGGGTTTTGTTTGATTGCTTTTTTTACCAAGTTTAACTGCGCGGTATAATCTACTTGCTCAGGATCTTGTCTGTCTTTTAACAATAAGTATTCAATAAATGCAGGGGCTGTCAGATCTGGGTATAAAACTGGATGCAATTGAGTAAATAAAGTCTCTGTTTTTTGTTTCTCAAATTTTTTGTTAACTAAGGCTGAAGCCGACATAACTCGATATAAATAATACTGAATATTAACTTGGTCAGCTTGTTGCTGGTAAGCTTGTTCTAAGTATTTATAGGCTTGAGCTAATAGCAATTCACTGCTTTCTTCCTCTGTCCACAGCTGATAACTTTGCTTTCCTAGTTGGAAGTAATTGATTGGTAACCCAGACTTGGGACTATTGACTGATAAATTCGCTGTACCAGAGTTAGGTGTTGAGCTACAAGCAATTAACTGGCTTAGGATGACTAAGCTAGCAATCAAATAAAATTTTATCTGCATCATCAATCCCTTATGGTATGTAACCTAGTTCTGCCGCTTTAGCAAAAGATGCCATAGATGCTTCCATTTGTACTGCGAAACCTTGCGCTGTGGCGAGTAAATACCAAGCTTCGCCATTGTTAGTATCGATTTCAGTGGCTTTTTTAGCAGGTATAATCGCAGCTTCAAATTCCCCCTGTTGGAGCAAGAGTTTAACTTTTGCTAGATAAGCCTGAAGACTATTTTCACCGTATTGATTTGATTGAGCCGCTAAATCAGCAGTTAGGGTTTGCTCAGGATGCTGCTGCATTGAAACCAGCCAAGTATCCAGCTTAGTTAAGTGCTCCACTGCTTTGTGATATTGGCTATATTGCTCAGGAGATAAATCGACCCTGTGCTGTTGAAAAAGAATATCTATGCTATAGCTGTTTTCTGACGCTTTACCTGACTGCATCAAACTAAAGAAATCATTTTCAAAATTTAGACCTGACTGATACACAGCAGGTAAATCGCCTTCGCGTCCATGAAACTTAACCTTCATGTCGAGTTGGTACGGGTACTTTTCTATATACCTATGTTGGCGATTATCAACCGGGGGTAAATTAGCAAAATTGGCGAACATGTTTATCACTTGCATCACATTAGCCCCGACCGTTTTTTCTTGCTCTGTAACAAAATCAATATCTGCGGATATTTCGACAGGTATGTACAAATCTTCACTATGCTTGAGCTGAGACTTTATCTCTAACTCAATTGCTTGGTTAAACATGCCTTTAAGCATTTTATCTAATTCGGCTTCTTTTTCTGTACTATGTTTCCACCAAGAACGCATGTATTGTTCGAAAAAGCCTTGCAGACTAATCGTAATTTCAGCCTTGATATTGGTTTGATTTAGGTAATAATCGACTTGCATTAACACCTTGTTCTCAACAAAGCTATTCGCTGAAACCTTGGTCAGTTTGCCTCCATCAGGGGTAACAATTAGCGCATTTTGTCCCGGCATTCTATTTGAAATACCTGGAAATAATGCTCTATCTCCTGTGGTATCCAGCCAAATTTCTGAACGCGTTTGGCTTGCAGGTATGTAAACTAGCATGTGATCAAAAATCAGCCGAACTAAATCTGTTTCACTATCACCATTTCTAGAGGTTTCGACTAAAGCAGGTGAGGCGTCAACACCTAAAGCCTTCAACAAAGTGACAGCGAGTACGGTTTGATCTTTACAATCACCATAGCTAGCAGAGATAACTTCACTTGGGTGATGAGCATCGTAGCCACCTCGTCCCAAATGCGCAAAAACATAACGAACGTTTTGCTGTATATACTGATACACGGCTTTAATTTTTTCTATATCGCTCGCATTTTCAGCTAAGTTAAAACGTTCAATAATTTGTTTTATTTCTTGAGTCGTTTCTAATTGATGCGCTATTTTTTGCCAAGACCAATCATTTAACACCCGCCAATCCGTTAAGGTTGATAGGCTCAACTGAGCCCTTATTTCACGGGCTTGCGGCATATTACGTTCTAACTTTAGTTGAGGGACTTGTTCCATCTGCCATAAATTGACAGACTTTCCTGCTAACAACTTAACTTTGGCTTTTTCTGGATGAGAATTATAAGCTTTTATGTATATTTTTTGCGCTTCATCATGAGTCAACTCAAACTGATAAAAATGAACATAATCAGCTCGCCAATTATCATTGCCAACCGTACTTTGATACCAATATGGTGTGCTTCTCTCTGAATAAAGCTGCGCAAATGCAAGATTTTTACTGGTGTGAGTAAATTGAAATTCTAAGATAGTGCCGACTGATACATCAGGTAATGAAAATACAATTTCGCTGCTATCAGAATAAAAGTCTTGTCCTCCTCCTGTCACCCTAGTCTGAACGGCATCTTGAGCAAGCGAGTTTAATTTCCCTTGTAGACTTAGCGTATTGGCAAAGTCTAACTTCATTTCAGAATAATAGTGATTAAAAGGGATCAGAATACGACCATAATCTCTAGCAGCGGCTAAGTCATTAATGCGAATAGAGTAATAAGAGATTCTTTGCCAATGTCCGTCAGGGCGTAGCTGAGTTTTACTAATGGAATACAGAGTTTCAGCTGTGTCACTGCGTTTGATGATATTAGCCTGCTCGACGAGTTCAGGCCCTAGGCGCTCGCTTGAAACTACACTAAATGAAAAGAAAAAAGTAAGCAGTAAGATAATTTTTTTCAACGCGATATCCATAATCTGTATAAAAGTATTAGCCAAAGCCTTTGGCTAGGGCGTGTTTATAATTTGAGCGGATAGAAAAGATAACACAAAGATCCACACGCCCTGAATATAACTATATACGTTAATTTAGTTAAGATACATGCTTCAGCAGCCCCTTGTGTAGCTTGATACAGACAAGCTAGACTAGCTAAAGTTTCTATTTATAGTGATTTAACTAGGTAGAAGACAAAATTAGGGTTAAGTAAATCTTGAACTTAACCCTAAATAACAGCTTTCCTAGATTGAAATAGGCGCTTTAATATGTGGATGCGGGTCGTAGTCAACTAATTCGAAGTCTTCAAATTTAAAGTCGAAAATGTTTTTCACATTCGGGTTAATTTTCATTTTAGGCAAAGGACGAGGCTCTCTGCTTAACTGTAATTTAGTTTGCTCTAAGTGATTTAAATACAAGTGCGCATCACCTAAAGTATGGACAAAGTCGCCTAGCTCTAAGTCACAAGCTTGCGCTATCATCATAGTAAATAATGCATAGCTTGCGATATTAAAAGGCACACCTAAAAAGATATCTGCACTACGCTGATATAGCTGACAACTTAACTTATTGTCGGCAACATAGAACTGAAATAACGTATGGCATGGCGGTAAAGCTTGTTTACCTTTTGCTGCATTTTCACTTGGCGAAAATTTTGTATCAGGCAGTACACTGGGATTCCACGCACTTATTAACAAGCGACGAGAATCAGGCGTTGCTTTAATTTGCTCTATTAGTTCTGAAAGCTGATCAATAGATTGACCATTTTGTGTAGGCCAACTGCGCCACTGAGCGCCATATACAGGGCCAAGTTCACCTTCTTCTGTCGCCCAATCGTCCCAAATTTTTACACCATTATCATTTAAATATTTGATATTGGTATCGCCAGCAATAAACCATAATAATTCATGAATAATAGAGCGTAAGTGGCATTTTTTAGTGGTCACTAATGGGAAACCTTCGGCCAAATTAAAGCGCATTTGATGACCAAACACACTCACAGTGCCTGTACCTGTTCTGTCTGTTTTAGTTGTGCCGTTATCCAGCACGTGTTGCATTAAATCTAAATATTGTTTCATGCTGGGTTTACTCCTGAATTGGATTTATTTTTTGTGTAAGCAAAAACGATAACAATTAAACCAACGATCACCATAGGTAAAGATAATAACTGGCCCATAGTGATATAACCATTCATAAAATCTTGTAAATGAGCGTCAGGCTCTCTGAAATATTCCACAATAAATCTAAATGAACCATATCCAATTGCAAACAGTGCCGCAACTGCACCGACTGGGCGTGGCTTTTGACGATATAAATTCAGTATAATAAACAGAACTAAGCCTTCTAAAATACACTCGTATAATTGCGATGGGTGACGCGGAATACCACCTGCATTTGGAAAAATAATAGCCCAAGGAACATCCGCTTGGCGCCCCCATAATTCAGCATTGATAAAGTTGCCAATACGGCCAAAAAACAGGCCAATAGGGATCATAGGCGCAATAAAGTCGGCAACCTGTAAAAATTTAGTATTGGTTTTATATGCAAACCAGAACATAGCAGCTACTACACCTAAAAAGCCGCCATGAAAAGACATGCCACCAGACATAATATCGAATAAATAAAGCGGATCAGAAATGAAATGCTCAAATTGGTAAAATAGAACATAACCAATTCGCCCACCAAGCACGACACCTAAAAAGCCGTAAAATAAAAAATCGCTAATTTGTTCTTTGTTCCAATAACAATCGTGTTGTCCTACTCTTCGATTTGCAAAATACATAGCCCCGACAAAACCGAGTAAGTACATTAATCCATACCAGCGTAATGCTATCGGCCCTATGCTGACAATAATCGGGTCAATCGCTGGAAATATCCAATATTCGTTCACTGAGTTTTCTCCAAAATCAGATACTAATAAACATCTTGATAGCCGAAGCGGTTAAAGCTACGCCTAAACTAATTCGTATGACTTTTTCTGAAAAGAAAGTCGCCATTTTTGCTCCCACAGGGGCAAATAATACAGAGGTCGCTATAATGCCAAAAAATGCAGGTAGATAGATATAGCCAAGCATATATTCTGGTAAATTAGTTTCGTTTACCCCTGTAATCAAATAACTAATTGACCCAAACACAGCAATAAGTAAACCACAGGTAGCGGAAGTACCAACAGCTTTCCTAGCTTCTAAACCTAGCCAAATTAAAGCAGGACCCAACATAGTACCACCACCAATTCCAACTAAACTAGAAATAATCCCAGTGACAAAGCCAATTAATGACAACCAACTACGACTATGAGCATAATCAGCAACAGGTCTCACATAACGTTTACCAAACACGACATATAAGCCAAGGAAGGAACAAAAACAGCCAAAAATAATCGCCAGTAATTTGCCGCTGAATTGTGAGCCTAAAGTAGCGCCTAGCATAGCGCCAAACATTAAACCAGGAAACAGACTAAACACAGCAGGCCAAACCACATTATGATTTTTTCTATGTGTGTATGTAGAAGAGATAGCAGTAAAAACAATTGTTGCTAGCGAAGTACCAACTGCAATAACCATCACCTTATCGTCAGGAATACCTGCCCAAGGGAGCACGACTGACAGCAAAGGAACAACAACTAATCCTCCACCTATTCCTAAAAAACCAGCTAAAATGCCAGCAAAAACACCTGTGGCTAGAAAAATTGCAGCTAAAGTTAAATCCATGAAAAGCTCTAATTATTAATATTATTTACCAGCGCGGATAAATCCACCTAATTGATTTTGCTCTAGTAATACCTCAACAAGCTGCCTGACTTGCTCAGGGCTAGATAAAGATTTAGTTTGAAACTTTAAGTTTTGAACTTGCTCAACACTTGTATGCTTTAAGACCCACTTGGCTTTCAATAAGCTTTGCGCACTCATACTAAAGTTTCTATATCCCATCCCAAGC
Source organism: Catenovulum maritimum (assembly GCF_001050375.1). Taxonomy (GTDB): domain Bacteria; phylum Pseudomonadota; class Gammaproteobacteria; order Enterobacterales; family Alteromonadaceae; genus Catenovulum; species Catenovulum maritimum. The sequence goes on along the minus strand of NZ_KQ130498.1, from coordinate 62,301 downwards.
AAAAGCAGTAACCCAACGGGTTCCGAAGCCATTTCGCCACATATACTAACAGGCATAGCATATTTTTCACATTGTTCTGCAATATATTGAAGCGCCTCTAATACCCCTGGGTGGTAATAATCGTATAGATTAGCGACACGAGAGTTATTACGATCAACAGCTAATAAGTATTGGGTTAAATCGTTAGTCCCTACCGAGAAAAAATCGACTAGTTCAGATAATAGGCCTATCTGGTACATGGCAACTGGCACTTCCAACATAACCCCTACTTTAGGATAAGAGATGACTTGGTCATATTCTTCGCTGAGCTCTGTATGCGCTTGCTCTATTAATCTCAAGCATTCAATAACTTCATCGATAGAAGTAATCATTGGCAACAAAATTTGTAAATTACCTCTGCCCATATTGGCTCTGAGCATTGCCCTAACTTGGACTAGCAATATCTCTGGGTGATCTAATACCATACGAATACCGCGCCATCCCAAAAACGGATTGTCTTCTTTAATTGGGAAATAAGGCAAAGGTTTATCACCACCGACATCCAAAGTTCGCATACAAATAGGTTTATTCGGATACGCATCTAGCGCTCTTTGATAAAGCTCCATTTGCTCCAGTTCAGAAGGAAAGCAACTTCTGATCATAAATGGAATTTCGGTACGGTATAAACCGATGCCATCTGCTTTTATCCCTCGAGCAACCTCAAAATCAACCGCTAAACCGGTATTTATATTAAGTGAAACTGGGATATTATCCTTGGTTTTGGCAGCATCTTTTGCAATGCTTTGAACTAGTAAATCTAATTCTTTTTCTTCGGCTAATAAAGCTTGATATTCTTTAGTGACAATCGCATCTGGGTTAAAAAATACTTGTCCACTGTAACCATCTAATACAGTTGCTCGACCATCTAGATGATTCAGTGGCAAATCTTCTAAACCCATAACAGCTGGAATACCGAGCGCCTTAGCTAAGATAGCCGCGTGAGAGTTATTTGAGCCTTTGATCGAACAAATGCCTTTGAGTTTCTCTCTTGGTAACTCTGCGAGCATAGAAGCTGTCACTTCTTCCGCAATCAAAATTAAATTCTTCGGTAGAGGTCTCTTATCTAATTCTTTTTGTACTATATTAGTTAAAACTCTTTGCCCTATATCACGGATATCCGTCATTCTTTCTCTAATATAAGGATCTTCCATTTGTTCAAACTCAGCACAGATTTCTTCAATCACTATTTTCAGTGACGTCGCTGCATTCCATCCGTTATGGATTTGCGCGTGTACTTTCTCCCCCAACAAATTGTCATTCAACATATGGTGGTATACATCAAAAATAGCGGATGTGTCACTTGGCAGAATTTGATTCATCTTACCGGATAAAACGCTTAATTCTTGTTGGGTTACTTTTACTGCCTGTTTAAAACGAACAATTTCACGCCCTATATTATGGGTTCGTCGCGGTAAAATAGAGCTAAAACTAATTTTAGGCTGGATGATAAAAGCAGTACCGATTGCAATACCGCCAGAGCCGGCTACGCCTTTTAATGCTCTTGAACGGACATTATTCCGCTCTACTCTATCAATTGCTTCTCGAGCTTCCACGTGCGCGATAGCACCACCTAATTGAGCAGCTAACGTAACAAGAAAAGCAACTGAGTTTTGATCATACATTTCTGCATCTGATTGCTGCACACTGATAATGCCCAAAACTTTTCTTTGGTGAATAATGGGTGCGCCGAGAAATGAGTTGTACGATTCTTCTAAAACTTGAGGGGTAACTAAGAATCTGGGATGTTGTCTTGCATTAGCAATATTAACGGGCTCTTCTTTCTGACCGACTAAACCAACTAAACCTTGGTCATAATTAATCACGACGGAGCCTACGGCTCTTGGTGACAATCCATCAGACGCCATGAGTAAATAATGCCGACTTTCATCATCGGCAAGATATATAGAACAACACTCTGTTTGCATAGTTTGTTTTACAAGCTCAGCAACCCTGTGTAGGCCTTTCTCCAACACAGTTTGGCGATTAAACTCATCAACAATACGCTTAAGAGTGGTTATCATCGTCGAAACAATCTCCGTTTCTTATTTTCTTTTTTTCTATATGGCATAGCGATAGAAGCGAATTCACGCATTACTTTGCGATAGACATCCCGTTTAAACGAAACAACCTGACGAACTGGATACCAGAAGCTTACCCAACGCCATTCATCAAACTCAGGATGATCTGAACTTAGTAAATTTACTTCACTTTCATGACAAGTTAATTTAAGTAGAAACCACTTTTGCTTTTGGCCGATACAAACTGGATTTGAGTCCTTACGAATAAGTCGCTTTGGCAATCTATATTTATGCCAATTACGGGTATAGTAGAGAATTTCAACATCCTGCTTTCTTAACCCTACTTCTTCGTATAACTCTCGATACATAGTTTGCTCGGGGGTTTCACCTTCATCCATTCCACCCTGTGGAAATTGCCATGAATGCTGCCCATAACGTCTTGCCCAAAAAACTTGACCAAATCCATTACAGATCACTATGCCGATATTGGCACGATAACCATCGGCATCAATCACACTGTTACTCACAATAAAAAATACATATAAGCCATGATTCTTTCACAATCTTGTCACATGAGCAAACACCAAAAATTGATTCGGATAAAAAACTTCTAAAAATTTAATTTTTTATGAATAAAAAAATTAAATTAGCCTAAAAAACGACTTAAAACGAGCTTTAACTCTTCAACTTCAATCGGTTTGGTTAAATAATCATCCATTCCAGCTTGATAACAAATTTCTTCATCCGCGCGAAAAGCATGCGCAGTTAATGCAACGATAGGCGTATTTTTTCGTTCATCAATTCGTTTAATGACTTTAGTTGCACTTAATCCATCTAGCACAGGCATTTGTAAATCCATAAAAATAAGATCATATTTTTTTGCTTGAACAGCATCAATGGCTTGCTGACCATCAAATACAAGATCGACATTTAATTTAAATGATTCTAATAAATTTTTAATGACTTCTTGGTTAATATGATTGTCTTCAGCAACTAATATTTTTCGATTAACCCAAGTCAAAAATTGATCTGAATCTAAACTTGCTTGCGACCTGAAAATAGCAGCTAATAAAGCTTTACTGTCTGAAAATTTAGCGATGTAATCTAGCTTGTTAAACCGAGTAGAATCTGACGTTTGTCCTAGTGCAATCCACCTTATTTTATCATCTAGTGAAGGGACATAAGGAATCAAGTCAAAATCAAATAATACGATATCAGCTCTTGCTGCCGTAAACTGCTCTAGTGAAGTATCTTCAACTAATTCGACTTGGCAATTTAGCTGATTTAGTAAAGATTGATAGTAATAAGCCTGCAAAGGATTTTGAGTAACCAAGATAATTTTTAGTTGCTTGATTAAATTTGTTTGATATTCAGATAAACGGCTGTCTGCTAAGCAAGGCATAACTGGAATAATAATACTAGTATCGGTTCCTTTACCTAACTGACTGGACATTCTAATTTGCCCATCAAGCAAGTTAACTAACTTATTAACGATAGACAAACCGACGCCACAACCAGAGAATTTTCGGTTTACATCTTTTTCAGGGTAATATTTTTCATTAATAATAGAATCTAGTACAGACTGAGCGATACCTACACCAGTGTCATGTACTTCTATAATTAAGGTTTGAAATTTGTTCTTGGATAAAAAACTAATATCCAAAGATACCCTTCCCCTTTCGGTGAATTTTACCGCATTCGATAGTATGTTATCTAATACTTGAGCAATCGCTTTCGCATCTGATTGCAGCCAAATAGGCGTGTTCTCAGTGACTGATATTTCAAAATTAATATCTCTGAGCTGACATGAGGCTAAATAGGGTTCAGATACTTCATCCACGAGCTTAAATAAATTAAATGGCTGCTTTTTTAACACAACCAAATCTCTTTCTAGCTCAGAAAACTTCATTAACGAATCTAATATTTTTAATAAATCCCTCGCACTGTGTTGTGCCTTTACAATATTAGTTTGTAGTTGATATGGATTTTCTTCAATGATTTTAAGCATACCTATAACGCCATTGAGCGGCGTCCTGACTTCATGGCTGATATTACTTAAAAGATGCGTTTTCAAATCATTCGCTAATTCAATTTTTTGCTTTGCTCTTTCAACTTCAGCCTTATGCTTCTCTATTGCTTTAATACTGGTAATAACCAGTTTATTTAATGGTTGGAAAATATATTTAAGTTCCGCAAGCAAAATAAAGATAACCAGTAATATAATTAAGATTTTAATGAGTTTTAATTGGGAAATAGATTCAGCGGCTTGCTTTTCATAAAGGTTAACGACCTGATTTAAGCTTTGTAACAGACTTTCCATTTGCTCAAGCTGAAAAAGTAGTTGATATCCCGAATGGGCATTAGTCTCTAATAGCCGATCAACATCTAGATAAAAATCATGTAGTAACGAATTGATGCCATTGTTATCATTCTGGTACAACTGAGTTATCTGACTAAAATGAACGCCATTAAATAAACTCAAGCTCACTTCTTGCTTAAGATGGGTATGATTTGACTTTAATTCGTCTAACGATACGCGAAGTAAGTTCTCATTCTGCTGTCTGATCTGCTCATTATTAGCGTGTAAATAGTATGAAGCATGCAAGCTAATTTTTTGCGATAACATCCTTTGTTTACCGGCCATATTAATATAGTAAGCAAAATCATCCTGCTGCTCTACATAATAGAAAACAAATAAAGAAGAGGCTGTAGTCACGACTAAGATGATGCCGATAGCCAAACGATAATGAAATTTTATTTTGTTAAAAATAGAAGTTGTAAATTCAGGCAAAACTCATTCGCAAATAAATCATTCCAATGCAAATGAGTGTAGGTAAGGTTAGAGTATTATTCGAGAAAAATTGTAAAAAATTAGCAAGTTTTACAGCTGCGGCAAAGTTTCACATTCATCAAATGAGCAAAAATAATTAAACCTGCACCCAAAGCAATTAAATATGGGTGGAAGTCCTCTCCTAATGATTCTTTAAGAGAATAGATAATACCACCTAAAGCAAGGCAGTAAATTGGGTACATTTTTCTGTGATAACGTTTAAAGCCAGTGAATAAAGCAATAAAACCAGCAAGCATAGAGATAATCAAAACAATATTTTCAAATGTATGATCACCCACAAACGAAAGACCAATTAAAGGTAAGACAGGCAGCAACAAAGGAAGAAAAACACAATGGATCGCACAAACAGAGGCAATTGTAATACCTAATTTATCTAATTTATTGTTGCGATTAAAATCAGATTGCATGCCAAAACTCCAAATACAGTGTTAAGTTATAATATAACACAAGGCTAAATGTTACGCTATAACATTTGCGTCGACAAAGAGAAAGAATTTGATAAAAAATGGTATAAAAAAACGTGCAGAAAGGAAGTAACTAATCAAATTTTTTAGTGAGTGAGATTTTTACTGCTAGGTAAAAATATAAAACAAAATTAAGTGGGTATAAATCAATTAAATTAACAAGAATTTTGGGGCTTCAGAAACGAAAACACCGCCCAGCAAGACGGTGTATTCTAATTCTTGAATCAAAGTACGATATCAGGCTTAAGCTTCAGGGATTACTTCAAGCTTGATAGTCGTTGTCACGTCTGCGTGTAATTGTAATGCGATATCGAACTCGCCAGTTACACGAATAGTGCCGTTTGGTAAACGAACTTCAGACTTAGCAATTTCTACACCTGCAGCCGTGATTGCATCTGCAATATCACGAGTACCGATAGAGCCAAATAATTTACCTTCGTCACCTGCTTTAGATGCGATTGTAACTGTGGCTAATTCTGCGATTTTTTCAGCGCGAGCTTCTGCTGTTGCTAAAACGTCTGCTAATTTCGCTTCTAATTCTGAACGTTGTTGTTCAAAATGTTCAATGTTGGCGCCAGTTGCAGGAACTGCTTTTCCTTGTGGGAATAAGAAGTTACGAGCGTAGCCCGCTTTAACTGAAACTTGATCACCTAAGCTGCCTAAGTTGGCAATTTTATCGAGAAGAATGATATTCATCTTGCTACCTTTAAACTATTTAAACTAGGCTATTAAGCGTGTAAATCAGTGTATGGTAACAAAGACAAGTAACGAGCGCGTTTGATTGCGCGAGCTAGTTGACGTTGATACTTAGCACTGGTGCCAGTGATACGGCTAGGAACGATCTTGCCGCTTTCTGTAACATAGTTTTTTAGTGTAGCGATATCTTTATAATCGATTTCACTTACGCCTTCTGCCGAGAAACGGCAAAATTTACGACGTCTGAAATAACGAGCCATTGGCTATCTCCTAATTAATACGGTCAATTTGTTGTGCATGCAAAATTATGTGGCTAATTCCATTACTAGCTTTGTGGCTATGAATGAAACCTGTCACTTTAACTTGCACTCCCAACTCTAAAATTTGAATTTGTCTTTCTAATGCTTGTCCGCTCGCTAAAACTCTAATTCGGCAGTAGACTCTTCTGGGTAAATCAGCTTCAATCTGCTCTGAAACATGTTCCATTGCAAACTGAAAGTGAGGAATGCCAGCTGGGCTTACCGTTCGTTTTACAGCTTTAACTATCTCACCTGAAATAATCAGGCAATTATCGAACACTCTTACTCAGCAGCTGCTTCAGTAGAAGCTGGTGCTTCTGCTTTTTCAGCGCGAGGTGCACGAGTAGATTCTTCTCTTTTAGCCATTGGTGAAGCTTCAGTAACAACTGATTTAGTACGCATAATGATGTTACGTAAAACTGCATCATTAAAACGGAAAGCTGTTTCGATTTCTTCAATAGCTGAAGTTGGCGCTTCAACGTTCATAAGAACGTAGTGAGCTTTATGCAATTTTTCAATTGGATAAGCTAATTGGCGACGACCCCAATCTTCCAAACGGTTAATTTGACCGCCAGCATTAGTGATAACGCCAGTGTAGCGCTCAATCATACCAGCAACTTGTTCACTCTGGTCAGGGTGAACCATAAATACGATTTCATAATGACGCATTTATTGCTCCTTACGGTTTAGTTAGCCCCGAGAACAGCTCAGTCAAACTGTCTATTGAGGCAAGGAACTTCGAAATGACTGATTAGAGGGCGCGAATTGTACGGTAAGCTTGAGGTGATCACAAGTAATAACGCATTTGTTGATAAAATAACCTAACTAAATGCTTGCTCACAAGCCAGAGTCTCAGTATCTTGCATTCAAAAAAGGATAAATAATGCAAAAAATTACAATTAGCTTACTCGCATTTTGCGCCGGTTTTTCGATTATGTCATTTGAATTATTGGGTGGCAGAATGTTAGCGCCTTACTTTGGTAGTAGCGTTTATGTTTGGGGAAGCATAATCACAGTCTTTATGCTCGCCTTATCCATTGGATATTTATCAGGCGGAAAATACTCGCTATATAGACCGAATCTAAAAAAATTCGCGATCATTTTCTTAGTCGCTTCAATTGCTTTATTGCCAGCAATCTATTTTTCAGAATATTTTTTTGAATTTGTATTTCAACGAGTTGAAGATCCTAGGTATGGTTCATTATTGGCATCTTGCTTAGTCTTCCTAGTTCCAAGCATGATCATGGGGATGATAGCGCCTTATTCTGTGAGGTTACTCACTGTATCTGCCGACTCATCTGGTAGCACTGCTGGGTTTCTATATTTCATCTCTACCTTAGGCAGCGCGATTGGCACTATAATGACTTCGTTTTATCTCGTTCTCTGGTTAGAAGTAGATCAAATTCTTTGGTTCATTTTATCTATCCTTGCGACTTGTTCTGGTTTGGCATTCGCTAGCTTTTATTTCACTAACAGTAAGATATTAGCAACGAATGAAAACACTCTAAGCACGGAGAATTAAAATGAGATACAGCATAATTTTAATGGCTATCAGCTTTATGTTTAGTTTAAGCGCCAACGCCAAAGAAATACATAAAGAAAGATCTATCTACCGGAACGTTGTTATCACAGAAAAAGACCAGATTCGTTGTATGCGGTTTGAAACTAGGCGCAAGAAAGTCAGCAACCAAACCTGCATAGACTTATCAGACAAACAAAAACTCGTATTCGAATATACTCAAGGCATACTAGCTGGGCTAGCAATACAAACTAAACCAAGTCGTGTGCTCATTTTAGGCTTAGGTGGCGGCACTCTATCGAATACGATTAACCAAATATCGCCGACAACCGAAATTATCGCAGTCGACATAGATCCCGTTGTAGTAAAACTCGCTAAAAGGTATTTTGATTACAAAGAAAATGAGCAAGTAAAGACTGTCATTCAAGATGGTAGAGTCTACGTAAAAAGAGCCTTACTTAAACAAGAAAAGTTTGATTGGATTATATTGGACGCCTTCAATGGTGACTATATACCGGAGCACATGATGACTAAAGAGTTCTTAAGTGAAGTCAAAGGTTTATTGACTAATGAAGGGATCATTAGTGCGAATACATTTAGTAGCAGTGAACTTTATCATTATGAGTCCGTGACTTACCAAAACGTATTTAATCAACTGAAGATTTTTAAAGCGCCAACCAAAGGCAACCGGGTTATCTTTGCTTGCAATTGCGATAAGCTAACTTTTCCAGAAAAAATCCCGCTTACGTTAGAGAATCACTTCTCGATTTACTCTATGAAGTATCTCAACATAGTTTCACAAATAAATGATAAGGTAGATTGGAATCTAGATTCGCCAATGCTCACCGATCAATACTCGCCAGCCAATCTACTGAAATGATCAACTAGCCTTAATAATTTAATTAAGGCTAAGCTATCTTAAAAAATTAACCTTAATGATGTGATAACCAAATTTGGTTTTAACCGGACCAATAACTTCACCAATTTTGGCATTAAAGACAGCTGCTTCAAAAGGCTTAACCATAACACCGCGTTTAAATTCACCCAGATCGCCGCCTTTCTTAGCACTTGGGCAATTAGAGTGTCGACGAGCTAGCAGTTCAAACTTTTCACCTTTTTTAACCTTTGCCATTATGTCCGCGGCTAGATCTGGGTTTCTCGTTAAAATATGTTGAACGGTCGCAAAGGTAGGCTTAGCGCTCATTTTTTTACCAGCATATAAAACCATCAAGATTCCTCTCTATAAATAAACAAAAAAGCCAGCGATATCGCTGGCTTTTGCTCATTGCTTTAGTAAGACTTACTCAGCAAATGGGCTACGTACTATCATAGTTTCGTTGCGATCTGGGCCAGTTGAAATAATATCAACTGGTACTTCTAAAATCTCTTCGATACGTTTGATATAAGCTTTAGCTGCTTCAGGTAACTTGTCGTATTCAGTTACACCGAAAGTTTGTCCGTCCCAACCTGGCATTGTTTCATAAACAGGTGTTACTTTTTCATAACCTTCTGCAGCCATAGGTGGTACGTTAGAAACATTACCTGCTTCATCTTGGTAACCAATACAAATTTTAATTTCTTTTAAACCATCTAAAACATCTAGTTTAGTTAAGCAGAAACCTGTAATTGAGTTGATTTGTACTGCACGACGCATAGCTACGGCATCTAACCAACCAGTACGACGTAAGCGACCTGTAGTTGCGCCAAATTCATGACCAACATCACCAAGGTGTTTACCTACTGGATCTTGCTTATCAAGACCATCGTAAAGCTCTGTAGGGAAAGGACCTGAACCAACACGAGTTGTATAAGCTTTAATGATGCCTAAAACATAATCCAAGTTACATGGGCCAAAACCACAACCAGTAGCAACACCACCAACTGTCGTATTTGAAGACGTAACAAAAGGATATGTACCGTGGTCGATATCTAATAAAGTACCTTGAGCACCTTCGAATAAAATAGATTCGCCAGACTTACGAGCATTATCTAAAACTTCAGTAACATCAACAACCATGTTAGTTAAAGTTTCACGTAATGCTAAAGCATCTTTTAACGTTGTTTCATAATCAACAGCTTCGGCATTGTAATAATTAACTAGCATGAAGTTATGATATTCAACAACTTCTTTTAGCTTAGTTGAAAATTGCTTCTCGCAGAACAAGTCACCAACGCGTAAACCGCGACGTGCTACTTTATCTTCGTAAGCTGGACCGATACCACGACCTGTTGTACCAATTTTGTTATTACCGCGAGCGGCTTCACGAGCTTGGTCAAGCGCAACGTGATATGGCAAAATTAGTGGACATGCTTCACTAATCTTTAATCTTTCTTTAACTGGTACGCCACGCTTTTCAAGCATAGTCATTTCAGTTAGTAAAGCTTCAGGAGAAAGCACAACACCATTACCGATAATACAAGTAACATTGTCTCTTAAAATACCTGAAGGAATTAGGTGTAGAACCGTTTTTTCACCGTCAATAACTAACGTATGACCGGCATTGTGTCCGCCTTGATAGCGAACTACGTATGAAACTTTATCAGTAAGTAGATCAACTACCTTACCTTTACCTTCGTCACCCCATTGAGTGCCGAGAACAACGACATTTTTACCCATAATACTGTGTCTTTTCAAAAAACAGGTCGCGGATTCTACCAATTTGTTGGCGGAAGATCACCCATTATGGACAATAAATTACAAGTTTTAATTAAACTACTGAAAAGAATAAGCAGATTAACATTAAGATCTCAGCTTATTAACTTATCCACAATATAATTGTACCGATTAATAAAAGAATAAAGCCCATTTGACGGAGTTGTTTAGCAGGCATAGTTGCGACTTGTAGCATGTAGTTTTTCCACTTATTTGGAATCAGAAAAGGCGCGATACCTTCAACAATCAAAACCAAGGCAATTACTTTTAACCAATCCATTTCACCTCCAATTAAAACCATAGATGACTAAAACACAATCCATAAAACAAAAACCCCGCCAGAAAAAAGCGGGTTTGCCATTAAACAAAAAACCGCCAGAAAAAAGCGGGGTTTGCCATTAAACAAAAAACCGCCAGAAAAAG
>NZ_KQ130498.1:0-51108 GCF_001050375.1 Catenovulum maritimum | reverse complement strand
AAAAAACCGCCAGAAAAAAGCGGGGTTTGCCATTAAACAAAAAACCGCCAGAAAAAAGCGGGGTTTGCCATTAAACAAAAAACCGCCAGAAAAAAGAGGGTTTGCCATTAAACAAAAAACCGCCGGAAAAAGCGGGGTTTGCCATTAAACAAAAAACCCCGATAAATCGGGGTTTTAAAACAAAGCTTTACTATCTAGCGAACTTACTTACCGTCAGACTGCTTCATATATTGGAAGAAGTCACTATCCGGTTTAACTAGCATAATATCACCTTTGTTTTTAAAGCTTTGCTTGTAAGCTTCTAGACTTCGAATGAAGGCATAAAACTCAGGGTTTTTATTATAAGTATCTGCATAAATCTTGGCGGCTTCCGCATCACCTTCACCACGTAAAACGCGTGAATTACGCTCTGCATCAGCAATCATAATAGTAATTTTTGCATCTATATCAGCTTTAATGAACTCAGCTTGTTCTTTACCTTGCGATCTGTGCTCTGCCGCAACCGCATTACGTTCAGCACGCATACGATCATAGATATAGCTGCTCACTTCTTCAGGTAAATTAATTTTCTTAACTCGAACATCAACTACATCTATACCAAGCTCAATCGCGCTTTCTTGAACTAATTCAAGCGCCTTATCCATTAATTCATCACGCTCGCCTGAAACGATTTCGGCGATAGTGCGAGAACCAATTTCACTGCGTAATCCATTACTAAATTTACGATCAAGTAGGCCTTCAGCCGTCGATTTAATGCCACTGGTTTTTAGATAATAAGTTTCAAAATCTTTAATTCGCCACTTAACATAAGAATCGACGATTAAATCTTTTTTCTCTGAAGTAACAAATCTATCGGCAGCACCATCTAGAGTTTGGATACGCGCATCTAAGATCTTAACTGTTTGAATTAAAGGCATTTTAAATGCTAAACCAGGTTCATAGATAACAGTTTTATTATCTGAATCTCGTTTAACTTTACCAAACTCAATCACTATACCTCTTTGGCCTTCGTATATCACAAACACAGACGAATAAACTAAGGCACCCAACGCGATTAAAATAAAAACGATTAAATTTTTCATTTAGCGGCCTCCTGAAAAGCGACTAACATCGCGAGAACTTCGCTCTGAAGAGACAGGGCGAGATTTCTGAATAACAGGCGGAGAATACTGCCCCGAGCTGCTAACTTTAGGTGCATTCGCGTTGGAATCTGCTTGATGCTGCATGATTTTATCCAATGGTAAATACATCATATTGCCACTGCCATCTGTATCTAAAATGATTTTGGTTGTATTAGAATAAACCTGTTCCATCGTATCTAGGTACAAGCGACGACGAGTCACTTCTGGAGCAGCTTCAAATTCAGGTAATAATTTCTCAAATCGAGCAACTTCACCTTGCGCTTCTAATATAACTTGTTGCTTGTAAGCTTTTGCTTCTTCTTCAATACGACGAACAACACCACGTGCTTCAGGTTCTCTAGACTTAGCATAAGCCTGAGCTTCTTGAATATAGCGATTTTCATCTTCTTGAGCTGCAATTGCATCATCAAATGCTGATTTAACTTGCTCTGGTGGACGAGCTGGCAAAAAGTTAACATCAAGAACGACAATACCCAACTTATAATTAGAAATGACTTCTTCTAGCATTTTCCAAGTATTTTGACGTACCTCTTCACGACCCGTTGTTAATACATCATCCATAGTTGAATGACCAACAACATATCTTAAAGCACTGTCTGTAGCTTGACGTAAGCTATAAATAGGCTCTGTCACACTGAATAAGAAATCTCTTGGGTTTTCGACTCGATATTGAACTTCCATTTCAACTGCAACGACGTTTTCATCTTTCGTCAACATCATGCCAGTAGAAGTTAATGAGTCAACTTGCTCAACGTTAATTGGGATAACTCGGTCAATAAATGCAGGTTGCCATTGTAGACCACCCTCAATTATAGTGTGGAACTGACCAAATCTTAATACAACGCCACGTTCAGCTTCTTTGATGGTAGATACACCCAACCATCCCCATACGAAAAAAAGAATAACGCCAACTAAAATCAAACCAGCGCTACTAAAACCGCCAGAGTTTTTGTTGTTCCCGTTATTACCATTCCCTTTACCGCCAAACGTCTTGCGGATTTTATTCATGGTATCGCGATAAATTTCATCTAAATCAGGTGGACCTTGATCTTTTCCACCGCGATTTCCCCAAGGGTCTTTATTGTTGTTATTACCCGGTTCATTCCAGGCCATGGCAAACTCCAAATATCAATTAACGATAAAATTGTCTAGTTTAAGGTTATGAACTTTATTTGTTCGGTTCCAATCATCTGAAGACAACCGAACATCTATCAACCAATCTCCATTTTCGGCATATGATTCAGCCTGAATGCAGTTTAATTGATAAAACACCCCGCGCATTTTACTCTCACTGGGTGGAATTGCTAAGGTATAACTGACCATTTTTTTAGCTAAGCGTTCAGATAAAGCTTGTAATAATAAATCACAACCTTCACCTGAGTGTGCTGATAGCCAAATACGAATAATATTGCCTTCATCATCTCTATCGACATGAGGGGCAATTTCTTCTAACTGATCAATTTTGTTATATACCAAAATTTGTGGTACTTCATCTGCGTCGATTTCAGTTAATACGTTATTAACTGCTTCAATATTTTCGCCACGTCTGTCGTCTGCAACATCAATAACATGGAGCTGAATGTCAGCATCTCTTGTTTCTTGCAAGGTTGCTTTAAACGCTGCCACTAAATCATGCGGCAAATGACGAATAAATCCTACCGTGTCGGCTAATATAGAAGTACCGACGTCTTCGATTTCGATTTTACGCAATGTAGGATCTAGCGTAGCAAATAACTGATCTGCCGCATAGACGTCTGAATCAGTTAATCGATTAAACAGGGTTGATTTACCGGCATTGGTATAACCTACTAACGAAATAGTAGGCAATTCGGATCGTTTTCTTGCACGTCGGCCTTGATCGCGTTGTTTAGCAACCTTTTCGAGCCTACGTTCAATATTTTTAATTCGACCACGGATTAAACGTCTATCGGTTTCAAGCTGGGTTTCCCCTGGCCCACGTAAACCAATACCGCCTTTTTGCCGTTCTAAATGCGTCCAACCTCGAATCAACCTAGAAGATATATGTTTAAGTTGTGCTAATTCAACCTGTAAATTACCTTCGTGGGTTCGAGCTCGTTGGGCAAATATATCTAAGATCAAAGTTGTCCGGTCTAAAACTCGACATTTGACAATAGATTCAATGTTTTTTTCTTGGGAAGGACTTAATGCGTGATTAAAAATAACTAAATTAGCTTCTAATGCTTCTACAGCTTGCTTAATCTCTTCCGCTTTACCTGTCCCCACAAAGAACTTGGGATCAGGCTTACCACGTGAAGCCGTAATCACGGCTAAAGTGTTCACACCAGCAGAAGAAGCTAATAATCTTAGTTCTTCTAAATCTTCTCGAGCTATTTCATCATCTAAATCGATATGAACAAGAACTGCGTCTTCGCCTGCTTTATATCTATCAAACAAGCACTAAACCTCGATTTTTTAAACTTTTATTCAACTTCAGATTCTTGACTAAATGTTTGAGTGTTAGGGTTAGTTTGAAAAGGTCTCGCTGGAACAACGGTTGAAATAGCGTGTTTATAGACCATTTGACTAACTGTGTTTTTCAATAAAATTACAAATTGATCAAAAGACTCAACTTGACCTTGTAATTTAATACCATTAACTAGGTAAATTGATACTGGAATACGCTCTCTGCGTAATGCATTCAAAAATGGGTCTTGTAAAGATTGACCTTTTGCCATGGCTGGCTCCTTATTGTTTTTATTAGCTTTGTTAAGCATTGTAGTAGCTAAAAACTAATTTAACTAGCGCTATTTTTATTGAATATGAGAAATTGCCTGATCAATCAACAAACTTTGTTCACTGTCTAACCAAACGACATCTTCCCAACCACGTAACCAGGTTAATTGTCGCTTGGCAAGCTGACGAGTCGCAACTATGCCACGAAACACCATCTCATCATAATCAATTTTATTTTCTAAAAAATCCCACATTTGGCGATACCCAACACATCTTATAGATGGTAAATCAGGATGTAGATCGCCTCTAGCGTATAATTTTTTTACTTCCTGTTCAAAACCATTGTCCAACATTTGCAAGAAACGCTTTTCAATTCGGCTATGTAATATTGCCCTATCTGCAGGTGCAATTGCAAACTGTTGTACTTTAAATGGAAATTTCTCATCTTCCTGGGCCGTTAACTCAGTTAGAGTTTGGCCAGTAATTCGAAAAACTTCAAGTGCTCGGTTAATTCTTTGTGGATCATTTTTATGTATTCTAGCGGCGGCAACTGGGTCTACTTTAGCTAACTCTTTATGTAGGCCATCCCATCCAACTTGCTCTGCTTCTTTAGCGAGTTCTGCTCTCACCTGTTCATCTGCTGCAGGCAGTTTAGATAATCCATTTAATAATGCATTAAAGTACATCATAGTACCGCCCACAAATAAAGGAATCTTATTCCGAGCATGAATCTCATCTATTAGTTTTAACGCATCTGCACGAAAATCAGCAGCGGAATAAGCTTGTGTTGGATCTAAAAAGTCAATCAGGTGATGCGGAGCTAGTTCTAATTCCTCTACATTTGGCTTAGCTGTACCAATATCCATTCCTTTAAACACAAGCGCTGAATCAACACTAATAATTTCACAAGGTAATTTTTGACACAGCTCAATGGCGAGCGCTGTCTTGCCAGATGCGGTTGGCCCCATTAAAAAAATCGCTTGGGTTTGAAGTGTCGACATTAATTACTCTCTAAATGGGTTGTTAGATCAATTAGCTTAGCTTTAGATGTTAAATATTGCTGGTATTCAGCTTGATCTAACACTTGCCAATCGCAGCAAACTTGCTCTAATTTAGCTAAAGATATATTCGAATATTTCGCAGCGAGTTCAAATACAGCAAGACAAATAGGATTCTGCAGCCAAGTGTTAGCGGGTATCTGCTCTAAATTGAGCTCGCTAATTTTAATTAGCCAGTCATTAACAAAACTAGCAATATCAATTTCTCTCAATATCGCAGGCGTCTTTTGCACGATTAAATTTTCTTTGCGTGATAAATTAAACTGAAACCCCATATCCGAAATCAGATACTGAAATTGCTCAGCTGCAGTCAATTGCGCCGGCGTAATTTTAATCGCCACTGGTAGTAATAGCGGTTGGCTGACAATACTTTGCTGCTGAGCAACAAATTTTGTCGCTAAATAGCGAGAGTAAAAGCTTGCTAATTTAACTGTGTATAAATTTTCATCACTCGAAAAAATAACAAGCGATTGCTTAAGCACAGATAAAGCCTGCCAGTTGTCAACAAGTTCAGCTTTCGCACGCTGAGGTGAAGCAAGTTTCTCTACATTTTGACTTAACGTATGAATTGGTTTAACTAACTCGGCATAACTCTCTATTTGACTGCGCGTATTTTGTGATTTTATCTGGCGTTCAAATTGGCTTGGTTTTTGTTGGCCAGGAAATAAACCTCTATGATTACCCGTTAATGTCGGCTTTGCTTGTTCTGCAACCTGATATTGATTAGTCGCTTTATACTCACCTGTCGTCAAGTCGACCGTTTTATCGCTGTTAAGCGCTTCTTGGTTTTCAGTTTTAGCCTCTGAAAAGTGAATATTTGAGGTATATTCAACATGGTTTTCTATGTTGCTCAGGGCTTGGGTTTCTAAATACTGAGTTAAATTTCGCTCTATGCTTTGTAATACAAAATCATGAACAATTCTTGACTGATGAAACCTGACTTCATGTTTTGAAGGGTGAACATTTACGTCGATTTGACGAGGATCGATAGAAATATAAACAACATAACTTGGATATAAATCATTACTAATTTTGCCGTTAAATGCCTGCCTAATCGCATGATTAATCAGTTTATCTCGAATCATCCGGCCATTAATGTAGGAATATTGGATGTCATTTTGGTTTCTAGCCGCCGCAGGTAAACCTAACCAGCCAGATAAACTAACACCTTCATATTCAGCATTAATCTCTATTGTGTTTTCTGCGAAATTTTTTCCACAAATAGCAGCAATTCTTTGATTTTGCGCATTTGCATTACTACCACAACGATACTGGCGGTGTGTTTGCCCGTTGTGAGTCAACTTAAGTTGCAAATCAAATCGGCTAAGCGCGATTCTTCGAACAACTTCTTCTATGTGTTGAAACTCTGTTTTGTCTGTCCGTAAGAAGCGTCTTCTGGCTGGCGTATTAAAAAATAAATCGGCAACTTCAATACAGGTTCCGTTAGGATGAGCGGCTGGTTGTATTGTAACGTCCATCTCCCGCCCTTCTGCTATCGCGGACCAAGCCTGTTCTTGCTCTGCGGTTTTAGACGTTAAGGTTAAACGAGATACAGAGCTTATACTCGCAAGTGCTTCACCACGAAAACCTAAGCTATTTATACTTTCAAGATCATCTAACGTTGACACCTTAGATGTTGCATGTCGACTAAGCGCTAACCCAAGCTCTTCCTTAACTATGCCTTTACCGTTATCACGAATACGGATAAGTTGGCTGCCACCACGCTCTATATCTATCTCAATTTTAGTTGCGCCCGCATCCAAACTGTTTTCGAGTAGCTCTTTAACAACTGATGCAGGTCTTTCAACCACTTCGCCTGCTGCAATTTGGTTTGCAAGCTGTGGCGGTAGAATTTGAATTGGCATTATGAACTTGGAATTTTTAACGTTTGACCGACAAATAAGCGGTCATTTTTTAATTTATTTTCATTTTTAAGCTGAGTAATACTCACAGAGTAACGACGAGCAATTACAGATAAGGATTCGCCACGTTCAACCACATGATCTTTCTTGTTATATATACTTGCGTATAAAGTGCCATCGGGCGGATTTCGTCGATAATAATTTTTAACTGCAGTTGTGATTGCTCTAGCTAATTTATTTTGATGATCTCGTTGAGTTAACTTTCTTTCCTCTCTAGGATTGGAGATAAATCCTGTTTCAATCAAAATAGAAGGGATATCGGGTGATTTAAGCACACCTAAACTAGCCGTTTGAGGCTCTTTCTTGTGCATTTTGGTCACTTTCTTTAATTGATAAACCAACTCTTTACTTAAATCATAGCTAGTTACAATCGAGTGATCCATTGACATATCCAGCAAAGCTTTGGCTAAATACTTTTCATTAATCGTATCTTTGATAATTTCCGCTGCGCCACCTAAGAGTTGTGAGTGCTGCTCTTTTTGTTCTATCCAGCGACCAATTTCGGTATTAGCTCTTTTAAGCGACAACATCCAAACAGAACCTCCACTTGGTTGTGGACTAGTAAAAGCATCCGCATGGATGGATAACAACAAGTCAGCTTTCTTTTTTCTAGCAATCACTGAGCGCTTATTTACGTCGATGTAATAATCACCCGTTCTGACCATATAAGCTTTTAAACCAACTTCTTTATTCAGCATGTCAGTTATTTTTTGCGAGATTTGGTAGGTAACTTTCTTTTCATATAGGCCGCTTGGTCCGATAGAGCCCGGATCTTCACCGCCATGGCCAGCATCAATCGCAATAATAATATTACGTTTATCCGTTTCGCTGACATCTTTTTTGGTTTCTTTAATTGAATCTGATTCGTTAGAATCGGATAAATCAACAACTAATCGGTTACCATAATTATCTACAGGGGCTAACGCAAAAATACCTGCTTGGAGCGGCAGTTTAAGGTCAAACACAACTCGTTGAGAATGCTTATATTCAGGTTTGCTGTAGCGAATTCGCTTAATTAAATCACTTTTTATGTTAACCCGATCAAATGAGTAATTGGCTTTAGTATTCTTTAGATCAATAACCAGACGATCAGGTTTTTTCAAGAAGAAATAGCTATACTCAGGCTTTTCCGCAAGATCAAAAACCACCCGAGTATTGTCAGGAGAAGGCCAAATACGCACCCCCTTAATGTCATTAGCTGCATTAAGACTAAAGCTAAATAGCCATAATAATAGTAAGCTCTGAAAAGATATAAAAAGTGATTTATGCTTCATGACAACTTCTGTAGGATTCTACGACCTAGCTCAGTATAAGCTTGAATATTTGCCGAACGTTGATCATTTTCATACTGCATATTTATTAATAAATCCGCATCCGGTAGTAAGTCACCCGCTTTTTCTGGCCATTCAATCAGTAATATACTGCCATTGTTAAAATAATCCCTAATGCCCATAAATTCGAGCTCTTCAGGATCGGCTAAACGATATAAATCAAAATGATAGATTTGGACATCAGTCAATTCGTAAGGTTCAACTAAGGTATAAGTTGGGCTTTTAACATTACCGACAAAACCCAAACCTTGAATGATCCCCCTTGAAAGGGTTGTTTTACCGGCGCCTAAATCACCTATTAAATGAATCACACTAGATTTTTCAATCGCTTTTGCCAATTGATTACCTAAGTTTACGGTTGCATCCGCATCACTTAATACTTGCTGGAAATTCATCTTTACCTATACAAAATCAAACCAATTAATTTGGCTAAATCATATCAGAAACTATATAGGAAACGAAGTTTAGACAGCCTGATTCACTAACTTTCTAACTTTAGGTAATAAATCACTCGCTTTCATCCCTCTTTCGCCATCAATAGCAGCTAAATCACCGGCTTCAGCATGTATACAGGTTGCTAGCTCTGCCGCAACATCTTGTCTGAAGCCTTGCGCTAGTAGAGCACCAACAATACCGGTTAATAAATCTCCCATACCTGCTGCGGCCATCCCAGGGTTTCCCTGACGACATATAGCGACACGCTGATAGCTCGCAATTAAAGAGCCGCAACCTTTTAAAATGACACTGCCGCCATACTTAGCTTGGATTTCAACCGCAGTCGCAAAACGATTAGCTTGGATATTCGCTGTACTTTGATCTAATAGCCGAGCCGCCTCAGTCGGATGAGGTGTTAAAATCCAATTTTGGTTTTTAAGTTTATGCTCAGCAAGCCAATTGATGCCATCTGCGTCAACGACTTTGGCAACATCAGACTCAGCGATTAATTGCATTAACCCATTTGCCCATCCCGTTTTGCCTAGACCTGGGCCAATCGCAATCGCGTCTGCAGCAGCGACTAAACGCTTAACCTCTGAAGTAATGCCATTAACACCATACACGATTAATTCAGGGCTAGATGCAGCAACTAAATTAACATTATCAGGATGAGTCAAAACCGTCACTTTGCCTGCACCCGTTCTAAGCGCAGCTTCAGCAGTTAATTTAATTGCCCCAGACATACCTTTGTCTCCGCCAATGCAAACAAGGTGACCAAAAGTACCTTTATGAGAGTTGCGCTTTCTAGGTTTAAGCAAATGTTTAATTTGGTTTAGCTCTACTATCTGGTAATAGGCTTTATTTTGCTTGGCAAAAGTTTCATCAACAGATAAACCTGCAAAAAATAACCGACCGATATAATCAGGTGCGTCTGCGGTCAACAAACCAGATTTTAGGCCAATAAATGTCACCGTTTGATTTGCCTTTATCGTTTCTCCTAATGCCTCGCCTGTAGCAGCATTTAAACCCGTCGGCACATCGATACTAATAACAGATTTAGCTTGTTGATTGATGTTTTGTATGACTTGTTGCCACTCTTCAATCAATTTTTTTTGTAATCCGGTACCTATAATGGCGTCTACAACTATGTCATATGTAGCAAAGTCGACTTGGCTAGCCTGCGTCCAGTAAATACCGTTTTGCTCCAAACTTAGCTGTCTCGCTTTCTCGGCATCGCCATGCCAAATATCACAGCTTGGCATGACAGCTAAATCAACTTGCCAACCTGCTTTTGCAGCGAGTGCAGCCGTAATAAAACCATCGCCAGCATTATTGCCTTTTCCGACAACAACACACAACTTGCTTGGTTTAATTTTACTTACACTCACCAGCTCAAAAACGGCTGCTCCGGCTTGCTCCATTAAATTAAATAAAGATAACCCAGCAGTTTCAGCTGCTTTTGCTTCGTTTTGTTTTACTTGTTCCGGGCTGTATACATCAATGGGGAGAATACGATTGCTGCTATATTTCATAAATTTTGTAATAGTCTTATAGGTTAATCAGGTTCAACATACATAGTTTAATGCTTGTTGATGGTATCTTAAGTATAATACGTTAATTCTGTTGCCGGCTTCTAGCGATACATTTTAAATCAGTGGTTTAATAATAATTATGACAACACAAACAGCCCTTAATTCAGAGCAACTCGCTCAGCTATCCATTGATATTAAAAAATGGGGCAAAGAACTAGGCTTCCAACATGTCGGTATAAGTAGCACCGAATTATTAAACCAAGATGAAGCTTATCAAAAATGGATTAAAAATAATTATCACGGCGACATGGATTACATGAACCGTAATATTGATTTACGCCTTAACCCAGCTCAACTTCACCCTAACACTGCCAGTATCATTTCCGTCAGACTAGACTATCTACCAGAAAATGCAGGGTTCTCAACCAGCTTAAATGATCCAAACAAAGCTTACATAAGCCGCTATGCAATAGGTCGAGATTACCACAAAGTATTACGAAACAAACTAAAACAACTCGGTCAAAAAATAGAATTAGAAACCGAACTCAACATTGGTTTTCGTCCATTTGTTGATTCAGCTCCGGTGCTGGAAAGACCCATTGCGGAACAAGCTGGGTTGGGCTGGACAGGTAAACATACCTTAATCATACATAAAGATGCTGGCAGTTGGTTCTTTTTGGGTGAATTGTTTATTAACTTACCCTTAGTTGAAGATCAGCCAGTGCAAGAAGAATGTGGCAACTGTGTAGCCTGCATCACGATTTGTCCCACAGCAGCCATTGTCGAACCTTATGTGGTAGATGCAAGAAAATGCATTTCCTACTTAACGATAGAGTTACAAGGTTCAATTCCAGTAGAGTACCGAGAAGCTATTGGTAACCGAATCTATGGTTGTGATGATTGCCAATTGGTTTGTCCTTGGAACCGCTATGCTGATTTAAGCCAAGAAAAAGATTTTGAGCAAAGGCACGGCTTGCTTTCGCAAGATCTTCTAGCTTTATGGCAATGGGATGAAGAAACCTTTTTAACCAAAACCCAAGGTTCACCTATTCGTAGAATTGGTTACCAAAGGTGGTTACGTAATTTGGCGATTGGAATTGGTAATTCCAGCTTTAATCCAGCCAATATAGCAGCGCTGGAATCTAAACTAGTTCAAGCAGATGAAATAGCTGCTGAACACATTAATTGGGCAATTGCACAGCAGCAACTAAAGCAGTCAAACGAAAACCCAGTTAACAAAAAAACAGCAAGGTTAATTCGAGTAATAGAAAAAGGCTTACCCAGAGATGCTTGATGTTACGACTCGACTAAATAATCAATTTCCATAAAGCTGAGTACCTCCACCATCCACACATTTTCAACAAATGAAACATGTTCTGGGTGTTGATTATATGCATCGTATTCGGCTTGACTAACAAACTCCATCGATAGGCCAAAATCATAATCATTTTTGGTACTAATTTGTTTAAGCACTTCAAACTTTTCAACTCCAGGAATTAAAGCAAGCGCTTGAGCTTTTGCTAAAAAGGCTTGTTCTTGTGGTGTTCCTGCTTCATGTTTTAATTTAAATGTAACTGTGTGCCGTATCATTTTATTGTTAGCTCCGTTTTCGATTGACTAAAAAATTATAGCCTCAAAAATAGAAAAGGCTGGATAAATCCAACCTTTTCTTACACAACTTAAAATTTGATATCTTTATGCTCGTAACGATTTTTCGCCGCGAGATAAGCCAGTTACACCAGTTCGCGCAACTTCAATAATTTCAACTTCAGAGCTAGTTGCTTTGATAAAAGCATCGAGTTTATCAGAAGGGCCGACCAACTGAACCACAGACGACGTAGAGGTAACATCAACGATTTGGCCACGGAATATATCAGATAAACGCTTAACTTCATCACGAGCAGCTACTGTATCAGCCTTTACTTTAACTAACATTAATTCACGCTCGATGTGCTCACCGTCTGTAATATCTGTTACTTTCAGCACATCAACCAGTTTATTCACTTGTTTTGTTATTTGCTCTATAACTTTATCATCGCCACCTGTAATAACGGTTAAGCGAGAAAGTGTAGCGTCATCAGTCGCTGCAACGGTCAAACTTTCGATATTATAGCCGCGTTGTGAGAACAAGCCGACAATACGAGATAATGCGCCCGGTTCATTTTCTAATAAAACAGATAAAATTCTACGCATTATTTACCCTCCGGTTTGCCTAATAACATATCGTCCATTGCCCCAAATTTAATTTGCATTGGGTAAACATGCTCACTTTGATCAACTAAGATATCCATGAAAACTAATTTATCTTCCATCGCAAAGCATTTTTCCATCGCTGATTCTAATTCAGCAGGATCTGATACACGCATACCAACATGGCCATAAGACTCAGCTAATTTAACAAAGTCAGGTAGCGATTCCATATAAGAGTGACTATGTCGACCTTCATAAATTAAATCTTGCCACTGGCGTACCATGCCTAAAGCTTGGTTATTCAATGAAATTATTTTTACTGGAATGCCGTACTGCATACAAGTTGATAGTTCTTGTATGTTCATTTGAATGCTACCGTCACCAGTCACACAAACAGACACACAATCAGGCAATGCAACTTTAACCCCCATAGCGGCTGGTAAGCCAAAGCCCATGGTGCCTAAACCGCCAGAGTTAATCCAGCGTCTAGGTTTATTAAACGGGTAATATAAAGCCGAAAACATTTGGTGCTGACCAACATCAGACGACACATAAGCATCACCCTTAGTGACTTTATATAAAGTCTCTATAACTTGTTGAGGCTTGATAATCGTATCTGATTTTTCATAAGCTAAACAATTAGTGGCTCGCCATGCTTCAATTTCTTTCCACCAGCTTTCAAGTGCTGGCGCATCGATTTTGTCATCTGAAGAGTCCAACATCTCAGTCATATCAGTTAACACCTGATCAACTGAACCTACAATAGGTACATGTGCATCAATTGTTTTAGAGATAGAAGCAGGATCAATATCTACATGCAAGATAGTGGCGTTAGGGCAGAATTTTTTAACATTATTAGTAACCCTATCATCAAATCTCGCACCTAGCGCTAAAATGACATCTGAATGATGCATAGCCGTATTCGCTTCAAATGTACCATGCATACCAAGCATGCCTAAACATTGCTTATGATCACCAGGGAAAGCCCCGAGTCCCATTAAGGTATTAGTTACCGGAAGATTCAAACGCTCAGCAAATTGAGTTAACAGTTCACTGCACTCAGCAGCAATAGCACCGCCACCAACGTATAGCATAGGT
The DNA here is from genome assembly GCF_001050375.1 of Catenovulum maritimum. Lineage (GTDB taxonomy): Bacteria > Pseudomonadota > Gammaproteobacteria > Enterobacterales > Alteromonadaceae > Catenovulum > Catenovulum maritimum. The sequence goes on along the minus strand of NZ_KQ130498.1, from coordinate 37,706 downwards.
TTTTTGGCTGCAAGTAGCTTGGATAAAGCTTTCTTGATTTGGCCTTTATGACCTTTAACTGTCGGGTGATAAGAACGCATTTGAACCGAATCAGGGAAAACATACGCGTGCTTTTCTTTAGGGTTAACGATATCTTTTGGAATATCAACAACAACAGGGCCAGGTCTGCCTGTGGCAGCAATGTGATAAGCTTTAGCGATCGCAGCTGGGATATCAACCGCTCTTTTAACTAAGAAACTATGCTTAACAACAGGTCTAGAACACCCCACCATGTCACATTCTTGGAAAGCATCTTCACCTATCATGCTAGTCGGAACTTGTCCCGATAAAACAACCATAGGAATCGAATCCATATAAGCAGTTGCGATACCTGTAATTGTATTAGTCGCACCAGGACCAGAAGTTACGAGTACAGTGCCAACTTTACCTGTCGCCCTAGCATAACCATCAGCCATATGGGCTGCAGCTTGCTCGTGTCTAACTAGTAAGTGGTCAATTTCTTTTGCTTCATATAAAGCGTCGTAAATATCCAGAACAGCACCACCTGGATATCCGAAAATGTGCTTAACACCTACTTGGGTGAGTGCGCGAACTAACATTTCTGCGCCGGACATCATTTCCACGATAATTTTCCTCTAAAACTTTAATTATGATAAGGATAGCAAGTTGCAGCAGTTTAAAAAACTTAATTTATTCACTGAATACTAAAAACTATAAAAAAAAATGAATCTACCCCTTAATCTAACTCATTTTGAGATTTGACTAGGCGTAAATGAGCTAATTTTATAATAGCTTGCTGCTGCTCCGAGGTGTATTTATTCCAACTCGTTATCTCAGATAGCATTCGGCCACAACCAATGCAAACATCTTGTTCATTTAAGCAACAATTTCTAATACATGGCGATAAATCGCTGTGTCTCTTCAGTTTAACTGAGCGCATGTCATTAATCTTTCATATTCAAATTGTATCTTGCCCACTTTGCAAAGTAGCTCATCTCTAGAGTCTGTTGATTTTAAGTAGAATATTACAACGTTCACCAACACGCCCTAGTTTTCATAATCTTTAGCTAGTTTTCACATCCGCCATAAAAGAGTTTAGTCAATGCCTCAAGTTATCGATAATAATTTATTGCTTAATCACATAATTCTGAATAAAAGCGTAAATACAGTTTTCCAACCCATTTTTAATTTATCGAGCCAAACTATTCTCGGATATGAAGCGCTCAGCAGAGGACCTGAACACTCACCATTAGAGTCACCTTTCGAGTTATTTAAAATTGCACACGAAACAGGTTTGTATAATCAAATAGAAGAAATATGTTTTGCGAAAGCGATTGAATCCTTTGCCAGACAAAACTTACCGGGAAAATTATTCCTTAATGTTACGCCCAACTTCTTAGTCAGCGAGCTCAACCAAATAGAGATAGTTAAGCAAGCCCTAAGAAAATTTGGTTTAACCGGTGACAGACTAGTAATCGAAATCACTGAAGAAAATCCCGCAGACAACCTAGATGATTTAATTTCTTGTATCGAAAACTTGCGGACCTTAGGCATTAACTTTGCGATTGATGATTTAGGAGCTGGCTATTCAGGGCTGATTCAATGGTCAAAAATAAGACCTAACCTGATCAAAATAGATAAATACTTTATTCGTGAATGCAACTCAGATTTAATGAAACGCGAGTTTATAAAGTCTTTATTATCACTAGCAAATAAAACTAATGCGATGACAATTGTTGAAGGCGTTGAGACAGAAGCCGAGTTACTTTGCGTCAGAGATCTCGGTATCAATTTCGTCCAAGGTTTTTTATTAGCGAAACCATCTAAGCTGCCTAAAACGGATATGCCGCATGTGATGCAAAGCTTTAACAGCGAGAGTAACTTAAGTCGTATACTGCCGGAAGAAACTGTCGCTCAATTATTAAAACCCTGTAAAGGTGAGCATTGGGATACTAGAACAAAAGTTATTTTAGATAGATTTAAAAATGATAAGAACCTGTACACAATTCCAATACTCGATGGCAGCACTGTAGTAGGTATTGTCATGCGCGAAAAATTAATGGAATTCTTTTCACAGCCACTAGGACATGCATTATACGACAACAAGCCAATCAGCTTCTTGATGGATACCAATTTTATCATCGCAGAATCCAACTTGCCTCTAGAGAACTTGAGCCGAATTCTGACGGATGAGACACGCTTAGAAGCCAGAACGCCTTTTGTGATTACAGATAAAGGGAGGTATCTAGGTATGGGCTCGGTCAGAACATTACTAAAAATCATCACAGATGCAAAAATTGAAAGAGCAAAATACTCTAATCCATTAAGCCAATTACCAGGCAATGTACCAATAGATAAAGAAATTGATTCTTTACTCGCGAAAAAACAAAACTTCTATTTTGCCTATCTCGACTTAAACCACTTTAAACCTTTCAATGACCAATATGGCTATGCGAAAGGGGACGAAGTGATTCTACTTTTATCGAATTTAATTAAAAAAGTGGCAATCAATAAATATACTTTTTGTGGTCATATAGGTGGTGATGACTTTGTCATCATCTTTTATAAAAATAATTGGCAATCAATTCTAAATCAGATTTTAAAAGAATTTGAACTCAAGGTAAGTGAGTTTTTTAGCGATAATCACTTAAAAGCCAAAGGTTACTGGGGACAAAGTCGAGACGGACAACGTCTTTTTTATCCTTTGCTAAGCCTATCAACCGGTTTGATTACTCCAGATCCTGAAATATGTTTATCCCATCACCATGTATCAGAATATGCAATGGAAGCCAAAAAGAAGGCCAAATCAATTCCGGGGAATAACCTATACGTTTATCAAAAGAAAAAGACTAGCCCAAAGGACCTTCAAAATAGTAAGTTTGAAAGACACTTGCCTTCATTGCTTGGGTCCAACTATGCTGAGGCCATCCCGCTTTTTCCTTTAGAGCAACAAGAAAAGCTTCAGGTGAATTAAATTTTTGCCACATACAAGGTAGAAAAACACCGGTTAATTGGCCGTATTGAATGATTAATCCATCTTTATTAGGTACAAGCTGTTCAAGTAAATGAGCTTCATTTTCGACAACTAAAGGAAGTGGTTTAGACAGCAAAGAAACTTTAACGGTCAGCTTAGTTAAATCTTCTCTTTGGATAGGGTCAAATCTAGGGTCATGAAACGCAGCTTCATGGGCATACCATGCTATGTTGGTATCTAACCTGTCATTAGCTACAGTCGTGCCAACACAGCCTCTTAGCATCTCACCTTCTGATAAAGAAACAAAGCAAGCCATGGACTCGCAGAGCTCTGGATTTTTAACAATCAAATGATCCGGTAAGCGATCACCATTGTGTAAAAATGCATAACTAATAGCCTGATTAGCTAAGCTAATTATGCTATTTTTTAGCTCTGCATCGTCTTTAAAAGGGAAACAATTCATACTTTAACTATAGAATACTTTTTAAACAGAATCACTCCCAATTAACAACTTTCTACAATTTACTCATCATTATCAGAAACTTCGATATCGTCACCGATGTCATCATCATCCAATGGTTCAACAGAATCATCATCGGCTTGTATTTTACCTCTACCGTATACACTGCCCATTTTAGGCCTATTGATACGCTTTATATATTTAACCCAAGCCGTTTCCGCTGGACTCTCTGGTGCTTCGATTCCCTTCAGCACAGCAACGGTTCTCCGGTCTTCATCATCTTCAGCTTCAATCAAACCTTTGTCTAAAGCATCAAACCATAAACCATATTTTTCCAGTGCTTCTGATTCTTTAATTGAAAAATCGCCAGAACGACGAAAACCGTAAGGATAATTTTTAAAATCGTTATAAATACGAGATAAGTAAGTTTGTTTACTAGCCGCCATTCAACCCTCTCAAGCAAAAAATAGCTGTTAAAATCATATTCAAAATTCAATTTACTATTTAGCTAGAAAATCTCTTTCTGTCAAAATAAAAATCACTAAAATCGAATAATTTTTTGTGACAAGGCAACTGCAGTAAAATAAGGTTTAATAATCGCGATAGTATCAATCTAAAAACAAAAAGGCCTGAATCCGATATTATCGAAATCAGGCCTTAATTTAAGTTTAGAAATGAACCCAAATTTTGAGGAACTACATCTCTATTCGAGAGAATCTGAATGCGTTAGGATTAAAACTCCTCCCAATCATCGTCCTCGCTAAAGCTCATTTTATTAGATGTATCTCGGCGAGTTGGGGTAGACGAGGTACTTTGCGATAATGCATTAGACTCAGCTTCAGCTTTAGGAGTAAATAACTCTATAGCTTCGGTTGAGCTAACCTTATGCTGGGAGTTGATTGTAAAAAAAGATAACAATTGCTTCATTGCTCTAGCCTGTTCAGACATAGACTCAGCTGTAGCAGATGCCTCTTCAACTAATGCAGCATTTTGCTGCGTCATCTCATCCATTTGATTAACTGCTTTATTCACTTGTTCTATACCACTACTTTGCTCAGTAGATGCAACAGAAATATCAGCAACCATTTGGCTTACTTTCTCAACCGACATCACAATCTCTTTCAACGTTGCTCCAGACTCATTCACAAGCGCAGCACCGTCTTCAACTTTAGAGACACTGTCTCGAATTAAGTCTTTAATTTCTTTGGCAGCTTGAGCACTTCTTTGAGCGAGATTTCGAACTTCTCCTGCTACAACAGCAAACCCTCGGCCTTGCTCACCAGCTCTTGCTGCTTCAACCGCAGCATTCAAAGCCAATAGATTAGTTTGGAAAGCGATCTCATCGATCACACCAATGATGTCTGCAATTCGTTTACTTGAGTCGTTAATCTCAGCCATACTTTTAACTGCACGTTCAACGATTTGTCCACCTTGAGCGGCTTTGTCTTTAGCTTGCCCTGCTAATTCATCTGCAATTTTAGAATTATCTGCATTTTGCTTAACTGTGCTCGTCATTTCTTCCATACTAGAAGCGGTTTCTTCTAATGAAGAAGCTTGCTCTTCTGTTCGCTGGCTTAAATTTGCATTTCCTTGAGCTAACTCATCTGCACCTTCACTAACAGTTGAAGCAGAATGATCCACGCGTCCAATAATCTCTGTTAACTTTTCAACCGTCGCATTTGCGTCATTTTTTAATTTCGCAAATGCACCTTGGTAATCCTTCTCAATTCTCTTAGTTAGATCGCCATGTGCCATAGCATCTAACATAACGACTGTATCTTGAATCGCATCATCGCAAGCTGTCACTAGCTGATTTAATCCTTCAGACAATGACCTAAAGAACCCTGTTTTGTCATCCAGATTAAGCCTTTGTGATAAATCCCCATTAGACGCTGCCGAAACAATATCTGCCACTTCATTTTCAACAGCTACTTCTAAAGTTCTATCTTCCCACTCAACGACAGTACCAAGTCGTTGTTGGGTATCACTGATAATCGGGTTCGCAATTAATGAGAATATTCTTCGACCAACTTTAATTTCAGTTTTAAAACTATCAGTTAAAGATTCGATTAAAGCGCGCTGATGACTTGGCTGCTTGTGGAAAATATCCATTGAGCTACCAACTAAAGTATCAGCATTAAATTGTGTAAATACTTCTTTGATGTCTGATTCAGCAGCATGCATTAGCTTGTTTAAACTTTCATTCATGTAAATGATGTTATGTTCAGCATCTGCAATCATAGTGTTATTGGAAGAACTATCTAAAGCTTGTTTAACTCTAGAATTAGCTTCCGAAATAGCTTTTTCTCTAGCTTCATTTGCTAACGATTCGGTTAAATCAAGCCACTCAACAACAGTACCAAGGCGATCACCAGCTTCATTATTAACCGGTGTTGCCGTTAATTTAAAAGTTAAACCTGCAATTTCAATTTGAGTTGTATAAGTATCTTTTAGTCCCGCTAAAAGTTGTCTTTGATGCTGCGGCGTTTTATGGAATACATCGATATTACTTCCAAGTAGACCTTTAACACTAAAATGAGGTAGAGCTTGATTTAGTGTTGTTTCCCTTTCAGTTAAAAGACCTTTTACCGCATCATTTAAATAGATAATATTAAAATCTTTATCCGCTAGCATGACATTCGCAGCACATGCGTCTAATGCTTGCTTAATTCTTAAATTTTCAGAAGCGACTTTGCGCTCCTCTTTTTGCTGGGCTAAAAATTCGGTTCTATCTTGCCACTCAATAACAGTACCGATACGGTCACCAGTATCATTTAAGACTGGCGTAAAGCTTAATTCAAAGGTTAAACTCGCAATGAGATATTGATGTGTCTCGGTTTGATTATTTTGCTTAACCGTGTTGGCTATATTTAACTCTTCAGTATTAAATTGCTCAAGAGAACATTCCAGAATATGGCCTATAGAGAAATTTGATAAGCTCGAAGCAAAATCTCCAGCATATCGGGTAAAGGTCGCATTTAAGGAATCATTGAGATAGATAATATCTAAATCAGGATCAACCAACATAACGTTCGCATTACATTTATCTAAGGCTTGTTTTAAACGAGAAGTGATAACCGCTTCTGCTGAAATTCTATCCGCCATTTTTTGAGCTTCATCAGCACTATCTGCAGCAATTTTAGCTTGCCTCAGACTTTCATCATTTGCGCTTTGAATGCCTTCAATCGCTTGGTTCACACCGAGTTTAAGCTCAGCAAGCTCCCCGATATAGCGACCTTCCACTCTAGCTAAAAAATCACCATGAGACACGGCTTGAAGTGTTTTATTGGTCTCAGAAAAGACCTGAGATAAATTTTCAACAAAACTATTTAAAGCTCGGCTAATATCTCCGACTTCATCTTTACTTTTGTTGTCTGCTCTAACTTGGAAATCACCATTTTCTTGAATTTTAGTTATCGTTTTGGCTAAAGCTGTAATAGGTTTAGCGATTGAAGAAGACAAGGCGAAAGCAATGCCTAAAACAACCAAAGCAATAATACCACCAATAATTAGAACCAAATTTCTTAAATCATTTACCGATGACAACGCCTCATCGATAGACATTTCTGCGACCAAAAACCAGTTGAAATCACCAATTTTAATCGGTTTATAAGCAGAAAAGACCTCTCCACCATGGTAACTATTAATAATGGCTTCACCAGTTTTCCCAGCCATAGCTTCTTTAATTGCATTTGTCGCCACTGTACCTAAGCTTGGATTGACAAATGAATTCGCAATTGTGTGGTTTATAGGATCTAAAAAGCTATCAGACCGCATCAGTTTATCCGGTCCAACCAAATAGCTCTCACCTGTAAGGCCAAGACCAGAGCGATCAGTCATAATGTTGTTAATATCTTCGTAAGGTAATTGATACACAAGTACAGACATTAACTCTCCAAACAAGTCTGTTACCGGTGCAGCAACAAAAGCAGCTGGAGCATCATAAGAAGGGGTGTAAGGTTTAAAATCAACCATAACAACATCTAAAATATCATTTTTAGCGTTATCTACAACTCGCTTAACTGCATCTGCAAAATTCGTGTCAGCATAGGGACCTGTATATAAGGATGTAGCATAGTCTAATTCTTTATAAACAGAATAAACTATGTTCCCTTTCGCTGGGTCAACTAAGAAGATATCGTAATAACCATACTCCTCAAGCATACTGACAAACATTTTGTGATATCTTTGATGTGCATTAGCATACTGACTTCCATCCATCGAAAATGACTTTAAATGCTTGCTACCTAAAGGATTTTCATTAGCTTTTATATACTCATATTGAAGCGCAACTGCAGTTCCAGAAATAGAGTCCAACAACCTATCAGTAGTAATGTCTTTGTTGTTTCGTGATTTATATTCACGACCAAACTCGCTTTGATAATAAGTCGATAAATCTCGCTTAAGCTTTGTTATTTCAGTTTGATTAAGCCCTTGGGAAAGCACAAAATTATCATAGCTTCGAACGAATACGTCACTCGCATCTTTAACCGCTGAATTGTTAGAGAAGGCTTTAATATTAGCTTGAGAAGCATTGAAGTGCCTTTCAATAGCCGCGGCTTTAATTTCTCGAATTGATGTTAACTGATTAAAGCTTTGAGAAGTCAGTGAATTTGTTGCTGAATTAAGTGACATAAGTGTCACTATTACCATAGGTAACAAACCTATTAGTAATAATGCCGCAGAAAGCTTCTGCCATAATTTAAGATTTTGTACAAATCCCATGAAAAACCCCATTCAAGATATTGATATTATTCAATAATATCAGAAGTCCAAGACCAAAAAATCAATTTACTGTGATTAAAACGAAAAAAAAGCGCCAATACTGACGCTTTTTTATTCTATTAGTGTTTAGAACTCTTCCCAATCATCATCGCTTTCTTCAAATGATATAGCTGCAGAAGGCAACTTAGCGCTTTCTTGGGTTTTTGGTTTAACCGAAGCAAGTGGGGCTGCTGATCTATTTTGTCCGACTAACTCAACATGTCGGCTATCACTACCTGATTCAACCGTAAAGAATGAGAGTAACTGCTTCATCGCTCTTGCTTGCTCTGACATAGATTCACCAGCGGCAGATGCTTCTTCGACTAACGCCGCATTTTGTTGAGTCATTTCATCCATTTGAGCAACCGCCTTGTTGACCTGCTCTATACCAGTACTTTGCTCATTAGACGCAATTGAAATATCGGCAATCATTTGACTCACCCTCTCAACTGCACTCACAATTTGCGCAAGAGTTGCACCGGATTCATTGACTAAATTAGAGCCATCTTCGACTTTAGCTACGCTATCTCTAATTAGATTCTTAATTTCTTTCGCAGCTTCTGCACTTCGTTGAGCTAAATTTCTCACCTCACCAGCAACAACAGCAAAGCCTCTCCCCTGCTCACCAGCTCTAGCAGCTTCTACAGCTGCATTTAGCGCAAGCAAGTTCGTCTGGAAGGCAATCTCATCGATTACTCCAATGATATCTGCAATTTGATTACTAGATTGATTAATCCCTTGCATGGCAGAAACAGCACGCTCAACAACCGAGCCACCTTCTGCTGCTTTTTTACGGGCTTCAGTCGCCAAGTCATTAGCTATTTGAGAATTATCCGCATTTTGTCTTACTGTACTGGTCATTTCTTCCATACTTGACGCGGTTTCTTCTAGCGAAGACGCCTGCTCTTCGGTTCTTTGACTTAAATCGGCATTACCTTGAGCAATTTCATCTGCCCCTGTGGCAACTGTTGTTGCAGCCTGATTAATCCTAGCAATAATTTCAGTTAATTTAGTGACTGTACTATTGGCATCATCTTTCAACTTAGCAAAAGTGCCTGAGTAGTCGCCATCAATACGCTTAGTTAAATTACCATGTGCCATAGCGTCCAACATAACGACAGTATCATTTATAATGCCGTCAGCAACACCAACCAATTTGTTCAAGCCTTGGCATAAATTTAAGAAGAAGCCTGATTTGCCTGTTTCATCTAGACGACTACTTAAATCGCCAGCAGAAGCATTTTCGATTAGGCTGTCAATTTCTCTTTCAATACCAACTTCTTCTGTGCGATCGACCCACTCAACAACCGTACCTATTCTTTCCCCATCATCGCTCTTAATAGGGTTCGCCGTTAAACTAAACACCCGAACTCCAACATTAATTTGAGCTGAATAAGTCGACGATAATTTAGAAATAAGTCCTTTTTGGTGCCCAGGGTTTTTATGAAACACATCCATATTTTGATGTAGTAAGTTACTTGCGTCAAAGTTAGGCAATTGCGCTTTAATATCTGATTCTGCATCTGCCAGCATTTGTTTAACCGCACGATTCATGTAGATAATGTTATTTTCGGCATCCGCTATCATAGTATTGGTTGCCACATTATCTAAAGCTTGCCTAATTCTTAAATTTTCATTATGTATACTTCTTTCTTCTTTCCTTCTGGCAAGCTCTTCAGTCATATCCTTCCATTCAACAACAGTACCTAGCCTTTCACCATCTTCACTAATAACTGGTGTTGCAATTAAATCAAAGATTAAACCGCCAATATTTAACTGGGTATTATATGCCGTTGTCAGTTGACTAATCACACCTCTTTGATGACTCGGCTGTTTATGAAAATCATCCACACAAGTACCAACCAATTTTTCAACACTAAAACCTGGTAATTGTGTCTGAATTGCTCTTTCATTCACTTTTAACATATTAGTCAAAGAATGGTTTACATATAAAATTTCTAATTCAGTATTTGCCATCATGACATTGGCTTGGCAAACATCTAATGCGGCTTTTAGTCGAGTTGTATATCTTTGCTTTTCAGCATCTTTTTCTTCCGCTCGGATCTTCTCGGTTAAATCATGCCACTCAACCACAGTCCCGAGTCTTTTGCCACTTTCATCAAATACAGGTGTTGCTATCAAGTCAAAAGTAAGACCGACCAGTTTAAGCTTGGTTTTATAAACATCGGTTAAATTAGCCAGCAAGTTTCTTTGATGTGCAGGATTTTTATGGAAGCTATCAATGGAAGTACCAATCAGGTTGTCTGCATCTAAAGTTGGCAGAACCTCTCTCAGTTTTTGTTGGTTACTTCTAAGCATCTCAACAACAGATTGATTAACATACACGATATTATAATTTTCATCCGCCATCATGACATTGGCCTGGCAAACATCTAAAGCGGCTTTAGTTCTTGAATTACTAGCGGCTATTAATTTTTCACTAGCTAATCGTCTAGTTTCTTCAGTTAAGTCTTGCCACTCAACCAAAGTTCCTAATCTCTGACCTTGTGCACCAATCCAAGGTGAAGCAATTAATTTAAAAGTGAGGCCTGCCACACTTAGGGTGGTGGAGTAAGCTGTTGTGAGCGTGCTGAGAATTTGTCTTTGATGGGCTGGCTGCTTGTGAAAATCATCAACGCAAGTGCCAATTAATTTATCAACCTCAAAACTAGGCAGTTCAGTTCGCAACTCAGCTTCTCTGCCTTTTAACATTTTTTCGACTGTGTCGTTTAGGTAAACTATTTTCAGGTCGTTATCTGCAAGCATGACGTTGGCTTGGCAAGACTTTAACGCATTCGCATAATTCGCATCGGCAATCGATTTTTGCTCTGCCGCTTTTTGCGCTGTGATATCAGTGGCAAACTTAACTACTTTTTTAGGCTTACCCGAGGCATCAAAAATTGGATTGTATGAAGCTTGAATCCAAATTTCGTCTCCATTTTTGGTATAACGCTTAAATTGGGTGGCTTCTGCTTTCCCTTGCTTTAACTGGAGCCAAAAATCACTGTATTCTTTGCTTTTAGCGTAATCAGGTGCAACAAAAATGCTGTGGTGTTTTCCGACAATCTCTTCAAGTTCATAACCCATTACATTTAAAAAATTCTGATTTGCAGCGAGAACTCGGCCATCTAAATCAAATTCAATCATTGCCTGTGAAAGATTTATCGCGCTGACTATTTCTTGCAAATGCCGATTCGATTTTCCACCCAAAAAACTATCCAAAACACCCATGTTTTTTACCCTTTTTATATTTGCTATAGCACCGAGAAGTGCGGCATATCAAAATTATATTCCTAGCAACGACAGTTAGTTACTTTGCTTCAACGGACTTCTTAATTACATACTAGTCAATAGAAAAAAATTTGCTAAATCATACACGTGAAAATAAATTATTATTTTGGTAGGACTTGTGATTCCATTAATTTGTTTCTCACAGCAAAATTGAAAACCTTCTCTTTAGCTGTACTTGCATCAGTGACAAACTCAGAGTAAATCCATTTAGAAACATCTGTATACCCATCTATTTTATTAGAAATGTTTCCAACATGTTTGAATCCCATAGACCAATCGGGAAATAGCTTATTATTAACTGTCATCTCCATAACCTGCATAACATTAGAATGCCTAGGATCTGTACTTATTTTTTGGTATAAAGCCCTAACACTTGCTTCAGGTCCCTCTAATAACTGAATAAATCGTCTATTGCCATATAATAAGCATCCCGTTATTCCGAGGGACTTATTATTTTTAATCGCTTTGTTGAGCAACTCAACAAGTTCTTCTTCGCTAAAGTCTTTGCTTGCGTCACTGTAATAAACCAGTTGATATTGGAGCATAATTTTTCCTTAATACGTGCTTAAAATTAAAGTGAAATAAACAATGCAGAATTAGTTTAATAAAATCACATCTAATAAGGTGTAATAATGAAATAGTTCAGAAAACAAAAATGATCAAATAAAATCGATATTTATCAAAAAATATTTGGGAAATTTTCAAACTGGGAAAAAAATATTGAGAATAGGCCCTATTATTTAGAGCCTTTATAATGAGCCTAGAAGGCTGATATTAGAATGGATACTGATAGTTATAATACGTCATTGAGCTCTAATAAGATTAAGGTTTTATCTCCAACAACGCCTAAACCTTTAATAAATTTAGAATTGTTATTGTCGCCTAAACCTGGCGAGACTTTGATTTGAGAATCTGAAATTGAGTGGACATCGGAAACCGCATCAACAACAACCCCCATTATTTTTTCTTTACCTTCTTGGGTTAATTTAAGCACGATTACCACAGTTACAGCAGTATATTGCACGTTTTCAATACTGAATTTTAGTCTGAGATCGATAACAGGTACAATTGTGCCTCTTAGATTAATGACACCCTTAATATACTCAGCTGAATTTGGAATAGCAGTTGTCGACTCCCACCCCCTAATCTCCTGCACCTTTAAAATATCTATACCATACTCTTCATTATCCATAAAAAAAGTTAAGTATTGGCTCATATTTTCTGGTTGTAATTCCGTTTCTAATTCACCTAACTGTGCATTCAATTGCTCTATATTCATTAAGCAGACTCCAAATCAACAACCGCTTTTTCTATGCTCCGTCTTACACTCTTCTTTAACCCTGCTAATTTAATTGCACCAGAGATATCGATTATAAGTGAGACTGTGCCATCACCCAAAATTGTCGCGCCAGAGACACCTTCAACTTTCATATAGTTAGCTTCTAAGCTTTTAATGACAACTTGCTGCTGAGCTAATAGTTCATCAACTAAAATGCCGATTTTTTCATTATCATGCTCCACGACAACCAGCAATCCATCTTCCATTTTTTTACTGTCTGGTTCATGATTGAACAAATCAAACAGTCGGATAATAGGTATGTATTCATCCCTTAAGCGTAAAACATCATATTCACCGCCAACACAATTAACATCTTCAAGGTTAATTTGAAGTGACTCAATAATATTAACCAAAGGTATAATATAAATATGTTCACCAACACGTATCAGCTGGCCATCAAGAATAGCTAAAGTTAAAGGCAAGCGAATCGTAAAGGTAGAACCCTCACCAGGTGTTGACGCTAACTCAACCGAACCATTTAAAGCTTGAATATTACGTCTAACAACATCCATGCCTACACCTCGACCAGACAAATCTGACACTTGATCTGCTGTCGAAAAGCCTGGTTCAAAAATGAGTAAATTAATTTCTTCGTCAGTAAGGTCACTATTTTCAGTAATTAGGCCATTAGCAATTGCTTTTTGCTTAATTTTTTCAGTATTTAAGCCTTTGCCATCATCTATAATCTCAATCACTATATTGCCACCTTGATGAAAAGCATTCAAAGTGATTGAACCAACTTCTGATTTACCCGAAGCAATACGTTCTTCAGTCGTTTCTAAACCATGATCCATCGCATTTCGAACTAAATGCACCATAGGATCTGATATTTTTTCCATAACTGTTTTATCTAGTTCGGTTTGCTCGCCAAGTAACTTAAGCTCAATTTGTTTGCCAAGTTTTTTACTTGTATCTCTGACCAAACGCGGGAAACGGCTGAAAACAAAACTAATAGGGAGCATGCGAATTCGCATCACGCTCTCTTGTAAATCACGAGTATTATGCGCTAGCTGCGCCAAACCTTCTTGAAGGCTGACTAATTTAGCTTTATCGAAATCGCCTTCAGAGAGCTGAGTTAACATAGCTTGAGTTATCACTAACTCTCCCACCATATTAATCAATGAGTCAACTTTCTCAATGCCGACACGAATCGAACTGGCTTCCGCATTTTTAGGGGCGTTATCCTTTTTAGCTGGAGTACTTTCTGTTACTTTGGCTGACTGTGCTGGACTACTATCTTGATTTTCGGGTTCTACGGCTGGTGTAATGGCTTCTGCTGCAGGGGCTTGACCTAACTCAGTCGCATTTTCAGATACTTCTTCATCAACTGCAGAAACGAGTGTCTCTAATGGGGTGATATTGATTTCACAATCATCTACAACCCACTCAAAAACTTCATCTACCTTTGCAAGATCACAATCAGATTTTAACTTAATATCCCAATTAAAATAACAGTCTTCTGCCTCTATAGTTTCAAGCGTGGGCACAAAATCAAGGTTTATATCAAGCTCAACGTCTCCAATTTCACCAAGCTCTTGCAGCATGTATATGGGTTCATTACCGGTTTTTAAAATATCTTTGCCCGGTTTAAACTGAATTTGCCAGCCTAAGCGGCTCTCTTCTTCAACAGCTGTATTCGAGCTGTCATCCGGTGTGACTTGATTTGACTCTAGCCCAGCTAGTTCATCACCAGCAAGAATAGCTTCAAATTGAGCTTTAAGCGCTTGTGCTTCCTGTGTGTCAGGTTCTTCACTATCACGCAGCGCAGAAAGCATTTCTCTCAGACAATCTACAGATTGAAGAAACAAATCGATTTGTACTTGCGTGAGTTGCCTTTGTCCATCTCGTATTTGATCTAATAAAGTCTCAACTACATGAGTAAAATCAGCAACGGCAGAAAAGCCGAATGTACCACTTCCACCTTTTATAGAATGGGCGGCTCTAAAAATCGTATTAATTGTTTCATTATCTGGGGTGCCTGGCTCTAAGTTTAATAACTCGGATTCCATGGCATCCAATCCTTCGAAGCTTTCTTCAAAAAATACTTCGTAGAATTGACTGAGATCTATACTCATATGTTATCTCAACACTTTTCCAATAGTTGCTAATAACTGATCCGGGTTAAATGGTTTAACAATCCAACCTGTTGCACCAGCGGCCTTACCAGCAGATTTTTTATCTAAGCCTGATTCTGTGGTTAACATTAACATAGGCACAAATTTGTAATCAGGCAAGCCACGTAAATGACCAATTAGAGTGATACCATCCATATTAGGCATATTCACATCTGAAATAACCAAGTCGAATGTGTTACTTTTAGCTATATTCAATGCATCAACACCATCTTTAGCTTCTGTTACATCAAAACCAGCTTTCTTTAATGTGAAACTAACCATTTGGCGCATTGAAGCCGAATCATCTACAGCTAGAATCTTTTTCATTGTACTTCCTTCAATTTAACTTAATTAATAGATAAAACTTTATTTAAACCACAGATACAAGCTGCATTTGTCACGACTTGATTGGCATTTTCAATCTCGAGCTCTAATTCTTGTTCTTTTAATGATTTTTTTAATGAGACGATTAATTGTAATACTGAAGTATCAATTCGCTCAACTTGGGAGGCATCTAATTTTACATTTTGCCCTAAAACTTTAAGCTCTCTGAAATCATTCAGGATTTCTTCAGCCTTAGTAATATTGGCAATTTTTTCTAGTTGATATCTCGTATATTGAGTCATACGACAAACCTCCATTTAAACTTAAGCTTCTGTATTTCAGTAACTAAGTAAAATAAACACATTAAATATGATGCGCAATTTTTATATTAACGTTTTTAGCTTAGACCGCTTCATAAAATTTGCCATCAAAAAACGAATCAAGCTCCAAAAAATTAGCATTCCAATTTCAAGAGCTTAGAGATTCAAATAAAGACAACAACTCGAGATAATCTATTTTAGGGATAGATTCACTAAAATTAGGCTTACTCACAGCGGAAATTTTTCCATCTGGATTAATAATAACGATTGAAGCTGAATGATTAACCAAATAATCCTCGCCTTCTCCCTTCATTGCATAAACTAAACCTAGTTCTCGAGTAAAAGGTAATAATTTATCATGCTGAGCCGTAACAGCAATAAATTCAGGGTGAAAATAATTAATATATTTATCGAGTTGCTCCGGTGTATCTCTTTTGGGATCGGCGGAAACCAAAATAACTTGGACTTTATCATTTAATGCTTTTAACTGAGGATAAACATTTTTTAGGTCCATAAGTGTAGTTGGGCATATATCTGGGCAAAAGGTATAGCCTAAAAATACTATGCTCCAATGCCCTTTGATATTTTCTAAAGTATACGGAGAAGATTTACTATCCGTTAAAGAAAACGGACTGATAGCTTTAGCTTGAGGATAAACCAAACTATTTTTGAACTCAGGGGCTTGCTGCCTATCACAAGCGACATTTAAGGCCGACAATAAACAGACCAAGCCAGTAATTATTATTTTTTTCATACTAAAATAAAATCGAACACCATCAGAATAAATAAAAACATTAAATGCCAGATCGAATATTTAAAGGTTTTAAATGCAAGTCCTTTTGTATCGAACCATTTTAACTGCACAGCTAACCAAATAAATCTAAAATTCAATCCAGCGGACACCAACAAGTAAGTTAAACCAAACTGGCCTGATAACCAAGGCATAATACACACTATGCTTAAAATACAGGTATACAGCAAGATCATCGTCTTAGTGAATTCTTCGCCATGAGTAACTGGCAGCATAGGGATTTCAGCTTTCGCATAGTCCTGTTTCCTATGGATTGCGAGCGCCCAAAAGTGCGGCGGTGTCCAAGCAAAAATAATCATAACAAGTAATAACGCGTTAGGATCTATAGTATTGGTTACGGCAGTCCAACCTAACAGCGGCGGCATGGCGCCAGCTAACCCACCTATGACTATATTTTGCGGGGTAGCACGTTTCAAATACAGAGTATAGACGATTGCATATCCAACAAGTGAAGCAAATGTGAGCCAAGCGGTAAGTTGATTAACAGTAAACCATAAAATACAAAAACCTAATAAACCTATACTAAGCGCAAAACTAAGTGCCTGAATTTGAGTTAATCGGCCTTTAACAACAGGCCTATGATAGGTTCGAGCCATTTGTGCATCAATTTTGTAATCGACAACATGGTTAATAGCCGCTGCAGATCCAGACAATAACCCGATACCTAACAAAGCAAGTATTAACAAATCAAGATCGGGTAACCCAGCTGCAGGAATGACCATACCAACTAAAGCCGTAAGCAAAATTAACAACACAACTTTGGGTTTAGTTAACTCAATATAATCTTTTAGCTGAGTAGCTTGTAAATGACGTATTGTATTTATCTGACTCATAATGACTCCCCTTGCAGATTTACACGTTGAATTTCATACCTGTAATACAAAATACTCAAGAAAAGACTCGCAAGTAATAATAAAGCGATCGCATTATGTGCAACCGCGACAATTAATGGTAATGACAAAACAATATTCAAAACCCCAAGCGAGACTTGTAGTAATAACAAAGCAAAACACAATCCGAGAACATATATTAATTTGGGATTTGTATTTTGCTTTTGCTGCTTGAGCTGCATTGCATTTCTAAAACAAACAAACAACCAAGCTAAAACGACTAACATAGTCACAATTGCGCCAACTCTATGAGTCACGTGTATCGTCATACGGCTAGCAAAATCCAATACGCCATACTGATAGGTCTCAGCATCTGGGCTAGCCAAGTTAAAAGCCGGCATGAAAGCTAAATCTTTAACCCAATCTCCCTGACAAATAGGTAATTCATTACAAACTAATGCGGCATAATTTGAAGAGGTCCAACCACCTAACATAATTTGTAGCATCAAAACAGCTAGAGCAATAATCGCAAGCTTAGGCGTCTTAACCAATTTAACATCAGGTTTAATTGGAGCCACTGACGCTTCTACTTTTTGGCTGAAATTAATTCGCCTTTCAAGCCAAACAAGTAAAATAAAGGTCGTAAAGCCGCCAATTAAATGTGCCATCACGACAATAGGCATTAATGATAAAGTGACAGTCCACATTCCAAGCAAAGCTTGAAAAGTAACGACACCAAGTAACGCAGAGCAATGCAGTCGAACGTTTTTAAGTTTATTTTGGCAAAAACTAATTAATGTCATAGCCAATATTAATAAACCTAAGGTGCCGGCAAAATAACGGTGAATCATTTCATTCCAAGCTTTCTCATGTTCAATAGGTGCATCAGGATATAAGCTTTGAGCTTGAGTGACTTTATCTCCGGTAGGCACTAGCATATGGCCATAACACCCAGGCCAATCAGGGCAACCAAGTCCGGCATCAGTCAACCGAGTATAGGCACCTAAAATAACCACAACTAAAGTGAGTAATATGCTTACTCTCACTAAATTTTGCATTAGCCTATCCTTGAAAGTTTTAATAACTTCTTAAAATCTAAAAGAATACTTTTCGCCGTTAAGATATTGTCTTCAGGAGTTTCCTTAATTGGATAAGTTAAAATAACATTACCTAAAGGATCTGAAATATATAGCTGGTCTGAGCTAAATTGCTCATCAATCTGAGTGGAAAAGTGAATACTATCCAAATCGGGAATGGTGCTGCCTAAAGTAATATTAGCAGCCCTATCCATATCTTTACCTAAGGCTAAATGCACTTGGTTTGAAATGTATAACCCTTGCTGGCATTTTTCATGACAACTAGCTTTTGTAGGCACAATAAGCAGCCACTTGCCTTGAATTGAATCAGGCATAGACGCTTTATCAAGTTGAATTGACGGTGTTAACAGCTGTCCTAAATTGGTCGACGCGGGGGTAAACCATTGAAACTTAAAAGCCAGTGCAGCCAGCAATACTGGTAGCAAAAACGTTACCAGTAAAGCAAACATATTAAAACGATTAGCGGGTTTAACCGAAGGTATTCCTGATGCTAGGATTCGATCTGAGGATTCCATTTTATCGCCCTTATAATAATTATTATTGTCAGGCACAAAGCTAAACCAAACCACTGAATAGCATATGCGAAATGCTTATCCGCAGTCATCACACTTGGTGCCCAATTAGACCTAAAACCAAACTTATTTTTATTCGTTACATGTATTAGTATAGGATAGCTTTCAATATTTTCTTCCCGTTTAAACACATTTAAATCAATCTGTTGAATTATTTTTTTACCTTGTTCAGTTCGAATGTCGCCCTGCATAAATGGATTTAATTCTATAATTTGAATTTGCCCCATTTCATTTAAAACATCAGGTAGGGCTTGAGTTAGTTCCCTTGGCGCTCTATTTTCACCAACCGCAATCCAACCAAAGTTGATGAAAACAACTTGGTTTGAATTAGACAGTTTGAAGACAGCAATAACATCCACTCCAAGTTTTTTATTAAATATCTTATTTTCTACATACCAAATTTCGCTTCCTAGCCTTTCAGCTTGAATGTGAACTTGTTGACCCTGCAGTTTTTTTAAATCTGATTTAGAAAAACGCTCAACAGAAGTGAATAGATTCGATAAATCTTGAATTTCGGCTTGTTCTTGATAGCGGATTTCTTGCTTAACAATCCCTCTTTGAATTTGCCAAACGCCTAATGAACACAGCAAACAAAAAGCGATAACAAAAGCGAACATACTTACCGTATGTACTTTTACTGAAAATGAACCTAAAGTTATTATCAAGTCACGCCACCAGGTAGAAAAATGTTAAAAGTACTTATTGTTGGATTATTATTTTTTGTCATATTTAATTTATTCAAAGCATTGTTCATTATGAATAAGAATGCGATGAATAAATCCACTGAGCAAAAAATGACAACAAACTTAGGCTTTCGCCTTATGTTATCTTTTGCTGTCATGATATTAGTGGTGATCTCCTTGCTAATGGGCTGGATTCAACCAAACCCAAGACCTTACTAAACCTTAACACTTGATAACAACTCGCTTTCAAACGGCTGTTTTTCCTTACTACTACGTTAAATTTGATTACAATAGGCTCGCTATTGACGCTCAAATTCGCCTTGAACTAAGAAAAAACATCGAGCTAGAAAAAGTATGTGCATTTCAACTTGTTAGCTAATTTCTTATTCTGAGTTAAGAAAATTACAAAATATAAACAAAGATAAATAAGCATAACCAAACCACATCAACAAAATGCCAATACCAGCTAGCAGCCTGAAAAGCAAAGTGGTTTGAAGAATCAAAATGCCCAGCAAAAATCCTTAGCAGCATGATGAATAAAAAGACAGTCCCTAAAAAGACGTGTAAACCATGGAAACCTGTCAGTAAATAAAAGGTATTGCCATAAACTCCAGAGTCGAGCCTTAAATCAAGATCTCGATAAGCATGAATGTATTCCATAACCTGCAGTGCTAAAAATATACAGCCTAGCAACACAGTTATCGCTAACATAACTTTTAACTGGCCTCGTTTATTCAGCTCTAGGCCAGTATGGGCAAAATGAACCGTGATTGAAGAAACTAAAAGAATTAGTGTATTAATCAAGGGTAAACCTTGATAGCCCATAGCCTCAGTTGTTTGCCCTGAAGGTGTGGTGGTTAACGGCCAAATAGCCTCAAAGTTTGGCCATAATACAGCAGCTGTCATTGCATTATTGCCTGCTCCTGCTAACCAAGGTACAGAGATAGTTCGGGTATAAAACAAAGCGCCAAAAAACGCGGCAAAAAACATTACCTCAGAAAAAATAAACCAACTCATACCTTGTCGATAAGAAACGCCAAGCTGATGATTATGCATGCCAGTAGTTGATTCTTTAATTTGATCTCTAAACCAACCAAAAAGCATAAAGATAATCAGAGCGATCCCCGTGTACAATACATAGCGCCCCCACCCTCCAGTACCAGATTGGCTTATTTGAGCAACTAAATTACCAGCTCCAACAGCAATTAAGAAAAAAGCGATGGCGCCGACGATTGGCCAAGGGCTTTGCTCGGGGACATAATATTTTTCATTATGATCTGTCATTGTTCTGCTCCTGTGCAGGGTAAACTACAGCTTGGTTCTCAACCTCAAAGAGGGTGTAAGCCAAAGTCATAACTTTTATATTTTTAGGTAATGCAGTATCAATAAAAAACTGCATTACAAACTCAGTTTCGCTCGACGGATTTATCAGTTGCTGCTCAAAACAAAAACACTCTAGCTTATTTAAATAGAGTCCTGCCGTACCCGGTGAAACTGAAGGAATGGCTTGAATATTAGCCGTGTCTTTATTTAAATTAACTAATCTAAATTTTACCGCCTTCATTTGTCCTGGATTAACACTAACAAAAGGCTCAACCGCCTCAAATCGCCAACCAGATAACTGACCGGTAAAAGTCGCAAATTCAACTTTAACTAAACGACTTTTATCGATTAACTGAGTTTGGCTCGCATCGACCCGATTAATTTGCCTACCATTAATACCAGTTAAATCACAAAAAACATCGTACAAAGGCACTAGCGCAAAACCAAAGCCAAACATGCACACAACGGCTAAAACAAGCTTTTTAACCAACACAGCATTTGAAGTATTTGGCTCAGTCATACTCTTACCTATTTGATCTTAGGTGGTGTAGAAAAAGTGTGATAAGGCGTTGGTGAAGGTAAATCCCATTCTAATCCTTCGGCACCATCCCAAACTTTAGCGGGGACTGGCTCACCTTTTTTACGACAAGCTTTAATCAGCAAGGCTAAAAATATAAGTTGAGACAAGCCAAACGCGAATCCGCCTAAGCTAATAATTTGATTCCAATCAGCAAACTGAATTGAGTAATCAGGAATTCGTCTTGGCATGCCAGCTAAACCGACAAAATGCATTGGAAAAAACAGCACATTTACTGAAATAAGCGAACACCAAAAATGCCATTTAGCTAACTTATTGTCATACATAACCCCTGTCCATTTAGGTAGCCAGTAATAGGTTGCCGCAATAAGCGAGAAGATCGCTCCTGTAACCAAGACATAATGAAAATGAGCCACCACAAAGTAAGTATCATGGTATTGGAAATCGACAGGCGTAATCGCCAGCATCAAGCCTGAAAAACCGCCAAATGTGAACAAAATAATAAAAGCGATTGCAAACATCATAGGAACTTCAAAACTAATAGAGCCACGCCACATAGTCGCAACCCAGTTAAAAACTTTAACCCCAGTTGGCACCGAAATAAGCATGGTGCAATACATAAAAAATAACTCTGCGGCTACAGGCATACCCGTGGTAAACATATGATGCGCCCATACAATAAAAGATAAAAAAGCAATCGAAGCCGTGGCATAAACCATTGAAGAGTAGCCGAACAATTTTTTCCGGCTGAAGGTAGGCACTATCGCGGAAATAATACCAAACGCAGGTAAAATCATAATGTAAACTTCAGGATGGCCAAAAAACCAAAATATATGCTGGAAGAGTACAGGATCCCCACCACCCGCAGCAGAAAAGAATGAAGTGCCAAAATATTTATCGGTTAACACCATAGTCACAGCACCTGCTAATACTGGCATAACTGCAATTAACAAATAAGCCGTAATAAACCAAGTCCACACAAACAAAGGTAACTTCATCCATGTCATACCCGGTGCACGCATATTAAAAATTGTCACTATGACGTTAATTGCACCCATAATTGACGATATACCCATAATATGTACTGAAAACACAAAAAGTGCCGTGCTGTCGCCACTATAGGTTGTCGATAAAGGTGCATAAAAAGTCCAACCGAATGCAGGGCCGCCACCTTCCATAAATAAACTCATTAATAAGATTAAAAATGCGAAAGGTAAAATCCAAAAGCTTAAATTATTCATTCTAGGTAGTGCCATATCTGGCGCACCTATCATCAGCGGGATCAACCAATTGGCTAACCCAGTAAAGGCAGGCATAACCGCGCCAAAAACCATGATCAAACCATGAACAGTTGTCATTTGATTGAAAAAATGAGGCTCGACAATTTGTAACCCTGGTTGAAATAATTCAGCTCGTATGACCATGGCCATAGCGCCGCCAGTCAAAAACATAATAAAAGCAAACCATAAATAAAGTGTGCCTATATCTTTATGATTTGTCGTAAATAACCAACGCTTAATACCCTTGGCTGGGCCATGATGCGCTGCATGATTATCTGAATGAGTGGGTAAACTAGTTTCCATAATAATTCGCCTTATAATCCAGATTTAACAATTTGATTGACATCTTTAGGTTGAATTAAATCACCCGAATTCTGTCCCCAAGCATTTCGCTCATAAGTCACCACAGCCGCAATTTGTTTTAGGCTTAGTTGCTTAGCAAAAGCTTGCATTGAAGTGCCCGACTTACCATTTAAAACAATTTCAATATGCTTATCGACTGGGCCTGTTACGTATGGGCTCCCCAATAAAGCAGGAAATGCACCAGGTAAACCTTGACCATTAGCTTGATGACATGCTGCGCAATAAGCCGTATAAACTTGTTGGCCTTCTAACATCAACTCATCCTTAGACATGTTCATGGCTAGCCACTTTTGCTCTTCGGCCTTGGCTTGTAAGATTTTATCCTTTTCGCTTAATAGCCAATTCTCAAAATCAGCTTCACTGACAGCTTCAACCACAACTGGCATAAAGCCATGATCTTTGCCACATAACTCAGCACATTGGCCTCTATAGGTACCAACTTCATTTATTTTGGTCCATGCTTCATTAATAAACCCAGGGTTTGCATCTTTTTTCACAGCAAAATCAGGTACCCACCAACTGTGAATAACATCATCCGAAGTCATCAAAAATCTAACTTTTTTATTAATTGGTAATATTAAAGGACGATCTACATCTAACAGATAAGTATCTCCTTTAATCCATTGCCCACTTCTTTGCTGTTCGGGTGTCGCCAATAAACTGTAAAAATCAATATCATGACCTTGGTACTCATAATGCCATTTCCATTGTGAGCCCGTGACAATAATGGTTAAATCTGATTCATCTGCATCTTCCATCGCAATCAAGGTTTTGGTTGCAGGAATCGCCATGCCAATCAAAATAACAAAAGGCACAACCGTCCAAGCAATTTCAACTTTCAGACTTTCATGAAAATTAGCCGCTTTAGCGCCTCGTGATTTTCGGTGAAAAATCATGGAATAAATCATGACACCAAAAACGACTAAACCAATCACACAACAGATATAAAATATTGTCATGTGAAGGTCATATACTTGATGGCTTATATCCGTTACCCCTTCTCTAAGGTTAATAGAGGAGGTTGCAGTTTCGCTTGCTGCTAAGGGGAAGCAAAAAACCAACAATAATATATTGAGTAAGTGCTTAGTTTTAATTAACAAAACGACCGCTCCTTGTTTTTAGAATAATTATTAAGCTTGCAAAAAATCTAGATGTAGGTAAAAAGCGCAAATATTTCTTATGCTTAAAAATTAGTCAAAGAATCTAAAAGTATCCAATTTTTTTAACACTTTTTTAATTATTTAATAGAGAACGGAAAAAGAAAGGGTTATAACGAATGAAAAGAGGAAAATTAGCAATTAAATAAACTTAGCCAGTTCAATCTACTACTAATCCATATTGAATGGTGAGCACCCAGCACAGGTCACATTCAATATGGATCGGTATAACTAGCTCACTTGAAAGTGACTACATCCAAGTAGAGTTACGAATAACACCGACAGCCAAACCTTCTATCGAAAATTCAGTTGTATTTAAATCAACTTCAATAGGCGAAAAATCTTTATTTTCCGCAATTAAAGAAACTTTGCTGCCAGATTGCTGGTAGCGCTTAACGGTTACATCCTCTTCCACTCGAGCAACAACTACTTGGCCATTTCTTGCAGTTTGAGTTTTATGAACCGCTAATAAATCGCCATCCAGTATCCCGATATCCATCATGCTGTCGCCGTGTACTCTTAATAAGAAATCAGCAACCGGCTTAAATAATTCAGGTGAGACTTGATAATGTTCTTCAACATGTTCTTGCGCTAAAATTGGTGAACCAGCTGCAACCTGTCCTATAAGTGGCAAACCTGTTTCATTTGCTGATTCATCTTCATGATTAACAAGTCGAATGCCTCTGCTTGTTCCCGGCATAATCTCAATCGCACCTTTTTTGGCCAGTGCTTTTAAATGCTCTTCTGCTGCATTAGGCGATTTAAAGCCTAATATTTTAGCTATCTCGGCACGAGTAGGTGGCATACCTGTATCTTGAATATTGTCTTTAATTAATTGCAATATTTCACTTTGTCTTGGAGTTAAAGGTCGCATATTAGGTGTTTATCCATACAGTTATCATTACTGTTAGTATATACAGGCAATCGTAAAAGGCAAATTTAATCTAAACACCCTTTTCCACTAAAAATAAATCTGGGTATAAATTATAAAATAATAACCAGATGTCAGTTTCAGTTAACATGCTATAATACGCCAAAAATACCATAGTGCTTTAGATTAAATGACTGATTATAAAGGTTTATTCCGACACATCTTTAAAATACCAACATTATTATTAACTAAGACCCGATCTGTTTTTAATGATGCAAAAGACATAGAGATTAATCAGGCTGAACGCCCCATTTTTTATGTACTAAAACAAGATTCGTTAACCGATTTATTAATTCTGCAACGCTGTTGTAAAAAGCACAATTTACCCAACCCGTTTAAACCGGTTGAGATTAAAGGAAAGAGCTTTAAACGATATGTATGTTTAGACAAACTCCAACCTGTATTAAAAAAACAAGCCGGAAAAACAGACGCTAACGATCAAGTCAACGAGCTACTAAACTTACATTCTCAACACCCTGAGATAGATGCTCAGCTATTACCTTGCTACATTACTTGGGGAAGAAGCCCTGGGGTTAAAACAGATAATGTTCAAACTATCTTTAGCGATCAGAAAAAACCAAGCTGGTTAAAAAAAGCATTTATCATATTGTTTTCTGGCCGTCATACATTTTTATCTATCAGTAAGCCTTTATCTTTACGCTTTGTTGCAGACGAATACGGCACAGATAAAAGTATTGCCAATAAACTACTTAGAGTCGCTCGCTTTCACTTTCAAAGACGTCACTTAGCTTTAGCGGGACCAAGGCTTTGGCAAAGAGATCATTTAATCACATCTTTACTAGCTTCTCCTGTTATCAAGAAAGCAATTGAAGATGAAGCCAAAACGAAAAATATTTCAATCGAACAAGCTAGAGCTACGGCAAAATCATACTTAGAAGAAATGGTTGCTGACTATAGAGAAAATTTCATTCGAATCATGGATAAAATTTTCACTTGGATTTGGAATAAATTATATTCGGGTATCGAAGTTAAAAATGACGATAGAGTCAGAAAGCTAGCACAAGACGGCCACGAAATAGTCTATGTACCTTGTCACAGAAGCCATATGGATTACTTACTATTAACTTATGTTATCTACCGACAAGGTATAGTTCCGCCACATATAGCCGCGGGTGTTAATTTAAACTTTTGGCCTATGGGTACTGTATTTCGTCGCTCTGGCGCCTTCTTTATTCGTCGCTCTTTCCGCGGAAATAAACTTTACTCTGAAACCTTTAGAGAATACCTAGCTCAATTAATCGCTAAAGGTCATTCTATTAAATACTACCCAGAATCAGGCCGCTCTAGAACAGGACGTTTATTAAAACCTAAAACAGGTATGTTGGCCATGACAGTACAAACCATGCTAAGAGGCCTAGATAGACCAGTGACTCTTGTACCTGTTTACGTAGGTTACGAACATGTCATGGAAGTAAAAACCTATTTACGTGAACTCAGCGGTCAGAAAAAGAAAAAAGAATCGGCGCTTCACTTATTTAGCATAGTTAAAAACTTGCGTCATTTTGGCCGAAGCTACGTCAACTTTGGTGAGCCAATTAACTTAAACAAATCACTAAACCAAGATGTGCCGGAATGGAAACAAAGCATAGATCCATTTTATCCACCAAAGCCAGCTTGGTTGCCTAATTACATCTCAAACTTAAGTCAAAAGGTGATGAGTAATATCAACCATGCTGCAGCATTAAACTGTGTTAACTTAACGGCTATGGTGCTATCGGTCGCCAATAAACATGTTTTATTTAGAGATGAGCTAGCAAAACAACTTGCGCTTTGTATTCAATTACACTCTGATAACTCGCCATTTAAAGATGCGAGCACACCGCCTGAATCTGACGTTGAAACTCTGATAGATAACGCGATTAAAATGGATAAGTTTGACGTGGACACGTCAGGCGTCGAAACCATAGCCTTGCCTGATGAAAGCGCTGTGGAGTTAAGCTATTACCGTAACAATATCATACACATGTATATGATACCTTCATTGGTGGCAGCTATTTTATTGGAAGATAAACATACCCAGCTTGAAGCGTTAAAAACTAAGTTAACCCAAATTTATCCGCTGTTGGCGAATGAATACTTTATCGAAATTGATGACGGACAATTCGAGCAACACCTAAAACATGTATTAGCGACGTTCCAGCAGCACAAATTGATCAGTGTAGAAGGTGAAAATATCTCAGCTGTCGACCATGCCGATAAGAGCTACCTACAGTTACACTTGTTAAGTTTACTTGCTCAAGAAACATTGCAGCGATATGCGATAGTCTTACATTTAGTCGACGATAATAGCCAAGATGGTTTAGTGCGCTCAGATCTGGAACGAAGAGCACTAGAGATCGCTAAAAATCTAGCAAAACTGCATGATATAAAAGCGCCAGAATTTGTCGATAAATCAATTCTGAGCCAATTTGTGGGCGAGCTTAGAGATAATGATCTAATTGTCATCAAAGCCGAAGGCCGCTTTATCGGCACGCCAGAGTTACATGTACGCTCATCAATTATCTACTCCTTAATTGATGGTGATGTCTTGAGTACGATTCGACACAAATAACCTAAACATAAATGAACAGGTAAGTTTACTTACCTGTTTTCTTTGCTAAGCGCTTTCTAAACAATGTATTACACTTTTGTCTAGAAATGATAAGCGATTGTAGTAGAATAGATTTCTTAAACTTCCAATTAGCCAGTAGTTAGGTAATAAATATGTCGAGTAAACGACTCATTGAACAAGCTAGAAAAGCCTGCGAAACACGTGGGGCAAGATTTACTCTAGTACGAGAGCAAGTCTTTAGTTTTTTAGCAAATTCAAATAGCGCAATTGGGGCATACGAATTACTCACCCAACTACAGCAACTTGACGCTAAAGCTAAACCACCAACTATCTACCGAGCCCTCGATTTTTTAATTGAACAAGGTTTTGTACATAAAGTTGAATCACAAAATGCTTATGTTTTATGTAGTCACTTTGCAGAACAGCATAAAGCACAATTACTGATTTGTGATAACTGTGGCGACGTTCAAGAAATTCAATGTCCAGAAATTAACACTGAGCTGGAAAAAGCAGCAGATCAATACGGATTCAAAGTCCAGCAGCCAACAATTGAAGCGCACGGCTTATGTAAGGCCTGTAGCGAAGCATAATCACCAACATTAAAACTGAATTTAGCTTCTTTCACCGGCCCATAATCTCAAAGCATCTATCGCTTTGCGCCAATTACTCAAAACAGATTGGCGCTTTTCTTCAGTCATATTCGTCGTATAAGTCTGCTTTTCGCTCGCTTGATTAAACACTCTGAGTTGGTCTTGTTGCCATAAACCACAGCCTAAACCCGCTAAATATGCAGCACCTATTGCGGTTAACTCAATTTCTGTGGTCACTTTTACTTGAGTATTAGCCAAAATATCAGCTTGAAATTGGACTAAGTATTTATTCCTGACAGCACCGCCATCAATATTTAATAGCGTTAAATTACTGCCTAAATCACTAATCATGGCATCTAGCAAATCTTTACTTTGTAGCGCTAACGACTCTATGCACGCCTTAGTTAACTCAGCTTTACCATCGTCTAGACCTAAACCAAAAACAGCAGCTTTAGCGTTACTTTGCCAATAAGGCGCTCCTAACCCAACAAAAGCAGGTACAAAAACGACTTCACTACTGGGCTTGGCCTGCGTAATTAAAGCTTGAATTTCATTGGTAGATGCAATCACGTCTAACTTATTAATAAGCCACTCAATAGCAGCGCCGGCAATAAATACAGAGCCTTCAAATGCATAATAGGTTTCGCCATTAAAACGCCATGCAAGGGTTGTAAGCAGGTTATGCTGGCTAAATTTAAGCTCACTGCCTATATTCGCTAACAAAAAGCAGCCTGTGCCATAAGTGTTTTTGGCCTGACCAGAATCAAAGCAAGCTTGACCAAATAACGCTGCTTGCTGATCACCGGCTATGCCACAAATAGGAATTTGACTGCCTTGGTATTCAAAGTTTGCGAGTTGACCTGAACTATCAACCACACTCGGCAGTATACTTTTAGGGATATTAAAGAAGCTTAATAACTCATGATCCCACTCAAGTGATTCAATATTAAATAGCATGGTACGAGATGCATTAGATACATCGGTAATATGTTGCTTTCCTTGGCTCATTTTCCACACAAGCCAAGAATCTAAAGTGCCGAAAGCGACTTGATTATTGTCTGCTCGCTGACGTAATGATTCATCATTATCGAGTAACCAAGCTAGCTTAGTCGCCGAAAAATAAGCATCTGGAATTAAGCCCGTTTTTCGTTTAATCCAATCCGACTTGTTAGTCTCGCGTATTTTCCGACATTCGGCCTGAGTTCGCTTATCTTGCCAACTAATAACAGGGGTTAAAGCTTGGCCTGTTGCTTTGTCCCAAATTAAACAGGATTCACGTTGATTAGTAATGCCAATCGCTAAAATATCATCAGGGCTTAATTTAAGCTCAGCCAGTAATTGTTCAAAAACAGCTAATTGTTGCTGCCAGATTTCTTCGCCATCCTGTTCTACCCAATCTGCTTGAGGAAAGCTAAGTTGAGATGCTTGCTGAGCTTGAGCTAATATTTTTGCATTCGTATCAAACGCAATTGCACGGCAACTGGTTGTACCTAGATCAAACGAGATAATGACAGACATAAAAAAGCCAAACTAACTATGAATAACAAAAGTTTAGTTTGGCTTTAACTATATGCGTAGAAAAATGTAAATATTTACCCCAGACAAACTTTCAGGTCATATTTTACGCCTAAAAATTACGCCCAGTAAGGCGTCATTTTTAAGGCTGATTGATAAGACTGCTGCATTACCTTTAACAAATTTTGGGTTTTACCTTGGTGCCACTTGTATAGCTCTTCTACATTGTCACCTTGATAATTACTTAAACAAGCTTCAAATTGTTTAAAGGTTTTTAGTTCTTCGATACCTTGTAAAATATCAAACCAAGGTGCTCTAAAGTCTTTTCGGCTATCAGTATCAAATAAAGCGCCGACACAAACACCGGTTAACAAACCCCTACCGATTTCTTTTTCTGCCTGAATAAACTCGTCAACCGTCAAGTTCCCACTTGGGATTTGCTGCTTTAAATTTTCCCAGCTTGCTTGATTTAATTCTGCTGCGATATCAAACACTCTAAAATTAAGTTTTCCTTCTTCAATCTCAGAGTAATAACGCCAACCCGCCTCTAATATCCAAGCCATTAATTTCAATATAATTTGATTATAGCGCTCGCTATAAAACAACTTTTCAATATCAGACTCTAACTGTAAGTTTGTGCGGCTTTCTTCTAAATGCTTAATCAAGCAGCTATCTTCGGCGATACGCTTTCTAAAGTTACCTTTTTTTGAGGTTAATTGCTTAATATGAAATGCTTCATCTAACCAATCGAACTCGCACATGAGCCATTTCAGCTCATCCCACAGTTCACCAGATGCATTCTCTGGCACATATTGCCGATACAGCCATAAAGTATGACGCACCAACCAAATGCCTTTAATCATGGATTTTAAACTAGACAGTTTCTGACTTTGACAATAAACCGCTTCATGGTGCTGCCAAAACTCTATACCGTGCTTTAAAGATTTAACAAAGGCATCTTCTAAGCTATCGTTCGCATTCAGCGCAACAGTACCAAGCAGCTCTTTATTTTCAAGTGACTTGTTATGGAATAACCGATAACCACGCGCCGCCTTACTATCATTAGATAATCGCATAGGCAGGTGGGCAGTTAATAATTGCGAAAATTTAATTAGCTGACGAACATCGCCGTCTAACAGCTCAAGTTCTATCTCCCTGATATCTTCACTGGCAGATTGTGTTGATACTTGTCCTTTATCGAACACAACCTCAATACTGCACCCTTCGTAACCAACTAGCCACTTTTGACGCACAAACTCAGTGGTAAATAGCGGAATCAACTCACTTTGCAATAGTTGAATATCTGTATATTCAGGCCAAATCTCAGCAGGGAATAAACTCAAATCAGGTTCATCGGCAGTAATATCTATGTTGTATTCTGGTCGTTTATGTAAACCACCAACAACTTGACCTGCTGTTTTGATTGTTTGCTCAGCTTTGCCGTTTACTGTTCTAACTCTTAAGCCAAAATCAAAACTTCTAATTTTTTGCTCTGCAGTGTCAAAATAAGTATTTGAAAGCGTGTTAACACTTAATTCAGATGATGAAAGGTAAGGATTCAAAAAACTCGTTAAAGATTGAGTTACATTTTCACAGCTTAAATGTTCTATATCGGCTAAAACAAATTTAAGCTCTATTTCAGTGTCCATATATGTTTGGAAGCAACCTAATTAATCAGGGATAAAGTGAAAACATACCCGAGCATATCAATTTGTTCAAGTTTAAAACGAACTTTTAACAATAATGCAGATGAATGGCGTATGTGTAGCTGAACTATATGAGGCAGGAAACCAAAGTTATTGGCAGTTTATATTCTTATAACTTGCATGAGCCTAAACGAATCTTAATGTTTGGGGTGCCATTAATTTTTACTGCACAACCCTATTCACCACCATAGACTGACGGATATAAGCTATATCAATCGCCCCCTTAATGTGAACTAAAGTTTAAATTTAACCAATTGAATTTATTTAGCTAATCATTGATGATATATTTTAACCAGCTGGATATAAGCATTTCTTTCACTTGAATTAAGCGATTGAATAAATAATGTAAAAACCCTTGTTCAGTCACTCATTATCTAAGTTATTTTAAACTATACTGATAACTTTAATTTGTCTCGAAGTAAGCCTTTACCCGTTGGAGTAGAACATGAAATTAAACATTCTAGCTGCTATTTGTATGTTGTTAGCCACTAGCCATGTTTACGCAGAAGTAGAATCAAATAGTACAAGCCAAGACTCTGCGTACGTATCTGATGATTTAACCATTTTTATCCACACAGGCCCAAGTCGAAATTATCGAATTTCAGGAACCATAATTGCTGGTACACAATTAGAAATTTTAGCGAATTCAGAAGATAACAGCTTTAGCCAAGTAAAAACCCAAGACAATAAATCAGGCTGGATCGAAAGCCAATATATCAGCCGAAAAACCGGACAAAAACAACAAATAGCCCAGTTAAGCCAATCATTAGAAACAACCAAATCTGAATTAATCAAAGTTCAAGAAAACTTGAATCAAGAAGCCAGCGACAACCAGGCATTAAAACAAGATTTAGCTAAATCTGAGCAAACCTTAGCGGATACAACTGCAAGATTAAATCAAACCCAATTACAATTAACGGCATTGCAAACCGAGAGAAATAGCGAACTAGAAAACGTCAGAATGGATTGGTTAGTTAAAGGCGGCATACTTTCTTTAGGTAGTTTACTACTAGGCTTTGCCCTCGCCTTTATGCCTAGACGTAAAAAACGCAGCAGTGAATGGGCGTAGGATAAACATCCGATTCGATAACGCAGCTAGATAAACGAGTTATATAGACGAATGATATAAAAAGGATAGACATTACTTCGTCCTTTTTATCCATCACTTACCCTCTTTCATCTAGCTGAACTATCAAGCTCCGTGATTAATAGAATTCATTCTGCACCTAAGTCCTATCGCATATACCGAAAATGCCAGCAAAATCTATACTCAAATTTTTATCCTTAGCAGTCAGATTTAATGCTAAGCAGGCGAACAAAAAGCTAGAATAACAAAATCACCTAAGTATTAAGTATGACGGCGTAAAAATTGATGAAGATATCAGCTAATATTCAACAACAAATAACAGAAAAATACACTGAATATCAAAAGTTAGATGACGTAGAAAAAATCTGTTTAAAATTACTTGCCGTTATCCATAAGCCTATTGGAATTAGTAAATTTGGCCAAATTTTAAAATTTGTCGGTGAGCTTGGTTTATTTGAGACCATCACTAGAAAATCTCAACTAGCAGCAGAGAAAAGACAGGCACTCGTTCAGAATGAGTTCATTATTCATTCCAAGGAAGGGCTTAAAATAACGCCTTTACTAGCGAACAAACTAACTGAAGAATGCATAATTGAGCATAGCTTAAATCCAATACTGCATGCTGCAGAACAAGTAGCCCCCGTTAGGCATGCCTTATACTGGCAATCCGCATCAAACGATGGCTTTAGGTTGGCACGCGACTTTTATTTCTCAAACAAAATGGCTGAGTTTGAGCAGTGTTTTGAGTTTAATAAAGATCCTCAAATTATAGATACTCAAAATCAATTATTGATAGAGCTGTTTTTTGTACCTTTTAATCTTGACCTATTTTTAAGTTTATCGGACACGATTCAATATCAAAGCTTCGCTACTTGGCTGACAAGTAATCAACATCAAGGGTTTAGTAATTTATACGCGATAGATTTACTTGAGCAAACTTGCCAGCAAAACCCAAGCAACTCATTGCTTAAAAACTTACTCGCCGAGCAATATTTACTGCAGTTAAAATTTGATCAATTTTTGGCTGTTATCGACACCTCAGACAAAACCAGCTATTCACTGCAACTAGCAGCCCAATACCAGTTTTTAACCGGTGATTTCGAACAAGCCAAAGTGCTTTTTGAACAAGCTATACAAGCAAAAAATAAAATCACTCGACGTAAAAAACAATACTTAAATAATACAGCGGGTGTCTTGTATAAACTGTGTTTACTTATACTTGCGAACGACCAAGAAGTTCAGCTATTTAGTCAAATAAAAGACCAGATAGACTTTGAGCGCAGTGACAAAAAATCTAACCCAGATTTACTCTATTTAAGCGAGTCTATGCGTTGGGGGGCAACCAGTTTAGAACAAGGCAAAGCATATCAAATAAAATTAGAAGCCTTTCTGTTTTTACAAGACGACAACCCCTATTGTTTCCATTTAATTCAACTCATCAATCTGATTTGCTTTATTTGGAGCCAAGAAGACAAACATAAACTCAATACGCCAGAAATCAGCCAAATACTTTCGAGTTGTTTAAGCTTTTTCAACCAAGCTGAACTGCCTCTATTCCATATGATTTGCCAACAAATAGATGCAGAAGTTCAACAAAAACCAGCCGTAAGCCAGCCAAAACTTGCTACGCGACTGATTTACTTGCCTAACCAAGTTCACAAAAAAGCATCTTGGGATTTAGCCTTAGATAAACTATTAGCCCTCAGCGCCTCAGAGCAAAACAAGCCTGGAGCACAAAGCAACTCAAAACCCAGTCGTTTGGTTTGGGAAATGCAACTAGTTCGTCACAACGTCAGTTTTAAAGTGAGAGAACAAAAACAATCGAGTAAAGGCTGGAGCAAGGGTAAACCTATCGCGCTAAAACGCCTGCATAAAACGCCTGAGAGCTTTGATTACTTAAGCCAAGCAGACTTAGCTATGTGCGAAGCAATCACAGTGTACCAAAATTGGGGCTACTACAACTCGACAGAATATGTGCTTGAAGGCATTGATGCGTTAACGGCCGCTTGCCAATTAGAAAACTTATATTTAGCAGATGATTTATCCGCGCCAATCGAATTAATCCAAAAAGAACCTGAGCTAATTATCAATCAACAAGGGCAAGATTTACTCCTGACCATGGCCAACTTGCCGGATTACCTTGAGGACTCTGCAAGCGAACAAAGCAAATTCACGTTAGTGGAAGAATCGGCTGAAAGGTACAGTTTTACTATCTTCAATCCACAGCATTTAAAAGTCGCCAAAATTATAGGAGAAGGTGGATTATTAATTCCAACTAAGGCCAAACAAAAAGTGCTTGCGAGTGTTGCCGCGATTGCCCCCTTGCTGAATATACAATCGGACATAGCAGAATTAGACACAGGGTTAGAAAACGTAAACCACCAAGCTGAATTAGTGGTTAACATTCAACCTTATAATCAAGGCTTAGAGTTTAGCTGCTTCGTTATGCCATTTGGCGAGCAAGGCCCTGCATTAAAACCTGGGATAGGTAACGCAAACTTAACCACAGAACTAAATGGTAAAAGAGTCGCAACGCAAAGGGACTTAATCTCAGAGCAAGATTTACTTGATCAGCTAGACCAACATTGTCCTCAGTTTATCAATATGCCAGATAATATTTTAGCGATTGATGATCTAGAATCCGCGTTAGAAACCATGGAGCAACTAGAGCAAGTTATCAATCAAGATCCCCTGCCCTTTGCGATAAAGCTTCGCTGGCCAAAAGGTAAAAAGATAAAGCTCAGTAAAAAATTAGAAGCCCAACACCTGCAACTCGCAATAAACAAAAAGAATGAGTGGTTTGATTTTACCGGTGAACTCCAAGTAGACGATGAAGAAGTAATAGAAATTAAACGCTTACTTGAGTTAGTGGCGACAAATCACACGCGGTTTATCAAAATGGATTCGGGGAAAATTTTAGCTTTATCACAAGATTTAAGAAAAAAACTAGAGCAATTACAAAACATTAGTGAAGATGGAAAATTTCACCCTCTCGCCAGTTTTGTTGCAGAGGAAGCAACCTCAGGCATGCGACTTAAGCCATTACATGGCTGGGAAGAGCAAACTAAAAAAATGCACCAAGCTAACAAGCTCGAGCCTCTAGTGCCATTAAACTTACAAGCAGAGTTAAGAGATTATCAGCAAACCGGTTTTGATTGGGCGAGTCGCTTAGCCCACTGGGGCGCAGGGGCATGCCTAGCGGATGATATGGGGCTAGGTAAAACGCTACAAGCATTAGCTATTTTATTAGACAGAGCCAAACTAGGTCCGAGTTTAGTGATAGCTCCTACTTCGGTTTGTTTTAACTGGCAGCAGGAAGCGATAAAATTTGCGCCTAGTTTAAATATCAAAGTATTTGCCAACGCCACTAGCCAGCAAGACCGGATGGATTTACTTGAAAGCCTAACGCAATATGATTGCGTCGTGATTAGCTATGGATTACTACAAAGAGAGATAGATTTACTTGCCAAAGTAAATTGGAATACGCTAATCGCCGACGAAGCCCAAGCGCTGAAAAACCCGCTAGCGAAAAGAACCAAAGCAGCATACAAACTCAAGGCTCAATTTAAAATTATCACCACAGGTACACCAATAGAGAATAATTTAACTGAACTGTGGAGCTTATTTAGATTTGTAAATCCAGGGTTATTAGGTAATTTAAAACGATTTGGCGAGCGTTTTGCAATCCCCATCGAAAATGCGAAAGAAGATCCATTAGCGGCGAGAAAAGCCAGCCAAGGGCTGAAAACCTTAATTAAGCCTTTCATTTTAAGAAGAATGAAAAGTCAGGTATTAACTGAATTACCAGCCAAAACCGAAGTCACTATCCAAGTACACTTGAGCCAAGCTGAGCAGAGCTTTTATGAAGCATTAAGGCAAACAGCAGTCGAAAACATCAGTCAGTCGAGCCAAAATTCAGCCCCCAATGAGCAAAGAATTCAAATGCTGGCAGAGTTAGTAAAACTACGCCAAGCATGCTGTAACCCCGCGTTAATCGTACCAGAAACGCATTTACCAAGCGCTAAGCTATTAGCACTAGATAAACTGTTAGACGAGCTGAGAGAAAACAAACATAAAACGCTCATTTTCAGCCAGTTTGTCGGCCATCTTCAGTTAATTAAGCAGCATTTAGAGCACAAGCAAATAAGCTATCAATACTTAGATGGCACCACCAGCTATAAAGATAGAGAAAAACGAGTAAATGCTTTTCAAAATGGTGAAGGAGATGTGTTTCTAATTAGCTTAAAAGCAGGCGGCTTTGGCTTAAACTTAACCGCAGCTGATTATGTTATTCACATGGATCCTTGGTGGAATCCAGCGGTTGAAGAGCAAGCGTCAGACAGAGCGCACAGAATGGGACAGCAACGGCCAGTCACCATTTACAGATTAGTCGCACAAAATACCATTGAAGAAAAAATTGTTGCGTTACACCAACAAAAACGAGATTTGGCAGAATCACTGCTTGAAGGCAATGAGCAAGTAAACCGCTTGTCTGTCGCGGATATGCTGAATTTATTAAAAGAAACTTTTTAAAACCTTAATGACTCGTTATTGTGTGAGCGACGGTTGTACTCAAAATAGTCAAAAACATTAGGCTAGGTATTCAAAATGATTAAACTAAACGCTATTCATCATGTCGCGATTATTTGTTCCGACTATCAAAAGTCGAAGCACTTTTATCATGAAATATTAGGCTTAGCCATAATTGCCGAGACTTACCGAGCAGCGCGAAATTCTTATAAATTAGATCTGGCTATCAACGACCATAGCCAAATTGAACTATTTTCTTTTCCTAATCCACCTAAACGCCCTTCAAGGCCTGAAGCTCAAGGATTAAGACACCTCGCGTTTGAAGTCGATAACGTGCAACAAACCAAGCTTGAATTAGAATCAAAAGGCATTGAAGTTGAAGATATTCGAGTGGATGAATTAACTGGAAAAGCTTTTACGTTTTTTCAAGATCCAGATGCTTTGCCGCTGGAAATCTACCAAAAGTAATTACCATTAGCTCGAGCCTGCAGAGCTATATTTTAGGGATAAAAATACGTTTAAGCTAAACCTGATA
>NZ_KQ130497.1 GCF_001050375.1 Catenovulum maritimum | reverse complement strand
AGAGCGCTTACCAGCGAACTTATTACAAGCACAACGTGATTACTTTGGTGCGCACACTTATGAGCGTACAGATAAGCCAAGAGGTGAGTTCTTCCACACTAATTGGACTGGCCGCGGTGGTGACACAGCATCTAGTACTTATAACGTTTAAGCTTTAATTAAGCGTTAACTTGTATTAGTTTAAAATTGAAAGCCGAGAATTCTTCTCGGCTTTTTTGTTTGCTTTGCCTATTTGTCCTCGTCTACCTTCACGCCCCTATACTTACTCTATTTAGCCGCTAAACCAAAAAAGTCACTGATTTTATCCAGCATATGTCCTGAGACTTCATCAATTCCTTTTTATCAGCTAGCGATAAACAAGCTGTGTTAGGGGGATAATTATGCTGGTTTTAGCCCAAACGAATAGAGCTAAACCAATAAAAAAGCCCCAAACAGAGTTGGGGCTTTGGCAATCAATTTAAGCTTATATGTGCTTACATGCGATATTGTAAACCTAAGAAATATTTAGTACCTGAGTACTCAATACGGTTAAATGCTCCATGTGTAACTCTTTGTTCCGCATAGGCTTCATTAGTTAAGTTAAGCACTTGAAATTTAAGTTTAAAGTTTTTATTAATCTTATAGGCAGTGCTCAAATCAACTGATTGTGTGTCATCCACGATTCGGTTTGTTTGCGATAAATTTGAACCGAATGGTTTAAGATATTCTGAACGGTACTTATAAGATAAACGAATCGATAAAGCATCGCCTTCCCAATATAATTGGTTCGTAAAATTATGCTTAGATAAACCGGCTAAATTGGCTGGTTCTATCATATCTCTAACCTCTTGCGAAGAGAAAGACGATCCAGCTTCAGGCGTTTCAAAGTCAGAATCAGCATAGTTATAAGTCGTTGAGATACCTAAACCATCAAGTGGAGCAGGTAAAGAATTAAATTTATGCATCAAAGTTAACTCAAGGCCTTTAATAGAAGACTCATCATCTTTCACAGTTGGTATGCCTGTAACCTGAGCTGTATATTCTTGACCGTCTATTGTCACACCTTCAGCTTTAGTTTCAGAGCTAAATTTAGCGTTAAAGGTTTTATAATAAAGTGCTGCTGATAACATAGTATCGGTTTCATAATACCAACTTAGGTTGATGTCATAGTTTTTCGATTCAATCGCTTCAACAAATGGGTTACCTAAAGCTGATACATTGCCGACAAGTGCTTCTTCAACTGTAGTGTATTGCTCGTCATTTGTGTTGATATTCATGTTTCGACCAGCGCCCATGTACCACATATCAGGGCGCGAGATACCGGCAAAAACAGCGCCACGTAATATTAAGTCATCATCTAACTCAAGTGATAAGTTTAAGCTAGGGAGTATGTTGCTATATGAGTTTTTATAGACATTGTATTCAATTTCGTTATTTGGCGTAATTGACACAAAACCGTCTTGATCTGTTTCCACATCATAAGCTGTTCTAATCGATTTAGACGTAACATCGGTTGTCACATAACGTACACCAAAATTACCTGTTAAGTATTTATCGCCTATCGTAGTAACAAAGTTAGTTAAGGCATAAATAGATGTTACATCTTCAACTAGGTCAATATCACCAGCCGTTGGCGCTTTTGGATCAGGCGCTAAAACAGTATCGCCTAATAATAATGAGTGACCACATTTAGTATCAAATGTTGCCCACTGGGTTACAGGACTATTAGCGTCTTCACCATAATCTTTCTGTGGCCAGTCAATTTGGCATTGCTCTTCTAGAGCAGCAATTTTAGCTGGGCGATCAGCAGACGGTGTACCTTGACTTAAACGCTCTTCTTGATAGTTTAAGTGCTTATGCGAAGAAGAAGCCATTCCTAGATTAATTGTGCTAAAAAAGCCGTCTTCTAAAGTATAAACAGCGTCTAATTTGTAGCTATTAATCGTGTCTTTAATATCAAATCTATATGTTCTTGCTTCACTATCCCCACTAAAAAAGCTT
This sequence comes from Catenovulum maritimum, assembly GCF_001050375.1. GTDB lineage: Bacteria > Pseudomonadota > Gammaproteobacteria > Enterobacterales > Alteromonadaceae > Catenovulum > Catenovulum maritimum. The sequence continues at coordinate 101,250 of NZ_KQ130497.1, read as the reverse complement.
AAATCTTGGATTTCTGTTAACCAATCAACACTTGAGCCAGCAGGATCATTCTTATCTGTATAAACATTTTTTATGTTAGCGAAGCTTTGGTTGTCACCCGCTTCCCATTGATAAAATAATCTATTGCTTCTGAATCGAGCATAAGTCGTGTCTTGGTATCTTTCAGTGCCTGAATAAGCGGCATCCGCAGTTACTTTCAAGCTATCATTGACTTGCCACTCTAGATTAAAACCAACCCCTTTGTATTCTTCATCTCGAACTCTGTATTCCCCATAACTACTAATTCTAGATTCACCGCTATAACTTGTTAGCGCATGCTCTTCATTAGTCGTCCAATCGTGAATTCGTCTACGGCCATCATCGAAATATAAATCATGGCGATCTTCAAAATAATTACGGTTTGACCACTGACCATCAATATTAATATCGATTGAATCATTTGGCTTCCATTGTAAAGCAACAATCGCAGCATCACGGTCTTCGATTGATTCCATTTGACGGTAATAGAACAGATTAGAAATGTAATAGTAATCGCCATTGAGTGCTTTGCCATCTTTAGCCGCTGTATTGTCATCTTTAAATGAACAGTTACTGCCGCCATCACTCAAGTAGTCTGAATTACAATCTCTTAAAGTCGAACTGGTATTATAGCTTTCTTCAGGAGAAGAGGTCTTACCACCTGCATAACCAAAAGCAAAACCTAATTCACCTAAGTCAGTGTCTAAGGTATTGGTATAAGAAAATGAAGTTTTGTGACCAACGCCATCATCGTCGTTTAATTTAGCTTGGTACGGATTGTAGTTTAATTTAATTTCAGCTTGCAGACGTTCTTTGCCATAGTCTGCTGGACGAATTGTTTTTAAATCGATTAAGCCGGATACACCGCCTTCTAATAAATCAGCTGTTTGGGCTTTGTAAACAGTTACACCATTGACTAATTCAGAAGGGAATTGGCTGAAAGCAACTGAACGGTTACCACTACCGGAAGAAATCGCACGGCCATTTACTGTCGACATACCTAAAAATGGACCCAAGCCACGAATTGAGATTTCACTGGCGTTGCCTTTAAATCTATCGCCTGTTACACCCGTAATTCTTTCGAGTGTTTCTGCCACAGACAAATCTGGCAAGGCGCCAATATCTGATGACGATAAGCTATCCACTATCGTTGGTGCGGCTCTTTTATCATTAATAGCATTTCGGTATGACTGTGCGATCCCACTAACAACAATAGTTTCAATTTCTTCATCTTTATTTTCGGTTTCAGCTGCATACGCACTTGGCAGCAGGATACTGTTAACAAGCAAAGCAATTGCTGTTCTTTTTATATTTAACAATCGCTCAGATTTATTTTTTGAATCTTTTAGATAATCGTTCATGTTCACACCTGTTTAAGAATAAAAAGCACCACCTCTCAAGTGGCCTTACCAGTTTACTTAAGAAAACATTAAATTCAAGTTAATTAAACTAAATATAGACAAAAAAACACAAAAAGTTAACACAAAAGGTTGAATTTGGTCAGGACAAAAGACCAAACCCCAACTAAACTAAAAGCTGCCGTCATTTAATAAACAAAATCAATCACCGGAAAATCAATAAGATAAGCTATTATTCGTTAATATTTATTGTGTCAGTTAAAAATAAGCAGATGTTTAGCTTAACTGTAATATATTCAAATATCGGAAATTATGGTAAATTGGTCATATAAGTAGTTATAATAACCAGTTGCAGTAGAGCAAGGGGATAGCATGAGTCCGGCTAAAGATTTAAATCAATTTAAAGTCATCAAATCTGACCGTTTGTACATAAAAGTTGCAGACCAAATAAGATCATTAATTGACTCAGAGGTTTTTAAACCTGGTGACAGATTACCTTCAGAAAGAGAACTAGCTGAAAAGTTAGGTGTGAGTAGGCCAACTATACGCGAAGCTATGATAGCGCTTGAGTTATCAGGTGTTATTGAAATTCGTATCGGTTCAGGGGTTTATGTCTCTCAAAAAGCGAATAAGACAGAAATCGTTTTAACCGATGAAGGGATAGGCCCTTTCGAAATTTTAGAAATGCGTTACATACTTGAAGCTGAAATGTGTGCTTTAGCGGCTGCTCGTATTACGGATGCGCAAATAGAAGCTTTAAAAATGGCAATCAACGAGATGAGAGAAGAAGAAACTCAGCCAGATGCTTCTGAAAGAGCGGATCAAAAATTTCATTTAATTATTGCTGAAGCTTGTCAAAATAGTGCGATTTACGAAACCATTAATTGGCTATGGGAACTAAGGTTAAAATCAGCGATTAGTAGTGCATTTCTTAAATCGATTCGTAAAGAAGGGATACATCCAAGCATCGAAGATCATGAGCGTATTGTCTCTGCTTTGGCTCAAAGAAACCCTGAAAAAGCCAGAAATGCAATGCAGGTACATATTGAAAATGCGACCGCCAATGCCGCAACTCATTTCGGCAAATAATTAAAAACCTATCCTTTATAATGCTCTTAGTTTTACTTAGAGCATTATCTATCCAATGATTCATCTACCTTCTAAAATTTTACACTAGCTTTCTAGAGGCTATTTTCGATTCGTTTTGACCTTATTTTTCACCACATAAAAACGAAAAAGCCTATGAAAACATAGGCTTGTTGATTTATTACGCTAATGTCTGTTAATAAAATTTATACTTCGCATATAAACCAAATGTTTGACCGTCGTAGTGAGTTGCACGAGGCTGCCATTCAACATCTTCATATTCTTCGTATAGCGTATTTGTTAAGTTATAGGCTTTAAAACTCAGGGTTAAATCTTCAGTCGCTTTATAATAAGCGGACATATCTAATCGCCCAGCGGCTTTAACATTTTTGTTGCCGACACCATTAAAGGTACCTACACTTTCTAACTCATACTCGGTTCTAAAGTTATAAGAAAACCTTAAACCATAGTTATCTTGCTCGTAGTAACCAATAACATTGTAGGTTTCATCTGAAATTCCCGGAATTTGAACTGTGTTAGCTTTATCCTGAGACGTTTTTGAGTAATTAAACACACCACCTAACCCATTCCAAGGGTATGGAAGAAAGTCTAGGTTTTGTTGAATTGATAACTCTAAACCAGAAACACTCACTGTATTTTCTATATTACGAATCTGGGTAATTGCAACATCATCACCTGCGGTTATTAAATCAGGATCTGAGTAACCATCATTACCATCAGTAACACACTGATCATTAACTAAACTGACTGTACCTATGTCGTAGCCTGCCTCTTCCAAAACTTGGTTGTCACACACACTTTGTTTCTGGAAGTAATTTTCGATGTCTTTTTTAAATAAAGCTAAAGTGATCGCACTACCTTCTCTGTTATACCATTCAATTGAAAAATCGAAGGAGTCGGCCTTAAAAGGGTCGATTTGAGCACTCGGTAAACTCACCGTCACTTTAGTTTCGCTAAGGCTAAGTGAAGAAGCCGGCGTCACCGCTCTTAAGTTAGGTCGGACAATAGATTGGTTGTAAGCAAAACGGGCAATTAAATCATTATCATCCGTTAATGAAATTGAAGTATTCAAACTCGGAAGAACATAATCATAATCATGTTTCACAGCACGACGTTCTGGATTATTAATATCGCTAACACCAAATTCAAAAAACGGAGCTCCCGCTTCTAAATCAGAAGAAACATAACGCAGGCCCATATTACCTTTAATCGGAAAGCTACCAGCATCAAAGTCAAAATTAGCCATAGCATAAGCAGCAGAAGTATCTAATTTAGTATCGTAAACTAGGCCTGCCCCCTGCTGACCACCGCGAGCTATGTAACCCGTCGTTGGCACAACAACAGGTGACTCGCCAGTTGAAGGTTCATTACCAACTTTAGTAACATCTATAGTGCCAACTAATCCTTGGTTCACTTTCTGAAAATCAAACGAATACCAACCATCGTTTTCGTAAGATGCAAATCCAGGTGCTTCCCCACCAAAAAATGCTCCTTCACTGACGTAGTTAGGTGCCTGCCTAACCGAATTGGTTAAGATTCCAGTCGGATCAATACCTACACCTGAATTTCTTAAACGTTTAGAATCTTGCTCTTGGGTTGAGAAGCGGTAACCAAATTTAACACTGCTAAAAATACCTTCGCTAAAACCACGTTCAGCGTTAAATTCGAACGCATTTGAATCTCTTTGAATATTTTCCCAAGTGCCCGTCATCAACAAATACCGACCTGTGGTGGTTGGGATAATACCTGACGATGTCACATTCGTTCTGGGTACCCAGGTTAGCTCATCTAAATTAAGCGCTTGTTCAAAATTGTCGACATTTGCAACAAAATCGCCGATCTCTCCTTCACCTGTGTATAAACGGCCAGTTACACCTGTACCTGTATCCGATTTATCAAACCTTGGAGAAATTAATATTTCATCCCATTCGTTTTCCGATTTAGAGATTGAAACCAAAGAATCAAACTTCCAGTTATCTGTTGTCCACTCTGCGTCGAGTAAAATCGCTTGAGATTGCTCGTAAATTGCGAATCCACGATTATCATAAGCATATCGTACATTCTCAAAACCAATATCAGGTACGCTGTAAACTGGGTTTCCAGAACCATCTACTTTGCCAGTATCTTGCGGTGCGGTTAAAGGGGTAATGCTCACTTCATTGTATCGAGTTCTTAACTCTATTTGCTCGTAACGGTTATCTCCCATATCACGTTCGGTAAAAATAACATTAGCGCCTAACTTTAAATTTTCAGTCGGCTTATACTCAATACCGCCCGAGAAAGATAAACGACTCCCTTCATTAATCTCACTGCCCTGCCGAAGTTCGCCCGGCATTTTAACCACAGCATTGGCTGGCAAGTTATTTGAATCTTTCCACTCATCAAAAGTTTGCGTACCTGTTTGTGCAGCGAATTGAGTTGAATTTAATGCATCATATCGGTTTATTTTGATAGTATCTCGACGAAACGTCTGCTGTGAATATGCAGCTGTTGCAGTTACCGCTAGCTCATCATCAATTAAATGTTTTGAGGCTGAAATAACAAATTCACCGTCAATTGAATCAGCGAGTTTTTCATTTCGAGCACCTAGTTGAATCATTAAACTGTTTTTTGGCCGACTTAGCGCCTTATATAGTTTTTGATCAATTGAACCCGCTATACCACCTTCTTGCATTTCAGCGGTTTGAGATTTTACAACATTAATGCCGTTGAAAACGGCTGGATCGTATGCGCCAAATGGATTCGGTGCCCCAAACGCAGCCGTACTTCGAGTTGGATTTGCAATAGACTGACCGTTTGCAGTTGTTAATACAAACCCAGATGGTAAGCCACGTAAATTAACACTCGACTCTCTTCTTTCACCTTCTCGGTTTAACTGAATTCCGGGTACTGCTTGCAACGCCTCCCCCATATCAAGCGCAGGTAAAGATCCAATATCATCGGCTGAAATACCGTCACTGACGACCGCAGAAAATCGCTTGTCAAACAATGCTGTCTCTAAGTTTCGCTTAAATTGTGATTTTACTTGAATCACTTCCATCATCTCTTCTTCTGTCGCTGACTTTTCATTTGCGTAAGCGACACCCGAGACTAAATGCATTGCGATGCAAGTATGGAGTAAGTTCTTTTTAAATTTTTTGTGTGAATTGTTGTGTGCTGTCGTAGACATATTATGTGCCCTATTTTTGTAGTTATCGACCTGAACTCGGGATAAAAAGTTATCTAAGGCGTTGTAATTATTAACAAAGACTTAAAACTTTATTCTAGGGTGATATTTTTTCTTAGAATATGGCGAATTTGCGTATGTAATAGCTGGCTATTACTAGCGAATTCAACGCAATAATAAGGAAAAATAGCCCTTAGAAACCAAGTTATTATCCAGTGTTCAGGTTATTAATTTGTTTAAACACAATTAACCTTCCGAGAAGGGAAATAACGTTTAATACACATTTATTTAACACCAAAAACAACAAGGTGTAAATACACCTAGACAACAAGTGGCCTTACCAATAAATCAATATAAGCATAAGATTTTGTAATTAAAGGCATTAATTCATATATTTTTTTATAAAAAAGTTAAATTGGCATGACCAAATTTAATAACAGAGGCAAATGTAAGGCTGATACCTATCGAAATTCAGCTAGCAAAATTGCAGCAAGCGTTAACAATTCGAATAAGATAAAGGGTACTAAAGCACGCTAATACAGATATTATTTTTGAGCAAATAACTCAAGTTATTTGCCAAGAGAAAAACGCCCTGCGAATTTTTATTACCACGAAAACCTCACTGAAATACCATAAGTTTTAGGGGGCGCGTAATAAGCTGTAGATCCCAGCATACCAAGGTCTAAATTATATTGTTTGTACACTGTGTTATTGAGGTTTTTTATCCATAAGCTAAGTAGTAGACTTTTATCTAAACTCATCATAGATAAACTCGCATTAGTGACCCCATATGCTGCTTGGTAAGACCCTCCACCATTGGTCACTTCGAGAAATTGTTCATCATAATATACGCCATCTAATTGCGCGATTAAGCTGGATGAACTCAACTGCCAAGTGTAATCCAATAAATAATTAATCGAATACTTTGGCGTGTTAGGAAGCTTTGTATTTCGAATCGAATCTTGTGGAAAATCAATCAAAGTATTACCAACTGGAGAAAGCCATTCGCCTACAGCGGATATTTCATCAACCTCAGAGTCCATGTAAGTCGCCCCGAGATTTAGGTTAAATTGTTCGCTAGCAGCCCAAGTAATTTCTATTTCAGCACCTTTTGCCCATGCATCTGTATTATCAATTTGAGGCGATAATGACGCCATCGAAAAGGCTTGGTAATCACGATAATCATAATAAAACAGGGTAGAATTAAACTTTAACTGATTCGCGAATATACTCTTAATTCCAACTTCATAGGCATGTAAGGTTTCGGCTTCGTGCTGCATATCTTCAACAGGTACATTGGCGGAAAAAGCCCAATTTCCGCCTTTTATGCCTCGATTGTAAGAAGTGAAATACATGATATTTTCGTCATACTGCCAATTCAGCTGTAACCTAAGGCCATAGTCCCCTGCATCAATATCAGCTGCGGCAGCTGGCGCGTCATTAATATTAGTTTGTTCAATATAATCAATTTTGGCTGTATCATCTTTGAAGCCTCTTGTGTATTCAAGGCTTTTATCATCATGTGACCAACGAGCTCCGGCTATCAAGGTTAAATTATCTTTAACTTGCACCTCATATTGGCCAAATAAAGACCAATTCTTAGATTCTAATTGATAATCTTGAATCGCTTGTGGGCTTCCCTGACTAGGATCATAACTATTAGGTATTAACCCCGCCACTTTTAACGAGTTAGCAAGCCTCAAAACAGGGTTACCTACAGTGGTGATTAAGCCATTTTGGCTCATATCTAAATAATAACTACCCAGTTGCCAGCGACTGGTTTTATTCATCCCTGACAATCTAATTTCTTGACTTAATTGCTGATAATCCATATCCGTTTGGAACGCAATAATAGGCGCAGGTATGCCATCACCATCTTCTAAATAAGATTTCTCTAGTTGTTGGAAATTAGAAATGGAAACTAACTCTAATGAGTCGCTTAACTCATATGAAAGTTTAAGCACTGAGTTATCTAAATCACGATTCAGATAGCCGTTCACATTTGAAAAATGTTTATGTGGTTGGGGATGATCACCTCGATATAAGGTTAAACCGGCTTCATCAATAGGCGTAAAACCGTCATCTGGGTTAAAAAACACCACTTGAGTAAATGCATTCAAACTGAGGTCATTTGGCGGTTCCGCCCCTTCTAAAATCACATTTTGAGTAAAATTAACCAGCTCAGGTGGTAAATAGCCATCGTCTATATCTTGCTGTGTCCAAGGTAAAAACGAATAGCCGCCAGTTGGGATATCATTATCTTGACTGTGTTGATGACTAAAATCGATAAGTAAACTATCGCCAAGATTCGCCTGCAAACTCAGTCGAATCGCTTGACTATTGGTGCCGCCTATTGCTCTAATTTCAGGATTATTCGACTCGATATAACCATCTGCTTTTTCCTTGCGTAATGCTAATCTAACTCTGAAACTATCGCTGATGCTGCCACCCGCAGCAGCTTCAATAAAATGGCGATTATACTTAGCCGCCCCTGATTTCACATAGCCATTAAATTCGCCTTGAGTCGCATCATTGGTTACAAAATGAATCACGCCACCTGTTGCATTTCGGCCAAATAAAGTCGCTTGAGGGCCGCGTAATACTTCTACTTGCTTAAGATCAAATACAAGCCCAGACACCGCATTTAAACTCCCAATATAAGCGTCATTGGTGTAGACAGCTACAGGGGATTCTAAATTGTCGGTGAAATTATTCTGAGAAATGCCTCGCAGATTAAAAATAGTTAAATTTGGAGACCATGCGTTAAGCTGTAAATTAGGTACTTGTTGAGTAATTTCAACCGTATCATTTATCGATAAGCGTTCAAGTTTAGTTGCTGATAAAGTAGAAATAGAGATCCCAACTTCTTGATTATCCTGATAGCGCTTTTGCGCTGATACTTTAATCACTTCTAATTCAGAATCAGCTAAGGCTGTATGACTATTTAGCACACTGAAAATTGACAAAGTCAAAATTAAACTATTCTGTTTCATTGTGTATCCTCTAGACATGGGTCTGACTCGATTTTTCTAATGTACTGAGCACTATTTGCTTTAATTCTTCCAAATTAATTGGCTTAGCTGCGTGATGATTAATGCCATTAGCTAAATAATATTCTATATCGTCAACCATGACATTTGCGGTTAATGCAATTATTGGGATCTCGGATTTGAGCTCATTGCGTATAAATTTTGTCGCTTCAATTCCATCCATAACTGGCATGTGGATATCCATTAGTACTACATCGAATTCGCCCTGCTGCAGGGCTTCAACGCAAACTTGTCCATTTTCAGTTAACACAACCTGTGCGCCTTGTTGAGTTAATAATTCATTAATCACAATTTGATTAATTTCATTATCTTCAGCAACTAAAAATTTTATGCTGTCAAAAGCTTGTTGTGGCTTAGCTGGTGCGAATGCAATCGGTCGGTTAATTGCATTTTCAAGTGAATGAAACAACACGCTCGATAACACTGGCTTTTGCAATACAGCTGAAATTGCTAGCGCTTTGCTAAAGCGATTAATAACCTCTGTATCATAGGCAGACAAGACAATAATATTTGGTTTTAGCGTCGGAAAATCTTGTTTTACTTGTGTTAAAAAACCTCGACCATCGACTTCAGGCATAGTCCAATCTAATACAATAAAGTCTGGTATTAAATTTTGTTTGGATAAAATATCTAAACCCTGCCGAGCCGAATCAGCCGTAAAAACGGCTAAATTAAATTCGGTCAATTGGGCTTGTACAGCAGCTAAAGCGATTGGGTTATCATCTAAAATTAACGCTTTAAGCTGTTTTTCAAATCGCATGCCGCAGGTATCTGTCGTCACAACTTGATCATTTAAGTGTAAGATCATACTAGCTGTAAAGACTGAGCCTTGATTTAATTCACTAGTTACTTGGATATCACCGCCCATTAGCTGACATAAACGCTTGCTAATACTTAAACCAAGTCCTGTGCCGCCATATTTTCTGGTAGTTGAGCTATCTGCCTGAGTAAAAGAATCAAATAAAACCTCAATACTATCCTCTGAAATTCCAATTCCTGTGTCCTGCACTTCAAATAAAATAGGGTACGATTCCGTAATTTTATTCACTGAATTAGGCTTCAATAAAACATTAACAGACCCAGCATGAGTGAATTTAATGGCATTGGAACATAAGTTAATCAAGACTTGATTCACTCTAACAATATCGCCAATCAAATCAGGGTGTATCTGAGGATCGACTTGGATAGTAAATTCAATGCCTTTTTCTTTAGCTGTATCGACGAATGTCGCATTTAAATAATCGATGACAGAATTAATAGAGAAAGGTCTATTTTCTAGCTCTATATTACCCGATTCTATTTTCGACAAATCTAATATGTCATTAATAACAACTAGCAATTGGCTCGCTGAGTAACCGACTTTATCCAAATATTGTCTTTGCTGTGGTGTTAAATCGGTTTGCTTTAATAAATCAGTCAAACCTATAACGCCATTCATCGGTGTTCTGATTTCATGACTCATATTCGCTAAGAATTCGGATTTAGCTTGGGCTGATTTTTCAGCTTGAATTTTGGCTCGTTCAAATGATTTAGTCCGTTGCTGCACTTTCGCTTCTAAGTTTTTACGTTCTTTACTCAGTTCTTCCACTAAATGCAAACGGCGGTTATTGAGTAAAATGACAAAAATGAGTAATGAAGATAAAGTCAAAATGATTGCAATAACGATTAAAATAATCTCTTTATGTTCCTGATAAAAACTAGGTTGAAAAAACCTAAGTTCGGCATTTTCAGGTAGTCGATTAGTCGAAATTTTGTAACGTTTAAGTTGACGCCAGTCATATTCATAACCACTTAAACTTTGCTGTTGAACCGGTTTAAACCCCTCTCCTTTCACGAGATCAATAATGGCATACGCACACTCTCGTCCCACTCTTTCACCCGATAGTAAATAGCCTCCTAAAATACCGGATCCAACAAGCGACTCCCAAAAACTAAAAATAGGTACTTTAGCTTTCTCGGATAGCAGCTCTGCGACTTGATAAGGGGTTATGGGATTACCTTGCTGTTGTCTAAAGATCGGAGTGTAAAAAATTAAACTATTAGACTGCTCCGTATTTATTTTTTTGATTAACTGAGCTAGAGGTAAATCTAACCATTTATCCAGATTAATATGACTAAATTCACGATTAATAATATCTGACAGAGTATTTGAATTCGCTAATGACAAGGAGTTATCTGTATCTGCAATTATGATAATAGAACTTGGCTTAATCAGCTGAATAGCTGAGACTACACCGGTATAAAAGTCGGTTGAGGTATTTAATATCAGACCCTTTTCATTATCTTTAAGCGTAAAATCCTCACCGGGTTCTACGTATACTTTAGGGATATGATCAAATGCAGTTAATTCATTTTGGAGTAAAACGGCAGCAGTCGTATCTTGGCTGATAATAATATCCAATTCTTTAGCATGATATTTACGCTTAAGATAATCTATGTTGAGGTCTATTTGTTGTGTTTCGTTAAAACGCCCTACATCCAAATTTTCAATATACAAATTAAACTGAGTTTCTTCAGCATCTAAAACTTTACGTAAGCCAATTTCAACGCTTCTTTGCCATGGAATATCTCGGTTAAGCGAATTAACGAGTAAGACATTCACAGATGATTTATTTGCTTGAGCAGGGCTAATATTCAGTAAAGCAGCTAGCAGTAGAAGAAATAGCCGTGAATATTTGAGCATAAATTAACAACCGCCATAGAGGAAGTAGTCGCTCATAAAATTTAAATCAAGATGACGCGTATGCCCCATACAATAACCTCAAGCTAAATTGCTAAAATAAGAAAAATAAACTTACTTAAAGCTAGTCTGAGCTGGGTTAAAATTCAATCAATTAGAAGATAAAAATCAGATAGGCAAGAAAAACGCCCCTGCAATTAAACGCTAAAAAATTGAGGGGCGAAAAAGGAAATCATACGCCCTAACCTGAGTCTAGGTTAGGGCTTAAATTTCAAACTGGGGCTATAGTTTAAGCACCCCAAACAACTGGTACAAATACTGACATTTCAGCTAGACCACGGTTGCTCCATGCATAGTAAGGAACGAAATTAGCTTTAAATGGCGTCATTTCTGGTCGCTTAACTGCACTATACATAGTTTCTTTACTTGATGAACGTAAGAAACCATCTGCACTAATTACAGTAGTCCCACCTAAGAAATCAGAACGGAAGTCAACTTCTAGCTCAGTGTTACCTTTTACATACACATCTAAAACACTCGTGTCTTGTGGTAAATCTGGTGATTCAATACAGTAAACAACTGGACCACGTTTAACCGCAACTTGGTTACGTACTTCTTCAATACGAGGATGACCTTCAACAAAAGTCGCTTCCATTGGAATATCGATAACAATCACGTCACCCGCTTTCCATTCACGATTTAAGATCGCATAGCTACTTGGCGTTGCTGCTATACCAGCATCTTCACCATTAATTGTAATAGTCGCGCCGGTAGCCCAACCTGGTACACGTAGAGCAATATCAAATGCTTGAGTTTTACACTCTTCAACTGTTAACTTCACTAAACCTTTCCAAGGATACTCAGTATCTTGTGAAAGTTTAATTTTTGCACCATCCAACATAGTTGTTTCTAGGTTGTTGCTACCGTATAAATTAACGTAAACACCATTATCCGCAAGACTATAAGCCCAACCAGATAAATTAGAGATTGTACGTACTAGATTTGGCGGACAACAGAAACAATCTAAGTAAGATTCACGGTTTGGTGTTTCAGTTACATCTGCGTGCGCATCATAGTCTCTTGTACCGTGAAGCATACGTAATGGATTAGCATAGAAGTAGTCTTTACCTTCTAAACTGATACCAGATAAGCCAGAGTTGTGCATAACTAGCTCAATAATATCAGCATATTTTGCTTGACCATTTAAACCTAACATACGGAAACTAAACATAGCATTACAAAGGTTTGCACAAGTTTCGTTGTATGCCGTTAAGTTAGGCATCATGTAGTCGTCGATGAAACCTTCTTCAATCATGTCACGGTTAGCAGACGCACCGTAGTGAGTTTGCCCAACAGCACCTGTTACATACATTTTCTTCTGTGTAACACGTTCCCATAAACGCTCTAATGCATCTTTAAGTGCTTGTTCACCTGTTTCTGCGTATACGTCAGCTGCACCCGCATAGTAATACAATGCAAGTACTGCGTGACCTACTGGCTCAACTTCTTCACGTAAAGGTGTACGCTCTTGAACCATGTCACCAATTGGATAACCAACTGTGGTTGAATCATGTTCAATTGCATAAGTACCACGACGATCAATGAATTTTTTTGCAAGTTCTAAATATTTCTTATCACCAACTGTGCGATATAACTCAACTAAACCCATAATTTGAGTTTGGTTAAAACCAAAACGTTGGTAGTGTTTAGTATCAGGGAAGAAATAGGTATACAACAAATCAGCATGCTTGATAGCAAGGTCAAGTAAGTTAGATTGACCCGTGATTCTATGGTGGGCACAAGCTGTAATTAAATAGTGACCTGTATTATACATTTCGTGATATTTACGATTTGAATAACGTTCAGCTGCAGGATCTACTTTTAATTGAATTTGCGTTTGTAAGTAACCGTCAGGTTCTTGCGCTTTAGCAATAATATCTATGTATTCATCTAGCTCTGTTAATAAAGCTGGATCTTTAGTTAAACCATAAGCATAGATTTTACCTTCCATAAATTTATAGAAGTCACCATCGTGCCAGTACATACCTTGGTGCTTGCCTTCTTTCATGCCAGCAGCAATCTTAAAGTTGTTTAATGCATGACCAACATCGCCGCATAAAACATCGCCCATGTAAGGTAACATGACGTCTACCGCTTTTTGAGTTTTTTCACCCCAAAAACCGTCACCTTTCCAAGAACAATCGCCAAAGTTAATCGCTTTAAGTTTTACAAATGGGCTTTCTGAGTTAGCCGTAATCGCATTTTTGTGTGCAACTTCAATCATTTGCCTACCCTCTTAATTTCTATATCTAGTATCTTACCCAAAACTTTGGGCACATTTGTTTATTGGGCGCAGTTGTTAAATGCTTTAACGAACTGCTGAGCTGCGTTACGCACCTCATCATCTGTCATGCTTGGCTTGTATAACGCTGACCCAAGGCCAAAACCATGTGCGCCAGCATCAACATATGGTTTCATACTTTCTTCTGTTGGGTTTATACCGCCAACAGGGAAGAATAAAGTTTCTTTAGGTGCAACAGACTTCAATGCTTTAAAGCCGTCTAACCCTAAGGCTGTAACCGGAAATAATTTAAGTCCAGTTGCGCCTGCAGCTAATGCATCAAATGCTTCCGTTGGCGTAACCACACCAGGGAAAGTAGCGCAGCCAGCTTCAACTGCCATTTTAATTACTTGTGCATTCATATTGGGCGTAACCACTAGGTTTGCACCTGTTTCTATGACTGCTTTAGCTTGTTCTGGTGTAGTCACTGTACCCGCACCGATTAAGTATTTATCGCCAAAATGCTTTACTAGTCGAGAAATACTATCCAGCGCATCTGGGCTATTTAGCGGGACTTCAAGCATTGTGAAGCCTTCTTGTACCAAAATATCAGCGATGCGAATCACATCATCAGGCAAAACGCCGCGAATGATAGCGATTAATGGAAAGTGCTGATTTAAATCAAATTCTTTAGTTAACATTGTTCAATTCCTTAATTAACCCTGACATGCCTGCAAGAAAACAATCGTCTCCGTTTACAATTTTTGCTTGTATGCCGAATTGCTCACAAACCAATACATAGCGCTGACATAGGCTTTCACCGCCAACTAAATAGATAGTTTGGTTCTTTAAATTTTTTAATTCATATCCGATCAATAGACCAGACAAGAAGTCATAAATTTCAGTTTCTGCTATCGTGCCAAATACTCTATGAGTACGGGCATGGAATAGCACATTAGTAAAATTATCTAGCTGGCTTTCTGTAACGCCTTGATAAAAGGCATCTGCCGGAGCAGATTTAGACTGTTCAGGTAGACCTTTACCCAAAATAGTCTGCTTAGAAATCACAGAAAATAACTCACCTGTCATATAGGTTGAGAACTCAGTCAGTTTGGCTTGCTCAAATTTCACATGCTTACTATGAGTGCCTGGCATGACTGCAATAAAATCAGTTTGTTCTACTAGCTTAGCTAAGCCAAAAAGCTGAACTTCTTCGCCACGCATTACATCATAAACAGAATCACTAACTTGGTAGCTAACACCCGGAATAATAGTCGCACTAGCGCCCCAAGGCAGATCAAATTGATGAGCTTGGTCAATAAGCTGGCCATTACTTAAAGGCGCAGCAGCATAAGGAACATTGACCCAACCTTGTAAAGAACCAACCATACCAGCCATATAAATAGGTAAGCTTTTATAATCACTCAACCATTCAGCTAAAACTGTTTCTAATGCCTTGGCGAATTGGCCTGCTTCAACTTGAAGCAGCCCCATTCCTAGTTCTTTCTTAGCTAATAAATCACCAGCTTCGCTCATTGCGAATGCTCTGAAGTTGGTGGTTCCCCAGTCGATTATCAAATAACTAGGCTGTATATCTGTATTGCTCATTATTAATTCACTTTCACTTAATTAAGTACAGCTGATGGTTTTCTGACTAAATCTTTTTCTATCATCTCAATCGATTTACCCTTAGTTTCAGGTAGGATAAATATCATGATGACAAAACCGATTAGCGCGATAATGCCGTAGTTCAAAAACGTATTTGCTGCGCCTAAATTCTCTAATTGCCACGGGAAGAATTGTTGAATCGCCCAGCTTGAAACGGTTTGAACCAAAGCAGCAAATGGTAAGGCGACACTACGTACCTGATTTGGGAATATTTCAGAGAAAATTACCCACATAATTGGTCCAATTGACATATTAAAGGCAGCTAAGAAGGCAAAAATACCAAACAGAACCATACCAACATTTACATTTTGAATAGATGCATTAATGATTGCGCCACTCACAAGAGGCAGCTCTCTTTTATCAAACATTTGCGCTAAATCTTTTTTAAGCTCAACATCTGTTGCATAGTTTTTACCAACTAAAGCATCTAACTTATCTAGCGGTATATTTTCTTTTTCCATTTGAGCTTTTATTTCAGTCACTGCAGCGTGGTCAATCTCGTAGTGCGCTTGGTTAAATCCAAACCAAACCGAAGTATGCGCGACAACCACTAATAACAATCCACCTAAAGTTAATAACCGACGACCTAGTTTTTCAACAAATGTAATTGCGATAATAGTTGAAACCACGCCGACTAAGCCTATGGTAATAGTTTGCATAAAAGTATCTTCAACGCTCATGCCTATTTGCTCAAATACCATAGGTGCAAAGAAGAGCACAGCATTCATCCCAGTCGCACCTTGAACTATCGCATATACAATCGCTAGCCATAAAACAAAGCTCATTTTTCGGCTAAACAAACATTTTAACTGAGTTAGAGTGTCAGTTTTTACTTCCTGATTTAAACTATCAATAACTTCTTTAGTAACTTCTTCGACTTTATCTTTAGCAACAATTTTAGAGAAAACGTCTTTAGCTGCCGAAACCTGGCTTTTCATTACTAACCAACGTGGTGATTCCGGAATTTTAAGCAACATTAAAATCCAAAATGCGTTCGCAATTAATTCTGCGCCTAACATGTAACGCCAAACATTTTCATTATTTAACCAAGAGATATCATCTATCACCAAAACCAGCACGTAGTTGATAATAAAAGCGAGTAACAAACCTATCGCGATCATAAATTGATTAATAGATACAAATTTACCTCTGAGGTCCGCGGGGGCTATTTCCCCTATATACATAGCCGAAACTGTGATGGAAGCAAATGCGACACCACCAATAAAACGGCCAATCACTAGCATTTCGTAACTTAATGCGCTGGCGGATACAATAGAAGAAAGTGAGTAGGTAAATGCAATACCGAGTAGTACTTTCTTTCGGCCAAATTTTTCACATAAGGTACCAGTAATTAATAACGCCAGAATAACACCTAGCAGGGCGCAACTAACCACGATACCAACTTGCATACTATCAAGTTCAAATTGCGAACTAACGTAACGTATAGCGCCTGAAATATTTGCAGCGTCTAAGCCAAATACAAAACCGCCAAATGCTGCGATTAGCGAGTATACAGTCACATTTTTATGATAATTTTGACTACTCATAATTAAAACCTATGATATTTCGTAACAGAGAAGCACTTGCTTACCTGCCGAAACTGTTATTAACAACTCCAACAACTCGTTAAAACACATCTCTGTAATTCAACAAGCTAATTGGAAACTTTTCAAATTAGTCTTTATAAACTGACAAAAGACTAATTGTTAAATCATCCTGATTAATCTAACTCAGCTAGTATTTACCGAACTGAGTTTCTAATCGCATAATTGCATCACTCAAGAGTTTTTCCGTTAAACGCTCAGCCAATTCAGCATCTCTATTAAAAATAGCTTCATATACCTCAATATGAAAAGGAATCGAGGTACCATTTTGTCTAGGATCTTTATTTGTAATTTGAACACTGACTAACAAAGCACTATAAATCACCCCTTCCATTGAGGTTAAAAATTCATTATGTGCGGCTCTTAGCACGGCTTTGTGAAATAACGCATCGGCGATTACAAACTTTTCGACTGACCCCTGCTCTGCCTCTTCTTCCATTTTTCGACAAGCATCTTTAATAACAGCTAAATCTTCTTTAGTTGCTCTTTTAGATGCCCAATAAGCCGCTTTAGGCTCAAACGCAATTCGGATATCCATCATTTGTTGTAAAAACGAATAATTAGGCGGCGCAGAAATATGCCAAGCCAAAACATCATCATCCCACAAAGTCCAATGATTTCTCGATTTAACCTTAGTACCAATCCCGCGACGAACTTCTAATAAACCTTTAGAAACTAATATTTTGATTGCATCTCGAACGACCACTCGGCTCACTTGAAAACGCTCAACTAATCTAGTTTCATCTTCAATCAAGGTGCCTGGTTCATATGTGCCAGCAACAATCCTTCTCCCTAATTCACGTGCCACTTGGACAGGTAAACTAGGCGCCATAATAGTCGTCCTTTTTAAGTCGTAATAAACCAGTTCATTCATTAAACAACACCTCAATTAAACATTGACTTAATATAAACATAATACGTTTAAATAATCAAATAAAAACACATAGATTTTATTAAAACATTAATAATATATTTAAGTTTTATTTAACTAAACATTTGGGGGAAATTGAATGTTATGAAAGAAATGTATTTAAAAACAGCTGGTTAAGAATAATAGAAAGGTTGCTCAAATGTAATTTTTATGAAAATTAAATGACACAAAAAAAAGACAAAAAAATAGCGCTACTTATTTTACTAAGTAACGCCTTATTAAATGTAAACAGAGTGATTAGATTAAGGGTTTGCTAATGGACCAACAATAGTGCCTGTTGTTGCCGATTCAAGAATATCTAACGAAATAGCGGCGCCTTCAGCTAAATTATCGAAGTTTTCGCTATATATCTCAGTGGTTCCTGCAACATCTGAGTATATTTTCATATCATCAACATTAACACCACCACCAGAACCGCCAACGGTTGAGAATTGCATCATCTTAACACCAATATCTACGATGAATTTCGCGATACTGAAATTTTCGAAGAATTCACCTGAAATCTCGCCACCAGCAGATGTGACCGGTACGCCATCAATAGATAATGAAATGACAGGTAACCCACTAGGCGTAGTTGCTTCAGCGGCTGCACTAGCATCCCATGTAAAAGCAACATCTACCCACTCACCAGGTGTATGAGTTTGATCAAGGGCAAAGGTTGTCTTTGTAGCTTTACCATCCATCAATCTAATCTGGCCATTACTCTTTAAAGTAATTGCCCCCATGGTGCGCTTATCATCAGAGTTAAAGCTACGCCCAAAGAAGATGATTTTAGCATCTTTGGTGCCCGTCGCTTCATAGTTCACTTTAAAGTTCATTTTACCTTGTTCTAGTGTAAGGTCATCCGGCATTTTTATTCGGAAAATACCGTTAGCAGCACCACCATCAACTTTAGCGGATAAATTACCGCCGACCAGACCATTAATAGTAACAGGAATATCCGCAGCAGTACCATCAAGAGCCATTACTTTGATCGTTTCAGTTAATGGCGTTGGCGCTGTGCCATCACCTTTTAACGCAATAACTTCAGCATTTGAATTATCTAGTTTATATGTCCAAGCGCCAGATTCATCAATTGAGAATGTACCATAATTAGTACTGACAGCATCTTGAACTTGAAATTTAGCTTCATCAAAGTTTGGATCTGTTATGGTTAATGAACCGCTCGAATCTGTACTATTAACATTAACCATAACGGTCGAGGCACCAGTATCATCTACAGGAAGTCCTTCGATTACAGCTGGAACGGCTAACGAGCCTTTAACCGTAATAGTCACTGTCGCTTCTGTTCCGTCTAAAGATGTAATAATAAAGCTATCTTCTAAACTTGGCGGTGTGTCTGTTTCTTCTGTGTAATTTAACGCTTTAACATCCGCATTAGTTTCATCTAAGTCGTATGTCCATTCACCTTTCGCTGAATCAAACGTCACAGCACCATACATAGCAGTAGGCGTTTGTGCAGCAGCAAATTCAGCTTCTGCAGGGTTATCATCTTTCACTGTCACTGTGGCACTAGCAGTGCCATCGTCATATACAACTGAATAAGTTAACGCACCAGCAAATGTAGCAGGTACATCCATACCGGCAACAGTTACGGTAACGCTCGCAGTTGAGCCATCAGCTGTTTTAAACGAAAACGGCGCTTCAACCAGTGAAGCCATATCCGAGCTAACTAGAGCTTTTACATCTTCGTTCGCTTTATCTAGCGTATATTTCCATTCACCCGCAGCATTAATAAAAAAGCTACCGTAGGTCCCTGTTATAGTATCTGAATAAATTAACGATTCATTAGGGTTAACATCATTCACTTTTACTGTGCCAGTCAGCTCAGTATATTTAGTCGCAGTACCAGTAAAATCACCTGTGATTTCAGCAGGCGTAGCTTCAACCATTGTGTTGTCGTTATCACTACTACATGCAGATAAAGCAGCAATAATTGATAAAGTTAGGAATTGTTTTTTCATCATTTTTCCTTGTTACTTGTTCTTTTTTAATAGCTCTATTGCTCACAACCAATAGAGCTAATATTTATCAGTGGACTAAGTTAAATTACATCTCGATAGCAGAAACTACGCTGTCAGTTGTTTTCAGCTCAAGGAATTCACTACCTCTGGCCGTAACTAAGTCACCTGCTGCTGTATCTTGAAAATCATCTGCAAATATTGGTGTATCTAAAATAGTTGCTGCTGGATCTGAATATACTTTGATGTCATCAATAAATAATGCACCTACGCCACCGTTGTCTTCATTTTTAGGCATAGTGAATTGAATTTCAGAAACATTATCAGTCAAGCTATAACTTGCTAAAGTTTGAGCAAGGAAAGGCATGGTCGGATCAGCCGGAATCGCAGCATGTGACGAACTAACTGGTGTACCGTTAATTGACATAGTTAACTTAGCTGGTAAACCAGAGTTTTTCTGCCAAGTAATTTCAATATCAAACCACTGACCAGGGGTATGCATTTGATCGAAAACAGCATAATCATCAAGAATATTATTTGAGACTGGATCTCTATCGTAGTCTTTACCAAGGTATGTACCACCATCAATAATTTTTGGCGAGTACATATCTATCGTGCCATCAGATGCTGCACGAACATGCGCAACCCTTCTTTTCTCTGAGTTAAAACGCGAACCTATCACACCAAAACCAGCTTTAGATGGCGCATCTGGGGTAACTTTAGCTCTAAAAGTCAATTTACCTTGCTCACGCATAGCTGTTGTAATGCCGCCCTTGTCTTTTAAAGTCACAGCTAAAAGCGTAGTTTCATCTTTTGAGCTTGGTAACTTAGCAGCAAAGTTTAATGGCGCACCTGTAATACGAACTGAGAAATCTCTAGATGTGCCATCTTTAGACATAAGTGTGAATGTTTCTTCAACAAAGTCTTCAGGCTCAACTAATATTTGTAGTTCAGGCAATGTGTTATCTACTTTGTATTCCCAAACACCGTCAGCTGTAATAGTGAATGAACCATATTTAGATTTAGGCGTATCCGCTTCTGTGATAACCATAAATGAAGATTCATCAAAATTTGGATCGTATACACGTGCTTGACCAATCGCATCAGTTTGGTTCATAGCAACGTTAGCAACCCAAGAGCCTTGAAGCTCTGCTGGTAAATCTGGGTCTAAACCTTGGATAACAAAATTTAGTTCAGCTGTTGTACCATCAAGTGAGGTCAGTACAAGCGTATCAGTTAAGCTAGCATTTGGATTATCTAAAATGGCGGCAACATCTGGGTTGGTTTCATCTAAATCATAAGTCCATGCACCATCACCCGCTTCCGTCATAGTGAAGGTACCGTACATAGCTTCCGGGATTTTAGTATAATCCGGATCAGCTTCACCATAGTTAACATCGGTAACACCAATAGTACCAGACGCACTACCATGACCTGTCGTTAAATCAACAGTCATACCCTCACCGAAAGTTCCGAAGAACCCAACTTCTGTTTTAAATTCGTTATTAAAATTAGCAGGTACTTTTTTCGCTTCGCTGTTGTCTAAGTCACACCCTGATAGGGCTGCAATCATAGACAAAGCCAGAATTTGTTTTTTCATTTGGTTGTTCCTGTAAATACTATTTATTCTATTCGTATTGCGTAATAACCACTTCAATAAAAACTCAAGTCGAAATCACGCAATAACTACATCTCAATTATGCTCAATGCGTAAAATTAAAAGTTATAACTAAAGCTGACAGAGTATGTGCGCCCAGCAAACCTGATACGGTTAATTGCTTGGTCATTACCGCCAATGTATTCATATTCTTGACGATTATTTAAGTTAATCGCCATAAAGTTAACTTTCATACCTTTCGCGAATCGATAAGATGTAGATAAATCTAAACGACCACCAGCAGTTTGAGTACGAGCATCACTACCTAAGAAAGAAGTATTACCACCAGCGCTTAATAATTTCTCATCTTGCCAGTTGTAAGCTAAACGTATACTTGCGCCATCATTTTCGTAATAACCGATTAAATTATAAGAATATGGCGCGATTCGAGTCATAGGTTGACCGCCACCTTCATCTAAATCGATTTTAGTAAAGTTAAATACACCACCGAAACCGTTAAATGGATAAGGTAAGAAATCTAATTTTTGTTGGATTGCTAATTCATAGCCAGTCACACGAATTGGAATATCACTATTAAAGGTTTCTTTAATCACGACTTCACGATTACTAACAATATCCTCGCCATTGCCCGGATCATATTCACCAATTTCTTGACATTTAGGCAGAGTACCAGCACTCGGTACTAACTCGAGTTCACCCACATCATATTCTTCATGATTGCCGATAGGACAAAGCGTTTCTGTGACGATCTTGCCTTCAATATCTTTGACAAAAACACCCACCGACATAGCTGAACCTTCTCGGTTGTACCAAGCTAAAGACAGATCATAGTTAGTTGAGGTATAAGGTAAAACTTCTGCTTTAGAATTTTCTAATTTAACTTTAGTTCTAGTATTTGTATTAACTGGACTTGGGTTTTGCGCCATTAAGTTTGGACGCACTAGCGCTTCTGAATAAGCGCCACGTAATACAACATCGTCTGTTAAATCAAGCGCGATATTAAATGACGGTAAGGTGTTGTCATAATCTGTTTCAGTTAATACAGCTATGCCCTTACCTTCATCATCAAAACCTTGGCCGATTACATCATTGGTCGTTTCAACATAACGCACACCAAAGTTACCGGTGAAAGTCATATCACCTAATTCACCTTCATAGTTACTCATAAGGTAAACAGCATTAATCGCTTGGTCTGCAGTAAAGTTAAAACGATAGAATTCATTCAAGCCATACTCATCAGAAGTTTGGCTTCCTTGTAGTTTAACCGCAAAACCTGTTGGATCAGCCTTCGCCCAATCTTCAATGATTTCACCTGTATCAGTGTCATAAGCAACCATATCTTGCTGAACTAGGTCTGCTAAATATCTAGAATCCAATACTTTCCAGCCCGCATCAGAGCCATAATGGCCTGGATATTCACCATTAAAGTATGGAGTTTGATTATCTGATGACAAGCTATCTTTGTATAAAACATCGCCATTAATTTGAGATAAATTCATCGCACCACCACCAACACGTTGGTCGTAGGTTTCAAGAATTTCACGCGAGTGACGACCACCAAATTTAACACTGGTGACTCGGAAAGTATCATTGCCTAAATCTGTATAGCGCTCAAAGTTTAACTCGCCAGATTCAAATTCACGCTCTGGGCGTTGAACGCGGCCATTAACATAATAATCTAGTGACTTACCACCAAAATCATCTAATGCATATGTACCTTTATTAACATGACCTTCTTCAAAATACCCCTCAGGGAAGTCACTCAATGATAGAGGATTAATTTTTGGATCGAGCGTACTTCCAAAACTGGTTAAAGGAACGGTTTTCCAACCATTTTGATCTCGCTTCCAAGAATTATCACCTAAGTCATATAGAAGCTCATCAGGATTTTCAGGATCACGCTGAAGCAGGACACCATTTACATCAGAATAATTCCAATCGTTGTAGCCATCTATGCTTGCAAATGCTTTAGAAAGATCGCCATTTCCCGTATTGATAACACCATCTATGCCTGTTGGGGCATAATAGTATTTTTCGCCATCATCCAAATCACTATAGGTTTTATTGGTTTTATTAGTATGACGTAAATCTAAACCAGACATGTGAAATTCGTTGATTGATTTAGACTTACTCACAGTACCGTCTATCGCCCAATCACCAATAGTGTAATCCGCATATAAGAACACACCTTTAGCTTCTTCTATTTGAGAAGATAAACGATTTGAAGGTGTCCAACTGACATTGGTCATAGCTGCATGTGTCACGGCATATACAGGGATAGTTGCAAGATCTGGGTGGTGAATATCTGGATTATATTCATCATTAGCATTGTTACTCAAACGAATTGGGTCACCAAGCAGAGTCACTTTTTGCGTATCTAATCTGCCTTTATCATCATCACGACCGATTGAAAACTGAACATCTTCCATATTACTGTCGCTTAAATCACGCTTAGTGTAGAGGAAATTAGCACCAATTTTTAATGAGTCTATTGGACGGTATTCAATATTACCCGTTGCAGAAAAACGCTTACCACGAGAGTTTTCTGTTACCTGACCCGCTTTACCTATTACCTTCATAATCGCTAAAGGTTCAGTTATACCGTGCTCAGCCTTATAAGCATTTAAATCTGCAGGACTAATAAAAGGAGTGTATTCGATAGAATGATTTACAACATTGTTAAGTGCTGTGTATTGGGTGAAATTTGCGGTATCACGACGGAAGTTTTGATCAGAGGCCGCAATTTTGAATGCAACGCCTAACTTATCTTTAATTAAATGCTTAGAAGCAGAAATTCTGATTTGCTTATCCCAAGCTTCAGACAACTCTTCGTAACGACCACCAATATTGATTGAATACTTGCCATCTTTAGTACCAAGTGCACGCTGTAGTTTTTTATCAACCACACCAGCAATACCACCTTCTTGTATATCGGCAGTTGGCGCTTTAATAACTGTAACACCGTCAAATACACTTGCTTCAAATGAACCGAACGGATTTGCATCACCAACATCCCCCATACTTCGGCTAGGGGTTGCAAATGATTGACCTTCCGCAGTTGTTTTAACATAACCACCAGCTAGACCACGTAAGTTAATTTCTGAGTTACGTGAACCATCGTCAGTATTTAACTGAATACCCGGAATAGCTTGTAACGCTTCACCTAAGTCTAGAGCTGGAAGTGAATCCATATCTTTTGCTGAGATAGCGTCAACAATAGAAGGCGCATCTCGTTTAGTTAATAACGCTGATTCTAATGAGCTACGTACACCTGTAACTTCTATTGTTTCAACTTCTTCTTGTGCCTTCTGGCCATCAATTGCAGATTTTACTTCAGCAGCTAATACTGATGGGGAAAATAATGTCATCAATATGCTTGCAGAGCCACCAAGTAGTAGCGACCTTTGTAAACTTTCGTTTCTTGAATTTTCTTTGGTATTACCCATGAGCATCTCGCCTATATTTGGATCTATTCTTGTATTTTGTAGTGTTAACTTAGCGCTAACATTCCCAACACAAGTATAACACCAGAAAATTCACAATTAGTCAAGACCGCTCACATGATTCCAACTAATTTCACTCACAATCAATCAAATTTCACATATTTCCAACAAGAATCATTAATAATCAATATATATCAAGATTATTAACAAGCCTGTGTAAAGTACCTGATTTCATTCTATATGGTGTCTATATGCGGCTTAATAGGCGCTTAAATTAAACTTTTAGATATATAGGACAGGTTTAAAGAAAATGAAAACGTTTCAGATGAGAGATGGGAAGATTGAGGTTTAGTCTTGATCTCCCCTACCAACAACAAGAATAAGTAGTATAAAAAACCAATATGAAATTGAAGAAGCATGACATGAGAATAGATAAAAACCTCATAAAAACAGATACTTAAACAAGAATAAAGGCTAGAAAACCTAAGGTAAGAAGAATTTATCTATATTTAACATACTGATAAATATAGATAAAAATTTTATAGCATATAGGATAAACTTAATATTTGTAAACTAAACATTACAAAATTTAAGTTTAAAACAATATCAATAATCTATATTAAATTTTATGGGGGGTTTTGACACTAAATTAACAAGGCTTTGGGTAGGTCTAAACAACACCCCACTAAGGGGCAGTAACACGTAGGCTAAAATTAGGAGCGGAGCGAGAGCCTTAAGTGGTTTGTTATAAGACAATTTACTTTGAAGCATGACCATACACAATCAAGTGGTTCACTATTGCGTGAGATTTTGGGTTGCCAATAAGTTCATTGGTTAGTTCATTTCCCCCCCAGTCTTCTGTCATAAAATGATCATGAGCATGACCGGACTTTTCAGCTTGCATAGCAATAGCGTCTAATCTGCGTGATAGCCAGCGCAACTGTTCTGGAGAACCATGGATATAAACCTGTTCAGCATCCTTGTCTTTCTCAACTGTTAGCATGAATTTCCTTTTGACTTATAACAATGCCGCTAAAGAGCGGCATTGTTAAAAATAATTAAATATTAACAAACTAAACGTTAAATTCTTTTCTTAATCGAGTAGATGCATCACCCAGTAGTTTTTCAGTTAAAGATTCCGCCAGTGCAGCGTCTTTATCTAAAATAGCCTGATAAACTTCACGATGAAACGGAATTGACGCTTCATTTTGAGCAGCATCTTGGTTCGTAATTTGAACACTAACCAATAACGCAGAGTAGATAACGCCTTCCATTGAACTTAAAAATTCGTTATGAGCCGCTCTTAATACTGCTTTATGAAAATGTGCATCGGCAACAATAAACTTATCAATAGAGTTTTTGTTGGCTTCCATAGATAAAATGGCCGCTTCTATTGCTGAGATATCTTGATCGGATGCTCTTTCTGCTGCCCATCTCGCTGCTTTGGGCTCAAACGCTAAGCGAATATCCATCAATTGTTTTAAAAATGCAGGACAAGGCGGAGCTGATATATGCCAAGCTAAAACATCGTCATCCCATAAAACCCATTGATCTCTTGGCCTTACTTTAGTACCAATGCCACGACGAACATCAAGTAAGCCTTTGCCGACAAGAATTTTAACCGCATCACGAATAACCACTCGACTAACTTGATATCGATCAGCTAATTTATTTTCGTCATCAATTAATGAACCTGGTTCAAAAGTACCAGCAACAATACGTCTACCTAACTCTCGAGCTACTTGAATTGGCAAGCTAGGGGTCATCTTAGCTGCACTTTTTAAATCGTAATATACAAATTCACTCATAATACTTTCACAATTATCATACTTTTAAACTTGACTTTAATATAAACATTTTACCTTTAAGTTTCAACTTTAATCTAATCTAGTCAAATATAAAATCAATTTTTATAACTTGTTTAGATTAATTAAGTGGAATGAGGATGGAGTTGTCAGAATAGCTACAGGGTTTAACTTAAAAAGCTGGGACCTAAACCCCAGCTTTGTGACTTGAAAAGTATATGTAAGGTTACGTGCTAATTATTTGTATTAGCCGCATTTAAACTCATCTATGTAAGAATCTAAAACTTCAGAAGTTTCATTCAATTCTTGGCTCGCCATCTGCGTTTGCTGTACATGATGCGACATCTCTTCAGAATCTTCTTTAATTTCGTGAATTTGCTTATTGATATCATCAGATACAACCGTTTGCTCTTCGGCAGCCGTGGCAATTTGGGTCGACATTTTAGCGATATCATCAAGCTCTTGATGTAATACGCTAAACGCCCCTAAGCTTTCCACTACAACATCAACAGCTTTAATACCTTGAGCCTTCAACTGCTCCATATTAGAAGTGACGGTATGAGTTCCCTTTTGCAGCGCTTCAATTTGATGCTTAATATGCCCTGTCGATTCTTGAGTTCTACTTGCTAAGCTTCTAACCTCATCTGCAACCACAGCAAAACCTCTACCCTGCTCACCTGCCCTTGCCGCTTCAATTGCTGCATTGAGTGCCAGTAAATTTGTTTGTTCAGCAATACCTTGAATCACATTGATAACATCGCCAATCGCATTGCTTTCGGTATTTAGTTGTTCAACCAGTAAGGTCGCGGTATCTAACTCACCAGTTAAGGTTTCCATAATTTCTTTACTAGTTGTTGCACCTTTAGCGCTTTTATCTGACATTTCGAACAACCTCAAAACAGCATCAGAAGTGTAAATAGCACTGTTAGAAACTTCTTTAACCGAGGCCGTCATTTCATTCATTGCAACTGAAACGCCATCTGTGTTTTTATTTTGATTGTTAGCCCTTGTCTGAATTATCGTCATTGAGTTAGAAACATTCTCAGTTAACTTAATCATTTTAGCTTCGACGTCTCTAACTCCAGCTAAAGTTTTATTAAAGCTACTTAATAATAACTGGAATGCGCTTGCTACTTCAGAAAGCTCATCTGTGCCTGTTACTGTGACTGGATAAACTAAATCTTTATTTTTAGCAACATAGCTCAATTCTTTAACCATATTTTTAAGCGGTTTGACGATGGAACGGATAATAACGAACGAGAAGACCGCCATAAATAGCACACCACCAATTATGATAGCTAAACTCACCCAAACGCGTGATACAGCTTGGTCGTATAATTCATCGGCTTTAGTTTCGATTCTTTTTGCTAAGTCTCTTTTGAAATCATTAAGGCTATCTATATTTTGGCTCGAATCTCTGTACCATTGGTTAGCATCTAGATCTAATTTTTTGCCCGCAGAACCTCTAAATTTAATCCAAGATGAATTAACTTTTTTGTATAACTCAGACTCTAAATGTTGTTGCCTAAATTCGATTCTTAACGCTCTTGAAGCAAATGCGTTAAAACGCTCTACTGCGTTTGACAATTCTTGTCGTGTGGTTTTTTCTCTGGCATATAAATTATAATCTAGATTTTTC
This sequence comes from Catenovulum maritimum, assembly GCF_001050375.1. GTDB lineage: Bacteria > Pseudomonadota > Gammaproteobacteria > Enterobacterales > Alteromonadaceae > Catenovulum > Catenovulum maritimum. Next base: position 72,921 of record NZ_KQ130497.1, on the reverse strand, counting down.
ATATAGATAGCTCTGAGCACAACACCTCGCTCAACAGAGTATCTTTCACCTAAATTAACTAAAGCATTATATGCATTGCTTAGCAGAGATAATTCTCGGTTGTTCGACGCAATACGAACAATCGCTTCAAATAATTTATAAAATCTTTGTGAGGTCGCATCATAGGTTACCAAAACCCACTTATTACCGTCTTTAATAATATATTGGTCAACTAACGATCTCGCTTCCAACATAGCCTCTATGCTATTTTTTAGTGACGTTAGCTCTTCAGCAACTTCAGGCACCAAAGCAATTTCAGTTTGATGATTTTGAATATATTGGTTAAATAGTCCGAGCTGGGTATCAACTGCCTGGCGGCTTTGTTTGAGAGAGCTTTCGAATTCATTCCCCTGACTACCAAAATACTCACCTAGGGGGCCAACAAAGTTATTTTCTTTCGCTAAAAAACCGTTGGATAAATCTCGTTCATTTTGAACTTGATCCATCAACTTACCGGCTTCGTAGGATAAAGCCATAACAAACTTTAAATTTTCAAATATGAGCTGCTCTTTTTTAGCCGTTCGATACTGATTTAACGAAAATAAACCTATAATAAGCATAGGTAACACAGCGAGTATAATAATACGGCTGCGAATATTTAAATGACTTAATATTCCCATTTACTGTTCCCGTGAAATTGTGGCTAATATCACTATTTACAATGATATTAGCTTAGTATCAATCTTTCATTTTGGCGAAAAAATCCATATTTGTTCATTGAAATACTTGATTTATATAAAAAAGATAAAGCCCAAAGGAGTCAACTGAGCTTTATCTCACACAAACTTATTACTTAAGCTTAAAAGTCTCATGGAATTTAGGCATACCTTCTTTACGCCATAAATACCCTTCTTCAGTATTATGGAACCAAAGTGGTTCTTGGTTAGACCAGCTCCAACCTTCCATTTCTAATACTAGGTCACGTAAAATGTCTGGGTGCTGCGCACTGACATCGGTTGTTTCCGCAATATCTTTCTCAATATCGTAAAGGACCCAATTATTATCTCCGGTTTTAACCGCTTTCCAGTTATCTCTTCTCGCTGATGCATCACTTGAATAACCTCTATGACGTAGAGTGTAGCTAGCTTCACCTGCGTGAGGATCTGTGCCATTCATTAAGTGAGGAAAAACATTTTTACCATCCAGTTTTTTACCCTCAGGAATTTTGGCTTCGCCTAAAGCAGCAAACGTCGGGTATAAATCAAGTGATAACAATCTAAAATCATTCTTTTGATTAGGCTTAATTTGCTTCGGCCAATGGAAAAACATAGGCGTACGATAGCCACCTTCATGGACATCGCCTTTACGACCTTTTAATGGGTAGTTATTCGCACCAGTGTTTGGCTTACCACCATTGTCGCTTGCAAATACGATTAGTGTATTTTCAAACTGCTTATTTTGCTTTAATGCTTCAACAATTCGAGCAACACCGCGATCAACCGCATAAACCATACCTGCATAAACTTTACGTTTTTGATCTGTGATATGTGGGAACATATCCATATCTTTTTGCAAGGCTTGCATCGGTGTATGTGGTGCGTTATAAGCTAAGTATAAAAAGAAAGGATCATCTTTTTTAGCCGCTTTATTAATAAAGTTAACCGCTTCTCTAGATAAAGCATCGGTAATATATTCTTGCTCTTCAACTTCAACACCATTGTGCTCTAATGGTCTTAAATACTCTGGAATGAACTTAGCATTTCTCGCTTTTAAATTGTTATAAGCTTTATTAAAGCGCTCAGGGAAATAGTCATGACCGCCCCCAGTAAAACCATAAAATTCATCGAAACCACGTTGATTAGGATGGAATTCCTTACCTTCACCTATATGCCACTTGCCAACTACACCCGTAAAATAGCCTGATTTTTGCAACACTGTGCTAATGAAAGTTTCATCTTTAGGTACACCTAAATTAGGCATAGTATTTGGCAAATTAAATTGTGAACCAATTTTATGTGGGTAACGACCTGTCATTAACGCTGTTCGGCTTGGGCCGCAGAAAGGGTGAGCCATATACGCAGCACTAAAAGTAATGCCACCTTCAGCTAATTCATCTAATGACGGAGTTTGTATGTCTTTTGAACCATTAAAACTGACATCAGCGTAGCCCATATCATCAGTTAAAATAAATAAAATGTTCGGCCTAGAGTCATCAACCGGCGTTGCTACTGATTCACAACCAAGGACTAGAGTGAGTAAAACGAATATTAGATGTTTTTTATTTAGCAATTGCATTGTAAGCGTCCAATATGTTGAGATTTTATGGCTACCGAATCATTCGATAACCATAAATATATTAAAGAATCTGATTATTCGCTAATTTGAACTGAAACACGTTTAAGCGTTAAGTATTCAGTTAAGCTATATTGTGAACAATCTTTACCTACACCACTTTGTTTTAAGCCACCATGAGGTAAGTGAACACCATAGTGAACTTCATTTACACAAACGCTGCCGGCTTTGATTTGATCTGCAGCTTGTAAACCACGTTGTAAATTAGTTGTGTAAACATAAGCCGATAAGCCATATTCATTGTCGTTAGCTAGGGCGATGACATCATCAGCGTCTGTATACTTAATGATAGGTAATACAGGGCCAAATATTTCGTCTTTCACTAATGACATTGATAAATCGACATTTTTTAATATAGTCGGTTCTAAGTAATAACCTGGGTTACCTTCAGGTATGTTGCCGCCTAGTACAACTTCAGCGCCATTTTCAACCGCATTTTTAACTAAACCAACAATTCGAGTACGTTCTTTCTCATTGATTAAAGGTCCCATAATGCGACCTTCAACTCGGCCTGCAGCAAGTGAAATCCCTTGCGCATGTGCAGTTGCTTCAGCAACAAATTCATCGTAGATAGATTCGTGCACCATACAACGATTTGGCGACACACAAACTTGACCTGAATTAGCGAATTTAAGATCCACTATGCTTTGCGCTGCTTTTTTAACATCTGCATCGTCATAAACGATCACTGGTGCATTACCGCCTAACTCAACAGAGAAGTGCTTAACACTGGTACAAGCTGTCTTCATCGCGCCAACACCCGCACGAGTGGAACCTATCATGGTAAATAATGAAACATCATCACTCGTTAATAACGGGTCAGTAATATCATAATCATCACTTGTGATCATATTAACCACACCAGCAGGGATACCCGCTTCAATCGCTAACTCAGCACATTTTAATGACGCTAAAGGCGTCGCTTGTGACGGTTTGATGATTGCTGCGCAACCAGCCGCTAAAGATGGGCCAATTTTATAACCAACATTTAGTAGTGGGAAATTCCAAGCAAGATAACCAACCACAACGCCTAAAGGTTGACGACGAATGTAGTTTAAGATGCGTCCATCTGGATCTGGAATAACAGGCTGGTCAATACGTTTCATTTCTTCAACAAAGAAACGTAAACAAGTTGTCAGCATACCAAAATCGTATTCTGCGTTATCCGCAGGCTTACCTGTTTCAGCGATTAAGATATCAATGATTTCATCTTTGTGCTGCTCAAGTAAATCAGCATAAGCTAGGATAATTGGCTCTCTTTGGCTTAATGGCATAGCAGACCATATTTTAAAGCCTTCTTTTGAGCTTTCTAATGCTTGTGTAATATGTTCTGGGCGAGCATCAGGAACTTCAGCAATGACTTCGCCTGTTGCTGGATTAACAACTGAAAATGTTTTAGGTGAAGAGACTAACTCACCATTAATTAGCATTCTGTATTCATTCGTCTTCATAGTGTTTCTGTCCCATTAACTTCAAATTCTTTCATTGCTGATTTATTAATTGTTACACCTAAACCAGGTGCTGTCGGCACAATTGCGTTACCCCTTTCTACTTGAACGGAAACCTCGTAGATATCATCTCTTAATGGGTTTTCAGTTCTATCATATTCAAGTAGTAATTGTTTTTCTTCGGCTCTACCTGGTTCATGATATGCCGTCGCTAAAAAGTGAGTTGCAGCAGCTAAGTTTAGTTGAGTTCCCCAAACATGTGGCAACATATTCAAACCATTTGCTGACGCTAAAGTTCTAATCTTCAGTGCTTCACTTGGCCCACCGCAGTAAGCTAAGTCAGCTTGCACTATTTGAACGCCACCAGTTTCGATTAATTTTTGGAAGCCAAAACGCGTTTGCTCGCATTCACCAGTTGCGATTGGTAAATCTAGCTTGTCTTGTAATTGTCTAAATTGCTTGTAATGCTCTGGCGATAACGGCTCTTCAAACCAGCCGTAATCATTTTCATCAAGTAGTCGACCGATTTTGATCGCTTCAGGTAGGTCAAAAGCATGATTAGAGTCTGCCATTAATTGCGTATTTGGTAAGGCTTCTCTCAATGCAACAATGAATTTTGAATCAAAATCGATATTTTTACCGACTTTGATTTTCATCGCTTGGAAACCTTCTTTAGCGTAACCAACACCTTCTTCAACTAACTTAGGTAAAAGCTCTTCTTCTGGTAAGTCTAGGTAATACATGCCCGTTGCATAACAAGGAACGATATCACGATTTCTGCCGCCCATTAGTTCGCTAACGCTTAGACCTAGCGCCTTACCTTTTAAGTCCCAAAGCGCCATGTCAATACCAGACATAGCGGCCATCATGACACCACCACGGGCAAAATCTAATGATGAACGCCACATATGTGACCAAATTTTATCTGTTGATATAGCATCCATACCAATCACTCTTGGTGCATAGAATTTTTCGACCGCACCTTGAATGACATCCGCAGGACCATAACATTCGCCCCAACCTGACACGCCTGTATCTGTTATAACTTCAATAACTAATACGTTTCGCTGTGCGTAAGACCATTGAGAAAAACCAAAAGGATTATCTAGATGGCAACGTAAATGATGGGTTCGGATACATTTAATTTTCATGGTTTATTCACTTCTTAAAAATGAGACAAAAGCTTTTCTTGCTAGCTTTTATCTCAGACAAATCGATTAGTTATCAAAGATACTTTTTGTAATGGTGACGAAACATTTTCACCGATGGATCTTCAATACGGGTTAATTCTTGCTCCAACATTTTGGCCATCTCAGCTAATTGACTCTGATACTTTTTGTCTTTAATCAGGTTGTTAACTTCAATAGGATCATTTTTCAGATCATACAATTCATCTCGTGTATCGCCTGGATTCCAGACAAATTTCATTTCAGGCGTTCTAATGGCGCGTATGCCAAACCAAGAGCCGTTGTACCACTCATAAGCATATAAAGCCGTATCCGGTTCACCTTGCTTAGCTGCATCACCTTTCTCAATTAATGGGTTTAAAGATTCGCCGTCAACATCGCCGTCATTTTCTAAGCCCATCCATTCTGCTAATGTTGGCGTTATGTCTAGCATGGAAACTTGGCGGTTAATGATCTTAGGCTCTGCTGTTGGTTTTTTAATAATAAGTGGCATACGCATTAATTCGTCATAAGCGTAAGGGCCTTTATCATATAAGCCATGTTCACCTAACATACTGCCTTGGTCACCCAATAAAACGATATGCAGATCTTCATACATGCCTTCTTCTTTAGCCGTTTTAATAATGTCACCGATAATTCGGTCAACCATAGCGATAGCGCCATAGTAATAAGCTCTAGATTTGCGCCAATCCATATCGCTCATATGGCCAACATCGTGCCAAGGCCACCAAATACCATCTTGCGCAAGCGGTTTATTTTTTCTTTCAGCTAAATGATTTTCTGGCAACTCTAAAGTTGCAGGATCAAACATGCTTGCATATGGCTCAGGTACTCGATATGCAGGATGAGGCTGATTAAAGCTTATGACACCAAAGAAAGGACGATCATCTTTAGCTGCTTGTCTAATCATGTTTTGACCATGGACAAGTTTCTTGTAGGCCGCTGTATCTTCATAAGTACCAGGTAAAGTCATCCAGTACTCATGCTTTTCATTATTTGCATCTAATTTACCTTCGTAATAACCTTTTACTTGAGGCACTTTTACATATGGCGTCCATTGGCGAGTAAAGCGTTCGCGAGGTTCATGGCCATGCGCCAAGTCAATTTCAGCACCACGTAACTCTGTACCTCTAGCCCCTAAGTGCCACTTACCAACATGTCCGACTAAGTAACCAGCTTCTGAAGCTCTTCTAAGTAAACCACCTTCTTTTGGATCCAGCTCTGCTAGGCGTGAATGGTATAATTCAACATTATCATCTAAACCATTTTTGTGGCCCCAACGCCCAGTGAATAAGGCAGCACGAGAGGGTGAACAAAGACCTGTGGTTGTCATTGCATAGTCAAATCTTGTACCTTCACTTGCTAAAGCATCTATGTTAGGTGTATTAACTGGACCGCCACGATAAGAAAAGGTATCAAATCGCATATCATCAAAAAAGATAATCAGTACATTTGGCTTTTTAGCGCCATTGGTTTCTTGGGCTAAAGTGTCTGACTCTGGCTGTAACGCACAGCCAGCAGTAAGTACACTCAGCGCCACCACTATTGAACTCGTTAATTTACTAAACATAAAAAACTCTTATAAATTCGTTCCACGTTATGTTTTGTGGGTTGTTGTATAAGCAGACTGATAACCCAAGCCTGACCCAAAAATGATGATGTATATCTAGTTCACCTTGTACTACATAGATAAAACCGACAGGTTAAAAAAACATTCAGTTTATTTGAAACACTAGGCTTATTGTTTACAACAAATTAACACATCATAATTACAATATAAACATGTGATGTTTGATTAGTCAATATGAATTGATTTAAAAATATAAATTTATGGAAGGATTTACAAAGGTTTTACATAAGACCCTAGCTATTTTCTTTGCCTGCTAAATTGGCTTATAACTGCCAAAAACTAATATCTTTAATCTTAAGTTCATCAACAACTGAGAAACCAAATTCAGTCTTGTTAGTGTGATTGATCCCTATAGATTCAAGCGTTGCGATTTTTTCGCCATTAATAAAAGCAGTTAATTGACTATCTTGGATTTCAATGATCATTTCATACCACTGGCCAATGACAAATTGGTAAGGCACTGAAGCTGTCGTTTCAGCTAATAACTTCTTTTGGGCCTGTTTATCTAAATTATTAAAACCGACATTGAATTTACCACCCATTTGATCGAGTAAGATAATTTTGTTTTTATCTAGTCGCACTTGGCATACATGCCCTGAAATCGCTTTATCTTTAGCTTGTGTGTCATAAAAATTAAAACGAGCTCCCTTTTTACTCGCAAATTCAAAGTTAAACTGAATTCGAGCGTCTTTCACATTGAGCGCATGTTTCAAGTTAACGGCATACTTTCCTTTTGGCTTTTTTTGTATATGCAGAACACCTTTGTTTAGATCTACCTGCTTATAGCCCCCAGCTCTATTAGCACTATTACTAAACCAACCTTGGCCAATTTCTTCTGTCAGTTCCTGAGATTCGTTGCGTTCAAATTTATCTTCAAAAAATTTAGTTGGTTCCACTTGAGCGAAAATAGATTGACAAAAAAGTATGCCAGTAAATATAACTAATACTCGAAAAACAATGGTCAACTGCATTTAGATACCTTTGAAATGGACATGAAAATTTAGGATAGATAAAACCGCTCTGGACGATTCATCAAATTCAACTTGCCAAAAATTGATAGTTAATATGTAAACATAATATGTATATATTGGCAAATTTGCTTACACGGATAGAATACAATTTAAATTCGATTTCAAATTAAACCAAGAGTTAGGTCTGTTGGGCGGATTATGCGTCATGCCGTAATTCCGCCCTTTTTTATCAGATTATTGCGCTTCAAAATACTCTATCGGATTTATGTAAATAGCTTTTTTATATCCTTGAGTTGAATTATCAATGCGCCAAGGTAATGGGACTAAACTCAAAATAGAATAATGAAGATGCGCTTGCTTGCCTGTTGCATTCCCTGTATCACCGACAGTCCCCAATTTTGAACCCGATAACATAGCAAATGCCAAGTTAGCTGAAATTTGATCTAAATGGGCAAAATAATGGATCCGCCATTTTGGCCCTAATCCCACAATAATTTTTCCTCCTTTGCTACTTTCCCCAGTATACAAAACAAGCATATCAACAGGTGCAATGACACTCGTTCCTTTGTTAGCGAAAATATCAATTCCTTTATGAACACCAGAAGTCCCCCACGGCTCATACCAAAAGGAATCTTTATTCCAGTCATTGGGGGTTGCGGCATCTACCGGTATCAATTTAGCTTCAGGTATTAAAAATCCAAGCAGAAATAGGCTGGCGCCAGACGCTAATAAGGTACGTCGCAGCGTGATAAAGAATTTCATATTTGTTTTTAAATTATTGTAAAAGATAAAAGTATATGAGATCACTTATGTTTAAAAGTTCATATCAAAAAAACGATAAATTGTTAACAATTGACTTTACTTTTACTCATATAGAAAACATACTAATAAAGATTAAAAATTTTGGAGCTGTAAATGTTTTCATATCAACTGACAAAACTCACTATGACTAAATCTGCTTTACTATTTCTTGTAGTAGCTTTAAATTTTATTACATTTAATAGTCATGCAGATAATTCGTTAACAAACTATATAGAGTCAGGGAAGCCTTTATCACCATGGAAATTAACAGTAGGCAACGCTTTTGCCTGGGGTGAACCAGTCACAGAACAAAAAGGTAAAACCCAGCGCGGTAATTTAACGGTTAGTCCGTCAAAACGCTATGCGGATAACGATACTTTAATCTTTAAATGGCGTGGCCGTAATTCGAAATCAGCTTGGTTCTCAAATGTGACTTTAAATGGTCGTAAAATCGATCTTTCTAGCATTGAAGATAAAGCTGCTTTGAATATTGAGCTTAAAATCCATCGTAAGCCAACTTCCATTGCTAAAATTGCAATGAGGTGTAATTGGTCAAATAAATGTGAAAACGATATGCCGTTAAATCCATTACTTGATCAATTACCAACTTCAGAGTGGACAGCTCTTGTTTTACCTCTTAATTGTTTTAACCAAAATGGTAAATTTGATTTTGCTAATTTAACCGATATTTTTGCCATTTCAACTCAGGGGAAAATGGAATTAGAGATAGCTAACGTTAACCTAGTTTCTTTACCTGCAGGCAATAAAGGTTGTAAAAAATAAGTTTAACAGACTAAGCGAAAACGCCATTAGCGTCACAAGCATAGCATCGAATATTGAAGTGCCAGTTTTATCGTGGCACTTCATCATTCGAACCTAATCTCAAAATTCATCATTTCCTCTAACAATTTATCCCCGCACTGCTATTATTCAAGCGAAGTCAATATACACATCCTAGCTAATTTTCTTAATAACGTTAGCGAGAAAGTAGACACATCAAAGACAAGAGATAATCATGCGAGCAGATGACGTAATCAATTTTTGGTTTACTCAATTAGAGCCAAAACAATGGTGGGTGAAAGATGAAGCGCTAGATTCGTTAATAAAATCACAATTTTTAGCGACTTTAAACCAAGCTAAAAGAGGCGAACTCTACCATTGGCGAACTTCAATTCAAGGCAGATTAGCCGAAATTATAGTGTTAGATCAATTCTCTAGAAATATATATAGAGGCCAGCCGGATTCGTTTTCAGCTGACAGCATAGCGCTAGTTTTATCCCAAGAAGCAATATCATTAGGTTTAGACCAGTCACTCAATCCGGAGCAAAAATCTTTTCTGTATATGCCTTTCATGCATAGCGAATCTGCAACTATCCATCAAGTTGCGGTTAAATTATTTAAAGATAATAATTTAGCTTCAAATTATGAGTTTGAGTTAAAGCATAAAGAGATTATCGATAAGTTTGGCCGCTACCCACACAGAAATAATATTTTAGGTCGTGAGTCAACGGCCGAAGAGTTAGCCTTTTTACAACAGCCCGGTTCATCTTTCTAGCAAATTTAAGCCTAGGGTAAATTTGCTAGCTGGGGATTAATCTTGAATCAAATTAGCTGGTTTAAGTTCGACATTAGCATCAGCTAATTTTGCTTTATCTAGTTTGCTCGATGATTTAATAAATTTAGTGCCCAAAACATAAGCCTTAGCATTATTGACGGCATCTACAGATAGCAAGGTATCGTTATCAAAATACCAAACAGAGAATTTATTTTCAGCGTCTAGCTCCTGTCGCACCACTATTTGATTATAGCCTTGTGACAAACCCACCATTTGTAATTTTACATCATGCTGATCTGACCAAAACCAAGGTAAAGTATCATACTTGACTTGTTTACCATTAATCGCAGCAGCTGCGGTTTTGGCTTGGTCAACAGCATTTTGCACCGACTCTAAACGAATAAATCGATCGTAATGAGGGTTGTAGTGGTAACTACAGTCACCAATGGCGTATATGTTAGCAGCCGAAGTTGCGGTTGTTTCATCCACTTTAATGCCGTTTTCTAATTCAATACCTGCATCAGCAGCTAACTCTGTATTGACCCGAATGCCGACGCCCACAATAATGATATCAGCTTGGTATGAACTGCCATCAGCACAAATAATTGTGTTCTCATTTTGACAATTTTGTATTTGGGTTACATTTTTACCCGTAAAAACGTCAACGTCATTATCGGCATGTAGCTTAGCGAAAAACGCTGACATTTCCGGTGCTGTAACACGCGCCAGTATTCTATCTTCGCGCTCTAATACTGTGACTTTGGCACCTAATTTTTTAAGTGATGCTGCGGTTTCTAATCCTATATATCCACCACCTATAATAACCACTCTTTTTTGCTTGCTTTGGTTAAAAGCTTTACGAATATTACTCACATCTAGTGCCGTACGTAATGGGTATAAATGAGTGGCAGTTTCAATTCCAGTGATAGGTGGAATTAATGGTCTTGCACCTGTCGCTATCACAAGCTTATCGTAACCATGTACTGTGTTATCAGATAAGGTAATCTGTTCAGATTCAGCGTCAATTTTAGTTACTGAAACGCCTAGGTTTAGGTTGATATTTTCTTTGTCATAACTTTCAGCTGATTTCAGTGCATTTTTATCAATCTCGTCATCACTGGTTAAATACGCTTTTGATAAAGGTGGTCTGTGATAAGGTAAAATTGGATCCGCATCAAAGAGCTTAATTTCACCTTGCCAACCTTCCTTTCTTAAAGAGAAAGCTAAATTAACCCCAGCATGGCTTGCACCAATGATGATACATGTTTGATCTAACGATGATTTATCTGACATAACAAAACCTGAACAAATGAAGCACGAATAAGAAGACTGCCCCTAGTTACCTAGAAGCAATAAAGAAGAAATTTAACCTGAACTCGGATAAGAAGTTAGCTAAGAAATTGAAATCATTAACAAAGACTTAAAACTTTATTCTGAATTCAGGTTACTTAGGTTATTGAGCAACTCTCAAAATGACACCGTCTAATTGATCTGATACTTCTAACTGACAACATAGTCTGCTGTATTCGTTTGCATTATCGTCAAGCTCAAGCATGTCTTTTTCAATTTCGCTCGCATCACCCGTTTTATCTAAGTGAGCAGGATCTACATGTACGTGACAAGTCGCGCAAGAACAAACCCCGCCACAATCTCCATCAATGCCAGCAACATTGTTTTGTACTGCTAACTCCATAACTGACCCTGAAGTCGCTTCTAGTGTGATTGATGATTCATCGGTTGTAATAAATGTAATTTTAGCCATAGTAAACCTCTTAAAACTTTGTAAATAACTGAATGTATAACGCCAAAACTATGGCTTTATTTTGGATTAAATTTAACTTTGATTTTTTCATAACCAACTTTGCGCTTAAATTGGTCTAAATCTTCAATATTTTCTTCATAATCTAAAATATCAATTGATTTAACTTTCTGCGCTAAGCTAGTCAGTAATATCTGCATAATTTGACGTGCATGCGTTGCACCCAAACAGTTGTGATGACTAAAACCAAAACCAACATGTGGATTTAATTTTCTGTCCAATACGACTTCATTTGGATTTTCAAATACAGATGCATCACGGTTAGCTGAAGCCCAGCAAAGTGAAACTCTAGAATCTGCTTTTGCTGCATGTTCACAAACTTGCGTATCTTCAGTAACAACACGACCCATATGCGTTAATGGCGAAAAATAGCGAATTAACTCTTCAACCGCTTTGCCTGTTATTTCAGGTTCGTCATTTAAACGAGCGAGCGACTCTGGATGCTCAGCAAAATAAGCAATTGAATTCGTCACTGCATTGATAACTGTGTCTCTACCACCTGCAAAAGTTAAAATCATCACGCCTTTAACTTCTTCTTTGGTCAGTTTTCTGCCATTTAGCTCAGAATTTAATAAAACTGAATATAAGTCGTCGCTTGGGTTTTCACTTGCTCGTTCGATTTGTTCATCTATATAGTCATATAGAATATTGGCTTTATCACCATCTAACGAATCGCCTTCACTTCTGAATACATGCGTACCCCAACCAATCCAAGTGTCGGCTTCGCTGTATGGCGTATTGAGTAATAAGGTCAATGCTCGTGACTGTAAACGTAATGAAAAATCACTAACGACTTCGATATCGTCTAAAGATAAAGCTTCGTCAACAATTTCATTAATCTGCTTAGTCAATGCGGCTTGATAATCTGCTTCTAGCGGTCGCTTAAACCAAGGTTCAACCAGTTTTCGATAGTCACCGTGTTCAGGCGGATCAACTTCAAATGGGATCTGACGAGTATCTCGTATATTAACCTCAGAAGGCACAACGATACGACCAGGCTTAGCGCCTGACTGAAAAACTTTCCAATTATGCGCTGTTTTACGTACGTCTTTTAACCTTAACAGCATAGTCACTGGATCATTTTGGTCATCCATTTTACCTATGCCTGATTCAAGTCTTGCTTGTTCAAAAGGATCGGCTAATTTACTCTTTTTCATCAGATTCATCTCACTAAATTTGTTATTACCAAGTGGTAATCTACAACACATTGTTAACAACATTATATGTAGCAGGGGTAATAAAAAATACAAAGATGCCTGTGATAAAATAGCAGAATCTTGTGCTAAATCGCTTTTATTTAGCCTCAATTCCTAAAAAATACGAAAATCTGGTAAGTTTTATTAGGTATTCTTAGTGTACATAAGTTTATCGCCGTTAAATTCATCAAATAATTTTTGGTGAGCAATTTGAGAAAAAGTGTCAGTACGTTCAGTGTATTGCGAAATCCAAGCGATAAGCATGTCTAGATTGGCATCTTGATCTGCTTTACTTTTATATTTGTGTGGCTCCCAAGGGCGCATTTTAGCATTCTCAACGCAAGCAGCTACAGGCAGGTTCATAAAAATAGCCTGAGTAGCAAAAGGGGCGATCAGAGTTAGTAAGTCCGAGTAACACCCCTCTATAACCCAGTTGTCATTTTGCGCTAAAAAATCTTGAATCAGGTTAGCTGATTCATCAATCTGCATTCGCTGCGGCGGATTAACAGCTTGCCAAGCTAGGGTATCTAAATCAAGATGTGCAGCTTTGTGCTTAGTGCTTAACTTACCCGCTAGAGTAGATTTACCAGAGCCAGAGTTGCCAAATATAATTGTTTTAATCATTAGATATCCCTTTGAATTATTGCTTGATAAACAACCAATTGTCTTTAAAATTTCTACACTATTTAAGCATATAAAAAACACTTTAATTACATAAAAATTCTCGTTAGCTCAGACACTTGATTAAAAAGCTTACACATGATATTTGTATTCATTATGTGCAGTTAAAGTGTGTAAATCAATTGAGAAATTGATTTAGGCTGGAGGCCAAAATGAAACAACAAACCAGCACGGTTAGACAAGAAGCAGCCATGCAGCAGATTTTGCAACGTATGCCAAATGAGGTTGCAGAATCTTTTACCGATGAGCAGCTACTCCACCTAAAAATTGCACTTGGCGCACGGAAATGGAGTCGACATAAATTAGATTTAAGAGGCACATTTGGCTTACCTTTTAGCTCGACTCATTATTACTATGTCCTACTATGTGGTAAAAACATAAGAGAACTGAGCAGAGCGGAGGCGCAGATGTCTCGCGCAATTAAAGCCCTCATTTTATTAGCAACTATCAGCTTATCTCTTATGCTCGGATTATGTTTCCTTTACGTAATCAAATCCGCGCTTGGGATTAATATATTTGAAGACTATTCACTTGGACTCTGGAGCTAGTTTAATGCAAAGGCTTAGTCAATGTTTAGCGGCGTGTTACATCGTTTTTTTGGTGTTTCTTTCCTTGTCTAAAGACATCTCTATATTTCCCTCTGCGTATACTTTTGTGGAATCGATTTTAGGCGACAATAGAAATGTCCACTTCATCTTAGCCTCCTTACTATTCCTCAGCTTTTATCTACTGTTACCACGAAAAATAACACAAGTCGGCTATGGTTTGGCCCTATTTAGCGTACTCACTCTAATGATTGCGATTGAAGAAATTAGCCACTACTTTATCCCCTCTCGAGCATTCGAGATTGAGGATTTCTTAACTGGCACTGCAGGTATGTTTTTGGCTTGGTTTATCACCAGACTCATATGTTTAATAATATCTGAAATCAAAGCTTCTAAGGTAAGCAACTAACCTCTGTTTTTCTTTGTTGCAGAGCAAAACTTAGGTTTTCTGTGATTAAATTTAAAGCCGTGGTGTAAAACACTTTTTTAGCAAAGGCTAAACCTAATTTTTGTGATACCGCAAAATAAGCCTCAGCCATTTTACAACTCCTACCCGTTAGATTATGCATGTCAGACGCAACGTATACGGTTAATTTGTCGTGCAGCAATTGCCAAGCTAATTGTTTTGAAGATTCCCCAAAATCACCCAATAAAGAAGCTGAGGTGATTTGAAAATAACAACCTTTATCAACAAAAGTCTGTAGCAGCCTTGGCGTTTTTCTTATCTCTCTATTTCTTTCAGGGTGCGCAATAATGGGCTTAATCTTATGTTCTAACAGGTAATCAATGAGTTTCAAGCTGCCTGACGGAATATGGCTGTGAGGAAACTCTAATAGCAGTAAGTTATATTGTCCGTCTCGGCCAATAAAAGGTAGTGCCCCTGTTTTCACCCAAAAGAGAATTTCAGGACAAATTCTCACCTCTGCTGCATAACCAAGCGTAATATTGATATCTGAATCTGCTATTTTGTTACACAGCTCAACAAAGGCAGTCTGTATAGTATTGATATTGTTATCATATATTCCAGGGTGGATATGCGGTGTCGCTAACACATGGCTGACGCCCTGCGATGCAGCACAGCGTAGCATTGCCAGCGCATCTTCAAAAGTTTTAGCACCATCATCTAAACCAACCAAAATATGACTATGTAAATCTATCATACCCAATCCATTCGGGTGCTAGATTGCCGACTTTTCCGCATATCCATAATAATCATAATACCCCTGATACCCATAACCATCTTTTTTATTAACATCAACTTGCGCTAAAACAACCCCATCAAGTCTAGCCCCAACTTCAATCAGTTTTCCTAAGCCTTGTTGGACTGTAGCATGCCGAGTGCTATTGGCTCGAACCACATAAATAACACTATCAGATAAGGTAGCAATCACAGCGGCATCGCTAACTGGATTTGCCGGTGCTGTATCTAACACGATTCGATCATATTTTTGCTTTGCATCCGTTAAGAATTGCTTAAATTTGTCTGAACTTAACAACTCAAGTGGGTTTGAAGGCACAGCACCAGCACAGATAATATCGACGCCACTTTCTTTATCTTTTACCACACACTCCTCAAAGCAAGCGGCTCCAGTGAGTAGATTAGATAAGCCTAACTGGTAAGGCGGTAAATCGAATAATTTACCTACATTTGGCCGACGCAAGTCTGTTTCAACTAACAACACCCGCTCCATTTGTGCCATTGAAAACGCCAAATTAATTGATGTGGTGGTTTTGCCTTCTTCAGGAATAGACGAAGTCACAGTGAAAACTTTACATTCTCTATCAGAATTTGAGAGTAACAGGCCTGTACGCATAGTGCGGATTGACTCGGCAAAGTTCCGATTTTCCTGTGCATAGAAACTACGAACAGGAATGCTGCCCTGTTTGTTTTTTTTAATTAAGGGCACTAAGCCCATGAGTTTGAGCTTGAGTCTTTCTTCTATTTCAGCGACGGTTCTAAAACTATCATTTAACGCATCAAAGATAAAAACCACAATGACAGCAAAAAGGGTTGAAGCAATCAAGGTAATCAATACCAGTAATGGCTTATTCGGTTTAACGGGCATAATTGGCACTTTAGCCATGTCGATAATGCGAGCTTGCTGGCTATCATACCCAGTTGTAATGTCTGTCTCTTTAAAGCGAGCTAAAAAGGTATTGTATAAATTACGGTTGCTTTGCACTTCACGTTTTAATGCTAAGTACTCAGCTTCTTTTGCACTGACTTGCTGATATTCTTGCTTGGCTTGATTCAGTTGAGCAAGCAGTTTAGTTTCGCTTTCTTTGGCCGCAACTAATTCTTTTTCTATCCCTTTAACTAACTTATTAATTTGGCCTTTTAGGTTACGTTGTACTGCTGTGAGTTCTGCATTGGCAGAAATGAGTTTAGGGTGCTTAGGTCCGTACCTTTTTGATAACTCGGATACTTTTTTCTCTGCGTCTATTTCTTCGCGTTTTATTTCTCGAATAACTGGGTGATTACTGACTTCTGTTAAACTAGACAACTCGGCCGAGTCAGCATTAATACTGCCATTGAGTAAAATATCTATACTCTCAGCCTGTACTCTTCTTTGTCTTGCATCTCGATAATTTTCGGACAGATCCTCGATTTCTTTGGCGACTATACTGCTAATCCCTTCAATATCGATTAATCCTTGTTCTTGACGAAAACTCTGTAGTTTTCTTTCCGAACTAGAAAGCTGATTTCTAAGCTGTTCGAGTCTGTCTCCTAACCAACCTACGGCTTTACGAGTAATTGATAATTTAGCATCAAATTGTTGCTCTATGTAAACTTCACCGAGTGTATTGGCAACTTGGGCCGCTAAAACTGGGTCATACGAATCGTAACTGATTCTGACAAGCAAAGTTTTTGGTACAGGGCTCACACCTAAGTTCTTTTTAAATGCTTTAAGTAAACGGTTATTTTCAATCCGCTGAGCTTTTTCCTGAGATGGAACTTGATTGGCTGATTGAGATAACAACCCCGTCATGAAAGATTTAACTTGAGATATAGGGCTAACATTTGCATTTGCTTGATATTCGGGCTGAGTAGCCAAACCAGCTCGTTCAATAACAGCATCCGCAATTCGATTGGAGCGTAAAATTTCATGTTGAGTCAAGAAATACTCTTTTCGGCTTGTGTCTAATGTATAAACATCATCAATAGACACGGCTTTATCTTGCTCTGTTTTCAACATAATTGATGCTGTGGCTCGATAAACAGGCTTCATACCCGATACCACTACAGCAACCGATAAGGTAATGAAAAACACAAAACCAAAAATTCGATATTTGTATTTAAGCAAAACCTGCCAGTAAGCTCTGAGATCTATCACCTCTTCACTTGACATGTTTCCTTTCACTGACATGGTGACCTACCTTAGTTTTGGCTAGAAAAAACTTTGTCGAATCGTAACCGTATCCCCGGGCGATAAAACAAATCCAATATCAACATTTACCGCAGTGACCGCTTGATTTACCGCTGTTTTTACAAAAATTTTTTGTTCAGAAGCCCGCTCTGTCATGCCACCCGCTAAAGCTATCGCTTGGTCTATAGTTAGGCCGGGTTTATATGGGTAAGCACCTGGTTTTCTAACCTCTCCATGAATATAAAAAGGCCTATAATCCACAACCGATACTTGTACACTGGGGTGAGTTAAATAATCCCCTCTTAAACCTTCTGTTATTATGTTTTGTACTTGCCGAGTGGTTTTACCTGATATTTTGATTTCACCTAAAAATGGAAAAGTAATATCTCCATCTTTACCTATATGTGTTTGAAAAGTTAAATCAGGCTCATCGTAAACGAGTATCTGTATCGCATCACCTGTCCCTAAAATATAGTCATTTTGTGCCGCGTTTAATGTCCCTGACCATAAAAATACCAATATAAGCAAACGCTTTAATACCATTACAAACCTCCTGTTAGTGTAAAACCAATTAAATTCTTATCGAAAGTCAGATCCGCCGAAGTAGATTTATGCACTTGTCGATTAAAATGAATATCTGCTTTAAACCAGCGAGTCAGTTTAAATTCGTAAGCAGCTAAAATAGCTAAATCCGTATCTTTTCGGCCAGATTGACCTATATAATTTTGATGATTTCGAGTCAATTCCATTCGAGTCGCGCCTGTTTCTGACCATTCATGCAACCATTTAAATCGCCACTCAATTAGCTTGATAAAAGCACCTTCGGTCTCCGAATCCTTAGCCGACTTGGCTAAATTAAAACTAAAACTTGAATAGGTTTTAGGCTGCCAAGTCAAACCTATATCAACTGCGGTTCCATAAAAGTTGGCTTGCTGAGACGTCTCAAATATTTTTCTTTGCCAACCTAGCTTTAATCGACCTGTCGTTTTTGCTAATCCCTGCCACTTTATCCCGATTAAGAATTTGTCGGTTCTGTGATTGCGATTAATCTGAGTTCCATCTGCTAAATCGTAATTCAATTTTTCTGTCGTCAAATCAAAAGTTGTTGCTGTAACAGGCCCGAGGTCATATTCAAAATCTGTCCAGATTTTCTGTTTTTCGAAATTTCGCCCAGTCGTCAGTGTCTGATAATTTTGATACTGTTTTTTACTGTATGCTAAGCCAACGCCTAACATAGCTTTTGCACTTTCCGCGCCATATTTATACGAACTCGATAAATTGGTGAAGAGGTAATTTAATGGTGAATCTATCAGTTGATAATTTCGTTCAGTTAATCCTGTTCCCCTCTCTTGGTGTAAACTAGAGAGATCAGCTAACAGTTTAAGTTTGTGTTTACTGTGCACATCATATTTAACGGCGGCTTGGAGTTGATGATCGCTATAGTCGTCCTGCTTAAACTGAGAGACTGACTTAATCTGTGCTTGATAAGCTAACCAAGCATAATTTAAACCATCCCCCCATCCAGCTTTCACGCTAGGTTTAAACCATATAAGATTAGAACGAGTCGTATTATCTGTTTGGAAATATAAATTATCTGTTGTTTGTAAACTAACTGTCGCTTCAGGTATAAGCTGTATTCCTCTGGTGCCTGACAAAGAGGCAGGATCATAAAACTCAGACGCTAAGTTTGACCAAGTCACCAGAGCTAAAACAACCAGCAGATAAGCTTGTTTATGCCTGGTTAATTTGCCACTCAGTTTTAAGTTCAGCTTATCCATTGTTTTATGTAGCATTCACTCTCCCTAAAATTTTCCCTATCATGTTTCTAGGTCGGAAAAATAGCCAACTACACCAAGATCGGTTGGCAAAATGCTGAGCAATCAAACCCAAACTTATGGCTAAAATGAGTGTTAAATAGATAGATAAGGCATGGCTATATAAGTCTAACTTCATCAATAACAACCGAGTTGCAGCCGGTATTGGAAAATGAGTTAAGTAAATAAATAAGCAAGCTGCCCCAAGATTGCGCAAAAAAAGCACTATTTTAGGTTGTAAGTTAAGCTCTAATACAAGGCAAGAAGACAAAAAGCCAAAACCAAATAATAATGACAGTAAGATACTGTTATGAATATCTATTCGGCTGTCGGTTAAAATAAAGGTCAAACTTAATAAAACGAAAATAGCAACAAAACCAAGAGCAGTCCTTGAATTTTCTCGGATCAGGGTATTTATTTCATGAAAATAGTAAAAGCCAATCAGATAATAAAGTAACAGCCAGCAAACCCGCTCTAAAATAAAGCCTTCAAACAAGCTAGGATATACTTGGTTTAAAATATTCATCCCAATCGCAAACACGATCACCAGATGCCGATTTACTCCTCTAACTAAATAAGTAAAACTGAAGGCAATCACTAAAGCATACACAAACCAAATTGTCGGTAATGGATCCCAAAATATTTTTACAATTTCATCCGCTGCCATATTAGTGTTTGTAATCGAGTTTAGCGACAAGCGGCTGATATATATAATACAGCTCCAAATTATATATAGATAAAGTAAATCTTTAATTTTATTAATGATTTTATTTGAGTTTCCTTGCACTATGGTATTTTGTGCTAAGCACCCAGAGACAAAGAAAAAAGTCGGCATTAAGAAAACCTTAGACCACTCTGCCAATGCATATATAAAGTGACCTGTAGGCAAATCAAATACAGATATGATCCCCTCTAAACTATGGTAAACAACAACTAAAAGTATGGCTAAACCTTTAGCTATATCGAAATATCCTAGCCTATTATCCATATTGAGCTCGCTTACCAGCCAGATAAAATATAGCTGGATATAAATCAATTCTAAGTTGAAGTTTCTGCGTTACAACAAAGGCAGCTAATAGCTTTTTACAAGCTTCAGATGCAATAGTTGCATAAACCGCGCCGTAAATTCCAAATTCAGGAATCAGTAAAAAATTAAGTATCACATTGAGCAAAGTCGCAAAGAACACTATTTGAAATGCCAATAAAGAGTAGCCCGACATAAACAAATACTGCACCCCTGAGCCCAGCACCATAGTCACCACATAACCCGTGGCTAAAATCATCAAAGGACCAGCGGCTGAGCTAAACTCACTGCCAAAAATATCGCCAACATATAAGCTTATCAAGGCAATGGGTAATAAGGCGGTTATTGATAATAAGGTTTGCCCAACAACTTGATAGCTCGCCAACTTAGCTAAACTCTGTTTAGAGTGATTCGCTTTAAACTCGGCTATATAAGGATTAATCACTAACTGAATAGACGTTACTGCCACTAATATTAAAGACGCATTACGCGCAACGACTAAATACACACCCGCTTGACTATATCCCTGCATACTGGCCAGCATAATACGGTCGATATAAGTCGCTATGTCATTAGTTAAAGCCAAGCCTAAAAATGGCAATGTCAGCGCGACATCCTTCAAACCGAGAGAAGCAGAAGCGTTATCGGCTGGCTTTAATCTAAACCGTTTTTTAACACTAAAAGACAAGAACAAAACAGATAAACACAAACCGACTAAATAAAGAATGAGTGCACTTAACACAGTAAAGTCGAACCATAAAATACCGATTAAAACTAAAAATAGGGTCGCTATTGGCTGGACAATATTTTCAGCCACTTGTGTCGGAACTGGCAGTTTAATTCCTCTTAATAAAGCAGTTTGAACTCTACGAATAACTAAAAATATTAAAATTAAACATGCCGTAATAAACTCAGCGATAGGGAATAAATTGAATTCAAGGTTTATCCACGCCAGACATAATAAGGCACCAAAACACAGACCTGAAACCAACTTAAAGTAACGCGTCAAATTGCTAGTAAAACCTGTCGCAGGGTTAGATTCAGCCAACTGTTTTACTAAGAACTGATCGACACCACAAATACAAATCGTTGCAATAATAGGGATGTATGCCATTAAAGTGCCATACAAGCCATAACCTTCTGCCCCTAATTGACGCGATAATAAGATAGCCAAAGGGTAAATAAACAAAAATGAGCTAAATCGTACAAAAATAACTTTAGCTATATCATATAGAGGTTTCTTGGTCATATTTAGCCTTACGAACTTTAAACACTATAACTAAAAAAAGTAGCCAACCTAAATTACCTCTTTGATGTAACCAATTAGTTTCAAAGAAGTTATATACCAACATCATAAAGACAATCGCTAAACTATAATTCACGACAGAGAGCTCACCATTAGCGTAATTAACGACATACTTAAACACACTATGAATTGCCACAAATAAACAAACCGACCAAAAAACGATACCGACAAGCCCGAGTTCTAACATAACGTCCATGTAGCCTGAATGGCCGTTACCAACTATGCCTGACATGCCATCATCGTTTTCCCAATAGGGATTATAAAAATAAAAGTCAGCGGTTAGTTTATCTATCCAAAATGAGCGATACCCTGCTCCAAACAACTGGAAATCTTGAAAAATAATTAATGCATACTCCCAAATGGTCGCTCTACCGGTAAAAGTTAACTCCCGTCCCAACATTTGAACAACGACAGGTAAAACAAAGACAAAAGTACAAATAATCATGATAAAGCTAAAATACGAGACAAATAACTTACTCAGCTTGGAAGTGATCTTTATCTGTGAAAATGACCAAGGCCAACGGCCAAAAGTCATGTAATAAACGAGTGTCATAAAAAACACCGCAATAAAAACACAAGCGAGTGAAGTTTTAGAACCTGTCGCCAACAAGGTCACTAAAAACCCTAAAGTAAAAACTAAATCAATCCGTTTGTGTTGTATTTTCAGATAAACCAAACTCAAGACTGTACCTAGAGCCATAAACAAACCTAGGTTATTTTTATTACCGCTAAAGCCTTTTATCAAACCGTCGTGACCATCACCATGATGAACACCGACTCCGAAAAGCACAGCAATCCAAGTAAAAATTAGAATTAACTTTAAACTTTGATAAAAAATCTCAATTAAGTGCTCAAAATCGTATTTGTGCAATAAGTAGAAAACAAACAGCAATGACAACATAAAACTAATTTGTCGACGAAACGTCAGCATGCTATCTGCGGACCACAGCACAGAAGCGAACAAATAACCAAAAAAACAAATAAACACAGCATTAGGTTGAAGCACTTGAGCAAAAATAGCTTTAGGCCGTCGGCAGCAATAAATAACAGCATGTAAAGTAAACAAAATCAGAATGATTTGATTAAATGGATTAGACTCAGAGCGCGAATCAAGTGACACAGAAAATAAGGTAGGAATGCCCCCACCAATTAAAAGTAGCGCAATAATATTGTGATAATACTCTAACTTTCTGCGTTCTATAATCATCCTATACTTCGCTTTACCCTTTTTTGAAATTGAACTTTATTGGTTAAACCTTTGATTAAGTGCAATACATCTAACTTAACTCTTTCGAGCATTGTCATGCCGCGCGCTGTGTTTGAAATTTTTTCATAACCTAGATAAGACAAGAGGTCACCGGTAACAGACTCAAAAATTTCAACCTCACGACAAGACAACTGATTGACCCAACTATCGATACGTTTAGCATTCACCCCGTTACCCACTAACGCATGCTGGCTTTGGGTAAATTTAGGCACTTTAAAACCAGTTCCCGATAACATATTTGGCTCATAATCTAAGCCAATAAAATCGCATAAAGACTGAATACTCTGCTCGGGCTTCAGCAAAATATCTTCATACTTAATGCTAAAATAAGCTTGTGGCAAAAACTCTTTTAGGGCCAAACCATAAGCAAGCCTTTGCTGCCAATAGTAAGCGGCTCGGTGAATGGAATTGGGACCCCAATCCAGAGGGATCAAAGAATTCGCCACAGCGCGACCATCTCGAATAATATGAACAACTTTTAATTGGGGAAACTGCTTTGCAAGCTTACAAATATGTTTAATATGTCCAGGTTGATGATCAACCCAAAACGCCATGTGGCGCTTATGGTTAACCTCTGCCGCATAGCAAGTAACCAGCCAACGAATTAACTCTGGGTAGCTGCTAATATTTTTAGGTAAATCTGGTAAAGTATAATTCCAAATTTTGAATCTATAATGAGATTGGATCTGAGCTAAAATCGCTGCCATATTACTCGGAGACTCTGGCACACAATCCGCTATAAACTGTGCTTCTGGGATAGCACTCACTTTAGAATGCGTGCCTAAAATCGCCCCCAACATAGTTGAACCACTGCGTTGACAGCCAACCACAAAAATCGGATTCATAAATTTTCCCTCATATCAAATACGTGCCTCAGCTAAAGCAGCTAAAAAACCTTCCGCCATGGCAGACGGTGTAAAACTCTGGCTTCTAGCAAAAGAAGACTCACTTAAATGCTTTAATCTGTGAGAATCAAATAACAATTTATTTATCTCGCGCGCCCAATTTTGGGCGGATTCTAATGTGAGCAACACCCCGATTTCAGCCTGGTTGCTATCTGTTAAAACCTCACGCTGAGCGGCAATATCACTAGATACAATTGGACAGGCAGAGGCCATAGCTTCAAGCAAAGCATTACTTTGGCCTTCAAACGTACTCGTTTGTATATATAGATCGCACTCTCCGAGCAAAGTCCGGACCTTATCACTTGGCTGCGCCCCTAAAAATGTAACTCTATCTGAAACCCCAAGCTGCGCAGCATAATCTTCTAATTCGCTCAACAAAGAGCCGTGCCCTGCAATCACTAGATTTGCTTGGTTAACTTGAGTTAGCACATTTAGCGCAAAATGATAGTTCTTTTGATGTTCCAATCGACCAACTGACAAAATCATTTTATTCTGCTTAGGTAAATTTAATTGTTGGCGTATTGTCAAAGTTCTACCAGTCTGCTGAATTGACTCAACACAGTTATATACAATCCTGATTTTTTTTTGATAGCTTTTAGCATAGCGACTAAGAGAATCTTTAACCGCATTTGAGTTACATATCACAGCAGTATAAACAGGTGTTGCCCCGATTAATCGATCACACCATCTTAATATCGGTTGATAACTAGAAACTGGATTCCGGTGCGAAATTAAACGATTTGGAATGCCGACCAACCAAGCCGATAAAGCGCCCAATAAGTTAGCTAAAGGTAAAAAGCAGATAACCGCATCCGGTTTTTGATGCACTAAATACTGTATGAGCTTAACCACTGATACAAGATAACGAACAAGTACAAAACTTTGCTTGTCGGCAAGGAAAATACCATTTTTCATTGATGTATCTTGGCTATCACCGTACAAATATATAACGCCAAAATCAATGGCTTTATTACTACATTCAGTTTGCAGCTTAGCCATAGCTTTTTGTGCCCCACCAGAATTATTATGAGTTACTATGCCGATAATTTTCATTTATCTTTCCTCATAGGTTGTAATATTGACGAGCAGATTCATCAATACTAAACAAACTGGCTCTTTGTTTGAGATCTTCAAAAGAACGGGTTAATACCTCTTTCATAGCTTGCGCTAAACTATGACAGTCATGAACTGGCACCAAAATGCCATATTGACCTTGAGCTAAAATTTCTGCAGAACCGCCTTCACAATTAGTCGAAACGACTTTAGTTGATAAGGATAAAGCTTCAATCAAAACCGTAGGTAAGCCTTCCCAAGCAGACGACATAATCAAGGCATCTGCTTGAGCAATGAAATCATAAACATTGCCGACATAGCCCAATAATTCAACCGAGTCTAATATGCCCAAATTAACTATGTCTAATTCTAGCTCTGCTCGCTGTGGTCCTTCACCGAGTATTAGTAAACGAGCTGGCTGGTTTTTTATCAATAAGGCAAATGATTTGAGTAAATGCTTAAAGTTTTTTTGTGGCGTTAAACTACCAACCGCAACAAAAACAGGCATTTCTTGATGAAACCATGGGTGCGCATACTTGGTTGAACTCACTTTGTAATCCAGCAAGTCTTGATTCACCACAGGATTAAAAATTACCTCTATATTTTCTACACCGGTAAAACGAGTGATACTGCCTTTAACGGCAGCTGAAACGGCAATCACTTTCTTTGGAATTCGATACACTAACTTAGTTAACAAGTAGGCTAATTTTACGCTAACTGAATTTACGATTTTAAAATTGGTCTGCATCACATTATGTTCAACAACTATCAGCTTATGCGAAAACCCGAACAACTTAGCCGCTAAACACGCGCTCACATTTGCATGCGTCATATGTGAAATAACGATATCTGGCGCTAAGTGATTAACTAAACTCCCTAACTCTAATGGGCAAAATGCCATACGTTTAGCTGTTAACTCATGAATCATAATGCTGGGATTTAGCTCATTTTTCATCGGCCCTGTATCATTAAGTACAATCAGGTTAACGCGCGCGCCTAAATCCACTAAACCATTGGCGAGGCGAACTGAAACACGCTCTGCACCACCACCTCGAAAATCATGTAAAAATAAAACAATATGCTTCATATTGACACCTTAAGCCGATCTCATATGCTTTAACACAGAATAAATTGCATGAGGATTTGTCGTTATGTATCGCCACAATAAATGTTTAGGACGAGTCATGGCTCTATGTAGCCATTCCAAACCATGATTTTGCATCCATGCTGGGGCTCTTTGATAATCACCAGTGACAAAGTTATAACAACCACCACAAGAGATAACGATAGGCACTGTTAATTTATCTTTATTTCTAATACAAAACTCTTGTTCTTTAGGCTTGCCTAAACCAACCCACAGAACTTGGCTATCTGATTGATTTATCTGTTCCACAATTTCATTTTCTTGAGCTTGCGAAAAGTAACCATTTTTAACCCCAGCTAGAATAAAATTAGGATATTTAGCTGCCAGTAAGTTGGCTGCCGATGCCACCACTTCTTGTTTACCTCCTAGGAGAAAATGCCGAATCGGTGCCTGATAAAAATTAGGAATATCATGAATCATATCTGTTGTCGCTGTCCGTTCTGGAATGGCTTTTGATTTACCCGCAACCCATTTTGAAAACTGAACCACACTTTGGCCATCAGCATGAACTAGATCAGCTGAGTTCATGATTTTCATATATTTTTTATCTGTATTAGCTTCAGAAATACTATGACCATTGGCACTGAATATCAATTTGGCCGCTTGCAGTTTAGGTTCATTTTGCGAGGCATAATCACCAATCACTTGAGCGAGTTCGTAACGGCTAACACAAGCTGTCGGTATGCCACCTATATTGACTGATTTGATATCTTCAAATTTCATTTTTGCTCCTTAAAACAGAAAATTAATCAAGACACTCTCTAATAAACATTTTTGCCAACAAAACCTTTGTAAAAAGTAAAAATGACAATTTTGAAATCCATCCAGAGTGACCAATTTCGAATATAATCAAGATCAAATTGAATTCGCATTTGCATTTTATCTAAGGTGTCTGTTTCACCCCGCCAGCCGTTAATTTGTGCCCAACCTGTGATGCCAGGTTTCATTTTGTGCCTTAGCATGTAGTAATCTATGATTTCTCGATATTCTTCATTATGTGCAATTGCATGTGGTCTAGGCCCAACGACCGACATATTGCCTTGGAGTACATTGATGAATTGAGGTAATTCATCTAACGAAGTTTTACGCAAAAATGCACCAAACCAAGTGACACGCGCATCATTTTTAGTTGCCTGAGTCACCTCCTTAGCATTTTCAGTAACTGTCATACTACGAAACTTCCAAATCTTAATTTTTTTACCATCCATGCCATATCTATCCTGCTTGAAAATAATGGGGCCAGGAGAGCTGAGCTTAACGCCAAGGGCAATAAACATCATGGGTAGCGCTATAACACATAAAATTGCACTCGCCAAAAATAAGTCTTCAATTCGCTTCATCATGTAAGCGGCACCCCGCATTGGAGTGTCATAAACGCTAACGGTTTGAATCTCCCCCACCTGACCCATACGTGCGTGAAGTAAGTTGTAGATGAAAAAATCAGGAATAAGGTGAACGTCAACCGTGGTATTACCAAGGCTACGTAAAATAGTTTCAATTCTTGGCTTGGCACTTAAGGGTAAAGCAATAAACAAAACATCGATTGCGCCTCGTTTTGCTAGCTTAACACCATGTGCTATATCTCCCTTGTACCATTCTCTGAGTTCAGGCTCGATACGCTCGATAGACCTTTCATCAAATATAGTTTTTAATTTATAGCCAGTTTCGGGTCTATCTAGAATTTCACGGGCAAGCTGTTTTCCTGATTCGGTGACACCAATAATACCTACTGAGCGAGTATTAAGCCCTTGCTTACGAATTGAAAATAAGAAATAACGAAAACATATACGCCAAGTCAGTAAGCAAATTAAACTAGATGACAACCAAAGCGCGAGGACAAGTCGAGAAAAGTGTTCTGCAGTTTCACTAAAAAAGATGAAAGATAAGGTCGCGAGTATCATTACTCCCCAACTAAGCGAAGCATAAAATAACATTTCTTTTAATACGCCTGCTCGCCAAGAGCGATACAACCAAAATAATTCTGCGGTAAAGAAATATCCAAGATTCGCGATTAAAGCGACAACAAAATACATTAAGTCGTAATGACCACCAGTTAACCCACAAGCTAAGACTAAACTCAATTGAAGAATAACAAAGTCAATCGCACGATAAACAAAAGCAAATTGATTTATATTATTTCTTATAATTCCCTGTGTGGCCATTTAACACCTCGACAATTGATTTAGTCATAATCAACTACCAGTACAACTCAACTCCGGTAACCGGTTAAGTGGGTAATGCCTTAGCTGTTACAAAGTACGAGCTAACACACTTATTTAAAAAGCATCTAAGGTAATTAACCTAATTATTTCATGAGGAGTGTTGCTATCTTGGCTCTACTTCGACATAGCATCGATTTGGTTTTTTATTATTCTAATAATGCTTTAGAGAGTCAGTAACAAAACGGCAACAATTAAATATTAATCATCTTGTTTGTTAGATAAAACTGCATTAAACAGTCCAGTTTTTTGAATTTATGGAATCTAGGATGAAACTGACCTTTAGCCAGAAAAATGCGAGAATCGTGCTTAGTCTAATAAAATTGGGCTAGTTTCAATCTAGCGGTAAGAAATATATTTCCAAAATTAAATTTAAATCCATTAGCTTAATCTTGGTCATTTAAACTGAAATTATTTGATTTAAATGAAGTCTCCCTAGCCTAGTGCATTTTGCCCTAAAGCAACCCAGTCAATTTTATCACTTTGGTTCAAATAAAAGCTAAATACATGTAAACCAGCTACATAGTCGTTACAACTGAGTTGAAATGAAGCGACTAATTAAAGTGAATCAATAGCAGAAAAGTAAGGAATGAGTGAAGCGTTTCCGAAAAATCGTATCTGGATATTGAATCCAACTATTCTGAATCCTGCGCCCTTAACCTTGTGCCTGCACGGCTAAATTTATGCAGACAGTCAGATAATTTATTAATATCTAGTGGCTTAGATAGATGGGCATTAAATCCGACTGTAACTGCCTTGGCTTTATCTTCTGGCATTACATCTGCAGTTAGGGCAATAACAGGTAACTCATCAAATTGAACTAGACTTCTAATTTCCGCCGTGGCTTGATAGCCATCCATAACTGGCATCTGACAATCCATCAAAACTAAATCAAATGATTGCTGTTCTAGCGCTTCAAGTGCTAGCGCTCCATTTTCCACAATATAGGTTTCAACGCCAAATGTCTTAAGCATTTCGGCAATGACCATTTGATTGATCTCGTTATCTTCCGCAACTAAAATTTTGCATCCGGTAAAATCACATTTTCCGAGTGTTTTTCGTTCTGTTGGTGCTTTTAAGCTAGTTTGTACTTTAATCTTTATTGTGAATTCAGACCCTAGACCTTCTGTACTATTTAAATCTATGTCGCCCTGCATCAAGTTCGCCAAGTCTTTAGCAATCGCTAAGCCCAACCCTGTACCACCAAACTTACGCGATGTTGAAGAATCAGCCTGAGTAAACGCATCAAATAAAATGGCTTGCGCTTCTGGCGCAATTCCAATACCTGTGTCAGCGACAACAAATTTTAATTCAGCTAAACCACCTTCTTGGTTCACCAAACTCGCAGTTAGGCTAATCTGGCCTTGCTGGGTAAACTTAAGAGCATTCCCGCATAAATTAATTAATATTTGCTCCACTCGCACTGAATCACCTAGATACCAAAGCGATTGCGGCAAATTATCTATCAGCTTCCATTCTACCCCTTTACTGTTAGCACTTGATTCAAACATCACACTGATACGCCCAATCACATCATGCATATCAAATAAGCTTTTTTCTAATACCAGCTTTTCAGATTCAATTTTTGAAATATCCAAAATATCATTCACTATCCCTAATAAAGTGGTGGAAGATTTCTCGATTTTATGAAGATAATCATTAATTTCAGTGGATGATTTAGATTGATATGCCAATTGAGAAAAACCAATTACGGCATTTAGTGGCGTGCGAATTTCGTGGCTCATATTCGCTAAAAATCGACTTTTGGCTAAATTGGCATTATCTGACTGTTGCTTCGCTTGCTTTAACGACAGAGTCCGCTCTGTAACCATACGATTTAATAAAAATTGCCGACTGTTCATAATTAAAATCAGTAGCATAATAAAAGCAATGATAAATAACTGAGCAACCAGTAACGTATAGGCAATATTATCATGATAGTGCTGAACAAATTCAGATTTAGGTTTTAAGTACAGTTGCCAAGTTTGCCCGCTTTGCGGAAAAGAAAGCAATTTAGTTTCTTTGAATTGGTCTAGACTAATCAGGGTTTGCCCTGTATTAGCTGCAATAATTTTTCGGCTCGACGCTTCCACCAATTCAAACTCAAACATTTGCTTTTGATTGATATTAATTGCGTGGTCAATCACTTCTTCAACTAGAAACACGCCCGTCGCGAATCCTAATAATTTTTGTTGGTAAATCCCCTGCTCAGCTTCTAATTTTATTAATTGGTAGACAGGCGCAAAAATTAAAAATGCGGGTTCAGGATCCACTGATTGTACCAACTGAATTATTTTAGTCGCTTTAGGAATTGCCTCATCAGCCGCCTGTTGCAACACTAATTTACGATCACTTTTCGAATTGACATTAAAGCCAAGTGCCTTTTGATTGTCTTCAAATGGAAAGACATACTTTACGACGATTAAGGGATCGCTTTCATCAAGCGGTTGGCCAATTAAACCAACTGGCTGTTCTAATTCTTCAGACAGCATTTGGAAAAATTCAGTTTCTTTAGATTGAGGCACAACCTGATTCCAAGAAAAAGCCTGTATTGCATGCTCTTGTAAAAAAATAGGTTTAACATACTTCAAAAAATCTGTCTGATTTAAGTGGGGGTTGTATTGAATATAGCTAGCAACCGTTTGAATGTGACTTAAATTCTTGGTAATTTGCCTATGTAAACTATTTGAAATAACCTCAACTTCACGATCAACAATTTCAAGTACACTCCGCTGGTTATTGCTGGAAAAAATTATCGTCGTCAATAATACAATCGAAAAGAGAATAATAGGTGTTACAACAAGTACATAGTCTTGCTTTACACTCACATTTTTCTTTTTAAATTTAATTAGCGCCAAAATAAAAGGCGTCGCCAGCAAAACACCTAATGAATCGCCAGCCCACCAAATCAGAACATTGGTCCAATGATTCTCGATGCTATAACTAGGATTAAATAGACTAAGCGAATAAACGCCTATATTAGACGAAATAGTATTAACTAGTATGCCGACAATAAAGACGAAAACGACGGCTAACTTATCTGATTTCAACTCGAGAATATTACCAGTGTAACGTCTCAGTATAAATCCACCAACTCCAGCTTGTAAGCTAGCACCAAAGGCTATCAGACTAACTTGCTTAATTAAATCCGCTGATAGTAAAGCGAACTCAAAACCCGGTTGAGAAAATAAATTAAAGCAAACAGAGCTCACAAAAACTGCGGGGAGAAATCGCCAACACCAAAGATAAGCACCGACCAAAGCAACACCAGAAGGAAGCCATACGGGCACGACTTGAGCTTGAGCCGAAATACTAGACAATAAAGCACCTGCGTAATAATAACTTACGGCAAGGGTTAAATATAAACTTACATTAAAAAATTGATTTCTAGGCTGGAACACTAAAGGCAATCCCTTATCAGTTAAGCTAACTTACAGTGTACTTAGTTTAGTCTAGACCTATAATTGTCTATATTAAAATTAAATAACCTTAATACGGGATAATAACTTGCTTTCTAGGGCAGTTTTTCCTCGCTAATAGAGTATTAGGTGCGTTGAATTCGCTAGGGTGTGTTGACGTACCCAGATTCGCCTTGCTCTAAGAAAAACGCCTTTCAATAAATAAAAACCAAACAATATCAATAGCTTGAGTTGGTAAATTAAAAGCAGGCAGATAAGCTGCTGCCAAATAAAGATAAAGAAATACTCGGCAACTGAATTAATAGAAATTCGTTAGCCGAGCTAATGCAATTTATAGATCATTTAAAAAAGCGAGTAGGTCCTCTCTTTGCGCTTGGTTGAAATCTAAAACTTTTTGTTTAGACATTTCAGCTTCACCACCATGCCAAAGTACAGCTTCCATTATGGTTTGGGCCCGACCATCATGTAAAAATGTCGCATTTGGATCGACTGTTTTTGCTAACCCAATTCCCCATAAAGGTGGGGTCCGCCATTCTGATGCTGTTGCTAAAAATTCGTAAAGCATGGTTGAGTCAGCTGCTTGGTTTTGCTGGTTAAAATCAGCTAATTCAGCCCCCATATCGTGCAACAACATATCTGTGTAAGGAAAGATATCTTGTTCAGATAACTCTGGCTGCTCACTATCTCGTTCAGTTTTATAATGTTCAGTATGACATGCTAAACAGCCGGCTCGTGCAAATAAAGCTTTGCCTCTTAGTACTTGCTCGTTATTGATATTTCTCCGTTCAGGTACTGCAAGGTGAGACGAGTAAAACCCGATTGCATCTAGTACAATATCTGATACTTCATAATCATATTGATTAACACTATCCCCATTACCATTAGGCGCATTTTTGCAACCCAATTGTTCGACTGTGCAAGTTTCGGTTTGATGGAATCGATTGGTTAGCCCCATATCATTAACGAACGCACCTGCCGATTGCTCTAGCAAACTAGGTTGACCTGCTTTCCAACCAAAACGTCCCAATTGGACTGCTTGGTGTTGGACACTCCAAACATAATTTGCTTTACCCGAAATACCATCACCATTTGCGTCATGAATATCTTGTTTCGCTAATATATCTGACTCTGCAATTAACTCTAGTAAACCTAAACCTATCATCGCAGGCGAAACTCTAGCCGAAAAAATCGTATCGACTTCAAATGCCTTATTTTCGATATTGCTTTGTATCTGCCAGTTAGGTTGACGTAACTGATATTTAGTACCATCAGTAAATTCTACTGTTTTAAGACTATATTGAACGCTTAATTTCACTTCAGGCGCTAGGTTAGAAATACCATGTTGTTGTAATTGTCCTCCAAAATAGCTATCGGGCACGTTAGCTATAAGCGAACTTAACATTTGATTTTCTTGTTCTGTAGTAATATTCGCTTTAGCCGTTCTAAACAAAATACTATCAAAGTCTGTGTCGTGTTGATCTTTTGGTGCATGTCCTCGACCATCTCGGATATGACAATCTTGACAAGCATCATTATTAAAAAGTCCGCCTAACCCATCCCGCGAAGAAGTACTCGCACTGCCTTCAACCCAAGGGTTTTGGAAAAAATCATTACCTAAGTTAAATAAGGCAATTCTATCAGGATCTGTCATATTACTAGAGTGTTCTGAGAAAGCATCTGCTGTGATGTCTTTAACACTAGATTGACCACCACCAAGGTTTTCATTCAGGGCTACTTTATTAGCGTCATCTGTAGACTCGGACTGTTTTCCACAACTAGATATAAGACCAAGTGCACAGAAACAAAACAGAGCTGTATATAATTTTTTTTTCATTTTCGACCTAAGCAATAAAATGAACGGATATGGGAATGTTGTCGAAAGATTCCATCCGTATGATCTAAAAAGCCTGTCATAAAACAGGCCCAATAAAAAATAATCATCAGATTAATTTAATCGCCATCACCAGCACTATCTATATACTGCAAAGATAAAATTTCTTTTAACAATACCAGTTCAACATCAAGCGATATAAGTTCATTAACTGCACTTTTAGCGATAACTCTTTCAGCGCCATCTGTAGACTGACCAATTATTTGGTCGAACTTAATTGGGTTTTGAGCACGTTCACCCACTTCTAAGATTTGGTACATTTTCGTTTCAATACTCGATAAAGCACTATCAATTCGGTTAAAAGAATCTTTATTTTTACTTTTAATCAAATCAGCTAGGCTAGCGCCTGTTACTGAGTGTGCACTCGATTGATATTTGCCATAAAAGGCATTTTTAACACCTTGAAAGTTATAATAAATTGCAACATGACTTAAGTCACTAAAACAATCATGCTCTTCTTCAGGATCACCTAATAATAAACCTGAGTTCATACGTGCCGAAGCTAATTCATCTGTTGCCATCGCACGAATTGAACCAACCATGTAATCTATTGCTAAATCGCTATTTACAAAATTATGCGCCAAAGTACCCGAGGTTTGTTGAGCTGTTGGAGTCCATTCTGCAAGCATATCCGTTAAATCAGTCACCAGTAATTCGGTCGCAGCCATTAAGTAATCCGCTCGTCGTTGACATAAAGTATCAGCACAACTACCATCATTAGCAAAATCTGATGCCGCTCTTTCTCCGGCACCAGCATCAGTGCCGTGCGTATCTGCGCCCCATAACATGTATTCAACGGCATGGACACCAGTTGTCACATTGGCATCATTATCATCTGCGCCATTTTCAGCTATGAGTAGATCAAGATTAATCGCTTGGTTACCCGCAATAATGGCATCTATATGGTTTTCATCTAATGGCCAAGCATTCACTTGTCCTTCCCATTCATCGACACTAGAAGGACCACCATCAGCAGCGAGATCTAGGTTATCCCCAACTGTAATAACACTATCCCAGCGCATAATTTCTGATTGCTGGTATGGGATTCTAGCCTCTTTATATGCAGCTCTAGCAAGCTCTAAATTTGCTTCAGTCGGTGTAGCAATAAAGCTTTCAACTGAGCTTTTTAAAAGTTTAGCAGTCATTAAAGAATCACTGTATGCAGCATGTGCCATTGCAACATAATTCTGTTTAACTTCAGCTTCAGATACATTAGTCGTATCATCATCACAAGCTGAAAGAATGGCAAGACCAGAGCAAGCCGCGATTGAAATTAAAAATTTGTTCATTACATCTCCTTTTATGATCATGGTAATGATAACCACTATCATTTGCAATATCAATTATACTAGCAATAATAAAATGATATACTTGGCTTATGAATACTTTTTCTTCTTTTTTATGAACTCAGAATATTTAGCTTGGATAAATCAATTGGCAGAACAATTTAATTGGTTAATAAACCCAGCTAGCCGTATTTATTGGCTGTATCTTTTAGCTTCAATGCCAGTGGTGATCATCTACACAAAAATTAAACCTCAAAATAACATCAATATTAGTGGCATATTTTTCAATCCAAAATATTGGTGGAATCGTTCTACTAAGCATGATTATTTTTGGATGGCATGTAATCAAGTGCTGTTGGTGTTAATTCTCACCCCAATAGTATGGGATCAACTCTCTGTGGCGATAAATATCAATCGAGCTCTCATAAATTTCTTTGGGATGGGCGATCTTATTTCTCTACCTCATTTGAGCTTAATATTTTTATTTAGCTTCAGCTTATTTATCCTTGAAGATTTTTCTCGGTTCTTTGTTCACTGGTTGTATCATAAAGTCCCTTTTTTATGGCGTTTTCATGCAATACATCACAGTGCAACCACGCTGACGCCTTTTACTTTGTATAGAGTCCATAGCATTGAATTTTTAATCAATAATTTGCGCTGGCTATTTGTGACTGGGATAACAAGTGGCATATTCATGTATCTATTCTCAGGAAAAATAACTGTGATAGAAATTTTGGGTGTAAATATTTTCAATTTTACATTCAATCTAGTCCTGTCCAATTTACGTCACAGCCACATATATATTGGGTTTGGAAGGTTAGAAAAGTTGTTTATTAGCCCTGCACAACATCAAATTCACCACAGCCTAGACGAAAAACATTTCAATAGAAACTTTGGTTCTTGTTTAGCAATTTGGGACAGGTTATTTAAATCTTGGCTTAGTAGCAAAGATGAGTCTATCCTTAGATTTGGAATAAGTAAGAAGCCGCCTAAACTGTCGGGCCAATTAAGAGCGATCCTTAACTAAAACTGAAATGCAGTTAGCGTAAAATTGCCAGGGGTTAGGCCGAAATTGTAAGTGGAGCCCATCGTGGCGATTACCAAAATTAAACATTGATAACATATGATCTTTATATTATTGTAACATTAAGCATATGCAAAAAAGGATAGCATGCATTAACCAAATAAACTTTGAAGGCTTTGCAATGATTAGAACTGCGCTTGCACTAATATCAATACTGATTTGTACACCAAGCTATGCCAAAACCATATACACATTACAAGCTGCTTTTGATGGCGTAACTGAGGATAGTTACGAATACCAAGCGCTAAGCCTAGCGCTAGAAAAAACAGTTGATGAATTTGGTACTTATCAACTAAAAGTGACCTCAGAAGCCGTTCCACCAAGCCGCTATATGGTTGAGGCTAATTCAGGTAACTATGAAAATTTTATTTTTGCGAATTCAGTAAAAAAAGAATCCCTACACAATTTTTCTCATGCAAACTTTCCTGTTTTACTTGGCATTATTGGATATCGAGTACCACTGATTTCGAAAGACTTAAAAGCAAGAGGATACTCCATTTCATCCCGCAATGAACTGATGACATTTTCTATGATTCAAGGCAAAGGCTGGCTAGACACCGACATACTCAAAGATAATGGCTTTAAAGTACATACTGGAAAATATATTGAAGGCCTATTTCATATGGTCGCGAATGAGCGCGGTAACTTCTTTCCTATTGGTGCATCTCAAATTAATGGCGCTTTAACAAATTTTAGCCATGTCGAAGGCTTAACTATCGACGAAAAAATTCTCTTATATTACCCACTACCCCGCTTCTTTTTTATGGGTACAGAGCATCAAAATAAAATTTATAGAATCGAAAAAGGGTTAATAACAGCTTATGAAGATGGAAGCTTACAGCGACTCTGGCAACAACACTTTAATCAAGCATTAGTATCTGTCGGTATCTCAAAACGAAAGTTATTTAAATTGAGAAACAAATATATTGATGGCATAGACAACAGTTACGAAAAATACGTGTTTGATCCTTTTGCTAAGCACTAAATCAAAAAAACAAATCCTCTTACGTGAATTCAATAAGAAGTTTTGCAGATAAACAAAAAGCGCGTTTAGAGCAATTCTTCACGCGCTTTTTAGCCTTTTAACTAGCTGGATTAGATTCTTTGGTAAAGCTTAGCAACTAAGGCTTTAACTATTTCGGGGTTTTGCTCTGCAACGTTGACCGTTTCATGCGGATCGACTTGATGATCATACAGTTCGATATAAATAGCTTTTTGGCTTAAATTTTTAGTATCTAACCACGCAATTAAGCGATGGTTTTTTGTTCTTAATGAATACCCCATTAAATTTTGTTCAAACAGTTCTCTGTCCCACTTTTGTTTTTGCTGCTGTTTTATCTTGTCTTCAA
Source organism: Catenovulum maritimum (assembly GCF_001050375.1). Classification (GTDB taxonomy): domain Bacteria; phylum Pseudomonadota; class Gammaproteobacteria; order Enterobacterales; family Alteromonadaceae; genus Catenovulum; species Catenovulum maritimum. The sequence continues at coordinate 35,628 of NZ_KQ130497.1, read as the reverse complement.
CCTGCTCAATTAAAGGACCGAAATAAGTTTCGCGCATACCTTTTCTAAGTGGGTAAGCCCCCCATTCTCTTAATGCAGGTGTTGGAAACTGGCTTAAAGCTGAATCTTGCCAAGCTAAATCAGGGTTAGTAATTAGGGGTGTTAAGCTTAAGCCTTCGGCTTGTTTAGGCTTACTAATATTTGCTAATTCGGCAAGCGTTGGGTAAATATCTATCAACTCGACTAAAGCTTCTGTAGACAAGGCTTTACCTGTTCTGCGGGTTTCAGGCGTTGAGATAATCAAAGGGACGCGAGTCGCAATTTCATAATTGCTTGCTTTTCCCCAAATACCTTTATCACCTAAATGGTAACCATGATCGCTCCAGATAATAACGATTGTATTATCTAACACATCCAGTGCCTTCAACTTAGCGAAAACTTTCCCTATTTGCGCATCAACATAACTAATACAAGCCAAATATGCATGTTTTAAATCTAGGGAAAGATCATCTGGTAAATCACCAAAATTAGGCACATTAGAAAAAGTTCTAAGTTCAAACGAGGCATGTAATCCCATGGCTGCAGCATTGGTTGGCGCTAGACTATGTTCTGCAAGCGCAATATCTTGTTTATTGTACAAATCCCAATATTTTTTGGGTGCTATCCACGGCAGGTGAGGTTTATTCATACCAAAACCAAAAAAGAAGGGTTTGTCTGACTGCTCAACCAATTGCTCTAACGTTTTTAATGCAACCTCAGTGTGATAACCATCTTTGTATGCTGTATCAGCGACATCTGCACCCTCAATTGCAGGGCCACTACCTAAACCGTATTTAGCTTGCTCACCATATTTAGCAAACATGGCTTTTTTGTTTTCTTTTTGTAATTGGAAATTTTCATCTAGTGCATAACGACCTGGTCTTTTTATATCTTGTGGAAGTTGATCGAACGCGGCAGGCCAGTTCCATGAGTTTTCACTGTCTTTATCACCATGATGAAAGATTTTACCGACAAATGATGCATTATAACCATGTTTCATAAAGTGCTGAGGTATAGTTTCAACATCAGGATATTTATGACGAAACTTAACGTAATTGTGGGTCACTTCCAAAGTATCTGGGCGCAAGCCTGTCATCACACTAGCGCGTGATGGGCCACATATCGCTTGCTGAGCATAAGCATTTTTAAAGGTAATTCCGCCTGCTGCAATTTGGTCGATAAATGGCGTTTTGGCAATTTTAGAACCGTAAACACCAAGCTCAGGTCTTAAATCGTCAATTGAAATAAACAAGACGTTAGGTTTTACGTTCTTATCTGTAACTGATTGAGTTTGCTCTAGTTGAGAACAACTTAGACAAAAGAGTGAAAATATCAGAATTGAGAAATGTTTTATTGCCATCAAAGTACCTTAGTTTTTATCAACTTTATTGTTTTGCATTAAGCGCAGGATTTGCTGTTTATTTAGAGCTGTATCAAAGACATAAATCTCATCTAACCAGCCTTGAAAAAAGCGTTTAGTTTGTAGCTTATTATTCGGGTTGGTAAAGGCTAGATTGCGGCCAATAGATAAGGGTCTAGATTTAGGGTGATTGGTTTCTGTGTCTACTTTACCAATTGATTTATTGGCTGTTTTTTCTAATTTACCATCTATATAAATCAATACATGGGTTGATAAATCAGCCTGTTCACCACCAAAAAGCACAATAGAGACATGATGCCATTTTTCGTCATTAAGCGGTTGAGTGCCAATCACAACACCGTGGTTTGTCCCTATTCTCATACTACCTAGAGGTGCTAAATCTGGATTAGGATTCGGTGAAATTTGCCATGCAGACAGCTTTTCAGACAAGCCCCAACTTAAAATGCCAAAACCTTTATCGACCGAAAAATCAGCCGGTAATTTTAGCCAAAACGCGACGGTTCTAGGATTACTACCTTCTATGCCGGAAAATTCAGTATCCAACCAAGTATTTTCACCATTAAAGTAAAGTGCTTGGTTGAATTTCCCGCTGACTTGTTCTGGTCCAAAAGCTTGCTCGGGTTGAGGACTAGCCAATGATTTAGCGTAGGCCGGGTAGCATAAATCATTGATGCCAGGCCCACTACAGGCGTAAGCATTATCGAGTTTTTCATCGAATGACCAATGCAAATAATCTGGGTTTTCAACTGAATGCCCAGGTAAAGCGCGCATAAATACATCAGGTTGGCTTTCAATGACACGCACTTGCTGAGATAAAGAATACGCTCTGGCCTGATTAACTGTTAAATGCTCAAAATTATGCTCTTTGGAAGCTCTAGCCTTAACTTCTCCTTCCAACACATGAACTTCAGATTTTCCGGTTTTATTGACTTTAACCGCGAATTCAGTGCCTAAATCGACAATTTCAGAGCTCGGAGTATCTATTTTAAACCCAATAGCTTGCTGAGGGACGCGAGCAATTAAATTACCTTCACTTAAAATTACATGGTCAGGATTTTTCACTTTAAGTTGAATAGGCGCTTCTAATACTAAAGTCACCCCATTCTCTAATTTAATTTCGGCATAGCCCTCTATTAAATCAAACTGCCCAGTTTTAATTGTATTGCCCGCGAATAAGTCACCAGAATTGGTTTTAGCCTCTATCACATTGTATACAACGCCAACAGACTTAGGTTGTGCCAACCAAATCCCGCCCACAAAAGCGAAAGCCACTGTATACATAAGAACAGGTTTTAATAGCAAACGAGAATCAAAATTAAATCGAGCAACTAATTTATCAAACCAACTTAATGACGGTTTTTTCTTTAGCGCTTGCGCTAGCTTTAAATTAAAAGATTCTTCCGTTTGTGCCTGTAAACTAAAATTTAACAAGCGCGCAAAGGCAACTTCTTGGGATAAGGCTTTTAGTAGGCTTGGATCGTCTTTACAAGCTTGGATAATTGCTTGTCCAACATCTTCGCCAGCTAAATATTGAGCAACTAATTTTTCCTGTGCTTTATTCATGGTGATCCTTTTTCAACTCTTGTTCAACGCACTCACGTAATAAACCGCGAGCACGATGAAGCCGCATGGTTATGGTTGAATGTTTCACTTGGTAGAGCTGGGTTAAATCTTTCAAGGAGCAATTTTCAATATAAAATTTTTCTACTAATTGCTGAATGTCTTGGTTAAGTGATTTGACACACGTTAATAACTGCTGAATTAAATTTTCTGAATCCGAAATAGTCAGTTCAGTTTCGAGCTGCTGGGTGATCAAGGTATTTAATACCTCTGCGTCTTCATCGTTATATTTAAGGGGATCAAACTTTCGATTATGGTTACGAATTAAATTTTGCGCTATGCCAAACAACCAAGCCTTAAAGTGAGTTGGGTTTTCAAGCTGACTTATTTTGTCAAATGCCAGTAAAAAAGACTCTTGCGCTATGTCATCAACATATTGTGGTGAATTTAATCGCATCGCGACAAAACCGCGCAAAGCCGTTTGATAAGCACTAACCAGCTGCATAAAGGCCGATTGTTTACCTTTTTGAACCTGCTGAATTAGCTTGGTCAGCTGTGCTTCGCTCATCGCGCTTAAATTAGACATTTAGCTTAGCTACAGTCTATCTTGATTAAATTGATAAAATGACTGCATCATCTTATTACTATTCAGTTCTGAAAATTCTAATAAATGCCAATAAACCGCTCTAGCTATCATAAAATTATCGCTCTCAAGCATAGTGAGCAAGCGAGCTTGAATACTGCTATTTTGAAGATTACTCTGCTGTAAAATAGAGAGCGTTTGGTGTACATAAGGGTAATGCTTAAAACTAGCAGCAACCTTAACTAATTCTTGATAAAACTCGGCGTTAAATATCAACGGATCTTGTCGCGATTTATCTTTAACTAAATTAAGTGCTAATCCCACAATATGAGAATTCTCTGATGATAATATTTCTATAATTGTAGAAGATAAAACACGTTTTGGTGCAGCTTTCACATAGCTAATAATAGCCTGAGAAAGTTCTAAATTTGCATTTGAGACTAAGGATAAAACCTTCTCAATTGTTTTAGCATCATAGGATTGTTTTGCGCTGAGCTGCTCTAAGGCATAGTGTTGCTCAATCCAGCTTCCAGTTGACATTTGGGTGAGCTCATTTACAGAATAAGACTCAGCAGACATATTTCTAATAATCTGGCTTACTGGACCATTTACATAATGCCAAAGAGTATAGCAAGTCCAGATAGCTCCTTTGATATAATCTTCATTTTTGATGTAGGTTGTCGCCCCTGAAAAACCATCTATACCAGCAGATTCTGTTGAGCCTGTGGTGACGAGTTCAAATTTTTCTAAGCTCGACAGTGTCGAATTTTTATTCGCCAATATTTGATCTAACTTGATATAATCTTCCAATTCAAAATCTAATGCATTTCCCTTTTCTAACTTAATCCCTGTGCCTAACTCTAATTCATGATAATGACCAAATTGATCCCAATGCAGCCTAACTTTGTCTACCTTACAGATGTTTTCACCACAAAAAACAGATTTAACATCCATATAATAAAAGTTCACATCATCAATTTGGTACTCATGTAGTTTTGCTTTGACCAAATCATCGTCGACACTCGCCTTATGACTAAACTCAACTTTTATCGTCTTAGAAATATCATGTTTGACTAAACTCGCTTGGCTGTTTAAACGGGCTAGGAAATTAGCTTGGCTCGATACACTGACCACCAAGGTAACCAGAATTAAAACTCTGATTACCTTGGTGAAACAAGCATTAGACTGCAACAACATTAACTATAAGCTCTAATTTCGAATAGTTTTACGCGTGGGTCGCCGTAAGTTTCATCTACTCGAATTCTAACTGCTGTGGTTTTTATTGAGTCAAAGTTAAATTTAATTAACCGAGTTCGATTCTCTTTTATCGTCTCAATAGTTTGCCACTTTCCTTTTACTCTAGCTTGAAGGCTAATTGATTTAACCATCTCTTCTGGCACTGTGTTGTTAAAGTTTTCATCATTTTTAGAATCTTTTCTCATCATGATGTTACGTTTAACATTGGTATCGCATTTAATTTCAATCTGTGACAGTTTTACAGTATCTTGCCACTCAACTTGCACATCAGCAGGCAAACCAACTGACTGCCAATGATGAATCTTGCCATCAATATCGCGCGACCAACCATTATTAAGCAATTCGGCATTACCAGAATGTGTCGTTGAAGCAAAAATACTCGCGGCTTTTTTCACTAAATCTTTAGTGTCATTTGCCGGACGCTTTGGAATAAACACATCGTCGCGTAATAACTGCTCTTGCAGCTGATTAATATGCTGCTGCGCAATTTGACGAGGCGTTGCATTTTTTTCAATACACATGGTTGCAGCTGTACCAACCGCCTGACCCATAAGCGCACAAGTCGCCATAATTCTTGAAGAAGCTAAAGCAATATGAGTTTGGCTGACATTTCGCCCAGCAAACATTAAGTTTGGTACATCTTTTGAGTACAGACTTCTAAAAGGAATTTGGTAAACTTCATCAAAATGCGCATGAAAGATAGTCGGCGCCATATGAATATTTTCCATGGCACCAGGGTTATGCTCGTCAATCCCCCAACCACCAAATGCCACTGCATCTGGGAAATGCTTATATGTAGTTAAATCCCTTTCAGAATGAATGTAATCACCGATAAAACGACGTGATTCTCTGCGTGATGGCAAAGACCCAACCCAGTCTAAAGCAAGCGTTTCAGATTCAGGGAATCGGCCTGAGTTTTTAATATAGTCCCAAACGCCATGTAAATACCCCATTAATTTATGGCGATTAATTTCTTGATCGGCAATTATGTCGTCATCACTTCCTACTTCAATCCACCATATACCTTCGTGGTAGGCATGAAATTTACGACGTTTGTGCGCATTTTTTTCATCAAATGGAATTGCCCAAGATGGCGCTCGGTAAGGAATTGGCTTACCCATATCTTTAGCAGACATCAATAATGATGCGCCCATTTGCCAGCCATCTGGCTCGTCTGGGGCGAATGTTTCATTAAATTCTTTTTTGCCTTCTCTACCTGTTCGGTATTCAGCACCTGCAGTTGCAGCAACTAAACCGTCGCCCGAGCAATCAATAAATATTTTACCACCGAGTAAATATTCGGTTTCGGTTGTTAATTGCCAGCACCTCACTTGACGAATTTTATCGCCATCCATAATAGCCTCAATACCTTGGGTATTTAGCATCAGCTCTATATTAGGTTCGCGCATCACGAAATCATATAAAACATGATCCCAGACAGGAAAAGACTCTTGTGGATTTTCGAATCGATTGTGCAATAAAATTTCTTCAATAATGCCAGTCTCACGTTCGGCAAGACCCGTTTTTAATCTATTAACGCCATTGAGATGAACTCGCATTTCACTAGACGCATTACCACCCAATACAGGACGGTCTTGGACAAGCACAACTTTTGATCCTTTTCGAGCAGCCGCCACTGCAGCACATATACCTGCAGCGCCACCACCTAATACAACAACATCGTAGTCAACTTGCTTATGACGATTTGGCAAAGTGCTTTTGCCCGTCCCTAAATGTAACCACTTGTCATTCTCACGATCCCCCAAGACAGCTTGCTTTGAAGTGGCTGAAATTGCAGGTGCTAAACCAGCTGTCGCCAAACCAGCAGCCCCCAATTTAAATAAATTACGTCTATGCATTCTAAAACCTCTAAGGCATTAATAAATAATATATCTATTTTGTCAGTACATGCTTTATGTAGAGGCCTGTAGAAATGACACATAAAAACTTAAAATATTTTTTATAGTAGAAATTAAAAATCTGCCCCCTCTTTAAAAATTAGTCTAAACTAAAAGTAAGCGCTTTCATTTAATTTGAGATAAACCAGTGAGAAATGTGGAAGTGTTAAGATTAGCCAATTTTTCAGCTAGCTCTAACCCTAAAACGGGGATTATCTACTTTGAACGCATGATCAAACATGTTATAAATCTGCTGGAATAAATTTTTGAATTAAGCGTATGACAACAATAAAAGAAGTTTCTGAACTAGCAGGTGTATCACTCGCAACCGTATCCAGAGTAATGAACGGTAGCGATCAAGTCACCCAAAGAACAAAAGATAAAGTAAAAAAAGCTATGGAAACATTAGGTTACCGACCTAACACTATGGCTCAGTCGCTAGCTTCAGGAAAAAGTAACAGTATCGGCATGATGATATCTGAACTCCACGGACCCTTTTATGGGCCCTTAATGTCAGGTGCCGAAAAAGTCATACGCCAAGCCAATAAACAATTTTTAGTCGTTGCCAGTCATGGTGATGAAAATAGTGAAAAAAAGGCAATCGACTATTTATTGGGTTGTAAATGCGATGGATTGATCCTCCACTCCGAAACATTATCAGATGAAGAACTGATAAAAATCAGTGAAAGCGGTATCGAAATCGTGCTCATTAACCGTTACGTTAAAGGGCTAGAAGACAAATGTATGTCAATCGATAACGTCAAAGGATCTAAAATTTCAACCGAATGGCTAATTGAAAATGGCCACACTAAAATCGCCTGTATATTAGGCCCTCAATGGAAGCACGATGCCCGCGAACGTTTTTGGGGATATCAGCATGCATTAACAGATGCCCGTATTCCGCTTGATCCAACCTTATTAGTCAGTGGTGATTTCCAAGAGTCAGGCGGCCGAGAAGGCGTAAAACAATTACTCGATGCCAAAAAAGAATTTACTGCCATATTATGTGGTAATGATGAAACGGCTTTCGGTGCGATTGAAGAACTTACCAATAGAGGCATTAAAGTGCCCGAAGATATCTCAGTCATAGGTTTTGACGATGTTCAATTTAGCCGTATGATCTCACCAAAACTCACAACAATACGTTACCCTATCTACGATGTAGGACTAGAAGCTTCGGCTGAGATTCTTGCCAAAGTTTACCAAATTAAAAATGCGATTCCTGATGGCGAAAAAGTACATGGTATTTTTGAGCCTCAGCTTATCTCTCGCGAGTCGGTAAAAAATATCAAGTCATAATCTAGGGTCAGTTGACGTTTGATATACAAATTACGTTCTAACTAAATGCGTTTTAATCGAGGCGTAGCGTTGAAGGCCCAATGGATTAAGTCAAAACGCTGCAAAGCTTCCGCTCCCAGCTCACGTTCCTTCCTTACATCCATAAAAGGAACAAAGAGTAAAACGCATTTAGGACGACCCCGAAAGGCAGAATAAGTAAGGTGTAGTTCACTCTGCTTTGCTCTCGAAATTCCCCGTTCTCGCTTACCCAAGCTATTGCCAATAAACGAGTTACAATATTGATTAAGCGAAAATCCGATAGGTAAAAACCAATAGCCCCGACTGCAGCTTTCCTACTAGCAATGCACAATACAAACTAAATCTTGTACTAATTTTTTTACATTTGTCTCAAATTAATTTTGAAAGCGCTTACATTTACTGTTGATATTTATTTTAAATGTACTATATTGTTATCAAACACAGATTTAATAAACTTTTTATTAACAAAATACGTATGTATTCGGTGAATATGGTTTAAATATCAGGGTTGCAACAAATTTTTGAAAGCGAAAATGCAAGCGCTTACAAAACATAACTATATTAATTAACTAGGAATTCGTTAAATGAATATTGCAGTTAAACATCTAGGTAAATTATCAACTCTTGCAGTTATGATTAGCTTAACCGGTTGTGGCAGTGACATAGCTACAAATACAGATATAGAAGCAGTAGATACCACCTCACCTGTATCAGATTGGAAAATGGTCTGGAACGATGAGTTTGACGGTACCAGCATTAATATGTCTAAATGGAGCCATGAAGTTGATTGCAGCGGCGGTGGAAATCAAGAAGAACAATGCTACACCGACAGCGCAGAAAACTCATATGTTTCAGACGGTACACTTAAAATTGTTGCTCTCCCAGCGGAAGATGCAGCTAAACCTTATACCTCAGCACGTCTAAGAACCTTAAATCAAGGTGATTGGACATACGGTCGTTTTGAAGTCCGAGCAAAACTACCACAAGGTCAAGGCACTTGGCCTGCTTTCTGGATGCTACCAACAGATGAAGTTTATGGTGGCTGGCCTCATTCAGGTGAAATTGACATTTTAGAAGCCGTTAATCTTAAAGTTGCCAATGACGACGGTACTTTGCAATCTAGCATTTACGGTACCCTGCATTATGGCAAATCTTGGCCTGATAACGTCAGTTCAGGTAAAGAATATGTTTTCCCTCAAGATCAAAACCCTGCCGATGATTTTCATACTTATGCTATAGAGTGGCAAGAAGGTGAAATTAGATGGTACGTTGATGGCTATTTATATCAGACTCAAAGAAGATCTGAAGTTAGATATAACAGCAAAGGTGAAGCTTCAGGTTTAAAACATCAAGGTTGGTTTGCTGAATATTACAGCCAACAAACAGGTGAGTTAGAAAATCACTGGACAAATGCTCCTTATGATCAGGACTTCCACTTATTATTAAACTTAGCAGTCGGTGGTTCATGGCCTGCTAATGTAAATGATACAGGCATCGACGAAACTGCATTTGAAAATGGCGGTCAAGTTTTTGAGATCGATTACGTCAGAGTTTACGAATGCGCTTTAGATCCAAATACAGGCCGTGGCTGTGAAACCTTACGCAAAGGTTACGACAGCGAAGAAGATGCGCTAGTTTTAGGTAAAGCACCTAAACCAGCAGCACCAACACCTCCTGGTCCGGCACAAAATTTAACTATTTTTGCTGACGCAAACAACCCTGATTGGCCAATTTGGGACTGTTGTGGTGGCTCAACACCGACAGTTGAAACTGATGGTGACTATGGCGCCGTTGCTGAATTTATAATTGGCTCATCTCCAACCGTAATGGGGTTCAATACTAATCAATCTGACGAACCTAAGCCTTATGACGCTTCTAGCTTTGTCGCAACAGGTAAAGTTGAATTTGATATGAAAGTAGTAACTCCGCCTAATGATGCGAGCGCAGTTTGGAAATTCAAAATTGAACAAGGTGGTACATCTACCGCTGTAGAACTTGATTTAACTGACAGTATCGAAGGTGTCGCACCTGTTACAGGCGAATGGCAGCACTACTCTTTTAGCTTACAAGACTTAGCAGATAAAGGCTTAGACGTAAGTGGTATAGATGTGCTTATGATTTTCCCAGCTTGGGGCAGCGGTGAAGGTGCGGTTTATCGTGTTGATAATGTCACTATCGGCTCTCCAGAGAACACAGCAGGTGCCTCTGTAGAATTAGTCTTATTTGAAGATACCAGCAACCTACAATGGCCAATTTGGGACTGTTGTGGTGGCTCAACGCCGACTGAAGAAACAGACGACGCGGACCATAACACAGTTGCTGAATTTATCATTGGCGCATCACCAACTGTTATGGGCTTCCTAGCTGAAGACAACTTATATTTCGATGCTTCATCAATTCAAACTGAAGGTGTTGTTCAATTTGAAATGAAAGTAACCAGTGCACCGAATGATGCAGCAGCAGTATGGAAGTTTAAAGTTGAATCAGGCGATACCACCACAGCCGTTGAACTAGACTTAACCGATAGTAATGAAGGTTTAGCACCAGCAACAGGCGTATGGCAAACCTATACTTTCCCATTACAAATGTTGGCCGACCAAGGTTTAGACACCTCTGCCATCGATGTAATTATGATTTTCCCAGCTTGGGGCACAGGTGAAGGTGCGGTATATCGTGTTGATAACGCAAAAATTTACAACCCGAATGCAGTTTCAGCGCCAGCAGGTTTAGATTTATTCAAAGACATGTCAGCCGCTAACTGGTCAATTTGGGATTGCTGCGGTGGCTCAACACCAGCAGAACAAACAGACGATGCACCATATGGCACAGTAGCAGAGTTCGCAATTGGCGCGTCACCAACAGTTATGGGCTTCCTAGCAGACGATAATGTTTACTTTGATGCAGAAGCATTAGCCGCTACAGGTTCAGTTAAATTTGATATGAAAGTTGTTACCGCACCGAATGATGCTGCAGCTGTATGGAAATTTAAAATTGAATCGGGCGATACCACCACAGCCGTTGAACTAGACTTAACAGATAGTAATGAAGGATTAGCACCAGCTACAGGCGTATGGCAAACCTACACTTTCCCACTACAAAAGTTAGCTGATGAAGGTTTAGATTTAACTGCCATCGATGTTGTGATGATATTCCCAGCTTGGGGAACAGGTGAAGGTGCTGTTTACCGTGTAGACAACGCAAGTATTTCAGCTCAATAAAATTTATAGCTTGGCAATTTAATTGCCAAGCCAAACAAAATTAACGGACAAGATTATTATCAAGTGATTTTGTTCAACTTGAATTAAATTAATCAAGAGTAGTGGATTTATGAAACACAATACTTTTAACAAAAATACACTTGCGTTGACTGTGTCAATGTTACTAGGTACTGGTGCTACCCTCCCAGCTTTTGCAGCAGAGGAAGCAGCAGAAGACATCGAAACAATCCAAATTAAAGGTATCCGCGGTAGCTTATTACGTGCAATGGATATGAAACGCGAAAGCGTTGGGGTTATGGATGGCATTTCAGCTGAAGAGATAGGTAAATTCCCTGACTCAAACTTAGCTGAATCTTTACAGCGTATAACAGGTGTTACCGTAAGCCGCTCAAATGGTGAAGGTAGTGAAATTACCGTTAGGGGTTTTGGCCCAGAATTTAACTTAGTGACACTCAATGGCCGCCAAATGCCTGGTACAGGTAACACACGCTCATTCAGTTTGGATAACTTATCACCAAATGGCGTTTCTGCACTTGAAGTTTACAAAACATCACGAGCTGAATACCCAAGTGGTGGCCTAGGTGCAACTGTAAACATAGCCACATTTAAGCCGTTAAAACAAAAAGGCCTAAACTATTCTGTCACAGCTAAAGGCATAGCAGATACCTCAGTTGAGCAAGGTGACTCAATCACGCCTGAAATTTCTGGCTTATTCAGCAATACCTTTGCTGATGATAAATTTGGTGTCGCTGTCGCTTTGTCTTATCAAGAAAGACATTTCCAACAGCAAGGTTCAGCAATTGATGGCTGGAAAGCAAACGTTGATATTGGCTCAGCTGCTATGGCGGCAGCCAATACAATAGACCCAAGAGCGTTAGCCACTGACGACAACCCAGATGGTGGCGATAACGATTTAGGTAAAGATAATGATGGTTTAATTGGCGCAGCCTTCTTCCCACAAAATCTTGGTTATTCTATCAGCGATGTTAAACGTACCCGTACCAATGGTCAGTTGACGCTGCAATACGCGCCTACTGAAAATTTAACAGCGACATTAGACTATGTAACAACAGAAGCCGTTACGTCTTCAGAAAGTTTAGCATTTGGTGTTTGGTTTAACTTTGGCGGTAATATCACCTCATACGAATTAGACGACAATGGTACAGTTTTAAACTTTAACGAATCTAATAACGATTACGCCCACACAGCAAGACGTGGTACTTTTGAAGTGAAAAATGAGTCAATTGGCTTAAACTTTGATTGGCAAGCAACAGAAAATTTAAATCTAATTTTTGATTATCATGATTCTTACTCTGAAGTAGATGATGCTGCAGATAAAGGCATGAATGCAAATGCATTTTGGATTGTTGGTGCCAATAACTTAGAGTCAAAAACTTACGATTACACGACAGGTGAAATTCCACAAATTGAACTATTTTGGGATCATGGTGGCGCAGAATCTAGACCAAATGATTACCAACCTCAGTTTGGCGAGTTCTTCTCTAACCAAGGAAAGTCAGAGATCAAACAATTACAAGTGCATGGTAATTGGGTAAGCCCAAATGACGGCATTTTAAGTAATGTTAAATTTGGCGTTGCAAGTACAGACCAAACCATGTCTGGGCAAGGCGCAAGCAGTGGCCAACAAGGTCCTTTCTATGGTAATGCACCAGATGCATACCCTGATAGCATGTTCACGCGCTATGAAACTAACGATTTCTTAGATCAGCTTGACGGTGGTGGCTCTGATTTAACCACTAACTACTTCTACCGTTTCGATTTTGCAGAAGCGATTGCAAGAGCTGGTGCATTAACTGAAGGTTTTAGCACAAGCCCATATGCAACTGGCGGAATTGACGCAATTGGTAGTGTTCAAGAAGAAACAAACAGCGCATATTTACAAGCCGATTTAGTGTTTGATATTGGTGATATGCCAGCAAACTTAAACATTGGCGCACGTTATGAACAAACCGATGTAACCAGCATCATAAAGCAAAAAGTTGAAGATAAAATCATTTGGATATCATCAACTGAGTGGACTTTAACGTCTAAAGAATTTGCAGAAGGTGAAATTGGCTTTGTCACCACCACAGGTGAGCACAACGTGTTTTTACCATCTTTGGATTTTGTGGTTGAGCCAATGGATGATGTAAAAGTTAAATTGTCTGCCGGTAAGTCTATTGCTAGAGCAGCATTAGGGAATCTTGCTGGTATTCGTTCATTATCATCAAACCCTAAACCAGGCGCTCGAAGTGGTAGCGCAGGTAACACGAACTTGCTGCCGTTTGAGTCAACCAATCTAGACCTTTCTTTAGAATGGTATTACGACGAAGCTAGCTATATTTCACTTGGCTTATTCAGCAAAAAAGTGAAAAACTTTATTACTAATAGCATCTCAGAAATAACAGTTGAAGGCTTGCGAGATCCACTTATTGGACCGAGAGCCAATCTAGCAAGAGAACAATTAGGTGGCGATCCAGACGCGGAAGCTTTATTCAATAAAATATTGGAAAATGGCGGCGGTAGTAAAGATCCTGTAACAGGTCTCGACATTATTGTACAACAAGATGACGATCCATTAGTCACTTGGTTAGTTAGCCAACCAAGTAATGGTGACACGAAAAAAGTTGAAGGTATAGAGTTTGCAATTCAGCATTTATTTGGTGACTCAGGCTTTGGTACCGCATTTAACACCACTTTAGTAGATGGCGACGTTAAATTTAATCCTTACAGCCTAAGCGAGCAATCTCCTTTAGTTGGATTGAGTGATTCTGCAAACTTCCAAGTGTTTTATGAAAAAGATGGCTTGTCGGTTAAAGCAACTTACGCTTGGCGTGATGCATATTTAGCGGGTATTGGCCAAGCGGCTGGCTCTTCTGACAACCCACCACAGTTTGGTAAAGAATATGCTCAGTGGGACGCTAGCGTAAACTACGATGTGACAGAAAAGCTGACTGTGTTTGTGGAAGGTTTAAACCTAACTAACGAAACTGAACAATTCTATGGTCGTTTTGAAGAGCAGTTCTTAAGAGCGCTTCAATATGGTCCAAGATATACCTTTGGTGCTCGTTACACTTTTTAATGAAAGAGAATCTCTAAAGCCGCATTCGTGCGGCTTTTTTTCGTTTAGAGATAGATTGCTTATGGCTATTTTTTCCAGAAATACAGTGAAAAAACATTAGTTTAGCTATAAGCAATTATCTAAAAATGATCCATACTTGTAGCAACAGAATTTTATAAGGTTAAATTGTGTCAAAGCCGATAAAGCAAATTATTATTCTAGGTGGCGGAACAGCAGGTTGGTTAACTGCAGGAACCATAGCCGCAGAGCACATGAGTCATTCTGACTCTGGTGTTAAAGTGACATTAATTGAATCGCCTGACGTTAAACCGATAGGCGTTGGCGAAGGAACTTGGCCAACAATGCGCGGTACACTCAAAAAAATGGGTATATCCGAAACCGACTTTATTCGAGAGTGTGATGCATCCTTCAAGCAAGGTGCTAAATTTGCTGGCTGGGTGACTGGTCAAACTGACGACTTTTATTACCACCCGCTCGTTTTACCACAAGGCTATACAGAAGTTAACTTAGCCAATTATTGGCAACAAATTTGCCCCAATAAAAATTTTACTGATGCGGTCAGCTTTCAAGGTTACCTTTGCGAAAAAGGCTTAGCACCAAAACAAAAAAATACCCCAGAATTTGCCCATGTCGCCAACTATGCTTACCATTTAGACGCAGGAAAATTCTCTCAGTTTTTACAAAAACACTGCACAGAAAAGTTAGGGGTTAAACATGTTTTGGATCATGTCACCCAAGTAAACCCTGAGGTAAATGGCGATATTAAAAGCCTAAGCACCAAAGCCAATGGGGATTTGTTAGGCGATTTGTTTATTGACTGCTCTGGCTTTAAATCTTTATTACTGGGTCAGCATTACCAAATTCCTTTTATCAGTAAAAAGCACATATTATTTAACGATACAGCACTTGCAGTACATGTACCTTACCAAACAGAAACCAGTCCAATCGCATCTCACACCATTTCAACCGCTCAATCTGCTGGTTGGGTATGGGATATAGGCTTACCTTCTCGCCGTGGCGTGGGTCAT
Source organism: Catenovulum maritimum (assembly GCF_001050375.1). Lineage (GTDB taxonomy): Bacteria > Pseudomonadota > Gammaproteobacteria > Enterobacterales > Alteromonadaceae > Catenovulum > Catenovulum maritimum. The sequence continues at coordinate 20,286 of NZ_KQ130497.1, read as the reverse complement.
GTTTACTCAAGTCAGCACATATCAGACGATCAAGCAGAAGCAGAATTAAGACAGTACATAAGACAAAATTTACAAGCAGATGACAGCCAGCTAACCCCAAGAAAAATTGATATAAACCCAGGTCATAGAGAAGTTTTTTGGCACAAAAACTGTGTCGCTGTTGGCTTATCTGCTGGGTTTTTAGAGCCTTTAGAAGCTTCTGCTTTGGTATTAGTCGAGTTATCTTCGGCTATGATCAGCGAACAACTACCAGAAACCAGAGAGGTAATGCCTGTTATCGCCAAACGCTTTAACCAAAAGTTTAGATACCGCTGGGATAGAATAATTGACTTTTTAAAACTACATTATGTATTAACTAAACGAACTGATACAGCTTATTGGGTAGACAATTGCCGCTCTGAAACGATACCGGACGATTTACAAGAGCTACTCGCATTATGGCAATACCATACACCTTGGCATAACGACTTTACCCAAGTTGATGAAGTATTCCCGTCGGCTAGTTATCAATATGTTTTATATGGAATGGGCTTTAAAACCCAACCGTCAGCTAGCCAAAAGCGCGCTAACACAAATGCAGCACTGGCTAAGCAGCACTTTCAGCATAATGTGCAATTAACCGAAAAGCTGTTACGTGGATTACCGCAAAACAGGCAATTAATAAACGACATTAAGCAACAAGGCTTGCACAAAATTTAATTCACAATTTAATCGAGTATATAACATGCCAAATCATCAATTACTGGACAACGTCACACATAAAGATTTAAAGATTATTACTGAACATAGACCCGGTTTAGGTGACGATGCCAGCTATACCAATATTTTCCCATTTGAATATGCCGATGCTCAGGTCCACTACCCTATCTTTTTTATGAAAAACAATTTAAGTAATAAATTTGAGTCAATTGCGCTATTTGGCTTTGAACAGGGTGAAAATTTATACTTAAGCGAAGCAGGTTGGAACGCTAACTATATTCCATTAACCATAGCGAGAAGACCATTTTTAATTGGTTTTAATACCAAAAACGAAAATGGCGCTATCACAGAAGAAGCGGTTGTCCATGTCGATATGGATAGCCCAAGGGTGAGTGAGACGGAAGGCGAAAGTGTCTTTTTACCACAAGGTGGCCAGTCTGAATATTTAGAGCAAATCGCCAGCACACTTAATGCGATTCACCAAGGCCATCAACAAAATGATGAATTTATTCATGCTTTAGTGGAATTAGATTTATTAGAATCTGTGAATATTGAAGTTGAATTGAAAGATGGCAGTAAGCATCAACTCGGTAATTTATACACGATAAATGAAAATACCTTAGATAATTTATCAGATGCTAACCTATACGCTCTGCATCAAAAGTCATACCTAAAAATGATTTACATGGTCATTGCCTCTTTGGGTAACATAACTAAATTAATTGATGCTAAAAATGCTAGGTTAACACAAGGATAATTGCATGTCGGTAGACTACGCGAGCTTAAAACAAGTAAGCGAGATTGACAAATCTGACTTTACCAAAGAAAAGTTAAACTCGACCCAGCCCTTTATTGTTAGAGGCTTAATCACAGACTGGCCTCTAGTAAAAGCTGAAACCATTGAAGCTCAACAAGCCTACCTGCTACAAAAATACAACCAAAAATTGGTTCACGCGCTCATTGCACCAGAGCAAGAACAAGGGCGATATTTTTATAACTCAGAAATAACCGATTTTAACTTCAGCCGAGAAAATACCAGTTTAGAATCCATCATAGAAAGAATCAGATTAAATCCAGATAATAATGCCTACTATGTTGGCTCGACCGCTGTTGAACATATATTACCAGGCTTTCGCAGCGAGAATGATGTTGAACTTTTAAAATCGGTTTCTTTAGTCAGCTTGTGGTTAGGCAATGCCTCTCGAATTGCCGCACATTACGATATACCTGACAATTTAGCCTGCGTAGCCGCAGGAAAAAGGCGTTTTACCTTATTTCCACCTGAGCAATTAGATAACCTGTATATTGGCCCACTCGACTTTACACCGGCTGGACAATCTGCAAGTTTAGTCGATTTTCAGCATCCGGATTTTCAATCGTTTCCTAAATTTAAACAAGCACTCGCAGCAGCCCAAGTTGCCGAATTAGCGGCAGGCGATGCCCTATTTATTCCAAGCATGTGGTGGCATCATGTAGAAGCATTATCCAAGTTTAATATTTTAGTTAATTATTGGTGGCGACCAGTCGATATTTTCATGGCTGCGCCAACCGATGCTTTATACCATGCCATGCTTTCTATTCGTGATTTACCGGAAAACCAAAGAAAAATTTGGCAAGAAATGTTTGATCACTATATTTTCAACCCAAAGCCTCAAGAACACATTCCACCTGCCAGCAGAGGAGTTTTAAACCCAATTGATGATGTAACGGCGAGAAAACTCCGAGCTATGCTGCTCAATAAGTTGAACAGATAAACAGATTTTCTTAACTTTGCCTGAATATCGCTGTGATATGGAGCGATAATGCTTGGCAAAACTGTTTGTTTAAATCTAACCAGCGAAGCTTTATTTATAATAAACCATTACCTATTGCTTGTTAGCTGTCATTGGATTGAACACCTTTGATCCCTTTGAATACCTTACAAATTCCAACGGTCATAAATACAGCTGCCAAGGTTGGAAGATAAACCAATATTAACTCAACTAAAGAAAGAGAGCCCTCTTCTGAATAGCCCGATTCGGCTATAACTCCGGAAACAATACTTAGAACAAACATAACTAAACATGAGATAAATAAAAGCTTAGTGTCACTGTTGTTTAAGCGACGATGTAGTTTAAAAGAAGCAATTAGAAACACAATAAAGCAAGCAGTTATTACAAGCGTATCAATTGCGTAAAATAGAAACTCAAGCAATGAAAAGCCATACATCTCAAAAATTACTTGTTCAAAAAATTCCATTTAATATAAACCTTACTTTTGACCGCTAACGGGCAAATAATTTGCTTGGCTAAACTGAGGAATTAAGTGACAAAAGCCAAGCTTTATTTGTCACGGCTTATGCGCTTGTATGGATAATAAACCCATCTTTTTAATTTTAAAACCTGTTTTAGCAAAGTGAGACCTAAGCCTTAGCTGCAACTAATATTTAACAGTGGCTGTCATTAATTTTAGCCAAGCCTTAAGCGTCCTTTGTTTACAATTTTATACACCTAATTTGAACTCAAGCAATATTTCAACTTGAGATTTTATAGGCTTTCCATTTTCCGTCGCAGGTTTATAAATCCATTTAACCACAGCTTGTTTAGCAGCTCTGTCAAATATACGTTTAGGCTGTGATTCAACTACAGCGATATTGGATACTTTACCATCTGAACCAACGTCGTATTTTAACTTAACCCATCCCTCCACACCATCTCGTGCAGCTGCAGCAGGGAATGCAGGCGCAATTCGCACAATTGGGCTAGCGGGTGAATCAGGAATATTTTCTTGAGTCGATTGGCACGCAGCCACCAAACAAGCAAAAAACAGTGTAAATATAATACGCATAACCTTCCTTAATATTGCTAACGATTTTAAATCTATTTGATGTTTTTGTTACGGTTTAATCTTGTCTTAGCATGATGATAAAATTTTTATCCTAAAATAAATTTAACATAGTAGAGGTAAGCACTAGCAACTGACGCAGAGGTAACGAGCAAAAGACTCGAAATTATGCTGAGAGGGGCAATTGAAATATAACCTCTACTTGGTTTATTGACGTCAAATTTAACATCAACAATATCACCTTCTTTATGTTTACCCGCTAAGTTTGCTTCAACTTGGTAGGCTGGAAATAATTCAAACGATCTTAATACTGGAGTTGAACATTGGTATGTTTTTGATTGGTATTCATACTCTATTTCTATATTTGCTTTGAATTCCCGGCTACCGTCAGGATTGCTGAAATCATCAAGTTTACACTTAATGATTTTACCTTTCACACTAAGGAAATTGTTATATTTACTCTTAATAAATAAGTAATTGAATAATTGAATTACAGCGGCCAACAAAGCGCCAAATGCCAAAAGACTTTTCATTTATAGTTCTCCTATTTCTGATTAATATATTTTACAGTTACTAATAGTTCAGACCAAACAGAAACTAAGCTAAGCATTTCCACCATTGAATATTAGGTTCGCTTCAAATTTTTCATTGTAGATACTCTCCATAGTATAAATATCCTTTGAATTTGGTGAAAAGAATAACCCTAACATCAGTGGCACGAAAAGTTTACGCCCACCCTTATGCGATTGCTATACGAGTTTTTCACCGCATGCTTTACATTTTTTGACTCGCCAGCCCCAACCTGGAGCTTTTTCACAGTTTGGACATAAAGAATATTTGTAGGCTCGATATATAAAATACAAACCAAAACATTTTAAAAACAAATTTATTAAATATGGGTCTGGTGCTTTTGTATAACCTAAAATTAAAGAAGGGCCCCAAAACACTAAAAACAGTATTGTGTAGTTTCTTTGCTTTTTCTTATTTTCTTTAAACTGATTTATATGGCTCATAGCTTTCCTTAACTCGTCTAGCAATATATTAAGCTGGCTGATTCCGCTTTGATGAGCCTGCGTTTTTATTAAGTTGAATAATATAATTTAAATACCTATTAATTCCAACCAACATTGTCAACTTAAAACCTTAAACAAAAGGTAAAAGATAGCGATGAGCTTTTCCGGTTTAGGCATCTGTTCTGATAGTTCAGCGCTACGTATATCGAGCGCAATTAAGAGATATAACAGCAGTTAAATAATTTACCCTCATGAACGCGCGAGCAAGCTTCGCGCCTACAAAATACAAGGTGTGATTGAATATTTGTTATTTATGGTTTTAACAATACCTGTCAATTCATTTCTATACTGCCCCGTAACCTTTTTATTTGGAAGAAACTTACAACAATAAAACTAGTACCAATGCCCAATAAAAGTAGGCTTGGTAACCATAGCGACATAAAATCACTTATTCTTGGGTCTTTAGCATTACCATCACGATAAAGGACTGTTACTTGCTCTTGTTCTTCAAAGCAAGTAGGTTTGCAACCAAAGCTAGATTCAAAATACTGATGCGAATAATAATCCAATGGGCTTTATTGACCCAACTGGGTTGAAGTGTGATGATTCGAAAACTAATGTTCCGCTTTGGAGGTTGAGGCTGTTGTATGGTGCGAATTCTATTTGGATCAACAAAGTAGCAAATGAACAAAAGAGTACGGAGCGGACTTTGGGAGATGGGTTCACTTATGAGAATAATGATAAATTAACGGAAGAAGGTTTAAAGCAATTTAAAAAAAATATTCAGAGTTGAATGGCAAAGTATTAAAACAATTTTTCAATGGAAAAAATGCCAAGCAAAAAGCGTTAAATTGGTTAAATGATAATGTTCATCCATTAGCTGTAAAATTTGATGTTGAGATTACGGTTCAATTATCTGTAGATTTTGATACATGGCGATTCGGTGGGCTAGGAACTAATTATCATAGTCACTCGGTAGACCTCTTTAGCGCAGAACAAGCAAGAGGTTGGGTTTGGGGAGCAAATTGGCATTCCCATGCCAGTGGTTGTTGCGATGTATTCTCACCGGATGATGTTAAAGTATTTAATCGTTATGCTTCATCTAATATAACATTTCATATGTCTTATCAAGGCCTTGATGGTAAAGGTCACTTAGTAAATTTTTAGAGAGTGATTATGTCTAAGTTAATATTTTTTCTAGCTATTATTGCTTCTAGTGGGAAAGCAGACGAATTTGGTTTTTTACATCCATATCCAGATAATGCATGTAAACTAAGTTGTGCCTATACGACTTATTGGTCTACAAGTTCTAAAATGAGTGATAGCAGTAAAGCGCTACCCCCACCTTATGCCGACGTAAATTTAAGAGTTGAGCGAGCATATGAAGAATGCATAGAGATTCTACCAACTCGTTATTCAAAAGAAGAAGATCCAACTGACTTCATAAAGTGGCTTATAACTGTTGAATGTATGAATTCTAAAGGGTGGTATTTAAAGGTTTCACCTTATAGTTATACGCTCCGTGGCAATAGTAAACAATGAAAATAAAGATTGATGTAATCTACTATCATATCAAACGGCTTGAAATAGCAAGGCAGCGTAATTTGTTCACAAACTTCTTTGTGGAAAACTGAATTTAGTCGTTGCTTACGGCATAATAACTAAAGTATTTCTGTTAAAGTTGAACTGCAGAGATCCGCATCCACTCTATGCCAACCCTAGGATAGTGAATATGTGAGCGCTTGCGACGAATGTTAAATCCTAATATGAGCAATGACAGCTCTGTGGAGCAAGGAGCAACAACCAGTAAAGGTTATACCGGCCACGAAATATTAGGTGATAATGGGTTAATCCATATGAATGGTCGGGTTTACGACCCAAATATTGGCCGGTTTTTAAGTGCGTATATACTAGTGCAAGTCCCCACTAATAGCCAAAGTTATAACCGCTGTACTCATACCCACTGAACTGAGTATGGTTAATCCGAGTGGGTATGAGGGGAATCATATTGTCCCGATTTTGGCGTCACTAAAGAAGAGGCTAAGTCGGGTAAATAGCCAAGTGAAGGTACAGTTTGTTCAGAAGAATATATAGATGAAGACGCTCTTGATTGGCTTGCTAAATAAAAATACTGCCAAGTCAAGTGTCAAGCTGAAATACAAAACCTAAGAAACTGGGGGAATATTCGAGTTATTCATACGCCAGCTAGTCACTCAAATAGTGTTGATTTTCAGCTAATGGAATATTCTCATTTTGCACATGGGACAGCTTTGAGTACAGAGCGGACGTTCCCATCAAAATTTAATGACGTAATAAAAAAATTAAATATAGATTTAAATGCTAACGCTGCGCTAGCAAAAACAATGACACTTGACCAGTTTATCAAAGCTGTAAGGACCCGTGGAGGCTGGGACTATAAAAACCACCCTGATTTGGTAAAGCATGGTTTATCTCAATCTTTAATGGAAGAGTTTGGTAATGTTCATTTTGGTTATGTTGCCGCTGCTCGGGGTTTATCTTTAGCACAAACATTGTTGGGTGGTGGCATATACCAGTCCTTTGTACAAGGTGGAGGGTACCCGAAAGAGCTTGACATAAACGCGCTCAGCCTCTCAAATTCAGAAGCGAGATTGGCTACTGAATTTGGATATAGCTGGGGAGATAATGAAGGCGATGCGTACAAAGTTATGACAGGTTGGGAGGCATACAATGCAAGCAATTAGTAAAGTTATCATATTTACCTTAATCATCATAAGCACTTCAGTTTACGCTGAAAATGTTAATAGTAAAAATTCAGCAAAAGCATTTTTTAGTGAACACAACTATGTATTGACCGAGATTATATTAAAACTAGATTCAAATAAATTGATAAGTCGAGTAGACCCTGATCTTGGAACTCTTTTAATCAAAGATTACGAGCAATTTAGCGAAACTGAGAAGAAAACACTTGCAGAGTTAATGGTTACATGTAAAAACTTGGGCATAATAAATATTGCAGTCACACGTTATGATTCTGGTGAAATTATGGCTATATGGTTTACATTAAATAGTGAAGGCATCTTAGCTAGGGGTACTGCAACTAGTTTATTCTACCTTAAAGACCCTAGTTTATTTGCGCGATTTAAAGCCGCATATGATGCTAAGACTGAACAAATAAATGATTCTTGGTATGTATGGGAAAACATCCCATCTAGACCCTAAATCAATGTTGTAAAGATAGTGAATGGGCAGTTCCTAAGTGTCAGAAAATCGCTCAAAGCGGACATTGTGTCGATTGCCAATGGCCTGCACGCAATAAGAAGCACTGTGTATGTAGATGAACCTTTTGAACACAAAGTCGAAAGAGTTTACGAGATAGTAATTGATGAATATGAAGAAGTTAAATTTTGTGGAGTATCGGGATGCTAACGTTAGTTAGTTTAATTCTTTCAATTTCTCTTATGGGTTGCAGTAGTGAGTCCTTTGAGATTGAATCGCTACATTTTAAAAAGAATGAGTGGATAATAGTTACAGCTGATAGCTTAAAGCCCCCATATCAAAAACTATATGGTGCCTTTAGGGTTACATCATTTGAAAAAGAGCAATTGAGTTATAAACTACAATATGAATGGATACTCACTAATTGTGACGATTTTGTATATAAATCAGATAATTGCAGCGAGATCGGTAGAGGTGAACTAATTGATCCCAATATGCTCTCGTTTGGACAATTTTACATCAATATTGATGTTGGTTATGGCTGTTGTAAAATTGATACAGTGAAGGAAATCCCGCCAAATTCGAAATACAGAGCTGCTAAATATGTTAACAGTCATTTAGATTTTGAAGGTGCTCTATACAAAAAGAGTCTTAAATCATTTTTTGATAATAATCTAAATAAAGCGGCCGTATCGGTCGATGGTTCTGAATGAATTAACTAGTATTATTACTACCTCCTAAAGATCCGCTTTTTGCAAACTCTGAATGACAGGCATTGTTAAAATATATAAATAACAACAACTTAAAAATAAAGTAATGCCTATCACACTTAATCTCGTATATTTGAATCCAGCAAATTCAACATAGCATCTATAGGCCAAATACAATCTTGGGCACTTTTGGCTGCACCTTCTTTACGGCTTTTAACCGAACACGGTCTTTTAGCTAGCCAAGCGGCGGTTTTATAAGGTGAGCACTATTTTTTGATAACACGACTAAACCCACTCGCTTTCAATTGTTATTGAATTATCATTTTTCTCATGGCTTTCAGAGTTAGCTAACGCGCTAGTGGTTAATTTAATACCTAAACCATTCAAAACAGAGAACATAGCCGCTAGTGTGCAATTGCCATTACCATTTTCAAGCCGAGATAATGTGTTAATACCAATACCACACAAAGCAGCACAATCAGCCAGTTTTATACCAAGTTTGGTGTGTTTAGCTTTGATCAGTTGCCCCAATACTTCCGAATTATTGATAAACGCTGTATCAGGCAGGTCAGAAACAGTAACCTTCTTTGCCATATTTGCTTACCTATTAGAAACCAGAATAATTAATCACCGTATATAGTGATTATAGATACACAGAAGCATTAATTTAATTTAATTCACCGATAACGGTGAATTAATTAGGTGAGTTATGCACAAGTTAAATATTCACCAATAGTGATGAATAAAAGACAGGGTAAAAGTAGCGACAACTTCTTTGTTATTTTAGTTATATGTCCTGATGGTTCAGTGTTCCGTATGCCGAACGCAGCAAAGTGGTATATGACAAAAGACAAAAAATTAAACCGTTTCTTCTCACTAAAGCGCGAGCAAGCTTCGCGCCTACAAAATACAAAGTGTGGTTAAATATTTGTTATTTATGATTTTAACAATGTAAGCATGCAACAGTGCCTACTATCAATTAAATATGTTAACCAACTACAACAAAATTTTGAAGGAGTGTGTTTAAACCGATACCAACAAGCGTCTATAGGAGGCATCAGCCAACTAGATAACCTGAACTCTGGATAACAACTTGCTTTCTAGGGGCTACTTATCCTTATAACTGCGTTGAATTCGCTAGTAATAGCCAGCTATTACGTACACAAATTCGCCTTGCTCTAAGAATAATTACCTCCCTAGAAGAGTTATGAATAAACTTAGTTATAAATTACAACGTATTAGCTAACTTGTTATCCAGAGTTCAGGTTAGATAAAAATTCTAGCAATATTCAGTTGTTAATTGGATCTGAAGGCGAATTAGGTGTTAAGAGATAAGCGAGCTGGAATTAAATTTGGTGTGAAGAAAACTTATAATATTAAATTGAATTTCGAGGTAGTTGCACATCAATGTATTGGCACAAGGCCAATACATTTCCGTCAAAATGATATATTAAATTTTTGTTTGGGCTAAAGATCTTAATGACACAAGTAACAGCACTAATATAGACCAAGTTCCAAAAGAACCGCCGCTTGATGGTTCTGATTTAGGCTCAGCTTGGCTTTGGTTAGGCACAGTGGCAAACGCATGATTGCTCCACACCGAACTAAAATCCCCCGCAACAGAACGAATGCGGAATTCATAAGTACGTCCCTGTTCTACATTGCTATCAGTATAAGTTGAGCCCGATAACGCCCCCATATTGTCCCAACTACTGCTGCCTGATTCCCTCTTTTCAAGTAAAAATTCAGCTTGTGATAAGTTATCCGAATTCCAACTCAGTTCGATCGCAGTCGACTTTAAATTACTAATACTCAACGTAGGCGTAGGCATATAAATAAGCGAAACTTCAACAGGCTCTGAAACTGCATTACGGTAGTCACTGATTACATAAGAAAATGAGTCGGTGTTTACAAATTTATCCCCAGGCACATAAGTAATCTGGCCACTATTATTCACTTGCACTTCACCATATTTTGCAGTGGAGCTAATAACAATAGAATTTACATCCAATTCATTTTCAGCATCACTGTCATTATTCGTGACGTTAAAACTAACTGACTGTCTACTAGACATATTGATAACGTCAGCGTTTGCTACCGGTTTAGTATTTGGATTAGGATCTGGCGTTATAATTGGACCAGAAATCTCACCCAACACAGTTGCACTCGCTAGGTTACTCCATTGAGATTGTGCGTTTGAATAGATAGCTCTGATCCTATATTCATAAGTTACACCAGAATCTAAATAATATGACGTCCAACTTAGTGCATACGAGTAACGCGAACCATCCCCCCAATACAAGCTACCCTGTGGTCTTTCTTGTATTTCAAAATAACCTTGGAAAGCACTGTCATAAGTCCAGTTTAATTGAATAGAACTCACAGATGGGTTACCAGCCGTAAGTACTGGTGCAGCTAAATAAGCCACCACCACAGTGGCGACATTTGAAGTCGCGCCTTCATTATCTTTAATCGTATAGCTAAAGCTATCTGATAGTGAAAAACTGTCTGCTGGAGTATAAGTAATCTCACCATTGTCATGCACTTCAACTTGGCCGCTCTGCGGCTGCGCCACAAGCACCAATGAAGTCACATCTATAGCACCATCAAAATCACTATCATTGTCCACCAAACTAAAACGCTGGGCAGATTGAGCATCTAAAGCAAGCCTATCATCAGTAGCCAGAGGCTGTTGGTTGGGCTTATCCAAAGTGGTAACCATCACAATATTGCTCCATGACGAGCTATATTCAGACGTCGTTGCTCTTATTCTAAACTCATAAGGTTGATTGTCCGATAGCTCACTGGCAATCCAATTGGTAACATTAGCACTTGTCTCTGTTACTTGACTCCATGTGTCTGAGTTCAAAACACGCTGCTGAATAACAAACGAAGATTCTAACGATTTATCATTCCAACTCAGGTTAACCGAATCATAGGAAGGGTCGCCAGCTTGCAACACTGGTGCAGGTATACTGATTGGGGAAGATATTTGATAATACGCTAAGGCCCCATCCACTTGCACAATTAACTTTTTACTCGTGGAATTATACCCACTTGCTGTTGTTTGAGCTGGCATAGATAAAATTTGACGACGTAAATTAATGTCATATATACCTGACTGACCAAACGCATAGCGGCCATCTGTCGACGCAGAATAAATCATTTCACTCGTGCCCCAAACTGGCTCCAAATTTTTATCTAACACAGCGCCAGCCCAAAAAACCCGTTCGCCATTTTCTGAAACCACAACTGTTCTTGAGCCATAATAACTATTCATTTGCTCTGGGCGTATTTCAGCTAAGTTAGTGAAAACATCACCAAGGGTATCAAATTTTATAATTGACGCTCCAGATGAGTTATTTTCACCGTGATAATAATACCTGCCAGTTGGATCAAAAGCTCCACCGCCCTCTCGAACATGCGCATCATCTTCTGTTGCCTGACTATTTGTGTTGTATAAACTAATGTTTATCCACTGGTCTTCTTCTTCAACTATTAATCTTTGCGAAACACCCGCGGCTACGCGATAAACATCTCCTTGCGAATAGCCTGTGGCGCCAGCAGGTTGAAAAGCCAATGTACTTTTTAATGTAAAGGTATCTTGATCAATCGCTAACAAGTTACCTGCCTTCCAGTTAGTTACGTAAATTAACTTGTCGGCGTAGTGAATCGTAAAGTCAGTAACCGAGCTACCTACAGGCAAAACTCGGTTAATGGTTTCGCTGGTTGAATCTATTTCGAGTAAATACGCTTTAGCAGCAACGTCTGTAGTTTCACTGATAGCGTAGACTGTAGAGGTGTTTTTATCACTGCGAATATGGGTAATATTTAAAGCTTCGACCTGAAGTTGAACTGGTATTTTTAACTCCCCTTCATCCGTAGTGATTGTTATATTGGACTTATGAACGCCTTTTTCTAAGGCAGCGGCACTGAGTTGAACGCTGAGGGTGGAGGGGGTTGTACCGGTATTTTGTACAAACGAGATCCAAGTACTATCTTCTGCCGTAGCAGACCAAGCCACTCCTGCATTTTCAGATGTTAATTGAATATCAACCATATACTTTGCATGACCGATAACTGTTTTTGCATTAACTTCGGTTTTGTCTAACCCTATGTTTGAAACAGAAAAGTTATAAATACTACCCGTTTCAACACCCGTTCTTGAAACCGGATCAATTCGCCAAAAATACTTGGTGTCGCTTGCTAAGGTAGTCGCTAATTCATGGCTTGTCCCGCTTACTCTCCCCAAATACACTGAAGATGAAGTATTGGCCGAAATAACTGCCGACTCATCAGTACTCAGGTAAACGTCATATTCGTCAATACCAGCAAGTGGTGTCCAAGTTAAAACGTCAGGTGAAATAATTACCGCGCCATTATTTGGATAAAGAGAGCGCCCTATCAAATCTAAACCAATTTCTTCAATTAGGTTCACAACTTTGAGCGACCGACTGCTACTATCAAAATAAACAAATCGGGTAAAATCCGACGTAAAAGCCTGTGCTTTAGTATAGGTATAGTTTGAATTCCACGAATCACCTGAATCTATATCATATAAGCTATTGCCTGTTGATGCGTCATATAAAGCGTCTTGAGTAGCAACAACAGTCGCATTTGGATTCATTGACCAGATAGCTTTGGGCAATACTCGTTTAACATTTCCTTCGTCTTTGACCCTTGTTACTATGGTTTTCATAGCTACAGTTTGATCATCGTCACTTATCAGAACGGGAGCTTCAAAAGGCTCGCGAGCAAACCCATCTATGGATGTTTGTTTAACTAAATTAATTGTACCGTCGTTATTTATGCTGTAGTGAGCGACATTACTCGAATGCCCACCAGCAGACCATCCATATTGAGGCATTGCAACTAGGGTTTTCTTATCGCTTGTAACCGCAAAATCCATAAACCCTGTATCGTTCGAAATATATTCAGAGCCATCATACAGAACAGATTGTAGCAGCTCTCCACTACTTCGGCTCAATACGTGTAACACAGGCCCCCAGGCACCATCTGAGTAATAAATAACGTCGTTTGGCCCTAAATCAATATTTGCAGTCGTATCGTCTACATCTCCCCAAGCAGAATAACTTGGCAAAGTAATACTTTCTTTATGTGAAAAATTATCTAAATCAATCACATCAATTGATTGACTAACACTGTTAACAACTAATAGTTCTGAACCGTCTTCATTGATCACAAAATCGGTTGGACTTTTTCCTACGGTTAAACAAGAAAGTATTTTTTCTTCAATTGGATCAAAAGCAATGATGCTTCCCTGCTCAGTATTATTGCGCTGAATAGCATAAGTTTTGGATCGAAATGGGTCATCTATAAGGCGATATATGTTCAGTGCTTGTACATTTGCATGCACAAATAGCTCACTGACTTTTTCACCATCATCAACTGAGATGGTTGCAGTATACGAAGCAATTAACTCATCAGTATCAAAGCTAATTTCTATTTGATTAGTCGTAGTATTTACAACTGCTGCGGCCCAGCTTGTATCGGAACTAACCTGAATATTTGTTTCATCAAAATTGGCTTGCTCCGAGAAATATGGAACGTACATTGTTTTATGGTTGCAGCCTGCTGCTACAATCAACTCAAGTTGATTTTTCTCAAAATTAATGCCTGCAAATGCAGAACTAACAGAGAGTAATAATGTTATCAGAGACACTGATAAAAAAGTTGAGAGTTTGTTTTTCATTTTACTTCCAAGTAAATTTATGGGGAGCATCCACTTTGCCCACTCAACAAAACATTAGCCTTGTATTTGAGTATTTTGCAGTTTAGGTGTCGGCTGTCCCAACCTAATAGACGGCACACATTCTAATGCCTACATTTACGCAAGTACAGTTAGTTGAAATAACTCAAATGGAAAATATGCAAATAATCTAGCATAAAATTGGTAGCGGACATCCCCTCCAATACAACTTGCCTCAAGTAAAACTCGCAAACTTCACGGCTTGAAAAATAGTCTTTCAGCAACTAACTCCATCGCTATCGCAACACCGCCAATAAAATGCACTTCCTGTTTTAACCGCAAGAGGAGTAGCCGACTCTTGCCCGCTAAAAAACACAATATTATTCAGCTCAGCAACATAGTTTGTCTCCATGCTCATATAACTAAACCTTGCGGATTAATTCTTAATAACTCACGCCCGACAATATATGTGACTTTAACAATACCTACAAAACCTGACCTACACGCCTAACTCAGCTTATATGTTGAAGCGCGCCATTAGTCGATTAAGTTGCTTGGTATACCCATCCTTGCCAACTGTTATTTCAATGTCTGTAAATATTCAATTAGCGCCTGACGATCAGCTTGATTAATTATTCCAGTAAAACCCATTTTATTACCTGGTATGCTTTTGTTTGGTGAGGTTAAAAATTCATCTAACTTTTCTACCGTCCAAACTCCAGTTTGTTGCGCTTGCATCGCTTTAGAATAATCGAATTGTTCGGTTGCGATTGCTCTATTAACAACACCTTGTAAATTTGGTGCAGTCTGGTTGTTAATTTGATGACAACCAGAACATAACTTGAATAACTGCTGGCCACGTTCAATTCCGACCACTATATCTGTATTTTTATTATCCAACACATAGTCAGCTCGCATTAACATCATTTTCTCCAATTGCTTGGCTGTCATCAGTGTGCGAATTTTTCGATAGGTTTGCGCTTCAATCATAGCGCAGCGTATTTCTGCAATTCCCAGTTGATAAGCCACTTGTTTATAAGCAGTTAAATCAAACGATTGCTGACTATTGATTCTCACTCTATCCATGTGTTGCATTTGTTCGCTGCGGATAGATTTGAATTTTGCTATTTCATTTATTAAAACATCCGTTGTGCCCTGCAAATAACCCTGTTGCTGCTTAGATAATAATTTGTCAAAACGTTTGGCGATTTCACCACGTTTAGCGCCATGACCACTTTTATGCCGAATGGAGACAAAACCAAAAAATTGTGCTGGTTGGCCAAGCGGAATAATTTGTCGGTCAGCAACACTACCGGTTAAATAAGTAAAACATTTAGCAAAAATATCGGTATAGCGCTCAATCGCTTGCTTTGTTGGTAATTGCTCTTTTAGTTGAGATTTGCGTTTATTTTGACTCGTTAATGCGGGATCTTGTCGCCATTTTTTAAGTGATTGCCATTGCTGTGTGTTTAATGTTTTTTCGACATCAGCACAAGCATTAGCTTCAATTAAGCCAGCTTGGGCGTTTAACCAGCCAAATTCAGCGGCCAATTCATAGAGTTTATGTTGCTCTAATTCTGCGCCCGTATATAAGTGATTTTCTAACTCGCTTAGAATTTTTGAACGTACTTGCCACCATTGTTCAATAACGGGTAGTACCTCAAGCGCAGCAGTTTTAATGCTCTGGCGTTGCTCAACCGTGGCTAATTGATGAAATGCATGCGCTATATCACCTCGTCTAGCGACTCGGCCCGATTGATAACGTAAAGCAACAAAACCGAAAAACTGTGCCGACTTACCCGGTGATAACTTCTCATTGTCTGCAGGTGAGCCACTTAACCAAGTAAAAGCTTTGGAGGTCACCGCCATACGAACATTTTTTTCATCGTGCCGACCACTATATTCGTCGGCATGCTTAGCATTATTTTTAGCAAATGCTGGCGAGCTTAATAACCCACAAAGCACTATAGTGGAAACTAGACAATTAATTATTTTGGTCATACCTACATCTCTTAAAACTGACTCATCATGTTATTAATTGTTGTTGCCAACTGAAAAAGGGACAAAAACTTAATTTTTTATTTTTTGTCCCCTTTTTACCAAACAGCAACAATAATAAATAAGTTAACCTGAACTCGGGATAACAAGTTAGCTAATATATTGAATTGACAATGAAATAGAGATGATTTGGTTCTAGAGTGATATTTTTTCTTAGAACAAGGCGAATTTGAGTACGTAATAGCTGGCTATTACTAGCGAATTCAACGTGGTTATGAGGAAAAATAGCTTCTAGAAAGCAAGTTGTAATCCCTAGTTCAGGTTAAGTTAGTCAACGTGAGACACAAATGCAGCCAAATAAAGTTTTTGAAATACTAATGCGCGAACACAGCCAAATGCTATTAACGTATTTGCGCGCTTTGGTACAAACACCTGATTTAGTCGATGAAATATTTCAACAAACCATGGTAACTGCATGGCAAAAACTAGATGACTTTGACACATCTCGTCCCTTTGCGCCTTGGCTTAGAGGTATAGCTAAAATGCATGTTTTAACACATTACCGTAAGTCAAAAACTGAAATCTTACTGTGTAATCAAGAGGTTTTAGATTATTTAGAGCTGCACATTCACACTCTCGAACAAACACCTGGTGATAGCTGGCAAGATAAAATTGCACCATTAAACCAATGTATCGAACAGTTGCCCAACAGCTACAAACAAACCATTGAAGCTAGATATCTGCACGAACAAAAAAATGCCGTAATCGTGCAACAATTACAAATTTCAGCTGAAGCGTTAAAAAAACGCTTACAACGAGCCAAACAAATTTTATTTGACTGTTTAGCTAAAAAAACCGCTATGGCAGGTGAACATGAACAATAAGCTATCGAATAAACAACACGCTCAACAACAACTTATACACGCCTTGTTGCAGGATGTTTATCAAGACAAACAGTTGGCGCAACAACAAACTGAACAGCGAATTAACAAAGTGATGGAGGAGATAAATCGTCCACAGTCTAATAGCAAACTCGTGCAATTTCCCGTCAAAAAGAATTATTGGCTCAGTTTAGCTGCCTCAGTATGTTTACTGGTTATCACTTTGTCTATTTGGGTTTTACCTACAAATCCAGCACTGGCCGAAGTGAACAACCTAATTGAACGGCTTGCCAACTTAGGCGACCGACTATACAAAATTAATCTGGCACCAATAGACACGCAGCCAATCAACAAAACAAATTGGCTAGATGATTCACGTTTATACGTGCGTGGCAAAGATCACTATGTTTTTGTGCAAACAACTGACAAAGGACGTTTGATTCGAGGTCGTGATATCAGTAGCAGCTGGAAGTTAGATCACAAACAACAGATAAAATATTATGCTGATTTATCAGATATAAAAATACCGATTGCCGGTGATGCTATTGGCATGGCTTTTATGGATTTTGCAAGCTTATTAACCAACTTAACCGAAAAATATCAACTCAGTTATCAAGCACAATCTGAGGCTATTGGCGCAAATGGGCTGGCTTTATCACGCATCACTGCAAATAAAAATGCCAAACAGAAAGGGGTTAAACAGGTCGTCATTTATTACCAAGCAGATAACTACCAAATTGAGAGAATTGTGTTTAATAAAGTGCACCTCAAAGGAGATCCAGCCCTTTTTAACTTGAGTTTACAGTTGGAAAATACCAAGTTATTAGCAGACGATTTTTTTACCGCTCAATATCATTTAAACATGAATACCTATGAATGACAGGCATTGTTAAAACATATAAATGACAATCACTTACGACCAATTCCTATTTGTTTGTTATCTGAATATAATTGACTGTCCAGTTACTAACTTCATCCAATTAAATTCACCAATAGTAGTGAATAAAACATGGGGTAAAAAATAGCGGTGATTTCTTTGCTATTTTGGTTATCTGCCCAGATAGAGCGGTGTTGCGTATGCAGAGCGCAGCACACTGATATATAACAAAAGACAAAAAACTAAACAGTTTCTTCTCACGAAAACGCGAGCAAGCTTCGCGCCTACAAAATACAAGGTGTGGTTAAGCATTTGTTATTTATTAATTTTAACAATAGCGACCACACATGATTTCTAATTTGATTAAGTTAGGTTTGCTAAACCTAGCCAATCATGATCTCGGTAAGCTTAGAAGTGTTTTTATTTAATGCTTGTTATAGCTCTGCAATATGAGAGAGTGTTTCAGGGTGTCTTTGCACCAATTTTAAAAGTGTGATGGCTTGCCCATTCGGAGTGCTTCTGCCTTGTTCCCAGTTTTCCAAAGTACGAGAGGACGTGTGAAGTAGGTTAGCAAATACACCTCGTGACATATTAAATTGCTCTCGAATACTAACAATTTCGTCAGGTGAAATATTTAAGTCACTTATATCATTTACTTCATGATTTTTTAGGGTCAATTTTCCTTTTGAATGTTCTTTAGCCTCAACTAATGCAGAGCTTAATTCATTGAATAAGTTACGATTGTTCATTGCGCCATGCCTCCATAAAGGATTTAAGTTGTTTCTTTTGCTCCGATGTTAAATCAGGCATCTCGTTCTTTGCGTATATAGTTAAAAGATAAAAGCGTTGCTTTTGATCTAAAAAGTAATAGATAACTCTAGCACCACCACGCTTCCCTTTGCTAGAGACCCTCAGCTTTCGCAAGCCTCCAGTACCTTGAATCACATCGCCGGCCTTAGGGTTTGACATTAATTCAGCTTGAAAAAGGCGAAAGTCTTCTTCCGAAAGGTAATCATTCCGCCATTTTTCAAAAATAGACGATTCAATAAAAATACATTCAATCGGATAAGTATACGCAATTAGCGTATAAAAACAAGAGTTGGAATTAGGAGCTATATAATATTAAACGGCCAATTTCGCTTTAATCTATCCGCTATTATTAGCTTGGTGTTGTGTATGTCGAATGCAGTAAAGTGATATATAACAAAAAACTAGGAGTGGTTAAGTATTGGTTATTTATTTCAACAGTGCCTATGAATGACAGGTATTGTTAAAACATATAAATGACAATCACTTACGACTAATGTCTATTTGTTATCTGAATATAAGTGACTGTCCAGTTACTAACTTCATTCAATTAAATTCACCAATAACGGTGAATTAATTAGGTGAGTTATGCATAAGTTTAATATTCACCAATAGTAGTGAATAAAACATGGGGTAAAAATAACAGTGACTTCCTTGTCATATAACACAAGTATTGAGTCGACTAAACTCTCAGTTTATTCAATAGAATAACTTGGTTGTGCTGCGGCATCGGCTTTGTTTTTTTCGTATAGTTCTTGGTAAAAATCATTGCGCACCTTCTTATATTCCCAAGATTGCAACAAGATATTGTTGATGTTTTTACTATTCCATTGGTTCCATAACTTTGCTAACTCGGCTTGTTGTTTTGGCCGTTGATCCACTAAATTATTTTGTTCGTACGGGTCTTTTTCCATATCAAAAAAGGACCGCCCAACATCAGGCAAAGGCTGTCGCATATATTTAGCTTTCATAGTTCGTACTGCGTATATGTGATCCGCTTCTTCTAAGCGCCAGAACAAAGCATGATGAGGTGAATTAGTTTTTTCTTGTGTCAGGTAAGGTAGTAAATTAACCCCTTCTAATTTCCCATCACTGGTATCAGCGCCAGCAATTGCGACTGAGGTCGCTGCAATATCAAGTGAAGAAACTAAGCCATCAAACTCAAAACCTTGTTTAATTTTTGCTGGCCAATGTGCAATAAATGGAACATGGATCCCGCCTTCTAATAATGCAACTTTACCCCGCCTAAATGGGCTGTTATCAGACCAGTTAAAGTTTGGTTGCCAAGATTCAGGATACACGCCGCCATTATCTGACAAAAAGAAAATCAACGTATTTTCATACTGATTAGTGCGTTTTAATGCAGCAATTAACATGCCTATACCTTTATCCATCTCATCTATCATAGCGGCATAAATACGTCGTTCTTTATTGGGTATATGGTTATATTTAGCAATGGTTTCTTCAGGTGCCTGTAAAGGTGTATGCGGTGCGTTATAAGACATATACAACATAAAAGGTTGATTCTTTGCGCGTTCGATAAATTTCACAGCATCTCTACTTAATGCGG